>CAWCUJ010000045.1:0-79487 GCA_963798675.1 uncultured Actinomycetes bacterium | reverse complement strand
CGGCGGAACGCGCGGCGGGAGCGGCTGCGGGCGGTGCTGCCGCGCGATGGCGCGGTGATCGGGATCGACCTGGCGGAGGACAAGCAGGCGATCGCGGTGGTGGATCATGATGTGCGGGTGCTGGCGCGTAAGACGGTGAGGGTGAAGGCGTTCCGGCTGGGTGAGGCGCTGGACTGGGCGGTCGGGCAGGCACGGGCGAAGGGGTTCGCGCATGTGGCGGTGGCGTGCGAGCCGACCGGGCCACGGTGGCTGCAGGTGCAGCGGCTGTGTGCCGAGCGGGGGCTGCCGCTGGTGTGCATCCAGCCGCTGGTGTCCCATATCGCCCCCCTTAACCGGCCAATCCATTCATGATCTAGCAGTGATTTCGCCGGACCTGATCGGGAAGCCAGGCTGGTTGCCTAATGCCTGCTGCCGGCGTGTCGTCTTGACCGGGGCGGGTCAGATCCCGTTACTGGTGCCTCATGATTGATGCTGAATCGCTGCGGGTGCTGGGAAGCGGGGAACGCTGGCGGATCGAGGGCGGGTGGCGGGCCGCGGACCGGCAGCTGTGCAACGACTACCTGGGCTACCTGGCCGACCGCCGCTACTCGCCGGCCACCGTCCGCGCCTACGCGTTCGACCTGCTGCACTTCGCCCGCTGGCTGGCCGGCCAGGACATCGGCCTGGACGCCGTCGACACCGACGCGCTGCTGCGGTACCTGGCCATGTGCCGGGCCGAGCGCCGCGAAGGCCAGCACGACAACGTGGTCTCGCTGGCCAGCGGCCGGTCAGCCGGGTTCGCGCCGGCCACCATCAACCGGCGGCTGGCGGCGATCTCCGGCCTGTTCAGCTTCTGCTCGATGCGCGATCCGGCCGCGCCCAGCCCGGTGCCGCGGGGCCCGGCCGCACGGCGGGCCGCCAGCGGGGAGCGGGCCGGGCTGCTCGGCCACCTGGCCCGGCCGAAGCCGCGGTCGAGGCTGCGGGTCCGGGAGCCGAGGCGGCTGCCCCGCGGGCTGGACCGCGCCGAGACCGCGGCGTTGCTGTCCAGCTTCCGCACCGACCGGGACCGGGCGATCGCCGGGCTGATGCTGCTGTCCGGGCTGCGCTCGGCGGAGGTGCTCGGGCTGCGGGTCGCCGATGTGGATATCGGGCGGGGCTGGGTGCGGGTGACCGGCAAGGGCGACAAGGAGCGCCGGGTTCCCCTGGACCCGGATGTCGCCGGGCTGATCCAGTCCTACCTGCTCGCCGGGCGGCCGGAAACCGTCAGCCGGGCGCTGTTCGTGGTGGCGAAGGGGCCGCACCGGGGGCTGCCGCTGACCGCGGCCGGGCTGCGGCGGGTGTTCCGCTACCACCGGGAGGTCTCCGGGGTGGCGGCTGGGCACCCCCACGCGCTGCGGCACAGCTTCGGCACCGCCCTGGCCGAGGCCGGGGTGGACCTGCCGGTGCTGCAGGCGCTGATGGGACACGACCATGTCGATTCCTCGGCCGCCTACATCCACCTGGCGCCCGCGCACGTGCGCGCCGCCTACGACGCTGCCCGGGACCGGCAGCGTGCCTGGCAGGAGGGCCGCTGATGCCGCCGGTCAAGACGGCGGTGCCGCCGCAGGCCGCCCCCATCTACGACACGTACCTGGGCTGGCTGGCGGCCCGCGGCGTGGGGAACAAGAGCTTCGATAGCGGTGCCCGCTGCTTCCTGGCCCGTTTCCCCGACCCGCAGGCCTGGGCTGCGCAGCCGCTGCCAGCCAGGCTGGCCGGCACCCGCCCGCAGCTGCAGCCGCTGCTGAACTTCCTGATGCTGCACGGGCACCTGCGGCCGGGCTATGACTACCTGCTGGACCGCAGGCTGACCGCGATCTTGCGCGAGGCGCCGGCCAGCCCGCTGGGCGCGGACCTGGCCAGGTTCCTTTCTGGCGCCGAAGCGCTCGGCTACGCGCCGGGAGCCCGCACCGCGATGGCTTCCGAGATCGCGATCCGCATGCTCATCCAGGCCGGCCGGGGGCTCACGGAGCTGACCGACGCCGACTTCGCCGAGTTCGGGCAGGCGGTCACCGAGCGGGAGGCCCGGCTGGGCCGTGCCCTGAAGCATTACCACAGTGCGCTCTACGCCTCCCGCGCGGTGACCTACCACCTCGGCGCGCCCGCCGAGCCGGTGCCCAAGCGCGCCACGCTGGGGCGGTGGAGCTGGGAACGCCACCTCGATGGAGTGAGCCCGCAGGTCCGCCGGCCGATGACCGCCTACCTGGAACGGCTTCACGCCACCCTGGTCCGGTCCACCGTGCAGGGCGCCGCGTGCGAGCTGGCGCACTTCGGCCGGTTCCTGGCCCGCCACGACCCGGGCCTGGCCTCGCTGGCGCTGCTGGACCGGCAGCGCCACATCGAGCCCTACCTGAACCAGGTCGCCGCGGCGGTCAACCACCGCACCGGCCAGCCGATCGCCGCCTCCACCGCCAAGGCCCGCATCCAGACCGTCGGCAGCTTCCTGGACGCCATCGCCGAGTGGGGCTGGCCCGAGGCCCCGGCCCGGCGGCTGATCTTCGCCCGGGATGCGCCCAAGCTGCCGCACCCGCTGCCCCGCTACCTGCCCCCGGACCAGGAACGCGCGCTGCTGGCCGCGCTGGAGGACTCGCCGAACCGGCTGCGCGCCGACGCGCTGCTGCTGACGCGGGCCACCGGGATGCGCATGGGCGAGCTGACCATGCTCGAGCTTGACTGCGTGCATGAGGTCCCCGGCTCCGGCGCCTGGCTGAAGGTGCCGCTGGGCAAGCTGCTCACCGAGCGGATGGTGCCCATCGACGAGGAGACCGTCGAGCTCATCGACCGGATCGTCGCGCACCGCTCCCCGGGCCGGCCGCTGCGCCACCCGCGCACCGGGAAGATGGCCGACTTCCTGCTCACCCACCAGGGCCGCCGCGTCTCGGCGGACACCCTGCGCGAGGAGCTGCGCCGCGCGGCCGCCGAGGCGGGCCTGGACGGCGTGGTGCCCCACCAGCTCCGGCACACCTATGCCACTGCCCTGGTCAACGCGGGCTGCTCGCTGCAGGCGCTGATGGCGCTGCTCGGGCACGTCTCGGCGGAGATGAGCCTGCGCTACGGGCGGCTGTTCGACGCTACCGTCCGCGAGGAGTACCAGCGGGCCCTGACCCTGGCCAAGGCCCAGCTCGGCCCGGTGCTGCCCGGCGACCGGACCCAGCTGCCGGTCGCCGCCATCACCGGCGGGAACTGGCGGGACGCGCCGCTGATCAAGGCCCGGCTGGCCGGCGGGTACTGCCTGCGCGCCGCCGCCCAGGGCCCCTGCGCCTACGCCAACATCTGCGAGCACTGCCCGAACTTCCGCTCCGAGGCCAGCTTCCTGCCCGTGCTGCAGCTACAGCGGGCCGACGCCGAAACGCTCGCCGCCGACGCGCAGGCGCGCGGCTGGGGCGCCGAAGCCGCCCGCCACCGCCGCCTCATCGAACGGCTCGACCTGCTCATCACCCAGGCCAATGCCAGCTGAACACGACGAGCTGACCCAGGTCGAGGCCGCCTGCGCCGAGCTGGCCGCCGCCGGGCGGCCCGTCACCTTCAGGGAAGTAGCCGCCCGCGCGCAGATCAGCCGGACCAGCCTCTACCGGCGGCCCGACCTGCGCGCCGTCGTCGAGGAGCACCGCACCCGAGGCCAGGACGCCAGCACCTTGACCGGTCTCGCCGTCCAGATCGACCAGCTGCGCCGCAGCCTCGAAGCCGTCGCCGCCAGGGTCCGCCGCCACGAGGAGACCATCCGCCGCCTCGAACGCGCCCGCCGCAAACCTGGGTAGCTCCCGGTCATCCCGGAGCGGTTATCCACAGGATGAGCCGGGATTGGCCGGTTAACCCGTGAGCAGCAGGATTACACGCCGCACAAGACCGATGAGGCCGATTGCGTGCTGATTGCCCGGCTGGCTACCGAGCTGCACTGCTATGTCCCGGAGGAGCTGGATGAGACGTGGGCGCACCTGCGGCATCTGGGCCGGCGCCGGGCGCAGCTGATCACCGCGGCGACCGCGTCGGTGCAGCGGATCCAGGACTTTCTGTCGGTGGCCTGGCCGACCGTGACCGGGGCGTGCGCCGGCCCGTTTGGCTCGGTGACCTGGCTGGCCGCGCTGCAGGTGGTCACGGCCCGATGCGGCGGGGACCCGGCCCGGCTGGCCGCGGCGGGGCTGGAGGAGTTCACCGCCGCCGTCCGCGGTGCCGTGCCCGGCTGGGGCGGCAAGAAGGGCTGGGGCAAGATCATCGGCCGGGTCTTTGCCGCGCTGACCGATACCGAGGGCGTGGTCGCCTGGTCCCGCCGTGGCCTGCTCCGCCGGGTCGCCGATGAGCTGGGTGACCTGCAGCGCACCCGCGCCCAGTTGCGCGCCGTGGAGGCGGACATGGTGGCGGTGCTGGGCGAGCTCGGCTTGTCCCGGCTGGGGGACATCCCCGGGCTGACCGCCGTCGGCGCGGCGGCGATCTTGGCCGAGACCGGCGACCCGCGCCGCTATGACAGCTCCTCCTCCCTGGTCAAGCACGCCGGGCTGTCCCCGTCCGAAAACGCCTCGGGCGTCTTCTCCGGCCAGGCGCACATCTCCCGCCGTGGCCGGCCCGGCCTGCGGCTGACCGTCTGGCGCGCGGTATGGCCGATGCTCCAGCTCAACCCGGTGATGGCCGCCAAGTACGCCGCGATGACCCAGGCCGCCGGCACCGCCGCCGCGCAGGCCGGTGCCGGATCGCGGCAGGCCACCGCGGCCGCGGCCGCGGCCCGTGCCCGCCGCGCCAGGGCCCGGGTCGCCTGCGCGGCCTCCCTGCTGCGCTGGATCTACTTCATCGTCGTCCACGACACCAGCTGGGATCCCGCGGCCGCCTCCGGCCCTGCCGCCTGCCAGCACGCCGCACGCCCCCCGGCGGAGGCGGCCTGACCAGCGCTTCCATCCTGCATCCACCCGCCAGAGTGCCCTGGACCTTCCTCCCCGCCGAGGGGGAGAGCGAGCCCGCAGAGCCGTAGGGGACCAACCCCGTCGCACACCCTGGGCAGCTCTCCCCCGGCCGCCCGGAGCTTCTCACCAGCCCGGTTGAACGCTGTCGGGGCAGGCCCGCCCGCACGCCGCGGGCGGGCCGAGCCCGCTTGCACTACGTAGGGCGAGAAGACCCGGGTGACGGGCATCCCGACCGCGCCGCGACGGCCGCCCGTCCCGGCACGGGATCTCAGCATGCCCGCGGCCAGGCCGCCGCCCGCAGGTCGTCGGCCGGAAGCGCTCACCAGCACCAGCCGTAGCAAGAACCACCCAGGTCAGAGCCGTCCGGGAAATACCTCAAAAGCTTCTCCGCATCGCTTGACACACAACCCCTTACGCTGGTGTGCGAGGAAACCCGCCAGCACGGTTCTGAGGGGAGGGCGGCGCTGCAATGCGCCGCCCTTACCCGACGGGGCTCCGCGATCCCAGGATGTCATCGTGGGCTGCGTTGGCTCGCTGTGGGTGGCGCTGCAGTCCAGATTGCTCTCATCGCGCCAGGGGTGTGACTGGGGATCTGAGGTGTCTAGAGTTTCACCATGGCCGACGATGCGAAGCGTAATCCGGCCGCCCGGAGCGGATTACCTGGTCGGCTGGCGGGAGGCCACGGTGAGCAAGAAATGGTCGGGCGATTACGATGGCGGTGTTGGCAATTCCAATAGCGGCGGATAGTTGGCCTTGTGGGAGTACTGGTCGGCGCGGTTATCGTTGGTGGCGTCAGCCTCTGGACCGCAAAGTCTTATTAGGAGACCCGGGAAGCGGCTGAGCGCGCTTGGGTTCGGGACAATCGGCGCGAGAGCCTCATACCCCGCATGGGGCCGTCAGCTTCTGCCGATACGCACTGCACTGTCATCGGCATGAGCGCGCATGGCAGCCGTGCCGCCCGGCGTTGCTCGACACCAATTCGACAGGAGCTGTGCGCCTGTTCCGGGGAACGTCCTGAGCTAGCCTTGCCTTCCGCACATGGACATGGGTAACTTCCGGGGTCCGCGGAGATCGCCTGACGTTCACCGGGCGGGCGGTCGCCGCTGCGGCCGCGGCGTTCCGCCTGGCCCGTCAAAGCTGCCTGTCTTAGCGCTCCGGCCTGCACCTTCAAGATCAGCTGGACATACGGCCGGGTTGCTGGCAGGATTCCGGTCGTGGCCTCCTGGACCCGCGAGCTGACGGTACGGCCGGTGCTGCCCGTCGAGGTCCCCCGGTTTGATCAGCTGCTGGCTGCTCATCACTGGCTCGGGCCGCGGCTGTTCGGGTCGGTGGTCCGGCACGTCGCGGTGCTGGACGGCGCCTGGGTGGCGCTGGCGGGGTACGGGTCGTCGGTGCTGCGGTGCACCGCCCGGGATCAGGTGGTCGGCTGGTCGGATCCCGACCGCCTCGACCGGCTGCCGATGCTGGCCGGCCAGCAGCGGTTCTGCGTGCTGCCCGGCGGAAGGCCGCATCTGGCCTCGGCGGTGCTGGCCCGGTCGCTGGCCCGGCTGCCCGGCGACTACCTGGAGGTGCATAACCAGATCGTGCTGGCGGTGGAGACGTTCACCGACCCGGCCCGGCACACCGGCGCGTGCTACGCCGCGGCCGGGTTCGCCTGCGCCGGGCAGACCGCCGGGTACGGGCGGGGCGCGGGCGGGCGGGGGTATGCCTTCCACGGGCAGGTGAAGCGGTGCTGGCTGCGCGAGGTGGCACCCGGCGGCCTGGCCGCCCTGGGCGCGCCGGCCCCGTCGGCGCTGTTCGATCCGCCGCCGCCACCGGCGTGGCTGGACCTGCGCGCGGCGCACGTCGCCTCGCTGCGCGCCCATCTCGGCGCTTGCCTGCATGATCCGCGGGATCCCCGGGGGGTGCGCCACGGCCACGCCGCGACCGCGGCGATCGCCGCGGCGGCCCTGCTGGCCGGGCACCGCCGCCCGGCATCTATGGCCGCCTATGCCGCCGGGTTCAGCCAGGACGCGCTCGCGGTGTTCGGTGCCCGCCGCTCGCCCCGGTCCGGCGGCTACCTCGCGCCGTCGGAATCGGGTTTCCGCCGCTTCCTGCACGCCCTGCCGCCGGGCGCGCTTGGCGCCGCGGCCGGCAGCTGGCTGGCCGGGCAGGCCGCCGCCGGCGCCGTGGATGCCCGGCTGGCCCGGCGGCTGGCCGCCCGCCTGGCCGCTCCGGCGGCGCGGTGATGGCCGGCCAGCGCCGGCCCGCCCCGGCCCCGGAGGTGGCCTGGGCCGATGTCCCGGCACGGCAGGCCAAGATGCTGGGTTCCCTGCCGGTCATCGCCTCGTTCTGCACCCGGCTGGGCATCGGGCAGGTCATCGATGACCTGGTGCCGATCCGGCCGGTGGCCAGCCTCACCGTGGGCCAGGCCGTCGAGGCGATGATCTGCAACCGGCTCACCTCCCCGGCTCCGCTGGTCCACGTCGCGGACTGGGCCCGCGACTGGGCGGTCCCGGAGATCCTGGGCATCCCCGCGCTCGCGCTGAACGACGACAAGCTGGGCCGCACCCTTGATGCGATCGCCCCGAGACTGGAGGAGATCACCGGGGCGGTCGCGGTCCGCGCGATCGGCGCCTTCGGCATTGACATCAGCCAGCTGCACTGGGACATGACCAGCTTCTCGCTGTACGGTGCCTACGAGCAGCCCGACGAGGACTACCCGGCCCCGGCTTACGGGCACCCCAAAGACCGCAGAACCGACCTGCTGCAGGTCCAGGCCGGGATCGCCGCCGCCGGCGACGGCGGGATCCCCGTCTACCATCACGCCTACAGCGGCGGGGACGCCGAGATCTCCCAGGTGACCGCGGCGATGACCGCCCTGAAGAAGATCGCCGGGGCGAAGAAGTTCCTCCTGATCGGGGACTCCAAGCTGATCAGCTACGACAACGTCGCCGCGATCAGCAAAGCCGGCTGCACGTTCCTGGCCCCCGCGTCCAAGACGTATGTGAAGGCCGCCGAGCTGGCCGCCTGCGACCTGGGCCAGGCCACCGAGGTCGGCTACGCCGCCCAGCGAGACGCGCACAAGGACCCCGGGCAGCTGGGCCGCTGGCACGTGCTCCAAGACGCGCAGCCGTTTCAGATCCGCAACTCCAGGCGCAAAAGCGAACCGCCAATCCGGCTGCGCCGCGTCTTCGTGCACTCCACCGCCCGTGCCCATGCCGCCGCCACCAGCCGCGCCAAGAAACTCGCCCGCGCCGAAGACGACCTGAACCGCCTGCTGTCGGGCCTGGGCGGCCGGTTCTACCCCGACGAGCAGAAGGTCACCGCCCGGCTCCAGCAGATCGCCCGCGACCGCAAGGCCGGCCCCTACCTGCGCTACGCCGTCGGCACCGCCCCGGCCGGCGGCGGCCCCGAGGTCACCAGCACCAGCCAGGCGAGCGGCCAGACGGCCAGTATCCCCGGTGCGACCGGACCCGGTCCGGCGGACACCTGCCACGGCACAGGCAGCGGCGGACCCGGCAAGCCCGCCCTCACATGGTGGTTTGACCAGCAGGTGATTGACGCCGAAGCCGCGACCGACGGCTGGTACGCGCTGCTCACCAGCCTCGATGACCAGATCCCTTCCGCTGAGGTGCTGCTGCGCTACAAGGGCCAGGAAGCCGTCGAACGCCGCTACGGCAACCTGAAAGGACCCCTTGCGGTCGCCCCGATGTTCTTGAACAGCAACCGGCGGATCGCTGCGCTGATCACCGTGATCAGCCTCGCGCTGCTGGTCTTCTGCCTGATCGAGCGCGAAGCCCGCCGCAACCTCGCCCCCGAAACCAGACTCGACGGGCTGTACAACCGGCAGCCCGCCCGGCCCACCGGCCGGCTCATCCTCACCGCCTTGGCCGGCATGCAGCTGCTCCCGGCCACCGCGGCCAGCCCCGCACAGATACCACGGCCCAGCCCGGTCCAGGCCAGGCTGCTGGAACTACTCGGCGTCGACCCGACCCGGCCGCCATAACACCCAGCCCCGCGGACGTGATCTATGCCCATGTGCGAATTACAGGGCTAGCGGTCGCGCCAGCTGGCGGTTCCGGGTTGGAACGTCGCCAGCCGTGGTTACGGAAGGTTGTTCGTTCTGGGGAGCTGCGGGATGGTCTGCGATCAGGTGCTTCGCCTGTGGCGGGGCGTGTCAGGGGCCGTTAGAGTACCTCGAGCTCATCGGCTGCAAGGCGTTTGACCAGATGGCCGGGGAGCTGAAAGCGTGATAGCGATGAATGAACTGTCGCGTACCGCCGTGCCCTGGGCCGCGCGTGGCCCGGTGTTCAGTCAGCCCGGCCTGGCCAGGCCGGTGGCCTGGACCCCACCGCATGATCTGGATCGGCTGCGCGCCAGCCACGCACGCGGGCAGCTGGGCGAACCGCTGGTGCCCGCCAGTGTTGCATCGCCGCGGCTGGGCGATGAGCTGTTCGCGCGGCTCCTGGCCTACGGCACGCCGCACGAGACTCATCGGGACGATGTACTGTTCCGGCCGGGTGACGAAGACGTCGATCTGATCGTGGTAGAGCGGGGTTCGGTGGAGGTTGTCCGGACGGAAACGGCCGACGTGCCCGCCGCGACCGTCGCGGCGGTGGATGCGGGCGGCTTTGTCGGCGAGCTGAACCTGCTGACCGGGCAGAATGTCTACCTGCTGTGCCGGGTGCGGGAGGGCGGCACGGTCTACCGGGTGTCGCCGGAGCGCCTGCGGCAGCTCATGGCCAACGACGTCGAGCTGTCCGACATCGTCTTCAAGGCATTGATTGCCCGCCGGGAGCTGCTGCAGCGCAGCACCGCCGCCCAGGCGGTGGAGATCGTCGGCGCCAACAGGTCGGCGGCGGCGCTGGCGCTGCGGACTTACGCCGCCCGGCAGCGCCTGATCCACCTGTGGTTCGACGCCGACACCGCCGCGGGCCGGACGATGATGGAGTCCTCCGGCCTGACCGAGGACGACCTTCCCGCCGTCGTCATGCCCGGCGCCACGCTGAAACAGGCCACGCCGGGCGGCCTGGCCGACAAGCTTGGCCTGTCCTACCGTCGTTCCTCCGCCAGGCCGGTTGATGTCACGATCGTCGGCGCGGGCCCGGCCGGCCTGGCGGCCGCGGTTTACGGGGCGTCCGAGGGCCTAGATACCGTGCTGCTGGACGCCGTCGGCACCGGCGGGCAGGCCGCGGCAAGCTCCCGGATCGAGAACTACTTCGGCTTCCCGTTCGGCCTGTCCGGCGCCGATCTGACCGGCCGGGCCGTGCTCCAGGCGCTGAAGTTCGGAGCCCAGCTGGCCAGCCCGTGCCAGGCGGTCACGCTCAACACCGACCGGAAGGGCGACCTGCTCCGCCGGCACCTGCAGGGCGGGGAAGTCATCGACAGCAAAGCCGTCGTCATCGCGACCGGCGCCCGCTACCGGGCACTGCCGCTGGAACGCTGGCCTGACTTCGAGGGCGCCGGTATCTACTACGCGGCCACCGAACTAGAAGCCCGCGCGTGCACGGGCAGCCCGGTCACGGTGGTCGGCGGCGCGAACTCCGCGGGTCAGGCCGCGCTGTACCTGGCCGGGCGAGGCAGTGAGGTCTCGCTGGTCGTCCGCGGCCCGGACATCGCGACCGAGATGTCGGCCTATCTCGTCGACCGGCTGCTGGCCCAGCCGCGGGTGACGGTACGGTGCCGGAGCGAGGTCACCCGGCTGGATGGCGGTGACTTCCTCGAGGAAGTCACCGTCACCGACCGGACGGCAGACACCGCGCAAGCCCAGCCATGCTCAGGCTTGTTCTGCTTCATCGGCGCCGAGCCCGCCACGAGCTGGCTGACCGGGATCGCTACCGGGGACGATGGTTTCATCCGGACCGATGTCCAGCTGACCGGCAATGACCTCGGACCGGACTGGGCCACGCTGGGACGGCGGCCGCTTCCGTTCGAGACCAGCATTCCCGGCGTGTTCGCGGTCGGCGACGTCCACTCCGGCTCGATGAAGCGGGTCGCCGCAGCCACCGGTGAAGGCGCCAGCGCCATCGCCTCGGTCCACAAGGCCATCGCCACGCTGGCCTAGCGACCAAGGCATGCGGGCTGGTCCGCACCTGTTACGGATCTTAAGGACCAGGCCGAGTCAAAAGGCCACTTCCACCTCAGCGGAACTTGTCCCGAGCTGGGCCAGCTCAGTGCGCGCCGCTGCAGGGACGGAGGGATAGCTGGCCAGGTCAGCCTGCTTGACCAAGGATGGGCCGTGCCTGCGTAAGGCGGCCAGCAGCGAGCCGACTGCGGCAGCAGTACATTCCTGGTGGACTGGCCCACTAGGTCATCCTGGGCGGCGACCGCGAGCTGGCCCGTCAGCTGGCCGGCAACCCGGACCGGCGCACCGGTGGCCGCGGCCATGGCCAGCGTGTACCCGATGCGGGCTGGCATCTGACGCCGCTCAGCGGTCCCTGCCGTCGTGAACTCGATCCGCGCGGCCTCGCGGCCTCGCCGGGGTCCGGTGGTCAGCGTCGTGTCCAGCTCGTCGATGTCCACGCCGGCCACGGTCGCTCCAGCGGCGCGCAGCGGGCCTGCAGTGATCACCTCGGCGGGGCCTGGGGTGGCGGTGATCGTCACCCCCACCCCAGAACAGGCCGTGCCCGTCCGGCAGCTCATACCACCCGGCCACGGCCCAGGCTGGCCAAAATCAGGCGTCGGCCAGCGCTCCTCGCGGTTACGCAGCGCGACATGCTGGCATATTGTAATTAACTCGAACAATTTCAGATCGCCGACTCCGCGCGGCTGTCGGTGCTGGTGCTTGGAACTGGGTTGGAACGCAGATCGACCAGATCTGGGCTTTGTTCGGCTGCCCGCCGACCCCGCTCGAAGGGCTTCCGATGCTGCGGTGCAGGGGCCCTGCCAAGGTTAGCGGCGCACCATTCGGTCGGGGCGGTTTCAGGGAAGCCGGCGGGCGGGCATGATCTGATCAAGCCAGCCCTGGCCAATAACCGCGGTGAGCTCGAGCGCACCCGCGGGGTGATCTGGCACGGCTGCGCCGGTCTGAGAGCGGCGATTGGGGTGCAGTGGTCGCCGGAGCGATGGCGCGTCAGGCGTCCCAGAGGGGCGCGTCAGAACCTGAATTCGTCGCAGAAGGGAACCGTTGTGCAAGCCATCACCGTACGAGACCGTGCCGCCGGTGCCGCCGGGCTCACGCTGTCCGACATCCCCCACCCCCACGCGGCCGAAAACGACGTGATCGTGCGCGTCCACGCGGCCGGGTTCACCCGGGGGGAGCTGGACTGGCCGGGCACATGGACCGACCGCGCCGGCCGCGACCGAACCCCGAGCGTGCCCGGACACGAGCTGTCGGGTGTTGTCACCGAGCTGGGCTACGGCACCACCAGCCTGACCGTGGGCCAGCGGGTGTTCGGACTGGCCGACTGGACCCGCGACGGGTCGCTGGCCGAGTACACCGCGGTGGAGGCCCGCAACCTCGCCCCGCTTCCAGCCGGCATCGACCACACCGTGGCCGCCGCCTTGCCCATCTCCGGGCTGGCCGCCTGGCAGGGCCTCTTCGACCACGCCCACCTCAAGACGGGCCAGACCGTCCTGGTCCACGGCGCCGCGGGCGGCGTCGGGTCAATCGCGGTGCAACTCGCACACGAGCTGGGCGCCCGCGTGATCGGCACCGGTCGTGCCGGGGACCGGGAGACCGCCCTCGGGCTGGGTGCGGACGCGTTCGTGGACCTGCACGCCGGTCGGCTTGAGGACGCCGGCGAGGTCGACGTCGCCTTCGACGTGATCGGCGGCGAGGTCCTCGAACGCTCGGCCCCGCTGGTACGCGCCGGCGGCACGCTGGTCACGATCGTCGGCCCGCCGAAGGTGCGGCCCGCCGACGGCCGGGCGATCTTCTTCGTCGTCGAGCCCGACCGGTTCCGGCTGGCGGACCTCGCCGAGCGGGCGCGGTCCGGGCGGCTGAATCCGATCATCGGGGCCGTGCGACCGCTCGCCGAACTGCCGTCCGCGTTCGCCCCTGACCGCCGGGTGCCCGGCAAGACGATCATCCGGGTCGCGCAAGGCTGCTAACCGAAGGCGGATAACCGATCAGCCGACGGGCCGGTCCGGGCGGCGTGCTCGTTCACGCCGGGCCCGGCCCTGCGGCGGCGGGGGTCAGGATCGCTCTCACGCGGTGGCGGCTTTGCCTCGGCGGCTCACGACTGGTTCGGCCTGCCCGGCGCGGATGTCATCAGACAGTCCCACCGAACCGTCAGGACGACATGGTAGAGGGCCGGGCGCTGATGGGCCACTAGTGTCCCCCTGCCCTTCTGTTCCGGAGGACTGGGCAGACCGTCCAGGACCGTCTACACCAGAGAGCATCCCAGAGCGCCGTGTCGAGTAATCAGGCCGCAGATCATCCACTTATGCGCGGCCATGAGCGACGATAGACGCGCACTTACGACCGTCCATATCGGCGGGTACGCGCGCGCAAGCTACGCCAGCGGCGGTGGCGGTGCGTCACGGGTGCCGCGGATCGCAGGCGACGTGACCGCCGGCTCTGCCCTTGTCAGCTGCGTGCTGGTGAGCTATGCGCCGTGCGCGGAAAGGCGCCGCTTTTGATCTGCTCCGGCGCGGCTAGCCGCCGGGGACTGCCTTATGGGGGTTCAACTCGGTGGCAAGGTCATCTGGGCCGGTTTACGGGGCTGCGGCTGCGGTGCGGGGACTGGCGGGCAGCAGCGGGAGGCTGTCACCGTGCTTCCCTGATGATGAAGCGTCGTGCTGCGGCTGCAGCGGTCCGGCCCTGCCTGCGGCCCGGTCCCGGCTCACCGCCCTCGTCGTTTCCGCAGGTCACATGCCTGGACCGGCCGGGCAGGCCGGTGCTGCCGCCTCTTTTCGCCTGCGGAATGCGGGCCCGGCCGGCCCTCGCCTTGCTAGTTTGGAGTGGTGATGGATCCCCCGTTTGGGGATGTACCACCACGAGCGGGGATCAAGTCCCCCTCGGACACGTGATTTCCCCATATCCGCCGTTTCCGGGCATGCTGGATCGTCACCCGCGCGCAGGCTACCGCCAGCGCCGGGCGATCGGCGTTCCTAGTTTCGTCTTCCCTTCCTGGTCAGGGCTTTGCAGCCGGGTTAGCGTGCTGTCACGGTGACGGTCTTGGCAGTCTGGGTGGCGCGTGCTTGCAGTGCCGTGGTGGCCGGGTTCCTCAACGCCGCTGGCACGGTGCGGTGGCGCAGGGTCGTGCGGGTGGCTGGCCTTCCTGCGCGGCCCGGCCGCCCGCGGCCGGGCCGGCGTCCGGCTATGCCAAGCGCACACGCTCCGTCGCCTGCCGGGCACCGTAGCGGACACCCGGTGCTTTCCATCTCTCCCTATGGGCGGGACCGGCCCGGCTCAGCGGTAGCCGGGCCGGTCCTGTCGGGCTAGCCCCGCCAGATGGCGGGGCTCTAGCCCGGCTTTCCGTCGCCGGCTGCGAGGTCACTTGCGGCTGTCGGCCCGGGCTGCGGGACGCGATCGGGCAGCCCGGCGGACCCTGGCCCCTGGGCGGTCCCGCCGGATCAGGTACCTGGCGCTGCGCCCGCCCGGCGCACCGGGCGAGGGACCGGTTCAGCCGGCCCGGCCGGGCCGGCCCGGGGGCGAAGCAGATCACGCCTTCCCCGCCCGGGCTCACGCCAGTCCCTGTCGCGGCGCGCCGGAGTATCCGCTGGCTCGCGGGCGAGCGCCTGCCGGCCAGCGGGCCAGATGGTCCAGCCTGCGCGGACAGCGCCGCCCGTAGCTGGTTCGTGCAGTGCCTGCACAGGTACAGTTCGCCGCGCCGGCCCGCGCGGTACACCGCACGGACCGCAGGCCCGCACCGGTCACGCGTCTGGTTCATCTCTGCCCGCCTCTCCTGGCTGGGTCATGGCCGGGCCCGGGCTCGCAGGTCGCCGGGGCAGCCGCCGCAGGCGGGGTGCTGGCGGACCCAGCGCATCGGCTCGGCGGCCGCCTGGGGGTGGTCGCCGGACTCCTGGGCCATCCGGCTGGCGCAGCCGCGGGTACCGAACCGGCGCACGGCGCCGCTGATCGCCGCGGCCACGCTGCCAGGCGGCCGGTGCGTCCGATCGCTGCAGCGCGGAGCCGAACAGTGCCACGCACCGCGCGCCGGCCACGTTCAGCCGGGTCCTGGCAGTCCTGCCCGCCGTTGATGTGCTTGCCGGGGAGGAGACCGGCTCGCCGGGAGCGGGGGCACCGCGGCGGGCGAAGCGGACGGGCGCCCGCCGGCGGGCCGGACCTGCGTGCGGATGGATGAGGTGGTCACGGCGTCGCTCCTGACTAGCCGGCTGTCGTGCTGCGGGTGAGTGCGGCGGCGGGCAGGGCGGGCGGCTGGGTGGCGGGTTCGATGGACAGGTGCGGCAGGAGACGGTCCAGCCAGCCCGGCAGCCACCAGTTCGCCTGGCCGGACAGGTGCATCAGGGACGGGACGAGCACGGTGCGCAGGATGAACGCGTCGAGCAGGACGGCGGCGGCCAGGCCGATGCCGATCTCGCCGATGGCCTGCTGGCCGGACAGGATGAACGCGCTGAATACCAGGATCATGATGGTGGCGGCGGCGATGATAACCCGGCCGGTGGTGGCCTGGCCGGTCCGCACGGCCTGGTGGTTGTCGCCGCTGGCGGCCCATTCCTCGCGGATCCGGGAGACCAGGAACACCTCGTAGTCCATGGACAGGCCGAACAGGACCGCGAGCATCAGCACGGGCAGGAACGATGTGACCGGCCCGGGCTGGCCGAGGTTAAGCAGCCGCAGGCCCCAGCCGTACTGGAACACGGCGGTCAGCACGCCGAAGGAGGCCGCGGCGGCGAGCAGGTTCATCACCGCCACGACCGCGGGGATGAGCAGGCTGCGGAAGGCCAGCATCAGCAGCAAGAACCCCAGCACGAGGATGACCCCGATGAAGATCAGCAGCTTGGGCGCGATCACGGCGGCGAAGTCGTCATTGACGGCGGTGACGCCGCCGACGTAGACGCGCAGCGTGGTGCCGTGCTCGGCGGCGGGGATCACGCTGTCGCGCAGACCGCTGATCAGGGCGCTGGTGGCCTTGGCCTCGGGAGAGGTGGCCGGGATCACGCTGATCAGCGAGGCGCCGTGGCCGGCCATGGGCGCGGAGACCGCGGCGATGCCGGGCTCGGTCGCCAGGGTGCCGGCCAGCCGGGCGAACGCGGCCGCATCAGCGGGGGACGTAGTGGTGCCGGCAAGTTCCAGCGGGCCGTTGAAGCCCGGGCCGAATCCGGTGGCGAGCAGTTCGTAGGCCTGGTGGGTGGTGGTGGAGGCCGGGTCGTTAGCGGCGTCGGAGGAGCCTAGCCGCAGCGACAGCACCGGGATGGCCAGCACGAGCATCACGGTGGCGGCGGCGGCGGCCGGCGGGGCGGGGTGGCGCTGGATGAACGCGGCCAGCCGCGCCCATGCCCCGGGTGTGCCGTCCGGCGCGGGCCCGGCGGCGGCCAGCCGGCGACGTTCCTTGCGGCTGAGTACCCGCATCCCGAGGAAGCCGAGCAGCGCCGGCAGCAGGGTGGCGGCGGCCGCCACCGTGAACAAGACGGTGATCGCCGCGGCGATGCCCAGGCCGGAGATGAAGCTGATGCGCAGCACGAGCATGCCGAGCAGGGCGATGCACACGGTGGTCCCGGCGAACAGGACCGCGCGGCCGGAGGTGTTCAGCGCGCGGACCGCGGCGTCGGCGGGGGTCATCCCGGCCTTGAGGCCGGTGCGGTGCCGGGTGACGATGAACAGCGCGTAGTCGATGCCCACGCCCAGGCCGATCAAGATGCCCAGCGTCGGGCCGGACGAGGGAATGGTCACCGCGTGCGACAGCAGCCCGGTCGTCATCAGGCCCGGGACCAGCGCGAAGATCGCGATGATCAGGGGAATGAGCATGGCCAGCAGCGACCCGAACGCGATGAACAGCACGATCGCCGCGGCGATGACGCCGACGCCGGCGCTGATGCCGACCGAGGGCCGCAGCGCGTTCTCCACCGCCGGGCCGCCGATGTCGACCTGCACGCCGGGGGCCCGCGCCGCCTCGGCGAGGTGGACGACGCGGGTGACGTCCGGCACCGGCAGGCTAGCCTGCGGGGCATCGAAGACCACCGTGGCATAGGCGATCTGCCCGTTCCGGCTGACCTGCGCGGCGCCACGGGCCAAGTACGGGCTGGACACCGAGGCCACCGCGGGCGCGGCGGCGACCTTATCCAGCATGGCGGTGATCCGGTCCCGGACGGCCGGCGCGCTGACGCTGCCCGAGCTGGTCCGCCAGACGATCGTTTCCTGGTCTCCCGCATGCCCCGGGAACGCCTGCTCCAGCAGGTTCTGCGCGGTGGTGGAGCCGGTCCCCGGCAGGGTCAGGGCGTCGGAGTACGTGGACCCCGCGGCCCGGCCGGTCACACCCAGGACCGCCAGCAGCGCCAGCCACCCGATCAGTACCCAGGCGCGGTGCTGGACGCACCAGCGAGCCATCGTTGCCATGTCAGTCCCCTGTCTTCAGGTACAGTGAGGTTCCGTAATGAGACGTTGATGTCTCACTTATGAATGTCACCGTACATCACTGAGTCAATGATGTAAACTAGGGTCCATGACCAGGAGCACAGCCATCCACGACCGGGTCGCCGAGGCGATCCTCGACGCCGCCGCCGACCTGCTCGCCGCCGCCGGCGAGCCGCCCAGCATGAGCGAGGTCGCCGCGGCCGCCGGCGTGGCCCGGGCCACCTTGTACCGGCACTTCGCGACCCGCGAGCAGCTGCTGCAGGCCCTGGACACCGCCGCCCGCGACGCCACCGCCGACGGGCTCGCCGAAGCAGACCTGGACGCCGTCCCCGTGACCGAGGGAATCGCCCGCGTCGCCCGCGTGTTCGCCGCCGGCGGCAGCAAGTACGCCGCCCTCATCAGCAGGTTCGGCGTTTCCGACTACTCCGGCGGCGCGGAACAGCAGATCGGGACGCTGCTCCAGGCGCTGCTGCAACGCGGCATCGACGACGGCACGTTCCGCGGCGACCTGTCCGCCAGGGAACTGCTCTCCCTGCTCGGCAGCCTGCTCCATGCCGCAGCCCGCATGACCGCCGAGCACCAAGCCGGCGTCGAGAAAGCCGCCGCGCTCATCACCTCGGTGTTCCTGCACGGCACCCAGAACCGCACCGGACCGGCCCCGCGCCAAGGACAGGACCGGGACCGGGGCTAGACGGCTCACACAAGCGGACAATGGCCGGCCGGCGGGTTCGGTTAGGCGTCTCGGTAGTCCCCGGAAACTTCCAGCGGATACGCCGGATCTTCGCTGCGAATCCGCCTGACAGCCCTTCGCCCCGTGTATGTCACGAAAGAACGCGAGACCGGCCGTCCCCCAGGGGGCGGGCCGGTCGACGTGGGCGGGGCCCGGGCCGGGAATCGTGACCGCGATCGCGCAGCTCCGGATCCGCCCGGGCGGTTCACGGAACTCCCCTCACAGGAGCATCCGGCCCGGGCCCCGCTGACGGCCGCGCCCCTACCCGCTGGCCGTACGCTAGGGGGGCACTTTTGCAAGTTTCGCGACGTGACTTACATGCCCGCGCGGCGGCGCGCAGAGGCCGGGGAAGCCGGCAGAGTAAGGACCCATGGATCTAGCCGAGTTCCGTCACATGATCGGCCACGCCGGGCCGGTGCGCTCCGCCGAGCGGCTGGTGCTGTACACGATCATCGGCTCGTTGAGCGTGGCGACCTCGAAGGGCAGGTCATCCGCGAAGACCGCCACGCTCTGGCCCGCGACGGAGTTCTGGATGAGCAGGTACTCGCTCATGGGCCCGGGAGCCGGGCGCTGGATCTCGGCTACCTTGATCGTGCCCGGCGCGGCGGTCTGCACGGATTTCATCGTCGGCATGGGAACTCTTCCTTTCTGGTTCTGGTAGCTGGCGTGTGCGTCAGGCCCGCTTGGCGCGGCGCAGGTACAGGGCGGCGCCGGCGCCGAGCGCGACGATGCCCATTCCGGCGGCGGTCGTGACCTGCTGGGAGCCGTGCAGGGTGTGGCCGTGGAGGTGGAGGTGGCTGCCGACGGCGCCGGCGGCGATGGCGACGGCGGCGTTGAACAGGAACAGGAACCAGAGCACCGGCGTGCGGTTGAGCAGTGCGGACATGACGTTCTTCCTTCCGGGTCGGGGAGCTGTGAATGGGGCTGACTGGGGGCTGGCCGGGGTCACCGGCGTGCGGGTGGGCAGGGCGGACATGACGTTCGTCCTTCCGGATTCAGGGTTGTGAGCGGGGGTTGGTTGCGGGCTGGGTGGGGTCAGATGCCGGCGTGCGCTGCGGCAGTGCCGGTGCCTCGCCTGGTGATCAGGGCGATGCCGGCTCCGGCCAGTGCGACGGCGGCGCCGACCAGGAAGGCGTTGTGCATCCCGGCGGTGAAGGTGGCGTGGCTGATCTGGGTGATCACGCCGGCCGCCTGCGCCGGGGTGCTGTGGGTCACCGGCGCGACCCCGACCGAGACCGCGCTCTTGACCTGGGTGTACTGAGCCGCGGTCAGCGCGGGCAGGTGCGCGGCGTGCCAGCTGGCGGGCAGCAGGCTGTCGATCCTGGCGGACATGATGGCGCCCAGCACGGCGGTGCCGAAGGCGCCGCCGAGCTGCATGGCGGTGGACTGCAGCCCGCCGGCCACGCCGGCCAGTTCGGCGGGGGCGTTGCCGACGATGACGTTGGTGGCGCCGACCATCACCGGGGCCAGGCCCAGGCCGAGCAGCACGAACCAGGTGATGGTGTCGTCCGGGCTGGAGGCGGCGGCCAGCCCGGACAGGCCGTACATGGCGGCCGCAGCCATGGCCATGCCGGTCACGATCGGAAGCCGGGGGCCTAGCTTGTTGATCAGCGCACCCGCGACCGGGGAGCCGACGATCAGCATCGCGGTCATCGGCAGCAGGTGCACGCCTGCTTGGATCGGGTCGAGGCCGTGCACGTTCTCCAGGTAGAAGGTCATGAAGAACATGGCGCCGAACAGGGCGAACATCAGCAGGATGACCAGCACCACCCCGGCCGACAGGGACGCCGAGCGGAACAGCTTCAGCGGCAGTATCGGCTGGCGGGCGCGCCGCTCGCGGATGATGAACAGCAGCCCGAGCAGGGCGGCGGCGCCGAGGAAGGCCAGGGTGCGGGCAGAGGCCCAGCTGTAGTCCGGGCCCTTGATCAGGCCGAAGATCAGCGTGAACAGCGCGCCGGCCAGGGCGGCGATGCCGGGGATGTCGAACGAGCTGGCCGGGGCGGCCGGGGTTTCGCGGACCACGAGCAGGCTCATGGCCAGGGCGGCGGCGCCGACCGGGACGTTGACGTAGAAGCAGGCTTCCCAACCGATGTGCTGCACCAGCAGCCCGCCGACGATCGGCCCGGCGGCGGTGGACGCGCCGATCACCGCGCCCCACGCGCCGATGGCCCCGTTCAGCTTCTCTGGCGGGAACGTCCGGCGCAGCAGGGCCAGGGCGGTGGGCTGCAGCATCGCCCCGAACACGCCCTGCAGCGCGCGGAACGCGATGACCCCGGTGATGCTGTCGGCGATACTGCCGGACAGACCGATGGCCGCCGAGCTGGCCGCGAACCCGGCCACGCCGGTCAGGAAGACCTTCTTGTGGCCGAACCGGTCCCCGGCCTTGCCGGCGGGGATCAGGCTGACCGCCAGGGCCAGCAGGTAGGCGTTGGATATCCACTGGATGCCGGCCAGGGAGGCGTGCAGGTGGGACTGGATGGCCGGGTTGGCCACCGCCACGATGGTGCCGTCCAGGCCGACCATCATCACGCCCAGCGCCACCGCCAGCAGCGTCAGCGGCGGGCTGCCCCGCCAGCGGCGCATCCGGCCGCCGGGGCTGGCCGGCCGGTGGGCGGGGGCTGGGCGGGCCGCCGGGGCCCTGGTGCTTGTCATGAGATCTCCCACGGGACGAGCTGGTTACTTAACTTAGGTAAGTGACGCTACAGGCGGACCCTATGCCCGTCAAGTTACGTAACTTAGGTAAGTAATGTAAGATGGCTCACATGCCCGGAACTCAGCCAGAACCCGCCGCCGCCCCGGCCGCCGCGGATGCCGCGGATGCCGCGGATGCCGCGGATGCCGCGGATGCCGCCGAGATCCTGCGGGCGATCACCCGGATCTCCTACCTGATCACCCGGGCCCGGCGCCACGACCGGGTCCGGACCGTGGCCGCGGTGCCGCTGGACCGTGCCGCCGTGATGGTCCTGGGGCAGCTCGCCGAGGCCGGGCCGGCGCGCCCCGGCGAGCTGGCCGACCGGCTGGGGGTGGAGGCCCCGCACGTCACCCGGCAGGTACAGCGGCTCCAGCAGGCCGGCTACGCGGACCGCGTCCCGGACCCGGACGACCGCCGCGCCCAGCTCATCCAGCTCACCCCCGCAGGCAGGGCAGCATCCGACCGCATCCGCGAGGCCGGCACCGTCGGCATGCAGGCCGCCCTGGCGCCCTGGCCCCCGCAGGAACGCCACCAGCTCGCCACGCTGCTGCACCGCATGGTCGATGACTTCCTCGCCTACGCCGCCGCCGAAGAACGCGAGCAGCCAGCGCCCTGACCGCGACCGGCCGCGAAGTCAGCCATGCACCCGCCGTCCGGGAGCCCGGCCGGCCCGGCGTCTCCTCCCCACCCCGTCGGGCAACGAGCAGGCGGCGCCCCAGGCATTACCGATGGTGCCCTCACGGATAGACGCGAGGAAGCGGCCGAAGATGCGCGTGGCGCCACCTGCCTCGCTGCCTTCCGGGATGCTCGCCATGCAGGAGCCCGTCCTTGCTCTTCGCCGGTGACGGCGAGCCGGTGGCGGCCGGGTGCCCCGAAGCGCAGGCGGCAGCCGCAGTCAAGGGCGCGGACGTCACCGATGCGCTGGGTCTCCGCTAGTTCCTGGTCCGTCACGCGTCCAGCGGTCATAGAACGCACCGGTCCTGAGTAGTCGCTACCTGTTCCCGCGTCGGGCTACTGGCCCGTTCCGTCGGTGACGTATGAACCAGGGGCGGGGAGACCGGAGGAGCGGCTGGCTGCAGCAGCCGGTAGGCGGGCGCAGAAGTGCAGGTCACACGAGTCCGGGCCAGTGGCCGGGCGCTTGATGTCACGGCCTGGCCCAGGTTACCCTCAGACGTGGCGGGGGCGGATGGTCGGCCGGGGCAGGGAGTTTTCCCGGTTGACCGCGGCCGTCGCGGCCAGGCGGGGGGCGGTGATAACCGGGCCGGCCGGAGTGGGCAAGACCACGCTGGCCCTGAGCGGCGTGGAGTGGGCGGGGCAGCGCGGGATGGCGCACCGGCGCGCCGGTGCGACCAGGGCGGCGCAGGGGTTGCCGTTCGGGGCGTTCGCGTCGTTGCTGCCCCCCGGACGCGGCGATGCGGGCACGGCGCGGGAAGACCTCGGGGTGCTGCTCGGGCGCTACGCCCGGGCCATGGTCAAGGAGACCCGGGGGCGTCCGCTGCTGGTCTTCGTCGATGATGCGCATCTCCTGGATCACGGGTCGGCTGTCTTGGTGCACCAGCTGGCCCTGACCCGGGCGGCCACCGTGCTGGCCACGGTGAGCGCCGGAGAAGTACTACCGGATCCGGTGCTGTCGCTGTGTAAGGACGGCCCGGCCGAGCGCATCGAGATCGGGGTCCTGGATGACGCGGCGATCGAGGAGCTGCTGGCCTCGGCGCTGGGGGGACCGGTGGATGCGGCGGCGGTGCGAGCGCTGGCCGGGCGCAGCCGGGGGAACCCGATGTTCCTGCGGGAGCTGGTCAACGGGGCGCTCGAGACCGGAGCCCTTGCCGAGGCGGGGGGCTTGTGGCGTCTGGTGGGCCCGCTGTCCCCCTCGGTGCGGCTGGCCGAACTGGTGGCGCTGCGCCTGGGCGACCTGAGCCAGCCCGAGCGATCGGTGCTGGAGCTGCTCGCCCTGGGCGAACCGCTCGGGCCGGCCGAGCTGGCCCAGTTGGCGGATGCCCACGCGGTCGATGCCGTCGAAGAAAGGGGTCTGGTCACCAGCGCCACGGAGGGTAGCCGGATCGAGATCCGCCTGGCCCACCCCGTCTACGGGGATGTGGTGCGCGCCGGCATCAGCGCCCGTCGCGAGCAAGCCATTTCCCGGTTGCTGGCCGAGGTGCTCGAGGCCGACCGTGGACGCGGCCAGGGGGACCCGTTGAAGGTGGCGGCGTTGCGGCTGGTGGGCGGCGGGGGCAGCGCCGAGCTGCTGGTCTCCGGGGCGATGGCAGCCCGGGCCCGCCACGAGCACTCCCTCACCGAACGCCTGGCCCGGGCCGCCATCGACGCCGGCGCCGGGTTCGAGGCCCGCTTCGCGGCGGCCGAGGCCGCCCACTTTCAGGGTCGCTCCGGCCAGGCCGAACAGGAGCTGGCCGCGCTCGCCGCACAGGCAACGAGTGACGCCGAGAAGGCCCGCGTGGCGTTGCTGCGATTCGACAACGTCTTCTTGGAGCGCAGCCCCGACCTTCAGATCATCGACGACACACTCGCTGACATCACCGATCCGTTCTGGCGCGACCAGCTGGCCAAGCGACGCCTTTACGCCACGGCCATGTCAAGCAGACCACGGGAAAGAGTGGAGGCGGCAGCAACGCGGATCCAGCGCCCAGATCCTGCATCGCGCATGGCGGTGCTCCACGCCTTGGTCCGGATGGGCCGCCTCGACGAGGCCATCGAGCAGTTGACCCCACCCCCGGATACCAGAGCGCTCCCTGCCCCCGACGACCCGTGGCACCAGTGGATACTGTTCGGCCTTCGCGCTGCCGCGCTTCGCTACTCAGCGCAGCCGCCGCATCCAGGGAGGGAGATTCTGAGCGCATGGCCGGAGCGCAGCGCCAACTGATGCAGGCGGGCCGTCAGCGGCAGGGCGTCGGCCAGATGACGCCGCGCGGGCCGGGCATCTCGAAGAGCGATGGGCAGCTCGAGCAACGCGAGCGGGTTGCCCTGCGCTTCGGCGATCAACCGCTCGCGCACACGCGGCGCCAACGCGGGGAACCGCTGCTTGAGCAGGGACGTCGCGGCCGCCCGGTCCAGCGGCGCGAGCTCATGGCTGGGCAGCCCAGCACGATCGAAGAAGCTCTCGGACTCGGTCCGCAAAGCCGCCAGGAATCCGACGCCGGTGCCCGCGAGGCGACGCACGGCCGAAGCAAGAACCAGCGAACTTGCCCGGTCCAGATACGGCAAGTCATCGACTACCACCAGCAGAGGCCGAGGTACCGCGGCGTCGCGGAGAAGAGCCTTCCTGCGCCGCGCCCGGGACCGCCCGGGTGCCCGGCCGACTGCTGATGCTGGTGGGGGACATGGGGAACCTCCGTGTGTTCTGCCGGTTTTGCGGGCCTCGATGCGGAAGCGGTCGTGTCGTGAACATGCGTGTCTCCTTGGCTTCTTGGTGGAAAGGCCCGCGCGGCCAAGCGGTCACGAGTCTTGGGAGGGCTGCCAGTCCTGATGATTTGCGCCGGAGAAAGCGCTGACCCTCGCAGTGAACTGGTCCACTGCCTTGTTGACTGCGGCGGACCGGATGGACTCATACAGGTCGAAGTCGTGGTGCGCACCGGGCAGCTCGGCGTAGCTGACGGGGCGGCCCGATACCGCGCGGAGCCGCTCCGCGAAGGCCCGTACGTCCGCCGCCGGTATAAGATCTTTCCCGCCGTGCACGATGAGCATGGGTGGCATGTCGCCGCGCGGTGCGAGGTCGCCGTAGTAGCCGTAGCGGCAGATCAGGCCCGCGATACCGGTCTCGCCGTCGCATACCGCCCGGATCGCCAGGTTCGCCCCGGCCGAGCTGCCGGTGAGGAACAGCGTGCCGGGCCCGGCGCCGAACTCCGGGGCATGAGCCCGTACCCAGGCGATGGCGTCGCGCACGTCGGCTACCTGGCCGGCCAGCGTCACGTGCGGCTGCAGCCGGTAGTCCGCGCTTACGCAGACGAAACCGCGCCGGCTGGTCAGGTGCCGGATCAGCGGCCGGGCTTCGCGGGCCTTGTTGCCGGAATGGAAGCGGCCGCCGTGGAGGTGCAGCAGGACCGGAGCGCCGGCCGGCCGGTCACGGCGGTGGTATACGTCCAGGGTGCGGTGCGGCCCGTCGCCGTAGGCCAGGCCGCGTACCCGGACCACGTTGAGCCGGCCGGGGAAGAACGGCGCGCGCAGGATGCGGCCCCATGGCCGCCTCGGCTTCCCGGTGTTGCGCAGTGCCGCATGCGCGCGCAGCGCGCGGCGCACGATGACCACCAGGCCGGCCAGGGCGAGCAGCGCGACAGCGGCGCCGGCGGCGCCGCCCGGGGAGTCGAGGTCGCCGTCGGCAAGCGCGAGCACGGTCGAGGCGATCAGCAGATACCCGGCGAGGAACGGCAGCTCGCTGACCACCAGCGCGGGGATGGCGGAGAAGGAGCCGAGCCTGCGCCACCGGGTAAGCGCGCACGCCACGCCCCAGGACACCACCGCGACCGTCCACAAGTACCCGACCGGCATCAGGAACTCCCCGCGATGCAGGGCCGTACGCGTGCCGGCTGGCCGATCGCTGCCGGCTCGGCGCTGAGCCCCAGGACCCACCTGGCGTTCCTGGGTGACCTATGGGTTCCGATCACCTGGTGACCATGATCGATGAGCTGCGTAGCGAGCTGGGCGCCGAGAGCACCCTCAGCCCCCGCGACGAAGATCCCCATCGTGTGCTCCTTCTCGGATAGCCGGACACCCCGACGTTATGAGGCGATGCCGCGGCGGGCGTCACCCGAAAGTGGACACGGCGGGTGGAATCCTCGGCGCAAGGCTGCAGCACGAAGGTGCCGGCGACGCGCGGAGGTCCGCGTTAAGGGATCAGGCTGAGCTCGCGGGCCCGGGCGACGGCCTCGGTGCGGTTGGCTGCGCCGAGCTTGCCCAGGACGTGGCTGACATGCTTCTTCACGGTGTCCAGGGTGACCACGAGCTGGCCCGCGATGGCCTGGTTCGACCTGCCTGCCGCCAGCATCGTCAGCACCTCCAGCTCACGGCCGGTCAGCGGGTCGACCAGGCCCGGCACCGCCGTGACGCTGCCCCGCCCGGCACCCGGGGCGACGTCCTGCGCGCCGAGCGCGCGCTGCAGCCGGGCCAGGCAGCCGAGCCGGACCCCCGCGGCCGCCCCGCCGGACCGCTGGGCCGCGATCAGCCTGGCCAGCAGCGCGGCCATCGGCGGCCCTTCGTCGGCGAAGACCCGGACATAGCGCTGCGGGCAGGCCAGCGTGAGCGCCGCAGCCAGCGCGGCGACCGCCGCGGCCTCCCCGCCGCTGGCGGCCAGCGCCAGCGCCCGCAACGAGCCGATCTCGATCAGGCTGCCAGGCCGGTCCTGGCCGGCCGCCGCCGCGTGCAGCCGGTCCAGCAGCGCCAGCGCCTGCCCCGGCCGGGCCTGGGCCAGCAGGATCCGGGCCAGCGCCAAGTGCCCCGGCTCGCGCGCGTAATCTGGCTCATCGTCCGGGCCGAGGCCATTCTCCCGCGGAAAACGGGCGGCTTCGGCCAGATCGCCCTGAGCCAGCAGCAGCCGGGCCCGCTGGGCGGGGACCGGGTTGAGCAGGCCGGCCGGGCCCGGCGAGGCCTGCATGGCCTCGGTGATCGCCTCCAGCGCCCCGGCCGGATCACCGGTGGCCTGCCGGATCATCGCCAGGGTGGCCAGGCCAGCGGCTAGCGGGGCGGTGTAGACGAACTGGCGGCACAGCGCGATGCCCTCCGTGGCGTGCCGCAGGGCTAGGTCGAGCTCGTCCCGCTCATAGGCGATCTCGGCCAGGCTCACATACGCGGGGCCCGCGGCCGGCGGCGGCCGGCCGGACGTGGCCAGGCTGTCCAGGGCCTGCTCACAGGTCAGCACGGCTGCGCCCAGGCAACCCTGGGCGCGCTGGATCAGCGCCAGCTCATAGCAGCCCCACGCGATCAGCGTGGGCTGGCTGGTCTCGCGCCACCCGGCGACGCTGGCCGTGAAGGCGCGTTCGGCCTCGGTGAGTCGGCCCCGCAGCCATTCGGCGACGGCCAGGAATCCGTGCGCGGTGGCGCTCAGCATCCGTTCCCCTGGTTTGCTCTCGGCCAGCATCTGCGCGGCGAACGCGGCGGTGGCCTTAGCGTCGCCACGAATCTGGGCCAAAGCGCCGCGGTGCAGAGTGGTCAGTGCCGGGACATTGACCAGGTGGCTGGCCGCGACGCCGGCCGTCGGCTCGAACGGCTCATCGGCCCAGTCGGGAGGCGCGCACTCAACCGCGTCCAGGAGCGATTCCACGCCCTCGATGTGGCCGCTGGTGGCGGCCATGAGAGCCTGTGCCAGCAGCAACCGGGGGCGGGACCGGACCACCTCAGCAGGCAGGACCGACAGCCACCGGTGGACGGTAGCCGCCTCGCCGCGGAGGTTAAAGACTTCGTCGAAGCACTTCTCGATGATCCGGGCCGCCCAGAGCATCTCCCCCGCGGCGGCCGCGTGGATGATGGCGCCATCGGCCAGCTCGTGTTCTTCATGCCAGGCCGCCGCCTTACGGTGAAGTTCTGCGGCCCGGTCCGGCTGCCCCTGCTGCAGGCGGGCGCGCAGCAGGTCGGCGAACAGGTGGTGGTAGCGCCACCAGCGGCGGATCTCATCCAGCGGCAGCAGGAACAGGCCCGCCTGCTCCACCTGCTCTAGCAGCACCTGGCTGCCGGTGCGGCCGGTGACCGCGTTGCACAGCGGGCCGGACAGCCGTTCCAGCACCGAGGTCTCCAGCAGGAAGGTGCGTACCTGCCCGCTCTGGCGTTCGAGCACCTCTTCGGCCAGGAAATCCAGCACGTACCGGTTGCTGCCGGTGAACGCGGACACGAACCGGGTGACATCGGCCTGTCCGCGCAGCGATAGGGCTGCCAGCTGCAGCCCGGCCGCCCATCCCTCGGTGCGGTCCGCCAGCGCGGTCATCACCGCATCGGGCAGGTCAGCGCCGACCGCTTCCCTGAGCAGGGCGGCTGCCTCGCCGGCGGTGAACCGCAGCTCGGGCGCGCGTAGCTCCGCCAGTTGCCCGCGGGCCCGCAGCCGGGCTAGCGGCAGCGGCGGGTCGGCTCGGCTGGCCAGCACGGGGTGCAGGCCCGGCGGCCGGTGTTCCAGCAGGAAACCCAGCGAGGCATGCACCGGCTGAGAGCCGATCAGGTGGTAGTCATCCAGGACCAGCAGCGCCTGGCCGTCACCGGGCTCGGCGGCCAGTTCGTTGATCAGCGCCGTCACCAGCCCTTCGAACGACGCCGGGGCGGGCGGGCCGAGGAGCGGGCCGACCCGCTCTTCGATGCCCGGGTATGCCCGGTCCAGCGCGGCTACCGCATGGCGCCAGAACCGGGCCGGGTCGTTGTCGGCATCGTCCAGCGACAGCCACGCGGCCGGATGGCCGCCGGACCGGGCCCAGTCGGCCAGCAGGGCCGTCTTGCCGGACCCGGCCGGGGCGCAGACCAGGACCAGGCCCCGATCCGCCCCTTCATCAAGCCGCCGCGCCAGGCGCGGACGGGGCACGAACCCAGCCCGCGGGCCAGGCACGTTCAGCTTGGTAGCCAGCAGCACATCCCGCGCCGCGGCGGTCCCCATCCTGGCCGCCGCGGGCGGCTCAGTCACCGGCGACCTGCACGCTCACCGTCCCCAGCCATCTATCGTGCGACGATAGGCCCCATCGTAGTCCCCGGCCGATACCCCCACGCGCCCGGGACCAGACGTGAGCTGCCGCCGAGAGACCAGCCTGCGGGTGCCGGGGTCCCGAGGCGCCGCCACCATCAGGGTCAGCCGCCGCTGCCACGCCCCGTCCAGGGGACGTCTCGTAGCGTGCCGGGACAGGCGCACATGGGAGGGAATAGCCGTCAGCGCGGGTCTGTGGTTGTCCTTGCCCTTAGCCCGCTTCGGCCGGTACCAGTTCGGCACCGCATGCGCACCTGTAGGTGGACGGGTCCTGCCCGCCCCGGGCGGGGCTTTGGTAGCTGACCAGATCCGGGAAGCGCTCGTTGACGGTTGGGCGGGAGCCGACGCTGTGGCTGAGTGCAATGGTAGTGAATCTTCAGCAAAGAGTTCACTCCCGCTGATTGGAAAGGGCGCCTGCACGTGACATTCTCCGGGCATTCACCGGGACGCACGGCACCGCCGCAGGGAGCCGTTGGCAGCGGCGCCTGCCACGGTCGCCGCGGCCGGGCGGTCGTATGATGGCATCGGCGGAGCGTCACGGGTGCGGACTGTCCCCGGACTCGGCCTGCCTGCCGTCACGCGATACCCTGGCCGCTCACCGGGGAAGCAGGCCCCGGCGTGATTGGCTGCCGACCACCGTGGCGTATGGCCCGCTAACGGCCGGAGGTCCATGTCCGTGCCGTCCTGGCTGGTCGCTGCTCATCCGCGTGCTACTGTTCCGGTGCCGGTGAGGCTGGTGGTGACCTGCGGCGGGTTGCCGCTGTAGATGATCTCGCCGGTGCCCGGCACTGCCGCGTCCAGGCTTGTCGTGGCGGTCACCTGGATGAGGCCCGAGCCGGAAACGACCGCGTGCACGTCGCTGGCGGTGAGTTGGCTGAGCTGCGCCTGGCCGTCGCCGCTGAGCGTGACGTCGAGCTGGGTCACAGTCCCGGCTGCGGACACCAAGCCCCTGCCGGAGACCGTAACCGTCAGCTGGGCCGCGTTGATCCCGGTGATGGAGACCTGCCCGTCGCCGCTGAGGTTCAGCGCGGTCAGTGACGGCACGGTGACATCGACGCTCATCGGGTGGTGAAGCCGCCGGTGTCCCCGATGACGAGGGTTCCGGCCACCACCCCGGTCGTGACGTGATTGACGAGGTTGCTGTCCGCGTGGACGGCAACGGACTGCGGTCCGCCGACGATGACGGTGGCGTTGGTGCTGCCCGCCAGTTCAAGGCCGGTGAAGCTGGCCACTGCGCGAGCCTGATTGACCGCGGCGCCCGAGCCCTGGACTCCGGGATGCGACGACCCGCCGTGGACCAGCACCGCCACGCCGAATACGGCCAGGGCAAGGGCAGCGATCAGGACCGCGATCACGATCGGCTGGCTGTGACCCGCCGGGTGGCCGCTGCGGTCAGGTGCTGTGGTGATAGCCATGGTCTCTCCCTTCGGGTGTGCGGGCAGACCGCGGACCTGAGGCGATGGCGTCCGGCCTACAGTAACGACCTGCCACACTGGTCCGCGTTTAGCATCAGCCATGGCCACACGCGGCAGCAGAGTCAAACGGCCCGGCCCGCCCGGCAAACGACCCTAACCAGCCGCGATGAGGAGTTTTGCCCCGCAGTCAGGCGACCTTCGGCCATGCGGCCGCCGGGGAATCCGGCCGTAGCCTGGCTGGGAATCCCGGCCCCGATGATGACATGAACGCTGCTGTCCTGGTTCCTGATCCCAGGCGCCGCGGAAGGTCCTGGCCCGCGCCGCGGCTGCTGGTGATCGCGGCCGTGCTGGGCCTGGCGGCGCCATAGTGCGGCGGGCACGCGGCACCGACCGCCAGCACGCCGCCGGTGAACTCGCTGACCGTGAAGCCGTGCACGGTCGATGGCCTCTCGGCCAGGTGCGGGACGCTGATCGCGCCGGAGGACCGGCTGACCGGTGACCGTGATCCAAGCAGTGGACGCGGCCCGGCACACGGCGGCCGTCACCGGCCACCTTCCCGAGCCGCTTACGGTTGCTGCCGCGGTCACGCTGGACGGCGAGGTGTTCGTCGTGGCCGACGGCGGCAGCCCCACGGCCCGGCGGCCGGCCCGGGCCTCGGCGCGACCCAGCTGTCCGGCCAGCCCGGGGCGGTCGGTTCCGCCGTGTCCGCGATCTGGGCCTTCAACCCCGCTACCGGGCGGCTGCTGCCGGCCGCTGGCTCCAGGTGCCGGTATCTCATGCCGTGGTCACGGTGAGCGGGTCCACCGGCTGGATCGTGGGGAGCGAATCCGGCGGCACGGTGGTCTCGGCGGTGCAGATGCTGCGCCCTGACCGTGCCTTCGGAACCGCGGGCGCGCCGGGAGCGGGCTCGCCGTACTTCGGGGCCAAGCTGCTTATGGCTGACCGCGGCACAACCGGCTGCTGTTGATGGACGCGGCGGCCCTGGCCGTAGTCGCACTGACTGCGGGTGCGGGCGCGGTCTTCGGCGGGATACAGTTGCGAGGGGACCGGGAGGACGCGGTGACGCCATACGCTGCCGTGAGTAGCGTCCCGAGTACCGTGGAGCCGTGGCCCACATCACCGGTCATGTCCGCATCTCGGCGCCGGTCGAGGATGATGGAGACCTCCGGGGGGCTGACCTTTGCCGCCGAGGGCGAGGGCACGGTGATGGGCTGGGACTGGCAGGTGCACCCGAAGGGCTGGATGCGGATGCTCGGCGCGCTGGCCGGGCCCCTCGGTGGCCGTATGGAGCGCAGAATCTGGACCGAGTTGAAGCACCAGCTCGAGAACAATGGACCCGCTCGCTCCGCCTGACCGTCCCCGCCCGTCATACACGATCGGCCCCGCGGCCGGGCACTACCTGAGCAGAATTCACTCGGGTTCCCCAGCTAGCCGGCGCGGAGAGCATCGAGTTGGCCCCACAGCCGCCGGTTAGTCTGCTGCTGCCGGGCTGCCCCGGACGTGCTCGGCGAAGAAAGCCAGCACCCGCTGCCAGGAGTCCGCGGCGGCGGCGTGGTAGTTGCGCCACTGGTCGTTGAAAAAGGAGTGCTTGGCTCCCGGGTAGACCTTCAGGTCGTGGGGAATCCCGGCGGCCGTCAGGTCGGCCTCCAGCGCCCCGGCGGCCTTGGTGGTGAAATCCTTACCGGGCCATGACCCGACGACCGGGCACAGGCGGCGGATAGCTTCCCGGGGCTTGGGCGCGGCGCCGTAGAACGGGGCAATGGCGCCCAGCCGCCCGTCGGTGCATGCCCAGGTCAAGACAATCGAACCGCCCAGGCAGAACCCGATGGCGCCGATCCGGTCAGCGTCCACCCAGGGATGCCCCGCCAGCCGCCCGAGCGCGGCCTTCAGGGCGGGAACGCCGTAGTAGTTGAGGTTTCCGGCCATCCCGCCGACGAACATCCGGGCCATGCACGCCGCGCGGTTGCGGCCCTGGAACAGGTCCACTCCCAGCGCCGCGTAACCCTCTGCGGCGAACCGGCGGCAGATGTCGCGGATGTTGTCGTTGAGCCCGGAGGCCTCATGGATGACGACCACACCGGGATATGGCGCCGGACCATCCGGGAGCGCCAGATACGAGGTGCCGAGGGATTCGGTTCTCATCGCTTCAGTCTGGCCCGCTGCCGCCGGCGCCGCCCTGTCCATCTGTCCCTTTCAGGAGAACCCGTAGTCCGCGCTGGCTCACGCGGTCTTCGCCGACCGCCGGGAAGGGCTCCCGCTCCCGGATGTGAGCGTGTGCCTGGCCGTCGCGATCACCCACAGCCCGCCCATCGAAGCCACCAGCGTCGCCAACATGGCCGCGCTGCCAGCTACCAGGGCGATGACCCCGGCCACCAGCGCCAGCGCGCCGATGCCCGACACGAGCACCACGTAAGCCGTCGGCGGCCGCCGGCCCCCGCGGACGGCGCCGTAGACCACCGCCATCTGCTTCTGATCGGTAACGCACGCGGCCCACCCCAGACCGAACACCACCACCGCCACCACCCGGGCCGACCAGCCGGTCATCGCCGCCCCGGTCACCCACAGAAGGTAAACAACCCCCGCCGCGGGCACGAACACTGTCGCCAGCCCATCCCTTACTGTGAAGCGCATCTCCGCCTCCTCCCCGTTCCCGCCCAGCCGACAATCCGGCTTGTGCCCAGGCGGCTACCTCCACGCTGATACCCCGGCAGACCGGGCACCAGAGACGTTAGTCCCCACGGCGCAGGCACTTGCGCCCCGCTGGGCGACCGGTCACCGGAGCAGCCGTGAGTACTATGCAAGCGAGCCCCGCTGATGACGGCAGTCGCGCGGTGTATCAGCCTGCGGAAGCAGACGGCCCGCACCTGCCGCCTAGCCAGGCACAGGCCAGGTGGCGGACCAGATAGCGAACACACCGCGGAATACCCGGGTGCGTTCGGCCCGCTCGTGTTACTTTTATTGCATGATTTCCCCGATCCGGGAAGATCGCACCTGAATCTTTGTTCAAGCCCCCTGGGACATTTTTTCGAACTATTCCAATTTACAGCAGAAGCGAACCGCCGAGGACACGATCGCGGATGTCAGCGCTGCCGGCCTCCGGCCGGGCAAGGTAGTCACCGAGGTGACGGCGGCCGGGCCGTTCCGGGAGGCGCGAAAGTCGCCGCCGTGCTCATCGTGATTGCCGCACAACATGTCCACGTGCGCATCAGCTTTGGTTGGCGGGCCCGCCCGCTCGCCAGCCATCTTCCGCCAGCCCTAGCCACTGGCCGTCAGCCGGAAGGCCAGTGTCAAGGGCGGCTTCGCGCGTACGTTAAGCAGGCATGTGCTCGTGGTCCTGCGGTCACAGCCACTCATGACGCCGCACCGGAGGCATATCACAGTCCGGCCGCAGTCTGGCGGGGGGTCATTGCACCTTCCTTGCGCATCGCGCCGGTGAAGCGGGCGAAGATCCTCCGCTCGGGGACCGTCACCACCGTGAACAGGTTCGGCAGCACCGAGATCGTGGCCCTGATAGCTGTCGCGCCGGTGTCCTGCGAGAAGAGTGAGACCCAAGTCTGCCCACACCGGTGGCACTTCCTGGCGCACAGGCGCCGCGCGTCTTACCCAATAGTCGGCTACACGCCCTCTCGCCATCGGGCACCAGTTCGGCACCCGGATACAGTCCAGCGACCCCCTCATCGGTTGCACATCAGCGCATGAGCCGAGGGCGCACCAAGGCCTGGCAATGCCACGGTCCTCGCGCAGGTGGGGTCATCTCGTGGGCGATCTCGACCGTGCAGCCTCGCGGCACGGTCGAGGAAACGGTGACTGGAACCCCCAGCCTGCTGATCCGTAGAGATCTGCAGACGGACCCACCACCTGCGGCGTTTTTCACCTTTGCCTTCCCGCTCATCTTGCTGGTGATCTTCACCTCGCTGCTCGGCAACGGCACCGAGCGCATCGGGCCGCTGACGATCAAGGAATCCGCCTACTACGTCGTTGCGATGGCGGCGTTCGGCGTGATCCAGGCCTGCTACAGCAACATCGCCGCAGCCGTCACCTTCCAGCGCGACGCGGGCATCCTCAAGCGCATCGACGGCTCCCCCATGCCGAAGACGTCGTTCATGGGATCGCGGATCCTGCACTCGATGGCGGTCGGGCTGCTGCTGGTGGTCATCACCGCGGCCTTCGGCCGGGCGTTCTACGGCGTCACCATCCCGACCGGGATGGAGCTGGTCCGGTTCCTGGTGATGCTCATCGTCGGCGCCGGCACCTTCTGCGCGCTCGGCCTGGCGGTCACCGCGGCCATCCCGAACGCCGACGCGGCCCAGCCGGTGATCCTCGGCACCGTCCTGCCGCTGTGCTTCCTGTCGGGCATCTTCATCCCGTTCAGCAACAGCACGCCGTCCTGGCTGATCTGGATCGCCCGCATCTTCCCGGTCCGGCACTTCGCCGCCGGGATGATGGCCGGCTTTACCGGCACCCCGTTCGACTGGACCGACGTGCTCATCGTGGCCGCCTGGGGCGTGGCCGGACTCCTGCTCGCCATCCGCTTCTTCCGCTGGCAGCCGCGCACCGGATGAAACCGGCGCACCGGCCAGCGATGCCAGCCAGCCGATCCGGGCAGATGAAGGAACGAGATGCCGGCAATGTCCACACTTGCGGTTTCTAAGGACATCAGCCTGGAGGACGTGCAGCGCGCACTGGGTGACGCCCTCAGCCCCGCACCCGCCGCGGCTGCGGACCGGAATGGCAGCCGCCCGCCCGGCCAGGGCCGGGCGGGCGCGGTGCTGCTGGCCGCGAGCGTGGCCGGGGTGGCACTCGCCCCACTTGCGCTGCGGCGGCTCGGCCGCGGCGGCAGGCTGCTGGTGGCAGCCGGCTGCGGGGCGCTATTCGCCCGGGATGCCCAGATGACGCTGACCGGTGCGCCCGCCCGGCTCCGCCCGCTGCCCCGGCTCCTGCTCCGCACCGAGGTGCCGGTGTCCGGCAGCGCCGCCGGGGCGGCACTGCTGGCCTGCTGGCAGCAGCGGCCGGGCGTGGCCCGGGTGGCCGCGGCAGCCGCCGCGGCTACGTTCGCCGTCCACGCCGTTCGCGAGGCCATCTACCTCAGCCCGGGTCACGGCAGCAAGGAGCCGGCCGCCCAGTAGAGTTCGGCGGCACGGGACGGCTGGACGGCCCCGCTGGGACCGCTGAGTGCTGATGGTGGGATTCGGCTACGACGAGATCGCGAACCCCCGGTCTTCGGCTACCAGACGCGATGTCGCGACGCTCACAGCGTCGAAGCTCTGATCGCAGAGCGTAGTCGACCCGCCCAGCGCAACTACCTGCAAGCCCTGCACGCCGAGGTAGCCGGGAAAGGCGTCTACGCGGGCATGCTCTACATCGGTGCAGCCATCAAGAACAGTGCCTTCCACGCCGAGATGGAGAAGGCCAAAGCCGCGGGCGACCCGGTCTGGGAAATACCTACCGTCGACCCCGGACATCTCGTCGGCCTGCTCTGGACTATGCACGGCACGAAGGGACAGCGGGAAGTCATATCCGTAGTATCGCGTGCCGTGGATCCGTGCCATGAAGGGCTGGTCGCGGTCTTCCCCCAGATCCGCCAGTTCCTTTCCCAGCTGCTCGACGGCGGCCCGGCAGCCCGGCTCCTGGCCGCCGCCCGGGACGCGGACATGATCGTCGTCGGATCCCGCGGCGCGGGCGGGTTCGCCCGGCTGCTGATGGGGTCGGTCAGCACCCAGGTCAGCCACCACGCGCGCTGCCCGGTCGTCATCGTCCCCGCGGAAGACCGCGGATAGCACCGGGCCTGACCATCGGGGGCGTACGTGGCCGCCGGGTTGCCTCATCGCCCTGATCGCGCTGCGGTCCCGAAATCGCTCAGCCGGCGTCCCGGCGGCCGAAGACGCGCTTGGCGATGGACGCCGTGCCGATGACGGCGAACAGCCCCAGCAGCACCGCTGACGGGATGATCGTCGGGCCGCCCCCCGCGTTGTTTTCGAAGACCATGTCGCTGCCGAAGATGCCGTCGAACATCACGGCGAGCCACATCGCGACGATGCTGACCGCGCCCCAGAAACCGGGGACGAGGAGCCGCGCCGCCACACCCTGGCGGTCGGGCTTGTCAGTGGAGGGCTCATGCGTCATTACCGTAGTCATGACTCCCCCTTTCTCCATTTTCAGCGCTACCCGCAGCGGGCTCGCGCGGTCAGGGGCGTTGGTCATGACCTGGCCGGAATAGGTCCGGGCTTGCCGGGGCCTGGGTAAGAAAAGGGGCGTGATCGCGGGACTGGCTGAGCTGCGCGGCTATCGCCGTGCCTGGCTGGCCGGTGACCTGCTGGCCGGCGACCTGCTGGCCGGCGTCACCGTCGCGGCCTACCTGGTGCCACAGGTGATGGCCTACGCGACGATCGCGGGCCTGCCCCCGGTCACCGGCCTGTGGGCCCCGCGGCCTCCAGCATCGTGAGGGTCTCGGTGAGTTCGCGGGCTTGCATGGCCTCGTCTCGTGTGTAGTCGCCGTTGAGGCGCTCGCGAATGAACCGGCCGACGAAGGGGAGAAGGTGGTGCAGGCCAACCCGCGTTTGGTCGGCGACGCCGAATCCGAGCGTCCCGTCGCTTTCGGCGCCTCGATACGTGCGCATTCCGAACTCGGTGTTGACGACCGGCTTGCCGAGCGCCAGGAGCGGTTGCAGCATCTCGATGTAGCGGTCCTTGATCCGTGCGTCGCGGTAGTGGTCGACGCCGATCAGGTCGAAGCGATCCCAGTCCACGTCCTCCCAGACGAGCGAGGCATAGGTGAGGGGCCCGTGGTAGACGCCGCGCACCGCTGTGCTTGCACGGCCAAGGAAGTCGTTGAGCGGGTCGCTGGCGCTGTGGTCTCCGGCCTTTATCCGGGTGAATGCCTCGCGAGTGCGCTCGGCGAAGTCCCTGCCCGGCACGATGCCCTGCATGAACAGCGTCAGCTCGCTGCCCAGGACGAGGACGAAACGGTCGGGGTGCTGCTGGCGTAGCTCCTCGGCCCGCTCGGCCGCCGAGACGCAGTAGCGGAGCGTCTGGTCGGGAGGACGGCCCCACAGCGCCGGCGACAGCCATACTTCGAGGCCGAGGGCCAGGGCGCGCTCAGCGACGTGCACCAGCCTGTCAACGTCGCGCCCGATCAAGCGGACGGCATTGCAGTGCAGGTCGTCGCGTGCGATCTGCAACTCGCGCTCCGCGGTGGCGAGGTCGAGCTTCGGGCGCGTCGGAATCCCCCCACCCCCCGGCCATAGAAGACCATCCCGGTGTCGTAGGTCACACCGCGCCGCTTCATGAGTCGCCCAGCTCACATCGGCACAGGTGCCGTCGCAAGGCCCTCCGCCATGGCGCTGGGGCGCTCCCGCCGGTGCTCACGCGAACGGCACCGCGAAGTCGCAGTCAGGGACGCTCGTCTCGGTGACGGGCCCCGCCGGTCCGCAGGCCGAGGTCCTCGGGCTTGAGCTGAAGACTCTCCGGATCGATCCCGCCCTCAATCGTCCAGGTGCGCAGCGCCTCGGAGGCGAGCTCCCACTGGACGGTGTTCTGTCCGGTGTACGGGCCGAGCGCGACGAACGCCTCGCAGTGCGCGGGTTCGGTCGGCAAGATCAGCTCGGGATAGTGCCCTGCGAGAGCATGTGCCTCCGCCTCCGGAACCGGCTTGCAAAACTCGACCGGCCTGTCGCTGTCGGCACTCACCTGGCCCCACCAGATGCAGAACATCGCGCCCTCTCGTCCTTCCATCCTCGGCAGCGGCCGGTCGCGCAGGATCGCGATGAACTCCTTGTCGAACGCCCACATCCCCTGCTCGTCAACGCCGCGCTTCAGGCACAGCATGCTCCGCTCTGGCATCTGCCGTGGGCGACTTCGTACATGACGGACTTCTTTCCGCTCAGCCGGTCGACGAGTTAGCTGGCGAGATCGCGCCGCGCGTCGTGTGTCGCTTCGGCGTCGCGCCAGTGCGCGGCGATGCGCGCTGCCGCATCTGCCGGATCACATGCGAGCAGCTCCCTAATCGCCGGCAGCGGCATCTGCAACTGGCGCAGCATGACGACAAGGCGGGCCTCGTCGACTTGGCCGACGTCGTAGTAGCGATAGCAGACGCTTCGTCGACGCGCGTCAGCACGCCGAGTTCGTCGTAGAGGCGGAGCGCCTTCAGTGACAGGCGCGACCGCCGAGCGAACTCTCCGATGCTGACCTCTGCCATGCCGATTCCCTACCGCTTCGACGGCATTGACCTGGACCGTGCCAGCATGTCAGGGTCAGGCAGCTCCAGGTGCGGGTTCAGGCGCGGATGGGTTAGGGCCGCCAGTTGCACGTGGCGTGAGAGCTGGCAGGGTTCCGGTGCGATCTGCGTGATCCCCGCGTTTGCCTACCGGACGTTCAACGCGCTGTTTCCCGACCGGGATGAGCCCCAGCCGGAACAGCTCCACGGCGACCTCGCGGTCATCCGCGGGCTGATCGCCGAGTAGGTCCGGGAGAACCTCCGCCTCGCCGAGAAGACCGCCGGCCCTGCTAGTCGGAGTCATCAGCACCCGCAACCTCCACTGGCTGGCGCTGGCGTTCGTGGCCGTGGCATATGGGCCCGTATGGCTGGCAACCGAGTGACCGGGCGGGTCCGGCTGGCCATCCGCGACAGTGAGCTGCGAGCCGAGGTGCTGGGGCTGACCGCGTTCCCGTTCAAGCTGGCATCGTTCGTCATCTCGTCGCCCATCGCGGTCTTCGGCGGAATGGTCTACCCGCTCCTGATCGGGACTGCGGCACCGGACTCAGTGGCGTCGACAACGGTCACCATTTCGGTGCTCGTCATGGTCGTGCTCGGCGGCATCGGCACCGGGTGGAGCGCGGTGGCCGGCGCGATCATCCATGTCTACCTGCAGCAGTACCTGCTCAAGGTGGCCGCCGAGCCGTCGTTCAGCGGCCTGCCGGCGGTCCTGCGGGTGCCGCTGGCACAGCCCGGCTTCCTGCTCGGAGTCATCTTCCTGCTGTTCATCTTGTTCGCGCCCGGCGGTATCGCCGGGCTGGTCAGCCGCGGACGCGCTCGCCGGCCCTCGAGATGAGCCGGGCAATGTCTGCGGCAGCGTGCGGGGCGAACAGGATGCTGTAGTGGTTGGTGCCCGGCACGGTGCTCACGCGTAGCGCGGGTATCTCGCTCTGCCAGTGGCGGACGACCTCGTCCGGCAGCAGGCCGGGAGGCTGGCCGAACATCCCGGCGGGCGCCCGCAGCAGCGGAACCGGGCCGCCGAGCCGGCGCAGCGCAGCGCAGATCCGGTCACCGGCCCTCAGCAGTTCCCCGCCGTCGGCACGGACGGCCTCAGGGTTCGCGCGCGACCGCAGCGCACCTGGCTGGCCCGTCAGGTCGTACCGCACGTAGTCCTCGACGTCGCTGGTCCAGTCCGTGAGCGCGGGGTGGCCGCGCCAGAAATCGACGTACGCCTCCGGTGTCGCGTAGGTCTCGCTCAGCCGCTGCAGCGCCGGACCGAGAGTCGCCGCCAGCAGCGCATCAATGTCAGCGCCAGCCGGGACGGGCAGCGGCAGCCCGCCGTCGACCAGAATCAGCGGCCCGAAGCTGTCCGGGTGCGCATCGGCGGCCAGCAGCGCGAGGTAGGCGCCCAGAGAGTGACCGATCAGCACCGGATGCGTCAGGCGCAGGGCGGTGGCAACCTGCCGGAGGTCGTCTGCGTGGGCGTCGAAACCGAACGGCCCGGGCAGCGACGTGCTGTGCCCGCGGCCGCGCAGGTCGACCGCGTGCAGGGTCCAGTCAGCCGGCAGTGCCCTGGCGACGGCCTGCCAGCACATCGCGTTGGCGGTGATGCCATGGACTGCTAGCGCCGGCCGGGGCCCGGCGCCGAAGGAGACGACACGCAGCGTTCCGCCCGGCACGTCGACGTCATGCCTGCTGGTCGGGGTATCCACGCCTCAGGCCTCCGGATCCGATGTGATGTCGCCGGCCATGCGCAACGCCAGCTGCGCGTACGCGTCGGCGACCTGGTCAGGCGTGTAGGGGCCGCCGGGCGCGAACCAGTGCGCGACCTGCATGCTCAGCCCGCCGATCGCGATGGCCGTGAGGGTTGGGTCAACCAGGCGGAATTCTCCACTGCGGGTCCCGTCGGCGAGCACATCGGCGAGCAGGCCCCGGCAGCGGGCCCCCAGGTCCAGGGCCGCTGCGGCGTGCGACGGGGACAGCACGTGCAGCTCGGTGTTCGCGACCACGGCAAGGCGCGGATAGTGAGCGTGGATAAGGGCGTGCTCGCGGACGAGTGCCGCCAGCTGCGCTGCCGGTGCGCTGTCAGCAGCCGCCAGCGCGCTGCACAGACGGTCGTAGAGTTCCTGATGTCCGAGCAGGACCAGGTCCGCGAGGATTCTTTCCTTCGACGGGTAATGGGCGTAGAGGGTGGCCGGGTTGATGCCGACCAGGCCGGCGATCTGGCGGATCGACGTGCCGTGAAACCCGTACTCGGAATAGAGGCCGAGCGCCGCACGCAGGATCTTGCCGCGGGTACCCGGCGGCGTCGCGCCCGCAGGCAGCTCCGGGGCGACAGCCGCAAGCCGTCGCGGCTCCCAGCCCACCACCGCAGCCGGATCACGCGTTAGCTGCTTACTCTGCGTCGTCACGCCTCCTCTTAATGAAATCCAATAAAGCGATTGGTTGACATCGTAACCTGGCGGGCTGACGATAACGCTGACGCAAGCCAAACGATCGATTGGTTGCCCGCGTTCCGGAACCGCCGGGCCAGCGCTGTGGCTGGTCGCAGCGGTCGGCGGGGCCGCTCGAAGGGAGTCAGCGCATGCGAATCCGCACCCGGGGCGCGATCACGTCAGCGTCGCTCGCCGCCGCCATGATCACCGCGACTCTAGCGGCCGCCACCGCACCCGCGCAGGCCCAGAGCGGCCTGCCGGCGTTAGACATCACCGGCGTCTACGTGACCGGTGTTTCGTCCGGCGGGTTCATGGCGACCCAGCTGCAGGTGGCATACTCGGCCACCATTGACGGCGCCGGCATCGTCGCCGCAGGACCCTACGACTGCGGTCAGGGCAACGTGATCGACTTCGCCACCTGCGACATCGGCGCCAGCCTGCCAGCGCTCGAGCAGCAGGCAGTCACCTGGTCCAACGAGGGACAGATCGATCCGATCTCGGACCCCGAGGGCGCGATGCTCACCCACTGGCTGGGCAGCGTCAACCCGCCCAACACCGGTAGCCCTGAGGGCACGCCGTCATCCTTCAGCCAGAACCTCTACGCCCCAGGCGGCGACGCTCCGGCGCTGAGCATGGACAACGATGGCCTGCTGTACACGCCGCCAGCGTGCGCGGCCGGCGCTGCCTGCAAACTCGTGGTCGCCCTGCACGGCTGCCTCAGCGGCCAGTACCTGCTCGGCGACGAGTTCCCCGAACTGGCCAACCTCGACGCCTACGCCGACACCAACAACCCAGGCAGGCTCCGCCTGATACCGCCGAGGTTTCCGGTTCCGCGGGCGGTCCCGTACAGGTAGGTGCATCCTCCGTTCGTAGGCCCACGTCCCGGAGGTTGCCATGGCGTCCCGGTTCAAGCGATCGGTGCCTGTCACGGTGAACGACGTGCTCGACGGGCACGCCGCGCTCGACTTGGAGTGCCTGGATCGTCTCTACCTGCATGTTATCTCTAGCATTCCGCCTGATCGTGTTTGTGACCTGCGGTTCTGTGTCATGGACATGTCCACACGGAGCGATCTGGCCCTCGGCGCGGAGCAAAAAACGGCAGCGACAAGGGGACTTGCGCAGGTGACGCGGGTGACACCACTTCGGGTGCGTCGTGGGCACCCGCACCAGATAACTCTGTCCACGACGCGGCTCGGAGGTCCGTCACCTCCGTGGTGGACGCCCGAAAACCGGCTCGAGATAATGCATGGCTACCTGGGCCAGTTGCAGGTGGGCGGGCAGGTGATCCAGTTCCTGAATCACCGCGGGTACCCGGTGCCGTCCCCGGCGTGCCTGCAGCAGATCGGGGATGCCTTCCGCCGCCGGGTCGCCTCGTTCGCTGAGGCTAATCACATCCCAGTGGTGCCGTTGAAGGCCGCCGACCGCAACATCGAGGTGATGCGCCCCTACCTGGGGAGGGCTGCGGAGACGGGCCGGTCGCAGGTCGCGGCGATCGGGGTGGCCCAGGAAGCCCAGCGGGTGTTCATCGCCCGCAAGCGGGACACCGACCCCTCCAGGCCTCCGCAGTTCTCCTTCGATAAGAAGGACCGCCGGGTCACGGTGTATTACTTCTACCTGTGGGACGCGAGCTTCGGCCCGGCGTTTATCAAGGTCTGCACGTACTGCCCCTGGCCAGTGAAAATCTGGGTCAACGGGCATGAGTGGGCCAAGCAGCAGGCCCGCAAGGCAGGCCTGCCCTTCACCGAGCTGTCCAACGGTTTCGCCTCCTGCCAGGACCCTGCCTTGCTCCAGCGGATCTGCGACGCGCTGCAGCCCGGCACCATCAGCGTGTTCTTCCAGCGGTGGCTGCACCGGCTGCCACTGCCGCTCGGCCCCGCCGATCAGCAGGCGGGCTACTGGTGGGAGTGCTCGATGGCCCAGGTCGAAGTCTCCCGCACCATCGTGTTCACCCAGCCGCGTTACGCCCGGGCCTTCTTCGACGCCCTGGTCACCGACAACCTGGACCTCGGCCGCCCGGACACTGTTGAGATCATCTTCGACCGGCAGGTCCGGTCCAGCACCGCAGGCGAGTTCAGGACCAATGTGATCACCCGCGGCACCGAGGTCACCATCAACGCCTTTTACAAACACTCGCGCATTAAGCAGTACTTGAAAGACGGCCGCGCCCTGCGGGTGGAAACCGTCGTGAACGCACCCGGCGACCTGGGCTGCCAGCGGCGCTTGCATAACCTTGATGAGCTTCAGGCCCGGGCGCGTGCGGTCAACGCCCGCCTGTTGCACACTGAACGTGCCGGCCAGGCCTGCGTCCTTGCGAATCCAGTCTTCGAGCGGATCGCGCACCCGTCGGTCACCGCCGACGGGCGGAGAGCTACAGCCATGCGCTTTGGCGACTCTCGGGTCCAGGCCCTGGCCGGCGCCCTGTGCGTCACCTTGTGCGCCGTCACCGGCATCACCAACAGGAGCCTGCGCGCCCTGATGACCGGACTGCTCGGCGCCCCCTACACCATGGCCCAGGCCTCCTACGACCTGGATGCGCCGCGAGGCGCCCCGTCATATTCCCGGTACAGCCGGGAGGAACTCGGAAGGAGGTTCCTGGGTCTAATGGCTTACTCAAGATCCGAAAGGTGAAGGGGACAGTAGCATGCCAGGAAAGCAGCGGTCGCGCCCAGGCGTATGGGGCGGTGCGCTGCGGGACCCGCGCGATATGGTGAAAAGCTAAACTGCCTGAATTCCAATCTCCAGGAGACGCAAGTAAGCCGTCCGCCGGAAAGACGCCTGAAACCGGCGCCGTGCTGTGTGCTGGCCTGCGAAGGTGACCGGCACAACTTCCGTGGCGCGGAGCGATGCCCAGTGAGGGCATTAAAGGAGATGAGTGGGGCACCTAAGTCGCGCTCGATACGTATGACAGGGACGAACGCGGGATCACCTAAGGGGCGCGAGCCCTATGGTGACGCAGGCCTCGTAGTAGTCGTGAGAGTTACGCCTCACCAAGGGGGCCGGGAAAGCCGGCCACAGGGCGAAGGGGGCCAGGTGACCGGATATTCGAAGGCCGGGAGGTACGCGTAATGCAGAGCGCCGAAACGGTACTGGATGTCCTCCGTGACCGCGGCAGGCGCGGCCTGCCGTGCGACGAGCTGTACCGGCAGTTGTTCAACCCGCACCTTTTCCTGATGGCCTACGGGCGGCTTTACTCCAACGACGGAGCGATGACGCCCGGAGCCTGCGGGGAGACCGTGGACGGCATGTCGCTGGCAAAGATCGGGCGCATTATTGATGCGCTGCGCTTCGAGCGCTTCCGGTTCCAGCCGGTGAAGCGGGTTTATATCCCGAAGAAGAGCGGCAGGCTGAGGCCGCTGGGCCTGCCGTCCTGGTCGGATAAGCTTGTCGGCGAGGTAGTCCGCCTTCTGCTGGAGGCGTATTATGAGCCGCAGTTTTCCGGCCTGTCCTACGGTTTCCGCCCCGGCCGGGGCTGCCACGACGCGCTAACGCAGGTGGCGGTTTCCTGGACCGGGACAACCTGGTTTATCGAGGGAGATATCTCCGATTGTTTCGGATCGCTGGACCACGGGATACTTCTCGGGATCCTCGGCGAGAAGATTCATGATAACCGGTTCCTGAGGCTGCTGCGCAATATGCTGCAGGCCGGGTACCTTGAGGACTGGGAATGGAATGCCACGCTTTCCGGTGCGCCGCAAGGCGGGGTGGCCTCCCCTGTCCTGTCCAATATTTACCTGGACCGGCTGGACAAATTTGTCGAGACAGTTCTCATACCGGAATACACCCGAGGGGCAGGCAGGGCGCCCAATCCTGCTTACTTTCAGGTGAAGAACGCGTTCCGGCGTGCCTGGCGCCGCGGCGACCACGCCGCGGCGCGGGAGCAGCGGCAGCAGCTTCGGGGCCTGCCCAGCGGGGATCCGCGCGATCCCGGCTTCCGGCGGCTCAGGTATGCCCGGTACGCCGACGACCACCTGCTCGGGTTCACCGGGCCGAAGGCAGAAGCCGAGCAGATCAAGGCGCGCCTGGCCAGGTTCTTGCATGATGACCTCAGGCTGGACCTTAACCAGGATAAGACGCTGATCACCCACGCCCGCACCGGCGCGGCGAGGTTCCTCGGCTACGAGATCACCGTCCAGCACGCTAACCGCAGGCTCACCGGCGGCCAGCGTGCGGTCAACGGGGTGGTCGCCCTGCGCGTCCCCCTGGACGTGATCAAGGCCAAGTGCGCCCCGTACCTGCGGCGCGGCAAGCCCGCGCGCCGTCCCGCGCTGCTGAACCTCAGCGATTCACTGATCATCAGCGCATACGGGGCGGAGTACCGGGGCATTGTCCAGTACTACCTGCTCGCCGGGGACGTCTGGAGGCTGAACCGGCTGCGCTGGGTCATGGAGACCTCCATGCTCCAGACGCTGGCCGACAAGCACCGCTCGTCGGTGACGAAAATGGCCCGCAAGTACAAGGCCAGGATCGACACGCCCTATGGCAAGCGCACGTGCTTCGAGGCCCGCGTCGAGCGCGAAGGCAGGAAACCGCTGGTCACACGGTTCGGCGGTATCCCGTTGAAACGACAGAAGAAGGCGGTCCTGATCGACCGCCAGCCAGTCCCGGTCACCGGCCGCCGCAAGGGCAAGGAGCTGATCTACCGGCTCCGCGGCGGCCGGTGCGAGTGGTGCAACCGGCGCGCCGAGGTGCAGGTGCACCACGTCCGCGCCCTCGCCGATCTCGTCACGCCGGGACGACCGCAGCCGGAATGGTCACAGCTCATGTCCAGGATGCGGCGCAAGGCGCTCGTCGTCTGCCCGCTCTGCCATGACGAAATCCACAACCGGCACCCGCCACGGCACCACGGAGACAGTCACTGGAGAGCCGGATGATCGGAAACGATCACGTCCGGTTCGGGCCGGGGGCCGCTGGAAAAGGACCTGCCCCGGCGGGCAGGCACCTCGCCAGCGGCCTACCGGAACCCCGCCTCCGCCGCAACGGCTTGATCACCCGGCGGCCGCACGCCAACACCTACGACCTGACCCCCGACGGACTGGCATTCTCCGTCTTCTACACCAAGGTCCACGATCGAGTCCTGGCCCCGCTGTTCGCCGCCGGGCAACCCCAGGCCCCGCCCCCGCTGCGCGCCGCTCTCAGCACAATCGAACACCACATCGATGAACGTCTCGCCCACGCAAGGCTGCCTGCGGCAGCCTGACAAACTCAGCTCAGCTGTCGGAGTCGTCGCCCCAAAGGGTCGCTAGTGATCCTCTACCCGCAGGCCATCGCCAGCATCATTCCCTACAACCCAGAGGGCTGCTGGACTGGCGGGGCTACGACGGACCGAACCTCGCGGTCAAGAGCGCACCGCAGATGGTGACCATCATGAACATGGTCACCGCCCTTGGAGGCTGAACATGCCGCCTAACCGGCCCGAGGCGGTGTGGCCGGCGGCCGACCATCGCAGGACGGAGAGATCATCGCCATCGCTACCGCGATAAGCAATCCGAGCTGGCACACCTTCCTAGCGGGCCGGGAGGATGTGCCGAAGCGCGCGGACAGTTCGTGTTGGCCGCGCGGGATCCCATACATCCCGGCTCTCGAAGCGCCATGCGTACACCGGGCTTCCATCACGCACCAAGCCGAGCACCCCGGGCTCGCCGAGCTCCGCTGCAGACTACTCGTATAGCGGCTGCAGTCTTGGCGTGATGATCCCGTAGTCGAGCATCCGGCCGAATCTGTTTTCCTCGGCGATGTACTCGGACACGTCACGCTGCAGCGGGTACCTCTCCGGCAGGATGCGCGAGAGGGACAGGAAGACTCCTAATAAGACTTAACGGGTCCGCTATCCGGCAGACTCGGTGGAAGGTGGCCGCCGGCAGGTGAGCACTGGTGTCTCCCGGGCCGCGCGGTTCCTGCCGCCGATGCTTCAGGCGCGGCACGGGCTGGTGATCAACGTTGCCTCCACCGCCGCGTTCCAGCCCGTGCCGACCATGACCGTCTACGCAGCCACCAAGGCCTTCGTCTTGTCGTTCACCGAGGCCCTATGGCAGGAGACCCGCGGCTCCGGCGTACGAGTGCTCGCCCTGTGCGCCGGTGCGACTGAGACCGGATTCTTCGCGGCGGCCGCCGACCAGCCGTTCATGACCCGCGGCCGCCAGACTCCCCGGCAGGTCGTCCAGGCCGCGCTCACCGCGATCGGCAAGACCTCGCCCACCGTCGTGTCCGGGCGAATGAGCCGCCTCCCCGTCATCGGCCCGAGGTTCATGCCCCACCGGCTGGTGCCGGTGATAGCCCGGCAGACCGTCAGGTAACTCCAGGAGCGATTGGCGCCCAGGTAGGAAAGTGAGGAGAAGGACTGTGGACTTACCGTGGACGACTCGCGCAGAAATGGAATCAGGACTGGACTACCTGGTGATGGCTTCCCACCTGCCGCTGAAACGGATAACCGCCACGGTGCGCTTCTTCCGGGGCGTGTCGGCCATCCGCAGACAGCTCGCCACCGCAGACGGCCTGGTCGGCTACACGCTGCGGGCCAAGCCGCTGGCCCGCGACTACTGGACCCTGTCGCTGTGGCAGGACGAGACGGCTCTGCGCGCGTTCATGCGCGCTACACCGCACGCAGGGCTGATGACCTCGCTGCGCCCCTTCATGGGGCAGACGAAATTCACCACCTGGAAGATCTCCGCAGCCGACGGACGTCCGAACCTGGATCGGGCCCTCCGGCGCCTGGCGTCCAGATAGCACTCAGCAACGAAAAGGTGAATGGCCCTGCTAGCGGCGTGGCGGGCCTGTGGGCGGACGCAGTGGCCAACCGTTTGCAGGGCATGGCGATCTACCTGCTGAGCGACGAGCTTCTCGAAGTCGCCGACCATGCGCGCGCCGCGGCGCGCGCATGGTCGACCGGATCGGCGATCTCAGCGGCGCTGTTACCGCTGATCCCAGGCGGCTCCTCGACCGCGCCCGCGGCGATCACGAGTTCAGCACCCCCGACTGCTCGAACCCGCGGGCCATCACCGGGTACGCGCCGCAGCGCCTCGACGTTATGAGCGCCGCGTATCAGGCGTTCCTGGACAGGGTGCGCGGACACGACGACGTGAGCTTCGCGCTTGTCGTCGGCCTACTCGCCGCTGAGACCCACCGCAGGGCAGATGTTGAGGCCGCCCTGGCCGCGCACTGAGCCGCACCATGACGACGCAACAGCCATGGCCATGGCCGGTGCATATGGACGCGGTGGTCGCGGCGCCGGCCTCTCCATGGGCTGGAGGTGGTGATCGAGCCGGGCGCCCGTGAGCCCGAGCACACGCACCGGGCGCCCAGCATCAGGATCGTCGATGGGCCGGCCCGGATCAGGTATTCCGCTGCGGCTCACTCCGATTTGAGGCATGGCCCTGGCCCTCGTCAGGGCTGCGGGTGCGCTGGCTGGAACCGGCGGGCCCGCACTCGATCGAGTATGCCGACCAGCGCCAATACCATGCGATCCGGGTCGAACGCAAATATCACCCGCCGCCGAGACGGCGCGAACGACGCGGCCGTAGGCGATCAGCAGCCGCATATCCGCTTCTAGCTGCAACCGCCGGTTCCGCAACGCGCTGAAGGTGGACAGCAGGGGATCGATGTTTCCCTGAGACCAGGTCATCCGCAGATCATCGGCCATCTCCTCACGTTCCTGCCCGGCCGCCTCGTAGATGCACCGGATCGCCTCACCCAACAGCCGCGGGCGACGAGCTTGTGCCGCCGCGTCCCGGGTAACGCCTCACTGTGCGAACGCGACGGCAGCGTTCGCTGCCGAGCCGAACAACTGCCGGCGTGCCGACTCGGCCGTCATCCACCCGCGGTGCTCCCACTCAGTTCCAGCCAGCGAGTCTCCGGCCATCACCACCTCCCCGAACGGGACGGACCGGTACCGGGCGATCGCCATGAGCGCCGAGGCCTCCATCTCGACGACCAGACACCCTTCCTCCACCCGGCGAGCGGCGCGCGCTCGGGTCTCGCGGTAGATTGCGTCGGTCGACCAACTCAGACCGTGCGTCACCTGAACACCACTAGCGTCGAATGCGCTGAGCAACTCCTCAGCCGGGCCCGGATCGGCCAAGACGACCCGGGCCGCGGGCGAGTAGTGGAAGGACGTGCCCTCGTCGCGCACCGCGCCGGTCAAGATCACCGCGTGACCCATCACCAGGTCCGGCACCAGTGCCCCGGCCGCACCGCAGGCGATGACTGCGCGAACGCCGCGGGCGATCACCTGTTCGAGCATCGCCCCGGCCAACGGCGCTCCCACTCCAGGATGGAACACGCCCAGCCGCACACCGTGATGTTCGACCTCCCACAAGGCCGCCGGTCCCATCTCGCCGTGCAGGCGACACACCCGCCTCGTGCCAGGACGAATGGCGATCTCTTCGACGACGTCGCGGAAGAAGCAGGCCACCGCGACCGGCGGCGCATCGACCGGACGGATCAACCTGCTCGGCTCAATGACCCCCTCGCCGGCCAGATCATCCTCGAGCAGCGCGATCGGGCCCCGATCAGCATCCGCCGAAACGATGTCACCTCCCTAATGAGTCTTAGCGGTCCGGTAACGCGACGCCAGGCGACTCTGTCAGACGGAATCGTCATGCCTGACACAGGACGGGGCGAGCAGTCGGCCCCGACTGACCGTTAACGTGTGCTGGCATGAACCATATCTTCCGCGCCGGCCGGGCGGCGCCGGTCAACGGCAGCTGAATTTGACCCATGCCGCTCGAATACTCGATTGAGTGGCTGACCTGCGCTATCGCCAGCAGGCTTGACGTGGTGATGGTTGGCTGACCGGGTGCTGCTCAAGATCGTCTACCTGCTGATTCGCCGGCTACGCGGTCGTCAACGCGGCCGGCCTGTTGTCGCTGGCCCCGCTCGCGGACTTCGACCTCGCCGTCCTGGACCGCTCCGCACCAACATCCGCGGCACCTTCGTCGTCGACCAGCAGGCCGCCCGCCGCGTCCGCCCGGGCGGGGCGATCATCAACTTCTCCTCCTCGGTGCTCGGCCGGGTCCTGCCGACCTACACCGGCTACGCCGCCAGCAAGGCCGCCGTGGAGGCGATGACCTTCACCGCTGCCGTAGCCATCGCCGCCCAGGTGGCTCCCATACCGCCGTGCTGGCCACCTCGCCCACTTGCCGGCCGGGACCTTAGTCCCTACCCAGGGAGCGGGTGAAGACTAACGTGGCACTCGTCCATCGGATAACCCGACCGGGGAGATGCCATGGCTGAGAAAAAACAGCTGGTGGTCTATGCCGCCGCGTACGAGACTGTCGAAGCCGCGCTGGCGGACCTGGACGCCGTTGAGCAGCTGCACAAGGACGAGATGATCGGCCAGTACGACGCGGCCGTGATCGACAAGGAGGACGGCAAGCCCCACGTGGTCAAGCGGATGGACCGGCCGCACGTGCGCGTCATCCCGGAGTGGTTCGGAGGCGGGACGCTGCCGCGCAAGGACCTCCACGAGGCCGCTGAGCAGCTCACCGCCAACCAGGCGGGGCTCATCGCGGTTGGCGAGCCGACCATCGAACAAGGGCTCGACAAGGCGCTGACCAAGGCCGCCAAAGTCGTGAAGCGCACAGTGGAGGCCACGACCGACGAAATCACCAGCGAACTTCAGGAAGCGCTCAAGAGCTGACAATGCCGCAGCCGCCGAAGGCGGCTTCGGTGCGGTGGCTCTGAAGCCAGCGCCTGCGCCGGATCAAGCCAGGTACGCTGGCTGACTTCGAGCGGACCTGGCGGCCCGAGCGCCATCCCGACGGCATGCTGCACGCGTGCCCATACTGGTCTGACGACGAGCAGGAGATCATCGCCGTGGCGTGCTGGGTCTCCCGGGAAGCATGTGATGCATGGCGGGCATCGTGGGAGGAAACACGTCGGCGTGCGGCGATCGCTCCGTACGTCCTGAGCGAGCAGGAGGGGTTCTACCGCGGCCGCGAGCTGACGTGGAGCGCCTCGTAAGCCACGACGGTTCCAGGAAGTACGCCATCACGCGGGTGGGTAGCCCGAGAGGTGGAGACGCGCTGACGGCGAGGCGCCCGGGTGGCGCGGGGAGATCCGGACCCGCAGCGAGGCCGGGCGGCTGGCGAACCGCAGCGGCGGACCCAGGTCCACCGCCTCGCCGTCAACCCCGGCGTGCACCGGTGCCGGGGCATTTACCTCTAGCCGCGGCGCGCTCCATGCCCGGCCCGGAACGCGCGGGCTGTCGCCGGGGGCGTCGAGGACGACGATCCCGAGCTGGCCGCTATCCAGCGCCGGGCGGGTGCCGCGGGCCAGCGGGCGGTCAAGCGCGTACGGGTTGTTCGACGCGAGCACGATGGCGGGATGGCGGTGCTCGTGGCCCAGGTCGTCGGTCAGGTCCAGCGGAGGCGCCTCCGCGCCCGGGCCCATCACCTCAGCCGCGGTCTCCAGCAGCGTGCGCGCCTTGGCATCGCGGTAGGCCGGGCTGCGGACCGCATCACCGTATATCCCGAGCGAGACGTTGTTGAGGAACATGCGGCCGTTCACCTCCGCCGCGTCGATCCGGCGCTCGACCCCGCCGGTGAACGCATCCAGCGCGCCGGCCAGGTCGTGCCGGTCCACGCCCACGTCGAGCGCGAAGTGGTTGCGCGTCCCGGCCGGGACGCACACGAACGGGATCCCGTGCGCCGCCGCGACCGCGGCCACGACCGCCAGCGACCCGTCGCCGCCGGCCATCCCGAGCACGTCCGCGCCACCCGCAACGGCTTCATGGGCCAGCGCGGCCAGGTCCTGGCCCGGGGCGAGCATGACGGTTTCGATCCCCTTGTCGCGCGCCCGCTCGGCCAGCCCGGCGCGCACGGCCTTGCCGTCACCCGACCTGGGGTTGATGAACAACACGGGCAGGCGCGGCGGATCAGCGGGCCGCCAGCCGTAACGTGACAGCTGGCTTGCGGGCGGGTTCATCGCGGTCCGGGAAACATGGACAGGCGGCCGACGGCATCGTCGCGGCTGTCACCAGGCCTCAATGGGAGGAAGCGGGAGGGCGGTGAGGCGGGCGGCTGCGCCGGCGGGGACGCCCAGCAGGCGCAGCTCGGCCTCGGCGAGCTGGTCGACAGTGGTCTCGGTAACGCGTTCGGGGTGCTGCTGGCACATCCGCAGCAGCCCGAGCAGGCCGCCGGCCACGGCGCTAAGGGCGATCTCGGGGTCGGGTACGGTGAACCGGCCCGTGGCCTGCCCCGCCTGGATGTCGCGCAGGGCACGCGGCGCCAGGCCGCCGGGGATGTCCAGGGCGTCCAGGCCCATGCCGGTGAGGAACCCGGCGATGTCGGGGTGGGTCCAGCCGAGCCGCCCGGAGATCCGCATGCCCACGGCGAACAGCTCCGCCGGGTCGGTGATGCCGGCGGTGGCCCGATCGATCAGCTGCCCCCAGCGTTCCAGCACCTCCTCGGAGGCGGTCGCGAACAGCTGCTCCTTGCTGTCGAAGTGGTTGTAGAACGACCCGAAGCCGATGTCGGCCTCCTCGGTGATCTCCTGGATGCTCGCCCTGTCCCCGCGGCCCTCGGCGATCAGCCGCACCGCGGCGTCGATGAGCGCCTGCCGGGTCCGGGCCTTACGCCGGTCCAGCCGCGACACCTTCGGCGTGCCGGCTGCCGATGCTGCCTCTGCCATCACTGCTCCTTCTGCCGTTCCACCTTGAACATTAGCGGTCGCGCTGCCCCTGACCAGCCCGCGGCCGCCCGCTTGCCGGCCGTCGCTCCGCGCCCGTCTCGGTGAATCCGATATCAATTCTGATCACTCGTATCAGTATTGACCATACCTGATACGAGACCGAGGCGTGGTAGACCGCCGCGTTGAGGTGCGGCAGCTCGTAGAGGGATGAACACGGCGAAGTTCGCGACGATCAGCAAGACGTTGACGATCGGGAACCGTCGCGCGGGGATGCCGTCTCACGGCGGAAGGATTTCAAGACCTCCCTCGGCAAGCTCTGCCGTCGGACCGCACGCCGGCACCGGCTCAGTGACACTGAACCAGGCCGGCGATCAGCTTGGCCCGGCTCAGGCCGCCTTCGTTTCCGGCTCTGCCGACCTGACGGGGTGCAGGGTCTTGCCGGTCCGGCGCAGCTCGATGCCCTGCGCGAGCGTCCAGGTTCCGGCGATGAGGTTGAAGAGGCCGAACAGCAGGGCGAGAGTGACTGCGCCGATGCCGGGGCGGGCGCACAGCACCACGCCGAACGCGGCCGTGGCCAGCCCGGCCAGGATGAACATGGCCCGGGTCCCGGCGGGCTCGCCCGCGCCGAAAGCGGCGGCGATCTCCACCAGGCCGGCGATGACCGCCCACACGCCCACGATCAGCACCAGAACCAGCGCGGTCGGCCCGGGCCAGGCCAGCGCGATAACCCCTGCGGCCAGGTCGGCCAGGCCGAGCAGCAGCTGCCCGAATACCGGCCCGGCCTTGGCGCTGCTGAACGCGCGGGCGGCTTGCAGGCCGGCGGCGATGAACGCGTAGATGGCGAACAAGATGACCAGCGCCAGCACCGTGATCGAGGGCCAGGCCAGCGCGATCACCCCGACGGCCAGCGCGAGAATGCCGCGGGCGATCAGGGACGTGCTCAGTGACTTGAACATGACAGCCTTCCTTTCTCTGGGTTCGCTGCCCGGGCGGCCGGGGTGCCTCACCCCGCCGGATCAGCTATTGACAGCATCATAATCATAACTGATGATTTATTATAAGAGTGATTCATCTCTCAGTTAGGGGCGGACCGATCACGACGACAGACCCGGCCGACGACGGCGAGGAGCGTGATGCTCCGGGCGTGTGTGTCAGACCGCCGACGCGACTGGCGCGTCAACCGGCCGGGCGAGGATCTGGCCGAGTGCGGCGGCGAGCGCGGCCCGGGGCTCGCCGCCGCCGACCGGGGATCGCCAGGCGATGAACCGGTCCGGGCGCACCAGGCCCCATCGGGACCATCACCACCAGCACGCCGGCCTACGGCGAGTAGATCCACCGGATCAGCACGTCCGGATCCTTCGCCCAGGGTGAGAAGTCGGCGGACACGTGCAGCGTCGCGGTCTGCGTCACCACGCCGAGCCCCTCGTAGCCGACTCCGGTCAGACCGGCCACCCGCCGCCCCCCGTCCGCGCCGAGCAGGTACTGGCAGCGCACCACGTACTGACGGCCGGAGGCGTTGTCGCGGATCGCGGCCCCGCACGCCCGCGCGGTCCTGCTCCAGGCCGGTCAGCTCGTGGCCGAACCGGATCCGGCCGGGCGAGAGCTCCGCGCGGGCCTTCAGCAGCGGTTCGAGGTGGATCTGCGGCAGGTTCTGCTGCCGCCACGGGCTCGCCGCCCGCCAGTTCTCGTCTGCCCCGCCGGCGCCCCAGCTCTCCAGCCGGGCCAGGCGGCGCCCGTAGTCCAGGCCGGGACCGGCCAGGCCGGCGTAGAACGCCGTCGCGGCCATCTGCTCAGCCGGCGCGCCGCGCCGCGCGATCGCGCCAGCCACGCCCACGTCGTCCAGCACCTCCGTCGCCCGCTGGTTCAGGACATGGGCCTTGGCCAGGTCAGAGGTCCCCGGCCGCGCGCTGACCAGCAGATGCTCCACCCCCAGCCGCTCCAGCAGCATCGAGCTGCTCGAGCGGCGCTCCGGCCGCTGGTGCCCTCACTCGTCGCGTCCCGGCGGGCCCTGCTGGCCAAGGCGGCTGACCACGGCAAGCTCCGCGAGCGGGGTGCGGGTACCGGGTCTGCTAGCCGAATATGTCCGGGCCGAACGATCTGATCTGCGGCATGGCCGCGTCGCCGAGGTGCGGCAGGCCGAAGATGTCCTCGATCGAGCGCAGCAGCGAGTAGTGGTTGTAGTCCACGGTGCTGACGGTGCCGGGCCTGATCAGCGGGGACAGCAGAACCGCGCCGATCCGGCCGCCGCCGGGGCCGGTCTTTCCGGGCAGGGGCACGTTCGGGTGGGACGGGCTGAAGCCGGCGGTCTCGCCGCAGCAGGACCGCGGAATGCCCTGGGGTGTGACCGGCGGCATCGACGATGTGGACGCCGGAGAGGATCTCGGTGTCATGGTCGAACGGACGCAGCCGGTTAGACCGCCTGCTGGCTATCGACCGGGAGCTGGACGACCGGCAACGCACGGTCGCTCTCGACTTGGCCACCATGGTGACGCCGCGGACTGCCAGGTTCTACGCGGCCGTGGCTGTACTAACCTCGGCTATTCACACCAGGGCCAAAAGTTGTCTGATCATGCGCCTGAGCTGCGGAAACACCCTCAAGTCACCCGGGGAGCCCGCACCTTTTGGGTGCGGGTCACATCAAGCGTTTCCACAGGTCATCCGTAGTGCACGGTGAAGATCGCGACCAATCGAGGTTAGCCGCCGCCGGGCCGGACCGCCTTGACGATCAGCAGCACCGTGACTGCCAGGCAGCCGCGCAGCAGCGCGCCGGGCTTGGTGCCTGCGCCGGTCAGGTGAGAGCGGATGCCATGCGCTCGATGGCCATTGCAAGGACGGCTTCGCTGGTACCGAAGTTCAGCCGGACGAAGCCGGCTCCTGGCGTGCCGAACCGGGGACCTGGTTCGAGCGCGACGCGACCGCGGCTGAGGAACAGCTCGCGCGGCTGGTCGCCCGACCCGATACGCCGGCAGTCGAGCCAGGCCAGGTAGGTCGCTTGCGGCGGCTGCCAGCGGACAGCGGGCAGCTGCGCGGCGATCAGGTCGCCGAGCTGACGGCGGCGCACGCCGAGGGTGGCCAGCAGCGCGTCTAGCCAGGCCTGGCCCGCTGTGAGGGCGGTGACCGTGGCGAGCACGCCGAAGTGCCCGATGCGCCAGCGCCCGTCCGGTGGCAGCTTGCCGACGACGGCCTGCATAGCCGGTGATCCCGCCACGATCGCCGCGCACTTCAGGCCGGCCAGATTCCACGCCTTGCTGGCTGACAGCAGGCTCACCGCGATCTCGCCGGCACCGGGCAGGGTCAGGAACGGCGTGAACGCGGCGCCCTCCAGCACAAGGGGCGCATGGATCTCATTGCTGATAACCCGCACCCCGTATTCGTGCGCGAGTTGCACGAGCGCTTCGAGCTCGCCGCGGTCATGCACCCGGCCGACGGGGTTGTGCGGGCTGCACAGGAGGTAGGCGGCGGGCCGTGCCCGGAACGCATCCCGCACGGCATCCAGGTCCAGCCGCCAGATCCCGGATGCGTCCTGGCGCAGCGGCGCCTCGATGAGCCGGGCGCCGACCTCGGCGACCCAGTCGAAGAACGGCGGGTACACCGGCGGGCTGATCACCACGGCCTCGCCGGGACCGCAGCACGCCCGCAGCAGCCCGGCGCAGCCAGTGCTCACGTCGGTGACCGCCGTGACCGAACCGGGCTCCACCCGCCAGTCCCACCGGGCAGCAGCGAACCCGGCCACCGCCTCGTCAAGCTCCGGTACGGGCATCGCGTACCCGGTGTCGGACCGGCTCACCGCCTCGCGCAATACCTCGGCAATCGGCTCCGCGACCGGGAAGTCCGTCTCCGAGATGGTCAGCGGAAGGACATCCGCCGGGTAGGTCCGCCACTTTGCGCTACGCCGCTGCCGCAGCACGGCCAGCTCATCGACCGGCAGCGGGACTGTCACCGAACCCATGCTTCCACCGTGGCATACCAGCGGGGGATTCGCAGCAGGACCACGAGGCGCCGACCCGGCACCGGTGAGACACCGGCTGCATTAAGGGTTCCGGTGCGCTACAGATCCGCCAGGTGCTCCTCGATCGTGCCGACGACAGCGGATCGCCCGGATCGGCGAGCAGACGAAGCGAAGGTGGGGCCTGATCGAAGGCTGTCTCGCACGAACCGGACTGACCCTGCAACCATGAACGCCTGACGGACACCACGAATTAAAGATCTTTTTAACAGGTGTCCACCGGCTCCGACCGCGCCGGGGAGGCCCTCCCTCCGGGTCGCAGGGACGGAGGAGGCTGGTCAGGCGGGTGCGGGCAAGGGCGCATAGCCGCTGCCAGCACGTCAGGAAGGCGTGCGTCCAGGGCCAGGTCCGGCTGATCTTCAGTACGTAGACGCGGGCGTGGCGCACGAGCCGGGCAGGCAGCGCCCACAGCCGGCGCAGCGTGTCCGGCTCGGCATCCTTGAGGTCCTCCTGGTCATATAGGCCGAGCAGGCGGCACCAGGCGGACAGGTCGGCGGCGAGGTTGGCGGCCAGCACCCAGCCGCGGTTCACCACCCAGGCCTTCGATATGGCAGGTTCCTCAGGCCCATCGCCTTATTCGTCCTGACCTGGTCTTCGACGACGGCGTGCTCGCGGTGCAGCGCGTCGATGAACTGGGCGTGGTCGCTGCCGGGAACATCCTTGATCCCGGTGTCCGGGATGTTGGTGACGATGATGGAGTACCGTCAGCCGGGTTGTTAGCGGCCTGTTTATCTGCACATCGGACCATGATCAACGGCAGCGCTCCTTGCGCAGCACGGCTGTCACGGAGCGTGTCGGCTTGGCGAGCCCCGCTGGGAGCAGAACTGGACCGAACGACTCGGCGTGCGGGCCACTGGCGAGGTCGCGCCCGCAGTCGGCGCACCGATCACCCAGTTCGGTATTCTTCGCAGGCGCCTTCGTCCGTGCTTTCACGCGGGCGCCGCGGAGACTGCCCGCTGAACCTGCCAATGGCGAGCTGCTGTCAGTCGAGGGCTTCGATGTCGTATGGACCATCGAAAATCGTGACGAAGAGGCAGTCGTCGCCTTCCGCAGGGGCGTGGAGCATCGCTTCACCGGCCGGGAAGTGGCAGTAGGCGCCCGGGCCGATGCCTCGTCGTTGACGGCGAGCCGGCCCTCGAGGACGACGATCGTGTGAGCGGCCGTGTGACGGTGCGCGCGAGCACCGAGGCCGGCCGGGTACCGAATCAGGTAGTGTTCCGCTCCGGAGTGCGGGTCCTGGTAGAGGAGCCGCACGCCGAACTCGGCGTCGTGCACGACCGAGTGCGCCGGCTCCAGCTCCGCCGCCTTGAGGCGGTCGACGATGATGGCGTCGCCGTAGCTCATCGATATTTCTCCCTAGGTTGATGCCGGATGGTCCAGCCGAAGCGACGATGCCGGGGGTTTGCGGCCGAGGAAGGCGACGAGCCGGTCTCCCGGGCTGGCCTGGGCTGCCGGCCTGACCGGCGGGCTGAACAGGGGGCGCCGGCCGGTTTCGGGGATGAGCAGCGGGGCGATCGCCAGCAGGGTGGCGGCCAGCGCGTCCGGGATCGGCCTGCGCTGGCCGCATGCCTGGGATATGTCCCATCCGTGCACGGCGATCTCGATGGCTCCGGTGCATTCCATGGCGATGGCGGGGAGCGGGAGGTCGCCGATCTCGAGTACCTGCCACCGGCGGCCGGTGCTGGCCCGTGCGGCGAGGAGCAGGCCGGCCTGGTCCCGGAAGGTCCGGGCGGGGTCGGCTGCCGGGCCGCGGTCCGGCGCCGCGGGGATCAGGGCGACGTGCCCGGTGACGGTCCCGTCGTGGAGCGCGGCCAGGGACTCACTGGCGTGCCTGAGCAGCATGTCCAGGTTCCAGCCCCGGCATGGTGTCGGGCGCGGCAGGAGGGCGGTCGTGACGTCGAGCGCCGATCGGGCGGCGTAGCTGATCGCGTGGTCGAGCGGGCTGGTCATGGCGTTCGTCAGCGTGGCCTGGCCGTGCCGGCCGCGGCGGGCAGGACCTGCGGCAGGCCGAAGGCCGGGAACAGCTCGGGCTGGTTGAACGAGACGATGTGCGCGATGCCCGCGTCGGCGACGGTGAGCACATGCACCGCGTGGGCGTGGTGGTGGCCGTCGCGGCCGAGCAGGTAGAAGGCGAAGCCGGGCTGGCTGTTGGCGGCGATGGGGACGGTCTTGAAGTCGCCGGGCTGGCCGAGAACCCGGGTGCCGAGGAACCGCCCGATCAGGTCGCGCCCGGCGAACCAGGTGAGCATTGGGGGCATCTCGAACACGGCGTCCTCCCGCAGCAGCTGGGCGAGGGCGGACGCGTCGGCGTTCTCGAAGGCAGCCGCGTACCGGTCGAGCAGCGCGCGCTGGGGTGTTTCCTCGGGTTCGCGGATCTCGTCCTGCGCCAGCCCTGCCTGCTCGATCCGGGCGCGGGCGCGCAGCAGCAGGCCGTTCACCGCGGTCGGCGTGGTGCCGAGCAGGTCGGCGACCTCGGACGCGCGCCATTGCAGGACATCCCGCAAGATCAAGACCGCGCGCTGCCTGGCGGGCAGGTACTGCAACGCGGCGATCAGGGCCAGCCGCAGGCTCGCCCGGGACACCACAACCGAGGCGGGATCGGCGGGATCGGCCCGCACCAGTGCGTCGGGGAGCGGCTCCAGCCACGGCACCTCGTGCCCGGCGGCCAGCGGTTCCTCCGGGCTGCCGGGGGCCCCGAGGCCGGACGGCAGCGGCCGACGGCCGCGGTTCTCCAGTGCCCGCAGGCACGCGTTGGTGGCGATCTTGTACAGCCAGGTGCGCAGCGAGGCGCGGCCCTCGAAATCACTATAGGACCGCCACGCGCGGATCAGGGTCTCCTGCACCTGGTCCTCGGCGTCGTGGACCGAGCCGAGCATCCGGTAGCAGTGCGCCAGCAGCTCAGCCTGGAACGGGCCGGTGAGCTGCGCGAAATCCGCCTGGTCCGTCATCGGGATGCCTCCTTGCCTGGTTGCACATGCCCCATCTGAGTTGATCCGCGACACGGCCGAAGGTCACCGGGGGACACGCGTTGATTTCGGCTCCCCGCCCGGGTCTGTACGGGCGAACCGTCTCACACCGCAAGGAGCCATGATGACAACTCAGCAGCTATCCGGAACGACGGCGATCGTCACCGGCGCGAGCCGTGGCTTCGGCCGCGGCGTCGCCGCCGCCCTCATCCAGGCCGGCGCGCACGTCGTCGGCGTGGCCCGCCACGCCGGCGCGCTGGAGGAGGTGCGCGAGCAGCTCGGCGCCGCGTTCACGCCGGTGGCCGCCGACGCGGCCGACCCCGTGGTGGCCGGCCAGCTGATCGACCGGTACCGGCCCCGGGCCCTGGTGCTGAACGCCGGCGCGTCCCCGCTGTCGCGGCCGATCCACCGCCACACCTGGCAGACCTTCAGCCGCAACTGGGAAGTGGACGTGCAGCACGCGTTCCACTGGACCCGCGAGGCGCTGCTGGCTCCCTTGGGGCCGGGCGGCACGGTCATCGCGGTCTCCAGCGGGGCCGCGCTGCGGGGCTCGCCGATATCGGGCGGCTATGCCGGAGCCAAGGCCACCATCCGGTTCCTCACCGGTTACGCCGCCGAGGAATCGCGCCGGGAAGGACTCGGCATCCGGTTCATCGCGGTGCTTCCCGACCTGACACCGGAAACCGGGCTGGGCCAGCCCGCGGTCGCCGCGTACGCGGCGCGGGAAGGCGTGGATGTCGCGGCCTTCCTGGCCAACCGCGGACCCGCCCTCACCCCCGCCCGGGCCGGCGAGGAAATCGCCAGGCTCATCACCGGCCCCGGCCACGACCAGGGTGCCTACCTGCTCGGCGCGGCAGGCCTGAGCCCCGTGCCCTGACATCCGGCAGCAGAAAACAAGAACGGAGAAATCGGCATGTACGAAACAGCTACCGTCACGCAGCCACCGCGCAGCGCCTGGACAGTCGCGCTGCCGACCCTGCAGCACCGGCTCGGGGCCAGCCTGGCCACCCTGGAGTGGACGCTCAACGCCTACAGCCTGGTGTTCGGCGCCCTGATGCTGACCGGCGCCGCGCTCGGTGACCGGTTCGGCCGCCGGCGGATGTACGTGCTGGGCCTGATGACGTTTGTCGCCGGGTCGGCGTTCGCGGCCACCTCATCGGGCGCCGGGATGCTCATCGCCGCGCGCGTGGTCCAAGGTGCCGGGGCGGCGATGCTGGTCCCGCTGACCCTGACGCTGATCAGCGACGCGTTCCCGGCCGAGAAGCGCGGCGCCGCCATCGGGCTCTGGGGCGGCATCACCGGGCTGGGCGTGGCTACCGGCCCGGTCGTCGGCGGTGCGATCGTCCAGGGACTGACCCGGCAGTGGATCTTCTGGCTCAACGTCCCGGTCGGGCTCGCCGTCGCCGGGCTGTCCCGGCTGCGGCTGACCGAAAGCCGTGGCCCCAGGCCGCAGCTGGACCTGGCCGGCATGGCCCTGGCCGTGGCCGGACTGTTCGCGCTGACCTGGGCACCGGCACGCGCGCCCTCGGTCGGCTGGGGCAGCCCCGAGGTGGCCGCATCGCTGGCCGCGGGGGCAGCGCTGATGGCCGCGTTCCTGGCCTGGGAGCGGCGCGCCCGGTACCCGATGCTGCCGCTGGCCTACTTCGGCCGCCGCGGCTTCGCCACCGCCAACGCGGTCGTCTTCTTCCAGTTCATCTCGGTCATCGGCTCGCTGTTCTTCATCACCCAGCTGTTCCAGATTGGCATGGGCTACTCCCCGCTCCAGGCCGGGCTGCGGATCCTGGTGTGGATGGCCATGCCGATGGTAGTCGCCCCCATCGCCGGCGCACTGGCGGACAAGATCGGCAACAGGCCGTTCATGGTCGCCGGCCTGGCGATGCAGGCCATCGGGCTGGGCTGGCTGGCCGCGGGCGCCGGGCCAGGGACCGGCTACGGGACCCTGGTCGCGCCGCTGATCACCGCCGGGATCGGCACCGCGATGTGCTTCCCCACTGTCGCCAACCAGGTCACCAGCTCGGTCCCGGCAGCCGACGTCGGCGTGACCGCGGGAACCAACAACACGCTGAACGCCCTCGGCGGGGTCTTCGGCGTCGCGATCCTCGCCGCGATCTTCGCCGCCCACGGCAGCTACGCCACCCACGCCACGTTCATCAGCGGGTTCCGGCCGGCCGAATGGGCCGCCGCCGGCGCCTCCGCCCTCGGCGTGATCGCAGCCGCACTCGCCCCCGCCAAGTCCCCAAGCCCGGACCGCGTCACTCTAGCGCCCGAGCCGGCTCCCGCCAGGCAGCCCGCGTGAACGGAAACCACGCCGGCCACCGGTGGCGGTACACACCCAGTGCCGCCGGTGGTGCGGGTCGAAGAGAGTCATGGGTCCAACGGATCGTTCAAATTCGCGGAACCTGGCCATGGCCACTAGATGCACATGCATGTGGGCAACAGCTGGTTAACTCCGGAACGGATGGCATGTCATGCGGCTACGATTCCTCAGAAAGCACTCCTCCCCGGGCAACTCGCCGACGTTGTGGGATACCGACGCAGGCCAGTACGTAATCCAGGGCTTCGAGCTGGACCCAGATACCCTTGCCCAGGTCGGTGACGTCCCGCCCGGCGAGCTGGTGATCCGGGTGCCCAAGGAACTCATGCGCTATCTCCCGGAGGCCTGTCACGATGCCGAGGACGACCTGGAATGCGCCGCATCAGCCGGTCGGCTGTCGCGCACTCGTGAAGCGCCGGGTAGCACAATTCGAGTCAGCCTGGCCTGAGTAGCTGCCGTGCCTGGCCAGCCCCAGCAAGCTCGCGAGGCCCTCGGTACCCGGCTCCGGGAGATCCGGCTGGATGCGAGGCTGACCGCACGGGCCCTCGCCCAGCTGACTGGCTGGCATTTCACCAAGGTCAGCAAGCTGGAACACGGCACCCGGCGGCCGTCGCCGGATGATATCCGCGCCTGGTGCAGGTACTGCCAGGCGGAAGACCAGGTGATCGATCTGATCGCCATGGCCCGCGGCATTGACGCCATGTATACCGAGTGGCGCAGGCAGATGCGTGCCGGGATGAGGTATGTCCAGGACTCCGTGCGGCCGCTGTATGAGCAGACGCTGCTGTTCCGCGTCTACGAGACCACTTTCATCCCTGGCCTGCTCAACACCGCAGAGTATGCGGCTGCGATCGTGGGGTTCTGGGCCGGGCTGATGAGCCTGCCGACGGATATCGAGACGGCTGTGGCCGCCCGGATGGACCGGCAGAACGTCCTGTACGCGGGGAAACGGCGCTTCGTATTCGTGATTGAAGAACAAGCCCTCCGCACGCGGGTGGGCGGCGCGGAGGTGATGGCAGGCCAGCTCGACCGGCTGCTGGCGCTGATGTCACTGCCGACGATCAGCCTCGGGATTATCCCCGATGCGGGCGACAGGTACGCCCTGGCCCAGGGCAGCTTCTGGATATTCGACGAGACGCGGGTCCAGGTGGAAACCGTGTCGGCCGGTCTGGACATCACCCAGCCCGCCGAGATCAGTCTCTACGCGCAGGTCTTCGACCTGCTGCAACGCTCGGCGGTCTACGGCCATGGCGCGCGTGAGCTCGTCAGGCGCGCCGTGGGCGACCTCGGCCGCGAGTAATTCGGCCAACTTCCGGCAACATCCTTGAGGTTCACGGCAAGGCGTTCTTACGCTCTCACCAGCCCATGTCACCGGGCCCACGGGGACCGAGGAGACGAGAAGCCTGATAGATAAGCATGCCCAGAGAGCGAGCCGCAGACTTCTCCGGCTGGGACATCGGTGCCGCTTTGCGGCTAGCTGTCCGGTCAGGCACCGGAACGACGCGACGTACCCTGCGCCGGCTGCTGGCAAGCAGCGAACGGCTGAGCTCTGCCGAACGCTATGGGAGAACGCACCGTGTTCCGAGACGGGGTTCCGGCTGACCGGCGGCGTGGGTAGCGGCGACAACCCGCTGTCATGGTCGAAGGCGTTCGCGGCTTTTCCAAATCGGGGCATCCACGCCCGGCGGCCACGTGCACCAGCCAGGCCTGCCGGAATCGCCGGGCAACCGGATTCGGGCTGCCCAGTGATTTCCGGCCCGCCGGGGAATCTAACCAGTTAGCGGCCTGACACCGGCCGCGTGAAGCAGGACCCCGACCAGCAGCGAGGAGCAGAAATGAACGATCTACTCGACAGCGCCGTCGCCGCGCACGGCGGCCTGGACCGATGGAATCAGGTCAAGTCGATCACCGTCGACGCCTCGATCACTGGGGCCGTTTGGTACGTCAAGAACCAGGGTGACGCGCTCAAGGACGTTCGCTTCGAGGTGGACACGAAGCGGGAGCGGCTGACGATGAGCTTCGCCGGTCAAGACAAGCGGTCGGTTTTCGAGCCCCACCGGGTCGAGATACGGCGCCGTGACGGCGGGCTCATCGACGCACGCGACGAGCCTGAGAAGGCGTTTGACGGTCATCAGTTCGAGACCCCGTGGGACGACCTTCATCTCGCGTATTTCACGGGGGAGGCGCTGTGGACGTATCTGAATACGCCGTTCCTGTACACCTGGCCCGGGTTCGTCACCGAAGAGATCACCCCCATCGAGACCGACGGTGAAACGTGGCGGCGGCTGAAAGTGACGTTCCCCGATCACATCAAAAGCCACACCCGTCAGCAGATCTCGTGCTTCGGCCCGGACGGGCTGCTGCGCCGCCACGACTTCACCATCGACATCAACGGCGGGGCACCCTCAATGCTCTACGCCACCGACTACCGCGACGTCGATGGCATCATCATCCCCACCACGCGACGGGCCTGGCTGGACGACGACCAACTCGTCCCGGCGGTCGCCATAGACATGGGCGAGATCACCGTCAGGTTACTTCACGGTCCCCGGTCCGGATCGATCGCCATCTGTGTCGGGACCCGGGCCGTTCCGAAGCTTGGTCCGTGATCACGAGATCAACACATCGAGAAAGAGAACGGCTATGCGCAGACTGATCGAATCGGTTCTCGTCTCGCTCGATGGCGTCATCGAAGCGCCCGAACGGTGGGCCAACTTCGACGCCGAGGACGCGGCGTGGTCCATGGCGGAGCTGGGTAACTACGACGCGTTCGTCATGGGCCGGGTGACCTACGAAAAGTTCTTCGCGAACTGGGGCCACGTCGCCGGCAACCCCTACATCGACCTCATCAACGCCATGCCCAAGTACGTTGCATCTAGATCGCTGACCGAAACCACATGGAATGCCACCCTCCTCGGCCCCGACCCATCCAGTGAAATCGCCCGGCTGAAGGACCAGCCCGGCAAGGACCTCATCAAGTACGGCACCAGCCGCTTCGACGACACGCTCGTGCGGGACCGGCTGATCGATGAGTTCCGCTTCTGGATCAGGCCCGTCGTGGCCGGCGCGGGCCAACGGCTGTTCGAAGACGTGGACACCTCAAAGCTCCACCTCAGGCTCACCGACGAGAAGAGGCTGGAGAACGGGTCGGTGATCCTCACCTATGCGCCCCACTGATCTCACTATGAAGCCGCGCGGCGAAACGTCAAACCGTTTGCCCACGCTCCATGGCAGCACGTTCGCACGCCATGGCGTCTACACCTCGCCCGGTACGATCCGATCACCCACCTCGACGCCTATCGCCGCGATCTGGCGATCAGCTTCCTGTGCGGGGCGCGCGATCTGCACGTGCCCGCCGAGGCCGCCCTTCGTTTTCGAGACACGCTGGGCGAGCACGTGCGGGTCGAGCTGTTCGACGGCCTCGATCCCTCGACCGCCGGCCTCTGACGGCGTCGGGGCAGATCTTCCGCATGGCCATGTACCACGCCAACCATCCGAATGGGAACTACGAGATGGCCAATCGGGTCGAGGTGTTCGATCCGCTTGCATGCTCCGCGAGGCAGTGGGGATCATCGACTCACAGCCCGGGCGGCCTGCGTGCGGGATCGGAGGCGGAGGTTCGTGGACGACACTGACCGAGGCAACAAGCCTGACCAGGCTGATAGCGACCCGCGCCCGGCGGCGGTCACGTTCGTGACAACCGAGCATTTCACCCTGCAAGGTGCCCGGGCAGCGACGATCGCGGAGTCGACGGGCCGGGCGACGATGTTCCTCAGTGCGGTCAGCGGCGGGCTGGTGGCCCTCGGGCTGGTGGCCACCGCCGCCAAGACCGGCGTGGCGTTCTACATGTTCGGGCTCATTCTCCTGCCCACGCTGGCCTTCGTGGGGCTGGCGACGTTCCACCGGGTGCTGCAGTCAGGGATCGAGGACCTTGGATATGCGCGGCGTATCGCGCAGCTCCGCGACTATTACTTCGACCACGCTCCCGAGGTGGCCGGCTACCTGCCCGGCCCCGCGGAACGGCTGCCCGCCCCGGGACTGGGGATCGGCCTGTGGCAGCAATTCGTGACCGTCGCCGGGATGGTCGCCGTGATCACCGCGGTACTCTCCGGCTCGGCCGGCGGGCTGTTCGCGGCCGTAGCTTCTGGCCACTCGCTGGTAGCGGCGCTTGTCGCCGGCGTGGTCGTCGCCGCTGCGGCACTGACCGGGCTGATGCGGTATCAGCATTCGGCCTGGATCCGGGGCACCACGGTATCGCTGTTCCCCGGCGCAGAAGCAGGGCCACACTGAACCCGCCTGGGCAGAGCGGGCGATCTGCCGGGCTCCGGCACAGCTGGGTGGCCCACCTGGCTGGGGAATTTGCCGATGCCGGTGTCTTTGCCGGTTCGGATCCGCTACGCGGGCATGCATCCGGTGCGCGGCGTCGATGTAGGCAAGCTGGCCGCACCAGCCGGGGGTGCGCTCGGGCAGGTTGGTCGTCACCCACAGGCTGTGCGGCACCTTCAGTCAGGCTGAACTCACGGCCAACCGGGTGATAACCGCTGTATCGTCCCGTCAATCTCGGTGCCGGGCCGAGGTGTTCCGGGCGCCTAGCCCGAGACGCCATCCCCGGCGACGCTGTCCGTCAGGGCGGGGCTGTCCGTCAGGGCGGGGCTGGCCGTCAGGGCGGGGCTGGCCGCCGACGCGGCGCTGGCCGTTGGCTCCATGTTCCGCAGCTCCTCCAGCTGGCGCCGGGACGGCACCAGCAGGACCGCCGCCAGCGCGCCGACGCCGAACAGCGCCGCGGAGACCGCGAACGCCACGACGTAGCCGTGCACCGCGGCCGTAGCCGGGGCCAGCGGTCCGGTGTGGTGAGCGGTCAGGTAGGTAGCGGTCGCGGTGAGCGCCACCGTGCTGAGCGCCGCGGTCCCGATCGAACCGCCGACCTGCTGCATGGTGTTGACCAGCGCCGAGGCCACGCCCGAGTCGCGCCGGGCGACTCCGGCGGTGGCGGTGTTGATCGCGGGCGAGAAGATCATGCCGAAGCCCAGGCCCATGACCACCAACGCCGGCAGAACGCTCGCCGCGTAGCTGGAGGTCACGGTGAGCTGGGTCAGGTAGCCCATCGCGGCGCCGCCGAGCACCATGCCGGTCGTGATGAGGGCCCGCGGTCCGACCCGGGGCAGCAGCACGATGCTGGAGGTGTTCGAGGCTAGCACGATGCAGGCGATCATCGGCAGGAAGGCCAGCCCGCTGGTCACCGGGCTGTAGCCCTTGACCTCCTGCAGGTAGTACGTGAGGAACAGGAAGATGCCGAACACCGCGATCCCGGTCAGCCCGACCGAGAGGTAGGAACCGCCCCTGGCCCGGTCCAGGACCACCCGCAGCGGCAGCAGGGGGTGACTGACCCGGCTCTCAGCGAACCCGAACGCGATGAGCAGGATCACCCCGCCGACCAGCGAGCCGATCGTCAGGGGCGCGGTCCAGCCGGCCAGTTCGGCATGGGAGAACCCGAAGACGAGTGCGAACAGCCCGGCCGAGGCGAGCACGGCTCCCGCCCAGTCCATCCGCGGACGGGTGTCCGGCCGGTTGGCCCGCATGTAGGTCAGGGCGCCGGCGATGGCGATCGCGGCGAAGAACAGGTTGACGTACAGGGTCCAGCGCCAGGAGAAGTACTGGGTGAGGAAGCCGCCGAGGATGAGGCCCACGGCACCGCCGCCACCCGCGACGGACCCGAAGACGCCGAACGCCCGGCCGCGCTCGCGCGGGTCACGGAACGTGCTGACCAGGGTGCCCAGGGCGGCAGGTGCGAGAAGGGCGCCGAATGCGCCCTGCAGGGCCCGGGCGGCCACGAGCATTTCGAAAGATTGGGCGGCGCCGCCGAGCGCCGATGAGAGCGCGAACCCGGCCAGACCGGTAATGAAAACCCGCTTGCGGCTGAACATGTCGCCCAGCCTGCCGCCGACCAGCAGCAGGCTGCCGAACGCCAGCGCGTAGGCGGTCACCACCCACTGCCGGTCACTGTTCGGGAAGTCCAGGGCGCGCTGAGCCGACGGCAGGGCGATGTTCACGACCGTAGAGTCCAGCACCACCATGAGCTGGGCGATGGCCACGATGACCAGGATCAGCCACCGATGGTCGCTTTCCGCGGGGCGCTGACGGCCGGCGACGGGTGTGACAGATGACATAACGAGCTATACCCCCGGTGAGAAAGGTGAGTGGCGCTGGCCGTGATGGTGAGACAGGATCCGGCGGTCATGCCGGGACCGTCGCCGGTGCGTCCGGCGTGGCCGAGGCCGAGATCGGCCTCCGGGCCGCCTGGTCCAGGCCGTCGAGCAGGCGCAGCAGGGTCGCCCGGTCCGCCTCGCTCAGCGCACCGAAGATCTGCTTGAGCAGCCTCTCCCGCGTAGCGTTCGCGACGTCCAGGCCGGCCTCGCCCGCGTCGGTGATCGCGACGAGCTTGGCCCGGCGATCGGTAGGGTCCGGCAGGCGCTCGGCCATGCCCAGGCGCTCCAGCCCGTCGACGATGTCGGTGATGGAATGCGGAGACAGCCCAAGATCGGTTGCCAGCACGTTCTGCCTGGTCGGGCCCTGCTCGTGGAGCCGCCGGAGCACCTTGGTGCGGGCCATCGACAGACCGCATCCATTCATCTCGTCGTTGACGGCCCGGAACATCCGGTGATGGACGGCGAGGTACCGTTCACCAACCTGCTCAGGCGTAATCATCATTGGCCCCTCTGCCATGCACAGACGCTGACCCGTCTCACGCTGACGAACCTCACGTTGATACCTGTCATAATGAGGATCCTCACGACTTTATTTCCGGTCACCGGGGCGCCGAATAAGCTGCACGGATGCCGAGCCGAGCCGAGATCGTTTCGTTCGACGACTCCCCGCCGCCTCCGGGAGCCGATCCATGGGTGCCCGGCGCCGCCCCGGCCACTGGCATCGAGGTCACCGACGCCGACCCGGGCTGGCCGCGGCGGTATGACGACCTGGCCGGCCGGATCCGGCAGGCCCTGGGCTGGCGGGTGCTGCAGCTTGAGCATGTGGGCTCCACCTCGGTGCCGGGGCTGGCGGCCAAGCCCGTTATCGACATCGACCTGACGGTGGCCGATCCCGGGCGCGAGCAGGATTACGTGCCGGCGCTGGAAGGGATCGGGTTCCGGCTGGTGATCCGCGAGCCCTGGCGGTACGGCCACCGGGCTCTGGTGGCGGATGAGCCGCGCTGCAATCTGCACGTTTTCGGGTTCGACAGCCCCGAGCCGGTCAGGCACCGGATCTTCCGTGACTGGCTGCGGGGCACCCCCGGGGACCGCGACCGGTACGCCGCCGCAAAGCGGCAGGCCGCGGCCGCGGCCAATGCGAGCGGCGAGCACGTCATCCAGTACAACGCCCGCAAGCAGCAGGTCGTCCGGGAGATCTACCAGCGGGCGTTCGTTGCCGCCGGCCTGATCGAGAAGCCGACTTCGAGGTGAGCCTGCAGAATGGGGTCAGTGGAGCGGGATGACCTGGTACAGGGCCACGCCTTCCGCCGGGACGGCCGCCTGGATCACCCCGGCGGACGATATCTGGAAGCCCCTGGCCCCGCCGGGCACCACCGACTGCTGTCCCCACAGGTCCCGCACCAGGTAGCCATGCGGGTCGGGCGGCAGCCCGATCGCGGCGGCTGTCGTCGAGATCGTGACCGGCGCCGAGCTCAGCGCGGTAGTGGTGTTGAACAGCCCCACTATCGCGTCTCCGCCCCGCTCCACCTTGGCGAACACCTGATCGCCCGGCATGCGGCCCGGCCTGCCGACGTCCGCGATGCGTGACGCGTCGATCGCGTCCTGGTCAACGCGGATGACTTGCCGGTTCGTCAGGAGCCTGAAGTCCCGCCCGGTGATGCCCGCGCTGGTGCCGTACGCGTTCGTCACCGCCGTGGTCAGGTCGCTGCCCAGGATGAGCGGGGACGAGCCGAGCGCCCACAGGCTAAGCTGGGACTCCGAAGCGGCGAGCGACATCCCCGAGTCCGCGCTGCCGTCGCTGACCTCGATCGAGTCGTAGTCGTTGAAGCCGCCGGGGCCGCCGTACGGCTGCCACTGTGCGACATCGCCGAACCTGTCGCTCCAGTGCGCGTAGCTGGTCAGCGGGAAGACGCTCAGGCAGCCGGTAAAGGGCGGGGAGTTGCAGCTGTTCGCAGAGCCTTCGTCAGGCCCGTTGATCTCGATGTCAGGCGCGAACTCCCACTGGTTGGCGTACTTCTTCAGCACCGGGGCGAGCTTGACGGTGTAGCTGCCCTGGGTGATGTTCAGCACCATCGGCCGGCCGGACTGCTGGATCGCGGCCTGCCAGGCCTTGACGTCGGAGCCGTTGCTGTTGGTGATTCCGTCGAGCTTGACGTAGTCGACGCCCCAGGACGCCAGCTCGTCAACGACCGAGTCCACGTACGCCTGCGCGCCCGGCTTGCTGTAGTCGATCTTCAGCATGCCGCCGCAGTTGTAGTTGTTCTGCGGCTTCGTGGTGGCGATGTCACCGGCGGTGTAGGAGGTGCCGAGGATCGGGGTGTTCTGCGCCACCGCCTGGCTCGAGATCCCTGCTGTTTCGTAGATGCCGAACTTCAGCCCCAGGCTGTGCACGTACGCGGCCAGTGCCTGGATGCCGTTCTGCGACCCGGCGTTCGGGTAATTGGCGGTGTTCACGACCCACCGGCCATCGCCGTCGACGTTCGGGCCCTGCGGCCCCGGACACTGGTACCACCCGTCGTCGATATTGACGTAGCGGTAACCGGCCGCGGCCAGGCCCGTGCTGACCAGCGCCCTGGCCTCTCCCTCGACCTGGGGCATGTCCGCGCCCAGCCGCAGGAAGCTCCAGCTGCTCCAGCCCATCACGGGCGTCTGGTCGGGGCCGCCGGGCGGGTAGGCGGTCGCCGCCCCGGCAGCCGGGCCGGCGGCAACGGTGCCGGCCAGCAGCAGCGGGGTTGCCGTCACCGTGGCGATCAAGAGGCGCGTCAGCCTGTTCATGAGCCCTCCAGCCGCGGACGCAGGTAGGCACGGGTCACGCAAGTCCGCGCAAATGCCATCATGGCGGGCGGCCCGGTTCGCGCCAAGGCTACGCCTGAAGTACGCAAAAATTGGCCTGAATTCTGCTCGTTATGAGCACGATGCGCGCGCTGGCTTGCGCGGCCGGTCACACGCAGGCGACCGTGCAGCCCTGGCGGCGGAGCGGCTTGAGCTCTGCCTCTGCCGCCCTGCTGTCGGTGATCAGCACATCGACCTCGGCCATCCGGCAGACTTGCGCCAGCGTGACCCGGCCGATCTTGGTCGCGTCGGCCAGCACGACCCGCTTGCGCGCGCGCCGGGCGAGCACCGCGTTCACCCGCGCTCCCGCCGGGTCGTAATTGGTGCAGCCCGCCACCGCGTCCACCCCGTCGACGCCGAGGAATGCGACGTCGATGTTGTATTCAGCCAGGAAGGCCTCGGCGCTGTGCCCCACGGATTCCTGGCTGCTCCCGCGCACCTCTCCGCCGGCCACGAACACGCGAAGACCTGGGTTGCCCACCAGGTCGACGGCGATGTTGAGTGCATTGGTGACCACGGTGAGGTCATCCCGGTCGCGCAGCAGCCGGATGAACTGGGACACGGTCGTGCCGCCGGTTGTCCCTATCACCCGCGCACCGTCAAGGAGCGCCGCGGCGTGCCGGGCGATGCGCTGTTTCTCCGGCAGGTCCCTGGCCTTTTTGTAACTCAGCGGCAGGTCGTTGAAGGCGGCGTGGATCGTCGCGCCGCCGTGGGTGCGGCAGACCAGCCGCTGCTGCTGGAGCGCCTCCAGATCACGCCGTATCGTCGCAGCCGACACGGCGAACTCCGTGACGAGGGACGGCACGTCGACCTGCCCGCGCTCCACGACCGCGGACACGATCTGGTTGAGCCGATGGCGACGTTGCACGGGCTGTCACCGGCGGGCGTGGTCCGGCTGGCCGGCCCTGCTCCGGACGCCGCGGGAGGAGTTGCCCATGCAGGGATTATAGGCACGTCTGCCGCCGGGGACAGCAGCGCTGGCCGCTGGGCCTCGGGCAGCGCTGTACCTTGTGATGTGATCACGCATGTCGTAGAGTCGAGCCAAATAGGCCAGACTGTGCAGAATTTAAGGGCAAGATGTGCGCGTTTTTGACGGGACCCGCCGGTGCGTCGATCTGAGGCGCACGTGCAGAGGGAGATTGCAAGTCAGCCAGACTGCTGGGCTAGAGCGCTCGAGTCTGTCGGCGAGGCCGCGCGGGTACTTCCTGCCCGAGGCGAACGGGTCGCGGTCATCGGCTGTGGCACGTCCTGGCATATAGCGAGCGCGATCGCCGCCGCGCGCGAGGCCGCTGGCCATGGCGAGACCGATGCGTTCCCAGCGTCGGAGCTGCCGCTTCGCGACTACGACACGCTGCTCGCGGTGACCCGCTCGGGAACGACCATCGAGGTCCTTGACGCGCTGCGGTATGCGCACGGCTCGGCTCGCAAGGTCGGGATCACCGCTGATGCTTCCGCGCCGATCCGCGAGGCCACGGATCAGTTGCTGGTGCTTGACTACGCCGATGAGCAGTCCGTGGTGCAGACCAGGTTCGCCACGACCGTCCTCACCGTGGCGCGAGCGCACGTCGGGCACGATCTCGGCCCTGTCGTGGAGCAGGCCAGGGCGGCGGTGGCCGCCGACCTGGATGACCGGCTGATCGACCGGCCGCATTACGTCTTCCTCGGCCGCGGCTGGTCCATCGGGGTGGCGCGGGAAGCGGCTCTCAAGCTCCAGGAAGCCGCGCTGGCGCGGAGTGAGGCGTACCCGGCGCTGGAATACCGGCATGGGCCGCTCTCGGCGGCCACCGAGGATTCCGTGGTCTGGCTGCTCGGAGTCGATGACAGCGTGCTGGTGAGCGACATCACGCGCACCCAGGCGACGGTTGTCGTCGCCGGCCGCGACCCGCAGGCCGAGCTCGTGCTGGCCCAGCGCGTCGCGGTCGCCACCGCCCTGGTGCGCGGCCTTGACCCGGATCGGCCGAGGCACCTCGCCCGCTCGGTCATGTATACCGGCCAGTGACCGCGCGTGGCGGCGGTCGCGTCGTATGTGCCACGCTGAATCCCGCCCTCGACATCACCTATGTCGGCGAGCGCTTTGCCGCTGGCCAGTCCAACCGGGTCAGCCGGGTATATGCCCAGGCCGGGGGCAAGGCCATCAACGTCGCACGGCTGCTCCACCAGGCCGGCCACGACGTGATCGTCACCGGATTCGCCGGCGGCCTGGTCGGCGCCGAGATCGCCGCCCACCTTGATGCGATGGGCAGTTCCGCACCGCCTCGTCCGGTGCGCGGGCGGCAGCCGCAGGACCGTCAGCGCGTTTAGCGCGCAGGACGCGGCCGTCACCGCTTACAACGAGAACGGACCGCAGGTCACCGGCGCGGAGTGGGCGCTGTTCGCCGACCGCTTCGCCGAGCTGGCCCGCGGGGCCCGTCTCGTAGTCCTGTCCGGCAGCCTCCCTGGCGGGCTGCCGGTCGACGCCTACCGCACCCTGGCCTGCCTGGCGGCGGACTCGGGCGCTGCGGCGTTCGTCGACGCGCACGCCGCGCCGCTGCTGGCCGCGGTCGCGGCCAAGCCGGCCCTGGTGAAGCCCAATGAGCACGAGCTGGCCGAGGCGGCCGGACTGGCGGTGCCGGTTCCGCTGCCTGCCGCGGTGCACGCGTCCCGCAGGCTGCTCGCCGACGGCGCGCAGGGCGTGGTCGTCTCGCTCGGCCCCCGCGGCCTGGTGGGCGTGCTGCCGGGGATAACACTGCTGGCGGTGCCGCCCACGCAGGAGGGCAACCCGGTCGGGGCCGGCGACGCCGCGCTCGCCGCGCTGGCCGAAGGGCACCTGGCCGGACAGCCATGGCCCGACCGGCTGCGCCGGGCCGCGGCGATGTCCGCCGCGGCGGTGCGGCAGCCGGTCGCCGGGGTAGTGCACGCCGAGGATGTCGCGGAGCTGGAAGCGCTCACGGCGGTGAGCGAGATATGACGCAGATCTTCGCCCTCGCGTTCGACCATCGCAACTCGCTGCGGCGCGGCTTCATGCACCTGGCCGGGCAGCCGACGCCCGAACAGCACGCGACCATGGTCGCGGCCAAGGGAATCGTCACCGACGCGCTCATCGCCGCGGCGCCGCAGGTCAGCCCCGACCGCGCCGTTCTGCTCATCGACCACGAATACGGCGGCCGGTTCGTGCCCGGGGCGCAAGCAGCCGGCATCAGGGTCGCCATGCCGGTCGAGGAGAGCGGCCAGGCCGAACTGCGTTACCTCTGCGGTGGTCATCCCGACCGCGTCGTCGCTGCTCACCGTCCCGATTACGTGAAGGTGCTGATCCGCTACAACCCCGGCGGGGACGCGGCGATGAATGCCAGGCAGCGGGCCCGGCTGCGCGAGCTCTCGGACTGGCTCCAGGGCCGGCCGCAGCAGCTCATGCTGGAGCTTCTGGTGCCGCCGGAAGACGCCCAGCTCGCGGCCGTGGCGAACGACCGCGGGCGGTTCGACCGCGAGGCCAGGGCGGAGCTGACCGCGGTGGCGATCCGCCAGATCGCCGCCGACGGGATCCGCCCCGCGCTGTGGAAGATCGAAGGACCGGAGTCCCGGGATGACGCAGCGCGGATCGCCGCGGCGGTGCGCTCGGCCGACCCGGGCGCCGGCTGCCTCGTCCTCGGCCGCGGCGCCGACGCCGCCGCGGTACGGCGCTGGCTGGCCATCGCGGCGGCGACCGCTGGCTTCACCGGGTTCGCCGTTGGCCGGACCATCTGGTGGGACGCGCTGCGCGGCTTTACCGGCGGCGGCGACAGGGACACCGCGGTCCGCGCCGTGGCAGCGCGCTACCTGGACCTGGTCCGCTACTACCAGGCGGTGACCCCGGCTACTTGACCGACCCGGCCGTGATGCCCTGGATGAGGTAACGGTTCAGGGCCAGGGCCAGCACGCCAGGAACGGCCGCGGCGATCACGCCGCACGCCATCAGCAGCGTGAACGGGACGATGCGCTGCTGGTTCAGCGCCGCGACGATGACCGTGACGGGCTGGGTCGCCAGGTTCGTCGTGAGGATCAGCGGGAACAGGAACTGGGCCCAGCCCAGCAGGAACGAGATGATCGCGGCGGCGGCGATGCCGGGCGTGGCGACCGGGATCACCACCCGCAGCAGGGCCTTCATGGGCGAGGCTCCGTCGACGAAGGCGGCCTCCTCCAGCTCACGCGGGATGGTGTTGAAGTAGTTGTAGAGGATCCAGATCGCGAGCGGCAGGAAGCCAGAAACGTAGACCAGGACCACGGCGAGATAGGTGTTCACCAGGCTGAGACTGGCCATGATGCGGTACAGCGGGATCAGCGTGGCGTAGGCAGGCAGCAGCAGCGTGGCCAGCACGCTCACGAAGATCGTCCGCTTGAACCGGAACTGGAGGCGGGCGAAGGCGTATGCCGCGAGGATCGCGATGACCACGGTGACGATCATCGCCAGGCCGGACTCGATCGCCGAGTTGAGCAGCGACCTGCCGAACTCTCCCGAGATGCCGTTGCCCGCGCCGCCGATCCCGAACACCGCACGGTAACTGGCGCTGACCAGCGGCGAGGGGAAGTAGTGCGCGGGTATGCTGTCCGCTCCCGACAGCGTGGTCAGGCTGGTGTTGAGCGCCCAGTAGATGGGGAACAGCGACCACAGCAAGATGACGAGGATCGCGACGATGCGCCCGAGCAGGCGGGCCGGCTTGCGGGACAGCGCCCGGCCTGCCGGCCCTGCCGCCACCCGGGTCATCGCCCGCGCCGTCCGCTCCCCTGGCCCGGCCGCCATCACGCAGCCTCCGGCCTGCGGTAGAGCAGCGCCAGAGCTGCCAGCGACAGCACGGCCGTGGCCAGGGTCACCAGCAGCGACAGCGCGTAGCCGCCGCCGAAGTTGAGGTTCTCGAAGGTGGTGACGTAGGTCTGCAGCATCACCGAGGAGCCGAGCGGCGCGATCCCGTTCAGTATGTAGACCTGGTCGAAGATGTTCAGCGACAGGACCAGCGCCTCGACCGCGCACACGGCCAGCGCGGGCCGGATCATCGGCAGCGAGATGCGCAGGAACGACTGCACCGGGCCGGCGCCGTCCACCCGCGCCGCCTCGTACAGGTCAGGCGGGATCGCCTGCAGCGCCGCCAGGATGATGAGCGCGGACAGCGGCGTTATCTGCCAGACCTGCACGATCTCGATCAGCAGGATCGTCAGCCACCGGTCGAGGCCGAGCCACACGTGGTAGCCGCCGATCACGTGCGCGGAATGCAGCGCGCTGTTCATGACGCCGACGGTCGGGTTGTAGATCCAGCTCCATATGACGGCCTCGACCACTCGCAGGCAGCGCCCACGGCAGGATCACGAGGGCGAGGACGACGCCGCGCAGCCGGAAGCGCTGCTTCAGCGCGACCGCGATGACGGTGCCGAGCACGACCGAAGCCGTCACGCCGATAACCACGTAGGCCGCGGTGTTGACCCACGAGATGGTGATGGCCGAGTCGGCGAACAGCGCGCGGAAGTTGCCGAGGCCGATGAACCGGTTCGGCGGGTCAAGCGGCATTACCCGGAAGAACGCCTCAACCGCGGTGTCGGCGGTCGGGACAAACGACAGCGCCCCGATGAACACCACCAGCGGCGAGAGCAGGAGGTAAGGGAGCATCCTGCCCCGGCGCGCCGCGCTCAATGTCACGCCTCCCTACTGCGTCGTGCTCGCCGGGTGATGCGGTGGCGATGCGATGACGATCGTCCGCGGAGTTACCTTAGCCTGCGGACTTGAGCTGGTTGACCTGCGCGGCTATCGCGTTGACCGCCTGCTGGACGGTCTCCTGCCCGGCGGCTGCCTCGTGAATGTTGGTCTGCACCGCGGCGCTGAACTGCACGTACCACGGCGGCGCCCCGTTCGGGAACGGCGCCTGAGCGTGCGCCTGGAGAATGGTGGACAGCTGCCCGGCCTGGGCGATGTTGCCCGCCTTGACCATCAAGTTGAAGCTGGACAGCCTGGCCGGCAGCGGGAACGTGCTCACCACGTTGTTCGCCCCCTGCAGCCCGGCCCAGGTCGCCTGGTTCTCGGTGTTGGTGAACCACTGGATGAACTTCACCGCGCCCGCCACGTTCTTGGCCGTCTTCGGGATGCCGATGCCATCGGGGTTGGCGACGTTCTGGCCGACTCCGGTGGCTCCTGGCGTCGGGATGTACTCGGTGTCGTTCACCACGCTGGACGTCGAGGCCACGTTGTATATGGAGGCGACGCTACCGGAGTAGTCGCACATCTCCGCGGCGACCCGGTTCCTCGCCATCTCGGTGGTGAATCCCTGGTAGTCGCTCTCGTTGATGTTGGCCTTGGGCACTAGGCCGCTCTTGTAGGCGTTGACCATCCAGGCCATCGCCTGGTAGCCGGGCGAACTCGGCGAGGTGAACGCCGGTGCGTCCTGGGCGGTCAGGACCTGGCCGCCGAACGCCGCGGTCATCTGGTACCAGCAGGTCGACAGGCCCTCGGCGGTGGCGAAATGGATGTCGAGCGGGCTGGCCATGCCGTTCGCCGTGCCGACCTTCTTCAGCGCCGCGGTGAATCCGGCGAGCGTCGTGGGCATCGTCGTGATGCCCGCCTTGGCGAAGTCCTTGGTGTTCACGGTGGTGACCAGGAACGACGAGTCGAACGGCATCCCCATCAGCTCGTTGTTCGAGATGAACGTGTTGAGCTGCGGCATGTCTGACTTCAGGCTCGCCACGTCGAAGTACTTGTTGAGCGGGTAGAACCAGCCGGTCTTCTGGTACTCGCCGACCTTGGACCAGTCAACGTCGGCGGCGTCGGCGAAGTAGGTGTTGGCGGACGCCGCGGCGGCGATCTTGGTCTGCAGGTCATCCCAGCCGATGTTGACCCAGGTGACCTTGATGCCGGTCTGCTTGGTGAACTGCGCAAGCAAGGCCTTCGGCGGGGCCGGGTAGGCCACGGCGACGGTAATCGAGTTCGACGAGCTGGAAGCTGGCGCGCTGCTGCCGCTGCTGGTCGAGCCGCAGGCGGCGGTGAGCGCGGCCAGGCCAGCGCTGAGGACGAGCGCTCCCGCCCGTCTGCTGACGGTGCCTAGGTTCTTCATCGGTTTCCTCTTTCGGCGAGGCGCGCAGCCAGGCAGGACCCGAGCGCGGAGACGGCCGCCCGGAGACGATCGTTTACGCTCATATTTCGTCAATCTAGAGTGGATTCAGTCAGGCTGACAAGCCTGTATTTGCACTATCAGGCATCAATCGTGCATCGGCGACCACCTGGGCGGGCCTGGGCGGCCCAGGGCCGATCGCAGGCAAGCAACCAACCTGCACCGATATGCTCTTTTGCTATGCACAGAGCTGCGCGGCTGAGCGCGATCCTGGAACGGCTCGCCGACGGCGGATCGGTCGCGGTCGCCGACCTGGCCGACGACCTGGACACATCACCCGGGACCATCCGCAGGGACCTGGTGATCCTGGAACAGCAGCGCCTGCTGGCACGCACGCACGGCGGGGCGACCGCCCACGCCGTCTCCTACGAGCTGCCGCTGCGGTACAAGGGCGTCCGCTACGCGGAGGAGAAGCGGCGCATCGCCCGCGAGGCAGCGGCGCAGGTGTCCGAGGGAATGGCGGTCGGCCTGACCGGGGGGACGACCGCCACCGAGGTCGCGAGGGCGCTCGCCGACCGGCAGAAGCTCACGATCGTGACCAATGCCCTGAACATCGCCTCCGAACTGGCGGTCAGGCCCGGCATCAAGCTGATCACCACCGGCGGCGTGGCCCGCAGCCAGTCCTATGAGCTGTCGGGGCCGATCGCGGAGGCGAGCCTGACCGGCCTCAACCTCAACGTGGCCTTCATCGGCGTGGACGGCATCGACGCCCAGGCCGGCTGCACCACGCACCACGAGGTGGAGGCGCACACGAACGCCGTCATGATCAGGTGCGCCAGGCGCGTGGTGGTGGTGGCGGACAGTTCCAAGATCGGCAAGGTCGCGTTCGCCCGGATCTGTGAGGTCGGCGCGGTCAGCGAGCTCATCACCGACGCCGCCGCGGACAGCCGACGCGGTCAGCGCGCTGACCGACTGCGGGGTGCAGGTCACCTTGGTGGGAGACGGCCAGCAGGGAGCGCGGACCGGTGAGCGGTGAGCCGCACGCCGCGGCGGCCGCCCAGACCCAGCGGGACCCGCGCGCGTTCGACCTCCTGGTGATCGGCGACTGCAACCCGGACGTGCTCGTCCTGGGCGACGACGTGACACCCGCCTTCGGCCAGCAGGAGAAGCTGGTCGACAGCATGGCCCTGGTAGTGGGCGGGTCGGCCTCGATCACCGCGATCGCCGCCGCGCGGCTCGGGCTGCGGGTCGCGCTGGTCGCCGCGATCGGCGACGACGCCGCCGGGAACTTCATGCTCGCCGAGCTTGCCAGGGCGGGCGTCGACACCGGCGGCGTCGCCGTCCGCGCGCAGCTGCCGACCGGCATGACGGTCGCGCTGTCGCGCGGCGACGACCGGGCCATCCTCACCGCGGAGGGCGCCATCGGCACGCTGACCTCGGCGGACGTGCCCGCTGACCTGCTCTCGCGGGCACGGCACGTCCACGTCAGCTCCTACTTCCTGCTGGAGCGGTCCCTCGGGCCGGGCCTGGCCGCGCTGCTGGCGGCCGCGCGCGCGGCCGGAGCTTCCACGTCGCTCGACACCAACTGGGACCCGGCCGGGACCTGGGGTGCGGACTTCTTCCCCGATGTGCTCGCGCAGACCGACCTGCTGCTGCCCAACGAGGCGGAAGCGCTGCGGATAGCCGCGGCCGCGACGCTGCCTGACGCGGTGGCGTCGCTCACCAGGGCCGGGGGCGCGATAGCGGTCAAGCTCGGCGCGCGCGGAGCGCTGTACGCGACCGAGGCGGGGCGGTACCTGGCGACCCCGCCGCCGGTGTCGCCGGTGGACGCGACCGGTGCCGGGGACTGCTTCAACGCCGGCCTGCTGGCCGGCCTGCTGCGTGGCAGCGAGCCGCCGGATGCGCTGGCGCTCGGCTGCGCGGTGGGCGCGGCGTCGACGCAGGGCATCGGGGGAACCGGCAGCTCTCCCGAGCTGACCGCTGCGCTGGCCCTGGCCCG
>CAWCUJ010000044.1:0-11217 GCA_963798675.1 uncultured Actinomycetes bacterium | reverse complement strand
ATCGCCGGGAGCGACATCGCCGAGAGCGATGCCGCGGGAAGCGATGCCGGCGGGAGCAATGGCGGTCACGCGCGCGCGGCAGGCACCGGGCAGACCGGCCAGCCGGGGTGGCAATCCGAGGCCACCGAGGCCCTGTGGGCTCCCGAGGCCCTGTGGGCTCCCGAGGCTCCCGGTCGCGGCAGCCCGGGCGGGCCCGGCGGACCGAGGCGGCCGCGAGGCCCGAGGGGCTTCGGCAGCCCGGGACGCCGCGGGCTGGACCGGACCCGGGTCAAGGTCAAGGGCAGCTGGTGGCGGCACTGGACGTTGCGGAAGGCCCTGGGTGTGCTGCTGGCGGGCGTCGGCGCCGTCATCGTATTCGGCGCCATCGCGGTGGTCATGATCTATGAGCAGACGCCGGTGCCCACCGCGGCGATGGCGGCCACCGGCTTCTCGCAGTCCGTGATCTACTCCAGCGACGGGAGCCTCATCGGCCGGTTCGGCACCACCAACCGGCAGATGCTGACCTACGCCCAGCTTCAGCAGGCCAAGCCCCTCATCGACGCGGTGCTCGCCGCCGAGGACCGGAACTTCTTCAACGAGGGCGGCATCTCGCCCACGGGCATCGTCAGGGCCGCCTACGAGGACGTCAAGGGCAGTAACGGCTCGCTGCAGGGCGGCTCGACCATCACCCAGGAGTTCGTCCGGCAGTACTACTCCGGTATCGGCACTCAGCAGACGCTCAGCCGCAAGATCAAGGAGATCTTCGTGGCCATGAAGGTGGCCAAGGAGAAGTCCAAGCCGTGGATCCTCACCAACTACCTGAACACGATCTACATGGGTGACGGTGCCTACGGGGTCGAGGCGGCGGCCGAGACGTACTACGGCAAGAAGGTATCCCAGCTGGATGTGGCGCAGGCGGCCGTGATCGCCGCGATCATCCAGCAGCCGAGCACCTACCCGCTGCCCCAGTACCGGCCCGAGCTGATCAACCGCTGGCACTACGTGCTCAACGGCATGGTGCAGATGGGGAACCTGACGGCGCAGCAGGCGGCCGCGATGAAGTTCCCGGTCCCTGGCAACTCCGTGGCGCAGAGCGTCGGCTCCGACGTCTGGGACCCCTACGTCCTCAACATGGTCTACAACGAACTGGTTGACGTCTATCACTTCAGCCAGTCGCAGATCTACAACGGCGGGTACGTTATCCGCACCTCCATCGACGACCGGAAGATGGCCGAGCTCTACCAGGCGGTCCGCGACAACGAGGCGCAGATCGACGCGAGCAGCGTCCCGTTCGATCCCACCTACATGCACGCGGGCGCGGTGCTCGAGAACCCCGCCGACGGCTCCATTCAGGCCCTGTACCCGGGGCCGGGCTACCCGGGTGCGAAGTACAACGGGACCGGAAAGGCCATCACCAAGAGTTACTGCAGGAAGATCGCCTGTGAAGTGAACATGGCGGTGTACAACCGCGAGCAGGTCGGCTCCTCGTTCAAGCCGTACATCCTGTCGACCGCCGTCAAGCAGGGCATGAACGTGCAGGCCAGCACGCTCAACGGCTACAACAACCTGTACATCCCGCTGGACTCCGAGCCGGCGATGTACTCGGCCACCGCCGTCCCAGCCGGCCAGACCGGCTGGTACCTGGTGCACAACGACTCGGCGGCGGAGAACGGGCCGTACTCGCCGCAGACGGCCATGGCGGTGTCGATCAACACCGCGTACGCGGACCTGTGGCACAAGGTGGCCGGGGCGGGCGGCAACAACGTGGTCGAGATGGCGCAGGCGTTCGGCGTGAACACCGACGCGGCCGGCATCACCGCCGGTCCCGATCCGATGCATGACCAGGCGGGCGTCGCCCTCGGTCAGGCGTCGCTGACCGTCGGCGAGCAGGCCACGATGCTGGCGACGATCGATGACAACGGCATCTACCACGACGCCCACGTGATCACCTCGATCCAGCAGAACAACGCCCCGCCGACGCCGATCAAGATCACCAGCTACCCGGTGTTCAGCTCCGATCCGACGACCAACGCCGACGAGGCCACCCAGGTGCAGTACGCGATGTCCGAGGACACCGCGTCCTACGGCACGGCGCCGACCGCCGGGCTGAGCAACGGCCAGGAGATCATCGCCAAGACCGGCACCACCAACACCGCCCAGTCGGCGTTCTTCATCGGCGCCATCCCGAGCCAGGCCCTGGCCGTCGCGCTGTTCACCGACGAACAGGGCAAGGGCACCGAGACCCTCGACAACCTCGGCGGCATCTATCAGGGCGGCGGCGACGGCGGCACCTGGCCGGCTGCGATCTGGCACACCTACGCCCAGGACGAGTTCGTCCCGCTTGGGGTCGAGCAGTTCACCCCGCCGGTCTTCACCGGCAGCGCGTGGAACCAAGTGCCGCCGGGCCTGCGCGAGGTCCCCAAGAAGCACAAGAAGCAGAACCACAACCAGAATGGCAACCCGTTCGGCCAGCCGGGTCAGGGCGGCGGGAATCCCAACCCGATCCCCACCTTCATCTGTGACCCGAGGTTGGTGACCTGCGGCACCGCCGGAGGCAACGGGCAGAGCGTGAACGCCGTCCCGGTGGGTACGGCCGTGGGCGGCGTCTTCGTCGGCCTGCCCGCGACTGGCCTGTGGGTGCGCCGCCGCGCGCGCAAACGCGGGCGGTGACGCAGCAGGGCCTGGGGCGCGGTTAGATATGGGGGTGGATGCCCCGGGGTCGACGAATACGCGGTTTGGCGACGGGGCCGAGCGCTCCGGCCCCCCTAGGCTCACCGCCTTGGCCGCTGCCCTCGGCAGCGCCAGCGTGCTGCTCGCCGCCTCCGTGCTCGGCATGCTGCTCGCGTTCGCGGAGAAGTCCCCGTGCCGGTCCGGCGCCTGGAACTTCTACGCCAAACAGTTCCAGGACGCCTGCTACACCGACATCTACCCGCTGTATTACGGCGAAGGGCTGTCCGCGGGGAAGGTCCCCTACACCGGCCACCCGGTCGAATACCCGGTGCTGATCGGCGGCGCCATGCAGGCCGCGGCCTGGCTGGTCAGGAACGTCAGCCCGGCGATCAGGGGCCGCGAGTTCTTCGACGTTACCGTGGTGCTGCTCGCGGTGTGCGCGGTGGCGGGCGTGCTCGCGACCGCGCGGGCGGCCGGCCCGGACCGGCGCGCCCAGGCGCTGATGGTGGCGCTTTCCCCGGCCCTGATCCTGTCCGCGTTCATCAACTGGGACTTGATCGCGCTCGCGCTGACGGCGCTGGGGATCGCCGCCTGGGCCGGCCGCCGCGGCGTGTGGGCGGGTGTTCTGCTTGGCCTCGGGGTCGCGGCCAAGTTCTACCCGCTGGTGGTCTTCGGGCCCCTGCTACTCCTCTGCCTGCGGGCCGGCCAGCTGCGCGAGTTCGCGAAGACCCTGGCCGCCGCCGTGATCGCCTGGCTGGCCGTCGACCTGCCGGTGATGATCATCGCGCCATCCGGCTGGGCTTACTTCTACACCTTCAGCAAGGACCGTGGCGCCGACTGGGGTTCCATCTGGTACCTGTTCGAGCACTTCAGCGTCCCCGTGCTCGGCAACAGCCAGCTCAGCGCCCTGAACGAGCTGTCGGCGGCCTTCTTCGCCGCCGCCTGCGCCGCCATCGCCGTGCTTGCCCTGGCCGCGCCCCGGCGCCCGCGCCTGCCCCAGCTGTGCTTCCTGGTGCTGGCCGCGTTCCTGATGACGAACAAGGTCTGGTCGCCGCAGTACGTCGTCTGGCTGGTGCCGCTGGCGGTGCTCGCCCGTCCCCGGCTGTGGCCCTACCTGCTCTGGCAGCTCGCCGAGGTGGCCTACTTCTTCGGCATCTGGGGTTATCTCATCTTCGTCTACGCCAGCGAAGGCAACCCGGTGACGGGCTACGCCGGCATCAGCACCGGGTGGTACTTCGCCGCCCTCCTCGCCAGGTTCCTCACCGTAACCCTGCTCGCCGCTTACGTGGTGCGGGACATTCTTTATCCCGAACGAGACGTGGTGCGTGCTCTCGGCCAGGATGACCCGGCCGGCGGCGTCCTCGACCACGCCGAGGACCAGTTCAGGCTCCGGCTGAAATCTCTGGTCCGCGGGCCTAAGCGGGCAGGTGCTCCTTCAGCCAGCTGACATCGGCGGCCAGGCTGCCGTTCTCATCGGGGGTCTCGCAGATGACAGGGGCGCCTGCGGCGCGGACCACGCCGAGCAGCAGGGCGGGGTCGATGGTCCCGGCGGCGATGTTGGCGTGCCTGTCCCGGCCCGAGCCGAACTCATCCCGCGAGTTGTTGCAGTGCACTAGGTCAATCCGGCCGGTGATCGCCTTGATCCGGTCGACCGCGTTGGCGAGGTCGATGCCGGCCGAGTTGGCGTGGCAGGTGTCCAGGCAGAAGCCCACGTTGGCGGCGTCGCCGCCGGCCGCGCCGGTCACCGCGTCCCAGAGCCTGCCGATCGCCTCGAGCGACCTGGCCATGGCACCGTCGCCGCCCGCGGTGTTCTCGATCAGCATCGGCAGCGGCCGCTCGATGCGCTCCACCGCCTTACGCCAGTTCTCCAGCCCGCCTTCGAAGGCCACGCCCGCGGTGACGTGGCCGCCGTGCACGATCAGGCCCTTGGCGCCGATGGACGCGGCCGCCTTGAGCTGCTGGTCGAGCAGCTTCCTGCTGGGAATCCTGATCCGGTTGTTGCTGGTGGCCACATTGATGACGTACGGCGCGTGGATGTAGATGTCCACGTCGGCCGCGGCGAAGGCGTCCCGGATGGCCGACGGATCCCCGCCGGGTATCACCGGGCCCTTCCAGCCCTGCGGATCGCCGAGGAAGAACTGGGCCGCGTCCGCGCCGCAGGTGATCGCCTCGGTCAGCGGGTTGTCAACGTGGAAGTGGGCTCCGATGCGCGCCATGCCTCCGAGCCTAGTGCCAGCGGTCAGGGGGTGAAGCCGCCCCTGGACAGGCCGAGGGCCAGCCCGACGAATCCGGCGATGATGCCGGTCACGATCAGGATCCGCTGGTTGCGGGTGGCCGAGATCATCTGCACATACAGCCCGACCAGGCACGCGACCAGCCCGGTAGCGGTCGCGGTGATGATCACCGCGGCGCCGGTGTGGGAATTCCTGATGATCATGCCGAGGACGAAGGATATGAGGCCGAGAATCAGGGTGAAGACGGTCATGATGTTCTCGACCGGGTGCGGCTGCCCGTCCGAGTTCAGGATGTTCGCACGCGAGCCGGTCCGGACGCTGCCTGCCATGGTGACCACCTCCTGGCTGTCACTCCATGAGCTTAGGATTTCACCTGACAGTCTTCCCCCAGGCGGCAGCGGAGAATCCACAGGTTTTCCGCTGATCCGGTGGCGGATCGCCCGCCCGGTTAACACGCAGCTTGGATGTTGGGTAGACTGACCGCGCTGCGGACAAACCCGGCTGTTACCTGCGCCGGTTCGTGACCGCGACACCTCCTGCCACGGAAGGACCGTGGCCGCATCAGTCCAGAGGAGGCTCGGGACGCCCATGCGCCATTACGAGATTATGATCATCCTCGACTCCGCCATCGAGGAGCGTAACGTCCAGCCGTCACTTGACCCGTTCCTCAACGTCGTGACGGGCGGCGGCGGCAAGGTCGACAAGGTGGACATCTGGGGAAAGCGCCGCCTGGCCTACCAGATCGAGAAGAAGTCAGAAGGCATCTACACGGTCGTGGACCTAACGGCCGAGCCGGGCATCGTGCTCGAGCTCGACCGCCAGCTCAACCTCAACGAGGGCGTGCTGCGGACCAAGGTCATGCGGCCCGAGCATCATCACTAAACAGTCATCATCACTAAACAGACAGCTGAATCCTTAGCGACCGGGAGTACCCCCGATGGCAGCAGGCGATACCCAGATCACGATCGCGGGCAACCTCGTCGACGATCCGGAGTTGCGTTTCACCCCGGCCGGGCAGCCGGTGGCGCGGTTCCGGGTGGCCTCGACGCCGCGGTTCCGTGACAACTCGACCGGGGAATGGAAGGACGGCGACAGCCTGTTCCTGACCTGCAATGTGTGGCGCCAGGCGGCGGAGAACGTCGCCGAGAGCCTGCAGCGCGGGATGCGCGTCATTGTCTCCGGACGGCTGCGGCAGCGGTCCTATGAGACCAAGGAAGGCGAGAAGCGGACCGTCTACGAGGTCGAGGTCGACGACGTCGGCCCCTCGCTGCGGAATGCTTCCGCCAAGGTGAACAGGGTCGCCCGCTCCGGTTCGGGCGACGGCGGCTACGGCGGCGGTCAGCGGGGTGCCAGCGGTTCCGGCGGTCGGCCCTCCAGCGGCCAGGGCAGCGCGGGCGGCGGCCACGGCGGCGACGCCGACCCGTGGGCATCCGACAGTCCCGGCGGCTACTCGGACGAACCCCCGTTCTAACACCAAAACACCATCCCTGTCGCCACTAAAACACCATCCCCGCCGTGGGCGGGGCTCTAAGGAGCACCACGATGGCCAAGCCACCACTGCGCAAGCCGAAGAAGAAGGTTTGCGTATTCTGCCAGGAGCGGATCGTCTACGTCGACTACAAGGACACCGGCCTGCTCCGCAAGTACATCTCGGACCGCGGCAAGATCCGCGCCCGGCGGGTGACGGGTAACTGCACGCGCCACCAGCGGGACGTCGCGACGGCGATCAAGAACGCCCGCGAGATGGCGCTGCTTCCGTACACCAGCACGGCGCGCTAGGGAGTCAGGCAGATGAGTCGTACACCGATGAAGCTCATCCTCACGCAGGAAGTGAGCGGTCTCGGCGCACCCGGTGACGTGGTGGACGTGGCGGCCGGCTACGGCCGCAACTACCTGATCCCGCGTGGTTTCGCGATGAACTGGACCCGCGGCGCGGAGAAGCAGATCGAGCTGATCAAGCGGGCCAGGGCGGCCAGGGAGATCCGCGGCGTGGAAGACGCGAAGGTCGTGGCGGGGCAACTCGAGGGCCTGCAGGTGCGGATGCGGCGACGGGCGGGCGCCAGCGGCAGGCTGTTCGGCTCGGTCGGGCCCGCGGACATCGCGGCCGCTGTGCGCGAGGCCGGCGGCCCCGAACTCGACCGCCGCCGGATCGAGGTCCGCGACCCGATCAAGACCGTGGGCTCGCACCAGGTTCGGGTCAGGCTGCACCCCGAAGTCAGCGCCGCGGTCGACATCGAGATCACCGGCAGCTAGTCGTGAGCCAGGGGCGCGTGGGCCCCTGGCCTCGTCTATCGGGGCCAATGTGCCACGGCCCCCAGCAAGGTCGGCGATGCGGCCGGAGACGGCTAGTCGGAGAGATTCGCGTACCTGGACGCCAGCCGGGCTAGCTCGGGGTCGATTTCGCGCACCATCGCCCAGACCGCGGCGACCCGTGCCTCCAGGCCGGAGGAATCCGCGCTCTTACGGTCGGCATCGAGCTGGTCGATCGCTTCTGCCACGCGCCGGAGAGCGGCCTCGTCTGTCGAACACACCATCGAAGATTATCAGGTCGATGTCGGCTGCGAGCACGCTTCGGTAAGCCCGGTTATCCACAGGCTACTGACCAGTGCCTGTGGATAAAGATTGTGGATAACCGGCCGGGAAATCTCTCGCGAAGTTTTTCTTCCGCACAGCCGGTGGATCACGTTTCCCCAGTTCATACGGGCATACCTGCATTCCGGTCAACCGCTTCCACAGTTCTGTCCCCAGGCTGCGCACAACGTAGTCGGCGTGTCTGCACACCTTGTCCACACCGTCGTCCACGGCGCGACTTGGTATCGGGTCCGGCGGGCCGACAAAATGTCAGAGCCATCGGCTAGAAACGGTGTGAGGCGAAGGTAGAAGTGCGTTCGAGCCCCGTTCACTGGCGAGCAGGGCCACTCACACGGGGGAGGAGGGGCAGGTGAGCGTCACCGAGATTTCCCCGAGGAGTGACGATTTCGAGCGCACCCCGCCGCACGACGTGGCGGCGGAGCAGTGCGTGCTCGGCGGGATGCTGCTCTCGAAGGACGCCATCTCGGACGTGATCGAGGTGATCCGGCCGACCGACCACTACCGGCCCGCCCACCAGCTGATCCACGAGGCCGTCCTCGACCTGTATGGCCGGGGGGAGCCTGCGGACGCGATCACGGTCGCCAACGAGCTCACCAGGCGCGGCGAGATCGCCCGCGTCGGCGGCGGCCCCTACCTGCACACCCTGATCGCCTCGGTGCCGACCGCGGCGAACGCCGGCTACTACGCGCGCATCGTCCGGGAGCGCGCGATCCTGCGCCGCCTGGTGGAAGCCGGCACCCGGATCGTCCAGTTCGGCTACGCGGGCGACGCCGACGCCGACGACCTCGTGGACCGCGCCCAGGCCGAGGTGTACGCGGTCACCGACCGCCGGACCAGCGAGGACTACCAGTCGCTGTCGGAGATCATGCCGGGTGCGCTGGACGAGATCGAGGCCATCGGCAGCCGCGGCGGGGTCCTCAGCGGCGTGCCCACCGGATTCTCCGACCTGGACGCCCTCACCAACGGCCTGCACCCCGGCCAGATGATCGTCATAGCCGCCCGACCCGCCGTGGGCAAGGCCCTCGCCCTTGACACGCCCTTGCCGACCCCAACGGGCTGGACGACGATGGGGGAGGTCCGCGTCGGCGACCACCTGATCGGCGCCGACGGCAAGCCGACCCAGGTGGTGGCCGCGACCGAGGTCATGCACGGGCGCCCCTGCTACGAGGTCGAGTTCGACCACGGCGAAGTGATCGTCGCCGACGAAAATCACCAGTGGCTGACCTGGAACAGCCCCGGCACGGGCGGTCGCGGGTTCTCCGGACTCGTTCCGCCTCAGGTGGTCACGACCGGAGCGATTGGCCGTACCTTGCGCCGTGACATGGTGCTTCGCCGATCCAACCATGCCGTGGCGCTCACGGCTCCTATCGAGCGCCCGGTGGCCGGCCTGTCCGTTTCTGCTCATTCGGTAGGCGCAGCACCCGGGAAGCATCCGCGCTGGCGGTACATCGTGGATGTGAGGGCCGTTGTGTCCCGGCCAGTCCGGTGCGTGCAGGTGGATGGCAAAGACCATCTCTACCTGGCCGGACGGGGCATGATCCCGACGCACAATTCGACGCTGGCCCTGGACTTCGCGCGGGCGGCCGCCATCAAGCACAACCTGGCGACCGTGCTGTTCAGCCTGGAAATGGGGCGGAACGAGATCACGATGCGGCTGCTGTCGGCGGAGGCGCGGGTGCCCCTGAGCACGATGCGCACCGGGCAGATGAACGACGACGACTGGGCCCGGCTGGCCCGGCGGATGAGCGAGGTCGCGGACGCGCCGCTGTTCATCGACGACTCACCGAATATGTCGCTGATGGAGATCAGGGCCAAGTGCCGTCGGCTGAAGCAGCGGAACGACCTGAAGTTCGTCATCATCGACTACCTGCAGCTGATGTCCTCGCCCAAGCGGGTGGAGAACCGGCAGCAAGAAGTCTCGGAGATGTCCCGGTCGCTCAAGCTGCTGGCCAAGGAACTCGATGTCCCCGTTATCGCGTTGTCCCAGCTCAACCGCGGTCCTGAGCAGCGCACCGACAAGAAGCCCCTATTGTCCGATTTGCGTGAAAGTGGTTCGATTGAGCAGGACTCGGACGTTGTGATCCTTTTGCACCGCGAAGATATGTATGAGCGGGAATCGCCGCGAGCCGGTGAGGCGGACCTGATCGTGGCCAAGCACAGGAACGGCCCGACGATGACCGTGACCGTGGCATTCCAGGGCCATTATAGCCGCTTTGTCGACATGGCTCCTGGATGATCTTGCCCGTGGTAGGGAACCGATTTACCTGTGCATTCGGCGGGTCCAATCGGGATCCTGCTCATGGATTAGGGTGACGAATTTGGTGTCTTCGTCAGGGTCGTCGAACAAGTCAGCCTCGCCGCGATCGGATGCGGTCCAATCGGCGTGCTGCTCGCGGATGACCGCCGTCGGCACAGTATCCGCGGCCGAGTTATCGTCAAGGCTAACTGGCTTCAGGCTGCGGTGACCTTGACGGCGCTGCCGATCACATCTGACAGGCGGCCGGACTGGCGGTATGCGGCTCGCTGGAAGGCCGCGCCGTTACCGCGGGCGAGCAACGCGGTCAGCAGTTCCTCGACGGCATCGGCCTCCCCGGCATCGGCCAGCGTGTCCCGGCAGTGGTCGAGCAGCATATTCACGACGATCCGAGCCTGCTCTGGCAGGCCGGTCACCGGGTTGAGCAGGGCCGCGTCCAGGCCGGATCGGCTGGCCCGCCAGGCCGCCAGCCGCAGCAACTCGGTCCTGGTCGGCAGTACGGCCTTCCCCTCCTGCCAGGACCGGGCCTCGGTTTCCACCAGCGCCCGGGCCAGGGCGGCGATAAGTACGGCGTCGTCCGCGCGCAGGCATACGTCGGCGATCCGGATCTCGATGGTGGGATAGCGCTCGGACAGGCGCGCGTTGAAGTAGACCATCCCCGTATCCAGCAGTGTGCCGGTCGCAACCATCTGCTGTACCGTCTCGCGATAGGCCTCCGCGGTACCGAACGGCTCCGTCGGCCCGGAACTCGGCCAGCGTCCCCACACTTGGTAGCGGAAACTCGCGTACGAACTGTCGAGCCCCTGCCAGAACGGCGAGTTGGCACTCAGTGCCAGCAAGCCGGCCAGCCATGGCCCGGCCCGGTCCAGCACCGCCACTCCCTCGTCGGCCGACGAGACCTCGACATGAACGTGGCAGCCGCAGGTGAGCTGCTCGTGCGCGGTCAGGCCGAAGGCCTCGGCCATGCGCTCGTACCGGCTCGTGCGGACCGGTCTGGGTTCGACGGGGACGGGTGAAGTACCCAGTGCGGCCACCTGAGCGCCGGCCCGGCCGGCCGCCGTGGTGGCGGCCGCCCGGCACCTGCTCAGCTCGCGATGCAGGTCATCCAGGGACTGACACGGCCGCGAATTGGTTTCCAACTGCTGCTGCTGTAGCTCGGCTTCCAGGTCCGACCCGGCGGCGCGTCCCGCCGCCTGCAGCACGGTCCCCGCTACCGCCTTGGGCCGCCCCGTCTCCGGTTCGACAAGCAGGAACTCCTCTTCGACACCTACGCTGCGAGAACTCACCGTCCGACCCCTGCCCGCAGATCAGTTCTCCATTCGGCGGCCCGGGACCTAGTTCACCCGGTACTCCCAGCCTTCCTGCCAGGCGAAGTCCTGAGCCGCGGGCATCCCGTTGCGCTGTCCGGAGTCGCATTCGCGCAGAACCGGTCCTAACTTGGCTTCGCGGTACTGGCCGGGGGTGCTGCCGACCCGGCCGCCGAATACC
>CAWCUJ010000043.1:0-23407 GCA_963798675.1 uncultured Actinomycetes bacterium | reverse complement strand
GAGGACCGAGACGCTGGCCTCCAGCAGCGCGTTGACCAGCGCCTCGAGCCGGTCCCGGGCCGCGGTGGCCTGATCGGGGGTCATCGGCTTGGTGCGGGCCTTGAGCTCGCCGGCGGTCAGCCGCCGGTTTTTCGGCAGCGGTGAGGGGTCAGCGGCGGACACGATCGCGTGGAAGCAGTACCGGACCCGGCGGTAGGCGGCCAGGAAGGCCCGCGGGGTGCCGGCGGTGCCCGGCACGCCGGGCAGCCGACGGCCTGCGGGCGGCAGCTGGCAGAACAGCAGCCGGGTGACCTCGGTCAGGAACAGCGGCCGGTCCTCCAGGCCCAGGCACAGCAGCGCGGTGAGCACGGCGCGCACCGGCAGCGGCCGGGACCGCCCGGTGCGGTGGGCCAGCGCCGCCTCGATGACGGGGGCCTGCCCGCTGCGGTCGGTAAGCCCGGCGGCAAACGCGATGGCCTGTTCGTCCGGGGCGCTGCCCGGGCCGGGGATCTCCAGCCCGCCGCCGTCCATCAGTGCGCCTGCCGGTGTTTGTCCCAGGCCCGCAGCGCGGCCTTGGGCGGGGCGCCGTCGACGTGGCGTGCGTACCGGGCCAGCGACTCGGCCTGGCAGATGCCGGTGATGGCGAGCAGCTCGCCGACCGGGGTGCCCGCGGCCAGGTGGCCGCAGATGAAACCGGGCCGGCACCGGCTCAGGCCCAGCCGGGCCGCGGCCGGGCCGGCGGCCAGGGTGCGGGTGAAGTTCGTGACGAAGTTCTTGTAGCCGCGGTCCGCCGGGCCGGGCCGGAACAAGTGACCGTCTCTCGCGCCGGCGGCCAGCCCGGCCGCCCGCCCGGCGTAAGCCGCGGTGACCGGCACCACCCGCGCGGCCGGCCCGCCGACGCGGACCGTCACCCGGCGGCCGCGGCGGGAAACGTCGCTGCCGCGCAGCGCCACCAGCTCGCCGGGCCGCAGCCCGGCGCCGATGCCGGACACCACCACGGCCAGCGCCGAGGCCCGCCTCGCCGGATCCCGCTGGGCGGCCGCCATCGCTGCTAGCCCGGCGCGCTCGGCCGGCGAGTACGGCGCGGGCGCTTTCGCGCCCGCGAACGGCGTCGCCCGCTGCCCTGGCTCGCCGTGCACGAGCATCGCGAGCCGGTACAGCGCTGACCGGTAGGTGCCCCGGGTGGACGACGCCCGGCCGCGCAGGCCGGCCACGCAGAACGCCTCGATCACGTCATAATCCAGCAGGAACTCCCGGCCGGGCGGGATCCCCCGCACCACGGCGAACCGGGACAGCCCCCGCACCGCGGTGGCGGTCACCGCTTGCCGCCGCGGGCCCGCCGCACAGCCAGCCTGCGCTGGCACCAGCTCGCCCATCGCTGCCCTCTCGCCGCAGCATCACCACGGACCTCTCTTACAACGTATGCTTTTAAAGCACAGCCGCGCGGGAGACACGCCGGCCCGCGCTAGCCCATTCGCGGCAGATTTGCGGGATCCTGGCCAATGGAGCCAATGGAGAGGCGATGCCACCAGACCCCAGCGCAGCCCAGGCCAGGGCGGCGATCGAGGCGGCCCTCGGCCAGATCGGCTTCTGCCTGCCCGGCAGCATCACCATCCGCCGCGCCCGGTGCGGCAAGCCCCGCTGCGCCTGCGCGGCCGGCCCGCCGTCCCTGCACGGCCCCTACATCCAGTGGACCCGCACCGTCCACGGCAAGACCGTCACCCGGCTGCTCACCCCGGCCCAGTACCAGGCCTACGCGCCCTGGTTCGCCAGCGCCCGGCGCCTCCGCGCGCTGGCCGCCGACCTGCAGGCCCAGTCCCTGGCCGAAATGGCGCGGGCCGAAGGCTGGGCCACGATCATCCCCGGCACCCCGGCGCCGCCCCGCACCCGCCCCGTCCGCGGCCCGAACCCGAACTACCCCAAACCACCCAAAACGCCGGGAGATCAGCCCGCTTAACCCGGGAACAGCCCTCCGCAGAACATCCGTAACCGCAGGCCACTACAGTTCTGTCGTTAGCCCACATATTTGCAGCTCAGGGACATATTTCGATACTAAAGATGATCTTTGACCTCTTGCATGACAGCAAGAAAGTCAGGGTCCGAATTCCCTCAGCTTCACGTTTCCGCAGGTCAGCAGCATACTGCGAACTTGGAAAGATGGCCTCTGACCTCTTGCAATGCGGGAAAGCGCACGCCCTTTGGTCTTGTCTTCCGCCCGGAAGTTCTCGCCGCTCAGTCGCGTACTGTGGGCCCGGCCGTAGGGCGTAACGCCGGAACGGTCGGTCCGGGGAGCAAAAGGGGGAGCAAGCCGGGGGCAAGCAGGCGATCTGCCTGTCCTGAGTGACCGCCTTGCCTGGAGGCGGCGTGGCCTGGTGCGCACCATCGGCCCGTGGGGTACCGGTGCTCAGCATGGCGGACTGCTCGGCCAGGCCATGCTGCGGTCGGCAGGCGGGCGAGGACATGATCATCGTCCAGCTCACCTGCGAGCTCCTCTGCGCTATCCCGGTCCGCGAGGTCAGCGTCGCGGGCTCGACTAGCGCGCCCGGGCTGCAGCGTAGAACTGTTCGAGACCGCCGCGAGCGCGGCCTGCCGCGAGGTGGCTCGGGCTACCGCCCCGCCAGGTCGCGGGACCGTCGGCGTCCCGACGATCTCCCGGCTCCCGCTCCCGCCGGGCTGCCAGATGAGCCGTCTGCGCCGCCACGGGTCGGCCGAAGCGGACAGGTACCTGTCCGCGACCGATGGCGCGGTGTGGGAAGCTTCACCGACATTCCCTGTCGCTCAGTGTCACTCTGTCGATGGACGAAACGCCGAGGCGGGCCTTCTGGCCTTCGTCCAGATCCGGTATGACCGGTCTGCTGGAGGCCCCATGAGCCGTCGGCCGAGGTGCTTCGTCGAGCCAGTACCCGCCGCAACACAACTACATCATGCTGGAGCTGGCGCGCGGACAGCGGCATGAGCGGAAGCTGGTGGAGCCCAATTCGCGCTCGCCCGTGTCCAGGCACCTAGGTCAAGAGCATGCTAAGGACATGACAGATCGCGACGAATTCCTGGCCTGGGTCAAGACAGCGCTGTACGAGGCGGAGCTGGCGCTGCACAACGGCGACGCCGCCCCCCGTCGGGCGCTCTGGTCCCGCAACGAACCCGTGAGCGTGCTGGGTGCGGTGCGCAACGCCTATGGCCAGCAGGAGATCGACGAGCTCTTCACCGCCCTCGGCAGCAGCTTCTCCGACTGCACGCCATACGCCTTCGACCTGCAGGCCTGCGACGTAGCGGGCGACATGGCCTACACGGCCGGCCTGGAGCACACCTCAGTCTCGGTTGACGGTCAGCCGCGCACCTACACGTTGCGGGCCACCCAGGTGTACCGCCGCGAATCCGGCGAGTGGAGGGTTGCCCATCGCCATGGCGACACGGTAACCGAATGACGGTCTCCGCCCCAGCTATGGTCGCGTGCTCCGCGGCATGAGAGTGCTTTCTCTAAGGGAAACGCTAACGCCACATCAGCGGTGACCAGCGTTACTTTCTATCGAGATATCCATTACGGATTGCGGATTCTACGTCCACGGCACGCTGCGGCTGCACAATCAGTTCTGTCGCATCTTCATAGCGGCCCGCAGCATTCTCGACGGCCATGAGTAACTGCTCACTGGCGGGCACGAGGAGGGCTCCGCGGCGATTACGAAGAGTTACTGCCGGCCGGTCAGCGTTGCTTACGGTTCGGCTGCCGGATATTTTGGAGCAATAGCGGTCGATGACCAGGGAGCGGTCCGAGTGCAAATTATCCTGTTCTGATAAGGCAGCTACAGTATGTCGCCGAGGTAAGAGTAAACGCCCTAGAGGGTGAACGAAGTGCCGCTGGTGGAGCTTATAGCGGAGCCTGGCCTGGGATCCGCCAGCGCCCAGACGGCGCCCACGGCGTAACGGAGCACGAAGAAACCGAGCAGGATCGAGGCCACCAGCATCACGAGCCTCCAGGCCTGGCTGGCCGCGGACAGGCCGTAGGTGAGGACGCATGCCAGGCCGACTTCCATTCCGATGCCGAACATTGTCACCGCCGCGGCGGCGAGCACCATCCATAGTGTGCCGACGAGCACGTTGGTGTTTTGCGGTATCTGGAGGTAGCGGTCCCTGGGCAGCGGGGCCGCCGGCCGGCCTGGCGTCGTGATGACGGTGCCCAGGGGGAGCGTCACGTCGGCGGTGCCCACCACGCTGATCTTCGCTCCGTTCTCGGTTCTGATGAACGCCGGGTAGGTGACCACCGTGACCGGTTTCGCCGCGGGGGTGTCGCCGAGGTCCGCCCAGCCGCCCGGCACTTCCACCGCCGCCGGTTCGGCCTTGGGGGGCAGCAGATCGCCCTCAGCGATGACCAGAGCGCCCGGACCGCCGCTGATCTTGAGCGTGCTCCTCGCGGATACGGCGAGGTCGCTGGTGCCTGGGATGGCTATCCATGCAGGCGCGTCCGCGCTGTCGGGCGGATAGCGATCTGGCTGCCCGGCGGCACCTGTATGCCCTTGCCGGACTGCACCGTCTTCTCGATGTTCCCTTTCTTCTCTTTACCTGCTTCGTTCTTGGTCCAGGCCACGGTTGCGTCGCCTGCCACCGTGATAGTCGCGCCTGCGCGCACGACGATCAGTTCCGTGGTTCGGGGTAGCAACGCGAGACTGGCCGTGACACCTCCGGTGAACTCGGCGGTGGCGCCCTCCGGCAGCATGATCGTGACCGGGTCCGGCAAGCCCGGTCCGGTCCGGCCCGTTCTAGCCGCCCGCCGCGACACGGTGCCGGTAGTTCCGCGCGCCAGCAACACCTCGTCGGGAATCGTGACCCACGCCTTCCGGGCCAGTTTTTTGGCCACCAGCGGGTTGGCCACCTCTGGGTCCAGGGTGACCTCGGCTGGCCGGATCAGCCGGAAGACCGTCCCGTCAGACCCCTGCACCCTGGTCCCAGGGCGCAGTCGGAAGGTGGCGTCGCCGACCAGCGTGGCCGCCTGGTCGGCGGGAAGGCGCACGTAGACGGGTTTGAGCCTGGCCCGCGCGGCCCGCAGGACTGACATCCTGGAATCCGCGGGCGGCGTCGTGCGCCGGAACCACCCAGGGAGTCCCCATCCAAGTACCCACCACGGCGCGTCGTCGCCGACCGGCCGCGGGGTCACCGTCGTACCGGCGGGCAGCCTAACCGTGGTGTCGGCGGCCAGGCGGATCTCGGTTCCGCTCATCGCGGCCACGGTTCCCGGCGCCAGGCGCGCGACGAGCCGATTATTCAGTTGCTGGTTCTCGCCGCCTATTCGCAGAGCAGTGTTTGGCGCCAAGGTCGCCTCAGCCCGGCGCGCCACCAGGGCCTGCACCCCCGTGGGCAGGCTCAGGATGGCGTCGGCCGTGGCGGCGGGGTCATGCGCGGTCCAGCGAGTGTAGAGAATGCCGAAGGCGAGAGGGGCCGCGGCGAGGATGAGGCCCACCGCGAGGGTAACCGGGATGAAACGGTCGAGCGCCACCCCGGGGAAGAACGCCGCCGAGGACACCGGCAGTGCGGCCAGCAGGCTGCCGACCACGACGAGACCCCCCGAGATGTTCGTCGCCCAACTGTCGTTGGACGACCACGCCCCGGCCGCGGTCAGCGGATGGCTCCAGTAGTGACGGCGGTCTTGCCACGGCCGGAGCCTGCGGGCATCTGGGTCGTAGATCTTGACCCGCAGCATGGCGAAAACCACCACGGCCAGGGCCAGCGCCGCGCCGGCGATGACCGGGATGCACAGGTAGTAAAGCAAGGTCACCGCGCGGCTTACGGTCAGCTGGAGCGACACCGACGATCCCGGTTGATCGATGGCCAGGACCGCCGACACCGGCGTCTGGTGCAGACCGGTGAACTGTACCGTCACCTCGCAGGTGCTGCCGGGGGCCGGGCTGGATCCGTTCTTCGAAGCCGTGACGGCCGACTGCTTCGGACTGGCCGAAGGTGCCGGTGTGGCCGTCCGCTTCGGGGTGGCGGTCGCCTTCGGCTTGGGGTCGGGGTTAATCACCGTGCCCTGGATCATTCCGTCCGGGGAAATGGTCTGGAGCCAATACGAGGTGACCGGCCCCGGACAGGACGGGCTGGTGGTGTCGACCATCACCGTGGTGGTCCACTGCCCCGGTCCCGTCTGCACCAGGCCCGGATTAGGGCTAGTCGACGTGACGCTGGCCACCGGCGGTGAAGGCGACGACGACAGCGAAGGCGACGACGACAGCGAAGAAGTGCTGCCGCCAGGCCCAGGCGAACTCAGGACGGCAACGACAATAAGCGGCGCGGCCCCCCATAGGTTCATACCGAACCATCCCCCCGCGAAATTCCTTATAAGGAGGTTCCCAGCGCCGGCGCCCCGCAGTCAAGCGACCCGCGCCGGGGAAGCGTCAGCCGAAACCGAAATTCGTGTCGTCACCTACGACGCGGCACGCCAGCCGTCGTCCGCAGCCCAGGACCCTGCGCTGCACGCAGGCTTACCACCGGAAGGGCGGTCAGCGGAAGGTCGTGCTGCGCCATGCGGACGAGCTCCCGCGCAAAGAGGAACGGCCGAAATGATCGCCGCCACCAGCCTGCCTGATCGCACCCACTACGCCCCGCTCGGGCGGTGCCGGATGAGCACGTTCACGCGGCGACTTCTCAGACCTGGCACCAGGTTGGATGAAGCCCACCCCGGCAGGTTATGGTTTTCGTCCGCAAGACTGCAGCCGGCGGAGCGGGGGCATATGATCGCGCGGATATGACGCGGATGGGCGCCAGTGGCCGCAGCCAGCGACTACAAGCGTCACTACGAAACTAAAGTCCGCAGGCACCTGCAGGGCATCAACGGCTTCCGGGGCGCGGCTACTGCGCAAAGACGACGGCCAGGAGGTCATGTTCACCTTCATCGCGGCAGAAGAGTGCGGTGCTAAGAATTGCCGGATAGATAGGACGCCACTATCGGCTCTCCGTTACATACGCCAAGATCTGTGCTGATGAATTGCACCTAGCCACGCCGGTTGCTCTTTTATAAGTCGGGTTGGGGATCGAGCCAGGGCGGCTGCAAAATCGGTAATTCAGTAAGCGCGTAGCGGGTTGCCGCTGGTCAGCGGGATGGGCCCAGATTGACTGCCGGCCCTGAGCGGGTTGCGGATCGCGTTCGGGTCACGAGGTGAATGCGGCATGGCAACGGCGCATGTCATCCCGGGGATGCGGGGTTCCCCTCGGGAAACTGGTTCTTCTACGACAAATCACCGTGTCCATGGAGGAACCCCGCGTGCTCAAGTCTGCCATGTCCTCGCTGTGCCGCGCCCTGATCCCGGACGTGCTGCCGGCCGTGATGCCGGATGTCCCGGCGGTGCCGGAGTTCCTGCCCGCGCCGCCGCCGCAGCTGGTGCTGCCGTCCCGGCTTCCGGCGGACCTGCCAGCGGAGGGGCGCGCGGCGCTGGCCGCGGCTCTTCAGGGCCCGCTGCCCGCGGCGAGGGCCCCGGGCCGGGGGGAACTGGTGCGCGAAGCGGTGCCGTGCCGCTGGGATGATGAGGAGATCACGCGGCTGCACGGGTTCCTGGCGACGGTGGATGACCTGCGCGGGAGGCAGGGCCGCGTCTACCCGCTGGAGTACCTGCTCGCGCTGCTGCTGGCCGCGGGCATGGCCGGGGACGGCGGGCTGGACGCGGCCGCGGAATGGGCCGCGACAGCGCCGGGAGAGCTCCTGCTCAGGCTGAGCGCGCCGCTGGACAGGGACGGGAAGCCACGCCGCCCGGACGCCGGCACCATCCGCCGCGGACTCACCGGCTGCGACCAGGGGCAGTACGACGACGTGCTGTGCGCATGGCAGGGTGCCCGGGCCCGGGCACTGCGGCCCGGCATACGCCGCCACCTGCGGATTGACGGCAAGGCGCTGCGCGGCGCCGCTCCCCGGGGCGGGCACGCGCCGATGCTGCTGTCCGGGATCTGGGACGACGGCACTACCGCCGCCCAGCTCCCGGTGGACACCGTGAAAACGAATGAGATCCCGGTCTTCCGCCAGCTCCTGGGCAAGATCCCGGAAGAGGACCTGGAAGGTGCCGTGATCAGCGCGGACCAGATGCACACGCAGCGCAGGCACGCCCGGAAGATCAGCGCCGCGGGCGCCTTCTACATCTTCACCATCGGGGAGAACCAGCCCCGGCTGTTCGACGCGGCCGACGCGCTGCCCTGGGGATCTATCGCCGGCGAGGCCTGGACCGTGGACCGGGGCCACGGCCGCATCGACGTCCGTACCATCAAGACCTTGCCGCCGACGGAGCGGATCCTGGCCCGGTGGCCGGACGTGAAGCAGGTGTTCCTCGTCGAGCGGTACAGCTACGGCACGGACGGGGAGCTGCTCGGCGCGGTCGCCGTCCTCGGCATCACCAGCCTTCCGGCGGGCCAGGCCGGCCCTGCTGACCTGCTCGCTTACCTGCGCGGCCACTGGTCCATCGAGGTGCACCATTATGTCCGTGATGTCGTGCTCGGGGAGGACGCCAGCCGCACCCGCAGCGCGTACCGGGCCATGGCCGCCGTCCGTAACGCCGTCGCCGGCATCCTCCACCTGCACCAGGTCCCGAACATCGCTGCCCAGCTCCGCGCCAATCACCGCGACCCTTACCAGCTCCCGATGCAGCTGCTCGGCCTGATGACGCCGCTGGCGCCGAACGGAAACCCTGCCGTGACCTGACAGCCTCACCCGCTACGCCCGCAACACGAGCACCACCCGCACCCCTCCAGGAAAATACCCCGTGACCAGCATAAACACGATCCGTCATCAGCCCTGGAAATGAGTCACCCTTTAAATCACCGATCTTGCAGGCGCCCTGGGGATCGAGCCGCCGCAGCAACCTCAGGAACAATTCTATTTTGCGAACCTGCTCATCATCGAGGGGGTCTGGGCTGAAATGCATGATTTCATTCCTAATCAGCCGGATATCGTGTAGTTCGGCTATAAAGATTGCGCGGTCTAGGCCCCAACCTAGACGCCTCCACCTGCCAGGCTCCTCTAGTAGCCGCGCGGACTCACCGATCGTCAGGTCGCTTGCCGAGGCCACCGATCGTTTAGCATCAGCTGGATCGACGATGGCACCTATTTCCTCACATGTGAAATGTTCGTCTATGAGCCTGCGCAGGCGTCGCTCGACCTCGGCAAGCAGGAAAAACGGCTTCGCTAGAGTGGCGAACTCAAGGCTAAGATCAGCGGTGGTGACGATTCCGCAAATCTGACGGTCACGTGCTTCGACGAAGACGAAACTCGCGTCAACGATCATCGGAATCCGCGTAAAAAGATCGTCGTTAAGCCCCACGACCTCAGGCCTGACTATTGCGTCACGGAGTCCCGCACCCGGTTTCCGGATCTTGGCCTGGGCAATTGACTCCCAGCTGATCGCGCCACGAAGGTCGCGCGGACCGGACTGCACGGCCAGTTGCGAGTAGTCCTTTCTCATCATAAGGGCCTGCGCCCGTTCGAGGGTGTCATCGAGCCGCACCGACTCGACGCCGGCGTTGGCTGAGGCCAGACTATTCACCCGGAGCGACACCTGAACAGCAGGAGTCACAGCGGAGTCTATGGATGGTGTGGCCAACCCATCCTGTTCTGGCATAGCGGATGCGATCGGAACTAGGGTCGTGAGCGAGTCGATCCATCCCTCCGTGAACGGAGGGTTGGTAGCCAGCCTGGCAGCGGCCAAGTCGCGCCGGATGTCTTCAGTGATCAAATAGCCCCTACGCTCCGCGCCCCAATACTGCAGGAGCCTGCGGATCGATAGCCTCACCGGATTCCCGGGGGCGCGCTCGACAGCGAGCTTGAGCAACTCCTCACGCCCGCTGGGAAGCGCCTCACCCTCCTCGATGCCCATTTCCGTGCTGCCTCCCATTACCGCCCACGTCCCGTGACTCCGCGCCGCAGGCTACACCCAAGTTGAGGCCTTCCCACACATGCTAGTCCGGTCCATGCCTCCATCTGGTAAGCGCCGCAGGTCCCATGGCCGTAGAGACCGGCTCAGTGCGTTGGCACGTCGGAGACTTGGTTCGTACGGTGACCGGCATGCAATATCCTCGTCGCGGCGCTAGTGCGGCGGCCGGTGACGTCTGTCGGCAGACCATGTGGCGTCTGGATCCGGGTACGTTCGTAACAGCGGTCAGCGACGCAGAAGGGATGATCGTGTCCATTTCTCGGCAGGTATGCCCATTCCACGCTGACGAGGACATCCAGGGAGTCCTCACAGAGGACGCCACGGCCTCGGTGTCTTTTACCTGTGAGCGCACGCGTGGCCATCCGCATGGCGGTCCGCATAGCTGGCTGTATGTACCGCAGCCCGGTGGGCTGCCTGGCATCGACGGTTATGCTGCCGAGCTCGGCCTGGCGACGGAACTGCCAGCGGCGATCGCTCAGTACCGAGGACAGTGGGTCGAGTACGGCGTCGCGGAGCGGGCGTATGCGTTGCAATGCCCAGGCGATTTCGCAGCCATCGTGGACCGGTACGGTCACACAGCCATAAGGGCCAAGAAGTACACCGCTTCAGCTTTCCTCGCAGGTGTACTCGGCGTGCTCAGCAAGCAGGGAACGGTGCTATACCACCTGGGTGCTGCGACCGGGCGTTGGAAGTACAACGGCACGATCAGCTGGTGGGCAGTTCCGCCTGCGCCGGATTGGGAGTCCGTCCGCCTATCGTGGGCCGACAGCGCCCAAGACATGTCCTATGTACCAGGCTCGGTAGAAGACAGATAGCAAAACCTTGCCGTCCAGGCAACAGCATATGAGTGCGCGAACAAGACTCGCGCGCCTATGAGCTAGGAAAGGACCTCACCCATCGGCTCATACTCGGCGGTGCAAAGATTCTCTTGTTTGCTTAGCCACGTTTGACGGACAGGGCTGCTATCACACGATGGACCTACTCACCCTGATCTCCACAACAATCTCGATCTTATTTCTGGATCTCACTCAAATCGGCACGAGTGCGCGGACTGAGGGATCGTCGGGCGTCGGCCTGACAGCGAGACAGGACATGGCGTTCTAGGTGCGCCGGCGCAGCCGGTACCACTGCGGCGCGGTCTTGTTCATCGGCCAGCCCAGGCCGGCGGTGTCCGCCAGCTCGACCGCGAGCATCTCCCAGCCAGCGAAGGCGGTCTGGACCTCCTCCTGCGAGGCGCCTCCGACCAGCGACCGCCACCGGCTCGGGCCGAAACTCAGCAGCAGCAATGTGGCCCCGGGGTTGGCGAGCGCAGAGACGCCTCCCCCTGGGACAGGCGCTGTCCGGCGTCCAGACCCTGGAAGCAGCCGATGTCGAGGAAGAAGTCGAACGTCCCCAGGTGGACCGACGGCAGCCGGGTCACGTCGCCGACGACGTAGCTGAGCCCGGCTGCGCCCCGGCTCTTGGCTGCGGCCGCCTCGATCACGGTCGGCACGTAGTCGATGCCCACGGCCTCCCACCCTCTCCGCGCGAGCTCGGGGGTGTACTGGCCGCGGCCGCAGCCAAGGTCGAGCGCACGGCCGAGGGGGCGGGAGCGCTCGGTCTCCTCGCGATCCAGCAGCGCGGTGATACTAGCTGCCGCCGCCGTTCGATAGCGCTCCCAGGGTGTGATCCCGAATCGGTACATGCGGGCGTAGTTCGTCATGGACTGATCTCCTGGCGCCGCCAAAACAGGAAAGGCGTACGACGGTGCCAGGCTACGCGGCGAAGCGCCCGCTCGCTTAGCGGCAATGTCGGAATCTCCCGTGGTTCGAGCCGCGAGAGATGCAGGCTGGGTCAGGTGCCGGAGGCCATGTATGCGGCGAGGATGTAGTTCGGGTGGCGGTCCAGGTTCTGGCGGGCCCTGTCATACCGCATAGTCGTGCGCGGGTCGGCGTGCCGGGCGGCGATCTGGACGTCCCTGAGGTCGACGCCAGCATCGAGCATGGTCGTGACGAAGGTATGACTTGTTTCCGCACTCGCCGTGTTCAGTGGTACCCGTGTCGCAGTTGGCCTGCTGCTGCTGGAGGCTGGCCCGTCTCACGTGCTTCCGCTACAAGCGGCAGCGAGGAGAAGGGAGTCGAAAAGCGCAGGCCGCAGGTCCGCTTGCCCACCGACGGCGGTATCGCTACACGGAAACAAAGCAAAAACAATATGACGGAGCATATGAGGGTGCGCCCTGGTGACCTGGACGCCGGCGCCTGCGGCGAGCCGTCGCAGGCGGCGGGTGGCGGCGTGCCGGTCCATCCGGGCGCCGCGGCTGTTTAGCAGAACCGGGCCGCGCGCTCGGTCTCCGACCGCCCGGTCGATGGCCCGGCCGACCGCTGGCGGCAGCGGGACCAGTACGACCTTGGTGCCCTTGCCGCACACGCGCAGCACTCGGTGACCGTGCTCTTCGCCGAGGTCGGCGATGTCGGCGCCAGTGGCTTCGAAGATCCGCAGGCCGAGCAGGCCGAGCATGGCCACCAGCGCGAAGTCGCACGGGTTCAGTGATTCCCGGGCCGCGGTGAGCAGGGCCTCGAACTGCAGGTGGGTGAACCCCAGCGTGGGTGACTCGGCGGGCACTGCGGGGCGGCGGACATGCTCGGCGGGCGAGCGTTCCAGGACGCCGTTGAGGACGCAGGTCCGGTAGAACCCGGCCGCAACGGAGAACCGCCGGGAGACTGTGGAGGGCATGAACCGGCGGATCTCCTGCATCGACCGGATGTACAGCCCTAGGTGCGGACGCTGGGCAGCCAGCGGGTCCAGGCTCTGCTCGGCGCACCAGGTGAGGTAGCAGCGCAGGTCAGATTCGGTGTGCTCGCGGGAGGAGCCCTTGAAGCGGGCGAGGTAGGCAGCCACTGCCAGCCGCAGCCGGTCGGTGAAGGGCGCCAAGGCGTTGGAAGGTACGGAGGCCAGGTCGGTGAAGGTCATCATGCCTTGACACTGGGCGAGCAACCGCACTTCGCCAAGCTCGCGAACCTGCACTTGATGCGGCATGTACGTACGTCGGCCAGGTCGCTGCTACGTGCGGACTCAACCAGAGGGCTCGAGTCGCTTGCTGCACACTGGGGGAATGATCCGGCTCGGAACATCTGCCGATCTAGCCGACGCGGCCAGTGTCTACCGTCGTGCGTCGCTGTCGAATGCGGGCGATCGCGACAACCTGCTTGCTCATCCGGAATTCCTGATCTTGGGGCCAGAGGGGCTGGAGGATGGCCGCACTCATGTCGCGGAACAGGACGGCTCGCTTGTCGGCCTCGCCACCTGGGCCGAGACCGCCGGCATCATGGAACTGGAAGACCTGTTCGTGGACCCGGGCTATAGGAGGCGCGGAATTGCCACGGCGCTCGTCAGCCGCATCGCAGAGGTTCTGCGGGCGCGGGGCGTGGAGCGCCTGGAGGTCACTGCCAATCCTCACGCGCTGGGGTTTTACCGCGCCGCCGGTTTCGTCGACTGCGGCGTCGCGGAAACGGACTTCGGCGCTGCGCCTCGCATGGTGCTCGCGATCTCCTGACTGCGCCGGCACCATCAGGTACCGATGCCGCGGCACAGGCAGCTTGATGGCTCGCCCGGTCGGCGGCAGAAGAGTGGGTTGTTCCAGGCGTGCCGCTGATCCAGACTCAGGCAGGCGAGCATCACGGTCACCGGCGAACATGGCGACGACGCCGGATGGGCCACCGTCGGGTCACGCCTGGATCACCAGCCGCGGCTGACCTTCCAGCGGGTGCCGGAGCCGAAAACCATTAAGGTCCGCATCCACCTCGATATCCAGGTCGATGACATCGGCGCGGCGCGCCAGCAGGTGGAGGACCTCGGGGGCAGCTGGTCAGGTGAGCGGCACGACTACGACGATGGCATCGTCATGGTCATGTACGACCCAGAGAACCATGAGTTCTGCCTTGTCCAGTACTACGACTCAGCACCGGCGTAAACACACCGCTTGCCTGCCGCCCCTGCCATACCCACTCACGCTCGCTCGGTCCGCGGCATGAGCGGTAAATCAGTCGACCGTATGCTCAGTTCACCTACGGTGGCCGAGACTGGCCGACCTGTCGGTAAGGGCCAGAGTCCGGTTGTCCCGGCGAGGGGTTCAAGAAGCGTCAGGAAGTAGAATCGGCCTGGCCGCCAGTCCGTGCCCGCAACGCGTGCACGGACGACCGCCCTTATGACGGGATGTATAGGCCGATTCGGCGCACTCATTTCGGCAGATGAGCATTGGCCTGTTGGTCGGCGTGGGCAGTGGCGTGCGGGCGTCGAGGGTCTGGAGGCTGAAGGCCGCCGTTCGGGTTGTGGCGTGCGCTGTCGGGGATGTGGCTGTTGGTGGGGGCGTTCGGTCGCCGGTTGTGATGGGTGAGGGCCGGTTACGTCGCGGGCACGTGTGCCGGGGCGACCTGGAGCTGTGCGCGGGTGGCGCCGGCGTGCAGCCGCCGGTCCCAGACGGCGATGATGAGGTCGGGGTCGGCGAGGGCCAGGGCGCTGGCCAGGTGGACGGCGTTGGCGCCGCGCAGGGCGTGCGTGCGGGCCAGCTGCCCGGCGTGTTGTTCTACGGCTGCGGTGAGCTCGACCGGGCGCACGGAGGCCCAGTACTGCTCCCACGCCTGTTCGGCCGTGTCCAGGTCCTGCTCGGTCAGGTCGTGGTTGCGGCAGGCGGCGGCCAGGGCGGCCCGGACTTCGGGGTAGGCCAGCCGGCTGGCTAGGGCGGCGTCGCATGCGTCCCACAGCTCGGCGGCCAGGTCGCTGCCTTCTTCGTCGACGACCAGCTTGACCAGGGCGCTGGAGTCGAAGTAGACCAGCGCCACGGTCAGCGCCGCTGGTCGCCGACCAGGTTGGCGACGGGTCGCTGCGGCCGCGGCCGTTGCTGTCCGGATGCCCGGGGGCGCGCCGGCGCGGTGGCGCGTCCGATGACGCCGTTGGCGGCGAGCCGCTCCAGGGTGGCGGTAGTGGTAAGGCCGAGCAGCCGGGCGACGGGGATGCCGCGGTCGGTGATCACCACCTCGTCGCCGGCGCGGACGCGGTCGAGGTATTCGCTGAGATGTGCCCGGAGCTCGCTGACGGCTATGTCCATGACCTTATTGTACACTTCAGTCTTCAGCTACTTGTACGAAAGGGCGCGGGTTCTGGTGATGCTCGATGCCCGGCGCGGGCCGGCTGGCGCCGCTGGGCTAGTGCCCGCTCCTGGGCCAGGCTGGGCGCTAGGCGGCAGACATCCCGTGCGGGCATGCAAGGCAGGAATGGTGATACGGCAATGAATTCGTTTGGGATCGCGCGCCGTCGAGGGTTGGGCAAGAAGTCGACTCAGGGGAGCAAAACGGGGAGCAAGCGACCAGCGATATCAGGCTATGCCGGGCGACGTCCAGCGATTAAAGCTGCTGGTAGAGCCATATCCAGCCACATTGCGATACGGTAAATTTTTATATGGCATGCAGAAGGTCAGGGGTTCGAATCCCCTTAGCTCCACGCATATGCAGCTCAGAGATATATTTCGATACTAAAGATGATCTTTGACCTCTTGCATGACCGCAAGAAAGTCAGGGTCCGAATTCCCTCAGCTTCACGTTTCCGCAGGTCAGCGGCATATACGATCTTGGAAAGATGGCCTCTGACCTCTTGCACCCGCAGGAAAGCACACGCCCTGGGTCCTGGCTTCCGGCGCAGGAGTTCTCGCAGCTCAGACCCGTGCTGCGGGTCCCGGCTGTAGGGAGAAACGCCGAAACGGTCCGTCCCGGGGAGAAAAGACGGGAGCAAGCCGGGGGCAAGCAGGCGATCTGCCTGTCCTGAGTGACCGCCTTGCCTGGAGGCGGCGTGGCCTGGTGCGCACCATCGGCCCGTGGGGTACCGGTGCTCAGCATGGCGGACTGCTCGGCCAGGCCATGCTGCGGTCGGCAGGCGGGCGAGGACATGATCATCGTCCAGCTCACCTGCGAGCTCCTCTGCGCTATCCCGGTCCGCGAGGTCAGCGTCGCGGGCTCGACTAGCGCGCCCGGGCTGCAGCGTAGAACTGTTCGAGACCGCCGCGAGCGCGGCCTGCCGCGAGGTGGCTCGGGCTACCGCCCCGCCAGGTCGCGGGACCGTCGGCGTCCCGACGATCTCCCGGCTCCCGCTCCCGCCGGGCTGCCAGATGAGCCGTCTGCGCCGCCACGGGTCGGCCGAAGCGGACAGGTACCTGTCCGCGACCGATGGCGCGGTGTGGGAAGCTTCACCGACATTCCCTGTCGCTCAGTGTCACTCTGTCGATGGACGAAACGCCGAGGCGGGCCTTCTGGCCTTCGTCCAGATCCGGTATGACCGGTCTGCTGGAGGCCCCATGAGCCGTCGGCCGAGGTGCTTCGTCGAGCCAGTACCCGCCGCAACACAACTACATCATGCTGGAGCTGGCGCGCGGTATGCGGCAGAAGCAGGTGTTTGCGCCAAGAGCGGCAATGCATAAATATACGGCCTGGCGCATGAATGGTCGGTAGCGGTCGGGTTGGCCAGCGAGGCAATGAGCTCTTGATAACCCCGCGCCGACCCTTCGTTATGCACTTCGGTCGCGGTGTGCTGGGACTTCGTTTGTGCCGTGCATAACGAGTCGATCAGGTGAGCCAGATCTTTGAACCCGATCTGTTAGTAAGAGTCAAAAGTTGAGCTTCGGGCAAGGCATGTCGGCGACGCTCAGGCATCTATTTCGGGCGGTGCAAGTGCCTCGGCTGGCGTCTGGAAGAAGTCGGCCAAAAGCGACAGAGCGGCACGCGAGTCGGCGGGCAGATCGGGGAGTACGGCAGCGATCTGTGCGCGGCCTGCTAGGGCGTCCGCGACCTCGGCCGCGCGTGGTCCCTCTGCGGTCATCTGGTGTACGCTGAGCGTCACGCCGTCACGGCTGTCCACCTCGAAGATGCCGCCGCCGTCGCCGCCCAGCGTGAGCTTCTGCTGCACGTGGCGGCCGAACCTCGATGCCACCGCGGCGGCGATGAACACCCCGTAATTCGTCGCGTACGCGGTCGCGTCGCCGTCGGTGGGGTGGTCGGCGTCGCGTGCCAGCAGGACATCGCGCTCGTGGAGCCACGAATCCCAGAAGCCGTGCAGCATCTGGACTGTCCAGTCCATCGGCCCGTACGGCAGGCGGACGTTGAACCTGCGACCCTGGGCCAGCCGGTCGCGGGCGAGAACGAGCAGTTCCGTTGTCGTCGTCACGAAGCGGCTGAGGGTTGCGTCGGGTGACTCGCCCTCCGATGCGGTCAGCCACTGGCAGGGCGTGATTCTCGGGTCGAAGCCTTCGGCGTGGTCGAGCGTGCCGTCGCCTGGGCCGGCGGCGAGCCCGATCGCATTGCAATCGCACAGGTGGCGGACAACATCGTGGGCGGACCAGCCGGCGCACCGGGTCGGGGCAGCCCAGTCGCCGGGACCGAAACCTTCCAGCACCCGGACAAACCGTTGCCGCTGCGCGGTGAACACCTCGATCAGGTGCTCTGGATCGAAGTCGCACGCTCCGCCGGTCCGGAGTAGCAGCGTGCCGGGCCGCGTGACAGCGGCTCGCGGCCCGTCGGCTGCGAGCTGCGCGCTGAGCACGTCCTTGCGGATCTTGCCGGTCGGAGTGAGCGGGAGGCTGTCGGTGAACAGCCAGCGGGCCGGGACCTTGTAAACGGCGAGCCGGGCGCGGCACAGGCCGGTGAGCTCGGCCGCGGTAGGCGGCACCGGCCCGGCCGGGCGGATGGCGGCGCCCACGGCCTCGCCCCAGAACCGGTCCGGTACGCCGACTACGGCGGCGTCGGCGACGCCGGGATGGCTGAGCAGAACGGCCTCGATCTCCCGGGGGTAGATGTTCTCGCCGCCCCGGATGATCATTTCCTTGATGCGGCCCTGGATGCGGCAGTAGCCGCGTTCGTCCATGGAGCCGAGGTCGCCGGTGTGCAGCCAGCCGTCACGGTCGATCGCCGCGCTGGTGGCGTCGGGGTCGCCGAGGTAGCCCTGCATGACGAGGTAGCCGCGGCTGCAGATCTCGCCGATGGTCCCGCAGGGGACCGTGTTGCCGGTGCGCGGGTCGGCGATCTTGACTTCGGTCTGCGGCAGGGGCTGGCCGACGGTTTCGGCGCGGTCGGCGGCCGTGTCTGCGGCCCGGGTCGCGGTGATGGAGCAGCTGGACTCGGTTTGGGCGAACGTGATCACCAGCGGGATGCCGAAGGCCGCCTCGACCCGCCGGGCCAGGCTGGCAGGCACCGGCGCGCCGCCGCTGAGCGCGAACCGCAGCGAGGACAGGTCGTGCTGCGCGCGGCCGGGATGATCGAGCAGCGCGGTCAGCATGGTGGCCACGCCGCCGATCGTGACGCTGCGGAAGGCCTCGGTGAGCTCGAACGCCAGCCCTGGGTGGAAATGCGGCATGAGCACATGTGTGCCGAGGGTCTGAACCAGTCCGAGGGTCAGCAGCCCGCAGCCGGCGACGTGGAACAGCGGCATCGGGTTCACGATGGTTTCCCCGGCGCGCATGCCGATGGTTGCGGCGGCTAGCCGGGCGTTGTTGGTCAGGCCGCGGTGGGTCAGCACCGCGCCTTTGGGGCGGCCGGTCGTGCCCGAGGTGTAAAGGACCTGTGCGGCGCTGGCAGTGTCGACCTCCGGCAGCGGCCCGCCGTCGCCCGACGCGCAGAACCGGTCCCACTCGCCGAGCGGGACCACCTCGCGCAGGTCAGGTAGCGGCCCGCGCACGGCGGCCAGGATCGCCGGCAGCGAGACGCCGCGATGTTCGTCCGCCAGGAACAGGCCGCGCGCGCGGGAGTGCCCGAGCACGTACGCGAGCTCCTCCGCCTGGTAGGCCGGGTTGACCGTGACCAGCGTCAGCCCGGCCAGCGCGGCGGCGAACTCTAGCAGCACCCATTCGGGGCAGTTGCCGGCCCATACCGCCACCGGGTCGCCGGGTGCGAACCGCGCGCACAGCGCGTGGGCGGCGCGTACCGCGTCGGCAAGCAGCTCGCAGTAGCGCCACTGCCGCCGCCTGGCCGGATCCGGGTCGCCGCTGACCAGCGCGACCTGATCGGGGGCGTGCGCAGCGGCGGCGCGCAGCACGCCGCCGACCGTGGTCCCAAGGACCGGCGATGAGAAGTCGGCTGGCCAGTAAGACGTGGTCAGGGGCAGATGAGACATGGCGACCGCGGCTCCTCCCGGGCACGAGCGGATGGTTGCCTGGCGCCAGCACCGGGCTGGCCAGGCGAATCCCACGGTGCCCGGCGAGATGCCGCGGGCGCATCCAGGCCCGGCCATGAGTTTTCGCCCGGGCTACCATGAGGATTGCTGCGCCCCTGGCACCGGGCTTACGCTGAGCGCGCGGAATCTTTCCACTACGGGGCTCTGCGATGCCAGACACTTACCCGGGGATCCTCGAACGCGACGGGGATTTGGCGGTGCTCTCCGCGGCCGGCGAGGCCGCCGGAGCGGGATGTGGCGCCTTCGTGCTGGTCGAAGGGCCCGCCGGGATCGGCAAGACGTCGCTGCTGCGCGCGGCCTGTACGCGTCCTGCCGCGGCTGGGCTGCGGATCCTGACCGCGCGCGGGCTGGCCCTGGAGCGCGGCTTCGCCTACGGAATCGCCCGTCAGCTCATCGAGCCGGTCCGGGCGGCGGCCAGGCCGGGTGAATGGGATGCGCTGCTAGACGGGGCGGCGGGGCTGGCGGCGCGCGTCTTCGACGGGGCCGAGGTCGGTCGGGTCGAAGACGATATCCCGCACGCGACGACGCACGGCCTCTACTGGCTGGTCGCGAACCTCGCAGCCGGCAGCCCGCTGATGATCGTGGTGGACGACGCCCACTGGGCCGATGAGCCGTCGCTGCGGTGGCTCGCGCACCTGGCTGCCCGCATCGACGGGCTGCCAGTCGCGTTGCTGCTCGCCGTGCGCGGCGGCCCGGACGAGCCTGCCACGCTCAACGAGCTGCGAGCCTGCCCTGCGTGCACCCCGCTGCGGCTTGAGCCGCTCAGCAGCGCGGCGACCGCCGCGCTGCTGCGTGAGCGGCTCGGCGAGCTGGCGGACGAAAGGCTGTGCCAGGCCTGCTACGCCAGCACCGGCGGAAACCCGTTCCTACTCGAATCGCTGGCCAGTGCGCTGCGCGAGCTCGGCACCAGCGACGTGGCCGGGCAGGTGGACACCCTCGGGCCGCAGCCGGTCGCCTACGCGGTGCTACGGCGGGTCGGGCAGCTCGGCATGGGTGCCGGGCAGCTGACGCGTGCCCTGGCGGTCCTCGGCGGCCCCGCGCCACTGCGGCATGCCGCCGCGCTTTCCGGCCTGGACCTGTCCGACGCCGCGCGGCTCGCCGACCAGCTGCGCGCCGCTGACGTACTGGCTCCCGGCTTGGCACTGGAATTTGCGCATCCGATCGTACGCGCGGCCATCTACGAGTCGGTTCCGCCGGGCGAACGGGCCCTGGCCCACGCCAAGGCTGCGCTGCTGCTCGAAGGCGACGGTGCCGACACCGAGCGCGTCGCGTTGCACCTGCTGCACAGCGAGCCGGATGGCAACCCTCATGTCACCGCCGTACTCAGCGCGGCCGCTTCGGCGGCCAGCGGCCGCGGTGCCCCTGGTACGGCTGCGGGCTACCTGCGCCGCGCACTCGATGAGCCACCCGATCCCGCGGCCAGGCCGGCAGTGCTCCTCGAGCTTGGGCTGGCCCTGGCCAGCGAGCGCAATCCCGCGGCCGTGACGGCATTGCGGCAGGCCGTCGGACTGGCCAAAGCCTCCCGTGATCGGGCAGCCGCGGCGTTGCTGGCCGCGCGCGTCCTGGGCATCTGGGGCTACCACGACAGCGTGACCCTCATCTGCCGCGACGCGCTGGCGGCCGGGCGCGACCGCGGCCCGGCAGCAGACGGCCTGGAGGCCGAGCTGTTCGCCAGCACCTTCATCAGCGCCGCCACCGCCAGCGAGGCCTGGGCGCTGGCGGGGAGCCACCTGGCCGATCCCGGCGCCTCCAGCGCGTGGCGCGTCTATGACGCCGTGTTCGCGACGGGCATAGCGCAGCCCGCCAGCGACGCCCTGGCCCGGCTCGCCCCGGTCCTCGACGGCGGCTTCCATGAGATACCGCCCGACTCTCTCGCGGCGGTGTATGCCCTGCTGGTCCTGATCTGGAATGGCGATCTTGGCACGGCAGGCACCATAAGTGACAGCGTGCTCTCCGCCGCCCGCATGCGAGGCTCGATGAGCATGGTCGCTCACGTCAGCTGCCTGCGCTCGATGATCAACCGGCGTCTCGGGAAGCTGGAAGACGCCGCCGCAGACGGCAGGCTGGGGCTGGACTTCAAGCTCGCGACCTCACCGCCGCTGGCCGTCGCCTGGGCCGCCGCCTTCTGCATCGAGGCGCTCACCGACCTGGGCCGCCTCGACGAGGCCGAGGCCGTGGCGCAGGCCGCCGCGGACCGGGAGCCGCCGACGGGCTGGATTCACACCAATCTGTTCCTGCAGGCCCGCGGGGCGCTGCGGGCCGCCCAGCGGCGCCCCGGCGCAGCCCTCGACGACCTGGCCGCCGCCGCTGCGGGCTGGCGCGGCCTCTACATCGACAATCCCGCCATGGCGTCCTGGCGCACCGCCGCAGCCGCTGCGCACGCCGCCCTCGGCCATCCTGAGCAAGCAGCAGCGCTTGCCAGCGAGCAACTCGCGCTCGCCCGTAAGACCGGCAACCCGGAGACGATCGGCACCGCGCTCCGGGCGCACGCCGCCGTCGCCTGCGACCATCCCGAGGAATCCCTGTCCGAGGCGGTCAGCCTGCTGGAACCCACCCACGCCCGGCACGAACTGGCGCTCACGCTGGCCGACCTGGGCACTCACCTGCGGCGTGCCGGGCGCCGCAGCGATGCGCAGGCACCCCTGCGGCGGGCGCTCGACCTCGCGCAGCGAACCGGCGCGGCACCGCTGGCCGAGCAGGCCCGCCGACAACTCCTCGCCACCGGCGCCCGGCCCCGCCGCACCGCCCTCACCGGACCAGACGCACTCACCAGCGCCGAGCGGCAGGTCGCCGACCTCGCCGGCGGCGGCCTATCCAACCGGCAGATCGCCCAGCACCTGTTCATTACCCAGGCCACCGTCGAAACCCACCTGCGTCACGCCTTCCGCAAACTCGGCATCACCGCACGAGCCGACCTGCCAGCACAACTCGCCGGCGAAAGCGTCCGCATCGGCGTCCGCGGCGACCACCGCCATGGCTAGCGGCAAGATGAGGACCGGCGCTGCCCGATCGCCGTGGCGGCCAGGTCGGCCCGGGCGATCGACCCGGCCATCGGCGAACGCACCGGCGGACCGGTGTTCTTGACCGGGGACGGTCGCCGGCTGGACCGGCACGGCGCGGGGCGGATCGTCCGCGCTGTGATTCCCGGAGGGCCGTTGCCGCTGGCCGGGTGTTCAGGTGCTGTCACGGAGTGCGTTGGTGACCTCGGCGAGCAGGTCCTGGAGTTGGTGCAGTTTGTCCGCGCCGACCCGGCTGGTGAGTTCTTGGTCGAGGTCGTCGAGGATGCGCGCGCAGGCGTCGGCTTCGTCCCATCCGCGTTCGGTGAAGCAGACCAGGGTGGCCCGCCTGTTCGTGGGGTCGGGCCGCCGCTCCACGTAGCCGTGCTGTTCGAGGTAGTCCACGAGGTAGCCGACGGACTGGTTGGTGAGCTTGGCCCGCTCGGCCAGCTCGCCGATCCGCGCTCCGTCGGGTCCCAGGTTCTGAAAGATGGCCATGTGGGCGGGGCGGACGTCGTCGAATCCCATCTGCTCCAGGCGGGCTTGCACGTACTCCATGACCCGGTGGTGGCCGGTCCGCATGAGCATGGCCAGGTCGTTCCCGGCCCGCAGCCGGGCGGTATGGGCCGAGGTCTGGCCGCGTGAGGTCATGCGACCATAATGCCAGACAGCTGATTATCAAAGGTTTGTGGTGCCAGGCTTCTGGCACCCTTGACGCTGTCCATACCTTAGGCCAGACTTCTCCTATCAAGATATCTGGGTAAATGGTTCCGGCAAAGGTATCCAGCACGCCCGGGCACGAGCCGCGCCGGGCGCGCCGAGAGGAGAATGCCATGGCTGCCGAGCAGGGCAACGCCGCGGTCGTCCGCCGGTTCTGGGACCTGGTGTGGAACACCGGGGAGCTGAGGGCCATCGAGGAGCTGGTCGATGACGACTTCACCAACTTCGGCATCCGGCGGCCGGGCGGACACGCCGCGCTGCGGCATATCGTCACGGCGTGGCGCACCGCGTTCCCCGACCTGCATATCGAGGTCCAGGAGGAAATCGCCTGCGGTGATACGGTGGTGCACCGGGTGATGGCGCGGGGCACGCACCTGGGGGAGTTCCCGCCGGGGATCGGGCCCGGCCGGGTCCTGGACGCCATGCCGCCCACCGGTCGGTCCTTCGAGGCCGACCAGATGCACATTCACCGGGTCCGCGGCGGCAAGATCACCGGGCACGCCGCGACCCGCAACGACCTGCTCATGCTCAGCCAGCTCGGCCTGCTGCCCGGCATCACACCGGTCAGCGAGGCATCCTGGCGCACCCAGCTGACCCCCCATCCCCCGCCATCCGCCTGAGCCA
>CAWCUJ010000042.1:0-56667 GCA_963798675.1 uncultured Actinomycetes bacterium | reverse complement strand
CCCAGGCCGAGCGGCCATCGGACGGCGCGGATGTGGCCCTTGATGATTACGGCTATATGAGTAGAGTTAAGCCTCATGCAGCGTAACCGCCCCCCGTCACCACAAGCGATCAACGTCCTACGGGCGTTGGCCGCCGACCCGGCCCAGTGGCGCTACGGCTACGACCTGGCCACCGAAGTGCACCTGAAGTCGGGTTCGCTGTATCCGATCCTGGTCCGCCTGGCCGACCGCGGCCTGCTGGAAACGTCGTGGGAGCCCGGCGTGGGCAGCCGGCCGCCGCGCCACCTGTACCGACTGACCGGCGACGGACGCCACTTTGTGGCGGCGTTGACCGCCGCCCGCGTCGACCGGACCGTCCCGACCACGCACAACCGTTGGAGTGAGGCGTAATGCTCGGTGGCCTGTTCTTCGTCCCCATGGTGGGCTTGCTGGGCATTCTCATCGCGTGGTACCGGCGCGATCCGCGCAGGTTCCTGGATGGCCCGACGGAGGACGCGCCGTTGCGCCTGATGCGCTGGGCGATCGGCCTGCTGGCCCCGCAGCGGGCCGAGTGGGGCCAGGCGATGCTCGGCGAACTCGGCCACATCGAGGGCCGGATCCGGCGGATGCGCTTCGCGCTCGGCTGCGTCGGCGCCGCCCTCGTGCTGCCCCCGTGGGGACGGGCCGCGACCGGCGTCTGGGCGATGATCGTGCTCGCGGCCAGTGCCGTCGGCCTGTGCGCCGGAATGGCGATCCACTACGGTCTCGGCGGCGGCGACTGGATCGTGGTGTCGATCCTGACTGTCTTCGTGCTCGGTGTCCTGCTCGGTGCCAGTGCTCTCGTACGCCGGCCCGGCGTCGCACTTCCCGGCCTGCTCGGCGGCCTGTTCATCGCGGTGATCTTCCTGACCGTGTCCGGGTTCACCTTCCTCGACCAGATCTTGCCGAACACGGTGGGCTGGCACCGGCTGGTGCAGGTGATCGCAGTGCCGTTCCTCGTGGGCGCCGTTGGCACCCTGTGGAGCCGTGACCCGATCGTCGGCAAGCGCATCGCCCGGCTCGCCGCCATCGCCAGCAGCCTCGGCTTGTTCGTCTACACCACCATCGCGGTCGCCGTGATCGGCGGCGGCGGCCCGCCCGACGCGGACGGTGGCTTCACCCTGCGAGGCACCATCAGTGACCGGATCGGCAACAACCTGTTCCTGCTGGGCTTCACCATCTTGGTCTTCGCCACCATCGGATGGGGCGGCGCGGCCGCGGCCGGGCGGCTTCTTCGCCGCACCCCGACCGCCACCGGCCCGGTGACCTCGAACCCCGTACCCCCGCAGGAGGCGTAACCCCGATGACGACACCGAACAACGAGACGGACCCGGGGATACGCGTACCGCGTGGGCGCCGGGCCGTGCGCATCGTGGTGATATGCGTCGTGGTCGCCGCGATACTGTTGCTCGCCGCCATCAGCTGGACCCGTTGATAGCGGCGCGCGGTCAGGACAGCGTGGCGAGGCACAGCGTTTGGACAACTATGCCGACTGAGGCGGGTTTGCCTGCACCGAGGTCACCAGCCAATCGCCAGCACCCCCGCCGAGGCCTTTATCGGGAGGGGGACCAGCTTGCCGCCGGAGATCCAGCCGAACTGCTCTGGATCGTTCCAGAGGATCCAGTGCTGTGCCTGGCCATCGGCGGAAAGCACGGGAACAAGTCCCCCGTCATTTATGCGCCGACCGAGGGGGCCGAGCGGTACAAGATGCCGCTGGGCTGCCCGGTGGCCAAGGAGAGCTGCAGCACCGGCAGGCGGTACCAGGGCTCCCGGGGTGGCTCGGGAGCGGCGGCACAGAACTCTCCGCTACCGCGGTCAGGGTGGATCCGTCGGAGCTGATGAGCGCGGTGTACACGCAGACGGTGCAGCGAGCACCCTGGCTGAACAGCAGGTGGCTGTGAGCTTGCAGTGAACCGCCCGAGCTGGTCGCGTCCAGGCCAAGGACAGCCAGGTCGGGAGATCCTTCCTCCAGCTTCCCACAGATAGTCGGCGACCAGGGTGCGGCCGTCGGCCGTCCAGGACATCGCCCCGATCTGGGTCGTGACCCGGGCCGGGATGGCGGCGGACACGGTGTTGTGCCAGCTGCGGACGGCGCCGCTGGTCAAGTTCATGACGTGGATGACGCCCGCGTACGAGGCCGCCGAGGCCGCTTCGGGGCAGCCCTGCTCCGCGTACGCGACCTTGGTGCCATCCGGTGACGCGGCGAACTCGCTGACCGGCTCGCCGGTGACGGGTTTGCCCACCGCCCGCAGGCCGGTGACGTGTCCGGTACTCGTCACGCTGAACTGGTAGAAGCGCGTCCGGGTCGAAGTCGAAGATGGGCACACCGTGGGCGTCTCGGCCGCGAGGGTGAAGGTGCGGTCATCAGAGGTGACCGAGATGCTCCGCCCCAGGATCCAGCCCGCGGGCAGCGCGGGCACGGTCCCGGTGAGCTGGCCGTCGCTCGTCCGGCGGACCTGCGCTGTCATCAGCTCGCGACCGGTCCGGGTGATCCCCATGCTCACGATGGTCACGTAGAACGCCGGCGGCGGCGTCCGCGTCCCCGGATCGGACGGCACCCCGGCTAGGGAGGTGATGCCGGGCCCGGCGCTGGCCGGGGCCGGAGCCGGGCCCGTCCCGTCCGCCGAGCCGGGACCGTCCCCGGGTGACCGGCCAGGGTCACGGCGGTCAGGATGATCGCGGTGACGCTGGCCGCGGCGCCGACGGGAACCAGCCAGGCGCGCAGGCGGCCCATCCGGCGCCGGACCGGTCTCGAAGCCGGCGACGCGAGCCGGCCGGGTACCGGGCTGCTGAGCGCGTGGGCCCCGTCCGGGGGCATGATCGCGGCCGCGGCGGTGAGCGCGTCGGTCAGCCGGTCCGCGGTCGCGGTCTTCTCTTCCGGCGGAATCATCGGGTCTCCCTCAGTGCGCGGGCGAGGGCCGCGAGCCCGCGGGCCGCGGTGGACTTGACGGTCCCGGGGCTGATGCCGAGCGTGGCGGCGATCTCCGCCTCCGACAGCCCGAGGTAGAACCGGAGCACCAGCACCTCCCGCCGCCGGCGGGAGAGCCCGGCCAGCGCGGCCAGCACCTGCTGCCGGTCCTCGGACAGCAGCACCGACTCCTCGGCGGACAGCGGCGGGCTCGGTGAGTCATGGCCGGCGTGCCGCTGGGCTCGGCCGCGCCGCCTGATCGCCGAGCGGCAGCCGTTGATCACCGCCGTCCGCAGGTAAGGGAGCGGGTCACCCGGATCGGCGAGCGTGTCCCAGCGCTGGTGCAGCCGGGTGAAGACGTCCTGGACGACGTCTTCCCCGGTGGCCTGGTCACCGACGATGAACGCGGCCAGCTTGACCAGTCCGGGACGGTGCACCCGGTACGCCTCGGCGAAGCCAGATCCCGCCGATGACGTCGGGCGATCTGCCGTATCGTCCGGGGTGTACCGGTCGGCGCCTGGTCTCATGCCCACTACACTCCACGCCCCCGTGATCGGTTGCCTGCGGCCTCTATCCACGATCCTCCGGTCACCCGGCTGGGGTGCAAATACGTCGGAGGGCGGGATCGGGGTGAGCTCGGGTTAGCGGGCCGACCAGCCTCCGTCGAGAACCCAGGACGTGCCGTTGGCGAAGGAGGCGGGACCGGAGCAGAGGTAGGCCACGAGCTCGGCTACCTCGTCCGGCTCGATCAGCCGCTTGATGGTCGGCTCGGTCAGCATGATGTCGGTGATCACCCGTTCCTCGGAGATGCCGTGCATCCGTGCCTGGTCGGCGATCTGCTTCTCCACCAGCGGCGTGCGCACATAAGCCGGGCAAACCGTGTTGGAGGTGACCCCGTGCTCGCCGCCTTCGAGCGCGATCACCTTCGACAGCCCCTCCAGGCCGTGCTTGGCCGCGACGTAGGCGGCCTTGTAAGGAGAGGCCCGCAGGCCGTGCACGGAGGAGATATTGACGATCCGGCCGAACCCCTGCTCATACATGTGCGGCAGCGCCGCCTGGGCCAGCCGGAACGGGGCCTCCAGCATCACCGCCAGCAGCAGCCGGAATTTATCTGGCGGGAACTCGTGGACCGGGGCGACATGCTGCAGGCCCGCACAGTTCACGAGGACGTCGGCGCGAGCGGCCAGCGCCGCGGCGTCGAAATCGGCGGCCAGGTCGACCTCGAAGGCACGCCCGCCGATACGGGCGGCGACCGCCTCGGCGGCACCGGAATTGATGTCGGCGACCACCACGCTGGCCCCGCTCGCAGCCAGCCGGGCCGCAGGCCTCGCCGATACCGCTGCCCCCGCCGGTAACCACCGCCACCCGCCCGGCCAGATCCTCACCCATCGCTGCGCCTGCCTTCCGTCATCGTGTGTCAGAAGCTTTCGGAAATGACGCCGTGCGGCGTACGTTCAAGGCGTCACGCCCGCGGCGCAGCCTTTGGCGTGGCCCTCGCTGACAACGGCTCCGCATTCGGGGCAGACCAGGTGGGCGAAGCAGGCCGCCTCGCCGCCCTCGGGCTCATCGCGCGGCGTACCCGGACATCAGCTGGCGAAACCGGACTCACCCCCAGGGCGCGTCGTCACCTGCGCAGTTCTACCCAGACGGTCTTACCCGCGGTTCCGAGGGACTCTACCCCCCAGCGGCTGGCCATGGCGTCCACCACGCCCAGGCCGTGCAGCGGGGCGGGCGCCAGCGCCGCGTCCTGTGTGTTGGGCAGCGGGCTCGCGTCGCGTACCGAGATCCGCACCAGGTCACCATGCGCGGACAGGAAGATCGTGAACGCGGAATGCGCATGGATGATGGCATTGGCGGCGAGTTCGGTCACCACTAGGGCGGCGTCATCGGCGATGTCCCCGGCCCCCCAGTCGCGCAGCGTGCCGACCGTGAAATGGCGGGCCACCGCGGGCGCGTCGCGCGAGAAGGGATAAGTCCGCACCGCTCCGGGCCCGCCGACCCCGGAAGTCCCGGCGGAGGAGAGGCCGACGACCTGCCGGTGCAGGCGGCACACCTCAGCGAAGGCGTCGAGATGGCCGTCGCGAGTCGCCGAGCCAGCCTGGTAGCCGCAGAACAACGAGAAGGAATGCCTGCGGCCGAGCTCGTTCCACATCGCCTCAAGCTGGATCGCGGCGTTGACGAGCCCGTCGTCCCAGAGCAGCGCGACCATCTCGCCGTAGGCGCGGACCGGCCGCCTGCCCGTCCCGGCCTGCCTAATCAGGCCGCCGATCACGCGGTCGAAGGCAGCGCGGTCGAGCCGACCGTCGACCATGAGTTCGCGCACCGTCTCGCTGGCATCCAGGACCAGGTACGTGCCGCTGTCCTCGGCGGCCGCCAGGTCGGCGGCGCCCCCAAGTGCTTTCCTCAGCCGGGCCTCGAACTCGCGGCGGTGCTCCGGAGTCGCGATGACGACTGCCACGCCACCGCCCCCGAGTGCCTCTAGCAGGTAGCGGACCACCCGTTCGGCCAGTTCCTCATCGTGACCGTAGAACTGCACGACATGATCACCGACGTTCAGGTATCCAGTCCCAACCACTGATTCTCCATCTGGCGAAGCAGCACATCCTTAAAGTCCAGTCATACATGCCCCGCAAATGGCAGGGCATGCATGGCCCGTCCAGATAGGACACCCCTGCTGACCGTGAGCAAATGCTCATACGCTGCGCAAGAAGGACGACTGGATCGCCAAGGCCGACGCGGCGACCGTCGACGCCGTCCCGGCGACGGACAAGACCAAGGGCCGAACGTAAGGAGGCAAGCGATGGCGGAGTTGACCCTTCCCGCTCCGGTGGCGTTGCGGGAGTTCGACGAGATCTTCGAGAAGGTCAAGAACTGGGGGCGCTGGGGTCCCGACGACGAGCTCGGGACGCTGAACTACATCACTCCCGGCTCGGTGCGGGCGGCGGCCGCCCTGGTCAGGTCGGGCGGCACGTGACGATGTCGATCCCGATGAACACGGCGGCAGGCCCGGACAACCCGAGCCCTGTGGTCCACCACGTGGTCCAGGGTCACGACATCGACATCGGGTCGAGCACACTGACCTTCGCCACCGACTACCTTGGCATCGCGTTCCACGGGGACTGCCACACCCACATGGACGCGCTCTGCCACGTCGCCTACCGGGGCCAGGTCTACAACGGCCGCCCGGCCCTGGAGGTGATGACCTCGCGAGGGGCTACAGCGCTGGACGTCACCTCGTACTCCCGCGGGCTGGTCGGCCGGGGCGTGCTGCTCGACGTGCCCAGGTTCGCGTGGTGTGCGACTGGCTGGAACCCGGCGAGGCGGTGCCGCGGGCGGAACTCGACGCGATCGAGCAGGCCCAGCAGGTACAGACTCGGCGAGGGCGACATCCTGCTGTTCCGGACAGGGCACCACCGGCGCCGCCTGGCCCTCGGCGCCTGGAGCAACGACTACCCGCCCGCCGGCCAGGGCAAGGCCGGCCTGCACGTCGACACCATCGAATGGATGCACGAGCGGCGGATCGCCGCGTTCCTGCCGGACGGTGACGGCGAGACGGTGCCGAGCAACGTAGAGGGGATGCTCTATCCCGATCCACCCGCTGCAGGTGACCGCGATGGGCATGCTCGCCGCGGACAGCCTGCAACTGGAGGACGTGGCCGCGGCATGCGCCCACGAAGGCCGGTTCGAGTTCATGGTCGTCGGCCTGCCGCTCCGGCTGCCCGGCGCCACCGGGTCGCCGTGGAACCCGATCGCGATCTTCTAGGAGGTAATGAGTTATATGCGACGCTTCGAGGGCAAGGTCGCCCTGGTGACGGGGGCGACAACCGGGATCGGGCAGGCGACCGCGGTCCGGCTCGCGGCCGAGGGCGCGATCGTCGCCGTCAACCAGCGGCCCAATGGGGATCCGGCCGAGACGCTCGGGCAGATTTCCGAGGCCGGCGGCGAGGGCTTTCCCGTTGTGGCTGACATGCGTGACCCCGAGCAGGTCATCGCGATGGTCCAGGCCACGGCGATGCGCGGAGGCCGGCTCGACTACCTGGTGTCGAATGCCGCGATCAACCCGTTCATGAAATGGGACGAGACGAGCATCGAGGACTTCAACCTGCTGTTCGAGACCAACGTGCGCGGTACCTGGGTGGTCTGCACAGAAAGCGCGAAGCAGATGATCCGCGAGGGTCACGGCGGCGCGATCTGCTGCGTGAGCTCGATCTCGGCGCACGTGGGCGCGCCCTACCAGACCGCGTACTGCGGGACCAAGGGCGCCATCAGCATGCTGGCCAAGGCCCTCGGCTGCAACCTGGGCGAGCACGGTATCAGGGTGAACGCCGTCGAGCCAGGATGGGTGATGACCAACATGAGCGCGCCGATGATGGAGGATCCGGCCACGGTGAAGTACTACACCGATCGCATCGCCATCCACCGGGGCGCCCAGCCCGAGGAACTGGCCGGCACGATCGCCTATCTGCTCTCGGACGACGCGAGCTACGTGACCTGCGCGACGGTGCTCGCCGACGGCGGCTTCATCGTGAACGCGGAACTCTAGTGACCAGCCAGGACGACCTGGGCTTGGCGCGGGCTAACCCGAGGGGTCCGCAGGGACACGAGGGGCAGAGTAAGCCGATGAGCGTCTCGCGGTGCCGCCACGCCAGCCGCAGGACGGCGACGCCGGCCGCCTGCACGGGCTCGCTGGTCACGATGCGGTCGATGACGTGGGCGGCGAACTCCCGCGCCGCGAGCACGCTGCCCTCGGCGTTGGGCCGCGGGCTCAGGCTGAACAACTCGTCGAACACGCCGCTGTCGATCACGGCCACGGTGAGCAAGTCGGTGGCGTAGGTCAGCGGATCGGCGCCGAGCCCCAGGCACCACACGCGGATCTGGCCGCGGTCAAGCGCGTCGGCCATGTGCCTGGCGAACGGCCAGGAATCGTAGTCGACCGGGCTGGCCTCGCTGCCGTATTCCTCCGAGCGCCCGCGGAGTTCCTCGTCGAACTCCCGGATCATGGACCGCCACAGCGAGAAATCCCGGCGCTCGTTCCACGCGGCCTCGCCTGACGGCTGGAACACGCCCACCGGGATCACCTGGTACAGCCCGCCCGCGTGGCCCACCTTGGCCGGATCCCGCCAGTGCAGCAGGAACGACGCCCGCCCGGTCGCCCGGTCCAGCCGGAGGGTCAGGGTGCTTATGGCCAGGTTCGCGGGGCGGCGACGCAGGTCGCACGGGTCCGCGATCAGGGCGCGCAGGCCAGCCGGGCGTCCGCCGAGCCGCGTGGCCGCGTATTCGTGCGCGGCCGCCTCGCCGGTGTCGATGCCGTCGAAATAGCGGCCGCGGGTGAACGCCAGCCGGGACGCTCCCGGGGTGAGCCCGGAAATGAGCCGGGCCTCGGTCAGCCGGTAGGTGACGCGGTTCTCGAACACCGCCGGGGCGGCCAGGTCCCGCAGCGCGTCCGAGTAGCGAAGGTAGCGGGTCCCGTCCGGCCGCTCGGGCAGCAGCGGCGCCGCGGCGCGGTCGAGGGCGGTGAGGGCGGCCGGCCGGCCGCCGACGGGCCGGTGGTCGGCTGAGCCTCCGCCGAGGTGAGCTCCAGTCCGACCTCGGCCAGCGGGACGGGCTCGGCGGGCTGCCATCCGGGGGCAGCCAGCAGCGGGGTCCCGGCGATCTTGCGGTCCGCCGGGTAGTCCCCGGCCGCGTCGACCGCCAGGCCGTGGCGATGTTCGGAAAGGTAGGACCGAACCCGCAGCCAGTCGCGCTGGCTGGCGGTCAGCGACCGGGTAGCTGGCATCCGGTACCCGCGCAGCGCGGCGACGTCACAGGCCGAGCCGCCGGGACAGGTCCGACGCGAGGACCCCGGCCGGGTCGAACTCGGCGCGCAGCTTCCTGAAATCCGCCAGCCGCGGGTACATCTCGGCCAGCACGTCAGCCGGCACCCGTGAATCCTTGGCCAGGTAGACGCGGCCGCCCGCCTCGACGACCAGCCGGTCAAGCGACCCGAGCAGCCCGGCCAGTCCCCGGGTCCGGGCGGGCACGTCGAGCGCGAGCGTCCAGCCAGGCATCGGGAAGGAGAGCAACCCCGGGTCGCCCTCGCCGAACCGCTTGAGCACGGTCACGAAGGAGGCGGCGCGGGCCTGGCTGACCAGCTCGAACGAGCGGCGCACCGCGACCTCCTGGCCGAAGGGCAGGACGTACTGGTACTGCCGGAAGCCACCAGGTCCGTAGACCCGGTTCCAGTTCCTGATCCCGTCCAGCGGGTGGAAGAACGTGCCGATGGTCTGCAGCTCACCCTGCCGGGTGCGGGGCGCCTTGCGGTACCACGCCTCGTTGGCCAGGGCCACCGTGTAGCGGTTGATCAGCCCCGGCGGGAACCCAGCCGGAACACCGAGGCGGGCACCCGGCCGGAACGCGAACGGGTCCGCCCGGTCGGCGGGCGGCAGGTCGGCCAGTTCGGCGAAGTCGCCGCTGGTCACCACCGAACGGCCCAGGCTGGCCCCCCGGGCCAGGCTGTCTGACCAGGCCACCGTGTAGCCGAAGGTGCGATCGTGCTCGGCCAGCACGGCCATCGTCTCGTCGATGTCGGCGGTGCGCACGGTGTCGACCCGGACCCGCGAGGTGCCCACTCGCTTCAGCTGCACCACGGCGCCGACGATGAGCCCGGTCAGGCCCATGCCGCCCGCGGTGGCCCAGAACAGCACGGGATCGGACTGTTCGGTCACCGTGCGCAGCTCGCCGCCGGGCAGCAGGATGTCGAAGGATCGCAGGTGCCGGGCGAAGCTGCCGGCCACGTGGTGGTTCTTGCCGTGGACGTCGGCCGCGATCGCGCCGCCGACGGTCACCTGCCTGGTACCGGGAGAAACCGGCACGAACCATCCGGACGGCAGCCCGGCCACCATGAGCTGCTCCAGGCTGACGCCGGCTTCGCAGGTCACCAGGCCGGTCGCCGGGTCCAGGCCGACGATCCGGTTCAGCCGGGCGGTCGAGATCACCACGCCGCCCTCGCATTGCGCGGCGTTGTTGTAGCTGCGGCCGAGCCCGCGGGCGATCGCGCCGCGGGAGGCCGCTGCGGTCTCCAGCAGCCGGGCGGCGCCGGCCACGTTGGCCGGCTCGGCCAGTTCGGCCCGGGATGGCGATATCCGGCCCCAGCCGGTGAGCCTGACGGTGCGGCTTGACATAGTGACCGAATAGTAGCCGGTGGCGTGCCCGCCCCGGCGAGGCGTCACCGGCCTGAGCGCATCCGAGGGAGAGCTGCCAAGCCCTGACTTGGCGTCCCGTCCTGACCTGGGTTTCGAGCGTAGCGACAAGTTCCGCAGCCACCGGGTGCACGGCTCCAAGCCTCACGCGGATCCTGGCGGCCCGCGCCGTAAGCTTCAAACACCGGCGCGACAACATCTGGAGCCCAGATCATGCCCTCGTCAGTTCCCGTGATCGACCTCGCCCCCTGGTTCGGCGGCGACGAGGCGGCCCGCGCGGCCGTCGCCGCGCAGGTCGACGCCGCCCTCCGGAGCGTGGGATTCTTCCTGATCAGCGGTCATGGCGTGCCCGACGACCTGCGGGCGCGGGTCCGGGCGCAGGCGCGGGCGTTCTTCGCGCTGCCGCCCGAGGCCAAGCAGCGCTACGCCGTCACCGTCGGCGGCCGGGGCTGGCTGCCGCCGGGCGTGGAGGCGAACGGCTACGCCGAGGGCACGCAGACCCCGCCGGATCTGAAGGAGTCCTTCGCGGTCGGCGCCGACCAGCCGACCGGCGACCCCGACGTCGACGGGTACTGGTTCCAGCCCAATGTCTACCCGGCCGAGGTGCCCGCGCTCGAGCCCGCAGTCGTCGCCTACCTGGCCCGCATGCGCGCCCTCGCGGACGAACTGCTGGTGCTGTGCGCGGCCGCGCTCGGCCTGGAGCGTGACTTTTTCGTCCGGCACACCGGCCACGCCACGCACACGATGAACATCAACTGGTACCCGCCGATGGCGGTGGCCGGCCAGCCGGAACCCGGCCAGTTCCGCATCGGCCCGCATACGGACTTCGGTACCGTCACCATCTTGGACCGCGAGCCGGGCCGCGGCGGCCTGCAGGTGTGGACCACCGAAGACGGCTGGGAGGACGCGCCCTACGTGCCCGGCGCCTTCACGATCAACACCGGCGACCTGCTCGCCCGCTGGAGCGGCGGCCGGTGGAAGTCCAACCGGCACCGCGTCCTGCCGCCGCAGGCCGAGGCGCCGGAGGAAGACCTGGTCTCGCTGGTCTACTTCTACGAGGCAGACCACGACGCGGTCATCGAGTCGCTGCAGCCGCCGATCGGCCAGCCAAATGACTACGCGCCGGTCGTGTCCGCGCAGTTCATCAAGACCCGCCTGGATGCGATCACACAGAGTTGATCACACGGGGATGATGCCTAACGATCCCGGCTCGAGCCACGCGGCGGGACCCTGCCGCGGGGCACGCGGCCCGCTCGTTCGGTACCTCCGTCAGTAGTAGTAGGGGAACCGCGTCCAGTCCGGGTCGCGTTTCTCCAGGAACGCGTCTCGGCCTTCGACGGCCTCATCGGTCATGTAGGCGAGCCGGGTCGCCTCGGTCGAGAACACCTGCTGACCGACGAGCCCGTCGTCGATGAGGTTGAACGCGAACTTCAGCATGCGCTGGGAGGTCGGGCTCTTCGCGTTGATCTTGGCGGCCCACTCCAGCGCGGTACGCTCCAGGTCCGCGTGCGGCACGACCGCGTTGACCATGCCCATCCGGTGCGCGGCCGCCGCGTCGTAGGTTTCGCCGAGGAAGAAGATCTCCCGCGCGAACTTCTGGCCTACCTGGCGAGCCAGGTAGGCGGAGCCGAAGCCGCCGTCGAAGCTCCCCACGTCGGCGTCGGTCTGCTTGAAGCGGGCGTGCTCTGCGCTGGCGAGGGTGAGGTCGCAGACGACGTGCAGGCTGTGCCCGCCACCCGCGGCCCAGCCTGGCACGACGCAGATGACGACCTTCGGCATGAACCGGATCAGCCGGTGCACCTCCATGATGTGCAGGCGCCCGGCGCGGGCCGGATCGATGGTCCCGGCCGTCTCGCCGTCCGCGTACTGGTATCCGCAGCGGCCTCGGATACGCTGGTCACCTCCGGCGCAGAAGGCCCATCCGCCGTCCTTCGGCGACGGCCCGTTTCCGGTGAGCAGCACGCATCCCACGTCACTGGACATCCGGGCGTGATCAAGCGCCACATATAGCTCGTCGACCGTGCGCGGGCGGAAGGCGTTCCTGACCTCGGGGCGGTTGAAGGCGACGCGGACCGTGCCTGAGTCGACGGCACGATGGTAGGTGATGTCGGTGAACGAAAACCCTTCGACGCGACGCCACCGCTCAGGTTCGAAGATCTCAGAGACCATGGCCCCATTGTGGCGGACGAGGGGATGCCGGGATGAGCAGGATGGCCGGCGCGCCTTATGAGCACGCGGGCGGCGGCCGCCCTGGTCCGCCGCCCCCGCTGACCGGGCTCGCCGATTCTCTCGACCGGTTTCTCCTGCCCCTGGTCCTGATCTCGGCCGCCGTGGGAGTGAGCTTCCCCGGGCCCGGGCGCCGCGCCGATACCGCCGACGCCATCTTGTTCGCGCTGGCGGTCCTGGTGTTCTGCACGGGCGCTTCCATGACCTTCAGCCAGATGGGCGCCATCCGGACTTCGGCCCGGCGGCTGGCCGTCGTGCTGCCGGTCACCACGGTCGGCTTGCCGGTGATCGCCTGGCTGGCCAGCCGCCTGGTCAGCGGCGTGGCCCTGCGCGGAGGCATCCTGTCGGCTGGCATCGCGCCCGCCGAGGTGGCATCCGTAGCCCTGACCGGTCTGGCCGGCGGGGATGCCGTCCTGGCCGCCGGGCTCCTCGTCTCGTCCACGATCCTGACGGTGCTGCTGGCCGGGCCCATTCTCAGCATCGCCGGCGCGCATTCGCAAGCCTCGCAGCTCGGGCTGCTGGCTACCCTGGCCCTGGTGGTAGCTCTCCCGCTGGTGGCCGGGGCCGCGATGCGGTCCCTTGACCCGTTTGGCGGGCGCGAGCAGCCGATCGTCCGGGTGCTTGGCCCGGCCAGCCTGCTCGTGCTGCTGTGGGCAGTGGCGAGCCAGCTGCACCTGCGGGCCGGCGACGTCCGCGTCCTGCTGGCCCTGCTCGCCTACCTGGCCGGCGGCGTGGTCCTGGGCGGGCTCCTGGCCATCGGCGCGCCGGCGCCCCAGCGCACCGCCGTGGTGCTGCCGACCGCCATGCGGGACTTTGCCGTGGCGGCCGGCATCGCGGCCAGCGCGTTCGGGCCCGCGGCCGCCGCCCCGCTTGGCATCTACGGACTCCTGGTGCTGATCTTCGGCACCGCCGCGGTCTACGCGGCCAGGTCGCGCCGGCCAAGGCCCGACCGGGACTTTTCTCCGCTATCGTAGACAGTGCGTCTACTACGCGAGGCCGCGGCGGACGCTCAGCCACTGTTCGGGACGTCAGCGAGCACGCGAGGCCCTCTGAGCCAGCCTCGGGCCCGACCTGGAGACCTCGCCCGGCGATTCTGTTCCCGGATTGCGCCGCCCCATGAACCGGTAATCGCCGTCGGCGCGTTTCCGTCATCTGTACCTGGTGAGGCCCTCTTCAGCACCGGCGCGGTCGACATCCGCGCCAAGCGACGACAAGGAGCCTTATGCCGACGACCTACGCACTGCTCAGCACCTATCCGCCCACGCAGTGCGGGCTAGCCACGTTTACCGCGGCGCTGCTCACCCATCTGCGCCAGCCGGACGACCAGGTATCCGTCGTGCGCGTGCTCGACGAGCCAGCGCCGGGCCCGGCCGGCGAGGTCGTCCATGACCTGGTGGCCGGCTCCGCGGTGAGCGCGTCGGCGGCGGCCGAAGCACTCAACGGTTTCGACGTCGTGATCGTCCAGCACGAGTACGGCATTTACGGCGGCCCCGACGGCCAGGACGTCGTTCCGCTGCTCGAAGCGCTGCACGTGCCGACCATCGTGGTCCTGCACACGGTCCTGGCCCGCCCCACGCCCAGGCAGCGCACGATCCTCGATGAGGTCATCGCCGCCGCCAGCGTCGTGGTCACGATGACGCGGACGGCCCGATCGCGACTGCTCGATATCTATGGCACCAGCCCCGAGAAGGTCTTCGTGATACCGCACGGCGCGGCCGACCACCGGGTGACCTCAGCACCGGCCGGGACGGGCCTGCCCATGATCTTGACCTGGGGGCTGCTGGGACCGGGCAAGGGGATTGAGCACGCGATCGATTCGATGGCCCTGCTCCGCGACCGCGGCCTGCATGTCGACTACCAGGTAGCCGGTCAGACCCACCCGCGCGTGCTTGGGCGCGACGGCGAAGCCTACCGGCTGGCGCTGGCGGCCCGGGCCCGGGAGCGGAACGTGGCAGATCGCGTGCACTTCGATGGCCGGTTCCTGCCCACCGCGGCCCTGGGCCAGCTGATCAGCGCCGCCGATGTCGTGCTGCTGCCGTACGACTCGCTGGAGCAGGTCACCTCCGGGGTCTTGATCGAGGCGGTCACCGCGGGTAAGCCGGTGGTGTCGACGTGCTTCCCGCATGCCATCGAGCTACTCGGCGCGGGACTCCTGGTCGACCGGCAGGACCCGGCCGGCATCGCCACCGCACTGCAGCGCGCGCTGACCGAGCCCGGCCTGTCGGCGAAGATGAGCAGGTACTCCTCCGACCTCGCGCCGCAAATGCTGTGGCCGGCGGTGGCGCATGCGTACCGGGAACTCGCATCGCTGCTCACCGCGGCCCGGGCCGGGACCCCGGTATGAGCGACCCGACGGTGCCGTTCCGGCACCTGCAGCGCCTGACCGACCACGTTGGCTTGCTCGAGCACGCCGAGGGAATCGTGCCCAGGTACGAGCACGGCTACTGCGTCGACGACGTGGCCCGCGGCCTGGTCGTGGTGTGCCGGGAACCGTCGCCATCCCAAGAACTGATAACCCTGGGGCGCCGCTACCTCTACTTCCTGGCCCAGGCCCAGGCGCCGGACGGAAGGTTCCGTAACCGCCTCGGCTACGACCGCCGCTGGCAGGACCAGCCCGGCATCGGTGACTGCTGGGGCCGCGCCCTGTGGGGCCTGGGCACGGCCGCCGCCCGGGCGCCCACCCCGGGGATGCGCGAGGAGGCCATCGAGCGGTTCAGCCGCAGCGCCAAGGTCTCATCGCACTGGCCGCATGCCATGGCGTTCGCGGCGCTCGGGGCCGTCGAGGTCCTCGAGGCGTGGCCGGCCCATGCCGGCGCGCGCACGGTTCTCGACCGCGCCATCTCGGCCATCGGGGAACCGCCGGCCGACGCCCGGTGGCCGTGGCCGGTACCTAGGCTCAGCTACGCGAACGCGGCCATCGCCGAGGCGGTCATCGTGGCCGGCGACAAACTCGGCCGCGGCCGGGTGCTGCGCTACGGCCTGCGCATGCTCGACTGGCTGCTGGCCGTCGAGACCAGAGACGGCCACCTGTCGGTGGTGCCGGCCGGAGGCTGGAGCCTGGGGGAGCCTCGCCCGGCCTTCGACCAGCAGCCGATCGAGGTGGCCGCCCTAGCCGATGCGTGCATGCGCGCCGCGGCGGTCACCGGTGACCGCAGCTGGCTGGGCGGCGCCCAGCTGGCCGTGGCGTGGTTCCACGGTGACAACGACGCCAAGATACCGCTCCTGGACGAAAAGACGGGCGGGGGCTGTGACGGCCTGAGCCGCACCAGCCGCAGCCGCAACCAGGGAGCCGAGTCGACCCTGGCGATGATCTCGGTGATGCAGCAGGCTCTGCGCCTGGCCACCGTGCCGCAATGAAGACCTCCGGCGCCGCCGGCGGACTGCTGGCCCGGACCGAGCACCGGATACGGCCAGACGCCTCCCGCACGCTCGGCCGCCTGTTCGTGCCGGGCCAGGAGCATCTGATCCGGGGCGGGTTGCGTGCGCTGGCCGTCATCGACCGCATCCTGGATCTGAACGAACTCCAAGTGGAACATACCCTGGCCCGGACGCTGGCTCGATTCTCCGCGGGGTACCGCGACCTACCCGGAACCCTGGAGCGCAACTTCTCGCTCGTGGCCCACCGGGTCGGTGCCGAGATCGAGGTGGGGAGCGCACGCCGACAGCTGATCGGAGCGTATTTCACCCATGAATACGCGCTCGAGGCGGCGGCCCTGTTCAACCCGTCGATGGTGATTCACCCTGACCAGGCAGGATGCCAGCCCGGCCAAGCCCGGTTCGTCATGAGCCTGCGGGCGGTCGGTGAAGGTCACCTATCCAGCATCGAGTTCAGGACCGGCACGATCGGCGCGGATGCGGCGATCGTCTTCGACTCACCCGGCCGGTTCCTCGACACCGGACGCACTCGGCCCGTCCCCTACGATCGCGACTTGTTCGCCAGGAAACTCACCGAACTCGGCCAGGACGACGAGAACGCACAGCTCCTGTGGGCCATCCTGCCGCCCCGCTTCACTGCGGCCGAACTGACCGCCGCGCTCGCCGAACTCTGTCGGCAGCAGCTGACCCGCGAGGACTCGACCGCGCTCGTCGACCGGGTCCGGTGGATGGCGGCGTCCAACTACGCCGTGGAGTTCGGTGCGGACCATTGCCTGCCCGAACGGGTGCTTTGGCCTGGCCCGGCCGAGAGCCACGGCATGGAGGACGCGAGGTTCGTGCGCTTCACCGACGGCGCGGACACGACGTACTACGCGACCTACACGGCGTTCGACGGCGCACGGGTCGAGCCGCACCTGCTGGAAACCCCCGACTTCGCGACCTTCACCATCTCCCAGCTCTGCGGTCCCTCGGCCGCGAACAAGGGCATGGCGTTGTTTCCCCGCAAGATCGCCGGCCGCTATGCCGCGCTCTCTCGCTGGGACAGGGAAAGCAACGCGATCGCCTACTCCCACGACGCCCATGACTGGTCGCAGGCCCAGACCGCGCAGTCGCCGGCCCGTCCGTGGGAACTGATCCAGCTCGGCAACTGCGGCTCGCCGATCGAGACCCCGCAGGGCTGGCTGGTCTTCACCCACGGCGTCGGGCCCATGCGGGAGTACGCCATCGGCGTGGTCCTGCTCGACCTGGATCAGCCCGAGCGCGTGCTGGCCGCGCTGCCCGAGCCCCTCCTGGTGGCCGAGGAGTCCGAGCGCGAGGGCTACGTCCCGAACGTGGTGTATTCCTGTGGCGCCATGGTTCACGGCGGGACGGTCGTGCTGCCTTACGGCTGCAGCGATTCGTCCGTCCGGATCGCGTTGATCGACCTCAGCCTGCTCCTCGAGCGGCTCACGTCCCGCCGCGCTCTCGGCGCGACCGCAGGCAGCTGAGCCGGGCGGTCAGGCAAGCCCGTTCGGCATTCATGATTTTTCAGGGCCGTGTAGGGGCGCGGGCGGCGGGGTAACGCCCCTGGCATGACCTGGGGCAAGCGCAGCGACATGATCGTGCACGTCAGTGACCCGCTCAACGCCGAGTCGCCGCGGGCCGCTCTGGGCGCGCACGAGCTGACCGGCGCGGATACGTTCTACATCCGTAATCACGGTCCGGTTCCGCAGGTGCGCCCGGACGCGTGGCGGCTGCGGATCGGCGGCCTGGTGACCCGGCCGCTTGAGCTGTCGCTGGCCGATCTGCAGGGTGGTTTTGCCCGTCACGATGTGGTGGCGGTGTTGCAGTGCGCCGGGAACCGCCGGGCCGGGCTGATCAAGGTGCGTGACATCCCCGGCGAGGCGCCGTGGGGACCGGGCGCGACCGGTAATGCCTGCTGGACCGGGGCCCGGATGGCGGACGTGCTGTCCGCCGCGGGCATCGCGGCGGGCGCGGAGCATGTGGCCTTCCTGGCGCCTGATGTCGCTGGCCTGCCGTCCCCGCCGCAGCCGTTCGGTGCGTCCATCCCGCTGGCCAAGGCGATGCGGGAGGAGGTACTGCTGGCGTGGGCCATGAACCGGCAGCCGCTGGCGCGGGTGCACGGAGCGCCGGTCCGGGTGATCGTGCCCGGCTATATCGGCGCGCGGAGCGTGAAGTGGGTCGAGCAGATCACGGTCCAGGCCGAGCCGTCGGACAACTACTTCCAGGCCACCGCCTACCGGCTGCTGCCCGCTGACGCCGATCCTGCCGCCGGGCCGCAGGATGGTCTTTCGCTCGGGCCGGCCGCCGTCAACGCCGACATCCTCGCGCCCGATGAGCACGAATACGTCCCGGCCGGCCCGGTCACCGTGTCCGGCTACGCGCTGGCCGGCGATGACCGCCGGGTGGTACGCGTCGACGTCTCGACCGACGGGGGCCGCAGCTGGCGGCAGGCCAGCCTGGACACCGAGCTCAGCCCGTGGTCATGGCGGCGCTGGCGGGTCACGCTGGACCTGCCGCCCGGGCCGGTCGAAGTCACGGCCCGGGCCTGGGACAGCGCCGCGGACGTTCAGCCCGAGAGCGAGGCTCAGCTGTGGAACCCCAAGGGATACGCCAACAACGCCTGGGCTCACATCGCCTTCACGGTCGTCCCCGGCTAAGCAGGCTACGAGCGGCAGCCGCAGTGGCCTGGCCGCCTGTCCCGGCACGGCTGCTCGCATGCGCAGAGGCAGGCCTGGCCGGGACGCAGCACCGGGCCGACGCCGGGCAGTGCCTGGGCGCGGGCCAGCCGGAGCAGGGATTGCGACGCCTCATGGGAGTTCTCGCCGGTTCCCGACATCCGGGCGGCGATCAGCCCCGACACCACCGGAGTCGAGAACGAGGTTCCGCTCCACCTGGCCATGCCGGCGAACAGTGCCTCCTGGCCAGCCCGCACCTCCTGGTACTTGTACAGGCCACGGGCGAAGGCGTGCACCAGGTCCTGGCCGGGCGCGTAGACCTTGACCCAATCGCCGTAGTCCGAGAACCAGGCGCGCGCGTCCCCGGGCACGCCGAGCGCCCCGACGCCGATCACCTCGTCCATCTCCGCGGGGGAGAACTTCCAGTCGGCACCGTCATTTCCGGCCGCGGCGACCAGGACGGTCCCCTCGCGCTCGCGCAGCGGTCCTTCGACGAAGACCTGGAAGCTCAGCAAGCCGCCGTCGAGCCAGGTGTGCGTGCCCGCGGACAGGCTGATGACGTCCGGGGCCCGGTCCAGCACCTCCAGGAGCGCCTTGACGATGCCGGTTTCATATATCGCGCCCGCCTTCTCGAAAATTCGGACTACCTGCACATCGGCCCGGGGAGCCATGGCGCGGATGATGCTGGCGATGAACGTGCCGTGACCGCCGTACCGCTCGATGGACGTTCCTTCGTGCACCTGGAGATCGGGGTCGCCGACGACCCCGTGCAGCCACGGATACCAGGCGGCCGTTTCCTTCACCAGCCCCGTGTCCACCACGGCGACGAGCGTCCCGCGGCCGTCGCAGCGGGACCTGGATATCCCCGGCAGCGGAGGAGCCTCAGCGGGCACCCAGTCGGGCTCCGTGGCCGGGCAGTTAGTGGCCGGCGGAGGCGCCGCGGTAATGTGCACCGCATGTTCCGGGGCGGCCTTGCCCGCGCCGAGTTCCTGCTCGATGACCTGCAGCGCGCCGAACAGCACCTGAGCTTCCCCCAGGGGGTCGGCCGGACCGCCGGTCAATTCGACGAGCGCGAGGCCAGGTATCGGGTGAGTGACCTCCCCGGCCTCGGGTAGCTCGGCCGTCCTGCGGGCAACCGTGGCGCGCGACGGGTCGAGAATATTCAGCACGCTCCGCAGGTCCTGGTCGCGGGTCAGCAGATGACGCCTGCGATAGATGAACTCGACCGGAGCCGCGTCAGGGTCGTTGTCAGCCCGCGGCGGGTAGACGGCGGCGTCGGGGAAATTATCCAGGATGTACCTGGTCTGGTTCTCCGAGATATCCCTGGTGCTCGCGGTCATGCCCGCTTCGGTGCGCATACCGTCGTCTTCATGGCTGGCTCGGCCTTCGCCTTCACTGTCCGTCATCATGACCCTCTTAGTGAGATCTGTCGGTAGCTGGTGATTTCCACCATCATGGACGTATGTCAGAGAACGACGGCGGCGCCCCTGATACCGAGGCCAGCCATCTTCTCGTCCTCACGCATTCCCGGCCAGCCGAGGCGCTGGCCCGGGCGCGGGCCCTGTTGTCCCGCCGGCCGCCGATCGGTGCCGCCGAGGCCTCCATGGCGCGTCAGGCGGCCGGCCTCGCGCTGCGGGATCTCGGCCACCTGGAGGAGGGGCTCACCGAATTGCGGCGTGCTCTCCGGACGGCCCGGGCCAGCGGCCAGGCCCAGCGCGAGGCCGACGTCCGGGCCAGCCTCGGCCTGACGATGGCGATTGCTGGCCACACCGCCAGGGGGATGGCCCACCTGGACGCCGCGGTCAGCGCGGCACGCGGGGGGCTCACCGGGCGGATCCTGATGCGCCGTGCGGCTGCCCTTGGCTACATCGGCCGGCGCGATGACGCCCTGCGCGACCAGAACCAGGTGGTGGCGATCCTGCACCGGCACGGGGATTACCTCTGGGAGGCCAGGGCCCGCAGCCACCGCGGCCTGATCCTGCTCGAACTGGGTCAGACCCGCCGGGCCGACGCCGACTTCCTCAGCGCCGAGCAGCACTACAAGCTGGCCGGGCAGGAATGGGAATATGCCACTGCCAGGCACAACCGCGGGCTGGTCGCAGCCGCCTCCGGGCATGTGCCGGAAGCGCTCGAACTGCTCGCCGAGGCTGACCGGTGCTATGCGCAGCTGGGCACCCCCATGCTGGATATCGCCATCGATCGGTGCGCGATCCTGCTCTCGGCCGGGCTGGCGGCGGACGCGTGGGCCGAGACGGAAACCGCCGTCCGCGGTCAGGGCCCCGACATCCGCCGGTCCACGAAGTTCGCCGAGCTGCTTTACTCCTCGGCCACGGCGGCGCTGGCCGCGGGCGATCCCCGGGCGGCCGGTGACCGGGCCGAGCAGGCCGCGAGGCTGTTTCACCGCCAGCGCAGGGAGCGCTGGTCAGCCCGCACTCGCCTGGTGCTGGCGCAAGCCCGGCAGGCCGGAGGCGACGCCGGCTCGGGCACCTATCGCCTGGCCTGCTCCGTCGCCCGCCAGCTTGACGCCCTCGGCGCGGATGAGTCGACGGAGGCGCACCTGCTGGCCGGCCAGCTGGCCCTGGGGCGGGGCATCAGCCTGGCCGACGATCATCTGGCCGCCGCAGCGCGGCCCCGGCGGGGCAGCCGGCCCCTGAGCCGGAGCCGGGCCCTGCTGGCCCGGGCGCTGCTCTGCCAGCTGCGCGGGCACGACGCCGAGATGCTGTCCGCCTGCCGCCGGGGCTTGGCGATCCTGGCCGAGCAGCAGCAGATGCTCGGGGCCAGCGAGCTGCGGGCCGCGGTCACCACCTACGGCCGGGAGCTGGCCGCCATCGGCCAGCGGGCCGCGCTGAACCGGGGCAACGGGCGGCAGCTGCTCCTCTGGAGCGAGCGGTGGCGGGCCACCGTCCAGGCCGCCACGCCGACCAGGCTGCCGCCCGACGGCGTGCTCGCGGAGCAGATGTCGGCCTTGCGCGAAGTCAGCCGGCGCCTGGACCGCGACCTGGTCGCGGCTCCGCTTATCCCGGCCCTGCGGCGGGAGCGCTCCCGGCTGGAGGCGGCCGTACGGGCCCGCATCCTGCGCACTCCGGGTCCGGCCGCGGCGCGCGCCCGGCAGGCATTCACCGTGCCGGCCTTGCTCGGCGCCCTGGGCGGCGCCACCGTTCTGGTCGAGCTCATCGAGCTCGACGAGACCCTGTACGCGGTGACCGTTCGGCCATCGGGCATCCGGGTACACATCGTGGGCGGCGGCGAGGATGCCGTCCGCGAAGCGGATTTCGCGCGTTTCTTGCTGCGGCGCCTGGCTGACGGGCGGCCGGTGCCCGATCCCGGCCACGCCCTGGCCGATGCCGGGCGCTTGGTCGAGAAGGCCGTGCTCGGCCCGGCGGCAGCCGGGCTCGACGCCGATGCGGTGGTGATCGTCCCGACCGGCAGGCTGACCGCCATACCCTGGGGCCTGCTTCCCGCGCTGCGCGGCCGGTCAGTCAGCGTGAGCCCGTCGGCGGCCATCTGGTTGCGCGCCACCCTGGCGGCCGAGCCTGACCACCGGGCGGTCACTCTGATCGGCGGCCCTGGCCTCGCCGACGCCGAGGCCGAGATCATGCGCCTGGGCGAGCTGTACCCCCAAGCCACCGTCCTGGCCAACGGCACCGCGACAGCCAGCCGTGTGCTCGCCGCGCTCAATGATTCCTGGCTTGCGCACGTCGCGGCGCACGGGACGTTCCGCGCGGATAACCCGCTCCTGTCATCGGTGCAGCTGGATGACGGCCCCCTGACGGTCTACGACATCGAAGGCATCGACCGGGCGCCGCATCGCCTGGTGCTGTCCGCCTGCGAGTCGGGGCGCGCGGCGCCCACCGGAGCGGACGAGCTGCTCGGGCTGGCCAGCAGCCTGATGCCGAAGGGGACGGTCGGCATCGTCGCCGCCATCGTCCCCGTCAGCGACCAGGTCACTCCCTCGATCATGGGATCACTGCACAGGTGCGTGGCCGGCGGTGCCGGGTTCGCCGACGCGCTCCGGCACGCCCAGGCTGATGCGGCGGCGACCGGCGATCCCGTCGCGCTGGCTACAGCCTGCTCCTTCATCGCTTTGGGGGTGTGACGACCATGGAGACCCAGGACAGTCCTGAACCGGGGACGGCCGACACGGAAGTCCTGGCCGACCCTGTTCCCGGCTGGGTGCGGGCCGCGGCCGCCGGTGACGCGCGGGCCTGGGAGCAGCTCGTCGACCGCTACAACGGCCTGGTCTGGTCCATCTGCCGTGCGCACAGGATGAGCGACGACGACGCCGCCGACGCCGCCCAGCTGACCTGGCTGCACCTGCTGGAGAACCTGGAACGGATCCGCGATCCGCAGCGGCTGGCCGGCTGGCTCGCGACCACCTGCCGCCGCGAGTGCCAGGCTCTGCTACGGCGATCCAAGTCCTCGGTGCCCGTTGAAGAGGAGACCATCGACCGGCTGCTCGGCGGCAGCGCCCCGGCCGACGAGCCGGTCCTCACGGCCGATCAGCACGCCGTCCTCTGGAAAGCGTTCCACCTGCTCAGCGAGTGGTGCCAGCGCGTGCTCCGGGCGCTGGTCGTCGACGCCGACCAAGGGCCGCCGTCCTACCGCCTGGTGGCCGCCGAGCTGAATACGGCGCCGGGCAGCCTCGGGCCGACCCGGGCCCGGTGCCTGAACCAGCTCAGAAAACTACTTGACAGTGCTGGTATCTAGCGCGTTCGTGTCGGCTCATGAAGGATAGGAGCCATCCGGTTCCAACCTAGGTCACCATGATGCCCCGGCCCTCACGGGCCCACGGCTGCGGCGGAGGGGCAGATGAGCACGGACGACCCGGCGGCCCGCGAGGCCGGCGAGCCAGCCATCGAGCTGAGCGAACTGGACGACGAGGGATTGCTCGCGGCCTTGCGAGAGGTGATCGGCCACGACCGGCCGCCGCCGGACTGGTCCGCGGACCTGGCCAGGAGCAGCTACGACCTGCGGGACGCGGACGCCAGCCTGGCGGTGCTTATCTCTGATTCCGGGCTGGCCACGGCCCACTCCGTGGTGCGCTCGGGCACCGCACCCCGGCTGGCGGTCTTCGACACCGGAGACCTCAGCGTGGAGATCGAGATCGAGCGCGGGGCCCGGGCCGGCTCCTGGCGGCTGATCGGCCAGCTGACCCCGGCCGCGCCCGCGCGCGTCAAGGTCCGCCCGCAGCGCGCCGAGCCCTCCTGGGTTGATGCTGACGACCGGGGTCGTTTTGCCGTCGACCACCTTCCAGGCGGCCCGCTGAGCCTGATCTGCCTGCGTGACGGCAGGCCAGCCGCCGTCACCGAATGGATAGCGATTGGCTAGCGGTTAGCTAGGGCACCTCATGAGCTAGCATCCCCTGACATGGCGAGTAGTAAGAAGGCGGTCCTCACCCCGCAGGGGGAGAACTTCCCCCGGTGGTACCAGAACATCGTCGCGAAGGCCGAACTGGCGGACAACGGACCCGTGCGCGGCACCATGGTCATCCGGCCGTACGGCTACGCGCTGTGGGAGCGCATCCAGGCCGAGATGGACTGGCGGATCAAGGCGCTCGGAGCCCAGAACGCCTACTTCCCGCTGTTCATCCCGGAGTCCTACCTGCGCCGGGAAGCCGAGCATGTCGAAGGGTTCCAGCCCGAACTGGCCGTGGTGACGCACGCCGGGGGCAAAGAGCTTGAGGAGGCGCTCGTGGTGCGCCCGACCTCCGAGACCATCATCGGCGAGTACATGGCCAAGTGGGTGCAGAGCTTCAGGGACTTGCCTCTGCTGCTGAACCAGTGGGCCAACGTGGTGCGCTGGGAGCTGCGCCCGAGACTGTTCCTGCGCACTAGCGAGTTTCTCTGGCAGGAGGGGCACACCGCCCACGCCAGCTACCAGGAGGCCCGCGACTACGCCCGCCGGATCGCGCACGAGGCATACGCCGACCTGATGGTAAACGTGCTCGCGGTCCCGGTTGTGCTTGGCTGCAAGACCGCGCGCGAGCGGTTCGCCGGCGCCGTCAACACCATCACCCTGGAGGCGATGATGAAGGACGGCAAGGCCCTGCAGATGGGCACGTCACACGAGTTGGGGCAGAACTTCTCGCGCGCATTCGGCATCGGCTTCACCGGTCCGACCGGCAGCCGGGAGCTGGCTTGGACGACGTCCTGGGGCACCTCCACCCGGATGGTCGGCGGCCTGATCATGGCGCACGGCGACGACCAGGGGCTGCGCATCCCGCCGGCGCTCGCGCCCACCCAAGTTGTGGTGCTGGCCGTCAAGCCCGAAGCATGCGACGTGGCGCACCGGATCGGCCGGGAACTGGTGGCCCAGGGGGTGCGGGCCGCCGTGGACGACCGGACGGACCTCCCGTTCGGCCGGCGAGCGGTGGACTGGGAGCTGAAGGGCATCCCACTGCGGGTGGAGCTGGGGCCGCGCGACATCGAGGCGCAGACCGCGATCCTGGTGCGGCGGCTGGCCGGCGGGGTGCGGGATACCGTGCCGCTGGCGGACCTGGCGAGCACCGTGCCGGCCCTGCTCCAGGACGCCCAACGGGAGATGCTGTCCGCGGCGACCAAGGCGCGGGACGCCCGGATCACGCCGGTGCGCTCGATGGCGGAGGTACCCGAGATGGTCAGCGAGGGCTGGGTGACCTTGGACTGGGACCTGCTCGGACCTTCCGGCGAGCTGGAACTGGCCAGCGCCGGCATCACGGTGCGGTGCCTGCAGCGTGCGGACGGCTCGATACCGGAGTCCGACACCGAGCCCGGCCTCACCGCCTTCCTGGCTCGCGCGTACTGAAGCGGATCACCATATCCTCGCTCCACAGCGGCCGGATGGGCCCGCGGCCCTGTCCGCCCGGGCCACCGCCACGCCGGGCGCGGACGGCGAGCTGGTCACGGTGGACCTGGGTCGGCCACTGGCGTTTCGCTTCTCGGCATCCTGGTCGCTCTACCCGCTGGGGTGATCGATGTCCACCGGCGGCAGGTTCTCCGCCTGCTGCTTGGTGATATTGAGCTGGACGTCGTCCACGGTCCCGGTGACGGCGCCGATCGGGATGGCCACTTCCTTGCGGCCGAACACATGCCCCTCCTGCAGCAGCACGTGGCTCACGTGGCGGTTGCCAGGGTCGATGACAAGCCCCTCGACTCGCCCGATCTCGCCGTCGGTGGCATAGACGCGCTTATTGCGGCGCACGCCGACCTCGTCCGGGGGCAGGGAGCCGTAAGAACCGATCGGCTCATCTGCTTGGGTCTGGGGCATATCATCGCCTACGACCCGGCTGTAGTACGGCAACATGAGCATCTGTTCCGCGCTGTAGCCTGGGTACTGGTCCAGGCTGGTCCCCGGCGCGAAATGCGCATCCTCCGCGAAGCCGAGCTCGTCGAACTCCGCCCGAGTGCAGCGCAGCCGGACCTCGTTCGGCGTCGCGGCAGCGACAAGATCGAGAGGAACAAGCCGACCCAGGCCGACCCAGTGCCCCGGTTGGACCACCAGATGGGTGACCGACCGCGCGACCGGGTCAACGACCACGCGGACCACCTTGCCGCAGACCCCATCGACACACCTGGCGTCGGCCCCGATCACGAATGGTGTCTCTGCCATGGCCCACCTCCTCATCCGCATGGAGCATAGCGCGAACCCAGTCAGCGGCAGCGTCGTTGAACCGTCGGGCCGCCTTGGCAGCAGTGTTGGCAACAGCGCTGCGGCCATCCGCTCAGTATCGGTGCGGTCTGGGCGCAGGCGATTGTTCTGCTGGCACGGTTGCCCTGCCTTCTACTGTCATCAGCTGGGCACTCGGTAGCTGAGCGTCGGCCCCGCGCTGTCAGGCTCCCGCATCCCGGCTGACAGCCATGGCTCGGTGAATGGTCACAGAGTCGGATCTGGGGCTGAGCTACGGGCGCACGCTGCATTTCTACGACACCGGCCCCGGTGATGATCAAGGAATGAAAGGAGACCACAATGCCACTCGTCAGAATCGACCTCAACAAGGACGCGCCCGCCGAGCGCGTTCGAATCGTCAGCCAAGCCGTCTACGGCGCGATGATCGAAATCGCGAATGTGCCGATCAACGACAAGGCCGGGATCGAAGGTCTCGGCACGCTCGTAAATCCCATCGCCGACGAGGTGTGAGATGGCCATTCCCGAGCTCAACGACAAAGGCCGCATGGCCGACATTCCGCTCTCCCCCGAGGCCAAGATCACCGTCGAGCGGCGCGGCGAGATCGTCCTGATCGGGGTCAACCGGCCCCAGGCCTACAACCGGTTCGACCCGGACGCCTTCTTCGGCCTGGCCAAGGCGTACTACGACTTCGACAACGACCCGAGCCTGCGGGCGGCGGTGTTCTTCGGCCACGGCGAGAACTTCTCCCGCGGCATCGACGTGGACGCCTTCGCGCCCCTGGCCAGGACCGGCCAGCCGTTCGCGATCAAGGACGGCATGCTCGATCCCTTCGCCAGGACCCAGCATCTCAGCAAGCCCCTGATCGTGGTTGTCCATGGCGATACCTGGAACATGGGCCACGAACTGCATCTGGTGGCCGACATCCGGGTGGCCAGCGCCGACGTGCGGTTTGGCCAGGACGAGAACACGCACGGACGGTTCCCTGGCGGCGGCTCGACCATCCGGTTTCCGCGGGAAGCGGGATGGGGGAACGCCATGCGCTACATGCTCACCGGCGACCACTGGGGCGCGGAGGAGGCCTATCGGATGGGCGTGATCCAGGAGATCGCCCCCAACGCGGCCCAGGCGCTGGAAGCGGGGATCGGGCTGGCCCGGAAGATCGCCGCGTGCGGGCCGCTCGGCATCAAGACCACGCTGGAGTCCGCGCACCTCTCGATCGACGAGTCCGAAGCGGCGGCGTTCGCCAGGCTCAATGAGCAATTTGGCGGGCTCTTCCACACCGAGGACTTCATCGAGGGCCGCAAGGCTGAGGCGCAGGGACGTCCCCCCGTCTACCAAGGCAAGTAGGCCTTCTCCCAACTCAAACACGAGCGAGGGTGTCATGGCCCGAACCGTCGCTGACTACATGGCGCAGACCCTCAGCAAGCGGCGAGCAGTCCAGGTGCCCGGGTAACGGGACAAAACGGGCGCGGATCGGCAAAGCGAGCGGTTTTGCGCACCGCTCGTTCCGCCCGGACGCGTCCGCTATATGTCCGTAACCACTGCTATGCATCGACCCACGGTGACACATGCTGATACACGCCGTGACAAGAAGGAAACGGCCCGCCGCTGATACGCACGGACAGCCACGGACACCGTCCGCACAACGCGCCTCACCTGCCTAAACCTGAACATATGCCTCGTCCGGGACCCAGCTCTCGGGCCCACGCTGCCGAGAACCGCGGCTCAGGCATCACGGGGATACCATCCAGGTAGGCGTGGGATCGGGTGGAGAGCGATCGTCGGCCGCGCTGATGCCGCGGGCGGCGGAGCGGACAGGTGGGTACCGGCCCACTGCCGCGCCCGCCCAAGGGGGGAGAGGTCATGCGCAGCCGTGACGCGGCGCTTGCCGCAGTCCACGACCGCCTGGCGCGCGCGGCTACCGACCAGGACCCCAGCGGGGTGCTGACAAGGGAGGCGGTACGTGACGCCGAAGGACTTGCCGCTGTCACCGATCCCGCCCATGACCTCGACGCCGCGTATGTCCTGGGGACGTTCCACTGGTTCAGGTACCTGGCCCTGCCCGGTGGCGCCGACCAGGACGATCTCACCGCCGCCGTCCAGCTTCTCGCCCCCGTCTTTCAGGTTGACCCCGAAGCTGTACCCGAGCCGCTGCATCGCTTTTACCAGGAGGACCAGGGTCGCGGGGCCAGCCAGCCGTATCCGGGCACCGCCATGGGCAAGGCGATGGAATCGCTCGCCGACTACCAGCGGACCAGAAGAGTCCCGCTGCTCACCGAGGCGGTCGCGCTCTTCCGGGCCGCCGCGGCCGACGACCACGCGAACAGCGCCACCATCATGTGCAGCCTGGGGATCGCCCTGCAGGAGTGGTCGGAAGAAAGCGGCGACACCGTTGCGCTGGCGGAAGCGGTGCGAGCACTCCAGGACGCGCTCGCCGCGGTCTCCGCTGATGATCCTGACCGCGCCGTCGTGCTGTGCAACATCGGAGTCGCTTTCCAGCAGTGCTTCAAACTCAACGGCGACGTCTCCATGATGGGGGAAGCGGCACGGGCATTGCGGGACGCCGTTACTGCCCTCCCCATCGTCCATCCGGATCGCGCCGTCGTCCTGAACAACCTGGCCGGGGCACTGCGCGGGTGGGCCACGCATACCGGGGACATCACCGTTCGGGAGGAGGCGGTGCAGGTACTCCGGGACGCGGTTGCCGCCCTTCCCGTCGGTCACCCCGACCGCGCTACCTTCTTGTCCAACCTGGGGGGTGCGCTCCAGGAGGTGTCCGAAAGCACCGGGGACGCCATCGCCTTGGCGGAGGCCGTCCAGGCCGACCGGGACGCCGTGGCGGCCAGCCTCCCCGGCGATCCCGACCGCGCTCAGCATCTGTCCCATCTAGGGGCTGCGCTATGGCTGCTGTTCGAGCGCACGGGCGATACAGCGCTGCTGACTGAGGCAGTACAGGTCGGCCGGGACGCTGCTGCCGCGATACCCAGCGGTTACCCTGACCGCGCCGCGGTCTTGATCAACCTCGGGATCGCGCTGGACGCACTCTTCGCTCGTACCGGGCGGCCAGAGGTGCTGGCCGAGGCGATCCAAGTCACCCGGGACGCGGTCGCCGCTACCCCGGCCATCGACCCTGACCGTGGCAGACCCCTGAATAACCTCGGCGGCAGCCTGCGAGAGTCATTTGAGAACAGCGGTGACGTCGCGGAATTGGAGGAGGCGGTACAGGCCGGCCGGGCCGCCGTCGCCGCCACCCCGGCCGGCCACCCCGAACGCGCCAGGTACCTGAACAGCCTCAGCCACTCGCTAGGGGCATGGTTCGAGCGCACCGGGGACATCGCCGTTCTGGAGGAGAGGGTACAGACCAGCCGGGACGCCGTTGCCGCCACCCCGGCCGGCCACCCCGACCTCGCCAACAACCTGAACAACCTCGGTCATGCCTTGGAGTCGCTGTTCGTTAACACCGGCGACATCACGATGCTGACCGAGGCGATCCAAGTAGTCCGGGACGCCGTCGCCGCCACCCCTACCGATTACATCGGCCGGGCCCGGTATCTGGCTAACCTCAGCGGCGACCTTCGACAGCTTTCCGAACGCACCGGAGACAGCGCGGTCCTAGCCGAGGCGGTACAGGCGTCCCGCGACGCGCTAGCCGCCACCCCCGCCGACCACCCCGACCGCGCTGGACACCTGAACGCTCTTGGCCATGCCCTGCAGGCGCTGTACGAACGCACCGGGGATAGCGCGGTTAGCGCCGAGGCGGTGCAGGTGGCCAGGGACGCGGTTGCCGCCCTTCCCGTCGGTCACCCTCGCCGCACCCTGCTCCTGGACAGCCTCGCGGGCAAGCTGTATGTGCTGTCCAGGCGCACTGGGGACAACGCGGTGCTCGCCGAGGCGGTGCAGGCTGCCCGGGACGCGGTAGCCGCCACCCCGGCCGATCACCCCGACCGCGCTCGGCACCTGAACACCCTGGGGATCACGCTGCAGGCGCGGTCGGAAAACCCCGAGGATCCAGACGTGCTGGCCGAGGCGATACAGTGCCTCCGGGATTCCGTCACCGCCGCCCCGGCTGACCATCCCAGCCGCGCCGGGCACCTGTACAACCTCGGCAATGCCTTCCTGGAGCTGTCCGAGCGCACCGGGGACACCGCCGCGGTCGCCGCGGCGACGAGCTGTTTCACCCAGGCGGCGGATAACGCGGGAGCACGGGCAGCGGTAAGGATCCTCGCCTACTGTGCGGTGGCGGAGCTTGCGGGACGTGGCGGCGTATCGCCACAGGATGCGCTCGCCGCGGTGGAAGCCGCTGTCGGGCTGCTGCCGCAGGTCGCCGCGCGCGCCTTGATCCGGGCTGACCGGGAGTACAGCCTGGGCCAGCAGGCTTCCCTGGCCGGCCGGGCGGCCGCGGTCGCGGTCGCCGCGGGACAGGCCCGGCCGCGCGGTAGAGCTGCTGGAGCAGACCCGCGGCGTCCTGGTCGCCGACTCCCTCGATGCTCGTAGCAGCGACCTGAGCAGGCTACGCGGGCAGTCGCCCGCTCTGGCCGACGAGTTCGACCGGCTCCGCGTCCGCATCGACACGCTCGACGATCCCGATCCAGCTCTGGAACGGGCGGATACACCTGACCGTGGCCTGAGTTCGCCCCTGGCACGGCAGGACGCCTACGCGGCTTGGGACGACCTCATCACCCGGATCAGAGAGATCAGCGGTTTCGAGTCTTTCCTCAGGCCGCCGGGCATCCGCCAGCTCGCCTCCCAGGTCGGGGCCGATCCGGTCGTGTTCGTCTACACCAGCCAGGTCCGCTGCGACGCGCTGATCCTGACCGACGACCCCGGCTCCCCGGTCCGGGTCGTGCCCCTGGCGGAGCTCGACGAGGAAGAGGCCTACCGGCAGGCCATTCGGCTGCTGACGGCGCAGCGGGCCGCCGCGGATCCCGATAATGATCCGGCCGATCGCATCGCGGCCCAAGCCGAAATCCTCGACGTACTCACCTGGATATGGGACACCATCGCCGGGCCGGTCCTCGCCGCCCTCGGCCGCACCGCCACCCCCGACGATCAGGCGTGGCCGCGCGTGTGGTGGTGTCCCGTCGGGATCCTCGCCTACTTGCCATTGCACGCCGCCGGCCATCACCACGACGCCGCTGACCGGCCACACCCGCGCACAGTGCTGGACCTTGTCATCTCCTCCTACATCACCACCGTGCGCGGCCTGGCTTATGCCCGCCGCCAGCATACCGACTCGGGCCAGGCCCTCATTGTGGCTGTCCCCGATGCCCCCGGCGCCTCGCCCCTGCCCGGCGCCGCCGCCGAAGCGGGCGCCCTGGCTGAGCTCATTCCCGGCGCACACGTGCTGCCTCACCCGACGTGCAGTACTGTGCTAGATGCCCTGCCCCGCCACCCGGCGGCCCACTTCGCCTGCCACGGATACGCCGACTGGGCCAACCCCGCCGCCAGCCAGCTGATCCTCTACGACCACGACACCACCCCGCTGACTGTCGCCGACATCAGCGCCCGCCACCTCACCGGCGCGCTGGCCTACCTGTCCGCTTGCGAGACCGCTGTCACCAGCCTTGCCCTGGCCAACGAAGCCGTCCATATCACCGGCGCCTTCCATCTCGCCGGCTACCAGCACGTCATCGGCACCCTGTGGCCCATCAACGACGCCACCGCTCGCGACCTCGCCTGCGACATCTACAGCCACCTCACCCACGACGGCACCACCCTGCCCGATACCGGCCGCGCCCCGCACGCACTCCATCACGCCATCCGGCGGCTCCGCGACCGATACCCGCGAACCCCCAGCCTCTGGGCCGGGCACACCCACACCGGAACCTGACATCCCACTGGTTCGAGCTCATGGTGGCAGCACACGCGATCTCCAGCGAGCGAGACGGAACGACGCAACTCGCGGGAATGCTTCAGGTAGACAGTCCCCCTGGCGAAGGGAACGTTCTTCATGATTTGGGTGCGGGAGGGGGCTCGGTGTGCAGGGTGGCGGTGAGGCTGTCGCCGGTTTGCTGGTCGAGGGACTGGGCGTGGTCGACGCCGAGGTGGCGGGCGAGATCGCGGGCGTACAGGCGCGTGCTGGCTTCCAGGAGGGTGGCGTAGGCGTCGGCGCCGGTACGGGTCCGGTGCCATCCGGTCACGGCCAGGATGATGGCGATCACCGCGGCGGGCCACCACAACCCGGCCAGGATGAGATACAGCACGGCCCAGGCGGTCAGGGTGGCGGCACCGGCCAGAGCCTGCCGGGCGGCAGTGATCTCGGTGCGGGCCGGGCCGGGGAAAGTGAGCCACAGGCCGGCCCAGATGGCGGGCAGGTTCAGGTGGAGGTCACGCTTGAGGCGGACGTCCACGGCGTTGATCCGGTCACCGCTCCAGGTCGGCCGTTCAGGCCGTTCGGGGGCGATGCGGGTCCGTGCCCCGTAGGCGGCGTACCGTTCGGTTCGTTTCGCCGGGTCGCGGTCGTCATCCACAGCGAGCCAGTAGAGGCGGGAATAGGTGGCATGCTGGGCATCCCAGCGGCGCTGCCGGTCATCGACTCGTTTAGCGGCGAGTTGTCGCAGCGGGGGTTTCCAGGTGCGCCAGCCCGTGGCGAGAGCGACCCGCTCGATCAGCGAGCCGAGGGCCTGGGCCGTCAGGCCAGCGGCAGTAGCCCCGGCCAGCGCCGCAGCCAGCAGCACCACCTGCCCGCCGACGGTGGTCGTCGCCGGTGCCTTCGCCCAGGCGATGACCTGAGTGGTCAGCCGATGGAAGTCGAAAGGGCGGGACTGGCCGAGCACGCGGGCCGCGATGGCCACAGCCAGGTAGAAGGCGCCGGGCAGCACAAGCAGCTGAAGCCAGCGGTCGGCGAGCTTCTTCCCGAGCTCGTCCAGGAAGCCGCCCATGTCACAGCTGTCCCCAGCGCAGTGCCTCGCCGGCCACCCCGCACTGGGGAAGAGTAACGGCCGGGCCCGGAACAACTCGCAGGCAGCGGCCAATCGGGCATCGGTAGACGATCTCCAGCGGCTCGCTCTGGTCGAACCCGGCCAGGGACAAGCCCCGCCGCACGCCCCGCACATGCCCGTAAACGCCGACGGCGTCGCCAGCGCGCAGCAAAGCATGATGGAGATCCGCCAGCGGCCCGGAAATGTCCCCGTTGCCGCGCAGGACTGACCGGATCCGTTCCAGGGCTTGGAGGCCCTCCCCGCCCGAGGGATCGGCGGCCAGCGCTGCGCTGATCTCATCCACATGCGCACACACGTAGGCCAGGCCCTGCCTGGCCTTAATCTCTTCGGCCGGAACATCAGCCTCGTCGCTCATCTAGGCCCCCTCGCTTACGGTATACGGGCGACGGCGACCCAGCAGGAAGAGAGCCTTCGCACCGTCGCAGGTAACGGCTATGGCGACGATACCGGCCGATCGTCGGCCGGCTCCACCATATGACAGCACTCTTGCCGTCATACCGGCCCCCAGCTGGTCTTGATGCCGATTGGTGCTGCGCATGAACGGCAATTATGTCGCGCCGCGGTACAGGTGGATAAGGGTCGACAGACTGTCCGCCAGGGATCATGAGAGACCCCTCGTTGCCGGGGGTAATGGCCCGTAACGGCACGAGGATCTTGGTGGCGCTGAAGCGTTAACGGCTTCGGAGGCCGCGTTTGCGGCTGACCGTTCGATGGCTCAACGTAGCAAGCCGATCTAGTAACCAGAGCGTCTGGTCAGGGTAATCTGACCTTCCGTTACCATTCGATATCGGATGGGCGATGGTGGTGGCGCGGTGGTGACTAAAAGTGCGCACACTGCGAACTGCCAGGCGGAGGGGGGTCGATGTCCAAGAGGGTTAGGGATCACGAGGGTGTCGTGGCCGGCATCCGCAGGGCCATCGAGGTAAGCCCCGAAAGTTCATGGCGCGTAAGTTGGCACTGCCCCCGTGGCCTGCTCGGCTGCTGCAGATGAGATGCCGGGAATGCGCGGCAGAGACTGCTGGTGCTCAGTTCTGCGTCCGGTGCGGGGCCCCTGCCGTCCATCAGCTGTCCGTGGCAGCCGACCCGGGCGCCCAAGTAACTTCGTCCTCTGACGCCAGCGCGGGACAGCAACTGCCCTCACGGCCTGCACCGGAATTGGAAGCTGGCGGCGTCATACTCGCCGGGTGGGTCGAGGCGCGTAGATTTTCGACCACCCGCTTGCGGCCTGGCTATGACCAGGAGGAGGTTGACGCCTTCCTTACAGAAATTCGCGACTCGTTCCTCGGAGTAAGGCGACCATCTCTGACATCAGATGAGATTCGGGCAAGTGGTTCTCGACCACCCGCCTGCGGCCTGGTTACGACGAGGAGGAGGTTGACGCCTTCCTCGATGAGGCCGAATTGTGGCTGTCTGCCCAGGTCTTGCCGTCCGGCGCGAGGCCAGGCAAGAACAACGCGGGGCCACGCAAGAACCTGGACGACTGGCGCGTCTGCATTGCGTTCGGTGACCTGCCGCGCCAGCTGAAATCCGGCCGGCAGGCGCTTATCCCTGCATTGCGCATCCGCCTCAGCGGTCAGGTAGCGGTCAGCTCATCGGGTACCCAGATCTTCTTGTACGCCCCCAGCGCCGGATCGGCTGATGAGGCCGCACAAGTGGCGCGTGAGGTGCTCGCGCGGCACGACGTCAGCGCGCACGTCCGGACGGAGCGCTGGAGCCCGCGGGAACAGGAGTGGCGGGATGCGGCGGACGAGCCGGACGCCGATGTCGCTGCCGGGCGGCAGGCTGTGCACGAATACCGTCAGGAGCATGAGCGGGAAGTGTCGCTGACGAACCGCTTTCCCGCCTGGCAGGTGCGGGTCGAATTGTCGTCACACCGCGATGTGGTAGCGCTGGCCGGGCATCTTGCAGCCCAGGGATGGCGGGTCCGCCCGCGCCGCAGGTACCTCATCGTCGGGGCGGACTGCGAAGACGACGCTAAGGGCCTCGCCCGGGAGCTCTCCGGTGACGGCCGCGCTGATGCGGATACGGCCTTCCGGGTCGGGCGGGTCAGCTTTAGCTACATGCATGCCTATATTGAATTCCCCACCCAATTAGTTTTAGTTGATCCAGGCCGTTTGAGAGTCTTGCGGCCCACGTTGTGGGCAGGCTCGACATCAGCATGGCTACGAGGAAGAAGCACACGCGCAGCTCGCGTTCCTCGCGCGCTTCCCGTGCCGAAAACCTATGCCACCAGGCGGTATTCGTGGATGACGCCACCCCACGCGGTCGTGCCTCCGGACGCGGAAATGATCCAGGTCGGTGATGCCATCTGGCAGCGGCCGCAGTGGCGCGGCCTGGTCCAGGGCGCGGTGCGGCCGGTGGGAGTTGTAGAAGTCCTCGTACTCCCGCAGCACCATCATCAGGTGGTGCAGGTTCCAGATCAGGGTCCGGTCCAGCAGCTCACGCCGGCAGCTGCCAATCCACCGCTCCGTGATCGAATTCATTCGCGGTGCCTGAACGGCGGAGCGGATGACCCGGATCCCGGCCGCCTGGAACACGGCATCGAACGCCTGCGTGAAGCTGGCATCCCGGTCATGCAGGACGAACTTCGCTCGTGCCCCGGCATCCCCCAGGTCCATGAGCAGGTTCCGGGCCTGCTGGACGACCCAGGACTGGACCGGGTGCTCCGTGGCGCCCAGGACCCGGACGCGCCGGCTGCCGTGCTCGATCACCGCAAGGACGTACACCTTCGTGCCATTGAGCAGGTCAGCGGTGAAGAAGTCCAGCGCCAGGATCCCCTGCGCCTGGGACCGCAGGAACTCCGCCCAGCCAGGGCCGTCCCGGCGGGGCGCCGGGTCGATCCTGGCGTCCTTGAGGATCTGCCAGACCGTTGACGGCGCTACCGTGATGCCGAGCGCCGCGAGCTCGCCGTGGACGCGGCGGTCGCCCCACGACTCATTCTCACGGGCCAGTCGCAGCACCACCGACCGAACATTACGGCGCGTCGGCGGACGTCCGGAGCGGCCGCGCCGCGACAGCCGCGCCCAGCGGCGGCGGACGATGTCGCGATGCCACCGCAAGCCCGTGGCGGGAGTGACGATCAGCCGCATCGCTGCCAGCCGGTCGGCTGGCAGCGTCCCGGCGAGCAGGGCCAGGCACGCCCGGTCCGGCCACGTCAACCTCGAATGAACGTGAGGCCGCTCGCGCAGGGCGACAGCGAGTTGATGGCGCAACATCAGGATCTCGGCGTCCTTCCACCACGCCTCCCGCCGGGACAAGCCCAGCACCGGCAAGGCACGGGTGACAATGAGGAAGATCAGCTTCAAGCCCACAAGCCGAAAATCATCGCACGGCCGCCCGCGTGCACACCCGCCACCAACCGCCACGCGCGGGCACTGACCCTACGGCCTCCTCGGCGCATACGCCCAGGTGGCATGCGTTTCGGCACCCACAGGTTCCGCGGACCGCTCCTTCGGCCCGGACGCTGTCCATCTATATGTACGTGCGCGCCGGCTCCTCCACCGCCGATCCCGCGGACAGCCACGTACAGGCCCGTACAGCTCCCCAAACCCGCGGGCAGAAGCACCTCGGCGCCGGATTCACCGGTACCGGGAACGACGGCGCGGGGACCCCCAGCCATATCTTCCCGCGCACTCGGGATGCTCAGGCACACAACCGGCACAGCAGGCCCCATGCACCCGCCGTCGACCCCTGATGAACGTTCCATGTACTTCTCGTATGTCAACCCGCGCTCCCCGGCGCAACGCCGGAACTCCCCGCACCGGCCCGGCAGGCATCCTCGCGCACGGTGACGGCCACCAGCGACAGGCCGCGCGCGTACCCGCCCGATATGAGGAGATGTCAGCTCAATGCCTGTCAGGACGCTGGCCGTCTAGATCAGGGTATTCTGTGCGCCCTGTCCCGCGGCTCGGCCGCTTTACGGGGCACCACTCAAGATCCGGGCGCGCTCGGATAGCAGCTCGCGGGCGTGCGGAGGCAGTTCCGCGCCGACTTCCACAGCGAAGTCCAGGTACCCCTGATGACCGGGCAGTTCCTTCAGGCACTCGGTGACCAGCGTGGCGGCCTGGGTGACGTCACCGCGGCGCTCCGCGATCCTCGCGCGCAGGAAGGTGAGCTCTGGCCCGGCAAGCGCCGGGCTGACGGCGAGCCGGTCCAGCAGCTCATCCTCGGGGGTTCCCGCGAACCGGTCCAGGAGCATCTCGTGCCAGGCTGCGAGGTCTTTGGCGCGCTCGTGGCGTCGGTAGCGAGTCTCGTCGAAACTCCCGTACACGGTGCGCGGTCGCCTCGGGTCCGCCCGTCCGGCCGTGTCCAGCGCATCCAGGTAGGACTCGGCGAACGTCCGCCACATGTCCGGCGTGGTGAGCAGCCGGGCGAGCGGAATCGGCCAGGGCTGTCTCCTTTTCCGGCACCTGACCGTAACCTCGTCGAGTCCAGCCGTAGTCCGCCTCCCAGCGGATGAGCTGCTCCGGCACGCGCCGGGCGAAGGCCGCGAAGCCGTCATGACGCAGCACCGACTCCCACAGCACGGCGACGGCATCTGAAACCACGAACTTGGCGGCCTCCACCGGGTCATCGGAGTGGAAGTAGTCATAACTCTTCATGTCGCAGGCAAGGTCAACCATCTCCGCGACGGCCTGCTGCGCTGGCCCGGCATTGTCGGCCTGGAGCGCGGCCAGCGCGTCGCCCGCCAGCCGGCGGAACGTGAGCCGCCACTTGGACCGCTCGGTGTGGTGCACCCGGCGGTCCCCGGCCATGTAGGCGCCGTCCTTCGCCAGCTTGACGAACGTCGTCACCTCATCCAGCACGGTGTCCGGGTCCGGCAGTTCTCTCTTCGGCTTCACTTTCGGCTGTTCCGGCGAGCGCAGCTCGTCCTCGATGCGCCCGCGAAGCTGGCCGTTCCCTCGCCAGTACAGAGTCCACAAGACCTTGCGGAGGCGCGCGTCGTCATTCGGCGCCATCGCGGCGTAGAACTCGTCACGGTTCATCCGGTTCGCTGGCATGACAACCCATCGTAGGCGCGAGGCAGCCGCCGCCGCGGTATGTTGAGCCCGCCCCAGCGCGGACTCCCAGATGATCACCGCCGAGCTGCACGCCGCCGAAGCGATGATGCGGTCCGTTATCTGTGTGTTATGCGCGCGCGGTGACCGGCGCGGATCCCGCATGAGGCCAGGCATTCCGATCCGGCGATCCGGCGATGCCGTCACATACAGGCATCTCATTCTTTCGTCACGTTCGGTAATCAGCCCGGGCGGCTGGCCACCGTCGCCCCGATTGCGCGGCTGTCCCGGTCGGCCGGAGCTCCGGCCGGGTATCGCATTGCCTGCCCGCTTCATCAGCAGGCGCTCCGGGTGGTCCGCATGGTGGCACCCCGGCGCCAGACGCCGATGCGCTGTGCCGGTCAGACAGCGTGCAGCACCTGTCCGCCGTACACCAGCGGAGCCTCCGGCTGGAATGCGTCGGCGAGCCGGTTGAACTCCTGGAACCCGGAATCAGCGTCATGCTGGCTGTGCTGGGCGTGGCTGGGGACCTCGACGGCGATGACGTACTTGGCGATGTCCTGACGCGGGTCGGTGCCGAAGGCAGCACGGAATATCCGGGCGCTGATGAAGGCGCCCCGCTCCTTGTACTCGCGCCAGCGCGGCAGCTCCCGCTCGCGAACAGCCGCTCGTATTCCGCGGCCTGTCCGGCACGGATGTGGATGACGATCACGTCCAGCTCACTCATGACGGTGGCTCCCTTGGTTGCCCTTGCGCCGATCTTGGCGGCCGGCCCGCTCGGGTCAAACCGTGCTGGACAGCACGCTGCAATCAGCCCAAGCGCACGAGATCCGCCTTATTGATCTGCTCGCCGGGACTGCGTCTCGAGCGCGGGTCGGCCGCCGCGCCGATCAGGTTGATCTGTGCGCTGGCCCGCAGCCGGTGCTGGCGCGGCCTGCCCGGGCAAGGCTGATTGCGGTGTCCAGTGCGGTTTCTCCCAGGTGGCCAGGACATTCCCGGTGGGCGAATCTGCCAGCGCTGTCGTGGCTGGCCGGGTGGCAGGTGCCTGGTTGCGGCAGGGTGTGCGCCCCTGCTTCGGGTCCGGTCGGGGCCCGCGCCAGCGGGTACCGCCGGGCCCGGTTGACAGCCTGCCCCGGCAGGTTATTCACTACGCCTTAGTATGTGGTACTTAATAAGCGGGGGTTGGCCGGAGTGCATGGCAGGTCCGACGGCCTCGGCCGGCTCGCCGAACCGTGGCTGCTGATCTTGACCAGCCTGGCCGACGGCCCCAAGCACGGCTACGCGATCATGACCGATGTCGCCGCGTTCAGCGGCGTCCGGATGGAGCCGGGCTCCGTGTACCGGGCGCTGTCCCGGCTGGAACGCCGCGGCTGGGTCCGGCCGCTGGCCACCGCCGGGCGCCGCCGCCCGTATGAGATCACTGCGGCCGGCCAGGAGATCCTGGCCGAGCAGATCGCCACGATGCAGCAGATCGTGCAGGTCGCCCGGCTGCGCACCGCCACCGCGTGGGGCGCGTGATGAGGCCCGCATCGGCCAGCTGGCTGTCCCGGTTCCTGGTCGGCTGCCACCCGCGGCGGTGGCGGGAGCGCTACGGCGAGGAGATGCTCGACGTCCTGGACCAGCACCGCCCGACCGCGCGGACCGTACTCAACCTGGCGGCCAGCGTGCTGAGCACGCATGTGGACCCGGCTTACCGCAGCCAAGCGCTGTCGCTGCCCCGGCTGCGCCGGGCCGCCCTGATATCAGCCGCGATAGCGGTCCCGCTCACGGTGATCTTGGGTCCGGTCGGCTACGGGATCTGGCAGGACGACCACTGGCACCCGGCAGCCGATGAGAACCTGCTTTCAGTGGCGTTCTCTGCGCACACGGCCATCATGGTCACCGCTTTCGGGCAATCCATCGACGGCACGGACGCGGTGTGGGACGTCACGGACCTGAGCAGGCCGCGGCGCCTGTCGCAGTTCGAGGGCGGCCAGCCCACGGCACTGTCGCCGGACGGCCGCACCGTGGCCACTGTCGCCTTCAGCGGCCGGACGGCCTTGTGGAACGTGGCCGATCCCAGGCACCCGGCCATCATAGCGACGCTGCCCGGCAGCGACCTGAGGCACCTCAACCCCAGCCTGCGGGGACAGGCGTTCTCCCCCGGCGGCCAGATCCTGGCCACCGCCTACTACGACCAGGTTGTCCTGTGGGACGTGACCAGCCCGGCCCGGCCCCGGCCGCTGCGCACCCTGGACGCCCCGGCGACGTCCCCGGCAGGCAACAGCGACGAGGTACCGTTCAGCCCGCAGGACCTCGCGTTCTCCCCCGACGGGGACATCCTGGCCAGCGCCACCGGCACCGACCAGGTCACCTTGTGGAACGTGACCGACCCGGCGCGCGCCTACCGCACCGCTGACCTCGACAGCCCGGGCGTCTTCACCCAGGGCCTCGCGTTCTCCCCCAGCAGGAACCTGCTGGCCGTCCTGACCTCCCACGGCACCGTGCTGGTCTACAGCCTGGCCGACCCCGCCCGCCCGCCCGGCCCGCACCGCCACGGCCACCGGCCTGCTGGCCCGCGCGAAGTACCCGGACGGGCAGTCCCAGCCAGACGAGGTGCTGTGCGCCAGCTGCGGCTTTACCAGCGAGGCGGTGGCGTTCTCCCCCGACGGGCACACCCTGACCGTCGTCGTCGACCGCACGGAGATGAGCGCCAACTCCGGGCGCGACACCATCTTCGACTGGCACGTGACCGGCTCCGGGACCCTCGGCGCCGTCACGGCCGCCGCGCGCGACGTCGCAGACTCCCAGCCCTTCATAGCCCCCGGCGACCGCACCGTGCTGGGCGGCCCGGGTGACAGCCACGCCTGGCACGCCTGGCCGCTGCCCTGACCTGCCCCGACCGGACGCCTGCCTCCCGCCGCCCCCATGAGGGCGCAGAACAGGATGACCTGCATGGCACTACGAGCGCACCCGACCCAGCCCCCGGCCGCTTCAGATTAAGCGATAAGCGCGGCTTGGTGCCTTGAACGCTCGTTTTTGCTTCTCAAGTAGGTGAGGCATGGTGTGGTTGCCCGCGCAATCGCCAGGGACACAGCCGCCGCAGGGGGCCGTGACACTAGCCTCTGCGGATCCCTATGCGAAACTGATCCGAATCCAGCGCGGCTGATCGCGCAGAACGACGTCATCGAAGCCTGGATCGTCGGCCTCGCCGGCGGCGACGAGCCGGTCCACGAAGTCCGCGAAGTCGACCGGGGACACCTCTGGTCGGACGCTGGCTGGAAGCCGGTTGTAGAGGACATCGGTGTTGACCGGCTGCCCCGCCGCGGCCCCGGCGTTGGCGCGCAGCAGGACAAGGAGCTTGCGGTCGCCGCGGCTGAGCTTGGCACGGTCCAGATCGACTACGAGTGGGAGAACCGCTGGCAGGACGTATGCGGGAAGCCGCCTATGGCCGGGAGGATCTGCTCACCCGGGCCGCCAGCCAGCTCAAGCAAGCCGCGCCCTGGAACAACCGGCACCCGCGGATACACGCGTAACACGCCGGCCGGCCGATCAGCCTGCGACACGCAAAGCAGTGATCCGGCGAATCGGGGAAAGACCGAACCGGACGATATGAGCGCCTTCCTGGCAACGGGAGGTAAATCTTCCCCGATACGGATTCGGCAGGGAGTGAGTATTTCGTAGAGGAGACGCCTCGCCCGCGGTTACCTTGCGTCACGATATTTGCATGCCGACGGGCGGGGTGCGGCGGTCATCGCGCGTACCGGTGACGGCGGATGTGACAGGCCAGCGAGCGGCGTTGAGCGAATCGGGCCAGCCGCTGGCAGGGGGGCGCCGGATCGCGGTCGCAGGGCGCTTGTGGCCGGGGATGAGCTGACGGGCTGGTCGTGTCTGCGGGTGACGGCTGAGGCACGTGGAACCGGGATGTTCTTCTTGTGGGGCTGGGATCGTGAGGTTCCTGTCACTTGCAGGGGGTTTACGTGAGTTCGTTCGATGTCCGGGTGTTCGCGATCCGGCCCAGGCCCGGCCGGAAGGCGTTCGAGGTCCGCTGGCGGGTCGCGGGCCGCGATAAGTCGAGGTCGTTCATGTCCCGGGCGCTGGCCGACAGCTACCGCGCCGAGCTGGTCCGCGCGGCCCGCAAGGGCCTGGCGTTCGCCCCGGGGACCGGCGAGCCTGAATCATGGGCCGCACCGGGGCCGGAGCCGGTGACCTGGTACCGGCACGCGGTGGCGTACGCGGAGATGAAATGGCCGCACCTGGCGCCGCATTCGCGGGCCAGCCTGGCCGACGCGCTGGCCACCGTCACCTCCCTGCTGACCCGGGAAACCGGCCGCAGGCCGCCGGCTAAGACACTGCGCGCCGCCTTGTACGGGCATGCCTTCAACGCCCGGCGGCGCTCCGGTGCTCCTGCACCGGACACGGCCAGCGCGCTGGCCTGGGTGGAGCGGGCCTCCCTGCCGGTCAGCCAGCTCAGCGACCCGCGCGTCGTCCGCGCTGCCCTGGACGGTCTGTGCACACGGCTGGACGGCTCGCCCGCCGCGGCCAGCACGATCACCCGTAAGCGGGCGGTGTTCCACGGCGCCGTCGGCTATGCCGTCGAGCTCGGGCTGCTGCCCGCCAACCCCACCGGCCTGGTGCGCTGGCGCGCGCCCAGGGCCGCCGTGGCCGTCAGCCCGGCGACCGTGCCCAGCCCGGCGCAGGTCGGGGTGATCCTGGCCGAGGTCGCCCGGATCCGGCCGGAGCTGGCGGCGTTCTTCGGCTGCCTGTACTACGCGGCGCTGCGCCCCGAAGAAGCCGTCGCGCTGCGCCGCGATGACCTCATCCTCCCGACGCGCGGCCGCGGCACGATCATCCTCACCGCCGCATGCCCGCGCACGGCGCCGCCTGGACCAGCACCGGCACGCCGTTCGAGCCGCGGGGCCTCAAGCACCGCCCCGACGGCACCATCCGCGTCGTCCCCATCCCGCCCGTCCTGGTCCGCATGCTCCGCCAGCACCTGCATGCGTTCGGGACCGCGCCGGACGGGCGGCCGTTCCGCGGCACCCGCGGCGGCATGCTCAGCGAATCGGTCTACGGCCGCGCCTGGCACGCCGCCCGCCAGGCCGCCCTCGGCCCCGGACCTGGCCGCCACCGCGCTGGCCCGCCGCCCTTATGACCTGCGGCACGCCGCCCTGTCGCTGTGGCTGAACGCCAGCGGCACGCCCGCCGAAGTCGCCGCTCGGGCCGGGAACAGCGCCCGTGTCCTGCATGAGGTCTACCTGCACTGCACCGACGGCCAGGACGACGCCGTCAGCCAGCGGATCGAAGACGCCCTTGACGCAGGCACCGGCATCACGCATGCGTCACCACACACGAAAGCGAGCGGTTATACGCACCGTCGGCACCACCCCAGACCCTGTCCGCTTACCTGCATCGCCGCGGTGACGCAAGTGGTTCCGCGGTGGCCGCATTTACGGTTTGCGGGCGTGCTTCACTGTGCTCCCTTGCCCTGATTGCTGCCGGTTCCTGCGAGCGGGCGGCCGGGTCAGGGGGCGCGAAGCGCCCGCGGAGCGGCGCCGCAGGCGCCCTTGACCCGGCCGCCCGGGAGCGGATCATGGCCGGCGGGGGCAAGGGAGCGAACCTGCGGAGGGACCGGCGGTTTCGGGGGTTTGCTGGCGCGGTGCCTTTCTTTGCCGGGGACGGGTGGTGACCTGCTCCGTGGCGGGACGGGGGGCGGCGAGGGGACAGCCAGGCTTACCTAGGCCCGCGGGCGCTTGTGCCGCGCCCGGCGACATGATGATCGATTGGGCTGTCCTCCCGCCTGCGGGGGGATGCGGCCGCTCAGTCTATACAGGCCGTCCGCCTGGCCCTGCGCGGCAGGACCGGTAGCGGCTGACAGCGGACTGGCGGGAGCTGGCCGCGGTTATGCCCCATCGGGTGAGTTCGGCTCCGGCTCGCCGGCCTGGCCGGCCGCGTCAGGATGGCCACCATGGGACGGGATGGCGGGCTCAGGCGGCGGTGAGCGCGTCGTCGCCGAGCTCGGCCAGGATGTGGCAGGCCTGGCGGAGGATCTTGCGGGCCTCGGACAGGGCGGCGCGCTTGCCGTCCTTGCGGTCCTTGACCGCGGCGTAGTAGGCGTGGTCGGGGGCCGAGGCGCGGGCGTGGGTCTTGCCGGCCTCATACACCGCCCAGCGCAGCACCGCCGGGCCCTGCCGGGACAGCCGCCCGGGCGAGCGCCGGGAATCGGAGGAGTAGACGGTGATGTCCAGCCCGGCGAACCGGACCGCCTTGCGGGAGGAGGAGAACCGGCCCTCGCCGCCCAGCCAGCAGGTCATCGCCAGCGCGGTGACCGGGCCGACCCCGTACAGCCGGGCGGCGAGCACCCTCGCCCCGGTCAGGCTCCGGGCAGCGGCCAGCAGCTGGTGCCGCAGCACGTCCAGGCGGCCCTCCAGCGCGGCGAGCATGTCCAGCGCGGTGGCCACCTGCAGCTGCCCGGCCGGCGGACAGGTGCGCGGCGGCGGCCGCGCGCACCGCCTCGAGATCATGCGTCGGTGCGCAGCGCGGCCTCGCCCAGCGCCGGGGCGCCCTGGTGGAAGAACACCGCGTGGATGCGCTGCACCCAGGCGGTGTGCTCGGCCCGCAGGTCGTGGTAGGTCTCCAGCAGCGCCCGGCACTCCAGGATGACCGACGGCGGGATCCAGCACTCCGGCAGCCGGCCCTCGGCCAGCAGCTCCCGCAGGTGCCGCGAGTCGGTCTTGTCGGTCTTGGCGTGCCGCTTGCGGCCGCGGGCGAACGCGGTGTCAGCCGGCTCGGCGACGTGCGCCGCGACGCCGGCCCCGGCCAGCTCCTCCGCGACGTACCGCCAGCCGGTGCACCCCTCCAGCGCGAACGCCACGTCGTCGCGGCCGGCGAACCGCGCCAGCCAGGACCGCAGGTGCGCCCGGTCAGCCGGGGCGATCTGGCCGCGCTTCACCTCCCCGGTCACGGTGTCCAGATAGTCGAACGTGAGTCTGCTTCCGGTGGATGTCGAGCCCGCCTACGATGGGCATCGGGACCTCCTCAAGCTCCAGCGGGGCCAGCAAGCACCCCGCGCGAATGCCTACGCGGTCAATCGTGACGCGTCTGAGCTGAGGAGGTCTCACGCGCGGAAGGCACCGGCCTCAGCTCAGCCCGGCCCGATGCATGTCATCTATATGTACGCGAACCAGGCCCCGGTCCCGCGCACAGCCCACGGCCGCCGGGCCTGGCCAGCCTGCAATACCGCATGCAGACACCCGCCGCCACTAGTGTTTCCGCAGTTCAGACGGCATCTGAGGCGATATCCGCAGAGGCCGGGCGATGGCCGGATCCGGCCCACGCATAGCCCACGGGACACAGCCGACGGTCCGAGTAACCTCTCCTTTGACGCCAAAAGCCGGTGACGCAATCTTGCGTCACCGGCTCTGACCTGGGCTTTTACGTGGCAGGTGTTGGGTTCGAGAACAGCGACACCTTCGACTCGATCCTGACGGTCTCCGTCGCCGAGACCATCATCGAGTCGGGCTCGTCGGATGGGGCGCGGGAACGGGCTTCGAAGCATCCGTCCTCTCTATCCCGCTTATCGGATGGCCCATCACCGAGATCCGCTACTTCGGCGACCTGGACGAGAACGGGCTGCGTGTTCCCGCGAACGCTACGGTAGTCGCTACGGGCGCCGGGCTGCCGCCGGTCCGCCCGGTCTCAGGGCTCTATGACGCGTTGCTGCGGCGAGGTGTTACGCAGCAAGGCCAGCGGCAGCTTTCGCCCGAGACTACCGGCGGGCTCGTGAGCTGGCTTGATCCTCCCCACCGCCAGGATGCCGCGCGCCTGCTCACTGGAGGCGCGCGAATGGCACAAGAGGCAGTCGGCCTGTCCTACTTGTCCAGCGATGACGGCTGGCTTACAGACCTCCAGAGCAAGTAGCGCGCCCGCGAGGACAAGTGGTCCTCCATGGATAATTAGAACCTGCACATGGGCTGGCGGAACAGCTGCCTGACGGCGGCCAGGCTGACGGGGTAGCTGGCCAGTTCGTTGACGGGCATGCTGATGTCCCAGGTCGAAAGGTTCAGGTATTGGGCGCTGAAGACGCCCCACTTCGGTGAGTTTGTACTCGTCATCGCAGTCGAGCAGTGCATATCCGGCTGGAGGTCAAGGCCAGTGATCGAGTAATTGACCCCCACAGACATGCCAAGGAGTTATGACCGCCATGCTTAACCTGCAGGTTATAATCGTAGTGTGAGCTGGGAGATCATCCTGGTCCCCGAAGTCCACGACTGGTTCATGGCCCTGGATGACATTAGCGCCAGCCTGGTACGGGACTCGGTTCAACTGCTCGCCGAGCGCGGCCCCGCGCTCGGCCGCCCAGCTGTGGACCGAATCACCGGCTCCAGCTTGCACAATCTCAAGGAGCTACGTCCCGGGTCCGCGGGGAAGACCGACATCCGGATCCTGTTCATCTTCGACCCGCAGCGCCGCGCCATCTTGCTCGTGGCAGGCGACAAGGCCGGCAACTGGACCCGCTGGTATCGCGACGCCATCAAGCTAGCCGAAGACCGTTACACCCACTTCCTGGCCATCCCGCCCGAGGAGATCCGATGACCGAGCATTACCGGTGGGAGACCACCCTGGACCAGCGCCGCTGCGCCGACCCGGGCATCGACGATCCGGCCCGCCGCGCCGCGGCCCGCGACATCCGCAACGCCCGCGACATCGGCTACCACCTAGCCCAGATGCGCAAGCAGCGCGGCATGACCCAGGCCGAGGTCGCCCGGGCGATGGGCGTCAGCCAGGCCCGGGTCTCCCGGATGGAACACGGCGACATCGAGAAGATGCAAGTCGAATCGGTCGCCGCCTACGTCGCCGCCATCGGCGGGCACCTGCGCCTGGTCGCCGACTTCGACCAGGCCACCACCACGTTCATCGACTACACCGACGCACTCACCGCCTGATCACCCCACGCTCCTGGCCGGAGGCGTCGGCTTAGTTCGTGATTTCGCGCCCGAATCGGGTCCTGCCGGTCCGGCGTGAGCGTCTGCAGCGAGCCACCTCCGGAACGATACGGCGGAGGCGTGTGTAACGAGAAGGTCCCTCCCGTGATCAGCTGGAATAGCGAGGTCTTCGTCGCTTCCAGGGGAGGGATTTTCATGAGTTCGTTCGATGTCCGGGTCTTCGCGATCCGGCGCAGGCCCGGCCGGAGGGTGTTCGAGGTCCGTTGGCGGGTGGCCGGTTGCGACAAGTCCAGGTCTTTTATCACCCGGGCGCTGGCCGACAGCTACCACGCGGAGCTGGTCCGCGCGGCACGTCGTGGCCAGGAGTTCAGCCCGGCCACCGGAGAGCATGCTGCATGGGCCACCCCGGAGCCGTTGACCGTCACCTGGTACCAGCACGCGGTGGCGTATGCGGAGATGAAATGGCCGCACCTGGCCGCGCATTCCCGGGCCAGCCTAGCTGACGCGCTGGCTACCGTGACTCCGCTCCTGACCCGGGAAACCAGCCGCAGGCCGCCGACGAGCAGGCTGCGCGCCGCCTTGTACGGGTATGCCTTCAACGCCCAGCAGCGGCGATCCCGCGTGCCCGATCCGGCCACCGCCAGCACGCTGGCCTGGCTGGAACGCGCGTCGCTGCCGGTCGGCCAGCTCAATGACCCGCGGATCATCCGGGCTGCCCTGGCTGGGCTGTGCACACTCCTGGACGGCTCACCTGCGGCGGCGAACACGATCACCCGCAAGCGGGCGGTGTTCCATGGCGCCCTCGGCTACGCGGTCGGGCTCGGGCTGCTTGCCGCCAACCCGGCCGACCGGGTGCAGTGGCGCGCGCCGACCGCCGCCGTCGCTATCAATCCATCCACCGTCGCCAGCCCGACGCAGATCCGGGCGATCCTGGCCCAGGTCGTTTTCGTCCGGCCGGATCTGGTCGCGTTCTTCGGCTGCCTGTACTACGCCGCGCTGCGCCCGGAGGAAGCCGTCGCGCTGCGCCGCAGCGACCTTATCCTCCCAGCACATGGCCGCGGGAAGATGATCCTCACCACCGCCTGCCCGCGTACTGGCACCGCCTGGACCAGCACCGGCAGGCCGCATGAGGCGCGTGGCCTCAAGCACCGCCCCGACGGCACGATCCGTGTCGTCCCCATCCCGCCCGTCCTGGTCGCCATGCTCCGCAGCCACCTCCGCGAGTCCGGGACCGCGCCGGATGGGCGGATGTTCTGGGGCGCCCGCGGCGGCATGCTCAGCGAATCGGTCTACGGCCGCGCCTGGTACACCGCCCGCCAGGCAGCCCTCGACCCGGAGCTGGCAGCCACCGCGCTGGCCCGCCGCCCCTACGACCTACGGCAGTCCGCCCTGTCCTTGTGGCTGAACGCCAGCGGGGCGCCCGCCGAGGTTGCCGCCCGCGCCGGCAACAGCGCCCGTGTCCTTCACGAGGTCTACCTGCACTGCATTGAGGGCCATGAAGACCTCGTCAGCCAGCGGATCGAATACGCCCTCGAAGCATACGCCGACGTCGATCGTCGTCACAGTGCGTGAAAGGAAGCGGTTATGTGCACCGTCGGCACCGCCCGGACCCTGTCCGCTATATGTACGTGGACACCGCAACGCATCGACTCACGGTGACACACCACGATACAAGGCGTGACAAGAAGGAAACGGCCCGCCGGGCCGCGTTTCCGTAGCCCGGGCCGTTTTCGCAGGTGGTGGCAGGTGTTGGGTTCGAACCAACGTAGGCTCAGCCGACGGTTTTACAGCACGCTCCTTCTGCTCGGGGCCCAGGCCGCTGACCAGCACGACCACGTCCGAGGCGCATTTTCCGGCCACCGCCGTCCGCTATATGTCCGTGGACGCCGAATTTCTGGGCCCATGCGTCCACGGACGGGCACGGACCAGCCCACGGACGGCTACGGACCAACCCACGGACGGGGCGGAAAAGGCCACGGACGGGGCTGGTAGGAGCGGTTAGGCTGACCGCCAACCCCCGTTTCTCGCCTTTGACCTGCCATTTCATGGGGCCTGTCCAGTGTCCTCTAATCCGGGTCCGCGTCGGTGTCCTATGCCACCGATGACGAGGCGGGATGGGAATGGCCCGTGTCTCGCGGTCAGCGGAACGGTGCTTTCGGGGGTCTCAGCCTGAGCTGGCGTGATCCGCCCTGCCTTGCGCCGGTAGCGTGTTCCTCGTGGCTGAGGATCCGGTGAGGGTTGAGGCTGAGCTGGCCCGGTTGCGGGCAGAGAACTCCCGGCTGCTTAAGCTGCTGGGGCTGTCCCCGCAGCAGGCCGCCCCGCCGGTTCCGGGGCAGGCCGCCTTCTTCGAGGCGCCGCCGGGAATGGTCCATCACCGTTCACCGCAAGAGGCGAAGGTGGCGTTCTTCGGCGCGCTGTTCGCCGCGCGGACCGATGTGTACGCGATCCGGTATGACAACCAGCGGACCGGGAAATCGGGGTGGGTCCCGGCGGTGCGCGGCGGATGGCAGAAAGGAGTCCGGCACGAGGACCGCAGCTACCTGCCGCTGACGGCGGCCGTGCTGGCCGCGCACCTGAAGGGCGAGGTCCACATCGGGCTTTACCCGCTGCTGGACGGCGATAAATGCTGGTGGCTAGCCTGAGTTTCCGACGATCAAGGTGTGAGCTGATTGTTTCCGCTGGTCAGCTATGGTGCCGGGGCTGGTTTTCGCGTATTACCCATGTCAGCGCTTGGGGGCGTAGCGGGCGAGGCCGAAGATGCTGGTGAGCTTGTCCTGGACCGGGCTGGTTTCGGTGAGCATGCGGTGGGCTTTGGGCCGGCCGCGGTCGCCCCGGTAGAGCAGGACGGTCTCGCCGATCCCGGCGAGCTGGTGCAGTAGTTCGCGGACGGACAGGTCCAGTCCGGCCTGGCGGGCGCGCCGTCGCATGAGGTGGGCGATCTGCAGGGCCAGGACGCAGGTGAACACGTGGACGCGGATGTTGTGCTCGGTCCAGTGGTGCATGGGCGAGAACGACACGACGTGGGGGTCTTTCATCTGGCGGAAGGAGAACTCGGCCTCGGACTGGGACCGGTACCCGGCGATGACCTCGGGGACCGGCCAGTCGTCATGGCTGGTGATCAGCACGTGCTTGCCGAAGATCTCCTCTTCCAGCCCGGCGCGGGCATCGGGGTCGATGCTCCAGGTCAGGCGCAGGTCCCTGGGCTGGTCGCCGTCGAGTGCCCAGGTGATGACGCGACGGACCCAGGGCTTGGCGGTGATCGCCTCGATCTCGGCGGCGACCTTGTCCTTGCCGCGCCGGGTCTTGCCCCGGGCCAGGGTAGCGGCCAGTTCATCCAGTTTCTTACCAGCCTTGGCCAGCGTGGTGCCGGTGAACCCGGCGGCCTGGGCGGCGTGCAGCTCGGGTGAGTGGGTCAGGATCGCGCGCCTTCCGGCGCCGTAGACCTTGCGGCGGGTGTCGAATGCGGTCAGCCCGCCGAACCGGTCCTTGTCCACGAGGCTGCGCTTCGAGGCGGGCAGCGCGGTCAGGTCCGGGCAGTCGCTGGCGGGCACTGACCCGATGTAGCGCAGCCCGGCTGCCGGCCAGGTGCGCGAAGTTGGCCGCGGAGTTCTGCCCGGCATCGAAGACCACGGTCATGTCCGCGGCCTGCCGCCAGCCCGGCCGCCGCGCACGCCTCCTCGTACTGCGTCTTGAGCTGGTCGATCATGCCGGGGAACTGGGTGACGTCGGGCCGGTCGCCGGGGTAGGCGTGCCAGGTCAGCGGGATCCCGCCGTCCCGGGTGACGACCAGCCCCAGCCCGACCAGCCGCAGGTCGGACCGTTTCTGCTTGGCCTTGCCCCGCTGCGCGATCGGCGCCTTGCCGTTGCCGGTGGCGATGAAGGTGGCGAAGTTGGTCATGTCCAGCGCGACGGACGACACGTCCACGCCCGCGGACTGCACGATCTTCACCGCGATCTTCCGGGAGATCTCTTCCAGCTGCTCCAGGGTGACGGCGTGCATCGCGTCCCAGAACCGGCGGTGATCCAGCGCGGAGGCGCCGATCTTGGTGAACCGGTCCGCCGCGGTGGTCTTCCACCAGTCCGCGAAGGCCGGCCTTGGAGCACGGGGCGACCAGCCGGTTCAGCGCCGCCAGCGCCAGGTACGTCCCAGTGGACAGCGGCTGCCCGGCCGGCCGCGGCCCGGCTGCCTCGTCGATGACCGCCGCCACGCCGAGATCGTCCAGCATGCCCCAGGCGGCGGCGACGGCGCCGAACGCCTTGTGCCGGGTCCGCTCCGGCAGCCCAGCCCGCCGCCCCGCACCGCGGCGGCGAGCTCCTCGGCGGTCCCCAGGTACTCCTGCGAGACGATCCTCGGCTTGCCGTCCACGCGGGCGGATCTCCACCAGGTACTAGTACGTCGCCCTGCCGACGCTTCTTCGCCTACGATGCTCGCCATATATTAGGTAATACACCCTCCGGCGGCGGAATTCAAACACCCAGCCGCATGTCACCTAGCGCAAACGCGACCAGCCGGCAACCAAGCCGGCATCAGAAACACCGTGATCATCGGAAACTCCGGCTAGGGAAAGGATCGTCCGCGCCGCGCTGTTGGAGCGGCTGGGAAGAGCGGGCCGGGCTAACTGTGGTGCCTCTGCAGCGCTGGCCCGGCCTGGTGGACAGGCTGTTGGCCGCCCTTGACGACCCAGCCGACGACCACTGGTGGCAGGACGGGGAGTTCAGGGCGGCTGCCTGCCTGCGCGGCAAGGTTGGTGACGGTGCCGAGCATGCCGCGCGGGAGGATCAGGCCGCCGTCGAGGGTCTCGTCGTAGCTATGCAGGAAGCGGGGGATGTTGTAGGTGGAGGCGCGCATCCGCTGCCGTTCGTAGAACAGCGGGTTGTGCATGGACGCCGCAGCCGCAGCGGCGGCCAGCCCAGGGGTCAGCTGCGCCTGCTCCATCCGGATGCCGACTCCGAGCCGGGCGTGGAGGACCGGCGCGGCTTGGGGACGGGTCTCGGTCGATGACGGGGTGACGAGGCGGGTGACCTAGGTGGCGACGGTGACCTTCTCGGCACGGTCGGCGGCGCGCCTGACCTCGTGCGGGGTCATCCGGCCGAGGGACGCCGGGCCATCTCGGCCGGGACCGGAGAGGTGAAGAACACCCAGGTGTGCGCCCCGGCACCTGACCTGGATACCTCCAGCGCGACCGGGACCTGGAGGGCGCGGCCGGCCTTGACGTACATGAGAGCGTCAAACATGGCCTGCGGCCCGTCGGACTCATGGCGGAGCACCAAGATCTTCGCATCCTTGGCGGCATTACTCCGCGCTGGCAGCACCAGCCACCTGAACACCCGGACCATGAACAAGTAGACGATGGCGGATTGGACGAGCGCCGAGCCTGGAGCAGCAGGTCAGGCCCACACACGGGATTCTGGCACGGGATTGGGTTCAGCTCTCCTCGTACCACGTCCACTCGGGGCACTCGTCCGCCAGCGACGGCAACGGCAGGTGCAGTGGCTTCACCTTCTCGTACACCGTGTGTGCGAGGTCGTCTGCCGCGCCGGGTACGCCCATCCGGACAAGCAGTATGTCCTCGTCGGTGTCGTCGCGGCATTCGTACAACCCGAGCAGGACGGCGATCGCGATGTCGGCGGCCGCCCGCCGGGCACCGCGTTCCTTCCGCCAGATGAGGTCATCGATGTACGGCTTGAGGACGTCTAGGACCCGTCCCCGCCCCGCATCGACGGACACCGGCCCGCTGGGGCGCAGCGCCCGCAGCCTGGCCGTGATCTCGTCGGGGAGCTCCTGATCGTGGTCCACGACGAGCAGAGTGGACGCGATCTCCTCCGCCTCGGCGACCAGTTCAGGGTGCCGAACGAGCAACTCGGACAGCAAGACAGACCGCTCGTCATCAGACAGCCGTCGCTTCCAGGGACACACAACACCATCATGCCGCCAGGTTGAGAGTAAGGACGTGCCCGGCGAACCGTCACTCCACGCCGAGGTCAGCCACGCCAGGTCGGTCACGGCTTTGTGCCGCCCGTCCTTCTCGCGCGTGAACAGTTCCTCGGTCTTGGTCAGCACGAGCGTGAATGGCCGCCCCTGGCGCCGCGTCTGGTGCCGCACCGGTAGCCCGGCCGAGTCGATCCGGGTGTGCACGTGCCGCCGCCCGTCCGTTGCCAGCGGCCACTCGAAGATTCGCCGCGACCGGGAACCCAGAAACGTCCCCAGCGTGCCGCACAGGTCGCACCCGCACCCGGTCCATCCGATCGACCAGTCGTCTTCGTCCCGCAGCGGCCGGGCGATGATCGCGCCGAGCCGCTCCCCGCAGTCCCGCGCGACCACATCGAGCCCCGCGGCCCGCCGCACGGCCGCCGGCAGCGCGACCGCCGAACGCAGCGCCGGCATCAGGCACCCCAGCACGTTGTCCCCGCACCCGCGCAGCGCCGCCACGATCTCGTCCCGCAGCTCCTCACCGGCCGCCTCCAGCAGCCGCACCAGCGGCGAGCTCAGCATCTCCAGCTGCGGCTCCCGCATCCCGGCCCGCGCGGCAGTCGCCCAGAGACGCAGCTGATCGTCTATCCAGACCCAGGTGCCGACGGTCAGCAGCCGCGCCACCTCCGCAGCCCGAGCGGCACGCAGCGCGCCGCACAGCCCCGGCAGCCTCTCGGCCCACTCGTATCGGTCGGCGCCGGGGTAGCTCCTCGGCCGGAACCACCCGTCGATGACCCCGCGCATCCACTCCTCGCCGTACCGCCCGGCCGCCGCCAGCCCGCCCGCGTGCTCAGGCGCGACCGTCTCCACCCGGAACGGCTCCAGCAGCATCGCCGCCGTCCCCGCCGCGCCCAGGCCCGCTGCCACGTGCAGCGCGGTACCCAGCAGTCCCGCCTGCGATCCGATCTTTTTCCAGAACGGCGCGAGCGACTCCGCAGCAGCACGTGCCCCGTCCAGGTCTCCGGCCTCGATACGGGTGTGCAGTTCCGACAGCGCCCACTGCGACCCGGCTTCGGCGCGCGCCGCGAACGCCCGGTCCCGCGCCCACACCACGACCGCGGCCCGGCGGTACCACCGGTCCAGCGTGTTGCCGTAGTTGCCCATGTAGCCCTCGTACTCGGACTGGTAGGGCGTGAGGTTCGCGCTCGGGGTGGTGGTACACACCTCGGAGTCGGGGACATACAGCGATATCGGCTCGCCCCCCGTGCCGTCCGGGCTGGTCCACCAGCCGAGGGTGATCTCATCGTCGATCAGGTCGTTGAGCTGGTAGTCATCGTGGTCGCTGCGCCGGTCCCGGGAGGCGTCGTCGTAGTCCTCGTCATCTTCCTCGTCGTAATAGTCGTAGCCGTCCCACGGATCCTCATCCGACGGCCAGGCATCCCATGTCTCCTTCACCTCGGCAAGCGCCAGCGCCGCCTCGCACCCGGCACGCTCTGCGGCGGTGCGCAGCAGCGTGGCGCGCTCCGCGTCGACGCCTTTGAGCCGGGTCCAGTTCAGGCCCCGCTGGGTGTACTCGTGGTCGAGCAGGTAGACGAGCCGGTTCGGCGGACCGAGGTCGGTGCGGCCAAAGCGTCCTGTGGCGGGCGTGGTGAAGTGCTCGGTCAGGCAGTGGGCCAAGTCGGCGACCGGACCGGCTCCCTGCGCAACGGCCTCGCTGTCCGCGAGCAGGTTGAACGTCAGCGTCACCCGGTACCCGGACTTCACGGGCCTGACCTCGTGACGGCAGTCCGCGTAGAACGCGACGAATGACAGCTCCTCCTTCGACGTCCGGTACGTGACGCTCTCGCCGCCGTGCCCGACGACCAGTTCCCCGCCCGTGTGCGCCGACGGAAGCGACACGACCATCGTGCCCACCATCGCGTCGTCCTTCTCCGAGTCCTGATGCGGCAGGAAAAACTGTCCCTTGCCGTACACCAGCATCGCGTGCAGCTCGGCCCGCAGCTTCGTCGTGGGCGGCAGCCTCAGCTCGTCACGGACGCCGTCCAGCACGGCGCCAAACGTTGCCTCCCAGACGGGGCCGCCCAACGTGACGAGGTCCGGCGTGATCTCCCACGTATCACGCACGCTGGTGTCGGTCAGCGTCTGCTCCCCGCGCCCGAACTTCGCCGGCCGACCCACCGCGATCAGCTTCTTTGCCAGCGGCGCGCGCACAGGAGTCTGCACGGCCCCGACGCCCTCGACCTCGACCTGCAGCGCGTCCGCCGGTGCCAGGATCTGCGCGCTGAACGCCCCCGGCGCCTCCGCGTCATCGAGCAGCCTGGCCAGCCGTTCCCGTGCCGTGCGACCCATGCACCCCTCCCAGGTCGGGTCCTCTACGGCAGCGACTCTATCGCTGGACGTGTACATCCGCCTGCGGAAGTGACCGGTACGCGCGTTCTGCACCAGGACCGGGCCTAGCCTGCGAATACGCCCAGGTCGCACGAGATGACACGTTTCCGGCTGCGGACAGCCGGCCGCGCGGTGCCTGTTCGTGCTGCTGTCCGTCGGACCGGTGCTGGCTGCCGGGCGGCGCGCAGAGAATTTTCGTCCGAACGGTCTCGTGGTGGCTCACACGGCGGCTAGTGGTCCTGGACGAGCTTGTCCAGGATCGTGTCGCGGCTGAGCCCGTCGGCCGCCATGCGCAGCGCCTGCTCCGTCACTTGCAGCGGCTCGCCTGCCCACAGTTCCTCGACGATAGCCTGGTAGGATGCCCGCTCGTCTGGTGGGATTCCGCGTCCGGCCAGCCACACTTCGGTGATCTTGGCGCGCCCCGGCGGCTCGGCCGCGTCGAGGGTTCCGGTGCCCTTCGCCCGGTCGTGGTAAAGCGGGACGGCGAGGTGCCGGCGTTGCAGTGCCCGCTGGCATTGGGTGTCGTCGGAGATGACGTCGTCGGGCAGGTCCTGGAAGTACCGGTTATGCGGCTTCTGGCTCGCGGCGGCGAGCACCGCGGGAAACTCGCGCAGCTCGCCGTCCAGTTCCGACAGGAGACGACGGCGCAGGCGCTTCGGCAGGCTGGCGCGGTCGGCGGTCCAGGCCGCCCAGGCCAGGATCACGGGTGCCACCTCGCCCGCGAGCCTGGCCGGCAGGACCAGTTGCACCGGCAGCACGTCCCGGAGGAGCCGCCGGAAGAAGAAGCGGCCCGGGCCGCAGCGGGTCCCGGCCGAGGTAGTCCGCGCAGAATGCGACGAGATCGCGCGGCAGGAACCGGGCGACCACGCCGGTGAGTGCCCGGCCCTCCGGCGAGCGGTAGAACTCCGCGACCAGGCGCTCGCGTTCCCCGGGCGGCCAGCGGCCGGCGGTGGTCCCGGAGGGTGCTTCCGCCGCCTGGCCTGCGCCTTCGGCCGCGGCAGCCAGTTCCCGTGCGCGCTGATCAGCCAGGACCGCGAGCCCGAGCGTGGTGCGGTAGTCCTCGGAGTCACGCTCTGCCCACGGCGCCGGGCCGTGCTGCGCGAACGCGTCGAGCCCCGCCCGCAGCAGCCCGGCGGCCTCAGCCCAGGGAACCTCACGGAGATCAGCGCCCAGCCTGCGGGCCAGTCCCATTGCGCTTCCGGCATCCAGGCTGCCCTCCTCTTCCAGGAAGGGGGCGGCCAGTGAGGACACCGCGTCATGCCGAACCGGGTCAAGCCGCGCTATTACGGCATGCCGGTTTCCTCTGGCCGGGTAGCTGAACTCGCACAGCAGCACGGTGGACTCCCGGAACGGGTCGGTCGTCACCCAGCACTTGCCGGGAATCGCCTGGCCCAGTTCGGCCGCCCAGGCCGGCGCGGTACGCCCGGCCGCGTCAGCCAGGGTCCTCGCATGGTCCCGGACGGCGGAATCCGGGCCTGCGACCGCGAACGCACGCAGGATCCCGACGGCAAGCGGAG
>CAWCUJ010000041.1:0-206761 GCA_963798675.1 uncultured Actinomycetes bacterium | reverse complement strand
GACCACCACCATGCGGATCATCCTGGGCCTGGCCGCGCCGACCTCCGGCCGGGCCCTGGTCGGCGGCCGCCGCTACGACGCGCTGATCAGGCCGCTGCGCGAGGTCGGTGCGCTGCTGGAGGCGACCGCGCTGCACGGCGGCCGGACCGCCTGGATGCACCTGGTTTCGGTCGCGCGGAGCAACGGGATCGGGCGGCCGCGGGTCACCGAGGTGCTCCGGCTGACCGGTCTTGAGGCGGTCGCGAACCGCCGGGTCAAGGGCTTCTCGCTCGGCATGAAGCAGCGTCTGGGCATCGCCGCCGCGCTGCTCGGCGACCCCCCGGTGCTGATGTTCGACGAGCCGGTCAACGGCCTGGACCCGGAGGGCGTCCGCTGGATCCGCGGGTTCTTCAGGGAACTGGCCGGCCAGGGCCGCACCGTCCTGGTCTCCAGCCACCTGATGAGCGAGATGGCGCTGACCGCTGACCACCTGATCATCATCGGGCGCGGCAAGCTGCTCGCCGACATGCCCACCGCCGCCCTGATCTCCTCAAGCGGCCGCGGGGACGTGCTGCTGCGCTCGCCGCGGGCGGCCGAACTCGCCGGGCTGCTCGCGGCGCGGGGCGCCACGGTCACCCGGCAGGACGACGGCGCGCTGGTCGTGACCGGCCTGGACGCCGCCGCCATCGGCGACCTGGCCGCCGGGCACGGCATCGCGCTGCATGCCCTGGTGCCCCAACAGGCCTCGCTGGAGGACGCCTACCTGGACCTCACCGGGGAGAGCACCGACTACCGCGGCGAACGGACCACAGCCTGATGAGCCCGATGAGCGCCACCGATACGCGCGCCGCCCGGTCCGCGAGCACGCCACCGCCGCCGCTGGCCATCCGGGCGCTGGACCTGGTGGCCTCGGAGTGGACCAAGTTCCGTTCGGTCCGATCGTCCTTCTGGTCGCTGCTGGTCGCGGTCGTCACCCCGATCGCGGTCAGCGCCGTGGTCGCGGTGGCCTTCGCGCACGCCCCCGCCTCCGGCGGGTCGCGGCCCGACCCGCTGCTGCCCGAGGTCGTCAGCCTGGAGTACGCGGTGATCGCGGTCAGCGTCATGGGCGTGCTTGCGTTCAGCGCCGAGTACAGCACCGGGCTGATCCGGACGACGTTCACCGCGGCGCCGCGCCGCCGCGCGGTGCTCGCCGCCAAGGCGGTCGTCCTCGGGACGGTGACGCTCGGCGCCGGCGAGCTGGTCGCCTTCAGCTCGTTCTTCCTCGTCCAGGCCGTCCTGGCCGGTCATCACCAGGGCGTGTCGCTGTCCCGGCCCGGCGTGCCCGGGGCGGTGCTGGCGGCCGGAATCCTGCTGTGCGTGTGCACCATGCTCGGCCTGGCGCTCGGCTCGATCATCCGGCACACCGCGGGCGGGATCGCCGCGACGATCGCCGTGATCCTGCTGCCGGGCATCCTGGGCCTGCTCCCGCCCCCCTGGAGCGGCCGCCTCGGCCGGTTCACGCTGCTGGAGGCCGCCCGCCAGGTGACGGCCCTGCACCCGGCGGCGAACCTGTTCGCCCCGGGGCTGTCCCTGCTGGTCCTGCTGGGCTGGCCGGCCGCCGCGCTGGCCGTGGCCGCGGTCCTCATCACGCGCCGGGACACCTGAGGTCTAGGCGGGCACGTCGCAGAGGATCTCGCCGTGCGGGATGAGGAACCAGCCGTCCTCGCTGGCCGCCCACCGCCGCCAGGCCTCGGCCAGCCGCGCCAGGTCCTGCCTCGTGGCCAGGCCGTGCTCGACGGCCCGGTCACCGAACGGCGACTCGGTCAGCCGTTCGGCCCACGAGTTACCCCACCACGACCGGTCCGCAGCTCCGGTGTAACACCAGGCGCTGGCCGAGGCCTCGATCGCGGCGAAGCCGGCCTGCCGGGCCCAGGACAGCAGGCGCCGGCCCGCGTCCGGCTCGCCGCCGAGCGCCCTTGCCACGTCGCGGTACAGCGCCTGCCATTCGGTCAGCCCGGGGTCGCCGGGGAACCAGAAGAATCCGCCGTAATCCCCGTCGCGCGCGGCGACCAGCCCTCCTGGTCGGCACACCCGCCGCATCTCGGTCAGCGCCGCGACCGGATCAGACAGATGCTGCAGCACCTGGTGCGCGTGCACCACGTCGAACGAACCGTCGTCGAAGCCCAGGTCGTAGACGTCTCCGACCTCGAACCGGACGTTGGTTTGGCCCCGCCGGTCCGCCTCTTGCCGCGCCAGCCCCAGCACGTCGGCGGCCGCGTCGATGCCGGTCACCTGGCCGTCAGGAACCCGGGCGGCCAGGTCGACGGTGATCGTGCCCGGTCCGCAGCCGATGTCGAGCACGCGCGCGTCGGCCGGCAGTCGCGCCAGCAGGTACCCGGCTGAGTTCTCAGCGGTCCGCCACCGGTGCGACCGCAGCACGCTGTCGTGATGACCGTGCAGGTAGGTATCGGGGGTAGCTGGCATTCCCCCATCATCTATCCGTCCGGGAGAAGGGCGGCGAGCAGGGTGCTGCGGACCCGGGCCTCGAGCTGGTCGTAGCTGGCGGGCACCTTCCAGCGGGGTGCTGCTTGAACCTATGGTGATGTCGGCACGTAGGGCTATCGTCATACGCACATCAGGTCCGCGGTGCCTTGCTCGCGGCGGACTTTATTGATGCATTGAGTCCACGATTTCGGTGAGGAGGAATCTCACCTTCGCCGGGATCGGCCGTCCTGGATAGGCCTGCTCAACCAGGTCAAGACCCTCTTCCACCGTGGTGAACCCGAGCTGGCGGTAGAGCAGGATGATGTCGTCGGCGTCGATCTCGGCGCGGGCCGCGAACAGCTTCATCGCGAGCAGGTACCTCGGGGACGCGACGTCGACGATCAGCGAGTCACTTGAGTAAAAGCGCTGCGCGTCCGGGTCGGGGCCGGGCAGGAATCCTTTCACCGCATCGTTCAGCCAGTCTTCGGTGAGTCCCCGGTGTTCTGCTACCGCTGTCGCCGCTTCCCGGACTATGCCGGCAGGGACGAACACCGCATCGAGGTCCCTGGTCGCCCGCGTGGCGTCATAGGCGACGGCCAGTGCGGCACCTCCGACCAGGAAGAGCTCGGCTCTCGCCCCGCGTGCAGCCAGTTCCGCCGACAGGTCATCGAGAAGCGCGCGGATGTCCTCCCGCCCGAGGCCGGTGCTCATGCGCGATCAAGCGCCCCGCTGGTGATGAAGACGCCGCGGCGGCGGAACGAAGACGGCGACTCGACCAGGGCGCGCGGGTGGAGGCCGCGCAGGTCGGTGACGAACCACCAGGGCCACGCCTCACGTCCGGGCAGCCGGGCCCAGGACGGAACCTCCCATCCGTCCCGGCGGGCCAGGTACTCGGCCATAGCCGCGAACGCGGCATCGACGCGGATATCTCCGGTGCTCCGGGGGGCGCTTGCCCACATCCGCGCGGCGGCCGGGACTCCTGCGTGGCGCAGGACGCTGGTGTAGTCGTCAAGCATCTGGACGAAGACGTAGCGCCAGAGCCTGCTCAGCGGCTCGCCGTCGGCGAGCATGGCGATAGCGTCGCCGGCGGCCTGGTCAACCGTCTCGAACGCCTGCATCTCCACACCAGCAATGGTATCGACCGCATGCGCCGCGGACCGTAGGCAACGCCGTACCGGCCCGCGGCTACTGCTGGCGCGGGTCTGGGCGATCCACTTGTTGCGGGGTGAAGCGGGCGGCACGAGCCGGCTCTTGGGTTGAATCGGGTAGCAATGAGGTAATTGTTTAACGCAAACTAACTTCTGTGCCGGGTCGTCTGCGCCCGCCGCTTTGCGCGCCTGCCTGTGGCCTGCCAGCAGGTATCTCATGCCCTGCATGGCGAGGAAGGCAGTGGCGACGGCGATCAGGATGGGCGCGGTCTGCGGCGCCCCTACCCGGGTCAGCAACGCGGTCAGCAGCACCATCGCGAACGGCGCGGCCGCGAGCGTCCCCAGGACGGCGGGGAGCAAGCAGGTGAACGCCAGTCCCAGCGGAACACCCGGGATGGCCTGGTGGACGATGACCCCGGCGGTTCCGCCCAGGAACAGCGCCGGGAAGAGGGGCCCGCCCACGAATCCGCTGCCCTGGCTGACCGCGTAGGTGAGCATCTTGGCAATCAGGACAGCGACGAGCAGGCCCAACCCCAGGGTGGTCCCGGCATCGTCCAGCACCGAATGGAGCTGATCGTCGCCCGAGAACATCGTCAGCGGCAGTGCCACGCCGACGACCCCGAACACCACGCCGCCCAGCGCTGATTTCGCGATGGCCGGGACGTTCAGCCGGCCGAACAGCCACGACGCCAGCACGAGGAACCCGGTCGACAGCGTCGTCACCAGGGGCCCCGAACAGGCCAAGAGGGATGGCAGCGAGCAACTGCCAGTCCTCGAACGCGTACGGCGGCACCTGGTAGGCGCCCAGGAGCACGGTGCCGGCGATTGCGAAGTAGATCCCGAACGAGACGCTCCCCGCCACGATGCTCGCGGCGAGGGCCTTGGAGAACCGCTGTCCGCCCGGATGGGCGACCTCCATGATCAGCAGCACCACGACCACCGGGCTGGAGAACACCCCGGCAAAGGTGCCGGCGACACCCGCCAGCGTGTTCACCTGGGAATCCTCTGTGCCGACCCCCCTTCGCCGGGAGATCCAGCTGCCGGCCCCGCCGCCCACGGTGCTCAGCACCTTCTCCGGGCCGACACTGGAGCCACCGATCAGCGACACCACCGAGGCGGCCACGGTTCCCGGCACCAACGCCAGGTCGACGTGCTCGGCATGCAGCTCGGCGAACACGCCGGGAACCTCCTCCGGCAGACGGGTGAGGCGCCGCAGCAGGCCGACCACAACGCCTGCCGCCGCAGTGACCGCCACCCACCACCAGTGCCCGCCGAACCAGCCTGGATGAGAATCGGTGTACCACTCGCCCCCGAACTTGATCACTCCTATGAGGACCAGGCCGGCGAACGCGCCAAATACCCCGAGGACGACCGCGTACCCGATGAGGACCCAGAACTCCCGCTTCTCGACGACCGGCGGAGCCGCAGCCGGCCCGGGCATGACGCTCACGACGCGAACCTCGCCGAAGCGGAGCTCGAGTCGCCGCCGGGCAGGACGCCGGTAATGCAGGCGACTGCCCCATGGTACCTGGCCTGGACTTTCCCCAACTGGAGCCAGTTCTTCCCGGCGTGGTCCGGCAGCCGCACGATAACCGAGTTGCGGGTGGATCCCGGGATGGCGGGCATGTGCCTATTGTGCCGTCTGGCAGTATCGTGCTGGATATGTAAACATCCCAAAGTTCCGCCCTGCAGGCGGACCTGGAAAGCTCTTCGGCCGGCCTGTCGACCTCGTCCCGAAGGAGAGCCTGCACACCGAGACCTCAGGCGTCCGGATCGCTGGACTGGGAGGCATCAAGCAGGTCGAGATAGCCTTCGACCGCATCCCACAGTTCGTTCTCCGGGTAGCGGCCGTAGCCACGCTGCCCGCGCCTCCAGCCATGATCCCAGTACTTGTCGCGGACTTCGCGCAGATGAGCCAGCGCCGCGCCCAGGTCTTCGCGGAGCTGCAGCCGCCCATCGGCCGGCTCCGGGATCAGCCGCTTGAGCGACCCGAAGTCTCTCGCTTCTAGCGCCGTGAGCGCCTGCTCGTCGGGACCGTCGTCGACAGACCAGATGCGCACCGGGCCGCGGATGTAGTGATTCCAGATCGGGTCCAGGTGCGACCGCCAGAAGTACAGGAAGCCGCCCTTGCTGAGCCGCAACTCGTTCGCCAGCCAGTCGGTGCCTTCGGGGCTGGATTCCCACGGGACTTCCTCCGGGGACAGGTTGATCGCGACCGCGACCTGAACGGCATCCAGCGGGTCGGCTCCGTCCGCCACCTCGCCGAGCCGGCGGCGCAGATCCCGCAGTGCCTTCTCCGACGGGCACGGCACCGGCAAGCCCGCCAGCCCGGCGGTCAGCTTCCCCCACACCCGGGCATATCCCAGCCGCGGGAGAATCCCCAGCGCCAGGACGAAGTACACCCCCGCACGAGAGGGCAGGTCACGCAGCCGGCGCTGCACTGTCCTGGTCTGCTCCAGGACGTCATCGACCAGCTCGAACGGAAGGTACTGGGTCAGCTCGCCCAGGTGGCCAGGGGCGAATACCCCGGCCGTGACGGTGGCGACGCGGGTGATAGTGGTCGTGGCAGACTGAGGACGCAACGGGACCTCGGGTGGCCAGGCAAGATCGTGATGGGTTGACCCCGATCTACTAGAGGTCCCGTCTCCCGTCACCCCCACGCCGTCAGGCGATCCCCGTTGACTTGATCACCGGTCTCTTTAAGAGCGTAGAAGCGTAGAAGCGTACAGTCGGAATACGCAGAGCAGCGCTGTGGACGGCGCTGCAGCCTTTCCGTGGGTTAGGAGGCTGTGATGAGACTGCGATTGCATCGGCGGAACCTTGTCGTATGGAGCCCGTCCGTCCCGGCCGGTAATTCCGGTGCTCCGAGGCTCGCACGCCCCAGGCGGATCCGCTGGTGGCTCCGCACCGGCGCGCTGCTCACGGTTATCGGCGCCACGCGGCTCGTGCGCACGGTGCGGACCCGCTGGCGGCCCGTGCTCGTCGTTACCGGCGCGCTGCTCATGGTCGTCGGTATCGTGCTGCCCAGCGGCATGACTTTGGTCCCGGGAATGCTGGTCCTCCTCTTCGCCCTGCTCAAAGGAGCCGGGGCCAGCGACCGCCGGGCCGCGAACCAGCTGACTGCAACGCACTGGCACGCCTGACGGAGCGTCCCGGGCCAAAGGCGCTCCCGTCATCAATCGCGTTCTCATCCGGCAAGCGCGGCGGTGCTGCATGAGGCCGTTTCCTCGCCATGATTGTCGAGCGCGTGATGGTGGTCGTGGCGGACTGAGTACGCAACGGGATCTCCGGTGTCGGGGAAGATCGTGACGGATTGACCCCGATCTACTAGAGGTCCCGTCTTTCCGTCACCCACGCCGTCAGCCGATCGCCCTTGACATGACCACAGGTCTGCAACTTCGCGGCTTTGCTCCGCAAAACCAGTAGGAAGCTGGGTGAACGTCTCTGCGCCTATGCCCTTGACCGGGCTTTAGCCGAGGCGAGGCGTCCCCCCGAGGCGCAGTCTGGCGAGGTCCGCCGGGCCGTGACAACGTGATTCACGGAAAGCGTGTTACTGTGAAAATGTGAAGAATATTACGGTCTCCGTTCCCGATGACGTCTACCGCAATGCCCGGGTCACCGCCGCGCAGCGTGACACCTCGGTGAGCGCACTGGTCGTCGCCTACCTTGAGCAACTGTCCGGACGGATGGACGAGTTCGCCAGGCTTGAGACGCTGCAGCGCGAGGTCCAGGCCGGGATCCGCCAGTTCCGCGCCAGCGGTCGGCTGAGCCGCGACGAGGTGCACGATCGTGCGGTTCGTTGACACCAACATCCTGCTCTACGCGATCTCCCGCGATCCGGCTGAGCAGGACAAGGCCAAGCATGCCAACGACATCCTGGCCGAGCGCGATCTGGCGCTGTCAGTGCAGGTACTTCAGGAGTTCTATGTCCAGGCGACACGCGCGAGCCGCCCGGACGCCATCGGTCATCAGCAGGCGGTCCTGCTCATCGAATCGTTCCGGCGCTTCCCTGTGCAGGACATCACGAGCGGGATCATGATGGCGGCCCTAGACGCCCGCCAGCGCTTCCAGCTCTCATACTGGGACGCCGCGATCATCGAGGCATCCCGCGCGATGGGCTGCACGCAAGTCCTGTCCGAAGACCTCAACGACGGCCAGGACTATGGCGGCGTCCGGGTCGCCAATCCGTTCCGCTGAGAAAAACCGAATAACCTGTGTCGTTATCGTTTGCACTTCGGCTTGCATCAACGTTGCCAGGTTGCGGGAAACTGGCAGTCACGTCTGCGCAGGGAAGACCACCACGGCGGTCCGGCGCGGCGGCACGGTCTTGCGAATGGACCGGCCGGAGGTTTGCCAGTCGGTAGCGGCCTCGCCCGATGCGATGCTCGCAGGGCTGCGCCCGCCGGTCATCCTGGACGAATGGCAGGAGGTACCGGAACTCCTCGGCGCCGTCAAGCGCTCAGTGGATAAGGATCCTTCCCCCGGCCGCTGCATCCTGACCGGTTCCGTCCACGCGGAACTAGAGAACCAGGTCTGGCCAGGCACTGGCCGCCTTCTGCAGGTCCCATGTACGGGATGTCGGTCCGCGAGGTCCGGGGACGCGCCCGCCTGACGCTGTTCATCGACCGGGTCATAGACGGCGGGCCGGATACGGTGACTGCACCAGACGACGCGCTCAGCGTGCGTGACTACCTCAAGTAAGGAGAAACCCTGCCGTGCCATTCGTTCGTATCGACGCGCTGCGCGCGGACCAGGCCAAGCTCGACGGGCTCGGCCGCGCGGTACACGAGGCCCTTATCGACGCGATCGGGATCCCCGCTGACGACTTGTTCCAGGTACTGACAAGCCACGACGGGACCACCGGGAGGTTCCGCTACGACCCGAACTACCTCGGCGTGCACCGCGACGACGGCATCGTATATGTCGATATCACCATGCGGTCGGGCCGGACCGACGAGCAGAAGAAGGCCCTGTACGCCAAGATCGCGGAGCTGGCCGGCAAGTACGCGGACACCGAGCCGCGGAACATGTTCGTCACCATCCACGAGAACCAGTTCGCGGACTGGTCGTTCGGTGAGGGCGTCGCGCAGTACATCGAGCGCAGCCAGTGAGGGTGACGACGGCGGAGGCATCCGAGGCGGCCCGCATCTTCGGCCGCGTGACGGCGGCCGTCGCCGCTCGTCCCGCATGAGCGGCCGACTCGTTAACGCTGGAACAGGTCAAGCGTGCGCGCATCCCGGACCCGTCCAGCTCCGGCGGGCGCCGCGCGGCACCGGGACACGCCGCCCGCACGGGCGCAGCCGGGACCGGTGGGCCCGCAGGTCGGCGCAGGTCTGGTCGGGAGATGGATCATGACCGGTGCTGCCGTACCGCTGCCCTTCACGGGCCAGGCCGCCCTGCCCCCGTCGCGGAGGTAGCTGCCTGCGGGACCGCCTCGCCGCTACGGCGTCGACGATCCCGTACCCGATAATGCCCGGCACCGCGACGACGGCGAAGATGGCCAGGAGGATGAGCCCCCCGCCCCAGGAATTTTGGTCACCGAGGCTGGCGGCGGTCCAGAGGGCGAGGAAGGCGACGGTCAGGCAACTGACCGACCCGATGGCCGCGTTCCGCGCCGGGTGGGGCTGTTTCGGCCGGTTCTGCGGCCGGGGCGTCTGGCGCGGCGGCCGGGCGGCGGACGGCCTGGCCGGGATGTCGGCGGTGAGCGCGGCCAGCTCGGCGTAGGTCCGTGCGGTGAGCGCCTGGCCTGCCCGCGCGTCAAGCTCGTCTTTGGTCAGCCGGCCCTGCACGAACGCGGCCTTGAGCATGTCGATCACGTGCTCGCGGTCGGCGTGGGCCGCCCTGAGCTGGCCGCGGCCAGCCGCGGCTCCCTCTTCCGGTCCTGTGATCACCGGTACCTCCCAGCAACACGATGCAGGCAAAGCGTAGCGCGGCTGCTCCGCTGAAGGCCATATGCCAGGATGTCTGCATGGCCGCGCGAAGGAGAGCGAACCATGGCGGACATACACGGTGTGTGTGACGAGCGGTTCGAGGCGGTACGCAGCGCGCTGGCGCGGAACCTGGACTCGGGCGCGGAACTGGGCGCGTCGCTCGTCCTGGACCTCGACGGGGACATCCTCATCGACATGTGGGGCGGCTTCCGCGACCAGGCCCGCACCGTCCCGTGGTCGCAGCACACCATCACCAACGTCTGGTCCTCGACCAAGACGGTGACCAGCCTGGCCGCGCTGATGCTGGTCGACCGGGGTGAGCTGGACGTGGACGCGCCGGTGGCGAAGTACTGGCCGGAGTTCGGCGCCGAGGGTAAGCAGGACGTCCTGATCCGCCATCTCCTGTCGCACGCCTCCGGGGTTTCCGGACTCGACCAGCCGGCCGTGCTTGCGGATCTGTACGACTGGGAGCAGGCCACCTCCCGGATGGCGGCCCAGGCTCCGTGGTGGGAGCCGGGTACGGCGTCGGGTTACCACGCGCTCAACTTCGGACACCTGATCGGCGAGGTGGTGCGGCGGATCAGCGGCAAGCCGCTCAAGCGGTTCGTGGCCGAGGAGATCGCCGGGCCGCTGGGCGCCGACTTCCAGATCGGCGCCGCGGAAAGCGACTGGGGCCGGATCGCCGACGTGGTCCCGCCGCCGCCGCTGCCGTTCGACCTGGAGGCCCTTGACCCGGCCAGCCCGGCGGTCAGGACCCTGACCGGGCCGGCGATCCTCGCCGAGGAAGCCAACACGCCGGCCTGGCGGCGCGCCGACCTGGGCGCGGTGAACGGGCACGGAAACGCCCGGTCGGTGGCCCGGGTCCTGTCGGTGGTCGCCCGCGGCGGCGAGGTGGACGGCGTTCGCCTGCTCCGCCCGGCGACCATCGAGGCGATCTTCCGCGAGCAGACCAGCGGCGTCGACCTGGTGCTCGGCGTCCCGCTGCGGTTCGGCATCGGCTACGGGCTGCCGCACCTCGCCACCCTGCCGTGGATCCCGGACGAGAAGATCTGCTTCTGGGGCGGCTGGGGCGGGTCCATGATCGTCATGGACGTGGGCCGCCGGATGACGATCTCTTACATGATGAACAAGATGGGGCCGGGCATCGTCGGCTCCGAGCGGAGCTCCGAATACGGCCACGCGATCTACGACGCCGTCACCAGGTAGGCACATGGGACCGGGCGCTGCCTTCCGGCGTGGCCCGGTCCCGGCCCGCTGCGTAAAGGCCGACCACTGCGCCCAGCCAGATCAGCGGCCTGGGCAGGGCGTGCGGGCCCAACTGGAGCAGGCTCAGGGCCAGGATCGCCAGGCCGGCCACGAAACCGTCGACATAGGTCATGGAGGTGTTCAGGCTAAAGAGCGCCACGATGCCGCCGGTCGCCTGCTGCCTGGAGGCCGCGTCGGCCAGCGCGTAGTAGATGCCGGTCCCGATCCAGTCGATGGCCATCAGCGCCCCCGCGGCGCTCACCACGATCGATGACAGCAGCCCGCGCCCCTGCGCCACGGCGAGCAGCAAGAGCACGAAGAGCGCGAACACACTGGCGCTCAGGCCGCCGATGAAGCCCGTGACCGGGAAGCTCCCGGCGTGCTGAGTGACCCAGGCCAGGATCTGCGGCGTGGACACGCTGCTGCCGTAGGTCGGCCCGCCCAGGCTGCCCGGTGCGAGCGCGAGCACCACGAACACGGCGCCCGCGACCCCGGCCAGACGGCCGAGCAGCGCCGGATGCCGGCTCTCCCATCTGCTTGTTTCCACAGTGTCCTCCTCATAAGCGTGGATACGTTCCATGCCGCCGACGCTACGGAGGCACCGGACGGGTGTCGTCCGTCCGGAGAGCGGTATCGCCTCGTTCGCATGCAGTCCTCCTTACGGAGGATGACCCCGCGCGTGAGCGTCGTTATCGTGGTCCCCATGGCCCGAGATCTGGGCAGAGGCTTCCTTCCGAGCGTCCGGACGTGGGACCGGCACCAGGTGGTTGATGCGCTGGTCGCCGTCGGCGTCGGGGCGGCTGGCGAGGTTGAGGCGATGGTCGAGGCGCACGGCCAGCCGGGACTGGTAGCGCAAGCTTCTCCGGCCGGATTCGTGCTGGGTGGCCTGCTGCTATTCCGCCGGAAGCGGCCCTTGCTTGCCGTGACGCTGTTCACGGTCGTGGCCATTGCCTCGACGACGGTGCAGGTTCTGGTGGTCCCGGCGGCAGATCGCTCACCGAACCAGGTGGTACCGCTCTTCGCCATCATGGTGCTGAGCTATTCGCTTGGCGCGTTCGGTTCCCGGCGCGATCTCCTTCTCGGACTTCCCCAGCCGCTGGTCGTGGTGGTGGTCAACGATCTGCTCCAGCCGTCAGGCAACCCGATTCCCGGCGCGGTCGCCTTCTTCGCCGTCTTCCTGGTTGGCGCGCCCGCGCTGGGCGGCCGGCTGATCCGCGGACGCCAGTGGCTGCTCGAGGCGCTAGTCGAGCAGCGACGACAGCTCGACATCCAGCGTGCCATGCAGACCCGTACGGCGCTGGCCACGGAGCGGCTGCGCCTAGCCGGGCGCCTGCATGAAGATCTGGTGGCCGGCCTGGATTCGCTGCTGACAGAGATCGGTGTGGCCGAACGCGAGGGTGAAAACCTCGAGGCAGGTTCGGTCGCGGCGATCGAGACCCAGGCGCGTACCTTGCTCGCGCAAACCCGCAACGTCGTCGTGTCCCTCGCCTCCGAGTCGCCCGGCTCCGCGACTGCGGTCAGCAACTCGGCCCCCACGCCCGGCGCGGACCCCGTCGGCCGGCCCGTCACGACCAGGCACCGGACCGCCAGCAGCACCGCCGTAACCTGGACGGCCCTCGCCGCGGCGGCCATCTGCACCGGCCTGCTGCTCCAGGTACGCGCCAGGTCGGACGTCCACGTGCCGATGCCCGTCGCGCTGTTCGGCTGCCTCGTGATCGCGGCGCCGCTGGCTCTCGCCTGGACCCGGCCGCTGATCATGTCGGTGGCGCTCTGGTCCGCGGCCGCCCTGTTCTCGGCTTTCGTTACCCCGCTTTGTCAAGGGCTACGTCTTCCTGTCCATGCTCGCCGCGTGGATCGCTGGCCGAATCCTGTCGGCCCGGTCACGCATGGTCGAGGAACTGCGGTCCAACAACGAGTTGCTCGCCGGGCAACGTGCGGCCAGCCTGCGTCAGGCCGTCGCGGAGGAACGGGCCAGGATCGCTCGTGACCTGCACGATTCGATCGGCCACCACCTGACGATCATCGCGCTGCAAGCCGGCGCGGCGCGCCGGATGTGGACGTCGGATCCGCCGAAGGCGAAGGCCGCGCTGGCCACCGTCGCCCGGGTCGCGGCGCACGGGTCGGCCGAACTCCGGATGGGTTTTAACAGCGGCCTGCCGGCCGGCGCTGCGCCGCTCGGCGCAGCCCCTCTCACCGACATCGCCGCGTTGGTCGACAACGCACGCGCCGCGGGTCTGCCGGTCAGACGACCAGGAGCTAGTCCGCAGCGGCATCCGGATGATCTTGGAAGGCGAACCCGACATGCAGGTGGTCGGCGAGGCCACCGGCGGCCAGCAGGCCTTCAACCTGGTCCAACAGGTCCGGGTAGACGTGCTTTTGATGGATGTCCGGATGCCGGGGGAGGACGGCATCTCGGCTACCCGGCGCATCCTGGCCCAGCCGTTCTCGGCCCGGGTTCTCATGCTCACCACCTTCGACCTGGACGAATACGTCTACGATGCGCTGCGTGCCGGTGCCAGCGGCTTCCTGCTCAAGGACATGCCGGGGGAAGAGATCGTGATCGCCGTGCGCCAGGCGGCCAGAGGATCCGACTGCCTGCTGGCACCCTCGGTTACCCGCCGCCTGATCCAGCGGTTCGGTGCCAGCCGCCCGGTCGCGCCCTCATCGGCAGCCGCACTGAGCACGTTGACCCGTCGTGAGATAGACGTTCTTCGCGATGTAGCGCGCGGAATGTCCAACGCCGAAATAGCCGCCGACCTTTTCATCGCCGAGACCACCGTCAAGACGCACGTCGCCCGCCTGCTGATGAAGCTCGGCTTGCGGGACCGGGTCCAAGTCGCTGTCTTCGCCTACGAGTCTGGGCTGATCACCACCACCGCGCCGCCCATCGCGCCAACCTGACCGCAGCCGGTCAGCCCGGATTCGGCCCTTCGAGAGCAGGGTCTTCAAGAGCAGGGTCTTCAAGAGCAGCGCCCTCGATAGCTGGGCCTTCGACACCTGGGTCGGCGACGATGACCGGGATGCAGGGGGCCACGGCCGCGGTTAGGGCGGTCAGCCGCTCGCGGTCCAGCCGCCAGGCGACGACCTGCCGGGTGGCCCCCTCGGCCAGGCCGGGCACCGGGCAGCGGCGGGCCGGCCCGTTGCCGCGGGGCAGCCGCGGAGCACCAGGGCGGCGCTGGATGCCGATGCACTGCCGGTCGCCGGCGCCTAGCTCGCGTGATTTAGGTCCGGAGTAAAGGACGATCCTTTCCACGTCGGACCAGGGGATGAACATGGGCGAGCTGTCACGGCCCGGCCAGCTCAGCGGTGAGGCGCCGAGTGTGATGCCCAGCACGTCGGCGCGAAAAGCGATCCTGCCGCTGGCCGCCGTGGCCAGGCACGGCACGGTGATGCTCATGAAGCCCAGCGCCGACAAGGCCATCCAGGTCCCGTACGAAAAATGCACGGCCACGCCGATCATGACCAGGCTGATAGCCAAGCTCGCGGCTATGGACCCGGCCAGCCGGTACCGTTCTTCGTAGAGGCCCTGATCTGGCATCACTCTACGATGTTCCCCCAGCCCGGGCGCCTTGCGCTAGGGGTGGAGCAATTCGGCCAGCGCGGCCAGCACGTCCCGCACCGCGCCCGGCGCGGTGATGGCCGGGTCGCCAAGTGACAGCGGGATGCCGAGCCCGTCGGCTGCGGCGACGGCCAGCACGGCGACCTTGTCCGGATCGTGCCTGCCACTGAAGGTGCCCAGCTCGACGCCGCGCCGCACCACGTCCGCCACCAGCCGCCGCCAGGCGGTGTTGTCGCGCAGCGCGTCGGCGCGCATCTCGGGGTCGCGGATGCCGAAGTGCCAGGACTCGATCCACAGCCGCCCGGCGTCGGGCGCGTCCGGCTCATATCCGGTCAGCGACCTGGTGAGGATCCGTTCGAGCTGTTCCCACGGGTCGTCCATGGCGGCGACCTCCGCCTGGAGCGCGGCAATCTCCGCGCTCGAGGCGTGCCGGAACGCCGCTACCAGCAGGTCCTCGCGTGAGCCGAAGTAGTACTGCAGCGTGCTCACCGGGACGCCGCTCTCGGCGGCCACGTCGGCGAAGCGGGTGGCGTCCGCGCCGCGCTCCGCGATGACCCGGCAGGCGGCCTCGAGCACCGCGGTCTTGCGGCGGCCGGCCCGGCGGCCGGGCCCGCGGTCCCTGGGGTGATCAGAGCTGCGGGCCGGCGTCACCGGCGCTGCAGACGTCACGTCTGCAGAGGTCATAGCGAGGCGCTCCCCTCGGTCTTGGCGGGGGCGGTGATCCCGTCCGCGAAATACCGGGGCAGGAACCTGGCGGTGATGAACATGATGACCACTCCGACGACGAGGGAACCGGCACCGATCAGGAAGATACCGCCTATCCCGTGGAAGCTGGAGTAACTGCTAGCCGCCGGCCAGTAGGACTTGATCGACAAGACGAACGCGCCGAGCAGGGTCAGCCCGCCGACCAGCGGCAGGATCCCCTTGACCAGGAGCGTATGCCCGCTGGTCAGCAGCTCATGACGGAAGAACCAGACGCAGGCGAACCCAGTCAGCCCGTAGTAGAAGGCGATCAGCAGCCCGACCGACGCCGCGGAGTCGGCCAGCACGTTCTTCGACACGGCGGTCAGCAGCACGTAGAACAGGGCCGAGACCCCGCCCATGACCAGGGTGGCGATGGTCGGCGTGCGGAACCGCGGGTGCATCCGGGTGAACCAGGCGGGTATCGCGCCGTGCGCCGACATGGCCAGGGCCGCGCGCGCGGTCGGCATGATCGTGGTCTGGGCCGATGCGGCGGTGGAGGTCAGCACGCACAGCACGAGCAGCTTGCCTGGCGTGCTGCCCAGCACCGAGGTGGCCATGGCGCCGAGCACGTCGGTGCTGTGCGCGGCCAGGAACGCGGGCCCGGCGTAGGCCAGGGCGGCCGCGCTGATCACCGCGAAGATCGCGACCAGTATCAGGGTGGCCATGACCGCGGCGCGGCCCGGGGTGCGCGCGGAGTCCTTGGTCTCCTCGTTCACGCTGAGCGCGCAGTCCCAGCCCCAGTAGATGAACACGGCCAGCAGGAACGAGTTCGACAGGTGGCCGAACGATCCCGTCCACGGGTTCAGCCACCCGGCCGACGGGCGCGCGGCCCCGGGCAGCGCGTGCCCGGTGCCCGCCTTGACCAGCGCGACGACCGCGAAGACCGCCAGCGCGCCCACCTCGATGACCAGCAGCACCTGCTGCAGCCGGGCCGACACCTCGATCCCGCGGTAGCAGACCCCGGTGAGCAGGGCGATAAACGCGACTCCCACCAGAGTCACCCAGACGGTGCCGGCCGCGCCCGCACCCACCAGCTCGAGAAAATACCGCCCGGCGATCTGCGCCAGGCTGGCCATCACGATGATGTCGGCCGCGATGATCCCCCAGCCGCCCATCCAGCCGGCCCGCGGCCCGAACGCGCGCGCCGTCCAGGTGAATGTGGTGCCGCAGTCCGGGTCGGCCTGGTTGAGCTCGCGGAAGGCGTAGGCGATGCACAGCATCGGCAAGAACGACACGATGAGCGTGCCCGGGCTGTGCACGCCCACGATGGCCACGATCAGGCCGAGCGTCGCGGCCATGCTGTAGGCGGGCGCGGTCGAGGAGACCGCGATCACCACGCTGGAGACCAGCCCGAGCGCTCCGGCCCGCAGGCCCTTGTCCGGCGGAGCGGTCGGCTCCGCGATCACGATGGTCGTCATTGGTATGCACCGCCTTCCGCCCGGCGCGGACTGCCGGGCTATGGCGATACTGTATCTCTATACCATATCGCTGTACAGGTTTTTGATACGAATAATTTCAAACTCCTTGCTGCCGTGCCTGCGGACTCCTCCCTCCCTCCCCCTCCCTCCCTCCCCGTCACCGAGGCCGAAGGCCGCCAGGCGGCCTTTATCGTCATCGTGAACGGTTACCGCCCCTGGGAGGGCAGTAACCGTTCACGATCATTGCACTCTATCGCTAGGATACGAACGTGTGATCTAGGTGGTGCTGCTGACTATTGGGGCGGCCCGGGTGATGTCCTCCGGAAGCCGCGCTCTACATCTGGCCGTGCCGCTTGCCGGTGCCGACGCCGTGGCCGTGGCCCGAGCGCCCGCCGGGCTCGCCGGCTCCCCGCGCGACGGCGATCACGCCGAGCAGCGCGGCCAGCGGAACGGCCAGGGCGATGAAGTCGGAGGAGGTGAAGTTGCCCAGCGCGTCCAGGGCGCCGGCGAATCCGATGATCAGCACCGCGGCGACGACCAGCCCCCAGCCGTGCAAAAACAGCCGCAGCGTGAACGGCGGCGTGGGAGGCGTCACCTCGGGCACGGCGGTCACAGACTTGGTCGCGCGCCGCTCGGTCAGGCCCTCGCGCACCCGGGCGATGATGGTCAGATCGCCCGGCTGATCGGCGATCAGCAGCAGGTCGTCGGGATGGCCCGGGTCGGGCCCATGCGAGACCGCGCCTCCGCCCACCGCCCACGACACCACGTGGTGCGAGCCCGACGCCTGGACGCGATAGCGGGCCTGCTCGCCGGTGATCACCTCGTCGGGTCCTTCGATCACCTCAGGCGGCACCGGCTTGGCGCGGGCGGCAGGCTTTGCACGGGGGGCATCCCGGCTTGCCTCGATCTCCGCCCCGCCGTCCTTATCCGCCACGCGACCCGCCGAGCTCGCCTCGCTGGTCACCAGGAACTGGCGCCGGGCCAGCAGCTCCGCCAGCCGGATCTGGCGGACGTTCACGTTCCAGGCCATCGCCACCACGACGGCGGCCAGCCCGGCGGTTCCCAGCGCGAGCCAGGCGGCGACGGCGGGGTGGCTGGCACTTCCTGCGAGGGCGATCACGGCCATGCAGGTATTAAAACATACAATCGAACAACTTGAAAACCCGTTCGATTCCTTCCAGCCGAACTAAGGCCCAGCCGGCCCCCTAGCTGCTGTTCTTGGGGCTGACCGAGCTCAGCGCGTCGTCCAGCATGGGCGGAAACGTATCCGGATGCCGGGCCAGCATGTAGGTGACGACCGCGAGGAGGTCGTGCTCGCTCAGCGCCCTGACCCGGGAAATGCGCAGCTCGGCTTCGGTCTCGGTCGCAGCTTCTGGGGAATCAGCCATGCCCGTCGGCTACCACGGTTCGGCCAGCCAAAACCAAAGATCTTCATCCCGAACGACCCTGGTGTCACGCCCAACCTCCCTGACCTCAGCCCGTTCAGTGCGGAAGCGGCCCTCCGGCCAGCGCGACGAGCAGGCCGGTTGCGGCCGCGGCGAGCAGGGTGAGCACGACCCCGCGGCGCAGCCCGAGCAGCAGGACCGCCGCGCCGGCCAGCACCGCGTACTGCCACGGCTGGCTCAGCGCCCCGGCCAGCAGGATGGCCGAGCCGAGGATCGCCCCGATCGCCGCCGGCCCCGCGCCGTCCAGGAACGACTGGGCGTGCCTGCTGGTACGCAGGGCGCTGAAGTACCTGGCGCCGCCGAGTACGAATGCGAACGACGGCGAGAACGCGACCAGCGCGGCGAGCAGCCCGCCGGCCAGGCCCGCGGCCGCGTAGCCCACGGCGGAGACGGTCTGCACCACCGGGCCCGGGGTGATCTGGCCCAGGGCCACCGCGTTCAGGAACTGGCCGCTGGTCATCCAGTGTCGGCCCACCGCGTCCGCCCGCATCAGCGGGATGATCACGAAGCCGCCGCCGAACGACAGCGCCCCCACCTTGAACGCCACCCAGGCCACCGAGACCAGCACGCCGCCCCCCGCCACCGCCGCCACGGCGCGGACCGTCCCGAACGCCGGAAGCGCCGCGATCCCCGGCACTTTCCCGCCTGCCGCCGTGCCGCCCGTGTCGTCCGAGGCCGCCGTGCCGTCCGAGGCCGCCGTGCCTATCCGGTCGGCCGCAGCCCCGCCCGCGCCCGCCCGCGCCTTGCCTATGGCCAGCTCGGTGACCCCGCAGCCCAGCAGGACGAGGACCAGCCACGGGCCGATGGTCGCGGCCGCGGCGCCCCCGGCCAGCAGGTACGCCACCCAGCGGAACCGGCGTCCCGGGCCGGCCGTGCGCGCGCGGGTCCAGCTGGGGACGGCTAGGGACCAGCCGGCCTGGACCGCGACGGCGGCCACCGCGGCGCCCGCGCCAGCGCCGGCCCCCGTCACCCACAGCGGCGGCGAGCCGGCCAGGAACAGCGCGGACAGCGCGAGGATGCAGACGAGGCCGGGGACGATGAAGGCCAGGCCGCCGGCCAGCGCGCCCAGCCTGCCGCGGACCCGCCAGGCGCAGAAGATGGCCAGCTCGGTGGAGGCCGGACCGGGCAGCAGGTTGCAGGCGCCGATGGCGTCCTCGAATTCCTGTGCGTCCAGCCACTGCCTGCGGTCTACGCACAGCTGGCGCAGCAGCGCGATGTGGGCCGGCGGCCCGCCGAATCCGATGCAGCCGATCCGGCCCCACTCCCGCAGCACCGTGACCAGGCTCGCCTCCGGTGCGGCCTCGCCGGGCACGGCTACCCCCCGTCCCGGCCGATGAGCCCGAGCAGGAAGCCGATCCTGGTCCGCAGCTCGGCCGCGACCTGGCGGAACGCCGGATAGCCCGCACCGGACGGGTCGGCGATGCTCCAGTGCATCAGCTGCGGATGGCCGGGGAATTCGGGGCAGACCTCGCGGACCCGGTCGCACAGGCTGATCACGTACTCGAACCGCTGCCCGGCGAACGAGTCCAGGTGCTTGGCCCGGCGCCCGCTGATGTCGATGCCGTGCTCACGCATGACCAGCACCGCGTCCGGGTGCAGCGGCCTGGGCTGGCTGCCCGCGCTGGCCGCCTCGATCGCCTCCCCGCCGAGCTGCCCGAGCAGCGCCTCGGCCAGCTGCGAGCGGGCGCTGTTCCCGGTGCACAGGAACAGCACGCGGGTGCGGACTCGGATCCGTTCGGCCGGCGCCGGGACCAGCCCCAGGCCCGGGTGGAGGGCCCGGCCAGTATCGGTCAGGAGTTCGGTGCAGCGGGTCAAGTCGATGCGGTAATAGGCGTCCCGGCGGTCGGCCGAACTGCGCCGGGCGGACACCAGCCCGCCCGTCCTGAGCTGGCCTAGGTGGTAGGAAACCAGGCTCTGCGGCTGGCCGAGCAGGCCGGTGAGCTCGCGGACCTGCCGGTCGCTGCGGGCCAGCTCGGTCAGCAGCCGCCAGCGCAGCGGATGTCCGGCCAGCCGCAGGAACCCCGGTGCTTCGGTCACCCGCTCACAGTAGATCAAGCCAGATCAATCGATCAATCCCATTTGTTTGACCTGTCTGGGCCGGCCAGCCAGCGCCGCGCTATCGTCGTCTCGCAGACGAAGGGATCCTGATGAAGCACATGCGCAGCTGGACCGGAGCGGTCGCCGCGGCCCTGACCGCCATGACGTTGTCCGTATCCGTGGCTCGGCCAGCCGACGCCGCGTCGTCAGCGATCTGCAGTTCGTCGTCCCATGGCGCGCTCGCCGCCAGGCTCAGCCGGGCTATCCAGGCGGCGCGGCACGGCCATTCCTCCGCCGTCGCGGTGGCGGTCGATGATCCCGGTATCGGGCTCGTGTGCCGGCTCGACAGCAGCTGGCATTTCGACTCCGCCAGCGTCGTGAAGGTAACCATCCTGGGCGCGCTGCTCCGCAAGGCACAAGACCAGCACAGGCATCTGACCAGAACCGAGGCGGCCCAGGCCTGGGACATGATCACCCGGTCAGATAACGACGACGCGTCCGCGCTGTGGGCCGAGCTCGGGCACGGCTACCTCCAGCACTTCCTGAACTTGGCCGGGATGACCCACACCATCTTGGGACCGGACGGCCTGTGGGGCCTGACCCAGATCACCGCCTCCGATGAGACGCTCTTGCTGCGGCTCCTGCTGGCGGAGAACAAGGTGCTGGACACGTCCTCACGCAACTACGCGCTGAGCCTGATGGCTCACGTCATTCCCTCCCAGCGCTGGGGCGTCCCGGCCGGGGCACCGACCAGCCTTACCGTGCACGTCAAGAACGGCTGGCTGCCCCTGGCCACGCACGGCTGGCGCATTCACAGCATCGGCTGCTTCACCGGCCACGGCGGCGGTTACAGCATCGTCGTGCTGACCCAGGACAACCCGACCATGGCCGACGGAATCGCCACCATCGAGGCGATCGCCGAGGTGATCAACCGGGACCTGAACCCGGCGGCGGCCTCCCGCGTCCCGTCATCCGGATTCTCCCCGTCGTGGGGGACCCCCGACGAGCGCATCCCGGCCCGGCCCGGCATTACCCGAGAGTGAGGGCCAGCCAGGCGCGGGTCCAGCTCTGCGACGTCCATGACCAGCATCCGGCGCGGACTCGACCGGGGTGCGCTGCCGCCCCGGCTGGTCGTCCCCACCCGGCCATCCCCGGGGCGTTTCCTGAGTGGAAAATAATTTCCACTCAGGAACTCTTGTTAGCCGGCACACATGACCCCCCGGGGATTCACCCGGCCGCCGTCCTGAGGAGTTCCAGCAGGGCCGATTCGATCAGGGCCGATCCGGTCGGTGCCGATCCGGTCGGTGCCGATCCGGTCAGGGCCGATCCGGTCGGTGCCGATCCGGTCAGGGCCGATCCGGTCAGGGCCGATCCGCTGGCCGGGATGTCGCTGACGTACAGCGGCGGCGCCAGCGTATGAGAATCGGCCGCGACGATCTTGATGTCGGTCAGGCCGATGGCCAGGTCCACGGGATCGGCGGCCAGCCTGTCCCGGACGGCGGCCGTGGCCCGCGCGAGCGCGCCGGGCGGTGCGCCGGCGTGGTGACCTACCACCAGGTGCAGGTCGTTGTCAACGTCCATGGCATGGACGTGGTAGCGGTGCCGCACGTTGGCCGCGTTCATCTCGCGCCGCAGCTCGTCGAGCGGTCGCCCGGCCCCGGCGAGCGAGTCGGCCGGCCATCCCATCAGCACGAACGCGTTGTCCTGCACGGAGAAGGTCCGTTCGGCCAAATGCTGCCCCCGGCTGCGGAAGGGGGCCGCCTGGTCTGGCCGGAAGCCGCCGATGCGGACCCGCAGCGGGGTGGCCCTGGCCAGGATGTCCATTACCTGCGGCAGGTCCATCTCCCGCCGTACGCCCGCGTGCGCCAGCAGGTACTCGTTGACGATGGCGCCGGTCCGCGGGTCGCGCACGCCGTTGAGCGCGATCAGCGTGGCATGGATCTGGCCGAGCGAATAGGGCAGGAAGCCGGCGCCGATGTGTGCTGCGATCGTGGCCTGCACCCCGGTCAGCAAATCGCGCAGCGGGCCCGTCTTCGGCCCGTAGAAGGCCACGGCCGAGATGAAACGGCTGCCCATCTCCCACCTCGATGAGTACCGACGGATAGTTGCGGACATGAAGTTCGGGCTTATTTACAACACGGGCTACTACGGTACCGACCCGGATCAGGCCCTTCGGCGATGGCCGCCCGGGCCAGCTGGCGTAGCTGGCTGAGGGGCGCGCCGGGCTGCCCGGTCAGCACCTGCAGCCCAGCCGCGGACCGAGTGATCTCCTCCGCCGCCTCGCGCGCCCGCACGGCCGATTCGCTGGTGGCGGACGACAGCACCACCAGGCTAGCGCCGGCCAGGCGGGCCAGCCCGGTCACCTCGGTGACCGGCAGGTCGGCCGCCAGGTGATGCACCAGCCAGCGGTCTTCGCGCAGGCACGCCGTGGCCATCAGGGCCGGCAGCCCGTGCCGTTCCCCCGGCGGCGTGCTTGCCACCGCGATGCCCCGCGGGCGGCCCTGCGGCTGGCGCGTGCGGGTCGCGATGAGCCGCTCGCAGATGGCGCTGGCCCGGTGCTCGGCCGCGATCGTCGTCTCGCCGCGGGCCCAGTCCTCGCCGATCCGGCACAGCGCGGGCGAGATGACCCGCTCACATAGTTCGGTCAGCGGCACGCCGCTGGCCAGCCGGTTGAAGATGTGCCGCGCCAGGGTCTCGTCACCGGACATGATCGCCGCGCGCAACCGGTCGGCCTGGGCCGTCCAGTCCCGCACCCGGATGTCGGGGCGCGGTGCCGTGCCCGCGGCGCGGCGCGCCGCCAGGGCGCTGACGTCGACCTCGCTGACGTCGTAGCCGCGCCCGGTCTTCCTGGCCGGGAGGACTCCCTGCCGCACCCACGCGTATGCGGTCTGGTAGTGCACCCCGAGCGTCTCGGCGGCATCGCGTAGCTGCATGTGCCCTCCTCCGTGCTCAGGTACCCTCAGCTTTAGTGTAATTTAGCATTTATTAGTTGGTGCCGAGCGCCGCTGGCGCATCGAGGGGGCTGAAAGCGTACATGGGACTGACTTACTCCAGCGTGGTGGACGCGGGCATAGACGAGGTGTTCTCCTGGCACGCCAGGCCCGGGGCGATCACGAGGCTGGCTCCGCCCTGGCAGCCGGTGCACGCGTTCGCGGAGCTGGCATCCCTGCCGCTGTCCGCGGTGCTGCCGTGGCGGCACACCCACGAGTTCAGCACGGCGGGAAAGCAGGCCACGCTGGTGACCGACGTGGTCGACACCCCGCTGCCCGCCCGGGCACTGCGGCCCATGTTCGTCTACCGGCACCGGCAGCTCGCCGCCGACCTGGCCGCGCTGGCCCGGGCTCGGGCGGTCTGCCCGGACACGCTGACGGTAGCGGTCACCGGCTCGGGCGGCCTGATCGGCACCGCGCTGACGGCGCTGCTGACCACAAGCGGGCACCGGGTCATCCGGCTGGTCCGCAGGCCGCCCCGGGATGCGGGGGAGCGCTACTGGCGGCCGGAAGACCCAGGCCCTGAGCTGCTCGACGGGGTCGACGCGGTAATTCACCTGGCCGGGGCCTCGATCGGCGGCCGGTTCACGCCGGAACGCAAGAACGAGATCCGCGCCAGCCGGATCCAGCCCACCCGCCTCCTGGCCGAGCTGGCCGCCGCTACCGCCGCTACCGCCGCTACCGGTGCCGGCCGCACGGGTGCGCCGGGCCTGCGGGCGTTCGTCACCGCGTCGGCCATCGGCATTTACGGCCCGGATCGGGACGAGGAGATCCTGACCGAGGACAGTCCCCGCGGCGAGGGTTTCCTGGCCGACGTGGTCGCCGACTGGGAGGATGCCACCACCCCGGCCGCCGCGGCGGGCATCAGGACGGTCCGGGTCCGCACCGGCATCGTGCAGTCGCCGCGCGGCGGCATGCTCCGCCTGCTCAGCCCGCTCTTCGAGGCGGGCCTCGGCGGTCGGCTCGGCAGCGGCAAGCAGTGGCTGGCCTGGATCGGCCTGGACGACCTGCTCGACGTCTACCTGCGGGCGGTGCTCGATCCCGGCCTGTCCGGGCCGGTCAACGCGGTTGCCCCGGAGCCGGTGCGCAACCTCGACTACACCAGGACGCTGGCCAGCGTGCTGCGCCGGCCCGCGGTGCTGCCGGTCCCAGGGTTCGCGCCCCGGCTGCTGCTCGGCGAGGAGGGGGCCAGGGAAATCGCCCAGGCCAGCCAGTACGTCCGGCCGGAGCGGCTGATCGCGGCCGGGCACAAGTTCCGTCAGCCGGATCTGGAGGGGGCGCTGCGGCACCTGTTCGGCCGCGAGGAAACGGCCCGGCCGCCAATCCGGATCGCAGGTGGCCACGAATAAAGCGCCGTAAGCCTGCCGGAGGAGGAGCCGCAGGCCTGGAGGGAGAGGCTCGTGACCAGGCGGAGGATCGCCATCATCGGCAGTGGCGTCAGCGGGACTACCGCAGGCTACGTATTGTCACACACTGATTACGTGACGCTATTCGAGGCCGATGGCCGGCTCGGCGGCCACGCCGACACCCACATGGTCGTGCCGCCCATGGGACCCCGAAACCCGCCGATCGGCGTCGACACCGGCTTCATCGTCTACAACGAGCGTACCTATCCGCTGCTCACTCAGATGTTCGCCGAGCTGGGGGTGGCCACCCAGGTCTCGGAGATGAGCATGTCGGTCCGCTGCGCCGGCTGCGGCCTGCAGTACGCCGGCCAGCGCGGCCTGGGCGGCCTGACGCCCGGGCTCCGCCGCGGCCGCGCCCGCTACCTGCGGATGCTCGGCGAGGTACCGCGGTTCCACCGCGCCGCTCGCCGCCTGCTGGCCGCGGAGACGGTCCCCGGCGGGGACGAGACGCTCGGCGGGGACCAGACCCTCGGCGAGTTCCTCGACGAGGGCGGCTTTTCCGATTACTTCACGGTTCACTTCGCCCTGCCGCTGGTCGCGGCGGTGTGGTCGTGCCCGCCGGGGACCGCGCTCAGCTATCCGGCCAGGTACCTGTTCGCGTTCCTGGCCAATCACGGGATGCTGTCGGTTTCCGGGTCGCCGCCGTGGCGTACCGTGACCGGGGGATCCCGCAGCTACGTGGAGCGGGCCGCCGAGCGGCTGCACGACATCCGGCTATCCACACCGGTGCGCGCGGTGCGCCGCCACCGCGACGGCGCCGAGGTGCGGGACGCGGCGGACCAGACGCACCAGTTCGACGCCGTGGTCATCGCCACCCATCCGGACCAGGCGCTGCGCCTGCTCGACCCGCCCACCCAGGCCGAACGGGACGTGCTCGGCGCGTTCGGCTACACCAGGAATCCGGCCATGCTGCACACCGACACCAGGCTACTCCCGGACCGCCCGGGCATCAGGGCGTCGTGGAACTACGAGCTTGGCGACTGCCGCCATGACGGCCCGGCGCCCCGGATCAGCTACCACATGAACCGGCTGCAAGACCTGCCCGCGGGCGAGGACTACATCGTCACGCTGGGCGGCCAGGGCGTCGTCGATCCCGGGAAGATCATCGACCAGATGGATTACGCGCATCCTGCCTACACGCCGGCCTCGGTCGCTGCGCAGCGCCGCCTGCCCGAGCTGAACACGGCGGTCACCGCCTTCGCGGGCGCCTACCACGGGTGGGGCTTCCACGAGGACGGCTGCCGGTCGGGCGCCGAGGCGGCCCGGGCGCTCGGAGGCACCTGGTGACCGCCCGGCTGTACGAATGCCGGATCACCCACGCCCGGACGGTCCCGCTGCGCAACGTCTTCACCTACCGCACGTACCTGTGGCTGGTCGACCTGGATAACCTGCCCCGCCCAAGGCTGATGGCCCGTTTCCTGCCCCGCCCAAGGCTGATGGCCCGTTTCCAGGCCCGCGACCATATCGGCGACCCGCGCCGCGGCATCAGGGAGAACCTCGACCGCTTCCTGGCCGCGCACGGCATCGACCTAGGCGGCGGCCGGGTGATGATGCTGGCGCACGCGCGCGTGCTCGGGTACGTGTTCAACCCGCTGACCGTCTACTGGTGCCACCGGGCCGACGGCACGCTCGCCTGCGTGGTGGCCGAGGTGCACAACACCTACGGCCAGCGGCACGCCTACCTGCTGCACACCGACGACCGCGGCCGGGCCCAGGTGCCAAAGGAGTTCTACGTCTCGCCCTTTTACCCGGTCGACGGCCAATACCGGATGAGCCTGCCCGAGCCGGATGCCCGGCTGGCCCTGAGCATCGTGCTCGGCCGCCCGGACGGGCACTCGTTCGCCGCCAGCGTGCGCGGCCGGGGCGTCCCGGTCACCGCGCGGGCGCTGGCCGGCGCCGCCCTGCGACACCCCTGGTCCACGGCCGCCGTCTCGGCCCGGATCCGCTGGCAGGGAGTGAAGTTGTACCTGCGCGGGCTGCGGCCAGTGCCGCGGCCCGCTCATCTACCCCAGGAGGGGGTTAAGTGACGAGCACCAGCACGCAGCACGCCGCGCCGTGGACGATCGACGCGGACCGGTGGCCCGACGTCGCCGCGGCGGCGGCCTCGCCGGTGCGCGCGGCCGCGGCGCGCGCTCTGTTCAACACCGCGGTGGCCAGGCTGCCGCTGCGGGTCAGGCTGCCGGACGGCGGGCTGTTCGGCGCGGGGGCCCCGTCTGCCCCGGTCATGATCCTGCACCGGCCGCGGGAGTTCTTCCGCCGCGTCGGTGCCTCCGGCCTGATCGGGTTCGGCGAGTCTTATATGGCCGGCGACTGGGATTGCGCCGACCTGACCGGGCTGCTCACCGTCTTCGCCGCTCATGTCGACGACCTGGTACCGCCCTGGCTGCAGCGGCTGCGCTCGCTGGCCGTGCGCCGCCAGCCGCCGGCCGACGTACAGACCATCCAGGGCGCCCGGCGCAACATCAGCCGCCACTACGACCTGTCCAACGACCTGTTCGCGCTGTTCCTCGACGAGACCATGACCTACTCCTCGGCGCTGTTCGGCACCGGGACCGATGGCTCTCCCACGGTGCCGGACACTGGGGCCGAGCACCTGCTCGCCGAGGCGCAGCGGCGCAAGATCGACCGGCTGCTCGACCGGGCCGGGGTGAGCCCCGGCTGCCGGGTGCTCGAGGTCGGCACCGGCTGGGGCGAACTGGCCATCCGGGCCGCGCGCCGGGGCGCGCGGGTGCGCACCGTCACGATCTCCCGGGAGCAGCAGGCCCTCGCCGCCCGCCGGGTGGCCGAGGCCGGGCTGGCCGGCCAGGTCAGCGTGGAACTATGCGACTACCGCGACGTCGAAGGCGAGTTCGACGCGATCTGCTCGGTCGAGATGCTCGAGGCGGTCGGCGAGCCCTACTGGGACGCCTACTTCGCCGCCCTCGACAAGCACCTGGCCCCGGGCGGGCGGATCGGGCTGCAGACCATCACGATGCCGCACGACCAGATGCTGGCCACCCGGCACACCTACACCTGGATCCAGAAGTACATCTTCCCCGGCGGGCTGGTCCCGTCCGTCACCGCGATCGAGAACAGCCTGACCGAAGCCACCCGGCTGCGGATCACCGCCCGCGAGGATTTCGGCGCCCACTACGCGGAGACACTGAGAATATGGCGGGAGCGGTTCCGCGCCCGCGCCGACGAGGTGGCCGCGCTCGGGTTCGACGAGGTGTTCAACCGGATGTGGAACTTCTACCTGTGCTACTCCGAAGCCGGCTTCCGGGCCGGGTACATCGGCGTCAGCCAGCTCACCCTGGCCCGGATTTGACCAGCGCCAAGCCGGCCCCAGCCGAGGTCATCGTGACTCTGCTCAACGACCACGCCGGCCTGGACCTGCGGCTGCGCGCCTGGGACGGCAGCGAGGCGGGCCCCGAGAAAGCCCCGGTCGTGGTGATCCGCTCCCCGCGGGCGCTGCAGCGGATACTCTGGCGCCCGGGTGAGCTCGGCCTGGCCCGCGCCTACATCAGCGGCGACCTCGACTTCGAGGGCGACCTCACCGACGGCCTGCGCCGCGTCTGGGGCACCCTGAGGGACGCGCCGACTCGCGGGATCGCGCTGGCCCCAGCCGGATGGGCCGCGGCCAAGGCGGTGGCCCAGCTGAAGCTCCTCGGCCCGCCGCCCGCACCCCCCAGCTGCGAGCTACGCGTCCGCGGCCGCCTGCACAGCCGGGCCCGCGACCGGGCCGTGATCGCCGGCCACTACGACCTGCCCGCCGCGTTTTACCAGCTCATCCTGGACCCCAGCATGGCGTACTCGAGCGCCTACTGGACCCCGGGTCACGGGGACCTCGCCGACGCGCAGCGGGCCAAGCTGGAGCTGATCTGCCGCAAGCTCGGTCTCGAGCCCGGCCAGCGGCTGCTCGACATGGGCTGCGGCTGGGGCTCGCTGACCATCCACGCGGCCCGCGCCCAGGTCCGGGTGACTGGCGTGACCCTGTCCCGCGAGCAGGGCGGCTACGTTCGGCGGCGGGCCCGCGGCCTGGGCCTCGGGGACCGGGCCGAGGTCAGGATCCAGGACTACCGGGATCCGCTGGACGACCGCTACGACGCGGCCGCGTCGGTGGAGATGGGCGAGCATGTCGGCGCGGCGCAGTACCCGCGGTTCTGCGCGGCGCTGCACGCCCGGCTGCGGCCGGGCGGCCGGCTGCTGATCCAGCAGATGTCCAGGGGCGCCCGGGCTCCAGGCGGCGGCCCGTTCATCGAGTCCTACATCGCCCCCGACATGGACATGCGCCCGGTGGGCGACACGGTGCGGCTGATCGAGAACGCCGGGTTCGAGGTCATCGGGGTCGAGGCGATGCGGCAGCACTACGTCCGCACCATCCGGGCCTGGCTTGATAACTTCGAGCAGAACCTGTCGGCCATTAAAGAAATCCTCAGCGAGGAGCAGATCCGGGTCTGGCGGCTGTACCTGGCCGGCGGCGCGCTGGCCTTCGAGGAGGGCCGGATGGGCGTCGACCAGATCCTCGCCGTAAGGCGTGCCCGGTGAGCGGCCTGCCCGCAGGCCCGTTCGCCGTCACCCTGCTGGCCACGGCGGTCGCGCTGCTGGTCATGATGGCCGTCACGTTCGCCATCGCGGTCAAGGCCGGCAAGCACAGCGTGGTGGACACCGCGTGGGGCATCGGCATCGCGCTGGTCGCGCTGGTCGGGTTGGTCAGCTCGATCGGGTACGGCCAGCCCGCGCGCCGCGCGACGCTCGCGGCCGCCTCGGTCATCTGGGGGCTGCGGCTGGCCGTCTACATCGGCTCGCGCAACCGCGGCAAACCGGAAGACCCGCGCTACCGCGACCTGCTGAGCCGCGCGAAGGGGAACAGATGCGGCTACGCGCTGCGGACCATCTACCTGCCGCAGGCCCTGATCTTGTGGCTGGCCTGCCTGCCGATGCAGGCCGGCCTGCTTGAGCGGGCCCCGGCCGGGCCGCTCACCGTCATCGGCGCCGTCCTGTGGCTGGGCGGCTTCGTCTTCGAGTCCGTCGGCGACTGGCAGCTGGCCCGGTTCAAGGCCGATCTCGACCCAAAGACCCATCAGGGCATGATCATGGACCGCGGCCTGTGGCGGTACACCCGCCATCCCAACTACTTCGGCGACTTCTGCATGTGGTGGGGCCTGTTCCTGATCAGCTTCGGCTCCTGGGCGGAACTGCCGACCATCGTCGGGCCGCTGCTTATGACCTTCCTGTTGACCCGCGGGTCCGGCCAGCGGCTCACCGAACGGCGGATGGCCGACCGCCCCCAGTACGCCGACTACGTCGCCCGCACCAGCGGCTTCATCCCCCGCCCGCCCAAACGGCAGCACCCCCCGGTCCCCGCGAGTCAATGAAAGTGGCGCTCTACCTCATAGAGAGGTGTTGTCTGAGTCCCACACCGCCCCCAGGGACGCAGCGCGCCGGCTCAATGTTCCACCGTGCCGGCTGGAGCCGGCTCAATGTTCCACCGTGCCGGCTGGCTCACCGGGCGGGCGCGGTGCTTATACGGAGTGCCGCAGGCGCAGGTCCGCCGGGAAAGGCCTGAGGTAGGTCTGCTCGGCCAGCCAGGGCAGCCCCAGGGCGTAGTGGGCGAGTAGCGCGATCGGCACGCTGAGCGGCTCCTCGCCGCGCCGGTAGGACTCGATCTGGGCCACCAGGTCGGCGCGCCGCGGCCGGTCGAGCTCGCGGCCGATCCGGCTGTACGCGTGCTGCAGCGCGTTGGCGTTGCGGCCGCGGGTGGCCCGGTTCGCCATCGCGGCCAGGAACAGGTCCCGGTATGCCACCGCGGCCCAAGCGGTGCCGGCCGCCGCCACCAGCCGCCCCGCGGACCGGTAGCGCGCCGGGTCGTGCGCCAGCAGCTGCAGCTTGTGCCGGGCGTGGAACGCGACCAGGTCCCCGGCCGACCACGGTCCGCCCAGAAAAGAGCGCAGCCGGGCGGCTGCGAAAATGCGCTCGACAAACGCCTCACGCAGCTCGGGATCGTTCAGCCGGCCCTCGTCCTCGGCCGCCAGCAGCGGGAACGCGCTCAGCACCCGCGCCGCGTACAGGCCACGCCCGGCGTGGTCGGCGGCCTGCCCGTCCTCGCGGTACCGCGGGATGGCGCGGATGCCGCAGCTCGGTGACTTGGCCTTGAACACGTAGCCGTCCAGGTCCGCCAGAAGCGGCAGCGCCGCCATGGCCGCCGTGTGGTCCGCGGTGCCGCTCCGGTTGACCAGGCGCCCGGCGGCGGTCAGCCGGATCGCCTCGCGCGGGGTCCCCAGCCCGATCGAAACCTCCGGGCAGTAGGCCACCCAGTCCACGTACGGGCCAAGTGAGTCGGTGAGGAACCGGTAGCGCTTGTGCCCCCCGTTGAACCGGACCTCCGCACCGAGCAGGCAGCTCGACACGCCCACCCGAGGGCGACCCAAAAGGCCCGAGGTCATGCCCCGACCCTAGCGGGATCGGCGCCCAGCACCAGCTCGCCGCTTTCCGCGTCGTACGCGAACAGCTCGCCGTAGCGCCCCCAGTCGATCGCGATGTCGAGCTGGCGGCGGGCCTCCTCGACAGAGAAGCCGCGGCGCAGCAGGTCCAGGAAGAATCCCTCGCGGAGCGTCCCGTCCTCGGTGGCGTTTAGCGCCCGCAGGATCGCCTTGATCAGCGGGGCCCGTTCGGCGATCATCTCGCCGAACAGCTTCTTGCTTGTGTCGATGTCGGCCCGGGCGAACTCGCGGCCGGCGTCGGTGATCTCCAGTTGCGCGTCGTGCACCCGGGCCAGGCCGAGCATGACGGCCGCGTCGACGAGCGGGAGCAGGTCGTCGATCTCGAAGCTGAGGTCGTCGGCCAGCTCGGCCAGCCCGTCCTGGCCGCCGCGCGCGGCCAAGATCTCAAGCAGCCCGGACAGCCCGCCCGCGGAGACCTCGGGGAGCGGCTGGTCGGTCGGGGTGGCGGCCGGCGCATCAGGGGCCACTTCGGTGGCGGCGCGCTCGGCTGCTTCCTCGCGGCCGGTCAGGATGCCGTAGACGGTGTCGACCAGCTGCTCGTAACCGGGGGTTTGCCGGTCACGAGGGCGGGGGAGCCGGACCGGCAACTCGGCCTGGATCCGTCCCGGATTGGAGGAGAGCACCAGGATGCGGTCGGCCAGCGTGACGGCTTCCTCGATGTTGTGCGTGACGATCAGGACCGCCTTGACCGGGAATTCCTTGCCCTCCCAGAGCCGGGTCAGCTCGCCGCGCAGGTTCGCCGCGGTGAGCACGTCCAGGGCCGAGAAGGGCTCGTCCATCAGCAGCGCGTCGGGTTCGACGGCCAGCGCGCGGGCGAAGCCGACCCGCTGCCGCATGCCCCCGGACAGTTCCTTGGGGTAGGCGGATTCGAACCCTTCCAGGCCGATCAGGTCGATCGCGCGCAGCGCCTTGGCGCGCCTGGCGTCCGCGGGCACGTCGCGGGCCTGCATGGCGAGTTCCACGTTCTGCTGCACGGTGAGCCAGGGCAGCAGGGCGAACGACTGGAAGACCATGGCCACGCCCGGGTTGGCGCCGTTCAGCGGGTTGCCCCGGTAGGCCACGGTGCCGGCCGAGGGGGCGATCAGGCCGGCGATGCAGCGCAGCAGCGTGGATTTCCCCGATCCGGACTTGCCGAGCAGCGCAACGATCTCGCCTTCGCGCAGCGTGAAGGAGACGTCGTCCAGGACAGGCAGGGCGCGTCCGTCGGGGGTGCTGAAGGTCTTGGTGACGCCGCTGGCCTCCACGATCACCGGGCCGGTGGTCACAGCGAGTACCTCGTTTCCGCCAGGCCGTACAGCCGCCGCCACACCAGCCGGTTGAGTCCGACCACGTACACGCTCATCACCACCACGCCGATCAGGACCTCGGGGAAATCCCCGACCTTGGCCGCTTGGGCGATGTAGGCGCCTAGGCCGGTCGCGGTCAGGTGGTGGTGGCCGTAGGTGACCACCTCAGCGACGATCGAGGCGTTCCAGGCGCCGCCCGCCGCGGTGATCCCGCCGGTGACGTAGGCGGGGAAGATGGCGGGCAGGATGAACCGCCGCCAGCGCAGCCGGCCCCGCACCCCCATCAGGCGCATCGCCTCGCGTAGGTCGCTCGGGATGGCCGACGCCCCGGCGATCACGTTGAACAGGATGTACCACTGCGCGCCGAGCGCCATCAGCAAGATGCCGCCGATGTTCAGGCTGATGCCGGCCGCGACGAAGACCGCCGCGGCGAACGGGAAGACGAAGTTCGCCGGGAACGAGGCGAGGACCTGCACCACCGGCTGCGCGAGCCGCGACACGCGCGGGTTCATCCCGATCCACACGCCGATCGGCACCCAGACGACGCTGGCCACGATCAGCAGCACCACGACCCGGGCGAACGTCGCGGCCCCGTCAACAAAGGCCGGCCCGAACGCGCCGAGCCCGACGTGGACGTGCACGTACTCAAGCGCCCGCCAGGCCCCGTAGACCGCCACGGCGCTGACCGCGCCGAAGAAGAACACGTCCCCGGTGCGGGCACGCATCGCCGGCCGCTGCAGCGGGTGCTCGGCCAGGCCGAACGGCCGGGTGACCTTGTCCAGCAGCCAGGCCCGGCCGCACCGGGCGGGCCACCAGAGCCGGGACCGCGGAGCGGCGCAGCAGGTCGAGCACGAGGCTGCGGGGGCGTTCGGCCGCGGCGGATTCCTCCTGCCTGAATCGCTCGGCCCAGGCGACCACCGGACGCCAGAACAGGAAGTTGACGGTGATCACCATGACGATCATGACGCCGATGGCGATGCCGACGTGGCTCAGGCTGCCCTGCTCGACCGCCGCGGCCACGTAGGAGCCGATCCCGGGCAGCGCGTAGGTGTGGTTCAGCACGGTGATGAACTCGGAGGCGGCGAGGAAGAACCAGGCTCCGCCGAAGCTCATCATCCCGTTCCACACCAGCGGGATCATTCCGCTCGGGACGTCCAGCCGCCAGAACCGCTGCCACTTCGTCAGCCGCATGATGCGCGCGGCTTCGTCCAGGTCGCGCGGCTGCGAGATCAACGAGTGGTAGAACGCGAACGTCATGTTCCACGCCATCGACGTGAAGATCGCGAAGATGGAGGCCCATTCCAGGCCGAGTTCGGAGCCAGGGAACAAGTTGATGAACGCGGTGACGGTCACGGCGAGGAACCCCAGGACCGGGACGGACTGCAAGATGTCAAGCACCGGGATCAGCACCTTCTCCGCGCGGCGCAGCCGGGCCGCCGCGGTGGCGTAGACGAAGGTGAACAGCACCGACAGGATCAGCGCGATGAACATGCGCAGCAGCGACCGTACCGCGTAGTACGGCAGGTTGGCCGGATCGGTGGACACGGTGCTGGTTTTCGGCAGGACGGGCGCGTTCAGCGCCGGGGCGAGCCGCAGCAGCCCGAACAGCAGGGCCAGCAGCGCGGCAAACACCAGCAGGTCGACCGGGCGCAGGCCGGGACGCCGCCACACCCCTCGCGACGGGAAGATGCCGAACACCGATCACCTCCCAGATCCGCTAGAAAGAGTCTCACGGCCATCCGGCGCCAGGCCACTTCCCCGCTAACCGGCGATGACGTCCAGGTGAACACCTGGTGCCGCCCGGCCCAACTCGGCGGTCGTGGAGCTGTCGTAACCACAAGCCGAGGTCCGTTCGGTTGAAAATCTTGGTCCCGAACGGACCTCGGTTCCCGCCCTGGTTCAGGAGGGGGGCATCAGCACGGTGTCGATGATGTAGACGGTGGCGTTGGCGGTCTGGACGTTGCCGCACACCACGTGCGCGTTGTTGACTTCGTAGCTGCCGCCCATGTCGCCCGGCTTGACGGTGGCGCCCTCCAGCGTCTTGATCGGGGTACCCGCGGCCAGCTGGGCGGGCGGGTAGCGGCCGGCGGCCACGTGGTAGGTGAGGATCTTGGTGAGTTCGGCCTTGTTCGCCAGGACCTTGGCCAGCGTGCCGGGCGGGATCTTGGCGAACGCGGCGTTGTCCGGCGCGAACACGGTGATGTTAGACGCGGAGTTGAGCGTGTCCACCAGGCCCGCCTTCTTCACCGCCGTGACCAGCGTGGACAGCACCGGGTTGGCCGAGGCGGCAGTGGCCACCGGCGCGGTGGCCATGCCGCTGAAGCTGCCCGCGCCCGACGTCGGCACGGACGAGCAGGCCGGACCGAAGTCCATGGTGGTGGCCGCCGCGGACCCGCCCGCGGCCGGCGCCGCGCCGGAACCCGCCGGCGCCGACGAGGCGGGCGCGGACGACCCTGAGGCCGCGGACGAGGAGGACCCGCCGGAACTGCAGGCGGCCAGCCCGAGGCTCGCCACGGCGAGCCCGGATACGGCCAGCAGACGATACTTCATTTCTTTTCTCCTTTATCTGGGTTCACTTGACGGGTACGGCTTTGCGCCGACCCGTGGATGCGGCGCCGTCACGTGACGGTCACCACGACGGAGTCCCAGCCGCTGGCGCCGCTAGGAACGGGCTGGGCGCGTCGCGACGGCTGGGTCGCGCCGGTGCTGTCGGTGGCCCGGACCTGCAGCTGGTGCACGCCGGGGGTGGCGTCCCAGGTCTGCATCCACTGCCGCCAGGTGTCGATGCCGCCCGAGGCGGCCAGCCGGGCCTGGTGCCACCGGCCGTCATCCACGCTGACCTCGACCGCGGCGATGCCCCGCGCGGGCGCCCAGGCGACGCCCGCCACGGTCACCCGTCCCGCCTTGACCTGCGCGAGCGGTTTGGGCACGTCGATCCGCGACTCGGTCTTGATGGGCGCCTGGGCCGCGTAGCCGCGCTGCGTCCAGTAGGCGCGCTGCCGCGCGAAGGTGGTCAGCGTCAGGCGGGTGACCCACTTGGTCGCGGACACGTAGCCGTACAGGCCGGGGACCACCATGCGCGCGGGAAAGCCGTGCGCGACGGGCAGCGGCTGGCCGTTCATCCCGACGGCAAGCAGCGCGTTGTGCCCGTTCATGATGGCGGTGACCGGGGTGGAGATGGTCATCCCGTCGGTGGCGGCGGACAGCACCTGGTCGGCGCCCGCCTGCACCCCGGCCCGGCGCAGCAGCCCGGCCAGCGGCACGCCGAGCCACCTGGCGTTGCCGTTGTAGCTGCCGCCGACCTCGTTCGAGACGCACACCAGCGTGATGTCGGCCTCGGTCAGCGGCATCTTCAGCAGCTCGGCGAAGGTGATCTCGAGTGGCCGGTCGACCATGCCGTCGATCCGCAGCGTCCAGCTTTCCGGCGACACCTGCGGCAGGACCAGGTCGGTGTCGACGCGGTAGAAGCTGGCGTTGGACGTGACGAAGGGCGTCAGCCCGTCAATCCGGAAGTCCGCGCCCGCCGGGACGGCCGGCGCCCGGACGGCCGCCGCAGGCAGCCGCACCGCCGCCCGGGACGAGGCGACGCTGAACCGGCCGAGCAGCTTGTTACCCAGGCCGCCGGCCGCCACGCCAAGCGCCGCCGCTCCCGCCCCCGCGATGAGGAAGCGGCGGCGATCCGCGGGCCTCGCGCCCTGCCCGAGATCCGCGGGCCTCGCGCCCTGCGCGGGCCTCGCGCCCTGCGTGGACCTCGCGCCCTGTGTGGACCTCGCGCCCTGCGCGGGCCCTCGCTGGACGAGTCCCCGTATCGTGCGCACCAGCAGCACCAAGGTCACCGCGGCCACGGCGGCGCCGACCAGGGTGGGCACCACGTCGGCAGCGGTCGCGTCCGGCAGGCTGACCGCGGCCGCCACGCCGACCGCGGCGAACGCTGCCAGCGCGGCGAGCCCGTAAGCCAGCCTGCGGACGGCCAGCACGCCGATACCCGCGGCGAAGGCGGCCAGCAGCACCACGATGCCGGTGACCAGGGCCGTCTTGTCGTGCGACCCGAAGTGCGCGATCGCGAACTCCTTGACAGGCACGGGGGTCAGGTTGATCGCGGTCTCGCCGACCGCGATGACCGGAGCGCCGTTGGGCCCGGTGACCGCGGCCGTCAGCTCGGCCATGCCAAGCGCCACGGCCCCTGTCAGCAGGCCGGCCAGGCCCGATGTCTTCATCACGGCGGCCATTCGGACCTGTCACCAGCACGGATTGGCCTTAGGGCCATTCCTTACGAAGTGATGCCGGAGCCATCCGGCGGCCTGCCTGCCTCGAATGGGGTACATGAGCAGGCCTGATATACGACAGTGGCAGCCGGAACCGGCGGCCGGATATGAACCGGATCTGGTCGCGCTGCTGACTCTGGTGGCGCGTGGCGACCACCGGGCGTTCGAGCTGGTCTACGGCGAGCTGGCCGGGCCGGTGTACGGGGTAGTCCGGCAGGTGCTGAGAGATCCGGCCCAGTCCGAGGAAGTCGCCCAGGAGGTGCTGCTCGAGATCTGGCGCACGGCGTCGCGGTTCGACCCGGCCCGGGGCAGCGCCGCGTCCTGGGCGCTGACCATCGCGCACCGCCGCGCGGTCGACCGGGTTCGTTCGGAGACGGCAGGCTCGCGCCGGGAGCAGAAGGCGGCGCCGGCCATGGTCCCGGACGATGACGTGGCCGAGGTCGTGGCGGCCACGCTGGACCACCAGCGGGTGCGCCGCTGCCTGGACGGTCTCAGCGAGCTGCAGCGCGAGTCGATCAAGCTCGCGTATTACGGCGGATACACCTATCCGCAGGTCTCGCAGCTGCTCGGGGTGGCCCTCGGCACGGTGAAGACCAGGATCAGAGACGGGTTGATCAGGATGCGTGACTGCATGGAGGTGACGTGGTGAAAATCCTGGCCGACGACTTGCACGTGCTCACCGGCAGCTACGCCCTGGATGCCCTGCCCGAGCCCGAGCGGGCGGAATTCGAGCGCCACCTGCAGCACTGCCCGTCGTGCGACGCCGAGGTCCGCGGCCTGCGCGAGACCGCGGCCAGGCTGGCCATGACGCGGACGGTCCAGCCGCCGCCGGGGATGGAGCAGCGAGTGCTGGCCGCCGCGTACCTGACCAGGCAGCTCCCGCCGCTGGCCCCCGTCAGGCCGCACCACCGCCGGATCCCCAGGCGCGTGGCCGCCTTGGCCGCCGCCGCCAGTGTCGCCGCGGCCGTCGCCCTTGGCGTCACGCAGCTGTCCACTCAGCATCAGCTCGAGTCGACGCGGGCGAGCGCCGCCGCGATCGCGCGGGTCGTCACGGCCCCCGACGCCCGCATCGAGACGACCCGAACCTCGGCAGGCGGAAGCGTCACCGTCGTCGCCTCCGCGGTCCTGCGGGAAGCCGTCGTCAGCGCCACCGGGACCCCGCCGGCCGGGCGGGTGTACCAGGTGTGGGTGATGAGCCCGTCCGGCGCCCGTTCGGCGGGCCTGATGGCCGGCGCCAGCACCGTGCTGGCTTCCGCGGTGGTGCCAGGAGACCGGATCGGGATCACCGTCGAGCCCCCGGGCGGGACGTCGAAGCCGACCACCACCCCGGTCGCGGTCCTGCCCGCCTAGGCCTTCCTGCCCTGGGTCGAGGCCTTCGCCGGGCTGGTGCAGGTCACAGGCGTGCGGGGGAGCAACGGCCGGATCCTGGCCGCCGTCGGCGCCCTGATCGCCTGGGCCGGCCTCTACCAGCTGGCGCGGCCTTCAGAGCGCGCCCGCTGGCTCGCGGGCCTGGCCGGGTTCGCCGCGGTCGGCTTCTCCGGCTACCTGCTGATCGAGCTGGCCAAGAGCATGCGCGTGCTCGGCAGCGATGCCATGGTGATCGCGCGCCCCGGCCCCGGCCTGTGGGTGGTCGCCACCGGCTCGCTGGCGGCCTTCGCGACCCTGTTCTTCCCGCCCTCGTCGCAGGCCACGCTCAGGCGGGAGGCGCGCCCTGCCCTGGCCTGGGTGGCCGACCGCGAGTCGTCGGGTCTGCGCCGCGGCCTGCAGGTCGCCCTCGGGCTGGTCTGGCTGCTCGACGCCGCGCTGCAGTATCAGCCGTCCATGTTCACCAAGACGTTTCCCGCCATGATGCTGGCGCCGTCGGGGATGGGCGAGCCCGCGTTCGTGTCCGGCCCGGTGCTGATGGCCGAACGGCTGATCTCGGGCCACGTGGTCCCGTGGAACGCGATGTTCGCCACCGTCCAGCTCGCGCTGGCGGCCGGGCTGCTGTGCCGGGCCACGGCCCGGGCCGCCCTGGCGGGCACGATCGCGTGGTCGATCGCGGTGTGGTGGCTCGGCGAGGGACTCGGCGGGATATTCAGCACGATGGCCAATCCGCTGACCGGCGCCCCCGGCGCCGCCCTGCTCTACGCCTTCCTCGCCATCCTGGCCTGGCCGCGTTCCGAGGGCGCCTGCGTGGCTCGAGGCCCCAGCGTGGCTCGAGGCCCCAGCGTGGCTCGAGACGCCAGCGTGGCTCGAGACGCCAGCGTGGCCGGGGGCAGCCCGCTGGGCCGCGGGGCCCGGGTGGCCTGGTTCGTCCTGTGGGCCACCATGGCGGGCCTGATGCTGGCGGCGCCCGCGGACTCGTCCTCGCTGACCGCGGGCGGCGGAACTAAGGCGGCCGTCGTGACCATCGGCTTCGCGGCGGCGTTCGCGCTGGCCGCGGTCGGCCTGCTGGTGCCCGTCACGGTCCGGCCCGCCGTGGTCCTCGCGGTGATCGCCGCCTCGGCCCTGTGGGTCGCGGGGGAGAACTTCGGCGGGATCTTCTCCGGCTCAGCGACCGACCCGAACACCGGCCCGCTGCTCGTACTGCTCGCGCTGGCCTGCTGGCCCTATCCGCGCTCGGCGACCGCCTTTACCTTCTCCAGGGTGGCGCGCATGCCGTCGAGGTTGGTGCGCAGGCGCGCGCGCCCGGCCAGGCTCCAGTAAAGAAGGAGGTTCGGCAGCATGCCTGGCAGCTCGAAGGACTCGGTCAAGTCGGTTCCGATCCCGGAACGCTGGCCTCGCCCGCGGTCGCGCTGGTCACCGCCGGGCTCATGCTGGCGCAACCAGAACGTGGGCCACCCAGGTGAGCCTGTATTGCCTGACGCTATATCGGCTTGCGGTATATCGGGTGGCACTATAGAGTGGGGCGACATAATCAGGCGGGTGCGGACCGGGGAGAGCAACGTGACAGACAAGCTGGACCGATGGGCCGATCCGCCGCTGCTGGTGCTGGCCAGCCTGGCCGGCGAACCCAAGCATGGCTACGCCATTACCCAGGACGTGGCGGAGACCATGGGTGTGCGGCTCAGCGCGGGAACCCTCTACGCGGTGATCGCACGGCTAGAGGCCCGCGGCCTGATCGAGCCGCTCGAGTCGGACGATCGCCGTCGGCCGTACCGCATCACGATGGCCGGTGCCAAGGCGCTGGCGCAGCAGTCTGAACGGATGAGCAAGGTCGCTTCGGTGGCCAGGGAGCGGCTGAGCACCAGTCTCGGCTGGGTCGGAGCATGAGGCCCCGGACCTCACCCGGTTCGATCCCGTCCGGTTCGACGCTGCTGTCCCGGGCCGCGCTCGCGCTCTACCCGCCGGCTTGGCGGGCCCGCTACGAAGACGAGGTCCGTGCGCTCCTCGACGACTCCGGCGGCGGCCTGGCCGCCGTGGCGAGCGTCGCCTGGCGCGCGGTCCCGGCCTGGATCTGCCCGCCCAGGCACCTGCACGACCGGCTGGGCCGGATGCGGTCCAGCCTGGTCACGGCGCTTCTGGCCTGGTCCATGCTGACCGGCCTCGGGCTGGTCTTCGCCCAGCTCACCCAGTTCCAGGGCTTCACCGCGCCGGGTCATCCGGAGGTCCGCTTGGCCTACGCCGTCTTCGACGTCAGCCTGGCCCTGTCGGTGCTGGTCGCCGGGGTCGGCGGGCTGCCGTTGTGGCTGCTGATGCTGCGCCGGGCCTGGCGTGAACGACGCCCGCGGGACATGGTGTACCTGCTGCTGCCGCTGATCGCGCCCGCCGCGTACCTGGCCGCCCTGATCGTGACGATCAAGTTGGTCGGTGGGGCCAACGGGGTCAGCCCGTGGTGGTTCCTTGTCGTTGCCCTGGCCGGCTTCGCCGCGGCCGCCACCGCGGCGGCCGGACCGGGCCTGGCCTTGCGCAGGCTGCAGCCGCGGGGGCCAGCCCTGCGCCTGGCCGCGGCCGCGGCCGGCGTGGCCGCCGCGGTCATGATGGTGGCGGCCGCGGCCATCGTGGTCGCCGTCATCGGCCTGTGTCTGTGGGCGCATCACTTCGTCGGCTATCACCACGGCACCATCCCCGGCATCTACCTGGCGCTGGTCGTCGCCGCCGCGATCGTCACCATGGTGAGCGCCGCGCGAGGCACCCGCGCCGCGCTGGCGGAGCCGTAGCATAACCCAGGTGACTCCGCCGACCCCGGTGGCCTTGGCGGCGGCCGAGGCCGCCGTCAAGGTGGCCGTTAGCCTGGGCGTGCGCGGCACCGACCCGGTGATCCTTGCCGATGGCGCGAACGTGATCGTGTACCTGAGCCCCGCCCCGGTGGTGGCCAAGGTCGCCGCGAGCACCACCGCCGTCCGCCCCGAACCCGCGGCCTGGCTGCAGCGCGAACTCGACGTCACCCAGTTCCTGGCCGGGCGGGGTGTCCCGGCGGTGGTGCCGAGCCCGGAGGTGCCCGCCACCGTGCACTGCGGGGACGGCCATGTGATGTCGTTCTGGCGGTACGTGGACTCGCCCGGCGACGCGCTGGCCAGCGAGGCCACCATCGGCTCGATGCTGCGGGATCTGCACGCGGCGCTGCGGGATTATCCCGGCCAGGCTCCGCTGCTCGCGCCGCTCGGCGACATCCCGGCGTTCCTGGCCCGGCCGCAGACCGAGCTCACCGCCGCCCAGTCCGCCGCCCTGGCCGCGGCGTACGCGTGGCTCACTGCCGAACTCGACCCGCACCCAGCGCAGCCGTTGCACGGCGACGCCGGCGCCGGAAACTTGATGGCCACCGGTGACGGATGGGTCTGGCACGATTTCGAGGACACCTGCTCCGGGCCGGTGGCCTGGGATCTGGCCGCGTCGACAGCCAGCCAGCGGCTTGATGGCCGTCGCATCTTGGCCGCCTACGGCGACCCGGACCCAGACCAGCTGGCGGTCTGCCAGCAGCTCAGGCGGCTGCATCTGACTGTCTGGTACGCCCTGTTCTCCGAACGGCTGCCCGAGCTGCGCTCCCGCGCCGCCGAACTCCTGGCTCTGTGGCCGGCGCCCTGGTAGGGCGGACCGGCCTCGTCTGGTCGTCTCCTGGATGGTCGACTTCTGCGAGGGCTTCCCGCCTTCTTTTCTGGACACCGGACCGGAAGCACACGGGATGCGCGAATTCATTTCGCGACATGTCGAGCGCGAATAAGATCTCCAACGGATGACCATGTTGGTGGATCCACGCGAGAAATGCTCAGCGAAGCTGTCGCGCAGCCAAATTTTATACTCTCAAGTAGCTCCTCTCCCCTGACAATAGCGGCAATGAAGCCCGCGTTAAAGCTGTCGCCTGCGCCTATGGTATGGATCGGCTGGACATCAAAAGCCGGCACGTTCACGACCCTACCGCGGATCATCGTGACGGCGCCTCGTGCACCGTCCTTAATAACTAGGTTTCCTGCCATCCCGGAGACCAACGTCGTCATGCATTTCTCAAGAGAATCGCCGCTCCACAGGGCCAGGAACTCATCCCGACTGGGGAGGTAGTAATCAACGCCCCGGGCAAGGTCTTTGACGATCGCTATATCCTCTTGAGTGACACGAGGGTTAAGGCGACCGTGATCTAGGATGACCTGCGTGCCCGTGGTCTTAGCCAATCGTAGCAAATCGTTAAAAACCGGTAGGAGCCGCCTGAGTTTGAAGCATCCACCTATATAGAAGTGCGAACATGACGGCAACAAGGCCGCTGCGTGTGCATGGACATCGGCTAGACCAAGCGACTCATTGGCATTACCGACAACCGCCATAATTGACTTGCCTTTATCGTCTGATAGATTCATGCTAATATTTGTCATGGATTGTTCATCGACGATCAACTCAGGTATCACGCCCGACTCTCCAAGCAGTCTCATCAAGAGTTGACCGACCGCATCGGAGCCCACTTTAGCCACCAGTGTCGAGCTTAGGCCCAGGGAAGCGCACAGTCTTGCGAAATTTACGACGGAGCCGCCCGCCGCCAGGATGTATCCGCCGCCGACTACTTCCGTATCTGGACGGAGACCAGCACCGAGCGGGAAATCAGGACAATTAATATCAAGGTATGCTGCGCCTACGGCCAGTAGATCCTTTTGCTGCACACGATAATGGTACCAGGACGGGGCGAACGTTACGACTCTGCTGGCAATCAACCAATAGCTGACCAACCGCGCGGCGCTTATGCCCAGTCCTCGAGCTGCACCTAAACACGCTCCATCGCTTCTGCCAGTTACGGTTGCCCAACCGGGCACATCATGCTCACGAAATTAACAGCCCTTTAGTCAATACTACCGCGAAATGCCACGACAAATATCTTGCCAAGAATTCAGGTGCACGCCCAATAAGGTGATCCAATGCAGTTTCGACACCCACTGGCGCCCGCCAGTGAACGGCATCATTAACATCTTGCAAGTCAAATATCAAGCGCGCACGAAAGTATATTGGCAGATCGGCAGAGCCAGGCCACATATGGTGCAGTTCCTTAGGGGGTACCAGCATTGGGCGATGAGGACATCGATGCAATCGTTCCGACGCCCACAATGCTAGACGCCAAGGCACTCCTGTCGGGTTCTTCGTGCAGATAAACACTCTTCCGCCTGGCCTAAGAAGCCGCCACATTTCAATTAGCACGTCGTAGATATCTCGCACATATTCCAGTACGTGTATGGCTACGATCGCGTCGAAAACGCCATCTTGAAAAGGCATCCGCTCGATAATACCCTGGACTCGAGCGCCCTGCGCTAGCCGCAGGCGAGCAAGAGACATATCTAGGCCCACACAAGTAGCCCCGTCTCGGGACAGAACTCGCTGTATCCAGTATCCTGGCCCGCAACCCGCATCCAGGATATGCTGTCCGGTGCAGCAGGAAATCGAATGGGAGAGAATATCCTCCAGCTCGGCAGCATCCGCTCTCCTGGCAGGCGTTTCCTCCCATCTCTCGCGCACGTAGCGCTTCGCGTCGAAATCCCAGTAACTACCAATCATCTCCAATCCACCAGGCGTAGCCGTCGAATAAGGAGGTAGATACAAAATGCTGTCACTATAAGCACCGGCACGGAGAAAAAAATGAATGCAGACGACTTGCCACCAGCGACTACGGCCCATATGCCTACCACTATCTGTACAGTAGCTAGCAGGACGCCCAGGCGCGCGAATTCGCGTTGCAGGAAGACGGTGTTCTCTGTCGGCACAGTATATCTCGCAAGACCATCCAAAAACGCAAAAACCGCGTCGTTCGATATACTGGCGTCCGGAGCGTAAAGCATCTTCTCGTATGCCAAATTAACAACTTCCTGCAGCACGCGGCCACCAGCGCCGGCCACAATAATCAGATGCCGCGAAACTCGCACTAGCGCCTGACGCTCTTCTGAAGCGTCATACATTCGGAAGTGAAACGATGTCGCTCCATCGCCTATCCAACCTTCACTTTCACGCCCGCGTGATTCAAGATCCGAAACCAAGATGGGAATCAACTTCATCTCATCCCTTTTCGGTATCGGTACCAATACGCTTGCCAGCGTGGTATACATCGCCTCTCGCAATGCGCTTGATACAGAATGCCGGATCGCATCGTCCAGGAAATCAAAATGGTGTGCACTCAGATCGAATTCGACTATCGCGCGACGGCGATAAAGATGGACTCTAATGTCCGGTCGCGCGGTGCTTTGGCAGACCATCCACGGAGTGCGCTTTGTGCTGGAAGCCTTAGCGTTAAGCCGATATTCGCCCAGTACATTACCGGAATGGGGAGGTGGTAGTAGCACGATAAAGTAGAGCGCCTTAGGCCTGAACTTCCAGATCGCGACGGTGTCGCTCCTGAGCCTCATTCCACCGATACACCTCTCGCTCGCTACTAGAAATCAAGAATGTCAAAAGGCTTATTTTTGATCCAGGCTGGGAGCGGGATTTGTGCCGGTGACAGGAAGTTCTCTGCTTGGACGATCACGCTGTCCTCGTAGGTAGAAAATCTTACCAGGCACCTTCGGCCATTGTTTGTCCATTCCCACAGGCCATGACGCAAAGCGAAGGCCGAGGTAAGGAAGCTCGACTTGAGTCGCTCCCGCTCGGCTTGTTCTAGGAGGAAAGCGAATCTCAGGACCCCGCCATCCGAGCTTTGCCATCCGCTGACCTTGTCGAGAAGCGTCAAGCCAGACATAAGTCCATCTGGCCCAGAAAGCCATGTTGCGTCGATAAGGTGCCCGTTTGGTTCACCACCGATCGTCGCGCCACATTGTTTGAGCGTATGAGTAATGTATTGATCGCCAACTGGCGTAAATGCGATCGGGCGTCCCCGCAGCGCCGGTGCGCGTGTAACAGCCAACGGAGTGTCATAGGAAACGACAACAGGGCCGATGTGATCCGTCGCGTTGTGAGTCAACCAATTGATCAAGAGTTCCGATCCCGCGATCCGGCTGGCACCTCTCCAGACCACTAGTTGATCCGCGTCTTCATCCAAGCGCAGGATGATCTCATTGGAATCTGAGGATGCCGGGGGGGACTGCTCCCGTGCTACATCGGTCGAGTCTCTCGATACGATCAAAAGTTCTGGAAAGAATTTCTCAAATACCTCCACCCAGGCCGTCCGGACCTCCACTACCGCAGTCCGCATCCGAGGCCCCAGCTTCATTCGCAGACGGTTGGAATACATTTCCCATGCATGCGCCGATGTATCAGAGCCCGGACACTCCTCGGTCTTTACAGGGCTGCTATTTACAGGGCTGCTATTCATCAAGGGCGCGGCGGGCCGGTAAAGATCAGTTTCCGATCGCAAACGCCTTTCTTCGTCGACCTGTATCGCCATACCGCGCCGCATTAGTTTCAGGCCGACGAAGTCGGGCGGCAAGTGCGATGCGGTAACATGAACAACGTCAACGTCTGATTGCACGCCAAAATTGCTCGCGACAGGCGTTGTGGCGAGGCCGAGCCACACCCTTTCGGTTTTCGTCAGCGCCTGCATGATGTGTTCTGCCGCCAGTCGTGAAACCTGCCTTGAGTCATGACTAATTGCTATTCGTTGGCCGGGATGCGGCCATCCTGCATATAGAAGGACGACTTGGACTAGCCGTGTTAGATGTTCAGTACTCCACTGCGCTCGAAAGTTGTGCAGCATCGGCTGAATGAGCCCTTCAGGTAGACTCGTATTCGTCGCGGCCGGACCGCAGGACCGTCTCTTCTTTGTCTCTGTATTCGAGTTCTTGCTTCAGCAAGACCAATTTAGCCCGCGGAATAAAGCCCTGGAGACTAACTAGCGAAGCAACCCAGGTGTATGGTCCCACTACAGTTCCGGGTGCGGTCACAACATTTGCGCCCAGACGAGCGTAGTCACCGATCAAGGCACCAAAGAACTGAACTCCAGTCGCAAGTTTCTGGCCCGACACCTTGAGAGAGACAAGATCCTGGCTGAAGCGCCGATTAGCGAGAATCGTACCCGACCCCAACCGTGCTCCCCGGCCGAGGATTGAGTCACCTACAAATACCCCGCTTTGCATCTTTGAACCGGACATGCAAAGGCTGTTCTTGACTTCTGCGCTATGTCCGACGACACACCCTTCGCCTAGGATAGTCCCCGAACGGACTAGGGCGCCATGTCTAACCGAGCAATTATCACCAATATATACAGGACCTTGTATCTCCGCTCCGGTATGAATGACACTTCCTGATCCGATATAGGCTGGACCAGAAATGGTGACGCCAGATTCAAGTGTGCCATTAATTACGAGTTCGTCTCCGATCCGTTCCATCAGCCGGTCCTTACGGTCCGCTGCGAGTACAGAGATTTGCGAGTCGAAGTCCGCGATTTGGAAAGGAAGGCTGGGATCACCCTCAAAGTAGTATCGGATCGTGGTCTCGTCGAGAAGCTCAGGCATGATGTTAGGACTCCAGTTCGGCGTAAAGTGGCAAGTGGTCGGTAATGGGCTCGGCGATGATATGGGCTTTAATTGGTGCTGTCCCATCTTTCACGATGATTCGATCGAGTGCCGCCGAAGGACTCCAAGAGGGCCAAGTGGGCATGTACCCCCCGTTCGTCGCTGGCGACTTTTCCAGCCAGGGGGCCGGTAGATCTCCATCGGGTGGGTGGTTGAAATCGCCAATGAGGATCTGGACCCAAGCCGGTAGTTGCGGCAGTATGCGAAATAGTTCGTTTCGCGCAGCGCCTGGCGGTTCGTGGCTGAGGTGTACATTGGCTATTCCTGGTAGCAGCGGCCCGATGACGGCCGCGAGTATACGTGCCTCTTTGGTATGTGGAGTCCAAGGGACCGGAATAGTCATTGCGGTGCTGACTGCATGCTTCGTGAGAGTGGCGATCCCGTAAAAGCCGCCGTCAAAGCGCATTGCCGAGGCTGATATCTCATTCATCCTCATAGCGGTGGCAATGCATTTTGCTTGATTAGCGCCGCCGCTTCGGAATGTTCCGAAATCACATTCTTGCAGTAGCACAACGTCAGGCTTCAAACCGGTCAGGACTCGGACAATTCCGTCGAAGTCAGAATAGCCTCTCGCGAGGTGCTGAATATTCCACGAAACTAGACGAAGCACTTGCGTCATGGTAGGAGACTATAGCGCATATCAGGGTGACAGGCGGGCGCCGTCCGTACGGACATTCGCTTGCTTCCGGCATGCCGCAGAAAGTCTCAGAGCGGTGGCAGTTGGCCGCGGCCTGCCGGTGACCGTGCACTCCCGCGGCTAGCGGCGGGAGCGTTGGCCGGCTAAAGTTCTCACCACGTGGGACTTTCGTCCCTGTCTGTCCCGACGCCCCCTGCCTAGGGTGGAAACATGCCAGGCCACGGGAGCGCCAAGCAAACCAGGCCGCCGGAACGCATCCCGCGTACGGCGGCCGACCAGTCTCCGGCGTTCCCCGTGGTCAACGTGCCCATCGACACCAAGCTGCACGGTCCTAGCTGGCGCCAGGAATGGGTGAACCGGCCCAGGCTGGTCAGGGAACTGACGGGCAGTGCTCCGGCCAAACTGGTCCTCGTTAATGCTCCCGCGGGCTTCGGCAAGACAACGCTGCTGGCGCAGTGGCGAGCCACGGCGGCTGACGGCCGCCCGGTCGCATGGCTGTCGCTCGACCGTGGTGATGATGACCCCGGCAGACTGTGGTGGCTTGTCGTGTCGGCCCTGCAGCGTGCCTGCCCGAAGCTCGGCGCCGAGGATATCTTGGCGGCGCTGGCGGCCCGCACCCCGGACATCCCGGGAACAGTTATCCCGATGCTGGTCAATAAGTTGACGGGGTCGCCGGCCCGGATCGTCCTCGTGCTCGACGACTATCACGTGATCAAGGACCGTCGCTGCCACGAGCAGGTTGCCGCACTGCTGCGTCATCTGCCGCCGGCCCTGAAGATAGTGCTTGTCACCCGAACCAGGCCGCCGCTGCCGCTGGCCCGGTTGAGGACCCTCGGCGAAATGACCGAGATCCGGCCGTGCGACCTGCGCTTCACTCACCGGGAGGCGGCCGGGCTGGTGCGTAACGTTTCCGCCGTCGAGCTCATCGGCCCTGACCTGGCCGATCTTGTCAGGCGGACCGAGGGATGGCCGACTGGAGTGTATCTAGCGGCCATGGCCCTTCGCGGTCATCCGTCCCCCAGGGACTTCATCCACCAGTTCACCGGCGACCACCGGTTCGTCGCTGATTTCTTGGTCGAGGAAGTTCTCAGCCGGCAGCCCGCCGAGATCAGGCACTTCCTCACGCGGACCGCCATTCTCGGCCGGTTCTGCGCGCCGCTCTGCGATGCGGTGGCCGGGACAGGCAACGCGACGGAGATCATCGATACCCTCGACCGGGAGAACCTCTTCGTCCTATCGCTCGACGAGACTCGTCGCTGGTTCCGCTATCACAAGCTTTTCGCGCAGGTGCTCCGTAGCCGGCTGGCGAGGACTGAGCCGGACATAGTGCTCACCCTGCACGAGCGGGCCAGTGCCTGGTATCAGGCGGCGGGGTGGGCGGAAGAAGCGATCGGTCACGCGCTGGCCGCCGGTACTGTGCCGCAGGCCGTTGACCTCATCGCCAGCAACTGGCACCAATACGCGAACGCCGGGAAGGCCGGGACGGTTCTGGGGTGGATGCGTTCGTTGCCCGACGAGCAGATCGCCGCGAACCCGCTGGCCGCCCACTGTGCGGCGTGGGCGGCCGCCCACTCGGACGAGCCGGAGGCGCTGCGGCGCTGGATCCCCGCGATCGAGGCAGGGGGTTTTCATGGGCCGTTGCCGGACGGAATCCAGTCCTTTAAATCCTCGGCCGCGCTGCTGCGTGGCATCTACGGATTCGATGGCCTCCGCGTGATGCGTGACTCGGCGTGCCTGGCGGTCAAGCTGGAAACAAACCCGCAATCACCGTGGCGGGGCCTGGCGAAGGCCGCGTACGGTTTCAGCCTTTACCTGTATGGCGAGCCGCGGGCGGCGGAGGAACAACTGGCGGAAGCCGTACGAAGCGAGGTCTCCACCACGCCGCTGAACATCCTGGGGGTGTCCGCCCTGTCCCTGATCGCCGTCCAGCGGGGCGATCTGCCGCGAGCCTGGGACCTGGCCAGCGCCGCACGCTCCCTCGCGACCCGGTGTGGGCTTGACGACGCGCCGCAGAGTTCCCTCGCCTACACGGCCACCGGCGCCGTCTACGCCGCGCAGGGACGGTATGAGGACGCCCTGGCGGAGTTCAAGATTGCTGTTCCTTCCCACCGGCGCACACCCGGAATGAGCCCGTGGGCCGCCCTGGAAGGCATGCTCGCGCTGGCCCAGGTGCTGCTCGACCTGGACGACAGCGCCCGCGCTGCGGAGATCATCGATGACGCGCAGGATGTGCTGATTTTGTACCCAGACGAGGTGAACGCTCTCACGACCAGGCTGGAGCAGCTCAGGCGTCGTCTTGCCCGGCCGCCACGTGACGATCTTGTGGATCCACTCACCGATCGCGAAGCGGCCGTGCTGCGCCGGCTCCGGAGCACGCTGTCGCTGCGCGAGATCGGAGCGGAACTGGGCGTATCACCGAACACGGTCAAGACCCATACCCAAGCGATATACCGGAAGCTCGACGTGTCTAACCGGCACGATGCCGTCGAACGTGGGCGCGGTACCGATCTTCTGTGACGACCTAAGCCGCCCGGTCGTTGCGCGGTGATTCACCCCGGATGGGTGAGCCCCGCAGCCGGGCTCCGGGGTCAACGTGAGGTTACGCAGTTATCACGCGCTGACCGAGCGACCCGATCAGGTGGCCGCCGTGCGCCGGAGCCGCCAGGAGGTGTCCGTATTGTCTGACACCCGCAGTGATCCAGAGCCTGCGGCCGGCCCCGAGCCCAACCCGGACGAGAAAGCTGAATCCAGCCCGGACGAGGCCGAGCCCAGCCTGGACGAGAAAGCTGAGGTGGAACGTCTCCGCGCGGAGGTAGCGGCGCTGCGCAGCCAGGAGGCTGGCAAGGCTCGTCGGCGGCGCTTCAGCTGGCGAACCCCCGTTTCCATTGTGCTCATCGTTCTGGGCTGCATACTCTCTGCGGTCTCAGTGATAGGCGTCTGGGCTGGCAACGAGGTTTCCAACACCGGCCGGTGGGTGGCGACGGTGGAGCCGCTGATCCATGACCCGGCCGTCCAGAATGTCCTGACCGACAAGATCACGGACCAGATAAGCAGCAGGATCAACATAACCGGAACCATCAATCAGGCCGCCACCCAGCTCAACAGCAGGGGGCTGCCCAAGATCAGCTCGCTGCTGACGACATTCGGCCCGCAGATCGCCAGCTCGGTAACGGGCTTCATACACAGCACTGTGCACTCGGTCATATCCAGCCAGGCCATGGCTAACGCCTGGGTGCAGGTCAATACCGTTGCGCACCAGGCGCTGGTCAAGGTGCTCTCCGGGCAGGGCGGCGGTGCCATCAGCACGAGCAACGGCCAGATCGTTCTCAACCTTGGTCCCCTGATCGTCGTGGCCAAGCAGGACCTGGTCGCGAAAGGGTTCAAGCTGGCGAACAACATCCCGCCGGTCAGCCCGACCGTGGCGCTGTTCCAGGCCACGGACCTCGGGAAGGCTCAGGCGTACTACCGGCTGGTCAAGGCCCAAAGGCTCGCGCTGCCCATACTGTCGCTGCTCTTCCTGGGCGCCGGGGTGTACGTCGCGCGGGGCCGCCGGCGGGCCCTGGTCGGAGTCGGGCTCGGTCTGGTCGCATCCATGCTCGTCCTTGCCGTCGGCTTGTTGATCGCCCGTAGCATCTACCTCAGCAGCGTCCCCAGCAGTGTGCTGCCCAGCGATGCCGCTGCCGCCGTGTGGGACGCGTTTGTTCACTTCCTCAAGGAAGGGCTCCGTGTGGTGCTGGCGGTCGGGCTGGTCATCGCCATCGGGGCGTTCTTCACCGGCCCCTCCCACACGGCGGTCCAGACCCGCTCGGCGTTCAAGTCGGGGATGGATTGGATCCGGCACTACGGCGAGCGTAGGGGGGTGTCCACCGGCCCGGTCGGCCAGTGGACGTATTTGCACCGCAAGAGCCTCCGCGTCGGGGCGGTGGCCCTCGCCGCCCTGATATTCGTCTTCTGGGGTGAGCCCACTGCGGTGGTCGTCATCGTGCTCGTCGTCCTCTTGCTGGTGGTCCTCGGGTTGATCGAGCTGGTCGGCAGGCCGCCCGTGACGCCCGAAGTGGCGGGTCACGCGGAGAGCGTCTGAGCCCAGCCGGATACGGTGCTTCGCGGACCGCGGACAGGCCTAGTGTCACCCCGGGCGAATGAGCCGGGACCTGCGAGCGTCCGCCATACTGAGACGTGTGGAACCGGGTGAGCGGGTGAGACGCGGGGCGAGCCGGCGGTTCGCTGAGCAAATGGAGTCGATGGCGCAGGGAGTTGCGCAGCGCGTGATCGACCTCGTCGTCGATACGCTGGATATGAACGCGCTGATCGCCCGGATTGACCTGAACGCCGTGCTGGCGCGAGTGAACCTGAACATTCTGCTCGGCCGGGTGGACCTGAACCAGGAACTCGGCCGGGTGGACCTGAACCAGGTAATCGACCGGGTGGACCTGAACCTGGTACTCGACCGGGTGGACCTGAACCTGGTACTCGACCGGGTGGACCTGAACCAGGTAATCGACCGCGTGGATATGAATAAGCTCATGGCCCGGGTCGACATCAACGAGATCGCTGGCCGCATCGATATCGAGGCGCTGGTGAAGAACACCGATCTCGGCGCGCTCTTGGCCAGTTCCTCAAGCACAATCGTCACCGAGACCGTCGACCTGGGACGAAGCCACGCTGTCAGCATGGACGACACCCTCGCACGCTGGGTGAGCCGGCTTCGGCGTAACCGCACCGGACGAGCTGGCCCGCCCGAGTTGCTGGGCGTCCAGGAGGAGCCATGACCACGCCCGCCGACGTCGGCCTGCCGGACCCCATGCCCCGCGACGGCGGCACTCCAGCACTCGCAGCGCCCGCGCCGCTCAGTGTCCCGCAACACCTGCGCGGCCACTACGCCGGGTTCGCCTCGCGTTTCATCGCGTTCGTATTCGACTGCGTCCTGAGCATCGCGTTGTTCGAGATTACCCTCGCCGCGATCTCGTTCGCCGCCAGCGTGCTGGCCGGAACCTCCATCCACTGGAGCAGGGCCAACCTGTGGGTGATAATCGCCTTCTTCGCCTGGGAGTTCTTCTACTACGCCTACTGCTGGACGGCGAGCGGCAAGACGCCGGGTATGCAGCTGCTCGGCGTGCAGGTTGTCGGCCGGGACGGCAGCCGTGTGGGCACCCGGCGCGGGCTCGTGCGTACGCTGGCGTTTCCGCTGAGCTTCCTCCTGCTGGGGCTGGGCTTCGTTGGCATCCTGCTCGGGCGTGATCGCCGTGCGCTGCACGACTCCATTGCCGACACCGCAGTTGTCTACACGTGGGACGCGCGGGCGGCGCGGCTTCGGTTCCTCGCCCGCGAGGGTCAGGGCAGGCGGTCGTTAGCCGCATACGGGAACCGGACGGCTTCAGAGCCAACCCGTGTTGGCGCCGCCGTCGCCACCATCCCTGGCGGGTGACGCCGTGCGACGGCAGGGATGCGAGCGTGGCAGCGAAGCGGCAAGCCCTGACCGGGCGCTCGCCGCACGACCGAAAGGAGCGGACCATGACAGTGCCTGCTAAGGCCGACATCGATAGCGCCACCAGGGACGCGCTGGCCGGCCTTGCGGTGGGCGACCTGGAGGTCTTGGAGGACCTGCTGGAAATCCGGGAAGCTGAGCAGCAGAAGACGGGACTGGACGCCCGAACCTTTTCCCTGGTCAAGATCGCCGCCCTGATCGCCCTCGATGCGCCTCCGGCCTCATATCTCTGGCAGATAGCCAACGCGCTGGATGCTGGTGTTACGCCGGCCGACCTTATCGGCGTGCTCCGTGCGGTCGCACCGCAAGTTGGCGGGCCCAGGGTGGTGGCCGCCGCGCCGGAGATCATGGTCGCGCTAGGGCTAGAACTGCCGGACGGCAAGTAAGACCGGCCGGGATCGTCGCCCCTAGCCGCAGGCAGCTCCTGCGCCTGCGGCTAGGGGCGACTGCCGTCGGTGCTGGACTGGCGGAACCCTCAGACCTGGGGATAGTACGCGCTGCGGAGCGTGCGCAGCGATGCCTCGAACGCTGCCAGCCGGCTGCGGACCATTTCCTCGCCCGGTCCGCTGGCCGCCCCGCTCGCGCGCTCACTGTCCATCGCGGCGCGGGCGGCCTGCAGCGTAGCGAGTACATCCGCCACCCGAGCGCGACTCTCATCATCGGGGGCTTCCTCGCGCAGTGCGTACAGGGCCCGCGCCAGGTCATCCACACGGCGCTGGATGTCCGACCAGTGCGCGTCGGCGGTCCCGTCACCGGCGACCAGGCCGTGCGCGTCGGCGATCCTCATGGCGTCAAGTAGCGCCGAGCCCTCCGCGTAAACGTCGATGATTTTCGTCCGCCAGCTGGCGGCGACCGCGGCGCGGCGGCGCGCCGAGCGGACGATCAAAGCGATCACACCGATGAGGATGGCCAAGCCGATGACGATCCATAGCCAGATAGGGCCGGAACCGGACCCGTTCGCCGGTGCCGTCTCACTGGCACTCGGCTGCGCCGCAGGTGCAGGTGCGGCGGAGCTGGAGGGCGCCGATGACGGAACGCTTCCGCCCGGCGAAGAGGTGCCTGCCGCGGGCGACGAGCTGACCGCGCTGGACGAGGAGGCGGTGCTTTCGCTGGGTGCGGCACTAGTCGATGTGCTGGGCGAAAGGCTTGGCGTGCTGGGCGAAAGGCTTGGCGTGCTGGGCGAAAGGCTTGGCGTCTTACCGGGAGAAAGGCTCACCCCCGGACTAGCTGACCGGCTGGCGATCGCGCTACCGATGTTAGTTCCACACGCTGTCGCCATGCCTGCTGCGATGAGAATCGCCGCGGCCAGGAGCAGGCTTTTCAGCAGCCGCCGCATACCTGATCCTTTCCCGCACTCCGCTCAAGGCCGGCGTCGGCCGGCCCGAAGACTAGTCGAGCAGACCCGGGGCCGACGCACCCCACCCCCGGCGGGTGAACCATCGGCCCGGCAGGCTGGCGGACAAGGAACTTGTCAGGCTGAATGAGAAGCCAAATAATGACACGTGTCTCTGGTGCCGGAAGGGGGTTCCGTGGACTGCCCGCTCTATAGTCGCGTCGAGGTCGGTCCTGACGGATGCTGGCGTGCTTCTTGAGACGAAGCTTCATCCTCTCCGCGTCCGTGCGGAGTGGGTGAAGCGGACCGAGGTCGTCAAGTACCTGGCGGGCAGCACAGCCAAACTCGTCCTGGTGGACGCCCCGGCCGGGTTCGGCAAGAGCACTGTGGTGACTCAGTGGCGCGCCTTCCCCGGCCAGAGCAGGAGATTCGCCTGGGTGTCACTCGACGCGGGCGATAACGACGCCGCACGGTTTTGGTGGTACATCGGGTGTGCGCTGCAGCGGGCTTGCCCGGAGCTCGACCTGGGGGACTTGCTGAGGCAACTGCGGAGGCAAGGGCCAGACCTGCGGGGATCGCTGCTGCCGACCCTGGTCAACGAGCTGGCCGAGCTCACTTCGCCGGTCACCCTGGTGCTCGACGACTACCACATGATCAGCAATCGCAACTGCCACGACCAGCTGGAGTTCGTCCTGGCGCATCTTTCGCCGGTGACTCAGATCGTCCTGATCACCCGGATGGATCCGCCGCTGCCACTCGGCCGGTTGCGGGCGGTCGGCGATCTGCTCGAGATCCGGGTACCCGAGTTGCGCTTCGCGGCGGCGGATGCGGCCGCGCTGGTGCGCGCGGTCTCCGCCGTGCAACTCGACGAAACCGATCTGGCTGACCTCGTCCAGCGGACCGAGGGCTGGCCGGCCGGGATATACCTCGCTGCGCTCTCTCTTCGCGGTCACCCCAGCCCGAGCTCCTTCATTCGCCAGTTCAGCGGTGGCAACCGCTTCGTAGGAGATTTCCTGGCCCAGGAGGTGCTCAGCCGCCAGCCCAGCGAGATCCGCGATTTTCTGTGCCAGACCGCCATCCTCGACCGGTTGACGCCATCGCTGTGCGACGCGGTGGTTGGCTCAGCCAACGCGACGGAGATAATCGACGTCCTCGAGCGCGAGAACCTGTTTCTCGTAGCCTTGGACGACGACCGGCAATGGTTTCGTTACCACCAGTTGTTCGGTCAGATGCTCCTGAGCCGGCTGGTGCAGACCGAGCCCGACCTTGTGCCCGTTTTGCACAGGCGCGCAAGTGAATGGCACCAACGTTGGGGATCGGTGGAAGAGGCGATCGTTCATGCTCTGGCCGGGGGTGACGTCACCGGAGCCATCGATGTCGTCGCGCGTAACTGGCCCGGCTGCATCGACACCGCCCGGATGCGCACGCTTCGGGCGTGGCTGGACGCCATCGGCGACGACCGCATCCGCAGCAGCCCCGTGGCAGCGCACTGCGCGGCGTGGTGCGCCGCGCTTTACGGGGAGCAGGATTCCGTCCGGCGCTGGCTAGCGGTCGTCGAGGCGGGGGAGCTTGCCGGGCCGCTCCCCGACGGAATGCCGTCGCTCGAGTTCTCAGCCGCGCTCCTGCGGGGCGTCTTCGGGTTCGACGGTATCCGCGTGATGCGGGAATCCGCGGCGGCGGCGGCCGAGTTGGACACCGACCCGGCGTCGCCCTGGTACGCGCTGGCCAGGACCGCGCTCGGCGCTGCGCTGTACTTGTCCGGCGAATTTGACGCGGCTTTTACCCAGTTGAGCGACGCGATACAAGGCGATGCTTCGATCGCTGCGGCGCGCCTGCTGGCCTGCTCCGTCATGGCCCTGGTGGCGGTCGAGCGGGGCAGGATCGGTCAGGCGCAGGAGTTTGTGGTCGCGGCCCGCGAGATCGCGGGCGACGGCGACTTCAGCGATGCTCCGAGTCGCGCCATCGCGTACACCGCCGCTGGCGCGGCCGCCGCGATGCAAGGGCAGCTCAAGGACGCGGGCGGCTATTTCGACCTTGCTCTGCGCGCTGGGCGGCGCTGTTCCGCGATCAGCCCGTGGGTTGCGCTTGACACCATGTTCAGGCTCGCTCCGGTGCTGCACGACCTGGGAAACCCGGCCGGTGCGGTCGGCCTCCTCGACGAGGCCAGGGCTGTGCTGGCAGCGCAGCCGGATGGCGCGCAGGCTCAGCTGATCCGGGCCGAACAGCTTCAGCAGCGGCTCGCCAGCAGCCAGCGCCCGCAGTCGCTCGCGGAGCCGCTCACCGATCGCGAGGAAGAGGTGCTACGACTGCTGCGGGGGAGCCTGTCCCGCCGCGAGATCGCGCAGCAGCTGTTCCTGTCGGCGAACACGATCAAGACCCATGCCCGCGCGATCTACCGCAAGCTCGGCGTCTCTACTCGGCAGGAGGCCGTTGAGCGAGCCCGTGAGACGGGCATTCTCTGACTCCGGGCCTAGCCGCTGCGCGTTAGAGGAGTTCGAGTTGGCGGGCGCGGCGTACTGCTTCGCCGCGGTGGGTGGCGGCGAGTTTGCGGTAGATGCTTTTGAGGTGGGTTTTGACGGTGTTGACGGAGATGTAGAGTTCGCTGGCTACTTCGGCGGTGCTGAGCATGGCGGACAGGAGGGTGAGGACTTCGCGTTCGCGGTCGCTGAGTTGTTCGACGATGACGGGGGTGGCGGGGGGTGGCGGGGGGTTGCCGGGGCCGGGGGCGGGGTGGGCGGGGTCCAGGAGGTGGTGCCAGGTGCCGGTGAGGTGGGGGTCGTCGTGCAGGAGGGGGTGGATCCAGGGGGCGTGCTGGGTGAAGGGGAGGCGGAGTTGTTCGGGTTCGGCTTGGGTCAGGGCGTGGTGCAGGGAGCGGCGGGCGCGGGTGTTGTCGCCGCGGGCGCTGGCGAGGCGGGCGTCGGCCAGGTCGCGGTCGAGCCGGTGGTGGCCGGGTGCGGGGGCGGGGTGGTCCGGGGTGGTGTGCAGGGCCTGGGCGGCGGCGTGGTGGTCGCCGGCGTCGAGCCAGGCGTGGGCCAAGGTGATGGCGGCGTCGGGGCGGGTGGCGGGGTCGGCGCGGGTGGCGAGGGCGACGGCGGCGGGGGTGTCGCCGGCGGCGGCGGCGGCGCGTGATTCCAGCAGGGTCAGGGTGTGGTCGAGCCAGCCGGGCGGGGTCCAGCCGTGCCGGGCGCGGGTGATCATCTCGGTGGCGGCCCGGGCGCGGCCTTCGGCGAGCCGGTAGCGGGCCACGATCAGGCAGGCGATCGCGGCGGGGAGTTTGTCCGGTGCGGCGCGCAGGGCGGTGTCGGCGCGTTTGAGTGCCTCGCGGGCGTCGTGCCGCTGGTTGCGTTCCAGGTGGACCCAGGCGAGCGCGACCTGGGCGGCGCCGCCGGCCGGGGCGGCGCGGTGTGCGGGGGGCGGGGCGGCCGGGGCGGCGAGCCCGGCGGCGCGGGTGAGCTGGCCGCGCAGGGCGTGCAGCAGGGCCAGGTATCCCAGGGTGTCGGCGTGCTCGGGGGTGCCCGCGGCCGCGGCGGCGGCCGCGGCGGCCAGGGTCGCGGCGGCCGGGTCCAGGTCCCCGGACCACAGCTGGGTGATGCCGCGGGCGGCCAGCACGGCGGCGCCGGCGCCGGGGTGCCGGGAGGTGATCCCGGCGTCCAGCGCGGCGGCGGCCGCGGCGAGCCGGGCCGCGGCGGCGGCCGCGGCGCCGGGGTCCCCGGCCCGGCGGGCGGCCGTCAGGGCCAGCGTCGCGGCGGCCAGCCGGGCCGGCGCGCCGGTGCTGTCGTCCGGGCCGTCCGGGCCGTCCAGCAGGGCGGCCGCGGCGTCCAGCGCGGCGGCCGCGGCGGCGGGCTGGCCGTCGGCCAGCGCGAGCGCGGCGGTGATCAGCGCGGGCGCCGGCCCGGCCGCGGGCGGCTGGGCCGGCATCTGCCGGAACCAGCCGGCCAGCGGGCTGCGGCCGTGCGGGTCGGCCAGCGGCGCGGCCGCGAGTTCCTCCACCGCCAGCCCGGCGGCCAGCGGCCAGTCCCCGGCCGCGGTGGCCTGCCGCACCGCGTCCGGCAGCAGCCCGTTGCGCTGGTACCAGCGGGCCGCCCGCCGGTGCAGGCCGGGCACCTCGGCCGGGCACTCCAGCCGCAGCTTGAGCCGCAGCACCTCGGCGAACAGCGAATGGTAACGGTACCAGCCGCCGCCGGCCGGCTGGACGAAGGCGTTGCCCCGGGCCAGCTCGGCCAGCGTCCCGGCGCCCTGGTCCCGGCCGGTCAGCTCCGCCGCGATCCCGGCGCTGACCCGGTCCACGATGCTGGTCTTCAGCAGCAGGTCCCGGACCTCGGCGGGCTGGTTATTCAGCGCCTCCTCCACCAGGTACCCGGTGATCGCGCTGTTCTCCGCGGCCAGCTCCTTGATGAACTGCCCCGGATCACGATGATCACCCAGCGACAGCGCCGCCAGCCGCAGCCCCGCCGCCCACCCCTCATCGACCCGGGTCAGCAGCTCCAGCGTGGCCGGCGCCAGCGTGATCCGGTGCTGGGCCATCAGCTGGCCCGCCTCGGCCACGCTGAACGCCAGCTCCCCGGCCCGGATCTCGGTCAGCTCCCCGGCCAGCCGGTACCGGTGCAGCGGCAGCACCGGATCCGCCCGCGAGCACACCACCAGCCGCAACCCCGACCGCGCGTTCCGCAGCAGGTACGCCAGCCCCTCCATCAGCCCCGCCCCCGCCAGCTGATGCAGGTCATCCAGCACCAGCACCACCGGCGGATCCTGCACCGCCAGCTCCGACGCCAGCCGCAGCAAGAACACATGATCCGCCGCCGCCGCCCGGGCCGGCGCCGCCGCGACCCGCCGCAACGGCACCCCCGCCGTCCGCAGCGCCTCCACCACCGTCGCCCAGAACACCCGCGGCCGGCTATCAAACTCATCCAGCGTCACCCACGCCACCAGACCCCGCCGCGCCGCCGCCCACGACGCCACCGCCATCGTCTTACCCGCCCCCGGCGGCCCCGTCACCACCGTCAACGACCCCGCCGCACCCTCATCCAGCCGCCGGTCCAGCCGCGCCCGCGGCACCAGCCACCCCGGCACCCCCGGCACCCGCACCTTAGCCTGCAACACACCATCAGCACCGCCCGGCAGCGACCCAGACCGGCCCGGCACGCGCACAGCGGGGCTATCCACCGACGTTACCTTCCGCCTAGCGGCCCGCCCGTTGCCAGCCGCACAAGCCGAGAGCCAAAACCTTTCCGCACCCGTCGTCCATTACTTGCCTCTTCTAACATCTCACCCGGAAAGGGGTGAGATGTGATCACCCTGCGCCGTTCCTCACCCAGGTGAGACTTCACCCGATTCGGGTGGCGCGCCGGGACCTGAGCTGCGGCATCGTGTGATCAAGTGAGTAGCCCGTTCCGACCAGTTGGGGACCCAGCCGTGGCATCACCCCACTATGAGATCCGCGTTTCCGGGGTCCTCCCGCCCGAGGCGCTGCTCGATTTTGAGTACCTCACCGCTTCGGTAGAGCCGGTCGAGACCGTGCTGTACGGCGAGCTTGCCGATCTTGCGGCGCTGCAAGGGCTGCTGGCCAGGCTCGAGACCTTCGGCGTGCACGTTCTTGAGGTGCGCCGCCTCAGAACAGACCGGTGACCCGTGCTCGCCCGGGTGCGGGGCGGCCGCGCCCCTGCCTTACGGCGGGGATCCGGCCGAGGAAAGCACGACGATGGAGCGGGGGCAGACGGTGATGGGATCGCCGGCGTGGCATCCGGCTACCGCCCTGGTGGGGTCGTAGCTGTCCAGCTCGACCCGCCACGCTGCCTCGGCCCTGGTCGCCGGGAGCACGAAGTCCAGCGGTTCCCACCAGGAGTTCACCAGGACGAGGAAATCGGCATCGAGCAAGGGCGTGCCGTCGGCGGCCAGGTCCGGGCCGTCGGATCCGTTGAGGTAGATGGCGATGGCGCGGGCGTTCGGGTCGGCCCAGTCGGCGCCGTCCATCGGCGTGCCGGCTGGGGTGAACCACTGCAGCTCGGCGGCCTCGGTTCCGGCGAGGAAGCGCCCACGGCGGAAGACCGGGTGGGCCCGCCGGAACGCGATCAGGGTCTTGGTGTAGTCCAGCAGCGCGGTGTCGGCGTTGGCCCAATCGAACCACGTCGTCTCGTTGTCCTGGCAGTAGGCGTTGTTGTTGCCGCCCTGGGTGCGGCCCATCTCGTCGCCGCCGAGCAGCAGCGGCACGCCGAAGGACAGCATCAGCGTGGTGAGCATGGCCCGGGACTGGCGGGCGCGCAGCGCGAGGATGTCGGGGTCGGTGGTCGGGCCCTCGGTCCCGCAGTTCCACGAGAAGTTGTCGCTGGTCCCGTCGCGGTTGTTCTCGCCGTTGGCCTCGTTGTGCTTGTCGTCGTAGGAGACGAGGTTGGCGAGCGGGAAGCCGTCGTGGACGGTGATGAGGTTGACCGAGGCGGTGGGCCGGCGGCCGACCGTCGCGTACAGGTCCGAGGAGCCGGAGAAGCGATTGGCGAACTCGCCGAGCCCGACCGGGTGGCTGCGCCAGAAGTCGCGCATCGTGTCCCGGTACTTGCCGTTCCACTCCCGCCACAGCGGCGGGAACCGGCCGAGATCGTAGCTGTCCATCTGGCCGACGTCCCACGGCTCGGCGACCAGCTTGGCCCGCGATACGACCGGATCCTGCGAGACCATGTCCAAGAAGGCCGACACCTTGTCAAAGGCGCCATCCTGGCGGGCCAGCGTCGGCGCCAGGTCGAACCGGAACCCGTCGGCGTGCATCTCTTCTATCCAGTAGCGCAGTGAGTCCATCATCAGCTGCAGCGTGATCGGATCAGCCACGTTCAGCGAGTTGCCGCAGCCGGTCGTGTCGTAGTAGTTGCCGGGGTGGCCGGGCTCGACCCGGTAGTAGGCCAGGTTGTCGATGCCGCGGAAGCACAGCGTGGGCCCGTCCGGGCCGGCCTCGGCGGAGTGGTTGAACACCACGTCGAGGATCACTTCCAGGCCGGCCCGGTGCAGCGCGTCCACCATCGTCTTGAACTCGCTGACCTGACCGCCCGGGCGGCCGGCCCGGACGGCGGCCGAGTAGCCGTTGTGCGGCGCGAGGAAGCCGATCGTGTTGTAGCCCCAGTAGTTCGTCAGCCCCCGCTGGAGCAGGAACGACTCGGGCACGTTCTGGTGGACGGGGAGCAGCTCGACCGTGGTGACGCCCAGGTCAAGCAGGTGCCCGATCGCGGCCTCGTGGCCCAGGCCGGCGTAGGTCCCGCGCAGCGCCGCGGGAATATCCGGATGGCGCATGGTGAAGCCCTTGACGTGGACCTCGTACAGGACCGTGTCCGCGTAGCGGTACCAGGGCCGTTTGCTGTCCTGCCAGCTGAATGCCGGGTCCACGACCAGGCTCCTCGGCACGTGCGCCGAGGAGTCCAGGGTGCTCGGCGCGTCGCCGTCGGTCACGGACTGGCCCAGGACCTCCGGCCCGAACGAGACCGCTCCGCTGACCGCCTTCGCGTAGGGGTCGAGCAGCAGCTTGGCCGGGTTGCACCGGAGCCCGCGGGCCGGGTCCCAGGGCCCGCCGACCCGGTACCCGTAGGACTGCCCCGGGCCGGCTTCCGGCACGAACGCATGCCAGACATCGGCGTCGTTGTCCCGCAGCGGGATCTGGGTTTCCGCGCCAGCATCATCGAACAGGCACAAGGTGACACTGCTGGCGACGCTGGAGGCGATCGCGAAGTTCGTACCCGCGATGCCCAGGTGCTCGCCGACCGTGGCGCCGAGCGGGAACGGCAGGCCGGGGAGCGCGACGGCGGGGCGGCCACCCGAGGCGGCCCGGGCGGCCGGGACAGCGGCGGCCGCGGTGGCGGCGGCTTGGCTGCTGGTCATGGCTGGGCACTTCCTGCCACGTCGCGCAGGACGTCGCCGAGGGACCGGACCGCGCCGTGCCGGCGCAGGATCAGGTCGCCGATCAGGCCGGTCCACCCGGTCTGGTGGAAGGCGCCGATGGCGGCGCCGTTGTCGCCGTGGAAGTACTCGCTGAAGATCAGGTTGTCCTTCCAGGCCGGATCGGTCTGCATCTTCTCGGTCCCGCCGAAGCAGGCCCGCCGCCCGTTCTCGTCCCTGGTGAACAGCGAGATCAGCCGGTCCTGCAGGTCCGCGACGATCAGGTCCAGGGTGAGCCGCTTCCCCGAGCCGGTCGGGTACTCGATCACGAAGTCATCGCTGTAGAACCGGTGGTAGCGCTCCAGCGATTCGATGACCAGGTAGTTGACCGGCATCCAGATCGGGCCGCGCCAGTTGGAGTTGCCGCCGAACATGGACGTGGTCGACTCGGCCGGCTCATAGTCGATGGAGGACTGGTAGCCCTCGGCGTCGAACTGGTAGGGATGATCGCGGTGGTAGGCCGACACCGCGCGCAGCCCGTGCGGGGACAAGAACTCGCTCTCGTCGAACAGCTTGGCGAACAGCCGCTCCAGCTGGGCCGGCCGGGCCACCGACAGCAGCAGCCGCTGGCCGGCCCCTCGCCGCGCAGCTGCGGGGTCTCGGCCAGCTTCTCATAGTCCCCGACGCCCTCATGCTGCAGGAACCGCGTGAACAGCTTGTTCATGGTCAGCGCGCTTTGCAGCATGTTACCGTCGACGACCCCGGCGGCCAGCGCCGGGATGATCCCGACCATGGAGTGCACCTTGACCGGGACGGTGTAGCCCGACGGGGTGACCAGACGGTCGTAGAACAGCCCGTCGGTGTCGTCCCACAGGCCCTGCTCGTCCAGGGCCGTGCGGATGCCGGCGAAATGCTCCATGAACTTAAGTACCAGGTCCTGGGCCTGGCGCTTGCCAGACCAGTTCAGCACAGCCGCGATAACACCCAGCGACAGCGCGTAGGAGCCCATCCAGCCGGTGGCGTCGGACTGCTCCAGGGTGTAGCCCGCGGGCAGGTGGGAGCGGTCGATCGGGCCGATGTTGTCCAGGCCGAGGAACCCGCCCTCGAACACGTTGTTGCCATTGGCGTCCTCGCGGTTGACCCACCAGGTGAAGTTGACCAGGAGCTTGTCGAAGACCCGGGACAGGAAGTCGAGGTCGCGGCCGCCGTCGATGGCGAACACCTGCAGTGCCGCCCACGCGTGCACCGGCGGGTTGACGTCGCCGAAATCCCACTCATACGCCGGCAGCGCCCCCTGCGGGTGCTGGAACCACTCCCGGCAGATCATGATCAGCTGGTACTTGGCGAACGCCGGGTCCAGGTGCGCCAGCGTGACGGTGTGGAAGGCCAGGTCCCAGGCGGCGAACCAGGGATACTCCCACTTGTCCGGCATCGAGATGATGTCGAACCCGTCGAAGTTGCGCCACTTGGAGTTCCGCGCGTTCTTGCGCTCAGGCGGCGGTTCCGGCTGGGTCGGGTCGCCATCCAGCCACCGCGATACGTCGTAGTAGAACAGCTGCTTGCTCCACAGCATGCCCGCGCAGGCCTGCCGCAGCACCAGCGCCTCATCGGCGCTCGCACCCGCCGGCGTCAGCTCGGTGTAGAACTCGTCGGCCTCGGCGCGGCGCTCCGCCATCACCTGATCGAAGTCCTTGCCGAGCGCGGTCGCCGCGCTGGTCGCGGGCCTGCCCGGCCCGTCGGCGGCCGGCCGCAGCCGGAGCCGCAGCTCGGCGGTCTGGCCGGCCGGGACGGTGACCTGGTACCAGAAGGCGCATTTAGTCCCGGTGTCGGCGGGGTTGACGGTCGGCGCGCCGTGGATCACGTGGTCGTTGATCCCGTCCTTGGGATAAGGCGTGGCCGCGGCGGAGCCATAAAGCCGGGCGACGTTGGTCTCGTTCTCGCAGAACAGCAGCTGCGGGTCAGCGCCGCCAGGGGCGGTCGCGGCGATGAGTTCCATGGTGCCAAGGAACGGGTGATCGATGGTGACCGAACGGTCGCCGGAGGCCCGCAGGGCCGGCCGGGCCTCATCAGTGTCCCAGGACCAGGTGTTGCGGAACCAGGCGGTGGGCAGCACATGGATGGTTTCGGCCTCCGGGCCGGCGTTGGTGACCTGGATGGCCATCAGCAGGTCATCCGGGCCCGCCTTGGCGTAGTGCACCTCGGTGATCCAGTACCGGTCGCCGTCGAACGCGCCGGTGTCGAGCAGCTCGTACTCCGGCTCGTAGCGGCTCCTGTGGGCGTTGGTGTCGATCAGGTCCTGATAGGGGAACGCGCCTTGCGGATAGTGGTAGCGCCACCGGTTCCAGGCGTGGCTGGGCACGGCATCGGAGTACCACCAGTACTCCTTGACGTCCTCGCCGTGGTTGCCCTGCGGCCCGGTCAGCCCGAACGCGCGCTCCTTCAGGATCGGATCGCGCCCGTTCCATAGCGCCAGGCTCAGGCACAGCCGCTGCTCGATGTCGCAGAACCCGGCCAGGCCGTCCTCCCCCCACCGGTAGGCCCGGGACCGGGCGTGGTCGTGCGGCAGGTAATCCCACGCGTTGCCGTCGGCACTGTAGTCCTCCCGGACGGTGCCCCACTGCCGCTCGCTCAGGTAGGGTCCCCACCGGTACCACTCGCCGCCTTGGCGCAGCCCGTCCTCCAGCCGGCCGAATTGTGCGACCCGCTCACGTTCGGCTCCCATTTCCCGTCCTCCGATCCGGGGAAGTCACCGCAGAAGTAGCTCCCCAACTCTTCTTAGCCCGCGGCCACCCCCGGCTGGTCGCCCTTGCCGGGTGATATCCGGACCGGTTCTGGGTGCCTGTTACCGGACGCACCGTCACGTCCCGGGCTCCACCGCGGCGGGTGATGCCACCCGCCGTCCGATGTGTTCACCGTGGAGACATTCTGAGTTCACTCTGAGTTAACCGTGGAGATACTCAGGCGAATTTTCTCGGTGCCGCCATCGCGGTTATGATCATCCGTACGCGGTCTCACCCTGACCGGGTGACGCGTGCCTGCCCTCCGGACCTTGATACTTGCGGGCAGAGACCGGACTGGACGATGAGAGGCGTAAACGATGGCGATTGGGCCTGTACAGCTCATTGTGCTGGGATTCACGAACCCAGACTTCCACGGCGAGATCATCGCCGAACTCGAACGGCTCCGCGCGAGCGACATGATCCGCGTCATCGACTCGCTGGTCGTCTACAAGGACGCCGACGGGGAAATAGAAGTGGAGCATCTCAGCAACCTCTCTAAGCAGGAGGCCATCGAGCTCGGCAGCAAGATCGGCGCCCTGATCGGCCTGGGCATCGAGGGTGAGGAGGGGGCCGAGGCAGGCGCGATCGCCGGAGCCGAGGAAGTGGACGCCGCGGGCGGCGTGCACGTGTTCACCGAGGAGGAGGGCTGGGATATCCTGGAGGACATCCCGAATAACTCCGCGGCCGCGCTCGTCCTGCTGGAGCACCACTGGGCCGTCCCGCTCAGGGACGCCATCCTCCGGGCCGGCGGGTTCCGCATCAGTGATGGCTTCATCAGCCCGCTTGACCTGGTCGGGATCGGCCTGATGGAGGCCGACGAGGCGAAGGCCCTGCACGACCTGGAAACCTCCGCCGCCAGCAACAAGTGACCGCCAGCCAGCACCAGCACGACTACCTGGAGGTATGAAATGTTCGGAGCCCGCAGGGTCGCCCGTCGCACGAGTCGGCGCGTCGCCCGTCGCAGGTAAAAGGGTCGGTAAGCCCTGAGGCGCCGGCTGGCAAGTACCGCCAGTCGGCCCTTCAGGCTGCCAAGGCTTGTCTCCTGAGCTGCCGAGGCTTGTCTCCTGAGCCGGGATGCCGCCGACGTCCCCGACCCGGGCCACGCTGTCGGCGCCCGCGAGCACGACCACCACGGTCGGGATCAGCAGGGCAATTAGCGTGCTGAAGGTGGCCACCCGGGTCCGGGCGAGCACGACCAGGATCGCGAGCGCGGCCAGCCCGGTGAGCAAGGACGCCAGGTCGATTCTACTCGGGTGGGTGATGACGCTGACCGCTTTGGCCAGCGGGAACGAGCCATGCGCGGGGGCCCCGGTCAGGTCCGAGACCTGACCGCACACGATGTTGACCGCGATGCCGGTCAGGAAGCCGATCATCACCGAATACGAGACGAACCGTGTGTACCGGCCCAGGTGCACGATGCCGGCGGCGACCAGCACGATGCCGACCATGATCACCAGCAGCGGGATCGCCGCGGGCCGGTCGTTCGGGGGCACGCCCTGCAATGCTGAGCCGGCCGCCAGCGCGGCGGCGGACGTGGTCGTGATCACCATCAGGCGGGTATTGGAACTCAGGCCGCCCGCGATCGGTCCCGCAAAGCTCGCGTACAGGCCCTGGACCGGGTTGACGCCGGCCAGGACCGCGGCCGCCATGCCGTCGGGTACGCGGCTGATCGCGCCCGGCAGCGCGGCCAGCATGTCCGCGCGCAGGTCGGGCCGCTGCGGCCGCACGGCGCGTAGCCATCGGCCGGTTCCCGCCAGGGCTGAGCCAATCTGGTGCGCCACTTTGCCGCCCTCCGGTCGAGCCGCGCGTCAGTGGTCCAGAGGGGCACCGTGGCAGCGTTTCCATTTGCGGCCGCCGCCGCAGGGGCACGGCGCGTTGCGGCCGCGCCGCGCGTCTTGGGCCGCGTACGACTGCATGAGCTCCGCCGGGGCCCGGTTCGCCCGCAGGAGTCCGGCCATCGTGGCCATCGGCACCTCGACGTGGTGGAAGAACGCCTTGTAGCTCGGGCACAGGTAATGCTGGCCCGGCTCGCCGTATCCGGAGACGGCGAACCTGTCCTTAGGACATCCTCCGTTGCAGGCAAAGCGCACGTCGCAGTCCAGGCAAAACCGGGTCAGGCTGTCGAACTTGTCCTGCCCGAACTTGCGCTGCGCGGGGGAGGCCACCAGCTCCAGCATGTGCCGGTCGCCGATGTTGCCGAGCAGGTAGCCCGGCTCCACGTAGTGGTCGCAGGAATACAGGTCGCCGTTGTGCTCGATGGCGAGCTGGAGCCCGCACGTCTTGGCGTGCACGCACATCCCGCCGGGCTCACCGTAGAAGTTCGCCAGCGCGGTGTCGAACATCTGTACGTAGACGGTCCCGATGTCGCGGCGGACCCACTCCTCGAACACCTCGATCAGGAAGCGCCCGTATTGCTTCGCGCCGACCGATCGGTGCGTGACCAGGTTTCCCGCCTGCGTGTAGAGTGGGCGGCCCTTCACCCCGCCGCCCCAGCCGGAGTCGGCGATCGGCAGACTCTGCTCGGTCGCCCGTTCAATGATCGGAATAAACTGGATGAACGTCGCGCCCAGCTCATCGCGCAAGAACGCGTACACGCCGCGGCCGTGGTCGCCGTTGACCGCGTGGATGGTGGTCAGCACGTTCCAGTCCACTTCGTGCCGCCGCAGCACATCCAGGCCCCGCATCACCCGGTCGAACGTCGGCTTGCCGCCCTTGTCCACGCGGTAGGCGTCGTGCATCTCGCGCGGCCCGTCGACCGAGATCCCGACCAGGAAGTCGTTCGCCTTCAGGAACCCGCCCCACTCGTCATCGAGCAAGGTACCGTTCGTCTGGATCGTATTGAGGATCCGCTGGCCCGGCGCGGCGTACTTGCGTTCCAGCTCGATAGAACGCCGGAAGAAATCCAGGCCCATCATCGTGGGTTCGCCGCCCTGCCAGGCGACCACGACCTCCGGGGACCGCGCGTGGCCCTGGAGCAACTGGCGAAGATAGGCCTCCTGCAGGTCTTCGGCCATCCGGAACCGGCTGCCCGGGTACAGCATTTCCTTGGACAAGAAGAAGCAGTATTCGCAGTCCAGGTTGCAGACCGCGCCCGTGGGCTTGGCCATCACGTGGAAGGCCAGCGGAGCCCCCGGCACGGTCAAGACCGGGCCGGGGGTCTCGGTTGGATGGTTCATCCGGCGACGCGCGCCTATTCGCGGGCCAGCATGGCCTGGGCCTCGCGTTCGAGGTCGACGTAGGGATCGCCGCTGACGTCGACGGCGACGCGCCTGATCGTGCCGCCGGTGAAGGTGTGCGGCGATCCGCCCGGGTAGTCGCTGGTGACGGCCTCACCGCTGTCGCGGCCCACGCACAGGCCCTCACCCGCGAGCATGAACGTCCCCGGCTGGGTCTTGATCCGGCCCTCGCCCACCTTCTTGTCCCCGTGGTATAGGGACAGGATCCCGGTGGACACGTACGGCGGGTCCTCGCCGTCCTTGTCGAACGAGGCCGACAAGATCAGGTTCTGACCGGTGGGCAAGTCCTGGGTGCTGTCGATCTTCTGCTCCATCATGCCGACGAAGTTGTAGACGTAGTGCAGCCGGTTGTCCTTCACGTACAGGGCGTGCCCGCCGAACCGCGACCCGTGTGCGAACAGTACTCCCTCCGCGCCGGGAGCGGGGATGTCGACCAAGGCCCCGATCGAATAGGAGCGGTTGCGGACGTTCACCGCCTGCGCCTCCGGTACCTCCGCGACGTCGGGGAAGTAAACGTACCGTTCGCGCGGCGCGGCCAGCAGCGGCCGCACCGTGTTAAGGATCTCGAGCGGTGACCGGTCATCGAGCGGGAAGGCGTCATTCTCACCGGCCTCGGCGAACCACAGGTTGACCAGTTCCCGTACCTTCTCCGGGTGCTCGGCGGCCAGGTCGTGCACCTCGGACCGGTCGACATCGGTGTGGTACAGCTCCCAGCTGTCGTCGTTGAAGTCGCTCCAGCCGCTGAGCGTCGGGTGGGTGGTGATGGCCTTCCAGCCGTCATGCCATATCCCGCGCGAGCCGAGCATGGAGTAGAACTGCGTCCTGCGGGCCGACGGCGCGGACGGATCGGCGACGCTGTAGCGCATGCTGACCCCGTTGAACCGGCTCTGCACGTGCCCCTTGATCGTTTCCGGGGCCTCGACACCCAGGGTGTCCAGGATGGTCGGCACGATATCGATGGCGTGGTGGTACTGGTGCCTGATCTCGCCGTGGCCGGCCGTGGCCGAGGGCCAGGAGATGATGCACGGGTCGGCGGTCCCGCCGTTGAACTCGTACCGCTTCCACATCTTGAACGGAGTGTTGAACGCCATCGCCCAGCCGTTCGGGTAATGGTTGTAGGTCTTCGTCCCGCCCAGCTCGTCGATCATCGCGAGGTTCGCCTGGATATTGTCGGGGATGCCGTTGGCGAACAACATCTCGTTGACCGACCCGTCGGGGCCGCCCTCGCCGCTGGCCCCGTTGTCCGACACCACGATGACCATCGTGTTCTCCAGGTACCCGAACTCCTCCAGGTAGTCGAGCAGCCGGCCGATGTGATGGTCGGCGTGTGCCAGGAACCCCGCGTACACCTCCGCCATCCGCGCGAAGAGCCGCTTCTCGTCGGCGGACAGCGAATCCCACGGCCGGGTGACGTCCAGCGGCGGGAACGGCTGGCCCTTGGGTCCCTTGCGGGTCTCGGACGTGCCGATCGGGTTGACCGGCGGCAGTTCGGTGTCGGCGGGGACGATGCCCATCTCCTTCTGCCGGGCCAGGGTCTGCTCCCGAATCGCCTCATACCCCATGTCGAACCGGCCCTTGAACTTGGCGATCCACTCCTTCGGAGCGTGATGCGGCGCATGCGCGGCACCTGGCGCGTAGTACAGGAAGAACGGCTTGTCCGGTGCGACCGACTTCGCGTCCTTGATGAACTCCAGCGCCTTGTCGGTGATGTCATCGGTGAGGTGGTAACCCTCCGCCGGTGACTTCGGCTGGTCCACCGGATGGTTGTCGTAGACCAGGTCCGGGTACCACTGGTTGGTCTCCGCGCCCAGGAAGCCGTAGAAGCGCTCGAACCCCCGGCCGGACGGCCAGTTCCGCCGGGTCGAGGCGACGTTCATCTCCACGGTCGGGCACAGGTGCCACTTGCCCACCATGTAGGTGTTCCAGCCTTGCTCGCCCAGGATCTCGGGCAGCATGCCGTTCTCCGGCGGGATGGTCCCGCTGGCGTTCGGGAATCCGATCGCCGCCTCGGTGATGCAGGCCATCGAGTTGCGCGTGTGGTTGCGCCCGGTCAGCAGGCACGACCGAGTCGGCGAGCATAGCGCCGTGGTGTGCCACTGCGTGTAGCGGATCCCATCGTTCGCGATCCGGTCGATGTTCGGTGTCTCGATCGGACCCCCGTAACACGACATGGCCGAGAACCCGACGTCATCCAGCACGATGTAGACCACGTTCGGGGCCCCGTCCGGCGCCTTGGGCGGCTCGAACGGCTCCCAGTCGGGCACCGAGTCCCGGATATCGACGTTGATCGTTCCCTTGAACGGCTTACTCATCCTGCGCTCCTTCGATCCAACCTGATACCCGGGACCCGCATTCGCCGGCCGTCCGTCAGCGGCTAACCGCGCTAACCGTGCTAACCGCGCTAACCGCCGAGCAGCCGGGCCTTGGCAGCGGCGAATTCGTCGTCGGTCAGCGCGCCCTGCTGATGCAAGGAAGCAAGCTGGCTCAGCTGATCGGTCATCGACGGCGTCGCCGCGGCGGGCGCCGGCGCGGCTGGCGCCTGCTGCTGTTCCAGGTCGTCAATGCGCTGGTTCTGCTCGTCCTCCTGCTGTGCTCCTGCCGCACGCCGCCGCGCGACGCTCTTGCCTGCGACGTATGCGGTACCCCCCACTGCGGCTGCGCGCAGCAGCGGTCGCCTTCGCCTGAACATGCCAGCCTCCTCAGCTGACGGCTGGCGCGGACTGTTCCGCGTGAGCCGCCCGCACCGAGCCTTGCACGTCCGCTGCCTGCGTGCTTCACCCTTGGTGGGTGGTGATGCGGTTCTCGCGCCGGCCTTCATCCACCGACGGGTCCGCGGGCCACTCCCAGGCACGTCGCCGCCTGGTGCAGCTCGCCGATCAAGCCAGTCCCGCGCGCGGGCCCTTCGTCTCGGCCCGGCCTGGCGCCCTCCGGGCCCAGCATCGCCAGGTATGCCGCCGCCTCATCGGAGGTACAAGTCAGATCCGCCGCACCGACGGTCGCGAGTTCGCCGGAGGCTCGCAGCCGGTCCAGCCCTATCCCGGGTGCGTACCGCCCGGCCAGCAGCAGGGACAGCGTGGGCGGAGCATGGCGGATCAGCACGTCAAGACCAGCGACCACGGCTCGGTCATCGAGTGCGTGCGCGTTGTCGAGAACCAGGACGAGCGGCACCGCAAGTCGCCGCACCATCTCGACCAGCCGGAACGGGAAGGCGTCGGTGGAGGCTTCCTCTAGATATGCCGCCGCCTCGTACGGCACCAGGTGCGCCAACCTCAGCCGTCCGTAGAGATCGGCCCAGAACCAGGCCCTGTCCTCGTCCGCGCGCAGGGTAAGCCAGGCCACTCGCTTGTCGGCGGACCGCGCCGCCGCCCACAGGGCGCACGCGACCGTCTTGCCTGCGCCGGCCGGCCCGGATACGAGGACGACCTTATGACGCGTGGCCCGGTCGATGAGTTCGGTCAGCCGCGGGCGGGACAGCAGTGGAAAGCCGAACAACGGAATCCCCCGTTGCTCTGCCGGCATTTACGACCTCACTGCTCCTCAGCTTTGTGGGCGGGTACTGACCTGAGATTGGGTACTGACCGGGAGCGGGTACTGACCAGAACTGTGCCTGACCAGAACTGTGCCTGACCAGAACTGTGCCTGACCAGAACTGTGCCTGACCAGAACTGGGCCTGACCAGAACTGGGCCTGACCAGCCGAATCTGCACATACACCGCGGCCAGCCGCCTCACCCTTTGTGGGTGAGCAGGCCTTCCGGGCGACATTGTAATGTTTTTGTTACACAAAGCTGCTCCAGTCCCCGGCAGCATGGGTACTGGTCTGGGAGTTGCGTGCAATGCCTGGTCCTCCATCTGCCGACCTGACGCGGTGCGGCCGATGCTGATCGCGATGAAACTGCGTCCGCCGGTGATACGCGATCAGGTCGTTCCGCGGGAGCGCCTGCTGGCGCGGCTCCGCGCCGGATCGGGGCTGACGCTCACCCTGGTCATCTGCCCGGCGGGCTTCGGGAAGACCACACTGCTCGCCGAGTGGTACCAGGCCGAGGCGGCGCGGAAGCCGGTCGCGTGGCTGACGTTGGACGAGGCTGACAACGACCCGGTGGCGCTCTGGTCGTACGTGGTCGAAGCGCTCCGTCAGGTGTGCCCGGCCCTGAGCCCGCCTGCGGCACCGCAGGTGGCCGAGGTGGCCTCGGTCACCGACGCGGTGCTGCCGCGTCTGGTGAACGAGCTGAACGATCAGGGTGAGGTCGTGCTGGTCCTGGACGACTTCCACCGGCTCTCCGGGGCCGCCCTGGACAGCATGGCCTGGTTCATCAGCCACGCGCCGCCCAGCCTCCAGCTCGTGCTCTCGACCAGGACCGAGCCGGCCCTGCCGCTGGCGTCGCTGCGCGCTTACGGTGAGCTGACCGAGCTCCGGGTCGGCGATCTGCGATTCACGCCCGGGGAAACGGATGAGTTCCTGAACGGGTGTCTCGGGCTCGGACTCGGGCGCCAGGACATCGAGGCTCTTGCCGACCGGACCGAAGGATGGCCGGCCGGGCTCTATCTCGCGGCCCTGTCGTTGAGCCGTGATGCGGACCGGCATGACTTCGTGGCCAGGTTCGGTGCCTTGCCGAACCGCCATGTGACCGATTTTCTCGAGGCGGAGGTGCTGGCGGCGCACGACCCGCCGATGCAGGCGCTGATGCTGCGCTCGTCGATCCTCGGCCGACTGTCCGGCTCGTTGTGCGATGCGGTGCTTGAGCGGCAGCACTCGGCCGCGATGCTTGACGAGCTTTCGCGCACCAACCTTTTTGTGGTCCCGCTCGGCGATAACGGCGGCTGGTACCGTTTTCACCCGCTCTTCGCCCAAGTGCTGCGGGCGGAGCTCGGACGGCGTGAGCCCGGCGCCGTCCGAGGCCTACACCGTCGCGCGTACGCCTGGCATCGCGATCACGGGACCGCTGAAGAGGCGATCCAGCACGCGATCGAGGCCGGCGAGTACGCCGCGGCGGCCGGACTGGTGGCGGCAACCTGGGTCGAGCACGCGATCAGCGGCGGGTACGGCACCGTGCTGGCCTGGCTCAGGCGATTCCCCGGCGAGGTCATCCGTGGTGACATCAGGCTGCTCCTCGTCCAAGCGTGGGCACTGTCATGGGCGGCCAGGCGCGAGGAAGCGGCGCGGGCCATCGCGGCGGCGGAACGACTGGGTGAGCTCGGCACGGGCCCGCTGCCGGATGGTTTCAGCTCGGCCGAGGCGAGCCTTACCACGCTGCGGGCTGCTTTCCCGTGGGGAGACGTCGGCGCCCAGCTGGAGTCCGGCTGCCGCGCGGCTGAGCTCGAGGGGCCAGGATCGCCCTGGCGGCCGGTGGCCTGCTGGGCGGTCGGCATGGGCCGGTACCTGCGCGGCGAGTTCGGTGCGGCCGACCGGTGGTTCGCCGAATCGGTGCGGCTGGCCCCCGCGAGCGGCCGGTGGCTGGCGGCCGGGGCGTCACTGGCCTGCCGCTCGCTCATCGCGGGCGAGCAAGGACGTCGCGACGACCAGAGGCTGCTAGCGGAAACAGCCGTAGCACTCATCCGGGAGCGGGGCATCGAAGAAACATGCGGCGTAGGGTGGCTGGCCCTGGGGGTGTCCCTGGCCGCGCGCGGCAGGCCCGATGAGGCGCTGCCGCCCATCGAGCGTGCCACCGCGGTCTTGCGGTCCGCTGGCCAGCCGACCGGCTTGGCGATGGCGCTGCTGCGGCAGGTGCCGGTGCTGCGCGCCCTTGGCCAGCGGGAGCGCGCGGAGGCCGCGATCGCCGAAGCGAGTTCCGTCATCGCATCCTGTCCGGATCCGGGGACCTTGGCCGGCCAGCTGACGGCCGCCAAGCGGAGCCCGCGGCCAGGCGCCCGGCCTGGGCAGAATCTCACCGAGCAGGAGCGCAAGGTGCTCATGCTGCTGAAAAGCGGCCTCCAGTTGCGCGAGATCGGCCGCGAGCTTTATGTAACACGCAACACCGTGCACAGCCACGTCCAGGCGATCTACCGCAAGCTCGCGGTATCCACCCGGGCTGAGGCGCTGGAACGGACCCGCGAACTCGGCCTCCTCGATCGAGCAGCCGGAGAATGATGGACACCGCGCTGGGCGAGGCGAAGCCTTCTCCCGGTTTCGGCCCTTCGCCCGCAACCGGGCGGTCCAGCCTCCGGTGAAGGATAATCGCCGGGTGGCTGACGAGATGCCCGAGCGGGCTTATACGGTGCGGCAGGCGGCGCTCGCGGCCGGCTGGTCGCACCGGCATCGTGACGTATCCGGCGGCTGGCTGCGGCCGACCGTGTTCGGTGCCGTGGACGGGCTGGTGACCAACGCCTCGCTGATCGCCGGGCTGGGCGGCGGCGGCGCGGCGGCGCACACCGTGATCCTGACCGGCGTGGCCGCGCTGGTCGCGGGGTCGTTCTCGATGGGCACCGGGGAGTACGTGTCGGTGACCAACCAGAACGAGCTTGTGCACGCCGAGGTCGCCACCGAACGCAGGATGCTCGCCCGGTTCCCGGCCGCCGAGCAGGCCGAGCTGGCGGACACGTTCGCCGGTTACGGCGCCGACTCGGAAACGGCGGCCAGGATGGCCGAAGCGGTCTCCCGGGACCCCGATACGGCACTGCGCGTGCATACCCGCGAGGAGCTCGGCGTCGACCCGTTCGAGCTGCCGTCGGCGGTCGTCGCCGGGATCTCGTCGCTGATCGCGTTCTCCGCCGGGGCGCTCATCCCGCTGCTGCCGTACCTCGCGGGCCTGTCCGTCCTTTCCGCCGCCCTGGGCATCGCCGCCGTGGCGCTGCTGGCCGGGGGCATGGTGGTGGGCCGGCTGACCGGCCGCCCGCTGCTGCGCTCGGGCCTGCGTCAGCTCGCGCTGGGCGGGGTTGCCGTCGCGGTGACGTTCGCCGTGGGCAGCCTCATCGCCGGCGGCCATGTCGCATGAGGCCTCGACAGCTGATTTCCCACGCGGCTGGGCGCGGCCAACGAGCCGGTGGAACAGGCGGTCCTGGTCATCCGCAGCCAGCTCGGGCTGCCGCCGCCCGACACCAGCTGAACTGGAAGGCCCGTCCATACGTCATCTTTATCGGGAACATTTTTGCACTGTGAAGGGGAGAATCCGAAATGCGAAAAATATGGGGAGCCGCCGCACTGGCCGCCCTCGCGCTGACCGTGTCCGCCTGCGGCAGCTCAAGCAGCAGCTCCGCGGCCGCGGGCAACACCCCGGCCACGGCTGGCAGCAGCGCAGCCTCGTCGGCTCCGGCCTCGGCCTCCGGCACCGCCCTGGCCGTCCGAACCATCGGCGGCCAGCAGGTGCTGACCAATTCCGCGGGCTTCGCCCTGTACTGGTTCGCCCCGGACACCTCGACCACGTTGAAGTGCACCGGATCGTGCGCGACCTACTGGCCGCCGGTCAAGGGCCCGGCCACCGCCGGGTCCGGCGTCACCGGCACGCTGAGCACCATCACCAGGTCAGACGGCACGATGCAGGCGACCTACGACGGGCATCCGCTCTACACCTACGCCGGCGACACCGCCCCTGGGCAGGCCAAGGGCAACGGGCTCAACGTCTCGGGCGGCCTGTGGTACGAGATGACGGTCTCGGGCGCCACCCCCGCGGCGGGCGCGGGCGCCTCGACCTCGGCCACGGCCACATCCACGTCCACGAAGGGCGGTTACGGCTACTGACGGCACCGGAAAAGCCGGATGGGCATTGGTCCCTGAGCTCTGCCCATCCGGCTTTCCTCATCCGCTACGGATTGACGACGAGGCTGAAGGTGCCGCCGAACGCCTTGATTCCGTTGCCGGCAGGATGTTCCACCGAGCCGGTTATCACCGGCTCTATGTTCCATCGTGCCAGGCCGCCGGGTGGTTTCGCGGCGGCGGTGGTGATGCCTCCGGCTGGTCCGGGAGCAGCGATCGCTGTATACCTTGCAAACATGCATAACCGGATACATAATTCGGGCGATGAGGCGCGTGGTGGTTATGCGTACCGTAAAGATCAGAGAGGTCTGGGCTTTACCAGGGCACCCGAGTACGGCTTGCGGTGTCACTGGGGGGGTGGGGAGGAACCATGACTGATGGTCGTTCGGCGCTGCGCGTATCGCGGCCTAAGACGCCTTATCTAAACCCAGCGGTGAGCGGCGCGCGGCGGCCGGCCCCGGATGGCGTGCTGACCATCGGGGTCCGGTACAAACCAAGGTACGTGCTTGTCGCGGTCGCGGGCGAGGTTGACATCGCCACCGTGCCCCGGTTGCGCGAGCGCCTCTGGCCGCTGGCGGCTAGCGGCCGCCCGCTGGTAGCCGACCTCGAACGGGTCAGCTTCATCGACGCCTCCGGGCTCGGGGTGCTGGCCGGCGCGGCCGGGCTCGCCGCCGAGTACGGCGGCAGCCTGCAGGTGGTCTGCGCCCGGCGGCAGATCCGGCGGCTGTTCCAGCTCACCGGGCTGGACCACCCGGTATCGCTGGCCCTTACCCTGGCCGAGGCGCTCCAGGTCCTGGCGGCCAGCCCGGAGGGGGCATCACCTGGAACGGAAGCGGTCGCAGCGGACTGGTCGCCGCCCGATCCTGACGTGTTGCGCGAAGCCCTGGCGGCGCTCAGGCAGCTGGCCTGATCCCGCCGGGTACACCAACGATGCCGCGTCCTGGTCATAAGCTCGTGACCGAGCGGGAGGTGCGGTGCCGATGGGGGTCTCGGGGTCTGGGCTGATCCGGACGGCGGTCCGGGTGGAGGGGGTGGTCCAGGGCGTCGGCTTCCGCCCGTTCGTGTACACCCTGGCGACCGGGCTGGGCCTGTCCGGGCTAGTCGGCAACGACCTCGACGGGGTGTTCGTCGAGGTCGAAGGCCCAGTAGCGGCGGTCAGCGCATTCCTACTCCGGCTGGAACGGGACGCGCCCCCGCTGGCCAGGATCGAGCGGGTCACCACCAGGGCCATCGCCCCCAGACGGTCGGCGTCCTTCGCCATCGCCGCCAGCGAGCCTGCGGGGCCGATGCCAGCCTCCGCCGGGCGGCGCCGGACCCTGGTATCGGCGGACACTGCGACCTGCGCCGACTGCCTGCGCGAGCTTGCTGATCCAGCCGACCGGCGGTTTGGGTACCCGTTCATCAACTGCACCAACTGCGGACCCAGGTTCACCATCGTCCGGGACGTGCCCTACGACCGGCCGCTGACGACCATGGCGGCGTTCGCGATGTGCGAGGCGTGCGCCGCCGAATACCGCGACCCCGCCGACCGTCGCTTCCACGCCCAGCCGACCTGCTGCCCGGCCTGCGGGCCCCGGCTGACGCTGCGCGGCCCGGCCGGAGACGTCCTGGCTGGCGAGCCGCTCGCGGCGGCCGCCGGAATGCTCAGGCAGGGCCGGATCCTGGCCGTGAAGGGCCTGGGCGGCTATCACCTGGCGGCCGACGCCGCCTGCGAGCAGGCCGTCGCGCTGCTGCGAGCCCGCAAGCACCGCGAAGACAAGCCGTTCGCGGTCATGGCTGCGGACCTGGCCGCGGCGCGGCGCCTGGCCGAGGTCGACACCGCGGCCGCCGACCTGCTGACCAGCCCGGCCAGGCCCATCGTGCTGCTGCCGCGCCGGATGGGGGCCCGGATGGGAACGGAGCCGGAGGCGGCCGTCGCGGCGGCGACGGCGCCGGGGAACCGCCAGCTCGGGATCATGCTGCCCTACACCCCGCTGCACCACCTGCTGCTCGCCGCCCTGGCTGAAGCCGGGTCTACCGGGCCTCCTGGGACCCGGCCGATGGTACTGACCAGCGGAAATGTCTCGGACGAGCCGATTGTCTACCGCGACGAGGAGGCGCTGGAGCGGCTCGGCGGGATCGCCGACGCGTTCGTCGTCCACGACCGGGCCATCCACATCAGGACCGACGACTCGGTCGCCCGCGCTTTCCGCGGACAGGCGACGCTCTTGCGGCGCTCCCGCGGCTACGTCCCGGAACCCGTCGTGGTGGCGAGCGGGTTCCCGCGCCAGGTGCTGGCCTGCGGCGCCGAGCTGAAGAACACGTTCTGCCTGGCCCGGGGACGCCACGTTTTCCTCTCGCATCACATCGGGGACCTGGAGAACGCCGAGACCCTGCGCTCCTTCACCGAGGGCATCGAGCATTTCGGCCGGCTGTTCGACGTCGACCCGCAGGTCGTGGCGCATGACCTGCATCCGGAGTACCTGTCAACCAAGTACGCGGTCGAGCTGGCCGAGACCAGCCAGGTGACCCTGCAGGGGGTGCAGCACCACCACGCGCATATCGCCTCCTGCCTGGCTGACAACGGCGCGGACGGCCCCGTGATCGGGGTGGCCTTCGACGGGACCGGCTACGGCACCGACGGCACGATCTGGGGCGGTGAGTTCCTGGCCGCCGACCTGGCCACCTTCGAGCGCGGCGGTCATCTCGCCCCGGTGCCCATGCCCGGAGGGGCGGCCGCGATCAGGCAGCCGTGGCGGATGGCGGCGGCCTACCTGGAGGCGGGCCCCAAGGGCCGGGAGGACCTCGACGTCGTGCGGCGCAACGCCGAACGCTGGCCGGCCGTCGCCAGCATGGCCCGGCGCGGCGTCAACTCCCCGCTGACCTCGAGCGCGGGGCGGCTGTTCGATGCCGCCGCTGCCCTGCTCGGCGTCCGGGACGCGATCAACTACGAGGGCCAGGCGGCGGTGGAGCTCGAGCAGCTGGCTGACCCCACCGAGACCGGCGCCTACCCGGCCGCCCTGGAGGCGGGCCATCCGTTCCGGCTGCGGGGGGCTGATCTCCTGCACGGGGTCATTGATGACCTAACGTCCCGGGTTCCCGCCCCGGTGATCGCGGCTCGTTTCCACCACGGCGTCGCCGCGCTGATCGAAGCCGGCTGCGTGGCCATGCGAGACCGGTACAGCCTGGGCACGGTGGCGCTGTCCGGTGGCGTGTTCCAGAACCTCCTGCTGCTTGACGCGACGGTCAGCCGCCTGGAGGCCCGCGGGTTCCGCGTCCTGCTGCACTCCCGCGTGCCCTGCAACGACGGCGGGATCAGCCTCGGCCAGGCGGTGGTGGCCGCCGCCCGCGACCGCTGCTAGCCGGGGGTCAGCAGATCCGCGGCAGGGGATCGCCGACCAGCAGGTCCACGATCCGGGTGCCGCCGAACGAGGTCTTCAGCTGGACAATCCCCGGCGGCTCCGCCCGCACGTGGCCGATGACCGCCGCCTGCCCGCCGAGCGGATGCGCGCGCAGCGCGGCGACCGCGCGATCGGCCTCGCCGCCCGGCACGACCGCCACCAGGCGGCCCTCGCAGGCGACGTACATGGGGTCGATCCCAAGCAACTCCGAGGCGCCGCGGACTTCGGCCCGGACCGGGATCTCGTCCTCGCTGACCAGCACGCCGACGTTGGCCGCCTTGGCGATCTCGTTGAGGATCGTCGCCACCCCGCCGCGGGTCGCGTCGCGCATGGCCCGGACCCCGGGTACCGCGTCCAGCAGGGCTGCCACCAGCCCGTTCAGCGGGGCGGTGTCGGAGGAGATGTCCGCCTCGATGTCGAGCTCGCCGCGGGCCAGCATGATGGTGATGCCGTGATCGCCGATCGGCCCGGACACGATGATGGCGTCGCCCGGCTGCGCCCGGGCCACGCCGAGATGCACGTCCCGCTCGATGAGGCCCACTCCGGCGGTGTTGATGTAGCAGCCGTCGGCCTTGCCCTTCTCGACCACCTTGGTGTCGCCGGTGACGATCTGCACCCCGGCCGCGGCGGCCGCGTCCCGCATGGACTCGGCCACCCGGTTCAGGTCGGCGACAGCGAAGCCCTCCTCCAGGATGAACCCGGCCGAAAGGAAGAGCGGCGTGGCCCCGGCTACCGACAGGTCGTTGACGGTGCCGTTGACGGCCAGGTCGCCGATGTCACCGCCAGGGAAGAACAGCGGCTTGACCACGTAGGAGTCCGTGGTGAGCGCCACCCGGGACCCGCCGAGGAGCAGCTGGGCGGCGTCCTCGAGCGGCTCGAGCAGCGGGTTGCGGAAGGCGTCGAGGAAGACCGCCTCGATCAGGGTCTGCGTCGCCTTGCCGCCCGCGCCGTGCGACATCGTGATGCGTTCTTCCCTGACCCGCGGGCGGCGGCGCCTGGCGCGGTCGATGCGGTCCAGGACCTGCTGCTCCCGGTCTACGGGTTCGGCCAGCGGCAGCTGGCGCCGGTTCCCGGGTCCGGTCGCGTCCGGCTCATGGTGCTCCTGGTGCTCCTGGTGCTCGCGGAGCGCCTCGTCGATCCAGCTATGGCTCATGACCGGGACACCTCGGCCACCCGGTTGCGGTTCATCCGGCCGAAGTTGTAGTAGGCGGCGCAGGCGCCCTCCGGCGACACCATGCAGGTCCCGATGGGCGTCTCCGGCGTGCACGCGGTGCCGAACACCTTGCATTCCCAGGGCTTGAGCACGCCCTTGAGCACCTCGCCGCACTGGCAGGCCTTCGGGTCGGCGACCCGCACGCCGGGCACCTGGAACAGCAGCTCCGCGTCCATGGCCGCGTACTCCTGGCGGACCTTGAGCGCCGAGTGCGAGATGAAGCCGAGCCCGCGCCACTCGAAGTAGGGCCGCAGCTCCATCGTCTCGCCGATGACCTTCAGCGCGGTCAGGTTGCCGTCCCACGGCACCACCCGCGAGTACTGGTTCTCCACCTCGGACCGGCCCTGCGACAGCTGCACCATGAGCATGTAGATGGACTGCAGGATGTCCAGCGGCTCGAACCCGGCCACCACCACGGGCTTGCCGTAGTCCCTGGCGATGAACTCATACGGCCGGCAGCCGATCACCGTGGACACGTGGCCGGGGCCGATGAAGCCGTCCAGCCGCAGGTCCGGCGAGTCCAGGATGGCCTTGATGGCCGGGATGATCGTGACGTGATTGGCGAACACAGAGAAGTTCTTCAGCCCCTCGCGCGCGGCGCGCAGCATGGTCATCGCGGTGGACGGCGCGGTCGTCTCGAACCCGATCGCCATGAACACGACCTGCTTGTCCGGGTTCTGCCTGGCGATCTTCAGCGAGTCGAGCGGCGAGTACACCATCCGGATGTGGGTGCCCTCGGCGTTGGCGTCGAAGAACGATCCACCGCTGCCAGGCACCCGCATCATGTCGCCGAACGAGGTCATGATCACGTCCGGCTGCGAGGCCAAATGTATTGCGTCGTCCACCCGCCCCATCGGGATCACGCAGACCGGGCAGCCGGGGCCGTGCACCAGGGTGACCCACTCGGGCAGGTAGTCCTCGAGGCCGTGCTTGTAGATCGTGTGGGTGTGCCCGCCGCACACCTCCATCAGCTTGTACTGACGGCCGGGCTCACACAGCGCCGCGATCTTCGCGGCCAGCGCGTGGGCCTTGTCGGCATCACGGAATTCGTCCACGAACCGCATTGTCCGCCCTCCTTGCCTTTTCCGGCCTTATTCGACCAGGGATTCCCGCAGCGCGGCGATCTCGTCCTCGTAGGCCTGCCCGATGCCCTCGAGGAACTCCATGGCCGATGCGGCCTCGCGCTCGTCGATCTTCGACAAGGCGAAGCCGACGTGGATCAGCACCCATTCGCCGGGCACGGGCGGATCGTCGCTGAGCAGGCCGATGTTGATCATTCGCCGCACCCCGCTCACGTCCACCTTGGCCAGATCGGGTTGCTCAGGGTGAAGCTCGATGACCTCACCGGGTATGCCGAGGCACATCTGACACTCTTTTCTCTGGGTTATCTAACGGGCGCGCCCGACGAGGCCAGGGCCGCGCCGGTCAGCTCCCACAGCACCTGGTAGATCGTGGTCTGCGCCTCCTGGATCCGGTGCACGGACGACGACGGCACCACGAACAGGTAGTCGATGCTGTCCAGCTCGGCCATCTTCCCGCCGTCGTAGCCGGCCAGCCCGATGGTGAGCATGCCGCGCCGGCTCGCCTCGTCGAAGGCGCGCACCAGGTTGCCGGAGTTGCCGCTGGTCGACAGCCCGACCGCGATGTCGTTCCGGCCGCCGAAGGCGGCCAGCTGCCGGGCGAACACCACCTCCACGCCGACGTCGTTGCTCAGCGCGGTGATCACGGAGGTGTCGTTGGCCAGCCCGAACGCGGGCAGCGGGCGAGCATCCCCGCCCGGGTTCAGGAACAAGGTGGCGAGCTGGGCGGCGTCGGTGGCGCTGCCGCCGTTGCCGAAGGCGAACAGCCGCCCACCCGCGGCGAACCTGGCCGCGGCCTGCCGGGCGGCCTCGGCGATCCTGGCCCCGTCGCGCGCGCCGACGGCGCGGCGCAGCTCGATGATCTCCTGGGCCTTGGCCACGGTCGAGGCGCGGACCTGTGCCAGCACGGCCGACAGGTCCGTGCGGCCGGAGTACAGGAATGGGTAGAGCGATTCCATCCCGAAGTCCCCAGCATGGTCCTTCTGCGGCATGCCCGGGTCAGCTCCCCATCACGCCGATGGCTTCGCCGGCGTGAACCAAGACCGTATCGCCCACGCCCGCCTCCACCAAGGCTACGCTGACGGTCTCCTCGCCCGCCCCGGTATCGACCACGGCCATCTCGTCGGCCAGCAGCCGCACCACCGTGACCTGCACGGCCGTATCAGAACAGGTGATGCAGGCGTCGCCGCTGCAGTACTCCTCGCCCATCATGCGATCACCCCCGGAGCGAGCACTCCTGGCTGCTCGAAGAACACGTGCACCAACTCCCACAGCACGTGGTACGCGGTCACGTGCAGCTCCTTGACCACCCGGGGATCGGCGGACGCCGCGATCAGGAGGTAATCGACGGCCTTGCCGGCCGCGATCTGGCCGCCGTCCCCGCCCGCCAGGGCGATCGTCAGCAGGCCTAGTTCCCTGGCCGCCTCGAGCCCGCCAAGCACGCTGGCGCAGTTACCGTCGGCGGAGATGCCGAGGGCGATGTCGGCGGGATCGGCGAGGACACGGATCTGGTGGGCGAAAATAGCGGCTACGCCGTCCCGTTCGGCTATCCCGGTGACGGTGGCCACGTCGGCGGTGAGCGAGATGGCAGGCAGCGCGCGCTTGCCGACGATGACCGGGTGGACGAACTCGACCGCGACATGCTGCGCGTCCGTGCTGGCTCCGCCGGTGCCGAACACCACAAGCCGGCCGCCCCGGTGGAACCGAACGGCCATGGCGTGACACGCCGCGGCCACCGCGTCCGCCTGCCCGGCCAGGTCGTGGGTGGGCCCGTTCCGCAGCTCGAACAGGCGGCGGGTCTGCTCGCCGTTGCTCTGCTGGCCGTTGCTCTGCTGGCCGTTGCTCTGCTGGCCGTCGCTGGCAGGCCGCTCCGGCCCGCTCACCGATCGCGGTTCGGCCGGGCCGCTCGCCCCCCCTCGAGCTGTCATGACAGCAACGGTAGGACACTTGTGTAGAGGCGTCTAGTAGCCATGACACTTCTGGCCGGCGGCCTTAACCTCTTGCGTCCGATGCCGCCGAACGTGTTCACGTCGGCGATCGGCTCGGCGCCGGGGTCGGGCCGCCACTGCTGGATCGGGATCACGCCGGGTTCCACCAAGACCAGGCCGTCGAAGTACCGGATGATCTCCTCGGGGGTGCGCAGGTTGTACGGTATCGCGCCGCTTTCGTTGTAGTCCTCAAGCGCGTCGGCGTTGGCCTGGCTGACCGTGGTGCCGTCCTGGAGCATCAGGTAGCTGCCTGAGGGCAGGCGCTCCATCAGCCGGCTGACGATAGCGTGCGGCCCCTCGCCGTCAGCGATGTGACCCATGATGCCGCTGAGGATGAGCGCGATGGGCGCGGAGAAGTCGAGTATCTTCGCCGCGGCATCCAGGATCGTGTCCGGGTCGTGCAGGTCCGCGTCGACGTAGTCGGTGACCCCTTCCGGCGCAGGGGTCAGCAGCGCTCGGGCGTGCGCGAGCACCAGGGGATCGTTGTCGACATAGACCACCCGGCATTCGGGGTTCAGCCGCTGCGCGATCTCGTGGGTGTTGTCGGCCGTGGGCAGGCCGGTGCCGATGTCCAGGAACTGGCGGACACCCGCCTCGGTGACCAGGTACGTGATGGCGCGGGCGAGAAACTGCCTGTTGGCCCGGGCCTCGGCGGCCATCCCCGGGTAGACCTCGAGGAACTGATCGCCGGCCGCCCGGTCGACCGGGTAGTTGTCCTTGCCGCCCAGCCAGTAATTCCAGATCCGCGCGGAGTGCGGCACCGTGGTGTCGATCCCCTCCATCAGGTCCTTCTCCGCCTCAGTCCACGAGTACGCCGACTGATCGCCACTCACGACAACCTCCCATTAGATGTCCTTGATGAGCCGATCCAGGAAAGCCGGGGTCATGACGGGCAACTCGGCCCGGGTGCACAGCCGGTCCATGACCTGGCCATAATGCTGGACGTCGGCCGGTTTATCCAAATAGAGCGCGCCGTTGAGCTGGTCGAGATAGACGACGTCAGGGACCGCGGGTTCGGCGAAGCGCAATACGGTGATGGCGCCGCCGGCGGTCACGCCCGTGGTGAACGGCATCACCTGGATCTTTATGTGCGGCAACTCGGTGATTTCGATGAGTTTCCGCAGTTGCCGGCGCAGCGTCGCCGCGCTGCCTGGCCGCCGCCGCAGGGCGGCTTCGTCGATGACCGCCCACAGGCGGCAGGCTTCGGGCTCGCGCAGGGCCTCCTGGCGCTTGGTCAGCAGTCCGAGGCGGCGCTCGACCTCGGGTGCCTGGCCGTCCGGATGGTGGCGCCCGATCAGCGCGCGCGCATAATCCGCGGTCTGCAGGAGGTCCGGGACGAACTGGGTCTCGTAGCAGCGAATCACGCTGGCGCACTGTTCCAGTTCCAGCCGCATCCCGGCCGAGCCGGAAAGCACGTCATCGTACTCCTGCAGCCAGCCGGGCGTGTTGGCTTTCTCGACCAGCATGAACAAACCGTCGCGCTCGATTTCGTCACGCACCCCGTAGAGGGTGAGAAGGTCGGCCACGTCGCGTCGTTTGAAGCTGCTTCGCCCCGTCTCCAGGCGGCTGATCTTGGCGTGCGACCCGCGGATCGCCCATCCCGCGTCCGCGCACGTCATCCCGCTGGCTTCCCGCAACTGGCGCAGCCGTTCCCCCAGTAGCATCCGCACTACGGTCGGGCCTGCTGGCAGGGATTTTGTCTCGTCACCAGGGCCACGGGCCGGATGGCCGGTACTCATACCCCTCCTCGGCAGCTACCCGATAAAACTAGCCCTGACCCAGTCAGCATAAACCCGGACAGGTTATTCGGTCAGATCCGCGCGGCACCGGGCTAAGGCACGCACCGCGGCCGTTCGGCGGCCGGCACCGGCATCGGCGGCACCGCCGCCCGGCGCCGCCTGGAAGAAGGAGCCCGGGTCACCGCACTGGGCGTCCAGCGTCAGGCACCCGGCCTGATACGGCAGCCCGGCGTGCAGCCAGGCGGTCCTGGTGACGTTGTTGGACTGCTCGCCCGCCTGCGTCACGCACCCGCCGGCCACCTGCTCGACGGCGGTCGGCGCGATCCCCGCGCGGTCAAGCAGGGCCACCTGGATGCCGCCAAGGAGCTCGGCAGCGTGCAGGCTCGCCAGCGCGCCGCTAGGCTTGCCGGCGGGCGTCCGCACCGCCTCGACGATCACCGCAGTGCCCACGGCTCACCTCCGGAATCCGTGGTGTAATCAAAACTAGAACACGTTCCACTAATGGCCAAGGGAGACTCATGGCCAAGGGAGGCAGCCGTGGCCGTGCCGGACATCCCGCCTGGCTTTGACTTCACCGACCCGGAGATCTACACGACCAGGGTGCCGGCCAGGGAGCTGGCCGAGCTGCGCCGCGCGGCCCCGGTCTGGTGGGTCGCGCAGCGCCGGGGATCCGCGGGGTTCGACGACGAGGGGTACTGGGCGGTAACCCGGCACGCCGACATCTTGACGGTCTCCAAGACGCCCGAGGTCTACTCGTCCTGGGAGAACACCGCGCTGATCCGTTTCACCGAGGGCATGCCCCGCGAGTCGATCGAGCTGCAGCGGTTCATCCTGCTCAACATCGACCCGCCAGAACACACCAAGCTGCGCGGCATCGTCTCCCGCGGGTTCACCCCCCGGGCCATCGGCAACCTGCGCCAGGCCCTGACCGAACGTGCCCAGCGCATCGTGGCCACGGCGCTGGAATCCGGCACCGGCGACTTCGTCGCGGACGTCGCGTCCGAGCTGCCGCTGCAGGCGATCAGCGAGCTGCTCGGCGTGCCGCAGCAGGACCGGGGCAAGATCTTCTCCTGGTCCAACCGGATGATCGGCTACGACGAGCGGACCTCAGCCGAGGACGACGACGGGATGATCGCGGCCACCGAGATCCTCGGCTACAGCCTGGCCATGGCCGAGGAGCGCCGCGGCTGCCCCCGGAACGACATCGTCACCAAGCTGATCAGCGCCGAGATCGACGGCAGCCACCTGTCCGACGACGAGTTCGGCTTCTTCGTGCTGATGCTGGCGGTGGCGGGCAACGAGACCACCCGCAACGCCATCGCGCACGGGATGCTCGCCCTCCTGGATCACCCGGACCAGTGGGAGCTGTTCAAGGCCGAGCGCCCGGACACGGCGGCGGACGAGATCGTCCGCTGGGCCACCCCGATCACGGTGTTCCAGCGCACCGCCACCCGGGACACGGTCCTCGGCGGCCAGGAGATCAAGGCGGGCCAGCGCGTCGGTCTCTTCTACCGTTCGGCCAACTTCGACGAGGAGGTCTTCGCGGCCCCCGAGCGGTTCGACGTCCGCCGCAGCCCGAACCCGCACCTCGGCTACGGCGGCCTCGGCACCCACTACTGCCTGGGCGCCAGCCTGGCCAAGCTGGAGATCGAGCTGATCTTCAACGCCATCGCCGACGCCATGCCGGACATCGCCAAGGCCGGCGATCCGGTACGCGTGCGCTCCGGCTGGATCAACGGCATCAAGTCCCTGCCAGTCAGCTACACGGGCTGAAGCGCTCGTGGCTCACGGCGGTCCTCGCGGCCGGGGACCTGGTCCAGGAGGCCCGGCGGGCCGGCGGTCAGCCTGTGCTCATCCGCGTCATCCGCGTCATCCGCGTCGGCCCGTCGGCCGCCGGGCGGCTCCGGCGCCGGCTCGGGGCCGGGCGGGCCGCCGCCTCCGGGCCGCGGGCCGGACTGGCCCGCCACAGGCCTGCTCTCCGCGAACAGCCCGCCCCCGGCGCTCATGATGAGCCCGATGACCGGGAAGATCACGCACATGACCGGGTACACGGGGCCTTGGCTAGCGGTGAGCTCATGGCCGTAGGCGGCGGCCGCGCTCAGGTGGGGACTGTGGAAGATCCAGGGCCGCAGCCAGGCCACCTTGATCGTCAGCGCGATGGTCCCGGTGCCGAGCACGGCGACAAGCAGCGCGCCGACCAGGTTCGCGAGGACCCCGGCCACGACGCCCTGGCCGAGCCTCGCGTCGGGCGACGGGACCGAGCCGCCCGGTCCGCGGTAGCGCCGTCCGGCTATCACGGCGGCCGCCGCCGGCCCGCCGAGCAGCAGGATCCACGCGAGCACCATGAGCGGGTCGATCTGCGCTCCCGGCAGCCACTGCCACCAGTCGCACCGCGCCCCGTCCGGCCGCGACCGCCGCCTGGCTCAGCTTGTCCATGGCCCCACCCCGCCATCACCGCGTCCGGGTCCAGATGTGACCCGGACCCGTCACTCTACATAGGTCCCGGACCCATTACTCTACATAGGTAGAGTAGTGATGTCTACCAAAGTAGGGCACTTTAGCGCGGATTCAGCGCAGCGTGCCCGCGCGGCTGCCAGCACATAGATCGCTCACGTATCTTTGTTTGAATATCGCTTACATGCTCGAGGGCGAGGGTGCGAGGGCTATATTCATCGCCTATCTGCGGCCTTTAAGGCGCTTGTGGTACCAAAGGACGTCCGTTCCTGAGGGGAAGTCCTCGACGCAACCCACAAGTTCGTAGCCGTTCTGCTCATACAGAGCCCGGGCCTGGAAGGCGTAGGTGAAGTGGACGGTCTGCGAGCACCCGCGCGCCGCCGCCTCGGCTTCGGCGGCGGCGATGAGCCGCGTAGCCAGGCCACGCCCGCGCAGACCCGGCTCCACCCACAGGCTCTGCAGTTCGCAGCAGTCGCCCCAGGTCCACCCGCTGATGCCAGCTACGACCCGGCCGCCGTCGCGCACGAAGATCGCCAGGTCGACTTCGTCGCCGAGTCCCATGGCGGCGGACGCCTCACGACGGATCTGCGTTTCGAGGACTTCGAGGTCGAGCGGATCCGGCTGGTCCTCGACGTGGAACTCCGCAGCGGCCGGCTCGTCAGGCACCGACGATCTGCTCGATCAGCGAGAGGTCGTCGAAGTACGTCCGGAACGACCGGATCTTCCCCTCGCGGAAGTCGGCCACGGTGACGCCGGGCAACTGGACGTGCCGTCCCGTTGCTTCCAGCACGCTATCCTCGCTAAGCACGAGCGGCCCGGTGTGATCGGCGTCGACGAGCCATTCGGCGAACGCCTTGTTGCCCACTTCGTCGAGTCCCCGGAACGTGATCACGACGTCGGAAAACGCTGCCTCGCGGAGGGCGGAGAGGGCAGCGAGCGCTGTCAGCCCTGACACGGTGACGTACGGCGACCAGCCGACGACGTTGTCGGTGAACAGAGTATTCAGATCAACCGATGCGTTACCGACCTCGGCCCTGATCGCGTTCGACAGCACTTCTTTGCGCGATCCACTCATCTTCAGCCCTCTGTTCCTGCCGGTGTTCCTGCCGGGTTCCTGTCGGGAATCGATCTGGTCAACATCTTCTGGCCATCGGGCGTGCGGTCAGGTCCCGAGTATTTTCGCCTTGGCCGCCGTGAACTCTTCGTCTGAGAGCGCGCCCGAGGCGTGCAACTGTGCGAGGTGTTCGATCTCGTCGGCCGGGTCCGCCGGAGGGGGCGCGTATTGCGCCTGGTCACCGGCAGGCGCTTGGTCGTCGGCAGGCGCCTGGTCGTCGGCAGGCGCCTGGTCGTAGTCCTGCTGCTGCTCCCCGGCCCTCGTGGCCGCGTGGTGAGCAACCGCCGCTCCGCCCACCGCTCCGACAACGAGCGCCCGCCGCCTTACACGTCGCCTGAAACCCATTAAAAACTCCTTCCCGTCCAGCCAACCTGCGTCTGTCTGGACAGTGCCCGTCCATCGCCGCATCACCAGTCTGACACGAGACTATCCGCGTTCGGCAGACGCATGCCCGCCAGGGGAGCATTGACGCCGGCGGAGAACGCCGGTCACCCGTCGAGGCTACGATGCTGACGTGCGGACGCCGATCAGGAACCCGCCGGACCCGATGTACGCGGAGTTCGAGGTACACCGGACGATGATCTGCGACCGCGTTCGCACCGGGGCCTTCCGGCGTGCGATCGACTCGGTGGTGCGCCCCGGCGACATCGTTCTGGACGTCGGGGCCGGGAGCGGCATCTTGAGCGTGTTCGCGGCGCAGGCGGGTGCGGCGCGCGTCTACGCGGTGGAGCGGACGTCGGCCGCCGTCCTGGCGCAGGAGCTCGCCGCTGCGAACGGGGTCGCGAAGATCGTCCACGTGATCCACGGCGACGTCACCGACGTGGAGCTGCCGGAACGTGTCGATGTGATCGTCTCGGAGTGGCTCGGCGGGTTCGGGATCGACGAAGGGATGCTCGCTCCGGTCATCGTCGCCAGGGATCGCTGGCTCAAGCCGGGCGGGGTCATGATCCCCCGCCTGGTCACGGCGTGGGCCGCGCTGGTGCACGACCGCTATCTCGCGGAGACGGTGGAGTTCCTGCGGGACAACCCGTACGGCCTGCGGTTCGATGACCTGGTCGAGAAGACCGTCAACGAGATCTCCTATTCCGGCACCTTCCGGCACCTGGCGGCGCGTGACAAGCGCTCCGATGCGAGCCGGCTGTGGACGACGGACGCGGGCCTGATCCCGCTTCAGCAGGCGCAGGCGCCTGCTGAAGCCGAGACGGTGCTCCCCGTCCGCGACTACGGAACGGCCAACGCGCTCGCGCTTTGGTTCAGCGCCCAGCTCGCGCCCGGCATCGCGCTCTCCGTCGGACCCGGCGATCCGCCGACGCACTGGGGGATGACGACGGCCCCGCTCCGCTCGCCCGTGGAGCTCACGCCCGGCATGTCCGTCCGCGCGAGAGTAAAGACCTCCCCAGCGCGGCCGGCCGGGACATGGACGAGCTGGGCCATCGCGCTGCCAGGCGCCGACTGGGAGGAGCACGACGAGCAGGCGATCTGGGAGGAGATCGACGACTGAGCAATCCCAGCAGCCTGCGGAGCTGAGGTCGCGTGCCGGCAGTTTTTGCCGTCCCCGGGGTATCAGGGCGCGTGCCGGTGTCCTCCCCATCATCGGGAGCGCGAATCCTGCGCGCCGACGGCGGTGATCTTGGCGATCTGCCCGGGCCTAGGCCGGGCCCGCTTGGCTCGCCCCGTTCCGACGGCAACGAGAGAGGGGCTCTGGAGATGGATAGATTGCAGTACAGCCTGGTGAGGCCTGCCGTGGCGCAGTCGGACCTCACATCGGTCGGGCCGTATATGTTCTGGCTGATGTTCCGCAACGTCGCGTCGGACGGGCTGGTCTTCGAGGACCCGGTGAACGCTGGTGTGCTGTCGCAACCCGGGTGCGTGCTCGCCTCACCGTCGTGGGAGAAGACCGCCACGGACGTGAACCAGGACTACGTCTACAACTGGACCCGCGACTCCGCGATCGTCGCGGTCGAGCTGGCGGTCGGCCCGCTGGCCACCAGCCAGCCCCTGATCGACTACGTGCAGTTCGCGCAGGCCTGCCAGAACTCGGCCAACGGCATCGGCCACTTCGATCGCGCGTCGTTCCTGATCAATGGCACGCCGCGGGACTGGACCGACCAGACCGACGGGCCCGCCCTGCAGACCCTGGCGATCCTGCAGCTGTTTTCCCAGCTCGACGCTCCGACGCAGATCGTGGCGAGCGCCGTGATCGCGGCGAACCTGAACTTCCTGCAGGGCGCCTATCAGGGCGAGACATTCAACCTGTGGGAGGAGGAGTTCGGCGCCTCGTTCTTCGCGCGCTCGGTGCAGCTCCGGTGCTTTGAGGCGATCGCGGCCAACACCCTCGGAATCCCGGTTCCCGGCTGGCTGAGCACCGCGATACCGTGGCTGCAGAACGCTCTCGCCAGTCACTGGAATGGCCAGTACTACCAGTCGCTGCTGCCCGTCCCGACCGACTCCCGTGCCCCTTATGACCCGAACATCGACATCGTCTCAGCGGCGATCTACGGCGCGGTGCCGGTCACCGACACCAAGCTATTGGCGACCGCCGCGCTGCTGCGCAGCCAGTGGGCCGACCCGACCTCGCCGAACTACTACCCGATCAACGGGGCCGACCAGCAGCTCAGCAGCGGCCCCGTGGGCCCCCTGCTCGGGCGATACCCAGGGGACACCTACGACGGTGACACCGCCGATCCGTCGGTGCGCGACCACCCCTGGGCCGTTTCCACTGCCGTCTTCGCCGAGCTGTACTACCAGCTGGCGCAGCAGATCACCACCACCGGAACGGTTCCGCTTGACAATCTGTCAGCGACCTTCTTCAGCCAGATCGGAGTCGATGCCTCGACCACGTTGAAGGATGCGGTGGCCAGCCTGGAGACGCACGGCGACCAGATGCTGATGGCGCTCGTCTACCACAGCGATCACTTGGAGCTCAGCGAGCAGTTCGACGCCTGGACCGGCTACGAGAAGAGCGTCAGCAACCTGTCCTGGTCCTACGCCTCGTTCCTGTCGGCGGTCCGCGCCAAGAACGCCATCTGACCCGATTCCGTGAGTAAGACGGTGACACTGCCCTGTAGATGCCGATAGGTGCGCAACGCCCTAGCCGGAGTTTCCGGTGATCATGGTGTTTCAGAGGTGGCTGTGTGAGGGGTGCCGGGAGTTTGCGCTGGTGACACGTCGTCCGGGTGATGGACATGAGCCAGGAAATAGTGTATGACCTAAAGTCATGGCGAGCCTGTACCCGAAGAAGGTCGGCGGGCACACGTACTGGTACCTGCGGGAGATGGCGCGGGTGGACGGCCGGCCGAAGATGGTGTCCGAGCGGTACCTCGGCACGGCTGCGGAGATAGAGGCGCTGCTGGATGCGCGGGAGTCCGCGATGCTGCCGGAGCGGACCCGGCACCTGGCGTTCGGCGATGTCGCGGCGGCGTGGGGGCTGCTGCAGGACCTGGGCGTGATCAGCGTGATCGATACGCTGGCGGGGCCGCGGCCGGCGGGGCAGCCGCTGTCCACGGGGACGTACCTGGCGCTGGCGGCGCTGAACCGGCTGGTCGCGCCGTGCTCGAAGGCGGGGTTCGCGGACTGGTGGAAGACGACGGCGGCGGACCGGTTCACGAGGATCCCCGCCTCCGCGCTGGATCACCGCCGGTTCTGGGACGCGATGCACGCGGTCACGCCCGCGCAGCTGGAGCAGGCATCGGAGGCGATCGCGGCGGAGATGGTGCGGGCCGGGCAGGTCGACGTGTCCAGCGTGGCGCTGGACATGACGAACTTCGCCACGTTCATCGCGTCCGGGAACGGGCGGGCGCCGATCGCGCAGCGCGGCAAGGCGAAGCAGAAGCGCACCGACCTGCGGATCGTCGGGCTCGGCCTGGTCGTGACGCGGGACGGCGGGATCCCGCTGACCTGGCACGCCTACCCCGGCGACCGCCCGGACGTGACCCAGTTCCCCGTCATGATCAGCCAGCTGAAGGCCCGGTACGAGGCGGTGTGCGCCGTGGCCGGCCTGGCGCCGGAATCCGGGGACATGACCGTCGTCTTCGACGCCGGGCAGAACTCCGGGGCGAACTTCGCGCACTTCGCCGCGACCGGCATGCACTACATCGGGTCCGTGCCCGCGTCAGACTGCCCGGACCTGACCGCCCTGCCCGCCTCGAAGCGGACGCTCGCGGATAAAGAGCGCTTCGGCGGCCTGACCGCCTTCGACACCCGCCGCACCGTCTACGGGGCGGAGCGGCGCGCGGTCCTCACGCATTCCCCGGAACTGCACGAGGCCCAGGCCGCCGGGTTCACCGGCACCACCCTCGCGAAGGCCGGCAAGAAGCTCGACGACCTGGCCGCCACCCTGGCCCGCGGGAAAACCCGCCGGTCCCGGGACAAAGTCGAAGCGGAAATCGCCTCCGTCACCTCCAAGCCGTGGGTACGCCGCGTCATCCGCTGGGATCTGGCCGGGGACGAGCCGAAAGACCTGCGGCTTTCCTGGCGCATCGACCCGGAGGCCCGCACCGCCCTCGAAGAGGAGATCTTCGGCAAGCACGTCCTGATCACCAGCCACGACGACTGGCCCGTCCCCGACGTCGTCGCCGGCTACCGGTCCCAGTCCGAAGCCGAGTTCTCCTTCCGCCAGATGAAGGACCCGCACGTCGTCTCGTTCTCCCCGATGCACCACCGGACCGAGCACAGCATCCGCGTCCACGTCTTCACCTGCGTCCTGGCACTCCAGATCGCCCACCTCATGCGCCATCGCGCCCGTCGGAACGGCCTGGACATGTCCGTCCGCGAGCTCCTGGGCAAGCTCGCCGCTATCGGGGAAACCGTCCTGCTCTACCCCTCCGCCGGCGGACGGCCCAAAGCCCGCCGCATGACCACCGAACTCGCTCCGGACCAGGCGAAACTCCACGACATCTTCGGCCTCCAGCGCTGGGCACCGGCCTCGTTAGGTCATACGCCAAAACAGGCCGCAACGATCTCCTGACCAGCAGAAACTCTTACCGAGGACCAAGATCATCGGAAACTCCGGCTAGCGGCTTGCTTGAGCCGGATGCCCGGGGAACTGGCACGTCACTCCGAGGGGGCCGGGGCGCGGCAACGCGTCCCGGCTACCCAACCGGTGCTGCACGGCTCGAACCTCGGCATAAATGATCTTGACTTGACCTTTGGCTCGACGCAGCGGCCATGCCCACGAAGGCCTAATGACTAGGTCAGCATCGCCTACAGCGACCCGCTGACCGCGACGGGCGGTACCGGCGCGCTGACCTGGTCGGTCAGCAGCGGCACCCTGCCCTCGGGCCTGACGCTCGGCGCCTCCACCGGATTGCTCTCGGGTACCCCGACGGCCGGCGGCAGCTACGCCTTCACGATCCAGGTCACCGACACGACCGGGCAGAGCGCGACGAAGGCGGTCACCCTGGTCATCGCTGCCGTCCCGTCGCTGGCTAATGCGGCGCCGCCGGCCGGGCAGGCCGGGGTGGCCTACAGTGACCCGCTGGCCGTCGCTGGAGGGACCGGGCCGTTCACCTGGTCGGTGACCGGCGGCATCCTGCCGGCCGGGATCACGCTGGGCGCCGCCAGCGGGACGCTGTCGGGCATCCCGGCCGTGGTGGGGCTGTCCAGTTTCACCGTCCCGCTGGCCGACGTCCTGGACGACGCCGCCTACGACAGCGACGGGGCCGCGACCGCCGGCACGGTGTCGTTCGCCGCCCAGACGCTGACCTGGACCGGCAATCTGGCCGCGGGCGCCGCCGCGACCATCACGTTCTCGGTCACCGTCAACAACCCCTACACCGGCAACGGAACCCTGAGCCTGACCGTGACCTCGGCCACCACGGGCACCAACTGCCCGGCCGGCAGCACCGACACCCGCTGCACCGTGTCGATCCCGGTCGCGGCCCTGACCATCGCGGCCACCTCCGGCGTCAGCACGGCGGCACCAGGCAGCGTGGTGCACTTCACGGTCACGGTGACCAACACCGGCGTCACCGCCTATTCCGGCGCCACCTTCACCGACCCGCTGACCGGGCTCCTGGACGACGCCGCCTACAACGGCGACGCCGCCGCCACCACCGGCAGCCTGACCTACGCCAGCCCGAACCTGAGCTGGACCGGCAACCTGGCGCCCGGCGCCAGCGCCACCATCACCTTCTCGGTCACCGTTGACAACCCCGACACCGGCGACAAGATCCTGTCCAGCACGATTACCTCCGCCACGGCGGGCAGCAACTGCCCGGCCGGGGGCACCAGCCCGGCCTGCACCACCAACGTCACCGTCCTGATCCCCGCCCTGACCATCGTCATGTCCCCGGACGTGTCCGCCACCACGCCCGGATCGGCGGTGCGCTACACGGTCACGGTCACCGACACCGGGCAGACGCCTTACACCGGGGCCAGCCTCACCATCCCGCTGGCCGGGGTCCTCGGCAACGCCGCCTACAACGCCAACGCGGCCGCGACGGCCGGCACGGTGTCGTTCGCCAGCCCGAACCTGACCTGGACCGGCAACCTGGCGCCCGGCGCCACCGCGACCATCACCTTCTCGGTCACCGTGAACAACCCTGACACCGGCAGCCGGGTCCTGTCCAGCGCGATCACCTCCGCCGCACCCGGGAGCAACTGCCCGGCCGGCGGCACCGACCCGCGATGCACCACCGCAGTGCCAGTCCTGGTGCCCGGGCTGACCCTCACGGTTAGCTCCGACACCAGCACCACCACGGCCGGATCCACCGTCCGCTACACCGTCCTGGCCGACAACACCGGCCAGACTACCGACACCGGCGTGAGCTTCACCGATTCCCTGGCCGGGGTCCTCGGCAACGCCGCCTACAACGGCGACGCCGCTGCCACCGCCGGCACCGTCTCCTACAGCAGCCCGACCCTCACCTGGATCGGCAACCTGGCGGCCGGCTCCACCGCCACCATCACCTACTCGGTCACGGTCAATAACCCCGACACCGGCAACAAGATCCTGGCCACCACCCTGACCTCCGCGGCCACCGGAAGCAACTGCACCGCCGGCAGCGCCGACCCCGGCTGCGGTTCCACCGTGACGGTGTCCTCGCTGGCCATTGTCAATACGGCGAACGTGTCGACCACCGTCCCGGGCGGCGTGGTCCGTTACACGGCCACGTTCACCAACACCGGCCAGACCCCGTATGCCGGGATCACCATCGCCAGCGACATCACCGACGTACTCGACGACGCGGTGCCCAACGGCGACCAGACCGCCACCTCAGGCACGCTGACGCTGACCTCCACCGGGATCAGCTGGACCGGGTCGATCCCGGTCGGCGGCACGGTCACGGTCACCGGCACCGTCACCGTCACCAATCCCGACACCGGCAACAAGGTGATGACCAGCACCCTGGCCACATCGGCGCCGGGCAGCAACTGCCCCTCCGGCGGCACCGACCCGGCCTGCACGGCGACGGTCAACGTGCTGATCCCCGCCATGACCATCGCCGCGACCGCAGACGCGGCCACCACGACGCCGGGCGCGACCGTGCGCTACACGGTCACGGTGACCAACACCGGGCAGGCCCCCTATACCGGCGCCACCCTGACCGACCAGCTGGACGGGGTGCTGAACGACGCCGCCTACAACGGCGACGCGGCCGCGACCGTCGGCACCGTGACCTTCTCCAGCCCGGACCTGACCTGGACCGGCAACCTCGCGCCCGGTGCCGCCGCGACGATCACCTTCTCCGTCACCGTGGACAACCCCGACACCGGCGACAAGATCCTCACCAGCACCATCATCTCGACCACGGCCGACAGCAACTGCCCGGACGGCAGCACCGACGCCCGCTGCACGACGGCGGTGCCGGACCTGGTCCCAGGCCTGAATATCGACCTTTCCGCGGACACCGCGACGGCGACCCCGGGCACCACCGTGCACTACACCATCACGGTCACCGACACCGGCCAGACCGCCTACACCGGCGCCTCCTTCACCGACCCGCTGGCCAGGGTGCTGGACGACGCCGCCTACAACGGCGACGCCGCCGCGACCGCAGGCACCGTGACGTTCACCAGCCCGGACCTGACCTGGACGGGCGACCTGGCGCCCGGGGCCACCGCGACCATCACGTTCTCGGTCACCGTCAGCAACCCCGAGACCGGCAACAGCACCCTGACCAGCACCATCACATCGGCCACGATGGGCAACAACTGCCCGGCCGGCACCGCCGACCCCGACTGCACCAGCACCGTCACCGCCGTCGGCCTCTCGACACTGACGTTCACCGCGACGACGGACACGGCCGCTGCCACCGCCGGCTCCGTGGTGCACTACACGGTCGCGATCGCCAACTCCGGGACGACCCCGTACTCCGGGGCGACGTTCACCGACCCGCTGACCGGGGTACTCGATGACGCCGCCTACAACGGCGACGCCGCCGCGACCGCCGGCACCGTCAGCTACGCCAGCCCGAACCTCACCTGGACCGGCACCGTCCCCGCGACCGGGACCGTCACCGTCACCTATTCGGTCACCGTACGCAATCCCGACACCGGCAACGGGATCCTGGCCAGCACGATCAGCTCGACCTCACCCGGCAGCAACTGCCCGGCCGGCGGCACCGACCCGCGCTGCGCCACCCAGGTCACCGTCTCCCAGCTGACCATCGCCAACACCGCCGACACCGCCACCATCACCCCCGGCTCCGACGTGCACTACACCGTCACCGCCACCAACACCGGCCAGACCACCTACCTGGACGCCACCTTCACCACCCACCTGGCCGGCCTGTCCCCGAACGCCGCCTACAACGACGACGCCTCGGCCACCAGCGGCAGCCTCGCCTTCGACACCACAGCCCAGGCCGAGACCTGGACCGGCGACCTGGCGCCCGGCGCCTCGGTCACCGTCACCTTCTCGGCGACCGTCAATTCTCCCGACACCGCCGCCAACAAGACCTTCACCGAGACCACCGACTCCGCCACGCCGGGCAACACCTGCCCGGCCGGCAGCAGCAACCCGGCCTGCACCGCCGTCACCACCGCGCTGATCCCCGGCCTGACCATCACCAACACCCCGTCCACCAGCGCCGCGGCACCCGGCGCCACCGTCGGCTACACCGTCACCATCGCCGACACCGGCCAGACCCCGTACGCCGGCGTCACCGTCACCGACGACCTGGCCGGGATCCCGGACGACGCCGCCTACAACGGCGACGCCGCCGCCACCGCCGGTAGCCTCGCCTACGCCAGCTCCATCCTGACCTGGACCGGCACCCTGGCCCCCGGCGCCACCGCCGTGGTTACCTTCACCATCACCATCAACAAGCCCGACACCGGCGACAAACTCATGATCAGCACCGCGACCTCCACCGCCGCCGGGTCCACCTGCCCGCCCGGCACCACCGCCGCGCCCTGCCGCAGCACCGTCACCGTGCTCACCCCCGCCCTGACCATCACCGCCAGCGCCAGCACCGTCACCGCCACCCCCGGCGCCACCGTGAACTACACCATCACCATCACCGACACCGGCCAGACCCCCTACGCCGGGGCGACGGTCGCCGACGACCTGACCGGGCTCCTGGACGACGCCGCCTACAACGGCGACGCCACCGCCACGACAGGCACCGTCGCCTACGCCCGCCCCGCCCTGACCTGGACCGGCAGCCTGGCCCCCGGCGCCACCGCGACCATCACCTACTCGGTCACCGTCAGCAACCCCGACACCGGCGACAAGATCCTCACCACCATCCTCACCTCCGCCGCTGCCGGAAACAACTGCACCACCGGCAGCACCGATCCCGGCTGCACCACCGCCGTGGCCGTCTCGGTGATGACCATCGTGAACTCCGCCAGCCCAGGCACCGCGACACCCGGCGCCACCGTCAGCTACACCATCACCGTCACCAACAGCGGCCAGGTGCCGCTCACCGACGCGGCCCTGACCGTGCCGCTATCCGGCGTCCTGGACGACGCCAGCTACGACAACGACGCCTTCGCCACCGCAGGCCTCCTCACCTTCGCCAGCCCCACCCTGACCTGGACCGGTGACCTCGCGGTCGGCGCCACCGCGACCATCACCTACTCAGTCACGGTCAACAACCCCGACAGCGGCGACAAGCACATGACCAACACCGTCACCTCCACCACGGCGGGCAGCACCTGCCCGCCGTCGGGCCCCGCCCCGGCCTGCACCGCCACCGTCACCGACCTCATCCCGGCCCTGACCATCACCAAGACCGCCAACGTGACCACCACCACGCCCGGATCGACCGTGGACTACACCATCACTGTCACCGACACCGGCCAGACCCCCTACGCCGGCGCCGCCGTCACCGACGACCTGACCGGCGTCCTGGACGACGCCGCCTACGACAACGACGCCACCGCCACCACCGGGACCATCTCCTACGCCAGCCCCGTCCTCACCTGGACCGGCGATCTCATCCCCGGCGCCACCGCCACCATCACCTACACCGTCACCGTGGCCAACCCCGATACCGGAAGCAGGACCCTGACCAACGCCGCCACCTCGGCGGCGGTCGGCAGCACCTGCCCGGCAGGGACCAGCGCCAGCCCGTGCACCTCGACCGTCGCCGTCATCGGCGGGTCCCTGTCGATCACCGCCCCGGCCAGCGCCGACCTCGGCGCGACAACACCAGGCGGGACCCTCGACGCCGACCTCGGCGATGTCCAGGTCACCGACAGCCGCGGCTTCGGCGCTGGCTGGACCGCCAGCGTCTCCTCCACCGACTTCACCACCGGCGGCGGCACAGCCATCCAGGCCATCCCGGCCAGCGACGCCAGCTACGCCATCACCAGCCTCATCGCCACCGGCACCGGCACCTTCACCCACCTCACCACCGTGAGCCTGTCCGGCAGCCCCGAATCCGTGGTCTCCGCCACCAACGTGGGCGGCGACACCACCGTCACCTGGGATCCCTCGATCCAGATGGCCATACCCGCCGGAGCAATCGCCGGAAGCTACTCCGGCACCATTACCCACTCAATGGCCTGACCACAGGCGCTCGAAGTAGGGAGATTCGACCTGGACGGCCAGCCGGCCGCGCGCACAGATCCCTGGCCCGCTCGGCGGCGGCGATGATCACGACCGCGGCTCCGTCGCCGACCGGGGCGCAGTCGTGCGCCCGCAGCGGTTCGGCCACGTACGGGCGCAGACCGGTCCGCATGGCCGCGGCCGACCCCGCGTCCACGGCGTGCAGCATCGCGGTGTCGGCGCCGTCCAGCCGGATCAGAGCCCAGGCGAACGGCTCGGCCAGCGGCTGACCCTCCAGCGGCTCCGGCATCCAGGACCAGCTGACCACAGTGCCCTCCGGCCCCACCTCGATCAGCTCCCCCGGGGGATCGGAGCTCACCGGGCCGTACTCGAACGGCGGGTGCTGGATACCGAGGGTAACGACGTGCCGGCCGGCCAACCCGGGCTGGTGTACCTGCGGATCGGCACCTCGACCTTCGACTACCACCGGGACGAGAGAAGACGCTTGCCTCCCTGGCCCGCGGCATGTTCACCGTCGGGGACATCGGCTACCTCGACGGCCGGGCGGCGAAGTTCAAGCTGCCCAAGACCATCGACTACGTCGCGGAACTGCCCCGCGACCCCAACGGCAAACTCTACAAGCGCCCGCCTGCGCGACCCGTACTGGAAAGGCCGCGACCGGGCCATCTGAGATGCTTGTCCCCATGAGCGAGGGACGGCACCAGGTGGTCGTGGTCGGTGGCGGGTTCGGCGGGGTTAGGGTGGCGCGTGCCCTGGCCCGTGCCAACGTCGACATCACGATCGTGGACCGGACCAATCACCACCTGTTCCAGCCGCTGTTGTACCAGGTCGCCACCGGGATCCTGCCAGGCGGCCTCATCGCACCGGCGCTGCGCAGCGTGGTCAGGAAACAGGCCAACGCGCGCGTCGTGCTCGCCGAGGTGCAACACCTGGATCTGGAGGGCCGGGTCGTGTATGCCCTGGCCCCGGACGACCGAAAGCTGACGCTGCCGTACGACAGCTTGGTGGTCGCGGCTGGGTGCACGGACGCCTACTTCGGGCATAAGGAATGGTCTGTGTTCGCGCCTGGCCTGAAGACCCTGGAGGACGCCCACCAACTCCGCAGCCATATCCTCGGCGCCTTCGAGATGGCCGAGTTGGCCACCGACCCTGCCGAGCAAGCGGCGTACCTGACCTTCGCGGTCATAGGAGCCGGACCTACCGGAGTTGAAATGGTCGGCCAGGTCGCCGAGCTCGCGCACGAAGCACTGCCGCGGGAGTACCGATCGGTAGCTACGACGGAAGCGAAGATCCTGCTGATCGAGGCGGGTCCTGAGGTGCTCGCCGCATTCGCACCCAAGCTGCGGCGCTACACGCGGCGGCGGCTGCAGCGAATGGGCGTGGACGTATGGCTGAACACCGCGGCGAGCGCCATGGACCAGTCCAGTGTCACGGTCAAGGGTCCTGACGGAGACCGGCGTATTCCGGCCCGGACGAAGATCTGGGCGGCCGGGGTGCAAGCCTCCCCGCTCGCGGCGATGCTGGCCAAGGCCACCGGTGCCGATACCGATCGGGTGGGCCGGGTGGCGGTGCGGCCGGATTGCAGCCTGCCCGGTCACCCAGAGGTCTTCGCCGTCGGGGACATGGTTCTGGCTGAACGACCTGCCCGGGGTGGCCCAGCCCGCGATCCAGCAGGGCACCTACGTGGGCCGGCTGATCCGCGCCCGGCTGGCAGGCAAGATCGACACGACACCTTTCGCGTATCGCGACAAGGGCAGCATGGCCACCATCGGACACCTGTCGGCCGTCACGGAGTCGTACGGGATGAAGTTCACCGGCGTGGTCGGCTACACGATGTGGGGATTCGTTCACGTGCTCTACCTGGTCGGCTGGGGTAATCGGCTAGCCGCCATGCTCAACTGGGCCCGGGCACTCACCTTTACCAAGAACCGGTCCCACCGGACCATCACCTTCGAGCGCGCGCGGCACGAGCTCACGCACGCCCCGGGTAAAGATACGAACGAGGCCTAGCGGACGCCCGCTAAGGCGCCTGCAGGATCTCGGTGCCGCCCGCGATCGCCGGGCCCTCCACGGCGGCGATCAGCGGCTTGGTCAGGCGGCGCCCCTTGAGCAGCGGCTCGATCACAGAAAGATCCATCTCCCCGGCCCGGAACGCCTCGCTGGGGTGCGCGCTGGTCATCGCCTTCAGGTCCGCGCCGGCGCAGAACGCGCCGCCCGCCCCGGTCAGGACGCAGACCCGGATGCCGGGGTCGGAGTCCGTCATGTCCCAGGCCTGGCGCATCAGGGCCATCATCGGCGCGGTCAGCGCGTTGCGTGCGGCCGGACGGTTCATCGTAACGATCAGCACGTGCCCCCGGCGCTCGATCAGCGCGTGCGGCGGCTCGTCGCTGGGTACCTCGCCGGGGTCGCGCACGCCGGTCACGGTCATGGAGCGACCCTCCTCATAACAGCGCGCGGAAAGGCTTGGACGCCTGCGCCAAGGCGCTGCCCGATGTCATGATCACCGAGGCGATCGGCTCCACCGAGACCGGCTTCGCCGGGATCAGCTTCGTGACCGGCGGCGACCCGCACCGCGGCGGACCGACCGTCATGGCCGGCCCGGACGTCGTTTTGCTTGACGAGGGCGGCGGCCTGGCCGGTCCCGGCCAGGTGGGCCGGCTGGCCCGGGGCGGGCACGTGCCGCTCGGCTACTACAAGGACCCCGAACGGACCGCGACGATGTTCGCCGAGGTGAACGGGGAGCGCTACGCGGTGCCCGGGGACATGGCGCGGGTGGAGGACGACGGGACCGTGACACTGCTCGGCCGCGGCAACACATGCGTAAACACCGGCGGTGAGAAGGTCTTCCCCGAAGAAGTCGAGGCCGCGCTGAAAACCCATCCGGGTGTTTTCGACGCGCTGGTCATCGGGGTGCCGGACGAACTGCTCGGCCAGCGGGTGGCGGCGCTCGTGCAGCCGCGGCCGGGTGCGGCGCCCGACCTGGCCGGCCTCGCCGAGCACGTCCGCGGCCAGATCGCCGGGTACAAGGTCCCGCGCAGCATCTGGCTGACCGATGCCATCAAGCGCACGGTGTCCGGCAAGGCCGACTACCGATGGGCGCGCCAGTACGCCGCCGGCCACCCTCCGGTCAGCGTGAAACCGTGAGCACCCTGCGCACAGCCCTGTGCGACCTGCTGGGCATCGAGCATCCCATCGTCGGTTTCAGCCCGTCCGAGCACGTCGCCGCCGCGGTCAGCCGGGCCGGCGGCCTAGGCGTGCTCGGCTGCGTCCGCTTCAATGACCCGGCCGAACTTGACGCCGCCCTGGACGGCGGCCAGGACCCGGCCGGAGAAGCTGGGCCAGCCGTTCACCCGGTGGAGCTTGCGCAAGCTGGCCGGGTATCGCAAGCTGGCCGGGTATTTAGCGGGCCTGGGCCGGCCGGTGCGGATCGGGCGGGAGCGGCTGCGGCAGCTCCTTCACGAGCGCGGCATCTCGTTCCAGCGGACCCGGACCTGGAAGGAATCCACCGATCCGGACCGGGACGCCAAGCTGGACCGGATCGAGTACGTGACCAGCGCCTGCCCGGACCGTTGCTTCGCCTTCGACCAGTCCGGGCCGCTGTCGATCCGGCCCTGCCACGGCGTGTGCTGGGCGCCGCGCAAACGGCCGGTACGGCTGCGCGCGACTTATCATCGCACCCACGGCATCCGCTACTTCCACGGCTGCTACTGCGTGGGCGATGACCAGCTGCGGGGCATCACTCGCGAGCATAAGGGCGCCGATCACACCCTGGCCGCGCTGAAGTCGATCCGGGCCGCCCGGCCCGGCGGGTACCGGCTGTCCGTCATCATGGACAACCTGGCGGCGAACAAGACCCCGGCGATCCGGCGCTGGGCCAGGCGCGAGAACGTCGAGCTGTGCTTCACGCCCGCGAACGCATCCTGGGCCAATCCGATCGAGGCGCAGTCCGGTCCGGTACGCACCTTTGCCATGGGCGGCTCGGACCACCGGAATCACCCCGCGCTGGCCCGCAAGCTGCAGGCCTGCCTGCGCTGGCGTAATGCCCACGCCCGCCACCCCGGCGTGCTGGCCGCCCAGCGCCGCGAACGCGCCCGCCTCCGCAGCGAACGCCAGCAACGCTGGGGCCGCCCGAAACCTAAAGCTGCATAACCGAGCCGGTGAATCCCGCCCCCTGTGCGTCACCACAAGCCGTGCGGGTCCCGAGCCGGAACAGGGCATAATTTGACCAAACGGGCTGGCGTTCCCGCCTCCCGCCACCGACTCGCCTCGGATGGTGCATCATGGCTGGCCTGCCAGAAGTAATCGGGTTGCTCTACCGGGCCGACTGGACCCGCCTGTCCCTGTCCGCCGAGGTGCGCTTCGAACAGGACGGTGACCTGGCCCGCCGCCGGGAAAACGCGGTCCGGGCGGAGGGGGTGCGGCGGATGGGGTTCCGCCCCGGATCTCTCGGCATGCCGGACGTGGAGCAGGAGCCGGACGCCGAGCGGGACGTCTATCACCGGTGGCACGCGGCCCTGCTGATCGCGCCCGGCCGGCGGTACCGCCTGGGGTACGAGGGCGACCATGGTGGCCGCGCCGACGGATCTGACGGCGAGCAGGCCTGGACGCTCCGGCCGCCGGACGCGGCGCCGCTCCCGCCGCGCGGCTTCGAGGTCGTCTCGGGGCTGCCGGTTCCGGCCCTGTTCCGCCCGGCTGGCCTGCTCGCCCGGTTCACCCTGGACGTGGGTGGCCCGGTCACCGCCTGCGGCCGCGAGGCGATCGCTGTGACGGCCGTGCCTCGGCACGGTGCCGTGGGGTCCGGGACGAGCCTGCGCCCTCCCGCCTGCGACCGCGTTCGAGCTGATCGTGGACGCCGAGACCGGCATCCTGCTCCGCCGCGAGGAGACGTTCGAGGCCCAGCTGCTCACCCTCTTCGAGCTGACGACCGTGACGATGAGCCCGCCGGAAGCGGATGACCCGGCCCGGTTCGCGCCGCCCGCGGGCAGCCGCCCCGTCCGGGATCCGGAGGATGCCCCCGGGCGGAGCGGGCTCGGCTGGCAGGTGGCGGCGAACGCGGCCGGCCTGGCGGCGGGCGGCCTCGGGGCCTGGCTCCGGCTGGCACCGCACCTGCCCGGCCACCGCCCGGCCGCCGAGGCCAGCGTCCTGGCCGCGATGCCGTCTCCCGAACCGGGCCCGCTCGATCCCGGAGACGGGCCACTGCCCTCCGACGACCTGCTCGGCCTGCTCTACCGCAGCGGTCAGTATGACGGCGACGACCCCCAGGTCCGCGGCGCCGCGGTGCGGCGGTGGAACGACACGAAGGCGGTTTGGGGCCAGGTGCCCGGCACGTTCCGCGCGGCGGGACACGGCGGCGTCGGCTACCTCCTCGACACGATAGCCCGGAACGAAACGGTGACCCTGTCGACCGGCCGGCTGCGTATCGGGGGCCCCGAGCTGTACTACCTCGATTACTCGTCCTGGCAGGGCCGGCCCGGACCGCTCGTGATGGCCTGCGACGGAGAGCAGTACTGGGGGATCCACGAAAACAGGGCCCGGGTGGGGCCGGCGCGGCCGATGGCGGGCGACATCGCGAGCCTGGTCGGCTCGTCCTGGCTGCTCGGCGAGCGGCTGTCCGGCGGCGTGGAGATCACCTACCACGGCCGCCGCGGCTACCACCTGCGGGTGACCCGCGGCGACGGTGCGGCGCACGCGGGGCCGACGATGTTCTACCCGGCCGACGCGATCGTGGACGCGGAGACCGGCTGCCTGCTCCGGCTGATCGCGTACGACGGCGACGCCCCCGCGGAATGGTGGGAACTGGACGGCGTCACCGCGGAGCCCGGCGATACCGCTGACCCGGCCGGATTCCGCCCGCACATCCCGCCCGGCACCCGCGTCGTCGAGGAATCCGGCGACCCGATGGTCGACGCCACCGCGGCAATTCCCGGCCTGACCGGGACCGCGGCCCGCGCCGCCGTGGAGGCCTTCCGCTGCGGCACCGACGCCGTCTCCGTCGCCCGCAGCTTCCTGGACGACCTGCGCGGCCATCGCTAGTGCGCTGGCCACGAACGTTCACCGGCTCGGTTATGCAGCTTTAGGTTTCGGGCGGCCCCAGCGTTGCTGGCGTTCGCTGCGGAGGCGGGCGCGTTCGCGGCGCTGGGCGGCCAGCACGCCGGGGTGGCGGGCTGGCCGCCGCGCACCCAGCCGATCTCGGCGCGCACGTCATCACCGCCCTGCTGGCCCGCGCCCAGGCCGATCCGCTGGCGGTCGACGACGTTGTGTTCGGCTGCGTGGAACGGTCGGCCCGCAGGCAGGCGACATCGCCCGCACGGCCTGGCTCGCGGCCGGCCTGCCCGAGGCGGTGCCCGGCGTCACCGTCGACCGGCAGTGCGGCTCGTCCCAGCAGGCGGTGCACTTCGCCGCCCAGGCGGTGCTCAGCGGGACCGCCGACCTGGTGGTCGCGGGCGGCGTGCAGAACATGAGCATGGTCCCGATCGCCGCCGCGATGGCCCTGGGCGACCCGTTCAGCGGCTCGGTCGGCTGGCGAGCCCGGTACGGGGCCGAGAAGATCTCGCAGTTCCGAGCCGCGCTGGCGCCGCTGCGCGGGTGGCCTGATCACCGCGGCGCTGTCCAGATCGCGGACGGCGCGGCGGCGCTGCTGATCGCGTCGGACTACGCGGTGGGCGAGCACGGGCTGCGCCCGCGGGCCCGGATCGCTCACCTTTCCGCCCGCGGTGACGACCCGGTGCCGATGCTGACCGCGCCGATCGCGGCGACCGCCCACGCGCTGCGGCGGGCCGGGATGTCCCTGGACGAGATCGACCTGGTCGAGATCAACGAGGCGTTCGCCTCGGTGGTGCTGGCCTGGCAGCGTGAGACCGGCGCGGACCTGGCTCGGGTGAACGCCTGCGGCGGGGCCGATCGCGCTCGGCCACCTGCTCGGCGCCACCGGCGCCCGGCTGCTGACCACCCTGGTTCACGCCCTTGAGCGCACCGGCGGCCGCTACGGCCTGCTCACCATGTGTGAGGGCGGCGGCCAGGCCAACGTGACGATCAACGAGCGCCTGTGATACACCGGACTGGGAGGCAGGGTTGAAGGCATTCTGGCGGGCTCGGGCCGCCGCACAAGATCATGACCCCTCGGCTCATGACCCCTCGGCGGCGTTCAACCTCGGCCAGACCCTGTTGGAGCAGGGCGACGTCGAGGGAGCCCGATCGGCCTACCAGCAGGCGATCGACTCCAAGGACCCGGAGTACGCCCCGGCGGCCGCGTTCCAGCTGGGCATCCTGCTCGGCCGGAACGGCGACATAGAAGGTGCCAAGGAGGCCTACCGGCAGGCCGCTAACTCCGGTCACCCCGAGCACTCGCCCGTGGCGGCCCGCAACCTCGGGCATCTTTACAAGCGGCAGGGCCGGTACCGTCAGGCGGTCGCCGCCTACCAGATCGCCATCGAGTCCGGTCGCCCGGACGTGGCCCCTTGGGCCATGGTCTATCTCGGGAACCTGCTCAGCGGCTACGTGAACACGGCAGGCGCGCGAGCCGCCTACCAGATGGCCGTGGAGTCTGGGCACCCGGAAGCCGCGCGCCAAGCCGCGAAGTGCCTGGCTGACCTGCCCTGAACCGACCGCGGCTCACGCTGGCCGGACCGCGGCGAGCCGGTCCAGGCGGCGTTCCGCCTCGGTCACGATCGCCTCGATCAGCTCCTGGCAGCTAGGCAGGTCGTCGATCAGCCCGGCCACCTGGCCGGATGACATCAGGCCGAGATCGGGACTGCCGTCCACCATGGCCCCGCGCAGCAGCACCGGCGTGTTCGCGGCCATCAGCACCTGACCCCAGGCGAAGGTCGCCCGCGCCCACCGGAAAGTCCGCGCCAGCCGTGCCGGCTTCCGGCACCGCGCCTCCACCCGCCTGGTCCGCGGCCACGACGTGATCGTGATCGAAGAGCCCGGTGTGCGCGATCCGCCAGCGGCCGTCCCCGCCGCGTTCGTACCGGTCCTGCTAGAGGCCGCGCCCTTGACCACAATGCGCTGCTCGGTCGCGATCACGGTGTCCTCGAACGACCACGTGCCGCTGGCCATCTCGCCGGCGACGGTGATCTCCGGCTGCCCCGCCGAATGAACGGTGATGATGTCCGGGCCGAGCTTGGCTCGCAAGAAGATCCCGGCGCTCGGCGCGGTCACCAGCCGCCTGAGGATTGTCACATTCGTCCTCAAGCTGCCGGTACGCGACCCGGTACTGGTGGCCAAGCAGGCCACGTCGACCGCGGTGCTGACCGGCGTCCGACGACTGGCGGAGGCCGGCGTGACCGACCTCATCGTCGGCTTCCGCTGGCCCTACGTGACCGGTCCCGACACCGAGCCGCTTGAGCGCAAGCTCGCCAGCCTGCGCCGCTTCGCCGACGACATCATCGCGAAACTGCGAGGATGACCTTCGGCCCTTGACCGGCGGTGTGAATTGGGATCGACTTAGGTAAAACTAAACATTTTCATTCATTTGCTCGTACCTGGGGGGGTGGAGAATGAATGAGCTCGTGTCTGGGGACCCGCGGCGCATAGGGCCATACCAGCTCGAGGCGCGGCTGGGCTCCGGCGGTATGGGTCGTGTCTACCTAGGCCGGTCACCGGGCGGTCGGCATGTCGCCATCAAGGTCATCCGGCCGGACCTGGCTGAAGATCCCGATTTCCGCGCCCGGTTCGCCCGGGAAGTAGCCGCGGCGCGGAAGGTCAGCGGCATATTCACGGCCTCCGTCGTGGACGCTGACCTGGATGGACCTGTGCCATGGCTGGCGACGTCGTATGTCGCCGGGCCGTCCCTCTCCGCCATGGTGGCCTCCCGCGGGCCGATGCCGACCGCCTCCGTGCTGGCGCTGGCCGCGGGGCTCGCTGAAGGCCTGGCCGCCATCCACTCCTCGGGTGTAGTGCACCGTGACCTGAAGCCAGCCAATGTGCTCCTGGCGGAAGACGGGCCACGGCTGATCGATTTCGGGATTTCCCGGTCTCTGGAGGCGGTTGCGCTCACCTGTACCGGCATGGTGGTCGGCTCGCCCGGGTTCATGTCCCCAGAGCAGGCCGACGGCCGTGAGGTCGGGCCGCCAAGCGATATCTTCAGCCTGGGTGCTGTCCTCGCCTTCGCCGCTACGGGCCAGGGACCGTTCGGGGAAGGGACCACTCCGGCCCTGCTGTACCGGGTGGTCTGCACCCAGCCCCATACCAGTGGGCTACCTGGCGAAATCCGGCCGGTGATCGAGCGCTGCCTGGCCAAGGATCCACGGAGCCGACCGACAGCGGCTCAGCTGCTGGCCGAGCTGAGTGCCGCCCTGCCGTTCCCGCTGCCGCCCCAGGTCGCCGCGCAGCCGCCGCCCCAGGTCGCCGGGCCGACGTTGTCCCAGGTCGCCCGGCCGACGCTGCCCCCCGTCACCGGGCCGGAGCTGCCCCGTATTAGCGCCTCGCCGCTGCCCCCTGGCTATGACCGGCGGGTAGCAGCGGCGCGGCGTCGCCGGCCGTTCCGCCCGGGCTGGCTGATAGCCGTCGTGGCGGCGGTCGTGTTGGCCGCGGGCACAGGGGCCTTTCTGGCCGCCAAGGTCGGCCACGCGAGCGACAATGGGCGGCCGGCCTCGGCTAGCTCCCCGCCAGTTACTTCGGCCACACTCAGCTCCTCCGCTGCGACCCAGCCGCCTGGCGCCGCCGCCATGGCTGCCATCGGGTCTGACCTGGCGCGAAGCGCGTCCGTGCGGCCCACCGTCCAACCCGCGATCGACGGCGTGGCGAGCTGCTCGATGAGCCTGCAAAGCGGGGAAGCGACACTCCAGCAGGCGATCAACGCCCGCCAGGGCATCCTGGACAGCCTCCAGACGCTCTCGCCGTCCGGGCTGACCAGCGGTCCGCAGCTGATCAGTACGCTCGGAACCGCGATGCAGGACTCGATCAACGCCGATAAGGACTACCAGTCCTGGATGACGGACTTCGCGAATTCGAGGAGCCCGTGTGGATCGAACCCGGGCCAGGACTCGAATTATGTGGCCGGCCAGGACGCCTCCGGTGCGGCGACCACCGCCAAGGACGCCTTCCTCGCCATTTGGGACCCCCTGGCACCCCGCTACGGGCAGCAAACCTATTCGAGTACGGACTTCTGATGCGGCGGATCGCGTGGGTCCTGCCTGCCGTGGCGACGCTGGTCAGCGCCTGCAGCCTCGTGGCGCCGACGGCGCAGGCCCCGCCGCCGGCTTCCACTCAAGCACCCGACCGCGGCGCCCCGGCGGTCTCCCGGGGCGCCGCGGCGGGTTCCCCGCAAGCATCGTCAAGCCGTCGGCCGGAAACCCCAGCGCGCAGTGATCCCCCTTCACCACCGGTGCTGCCGATGGCCGCCGGCGGCGGCCCGGCACGGTTTTCCCCCACCGCCACCGGAATCCTCGACGGCAAGGTCGTCGTCGTAGACCCGGGCCACAACGGCGCAAACGCCGCCGCCCCGTCGGTCATCAACAGGCTGATCTGGAACGGCCGGGAAACCGAAGCATGCGACACGACCGGCACGCAGACTGACAGCGGCTACACCGAGGCCGAGTTCAACTGGAACGTCGCTCGGTACCTCACCGCCGACTTGCGCGCCGAAGGAGCCACGGTGGCGCTCACCCGTACCAGCAATACAGGGGTGGGACCGTGCGTCACCGAGCGAGCGGCAATTGGTAATGACGCGGGCGGTAACGCGGCGGTCTCCATCCACGCCGACGGCGGGCCACCCGACGGGCGGGGATTCGCCATCCTGGAACCGGTCGCCGACGGGATCAACGACGCCATCATCGGTCCGTCTGCCATCCTCGGCTCCGACCTCCGGACTGCCTTCGCGCAAGGGACCGGGGAGCCTGTCAGCTCGTACGACGGAATTGACGGGATCCAGCCCCGCAACGACCTGGCTGGCATCAATCTTTCCACCGTCCCCAAGGTGTTCATCGAGTGCGCCAACATGCGGAACGCCGCAGACGCCATGCTGGTGACCTCCCCCCACTGGCAGGCAACGGCCGCCCGGGCGATCGCCGCAGGCCTGACCAGCTTCCTCAGCGCGGGCCGATAACCCGCCGGCGGAACAGCCACGCCGAGACCGCGACCGAGGCGGCCAGGATGCCGCCGCACCAGGCCAGCGCCATCCCAAGCGGCACCCCGCCGGGCTGGCGGAGCAGCAGGCCGCGGATGGTCTCGGTGACAGGCGTGGCCGGCTGGTGAAGCGCGAACCCGCGCAGCCACCAGGGCATGGTCCTGACCGGAACGAACGCGCTACTGGCGTAGCTGAAGAACATCAGGAAGAACATCGCCGAGTTGGCCGCCTCCGGCGCGGACACCAGCAGCCCGAACGCGGCGGCCAGCCAGGACACCGCGGCCACGAACAGCAACAGGACGCCGAGCGCGGCGGCGAAGCGGGCCACCGAGGAATGCGGCCGGAACCCGATGCCGAACGCGACCGCCATGACGAGCACGGTCGAGGCGATGTTCCGCAGCAGGCTGGCGGTCACGTGTCCGGCCAGCAGCGCCGTGCCGGACACGTCCAGGGACCGGAACCGGTCGATGATCCCGCCGGACATGTCCTGGCAGACGGTCACCGCCGTGGTGGATGCTCCGGTCACCGCGCACAGCAGCAGGACGCCCGGCACCACGTAGTCGACGTACCTGGTGCCGATGTCCACCGCCCCGCCGAAGAGGTAGACGAACACCACCATCAGCATGACGGGCAGGAACAGCGCGGTCAGCAGTGCCTCGGGGCTCCGGGTGGACAGGCGCAGGCTCCGCCCGGCCATGATCAGTGCGTTAGGCATCAATGGTCTCCTTCGCGTGTCCGGTCAAGGTGAGGAATACGTCGTCCAAGGTGGCGCCGCGCACGGCGAAGCTGGCGATCAGGACCCGGCCCGGGTCGGCCGCATCCACCAGCGCGCGCACCTCGGCGGCGCTGCCGTCGGTCGGCACGGCCACCGTCAGGCTGGCCTGGTCCAGGTGCACCGCCCGCGCACCGAAGTACCGGCCGACCTGATCGAAGGCCGCCAGGTCCGGGCAGGTCACGTCGAGCCGCTGGGCGGCGACCCGCCGCTTCAGCTGCTCGCCCGTGCCCTCCGCGATCAGCCGGCCCGCGTCCAGGACCGCGATCCGGCTGGCCAGCCGGTCGGCCTCCTCCAGGTACTGGGTGGTGAGGAAGACGGTCACCCCCGAGGCGGCCAGGCCCGCGATGACCTGCCACATGGTCAGTCGGCTCTGCGGGTCCAAGCCGGTCGACGGCTCGTCGAGGAAGATCACCGACGGATGGCCGACCAGGCTGGCGGCCAGATCAAGTCGGCGGCGCATCCCGCCCGAGTAGGTGCCTACCCGCCGCCGGCCGGCCGCGGTGAGCTCGAACTGCTCGATCAGTTCGGCCGCGCGCTGCCGGGCCGCCGCCCGGGACAGCCGCGCCAGCCTGCCCATCATCCGCAGGTTCTCCTCGCCGGTCTGCAACTCGTCCAGCGCGGCGAACTGGCCGGCGAGGCTGATCCGGCGGCGGACCGCAGACCGGTCACGGCGCACGTCGAAACCGGCCACCCGGGCCTGCCCGGCGTCCGCCTCGGTCAGCGTGGCCAGGATGCGCACGATGGTGGTCTTGCCCGCCCCGTTGGGTCCGAGCAGCGCGAACACGCTGCCGCGCGGGACCCGCAGGTCAACCCCGGAAAGCACGCGCACGTCGCGGTAGGACTTGACCAGTCCGCTCGCCTCGATCGCTAGCTCGTCTCCGCTCGCCTTGATCGCCAGCTCATCGCTTATCCGCCTGTCGTTGACCGACCCCGTCACAGTCATGGCTCTCCTCGCGCTCGTTCTTCTGCGTATCTCATACGCATATTTGCGTAAGTTATACGCAGTACTAAGATGATGTCAACCACGATCGCAGGAGGGGGGCGAGGAAATGCCGGGCTCCAGCGGCGACGGCGGCCGAACGAGCGCCGAGGCGAGGATTCCCGGCAGCATCGCCGCCGCCTGGGGGGTCCGGGAGCGGCCGCACAAGGGACCGAAGCCGTCCCTGAGCCTGCCGCGGATCGTGGACGCCGCGGTGCGGGTCGCCGACGTCGAGGGCCTCGACGCGGTGTCGATGGGACGGGTGGCGGCCGAGCTTGGCGCCGCCCCCATGTCCCTCTACCGGCACGTATCGGCCAAGGAGGAACTGCTCGAGCTGATGGTAGACGCCGCCTGGGGCGACGCCCCCGGCCCGCCGGCTCCCGGCGAGAGCTGGCGGGCCGGGCTTTCCCGCTGGGCCTGGGCCATGCGGGCCGGGGCCCGGCGCCATCGCTGGGTGGTGCGCATCCCGATCAGCGGCCTGCCGATCATGCCGCGCGAGGTCGCCTGGTTCGAGAACGCGCTGGCCTGCCTGCGGGACACCGGGCTGACCGAGCCGCGGAAGGCCTCGGTGATCATGCTGCTAGCCGGCTACGTCAGGAACCTGGCCACGACCGAGGCGGACATCGAGGCCGCCATCCGCACCTCCGGCCTGGATCCCTCCGCCTGGATGTCCTCGCACGCGGACTTGCTCAGGCGGCTCACCGATCCGCAGCGGTTCCCCGCGCTCACCGAGTTCATCGCGTCCGGGGTCTTCGACGCCGCGGACGAACCGGACGACGAGTTCATTTTCGGCCTGGATCGCATCCTGGACGGCATCCAGACGCTCATCGCCGCGGGCCCGCCAAGGTACCGGTAAGGAAGGGACAGTCATGCCCGATCAGAACGAGATCCTGGTCCGTGAGGCCTACGAAGCGTATGGCCGTGGCGACGTGACACGCATGCTGGAGTTCGTCGCTCCGGACCTGGAGTGGACCTATCTCAATCCTGCATTCGAGAATCCCGAACCCGAGACCTGCCACGGCCGGGAACAGCTGCAATGGGCGCTGGAGCATCAGGCCGAGCGGGGCCTGGCCGCCCAGATCGAAGAAATCAAGGCCAACGGGGAAAAGGTGATGGTAGTCATCCGCACTCCCGGCATCGACCAGGTGCGCGTCCGCCAGGCGGAAGACCGGAATTATCTCGTCCTGACGCTGGACCAGGGCCGGATCACCAGGATGCGCGCCTGCAAGAACCGGGACGAGGCACGCAGCCTGGCCGGCATTTAACACCCGGAACCGCAGACAAAGCCTCCGCTGACCGCGAAACCGAAGCTCGCGGGCGGCGCTCCGCTCGTACGCTGAGGTATGGCCGAGCGCGCGCGAGTGTACCCACTCCGGCGAGAACCCCAGCCGGACCCGCTTCCCAAGCAGTCGCCTCCGCAGGAGCCTCTGTGGCGGGAGGTGCTCGGTCAGCGGCTCCGGGCTCTCCGCCAGGGACAGCAGGAGACGCTGGCCGAGACGGCGGGCCGGGCCGGGATATCGCCGCAGTACCTGTCCGAGATCGAGCGCGGCCGCAAAGAACCGTCGAGCGAGATGATCGCGGCCCTGGCCGGAGCGCTGGGGACCACGCTCATCCGGCTGACCGAGCAAGTGGCCGGCGATCTCCGCCGCCAGCAGGCCATCGCCTCCTCTCAGGCGTCGAGGCCGGTCATGCTCTCGCTCGCGGCGTAGGATCAGGCGGCGTAGGATCAGGCGGCCGGGACCGGGCGTCGTCCAGCCGCCGCTGCCCGAGCACCTGGTCGGCGATCCCGTATTCGATCGCCGCCCGCGCCGTCAGCACCCGGTCGCGGTCGGTGTCGGCGCGCAGCGCCCGCACGGACTGCCCCGTGTGCGCGGACAGGATCGCTTCGATGTCGGCGCGCATCCGCACCAGTTCATCCGCTTGCAAGATCAGATCGGGAATCGGCCCCTGGCCGCGGGCTGCGGGCTGATGCAGCACCACCCGCGCGTGCGGCAGCAGGGCGCGACGGCCGGGCGTGCCGGCCGCGAGCAGCACGGCGCCGACGCCGATCGCCTGGCCCACACAGGTGGTCGCGACCGGCGCCTGGATGTACTGCATGGTGTCGTAGACCGCGAGCATGGAAGGCAGGTCGCCGCCCTCGCAGTTGATGTACAGGTTGATCTCCTGCTCGGCGCTTTCCGCCTCGAGGTGCAGCAGTTGGGCGATGAGCGTGTTGGCGACGCCCGGATCGATCCCGGTGCCGAGGTAGACGATGCGCTCGGTCAGCAGGTGCGAGTACACGTCCATGATCCGCTCGCCGCGCGGATGCTGGGCGATGACGTTCGGGATGGTGTAGCTGCTCATGCGGCGTCCTGCAGGCCGATGCGGTGCTTCCTGGCCGGCATGACCTGGCCGAACGAGCCGACGATCCCGTCGATGAAGCCGTAATCCCTGGCCTGTTCGGCCGTGTACCAGTGGTCGTGCAGGGAGTCGTCGAAGATACGCTCGACCGGCTGGCCGGTGTCCTCGGCGATGAGGCCGAGCACGGTATCCACCGTGTGCCGCAGGTCGTCAGCCTGGACTTCGATGTCGACCGCGCTGCCGCCGATGCCGGCCGAGCCCCGGTGCATCAGGATGCGGGCGTGCGGCAGCGCGAACCGCTTGCCCTTGGCGCCGGCCGAGAGCAGGAACTGCCCGGCGCTGCAGGCCAGCCCGAGCGCCAGGGTCGAGACGTCACACGGCACCAGCCGCATGACATCGCGGACGGCCAGCATGGACGGCACCGACCCGCCGGGTGAGTTGATCCACAGCGCGACGTCGGCGGCGGGATCCTCGGCGGCCAGGGTGAGCAGCTGCGTCGCCAGCAGCGTGCCGTTGTCGTCGTCGAGCACCCCGTCGAGGACGAGGATCCGCCGGAGCAGTAGCTGCTCCCGGACGCGCTCGCTGAACAGCGGGTTCTTGTCTTCGTGAGCCATGCCTCCAGCCTGCGGCACGGCCGCCAAGGAAGTCTCCGCGCGCTGCTGTGGGCAGATCTGCCCACAGCAGCGCGGCCAGGCAAGGCGCATACTGATTCGTGTCGCCTTCGGCCGCCGGGCTGTCCGCGCCAGGCTGGAAAGCGTTTCACGGACGCGGAGGGCGAGCATGACTGATTTCTACGGGATCAAGCCGGGGACGATCCCCGGCTTCGCCGAGGCCGGCGCCGGGACGTTCATGAGCGTGGAGCGCCTGCCGGAACGCACGGTACGGCATATGGTCATGTTCATGGACAAGCTGCGCGGGATGCACCAGGACGATCCGCTCGCGTTCGAGGTGTGCGTGCGGCACGTCGCTTCGGTCATCGAGGACCTCCGCCGTGGCGAGGCGAAAACCGACCCGCGGGAGGATCCCGCTCTGTAACCGACCCGCGGGAGGACCCCGCTCCGTGACCGACCCGCGGGAGGATCCCGCTCCGTAAGAGGCCCGGGAGGTGAGGTGCATGGACGCGTCGGATGTATGGGTGGCCAAGGACGACGGCAGCGATATCGTCCGGGCGACGGCGATCGTCGGTGTCGGCATCGACTACAACGGCAATATCACCGCGCGGCTCGGCCACGGCGAAGGGGCCACGGTGACCCTGGCTAATTCCGGCAAGCAGCACGGCACGCATCCGGCCGAGGACTTTCACCGCCAGCTGATCCGGATCATCGCCCAGCTAGCCGACGGCTCCGGAGCGTTCCTGGTGCGGCCGGTCCATGATGAGGTCCGTGGCTGGCAATGGCTCACCGAACCTCTCTAGCGCAGGCCTGAATTCTGGCGCAGCCTGAATTCTGGCGCAGGCCTGAATCGCGGCCACGTCCTTGCCGGTCAGCAGACTCAGCTCGGCACAGTGACAAGTTACTAGATTCCGGAAATATATTGCTAGTTTCCCTATGTGGGTATATCGTCAGGTCAGGCACCGGCCATCAGCCGCCCACAGCGGCCCGCTTTCCGGGGCTACCGGAGGAGCTTCTGCGCACCGGTGCGGTCATCGCGATCGTTGGTGCGCATGACGCTCGTGATGCCGCGTCTCGGCTGACGATGCCGGTGCCTGATGGAACGGCGTGGCGGGCGGCCGGCCCCTGGTGGGCACCGGTAAGCGCGCCCGTCCATCCTCCGTCGCAGCGTTCCAGTGGGCCGCTAACAGCGGTCACCGAGGGCGCTGCGGCGGACCACCGCACGCCGCCCGACCCCGCTCGCGTGATCGGAAGTGCTGTGATCCACCCGTGCCAGAGCGATAGCTGCCCAGTAAGCTACGCCGCCTGGCCCTCGCATCTAGAACTTGTTACAGTCCCCGGTAAGTTACTGTCCAGTACTACGGCTCGGCGCCTCGCTCTTCCTCTACGGCACCCCGCCGACCGCGCCGCCGCTACGTCGGCCGAGCACACCGGCCACACCGGCCACACCGGCCGCCCGGCCGACCCGCCGCCGGGATCATCATGCTCGTCCGTAGGCCGCGCGAGGACATGGCAGAACTCGACGGCACTCACCGGAGCTCTCCGAGCCGGACGCGCGATAAGCCCGCGGCGCAGTGCCCGCGGCGCAGTGCCCTCAGCGCGGGGCCCTCAGCGCAGTAGCAGGCGGGCGGCGAGTTCGAGGTGGCTGCTCACGTCGTCCGCCGACGCCCGCCTGGTCACCCAGGCGACCAGGTTCGACAGCCACACGTCGCCGATCACGCGGGCGATCGCGATGTCGTCGGCGGACGGCTCGCCATCGTGCATGGCCCGGGTGAACATGCGCTCCATCTGCCGGGCGACGGTGTTCACCTCGGCCGCCGCGTTCGGGTCGGCGAACATGAACGCCCGGGTCATCGCCTCGGTGAGCATCGGCTCGCGCTGCATGGTCTGGGTGACACGGGACAGCACGTACAGGATGCGATCATACGGTGTCTCGCCCGGGACCGCCTTGCGGTCGAGTTTGTCCTGGGTCCGGTCAAGCTCCAGGGTCAGCGCGGACACCAGCAGGTGGATCTTGGACGGAAAGTACCGGTACAGCGTCCCGAGCGCCACGTCGGCGCGTTCGGCCACGGTCCGCATCTGCACCGCTTCGTAGCCGCCCTTGGACGCCAGCGCCAGGGTGGCGTCCAGGATCCGCTTGCGCCGCTCGCGCTGGGCCGCCGAACCGAACTCGGCGTCGCCGCCCATGCTCAGCGCGTCGGTAGTACGTGTTCTCGTGGGTGGCATAAGGGTCCCTCACCGTGTCCGTCCGCAACAAGCCTACCAAGCGCCCCGCCGGAGATTACTCACGCGGCCTGGCCGCCCACAGGTGGAACGTGTTCTAATTCTGACTAGGAGAACAGGAGAACAGGAGAACAGGAGGCGGGTCCGTGCCGATCGCGACGACGCAGGAGCAGCAGGCCCTGCCGGCGGCATCGGCTTCACCTGGGAGCACGACGCCCACCTGTACCTGCGCCGGGCACTGGTGCTGCGCCAGCTGCTCGGCGGCAGCCCCGGCTGGCGCACCCGCGCCGCCCGGCTGGCCTCCGCCGCGGCCCGAAGCGTCCCGACCGCCCAGCCCGGGCCAGCCGCATCCAGCGGGCGAGTGGGCCGGGCCCGCGATCGCCCGGTACGGCACCGAACCGCAGCGGGAACCGACGTGCGCACCGCCGTGCTCTACGACCACTTCACCCCCTATGTGCTCATCCAGCTGGAGGAACTCGGCTTCTGCGGGCGCGGCGAGGCCAGGGCACGTTAACGTCGGTCTGCTCGGCGATCGGACCCTTCCTGCGAGCACCCACGAAGGGCCGAGACGATCCGCCGGAACTTCGCGTGGCGTTCGGCGTGGAAGCCGGCCGTCGTCGGGTCCGGTTCGGCCACCAGGTGGGCCGGCGGTGCCAGCGGCCCCTGGATGTCGGCAAAGCTGAGCAGCCCGGCCGCATGCGCTCCCAGCAGGGCCGCGCCCCGGCCGGACGCCGCGGGTACGTCCACCGCATGCAGCGGCAACCCCAGCACGTCCGCGAGCATCTGCCGCCAGCCCGCGGCCAGGGTGCCTCCGCCGGCCAGCCGGAGGCGCGGCGGGCGCTGGTCGGTCAGCAGGGCATCCAGCGCGTCGTGGATCGAGAATGCCGTTCCTTCGAGCGCGCATCGCAGCAGCGACCTCCGGTCGTCGGCCAGCGACAGCCCGGTCCAGGAGCCGCGCAGCGCCGGATCGGAATACGGTGTCCGTTCCCCCGACAGATGCGGGACGAAGATCGGGTCGTGCGCCTGGCCGGGATGGTCGGCACTCGCGTACAGCTCCTCCCAGGTGGCGTTCATGACCTCCCGCACCCAGTTGAGGCTGAGCCCGGCGCTGATGGTGGCGCCCATCTGATACCAGCCGTCCGGGGTCGCCGACCGGTAGAGGTTCACTCCGGCGTCCGCCCGGCTGACCGGCTTCGTCAGCGGCCGGATGACCTGCGCGCCGGTGCCGACGGTCAGTTGGACGTCGCCCGGGCCGATCCCGCTGCCCAGGGCCGCCGCCGCCGTGTCGCCGGCCCCGGCGGCAACGGGTGTGCCCGCGGGCAACCCCAGGTCGGTTGCCGCCTCGGCGACCAAGCGCCCTGCGGGCGCGCCGGCCGAGGGCAGCAGGGGCGCCAGCAAGCTGGCGTCCAGGCCCAGGGCGCCGACCACCTCGAGGTCCCAGCGGTCGCCCATCACGTCGTAGAGCAGAGTGGCGGACGCGTCACTGGGCTCCGCGTGGACCTCGCCGGTGAGGCGAGCCCGTAGCCAGTCTTTGGGTTGCAGCGCCCAGCGAGCTTCGGTGTAGATGCGCGGCTCGTTCTCGGCGATCCACATCAGCAGCGGCCCGGTCATGCCCGGAGCCAGCGGGTTAGCCAGCCTGGCCAGCGCACCAGAGCCAAGGCGCCGGTAGCCGCGCAGGGACCCGGTGGCGCGACTGTCGGCCCAGAGCAGGGCCGAACGAAGCGCCCCGCCGTCGGCGGACGCCAGCACCAGACCGTGCATTTGTCCCGACAGTCCGATCGCCGACGGCCGTACGCCAGCCGCATGGACGGCCTCGCGGGCACAGGCGGTTACCGCGCTCCACCAGTGGGCCGGCTCGCTCTCGGCGTAGCCGGGCGCCGTCGAGGTCACGGCATAACCGGCTGCCGCCTGAGCCAGAACCTCGCCACCGGTATCGACTACGACCGCCTTGGCCGAACTGGTCCCGAGGTCTAGACCCAGGGTGCAGACCGCGTTCATTACCGCCAGCACTCGATGATGATCTCGTGTACGCCCGGCCGGGGGAAGATCTTCGCGGCCAGGCCCGCGAAGACGCGATCATCGAGTAGGCCGGGGCTGGTCGACGTCGCCGAACAGCGCGGCCGCCCCTGGACCGAGGTAGGCCTGGCGATGTAGAACGGAGGCCTGGCGTCTCCACCAGCGGCCTGATGCTGTTTTGATCTTGCTCGCCAGGCGTGGACCCATCGTGAGGTGTCAGGAGGTCCGCGTCGAAATGCTGCAGGTGTCTGTTTTCGGGGAGCAGGCAATCACCGACGACCGGACCGGCACCATCCAAACCCGGTCGGCGCGGGCGGTTGCCCTCGTCGGTTTCCTGGTGGTCCATGCCGGGTCACCCCAGACGCGGCAGCGTATCGCGGGGCTGTTCTGGCCGGATTCGACGGACGCACAGGCGCTGACTAACCTGCGCCGCGAGCTGCACTACCTGCGTCAGGTTCTGGGCGACGAGCCTTCCCTGGTCGTGACGCCCAGAGACCTATGCTGGCGTGACACCGAGACCTGCCGCGTCGACGCGCGCATCTTCGACATCGAGTGCCAGGCGGCCCTGGCCGCCGCGGGGGTCGGCGACGACGAAGAGATCCTCGCGCACGCCACCAGTGCGATCGCCGAGTACCGGGGCGACTTCCTGCCCGGCGGGTACGACGACTGGCTGCTCGAGACGAGGGCAGCGCTCGAACGCCGGTGCGTGGACTTGTGTGACCTGATCTGTGAAACGCGGGTACGAACGGGCAACCTGGCCGGAGCGGTGGATGCCGCCCGCCGCCGCATCCAGCTGCAGCCGTTGGAGGAGGTCGGCTACCGCACGCTGATGCGGCTGCAGGCCGACCTGGGCGACCGGGCCGGCGCGCTGAGCACGTACCATCACTGCGCTTCTGTCCTGGAGCGTGAGCTCGGCGTCGTACCGGACCCGGCGACACGGCAGGCACTCCAGGATTTGATGGCCCGCGTGGACCCGGCTGGCATGAAACTGCCCACGGCGCCGCCTGCTGTCGGCCGCTCAGGGCTCGCCGCAGCACGATTCGTCGGCCGGTCAGCCGAACTCGGCCTGCTCCAAGACCTGTGGCGGACCGCCGCGACGGGCCGTCCCGGTCTCGCGCTGGTCCGCGGCGGCGCCGGCGTCGGGAAGACCCGCCTGGTGGCCGAGGTCGCCGAGTTCGCGCGGCTCCAAGGCGCTGTGGTGGCCGGTACCCAGTGCTTCGGGACACCGGGGCGGCTGGCGCTGGCCCCGGTGGCGGACTGGCTGCGGAACCCGGCGGTCCAGTCGGCGACGGCGACACTCGACCCGGCCTGGCGCGCCGAAGTCGACAGGCTGGTGCCATCCGGCGCGGGCCGCGGAGAACCCGGGCCGGGCTTGCGGGCGATGGTCGACGCGTGGCAACGCCACCGCTTCTTCGAGGGCCTGGCGCGGGCGCTGATCGGCGCCGGCCGTCCTATGCTGCTGGTGCTGGATAACCTCCAGTGGTGCGACCAGGAGACGTTGGCCTTCCTGACGTTCTGCCTGGGATTGGATCCTGCCGCTCAGATCCTGGTGGCCGGGACGCTGCGCGACGACCACTCCGCCGAAGACCCGGGGCTCGCGGACTGGACGGTCAGGATGCGGGCCAGCGGACTGCTCACCGAGCTATCCCTCAACCCGCTGGAGGCTGCCGACACGGCACGCCTCGCCGAGGCGATCTCCGGGCGGCCCCTCCTCGAGGCCGACACGAACCTGCTCCAGGCGACGACGGGAGGTTTCCCGTTGTACGTGGTCGAGGCGGCGCGCGGCAGTGTCGATCTTGGCGGCAGCCGGCTGCCGGTCGGTGATCTGAAGGCGGTGCTGTGCAACCGTCTCGACCAGGTGAGCGCGGCTGCCCGGGAGGTGGTCGGCCTGGCAGCGGCGGTCGGGGCGAACTTCACCTTGGATCTGCTGACGGAAGCGAGCGACCTCGACGCCGCCATCGTGGTGGGGGCAGTCGACGAACTGTGGCGCCGCCGGATCATGCGTGAGTTCCGAGATGGCTACGACTTCTCCCACGACCTGCTGCGCGAAACGGCGTACGCGCAGGTCAGCCCCCCGAGGCGCTGGCTGCTGCACCGGCGCATCGCCCAAGCGCTCGAGCTGCTCCACGCCGGTAACACCAACATGGTCGCCGCGCAGCTGGCCGAGCAGTATGCGCGCGCTGGCCGGCCCGAGCGAGCGCTGGCCTACTACCGGCGAGCAGCCGACGTCGCGGCTGGCATGTTCGCCCACGCGGAGGCGATCCGGCTGCATGGGCAGGCGCTGTCGATCGTGCGGGACCTGCCCGAGGGGAGAGACAGAGAGCGGCAGGAACTCGCGGTCCTCGAAGCGATGGCGGCACCGCTCAACGCCAGGTACGGATACTCGTCCCCGGAGCTGCAGCGGACGCTCGAGCGTTCGATCGTCCTCGCGGAATCACTTGGCCGCAAGGACTCGATTATTACCGGACTGGTCTCATTGTGGGGGTCCCGGTTCGTTCAGGGGCGTATCGCCGACGGGTACCAGACGGCCACGCGCGCGCGTGCCCTTGTCGACCCCGACTCCGAGCTGAGCGGCCAAGCTCATTTCGCCGTCGGCGGGTCGGCCGTCAGCCTGGGTATGCCCGCCGAGGGACTGCGCCACCTCGAGTGCGTCGCCAAGCTGGCGGGCGGTGCCGTCTGGCTGAGCGTCGGCACCAGGGCCGATGTGCACAGCACTGCGTGGGCAGCGCACGCTCACTGGCTGCTGGGCCACGACGACGACGCCCTCTCCGCCTGTCACGAGGCCATCAGGCTAGCCCGGGCGGTCGGCCATCCTTACAGCCTGGCCGTGGCTCTGGCCTACGGCTGCATCACTCACCAGATGCGCGACGACGTGTCAGCGCTCAAAGGCACCGTGGGTGAGCTGCGCGAGCTGTGCGACCGATACGGCTTCGCCTACTACCGTGAGTGGGGGCTGATTCTGGACGGCTGGTCCCGCACCGACGGGTCAGGCATCGGCCTCGCCCAGCGAGGCATCGACAACCTCAGGTCGGAAGGCTCGTTCACGCGCATGCCGTACTGGCTCTCGCTGCTCGCTGACCTGTGGGCACGCGGCAACCGGCCCGGTGTCGCCCGAGCGACCCTCGACGCCGCAGTCGTGGCCGGGCACGCCCACGACGACAGATGGTGGCTGCCCGAGGTGATGCGGATGCGCGCTGCCTACGACGACGACGATGATGCCGCTGTCTCGCGGCTGCGCGCCGCCGCGCTGATGGCCTCGGCTCACGGCAGCGCCGCGCTGCTTCGGCGCTGCGAGCACGATCTGGCCGAGCGAGGCGCCGCCCACCTCCTGTTATCGCCCGGCGGCGTTCTTCCCGCTGCTTAACGCGAACGGGCGCACGCGAACGCTGCGCGAACGCGGCAGCTTCTAGCTTCGGTACGTCCTGAACCTCAAGCGACGCCCCGAGGGGGATCACATGACCACCACAGCAGCAAGTACGAGCACGACGCCCTATGAGGAGCTGGCCGCCAGCCTGCAGGGTGACCTGATCCGGCCGGGAGATCCCGGGTACGACGAGGCCCGCGCGGTCTACAACGCGATGATTGACAAGCATCCGGCTGCCATCGCGCGCTGCCGGGACACCGTCGACGTCATCTCTTGTGTCCGTTTCGGCCGCGACCACGGCCTCGAGATCGCCGTCCGGGGTGGCGGGCACAACGCGGCGGGGCTCGGGGTATGGGATGACGCCCTGGTCATCGACCTGTCGCTGCTGCGCAGCACCACGGTCGACCCCGGGAATCACAGCGTCCGGGTAGACGCCGGATGCACCTGGGCAGACGTCGACCATGCGACCGTGGGTTTCGGCATGGCCACCCCGTCGGGCTTCCTGGGATCCACCGGCGTGGCCGGCCTGACGCTCGGCGGCGGCATCGGGTACCTGTCCCGGCGGTTCGGCCTGACCGTGGACAACCTGCTCGCCGCCGACGTGGTGCTGGCCGACGGCAGTTTCGTGACGGCCAGCGAGAGCTCGCACGGCGACCTGTTCTGGGCGCTGCGCGGCGGCGGCGGGAACTTCGGCGTGGTCACCTCGTTCACGTTCCGCTGCCACGACATCGGCGAGCACGGCGCGGTCATCGCCGGCCCGGTGCTGTACGACCTGGCCGACACCGCCGAGGTGATGCGCTGGTACCGGGAGCTGCTGCCCTCGCTGCCGGAGGAGCTGAGCGGCTGGATCGCGCTGCTGACCATCCCACCGGCTCCGCCGTTCCCCGAGGCGCTGTGGGGCCGCAAGGCCTGCGGCATCGTCTGGTGCTACACCGGCAGGCACGACCAGGCCAACCAGGTCCTCGAGCCGATCAAGACCTACGGTTCGCCGCTGGTTGTGGGCCTGCATGCCATGCCGTTCAATGTGCTGCAGAGCGCCTTCGACGCTCTGTACCCGGCCGGGCTGCAGTGGTACTGGCGGGCGGACTTCTTCCACGAGATCTCCGACGCCGCGATCGACGTGCACCGCAAATACGGCGAGCAGCTGCCGACCGGCCACTCCACCATGCACATGTACCCGATCGACGGCGCGGCCAGCCGGGTGCCCGCGGGCGCGACCGCCTTCGCCTACCGAGACGGCGGCTGGGCGGGGGTCATCGTGGGCGTCGACCCGGACCCGGCCAACGCGGGCCTGATCTCGCAGTGGGCCCGTGACTACTGGCAGGAGCTGCACCCGACCTCCGCCGGCGGCGCCTACATCAACTTCATGATGGACGAGGGCCAGGACCGGGTCAAAGCGTCCTACCGCGCCAACTACGACCGGCTCACCCAGGTCAAGGACCGCTACGACCCGGACAACACGTTCCACATCAACCAGAACATCCAGCCCGCGGGCGGAAGCGCGTAGCCGGCCGGGCAGCCGCCGGAGCGTTCTGGGCGGGGGCTGCCCGCCCCCGGGGCTACCCGCCCGGGAGCTACCCCCCCGGGAGCTACCCCCGGGGCTACCCGCCCGGGTGATGGATGTCCACGGGCGGCAGGTCCTGCACCTGCTGCTTGGTGATGTTGAGCCGGATACCGTCGTCGACCCCGGTCACGGCACCGATCGGGATGGCCACTTCCTTTCGGCCCCACAAGTGCCCCTCTTGGAGCAGCACGTGGGTCACGTGGTGGCTGCCGGGGTCGATGACCAGTCCTTGGACTCGCCCGATGTGGCCGTCGGTGGCATGGACGTGCTCACCGCGGCGCACCTCCACCTCGTCCAATGGGACGGTGTTGTAGGTGACCGTCACCGGGGCGTAAGCCCCGGCCATGCCCGCGCCCATGCCCGCGCCGTAGTAGGGCATGACCATCACCTGTTCCGGGTCATAGCCCGGGTATCCGGGCGTGCCGGGCAGGAACTGCGTCTCCTCGGCGGGACCGAGCTCCTCGAACTCCGCCAGGGTGCAGCCGAGCCGGACCTCGCCCGTCGTGGCGTCGACGAGGTCAAGAGGCACGAGACGGCCGGCGCCATGCCGGTGTTTCGGTTCGACTACGAGGTGGGTGACCGCACGGGCGACCGGGTCAACGACCACGCGGGTCACCTCGCCGGCGGCCCCATCAGTACAACTGGCGTCGGCCCCGATCGTGAACGACGTTGTCTCTGCCATTCTCACCCTCCTCGGGCCGCCCCCAGCTCCGCCGGGTTGATCTTCTGGGTCACCGCGTCTGCCTCCTGTGTGGTCCCACGCCTCATCCTCCCCTGCGCGATGAGACCGGCGCCAGCCCGGGCCCGTTCTGATTCTCTGCGCTGTCGCCATGGTGCGGGCGGCGATGTAGCCGAACGTCATGGCCGGGCCGATGGTCGCGCCGGCGCCGCCGCCGGCGTAGCCGTGGCGGGTGCTGCGCGCGGACGGAAACCCGGGAACCCCGATCGAGGGCCTGTACGCCGCGGGCAACGCGAGCGCGTCGGTGATGGGCCACGGGCCAGCGGGGCCAGGTTGGGGTTGGGCCGGCGGCGCGGGTCGCCGTAATAGCGGTCGTAGGCCGAGTCGCCGCGGCCGAACTCCTCGTCCTGGCCCGCCGCGGCGAACCCCCCGAACCTGGCCACGGTCTTGACCAGGCCTTCGGCGTCGACGCCGGCCGCGGCCGCGAGCCCGGCCAGGTCGTCCGCGCGGACCACCGTCCCGGCGGTGTACCAGCGGCGGGGGAGGGGCTTGCCCGGCGGCAGGCCGGCGACCCCGGCACCGCGCAGGACCGTGTTGCCCGGCGCCCAGATCCCGCCGCCCGAGCGGGCCGCCGACCCGCCGAAGTACCCCGTCTTCTCGATGACCAGGACGCTCGGCCGAGGTGCGCCGCGGTGAGCGCGGCCGTCATCCCGGCCGCCCCGCTGCCCGCCACCACGACGTCGACCTCTGTCGTCAACGCGACTCACGTTCCATACTAGAACACGTTACAGTTTTGTCGTCGCCCGCCAAAAGGCCCGGAAGGAGACCTGGTGCCCTGACCGGTTAGTAGCTGATGCTGACCGCCGGCGTCAGGGGCACGGCCTGGCAGGCCAGGACATAACCGTCGGCGATATCTCCAGCCTCAAGCACCTCGTTGTGGGCCATCTCGACCTCGCCGCCGGTGAGCTGGCAGGCGCAGGCGCCGCAGATGCCCTGACGGCACGAGTACGGCGCGTCGAGCCCAGCTCCGATGAGCACGTCCAGCATCCGGGTGCCGGCCGGCCACGGGAGCAGCGTGGTCGCGCCGTCTAGCGTCACCGACCGCGTCGCCGCGAGGCCGCCGGCGACAAACGTCTCCTGGAAGGGGTTCTCCGCCAGGGAAACGAACCGCTCCGCGTGCACCCGGCCCGTCCGGCACGCCGTCCCAGGTAAGGCTTGCCTCGACTGGCTTGATGGTGCGAGCGCGCCTGGCGGCCGGATCCGGCCGGCGCGATGTTCCGCCGTGCCGGTCAGAACCCAATGCCAGGAACTCAAGGAAGCACCCTCGGCTCGGGCTGTTTCATGATCATGGCCAGAAACAGGCAAATAGCGCCAGAAACTGGCCACGATCATGATCAGCGCCCGAAATGTCTCAAGATAAAGTTGAGGCATAGCGGGGCATAACGGGATTCCGTCACCCCGCAGGCCGGCAGCCGGCGCCATACCGCAGCAGGCCGGCACCCGCGCCGCCCGCCGGCGTCGGTCCCACCCGCAGTGAGGACCCTGACCAGCAGCAAAGCCCGGAAATTCGGCACCACGGGCTCCTTTAAGTTCCCACCGGCGGGTCATAGCCGGCACGGTGGAACATCGAGCCGGCCGACCGGGTGGTTCGCGGGGATGGTGATGCCTCCGGCTGGTCCGGGAGCAGCGACCGCGGGCCAGCGCAGCCGGGCGCGGTATGTCCTCGGCGTGGCCCGCCAGATCATCAGTCCCGCAGTCCGGTCGGGGGAAGCTTCGCCGATCCGGTCGAGGCCGGGCCGGACGCCGGTATGCTCGACCGGTTCGTCGCCTTCGCCGGCCTGCCGTTTGATCCAATCCGTTTAATCCGCTCCACCTGATTGGGGGAAATCGTGCCGATCTGCACCTCATATGCCCAGGGCACGCCGAACTGGGTCGATCTCCAGACCAGCAACCAGGACGCCGCGAAGGCGTTCTACGCCGGCCTGTTCGGCTGGACCTACGACGACCAGCCCATGCCGCAGGGGCCGGTGTACTCGATGGCCATGCTCGGCGGTCATCCGGTCGCCGCCATCGCCCCGCAATCACCCGAACTCGCCGCCGCGGGCGCGCCGCCCATGTGGAACACCTACCTCGCGACCGATTCGGTCGATGACGCGGTGGCCAGGGCCGAAGCCGCGGGCGGCAACGTGGCGATGGCGCCGTTCGACGTCACGGACGCCGGGCGGATGGCGTTCGTGCTGGACCCGGCCGGCGCGGCGGTGGCGCTCTGGCAGGCCAACCAGCACATCGGCGCCACGCTGGTGAACGAACCCGGCACGGTTATCTGGAACGACCTCATCACGACCGATCCGGGCGTCGTCGCGTTCTACGCCGACGTGCTCGGCCTGACCACCTCCGCGGAGGCGATGGGTGCCGTGGAGTACACGGTGTTCCAGGCGGCCGGGCGGATGGTGGGCGGTACGACCGCGCCGCAGATGCCGGGCGTGCCCAATCACTGGCACGTGTACTTCGCCGTCGCTGATGCGGACGCCACCGCGGCGAAGGCCGCCGAACTGGGCGGGGCGGTGGTGGTCGAACCGTTCGACATCCCGGTCGGCCGGATCGCGGTAATCAGCGACCCGCAGGGCGCCGTGTTCAGCATCATGCGGTCAGCGCCCGAGCCCGCCTAGCGCCGTCGGCTCGCTGCCGCCCAAAGTCGCCAAGCCCGGCCAACTCCGGGGAGATCCCCGGCTCCTGACCCGGCAACCCAGGGGCGGTACGCTCGGCATGGTGAGCCGTCCCGACCCAGCAGGCACCTCGGGCATCCGTCTCGCCTCGATTCACGTCTACCCGATGAAGGCGGCCCGCGCCGTTGACCTCGGGGAGTCCCTCGTCGAGCCGTGGGGCCTGGCGGGCGACCGCCGGTGGCTCCTGGTCGACGAGGACGGCCGGTTCGTGAGCCAGCGCGAAGAGCCCTCGCTGGCCCGGGTGGTGGTTACGTACGGCCCGCCCGCGGGAACGATCAGCGTCTCGGCGGCCGGCTTCCCCGGCCGCCAGGTGGCCGCGCCCGCCGCGGGTACGCACCTGCTGAAAGCGACCGTCTGCGGCTCCGCCGTGCTGGCCGCCGCCGCGGGACCGGAGGGAGACGCGTGGTTCTCGGCCTATCTCGGCCGCCCGGTGCGCCTGGTTTACCTGGATGATCCGACCCGGCGGCCGGTCGACCCCGAGTTCGGGCGCGACGGGGATGTCGTCAGCTTCGCCGACGGGTACCCGCTGCTGCTCACCAGCACCGCCTCACTCGACGAACTCGGCCGCTGGCTCACCCAAGACGGCGAGCACCCCGTCCCGATGACCCGGTTCCGGCCCAACACGGTGGTGACCGGAGCCCCGCCCTGGGCCGAAGACCACTGGCGCCGCATCCGCATCGGCGCCGTCGAGTTCCGCGTCGTCAAGCCCTGCGGGCGGTGCGTTGTCACCACCACCGACCAGATCACCGGCGAAGTCGGCTCGCAGCCGCTCAAGATGCTCGGCCGGCGCCGCCGGTTCGGGCGGCAGCTCGTCTTCGGCCAGAACATGATCCCCGACGGCCCCGGCGTGATCCGGGCCGGGGACCCGGTCGAGATCCTCGAAACCGCGTGATTTCCCGTAGCACCGACCGACCAGCGGATATTTAACGACCGCGTCCTCCGGCAGGCCCATCGGGCGCCAGCCGATCACTATGAACCTGACTCTGATCTCGCCGGGACGACCTGGCTTTTCTGGTGCCACCTGGCCGGCGGCGTCCCCAGCGTTGGCTACAGCGCCTTCGTCATGAAGACGCTGTACGGATCCGGCCGGTAGTCCGCGAAGGGACCGCAGTATTCGAATCCGAACTTGGCATATAGCCTCCGGGCCGGCCGGAATGGCTCGGTCGCGCCCGTCTCGAGGCTCAGCCGGGAGAGCCCCATCGCCTTGGCGCCGGCGAGGATATGCGCGAGCAGCCGGGACGCGACGCCCGTTCCCCTGTGCTCGGCCGCCGTGCGCATGGACTTGACCTCTGCGTGGCGGTCGTCCAGTCTGGCGATCGCACCGCAGCCGACCAGCGTGTCGCCGTCCCGGATCGACCAGAACGTGACCTCGGGCCTGCGCAGCCCGTCGAGATCGAGGGCGTGCTTGCTTTCCAGCGGCGTGACGGCCAGCATGTCCCGGACATGTTCGGCCAGGAAAGCGGCGATCTCCGGCCCGGACAGGTCATCGACGATTATCTCCATTTCCGTTTTCCCGAGATCAGGACGAGACCCGCAACATGCGCATTATCGTCGTCTGCAGGGCTTCGCGCAGTTCCTCGTCGGTCAGGTCGGCCAGATCGGGCAGGCACTCCGGGATGAAGAACAGGACGCCGAAGGCGAGCCGCTCGGCGCCGGTGGGGTTTTCGCCGAAGAACACGGTGAGGGCACGCTGGGCCAGCGTTATCTTCTCGCCGTCCAGCTTGTTGCGCTTCGCCGCCGGGTCGGTGGATGCCATCACCGCGTAGTGGCGGTGCTGGACGAGGAAGTCGACGAAGCCGGTTACCAGGTGCTCGATCCGGGCCCGCCGCCCGCGGATCCCGGCCGCCTCATCAAGGAGAACCTCGAGCCGCTGGATTCCGGGCCGCATGGCCGCGTGCAAGATGTCGCTCTTGGCGCGGAAATGATAGTAGACGGCGGCCTTGGTCAGCCCCATCTCGTCGGCGATCATCTGCAGCGAGGTGGCGTCGTAGCCGAGGTCGGTAAACAGCCGCTGCGCGGTCTCCAGGATCTGCTGCCTGGTCCGCTCAGCCTGCACAGCCCGGGCGGACATGTCCTTGACCGGCGTCACCATAGATGACTCCTCCTGTGTGGATCCGCCCCACAGCATACAAGCTAACGGCTAGTGAGTCACTAGCTGACCGGCAAGTCGTTCACTGGACGTGTGGCAAGTGTTTCACTAGACGATTGGCTAGCAATTCACTTGACGATCGGCTAGTGAATGCCCTAGCGTCGGAACCGAGCCAACATCCGAGCCGTGGAGATCCGCCCATGTCAACCTATCTGTACCGACTCGCCCGCTTCGCGTTCCGGCGACGGCGGCTGGTCCTGGCGGCCTGGCTGGCTGCGGCCATCGCCGCCATTGCCATCGCCATCGCCAGCGGCGGCAAGACGAACGACACCTTCACGATCCCGGGCACCGAGGCACAGAACGCCGCGGCCGTCCTGATGGCCAAGCTGCCGGCGTTCAGCGGCGGCCAGAGCACGATCGTCTTCGCCACCACCAACGGCGCCGCGAAGGTCACCGATCCGGCCGCCGAGGCGGCGATCGGGTCGGCCATGGCCAAGCTCAGGTCGATTCCGCAGGTATCGGCGGTCACGAGCCCGTTCCAGAGCCACCTGGTGTCGCCGAGCGGCAAGATCGCGCTCGGGCAGGTGCAGTGGTCGGCCCCGGCGACCGGCGTCAAGGACGCCAACCTCAATGCTGTCAAGGCCGCGATGAAGCCGGTGCAGGCCGACGGCGTGCAGGTCGAGTACAACGGCAGCGTCTATCCGGGCTGGCGCACCGTCATCTCCGAGGGACCTGAGCTGATCGGCCTGATCATCGCGTTCGGGATCTTGATGATCACCTTCGGCGCCTTCGCGGCCGCGGGCATGCCCATCCTGGGTGCGATCGTCGGCGTGGTCACCACCTTGATGGGCATCACCGCCGTCGCGTCGGTGGTGACGATCGCCTCGGCGTCGACCACGGTGGCGCTGATGCTCGGACTCTCCTGCGGCATCGACTACGGCCTGTTCATCTTGTCCAGGCACCGGACCAACCTGCTCAACGGCATGACCCCGGCGGAGTCGGTGCCCCTGGCCATGGGCACGGCGGGCAGCTCCGTCGTCTTCGCCGCCCTCACCGTGATCATCGCGCTGTGCGGCCTGTCCGTCGTGGGCATCCCGTTCCTGACCGTCATGGGCTTGGCCGCCGCGGCCTCCGTCACCGTCGCGCTGCTGATCGCCCTGACGCTGCTGCCGGCGATGCTGGGCTTCGCCGGCCCCAAGGTCGCCACGTTCACCCGGCTGCCGCGGCTCGGCGCCCACGCCGAGCGGGTCGCCCGCCGTTCCGCCGCCGACCCGGACAGCCCGGCAGGCGCCGGGTGGGCCCGGTTCGTCGTGCGCCACCGGGTGCTCATGCTCATCGGCGGGATCGCCCTGCTCGGCGTGCTCGCGGCTCCCGCGGCGCATATCCGCCTGGGCCTGCCCAGCGGGGCCTCGCAGCCCGCAGGCAACACCCAGCGCCAGGCCTACGACCTGACCACAGAAGGCTTCGGCGCCGGCTTCAACGGCGCGCTGCTGATCGTCGCCCAGGACGTCCGCGGCCCCGCGGACGCCGAGCAGATCGCGGCGGCCCTCAGCCGGCTGCCCGACGTCGCGAAGGTGGCCCCGGTGACCACGCAGAACGGCATCTCGCTGATCAAGCTGATCCCGGAGTCCGGGCCGAGCGACCAGGCCACGGCCACCCTCGTGCACGCCATCCGCGACAACCGGGCGGCGATCGAAGGCCGGACCGGCGCGCACATCCTGGTCGGCGGCACGACGGCGTCCAACATCGACGTCTCGGCCAAGCTGGCCAGCGCCCTGCCGATCTTCCTGGTCGTCGTGGTGGGCCTGGCGTTCATCCTGCTGACGTTCGCCTTCCGGACGATCCTGGTGCCGATCACGTCGATCCTGGGCTTCCTGCTCTCGATGTCCGCCGCGCTCGGCTTGCAGGTCGCGATGTTCCAGTGGGGCTGGGGCCAGCACATCTTCGGCATCACCCCGGCGCCGACGATCAGCTTCCTGCCGATCATCATGCTGGCGATCATCTTCGGCCTGTCCAGTGACTACGAGGTGTTCGTCGTATCGCGGATCAAGGAGGAGTACACCAAGAACGGCGACGCCCGCCGCGCCGTGCAACGAGGCACCGGACTGTCGGCCCGCGTGGTCACCGCGGCCGCGCTGATCATGTTCTCCATCTTCGTAGCCTTCATGTTCACCAGCGATCCGACCATCAAGGCGATCGGCTTCAGCTTCGCCGCCGGCGTGTTCCTCGACGCCTTCGTCGTGCGGCTCACGCTCGTGCCGGCCGTCATGGCCATCATCGGGTCCAGGATCTGGTACCACCCGCAGTGGTTCGCCAGGTACGTCCCGGACCCGGACATCGAGGGGCAACGACTCGAGCACACGCGCACCGAGGGAGAACTCGCCGCCGCCGGCGCCTCAGCGCGGGAGGCATAGTGATCTGCGGCGGCCGGCCACGTACGGAAGACACTCAGGCGGTACTGCCGCGGCTCACCGCCGCCGCCGCCGCCGCGGCAGCCGGCCGTCGACCCGCCACTTCGAGTTGGGGCGCCCGGGCAACAGCAGGACGATCAGCAACCCCAGGACCGACAGAATGAGGCCGAACGTCAATCCGACCCGCTCGCCGTAGCCCTTGCGCTCCGACAGCCAGGACGCGGCCGTGGCCGAGATCAGCCACACGAACACGAAGTACAACGCGTTGACGCCAACCGCGCCGCTCATCTCGTCGCTCCGTAACCGGTCATGTGCCCAGGTACGCCTTCTGGACCTCGGGATTGTCCTGCAGGCTCGCCGAGTCGTTGGCCAGAGCCACTCGCCCCGTCTCCAGCACGTAGCCGCGGCTGGCGGCGTCCAGCGCCCGGTTGGCGTTCTGCTCGACCAGCAGGATCGCGACCCCGGAGCGGTTGATCTCGCCGATGGTCTCGTAGATCCGCTCCACCAGGATCGGGGCGATGCCGAGCGACGGCTCGTCGAGCAGCAGCAGCTTCGGCCGGGCCATCAGCGCGCGCCCGATGGCGAGCATCTGCTGCTCGCCGCCGGACATCGTGCCGGCCTTCTGCCGGTCGCGCTCCTTGAGCCGGGGGAAAAGCTCGTAGACACGGTCGAGGTCGTCGGCGATCTCGGGGCCGCGCCGCCGGTGAGCGCCCAGGTCCAGGTTCTCGCGCACGGTCATCCGCGAGAAGCAATGGCGGCCCTCAGGCGCGAGCGCGATTCCGCGGATGACGACCTCGTGCGCCGGCACGCGCGTGATGTCCTCCCCGGCGAACGTGATCGTCCCTGAGCTGGCCGGGGTGAGTCCCGAGATGGAGCGCAGGGTGGTGGACTTGCCGGCCCCGTTCGAGCCGATCAGCGTGACCACCTCGCCCGCATCGACGGTCAGCGAGACGCCTTTCAGCGCCTCGATCGCGCCGTAGCGGGTCCGGATATCCGACACTTCGAGCAGGGTCATCACGCCTGCTTTCCGAGGTACGCCTCGATCACCCCGGGGTCCGCACGGACCACGGCCGGCTCACCCTCGGCGATCTTCTTGCCGTAGTCGAGCACCGTGACGCGCTCGGAGACGCCCATCACGACCTTCATGTCATGCTCGATCAGCAGGATGGTCAGCTTCAGCTCGTCCCGCATCGTCTGCATGAACTCCGTCAGCGCCTGAGATTCCTGCGGGTTCATGCCGGCCGTCGGCTCGTCGAGCAGCAGCAATCTCGGCTGGGACGCCAGCGCCCGGGCGATCTCCACCCGCCGCTGGTCTCCGTACGGCAGTTGCGCGGCGAGCCGGTCGAAGACGGGCTCGCGCAGGCCGACGTACGCCAGCAGCTCACGGGCGTGCTCGCGCGTCTGGAGTTCCTCGCGGCGGACCCAGGGCGGCCGGAAGATCGACCCGAACAGCCCGGCCCGCATCTGCGCATGGTGCCCGACCATCACGTTCTCGACGGCCGTCATCGCGCCGAACAGGCGGATGTTCTGAAAGGTCCGCGCGACACCGTACTTGGTGATCACGTCAGGCCGCGCCTGCGTGATGTCTCGCTCGCCGAGCAGGATCCGTCCCTCGGTCGGCCGGTACAGCCCGGTCAGCATGTTGAACAGGGTGGTCTTGCCGGCTCCGTTCGGCCCGATCAGGGACACGATCGAGTGCTGCGGAACGTCGAACGAGACGTCGTTGACGGCGACCAGGCCGCCGAACATCTTCGTGACGTGCTCCGCGCGCAGGACGCTGAGGGCGGCGGCGGGCGGCGGCGCAGGCGGGGGAGTCTCGACCGGGCTCACGTCGGACCCCCAGCGGGGCCCTGGGTCTCCACGAGCTGGGCGTCCTCCGCGGCGATCTGGGACGTGAGCTCGAGCCGGCGTCGCCGCTCCGGGATCAGGCCCTGCGGCCGGAGCAGCATCATGATCACCAGCAGGAACCCGAAGATCCCGAACTCCACCTCGGTGAGCTGGAAGTTGAATCCCAGCCTGGCGGGGAGGCCGTTCAGCACGTCAGGGATCAGGTAGTTGTTGATGTAGCCCAGCGCCAGCCCTCCGACGACCGCGCCCCAGATCGACCCGAGCCCGCCGATGATGACCATGGCGAGGATGAAGATCGAGAACCCGAACTGGAACTGGGCGGCGTTGACTTCGGTGTAGTACGTGCCGAAGAACGCACCCGACATGCCGCCGAACGCGGCGCCGATCGAATACGCGAGCAGCTTCGTCTTCACCAGCGGAATGCCCATCGACACGGCCGCGATCTCGTCCTCACGCAGCGCGACCCAGGCCCGGCCCAGCCGGGAGTCGCGCAGCCGCAGGTTGACGAACAGGACGACGAGAAGGATGGCGAAGATCAGCCAGTACCACGGTCGCAGGTTCAGCAGGCCGAACGACCCGATCCCGGGGAAGTACGGCGCGTCCACCGCGCTGATCCCGAGGTTGCCTGCGGTCAGCGTCATGCCGCCGCCGACACCGACGCTCTGGCCGTTGACCGCTACCACGCCGATGATCTCGCCGAACGCGAGCGTGACGATCGCGATGTAATCGCCGCGCAGCCGCAGCGTCGGCAGCCCGATCACCACTCCGGCCGCGGCGCAGATCAGCGCGGCGCCGATCAGGATCAGGATGAAGTTGAGATGGACGCCGGGCAGCGTGCTCGCGACCGACGAGACGAGCACGTGGATATGAGCCTTGAAGAAGAACCCAGATCCGAACCAGCCGAGCGAGTACGCGCCGAGAGCGTAGAAGGCGACGTACCCGAGATCGAGCAGCCCGGCGAACCCTACGACGATGTTCAGGCCCAGCGACATCACCGCGTAGGCCAGCGCGATGATCGTCGCGTTCATGAACGCGCTGGAGGAGGAGAACAGGAACGGCAGTACGATCCCGATCACGAGGAGCAATCCCGCCAGCGCCCGGCTCCACCATGGCGGGAGTCGCTTGTCCACCGCCTCGCGCCACTCCCGCAGTTGCGCGCGCAACTCGCTCATCCGGCCTCCCTCGTCTCCTCACCGAGCAGACCGCGCGGGCGCAGGACCATGATAGCGATCAGGTAGCCGAACACGACCGCCTCGGTCCACTGCGGGCCCAGGCGGGAGTCGGACAGCGACTGGATGACGCCGATGATCAGCCCGCCGAGCACGGCCCCGCGGACGTTGCCGATGCCTCCCATGACCGCCGCTGTGAACGCGATCAGTCCGGCCTCGAAGCCCTGGAAGTACCAGACGTTCGTCTCGTAAAGCGCGTACACGAGCCCGGCGGCGCCGGCCAGCATGCCGCCGAGCAGGAAGGTGAGCGAGATGGTGGCGTTGACGTTGATGCCCATCAGGCGCGCCGCCTCGGGGTCCTGGGCGGTGGCGCGCATCGCCCGGCCCGCGCGAGTGGTGTTGATGAACCAGGTCAGCCCGAACACCAGCGGGATCATCACGGCGAACGCGAGGATGTACCCGCGCAGGATAGGTACCCCGCCGATGGTGAACACCGGCTGCTGCGAGTGGATCAGGTCGGGCACGCTCTGCGGTGAGCCCCCGCGCCACAGCAGGCCGACGTTCTGCAGGATGAACGAGAAGCCGACCGCGGTGATCAGCGACGCGAGCTTGGGCGCGCTCCGCAGCGGCCGGTAGGCCACCCGCTCGATCAGGACGTTCAGCGACCCCGTCACGAGCATCGTGATGACCAGCGTCACGATCAGGCCGCCGACCAGCCCCAGGGTGCCGGTCGTGAGCCCGAGCCCGAGCGTCGCCGCGAGGCCGACGGCGCTGAAGGAGCCGATCATGAACACGTCGCCGTGGGCGAAGTTGATCAGCTCGATGATGCCGTAGACGAGGGTGTACCCGATCGCGATCAGCGCCCAGATCGCGCCGTTGGACAGGCCCACGGCGAAGTTGAAGCCCAGCTTCGACAGATCGTGATGGATCACCACGTGACCGGCCACGACGCCGGCCGGGTAGCCGTGCGTCAGGTCGCTGATGCCATAGTAGACCGGCAGCGCCGCCAGCGCCGCGACCAGACCCCAGCGGCCGACATAGCGGCGAACCGCCGCGAGCGGGCGTGCCGCCACCGCCGGTGGCGGGCTGGGTGAAATCGTTGTGGTTTCCACTGGTTCCTGTGCAGTACGGGCCGCAATGTCGATGCAGCCTAGTGGACGTGGAGGGGGCGCGGTGCGCCCCCTCCACGATTCCCTAACCTGAGACGGTCTTGGTCGGTGTGATCGTCTTCACGAAGACCGGCTCGCCGTTGGACCCGACCTTATACAGGCCGTAGGCCTTCAGTGTCGTGTCGCCGTTCTTGTCGAACCCGTAGGTGCCGAGCACCGAGTTACGCGCGGTGGTAGCGAACAGGGCCTTCAGCACATCCGACTTGTTGTTGCCCTGAGCGCCGAGTTTCGCGATCGTGTCGAGCCCGAGCTTCATCGCCTCGTAGCCGTAGATCGCGTACGGGTCGGGATTCGCCGTGCCGTACTTGGCCTGGTACGCGGCGAGGAAGGCCTTGCCACCCGGATACGCGGCCAGGTCCTGGGTCGCGACGGTGCACTCGATCAGCGGGTACAGCGCGGCCGGGACGCCGCCCTTGGTCGCGCTCGTATAGGAGTCCGTGCAGACGCCGTCACCGCCGAAGATCTTGGCCTTGGGGAGCGCCGAGTTGACGTCCTTGGTGATCTGGACGGCGCCATTGGAGACAATGCCGGCGAAGTAGAAGCAGTCAGCGCCCTGGCCCTGGATCGTCGAGGCGTAGGAGCGGAAGTTGGGCGCGGTCGGGTCGATCCCGGTGTTGCTCACGATATTGACCCCGTAGAAGCCCTTCTCCAGCTCGAGCAGCGTCGCCAGGCCGGCCCCGTACGCCTCCTTGTCGTTGGCGATGGCGACCTTCGTGCAGCCGGCCTGCTTCATCGCGATCAGGCCGGCCGCGGCCTGGATCGAGTCGATCGGCACGATCCGCAGGTAGGTACGGACCCCGGTCGGATAGTACTTCTGCGGCTCGCCGGGCGCGCTTCCAGGCAGGTTCGTCGTCAGGCCGACGTACGTGTTCGCCGGGCTCACCTGGGGGATTCCCCCCTGGTTGAGGATCGGGATCGACACCTCGCTGGCGCCCGAGTTGAACTCGCCCATGTAGTAGACGGCCTTCGGGTCGGTGGCCACCTTGCGCGCGTTAGCGGCCGTCTGGCCCGGGTCCCACTTGCCGGCCGCCGCGGTCGAGTCGTCGAGCGACTGGTAGTTCACCGTCCACTGGCCGGCCTTGCCGCCTGCCTGAGCGAGCGCGAGCTTCATGCCGTTGACCATCGGATCGGTCTGCGCGGTCGAGGCTCCCTGCAGCGGAAGGCTCGAGTAGATGTCGACCGTGCCGCCGGACGAGCTGCTGCTTGATGAGCCGCCGGCGGCGCTAGTGCTGCTGCTACTACTACAGCCGACAACTGCGAGGGCGATCGCGGCCAAGGCCGCGATCGCTGGGGTTCGTCTCATTATCTTCCTCTCGTTGATTGACTTGTCCGGCTGCCACTGAGCGCACCGACCGGCCGGTCTGGGCTTCATAGCAGTGCGACAGCCGAGGGATGAAACAGTTCGACCACGTCCCTTGCGTCGGCTGTACCTGCCGGTCTCGTCCAGGTCGGCCAGGTGCCGACCCGCCAGCGTGCCCCAGCACCAGCCGGCTCAACCACGTATACGCACGGGGCGGAGAGTAAGTCGTTCCCTGTCACGCGTTCGGTCCCACCCCAGTGGCCTCGTTCGGATCCCGTCCGTCCTGGCACTGGAAGAGCTTGCCAGATTCCTATATCGCGGAGATTAACGGCGAGGTCACGAATTGGTCAACGACCGGATGCCGCGGATCCACTCTGGCCGCCGGCGGCCACCTGCGTGCGACAATTGAGTCGTGCGATGTCCCGCCACCAGATGACACCACCCACGAGCCATGCCGCTCCCCATCCGGCGCTTCCGGCGCCTTCTGCATAGCGTGCGGGGCTGGTCTGCGCCGCTGCTGCTGGCCGCGGCGCGGGGTCGGCGGCGCCCATCCCGGTGGCTGCTGCCTGCGCTGGGCATCGCGCTCGCGGCGGCGTTCGCCGCAGGCGTAGCGGCAGAGTCCCAGATCGCGGCCGACGAAAGCGCCCGATCGGTGCTCGAGGCGACATCACCGCTCGATAGCGAGGTCCGCGTCACCTGGCAGGGAGCAGTCAGCCCCGGCGTGGCGGACCAGGCGCGGGCGCTGCTGAGCGGGCTTGGCTTGGGGTCGCAGACCGAGGTGGTGCTGATGAACCCGGTGCGGCTCGATGGAGTGGTGGTGCGTCCGGCCGCGATTGCCCCACTAGGCCGCTGGCTCCCCGGCCCAGCGCTGGCCGTCCCGGGGCTGGGGCCCTGCCGCCCGCAGCGCTGCCCGATGCTGCTGGCCGGCGGCGGTCCGGTCCCTTCGAGGCTGGCCGCGATCGGCGTCCGCCTCCAGGTCGTCGGCTCCGCGTCGCTGCGCTCCCCGGTGCCTCTCGGGTTCGTGCCGTCCGGTGCGGATGCCATGCCGGTGCTCGTGACCGCCGATGTCGCCGGATTGTCATCGCTGCCGGGACTGAGCGGCCTGTACCGGACGTACAGCTGGCTGGCGCCGCTCTCGGTGGCCCGGCTGCGGGGGTGGCAGCTGGCCGATGCCGAGGACCGGCTGGCCCGCGCGCAGGATCGTCTGCTGCTGACCGGGAGCCAGTTCAGCCTGAGCGCGCCGTTCACCGCACTGGACCAAGCGCGGGCCGAGGCGAGCGTGGCGCCGCAGCGGCTGCTGCTCGCGGGCGGGGGCGCCCTCGCGGCGCTTGGGCTGTTCATCGTCCTCGCGGGCGGCGGCCTTCGCCGCGATCAGCGGGCCGAGCTCGACCGGCTCCGCCTCGCGGGCGCCCGCACGAGCCACTGCGTCCTGTTCGTCGCGACCGAATCCGGGTGGCTGTGCGCAGCCGCGCTGAGCGTCGGCGCGGCCGGCGGGATCGGGGCTGCGGCGCTGCTGGCCAGTAGCCAAGGGGAACCAGCGGGCGAGATCCTGACGCACAGCCTGCTCACCCCCGCGGCGATGATCGCGCTGGCGACCGGGTGGCTGGCGGCCACCGTGCTGCTCGCCGTGCTGGTGGGAGTGCGCACCGCGAGGCTGACCGACGTGCTGGCCGTCGCGGCGGCGTCGGCCCTGGTGGCGGCGCTAGCCGGGGGCACCGGCAGCGATCAAGCGCTGGCGCTGCTGCTCGCGCCGCTGTGCTGTGTGGCCGTCGGGGTGCTGACCTTTCGCGCTGCCGGGTTCGTGCTGCGGGGAGCGGAGCGGGTAGCCCGGGGCGGCCCGGTGCTCACCCGCCTCGCCCTCGTCAACCTCGCCCGCTCGCCCTGGGTGCCAGCGCTGGCCATCGCGTTCGTCGCCGTCGCCGTTGGCCTCGGCGGCTTCGCCCTCGGCTACCGGTCGACGCTGATCCGCAGCGCGGCGGATCAGGCGGCGGACCGCGTCCCGCTCGATGCGCTTGTCTCGCCGGGGCCGGATTTCAGCACCCCGCTCGAGTTGGCTCCGCTGCAGCGCTGGCAGGCGCTCGCGGCCGGCGTCGTGCTGCCCATTCGCCGGACCGATGCGAACTACACAAGCGGCGGGGGGACCGTGACGGTTCCCGCGCTCGGCGTCCCCGCCGCCGGGCTGACCCAGATCCACGGCTGGCGGGAGAGCGACGGCTCGGCGCCCCTTTTCGTGCTCGCCCGGCGCCTCGAGCCGACCGGCCCGGTCCGGGTGCCTGGACCGATGCTGCCGGCCGGCACGCGCTGGCTGTCGCTGCGTGCTTCCCCTGCGGGCGCGGTCGAGGTGACCGCGGACCTGCGCGATGCCCAGGGAGCGATCCGGCAGGTCGTGTTCGGGACAGCAGGCGCTGGCGCCGCCTTCCTGCGTGCCCCGGTGCCGACCGGACGGTGGGAGCTGGCGGCGCTTGAGCTCGACGAACCCACCGGTGCTGCCATCACGAACGGTCATCAGAACGGCGAGAACCCGGCCGCCGCCACTCAGTCTCAGACGCGCGTTGCGCTCGGGCCGCTGCTTGCGTGGCCGGCCGGCGGGCGATCGCCGCTGCGCGTGCCGCTCGGCGCCTGGCGCGGGGTGGGCGCGGCGGCGACAACGGCTCCCGTGCGGAGCGGCGTCGCGATGGTCGACTTCGCCATGAGCGGCGAACCCGGCGTGCTCCGGCCGGCCCAGCCAACCGACACGCACCCAGTCCCGGTGCTGGCCGATCCGCAGACGGCCGCCTCGGCCGGGCCCGGTGGGCGCATCGCCCTGACGGTCGACGGCCTCCCGGTGATCGCACGGGTGGTCGGGGTCCTCACCCGCTTCCCGACGCTTCCCTCCGACTCGGCCGGCTTCGTCGTCGCCGACGAGGCGACGCTGGCCGCCGCCCTGGACGCGCAGCTCCCCGGTCAAGGCCGGCCCGACGAGCTGTGGATCCGAACCGGGAACCTGGCGGGGCTGCGCGCCGCGCTCGGCCGCGGGACGCTCGCCCAGCTGGACTCCTCGTTCCGCGTCGATATCGAAAATCAGCTCCAGGACGCGCCGGTTGCTCGCGGGGTGCTCGGCACGCTGATCGCGGCGACGGCGCTGTCCGTGGTGCTGGCCGTCATCGGGTTGCTGACGGCGCTGCTCGGCGGAGTCCGCGACGCGCGGGTCGAGTCGGACCTGCGGGAGCAGGGCGTCGGTCCGCGCGGGCTCCGGGCCGAGCTGCGGGTCCGGCTCGCGCTCGCGAGCCTGCTCGGCGTCGTCGTCGGCGTCGCGATCGCGGTGCTGCTGACCCGGCTGGCGGTCGCGAGCGTTCGCGCCGCGGGTGCCGTCGCCGATCCCCGCCCGCCGGTGGTGACGGTAGTTCCGTGGGCGGCGCTGGCCGCCTGGAGTGCCGGTACGTTCGCGGTGCTCGCGCTCGCGGGATGGCTGGCGTCCCGGGGAGGGCGGCTCGTTGAGCGAACCGGTCGTTGAATTGCGCGACGTGTTCTGCGTTCACCGCACGAATGAGGGGGACGCGGCGGCGCTGGCGGGGACGAACCTCCAGCTGGCCCGCGGCGAGGTGCTGGGCGTGCTCGGTCCGAGCGGGGCCGGGAAGAGCACCCTGCTGCGCGTGATCGCCGGGATCCAGCCGCCGTCCGCCGGGGTCGTCCGCGTACTAGGCCGCGACGTCGGCCGGATGCCAGCGCGCTCCCGGTCGAGGCTCCGACACGAGCTGGTGGGGTTCCTCGGCCAGCACACCGAGTCGGCGCTGAGTCCGGATCTTCGGATGCGGGACGCCGTCGGGCTGCCACTCGCGCTGCGCGGAGTGCCGAGGCGGGAGCGGCGCACCCGAGTCGATGAGCTGCTGGCGGCCGCGGCGCTGGCCGACCGGGCCGACGCGTGGCCAGCGGAACTGTCCGGTGGCGAGCGCCAGCGGTTTGCGCTGTGCGCCGCCCTCGCCCACCGGCCCGCGCTGCTGCTCGCCGATGAGCCGACCGGCGAGCTCGACGATGTCAGCGCCGACGCCACCCGCGCGCTGATCGTCGAGCTCGCCCGCACCAACGGCACGAGCGTCATCCTGGTGACCCACGATCCGGCCACCGCCGCGGTCGCCGACCGCACACTCCGGATCCGGGACGGGCGGATCGTCGGCGACCGCCGTGGCGGGCACGAGGCGCTCGTGATCCACGACGGCTGGCTGCGGCTTCCCCCCGATCTGCTCACCCAGGCCGGTATCGGGCGCCGCGCCCACGTGCGGCCCGCCCCGGAGGGGGTGATCGTGACGCAGGCGGACCGCGATTCCGGCCCGTCCGGCCCGTCCGGCCCGTCCGGCCCGTCCGGCCCGTCCGGGTCGTCGGGGTCGTCGGGGTCGTCGGGGCCGGCCGCGGCCCAAGCCCGGCCGCAGCCGTCAGCACCCTGGGCCCCCACCCAGGTCGGGCTCCGCTCCGTGGCCCGCACCTACGGGCACGGGCCAACCAGGCGCGATGTGCTAGGCGGGCTCACGCACGACTTCGCGCCCGGCCAGCTGACCGCCATCACTGGCCGCTCGGGGGCGGGGAAAACGACGCTGCTGAAGCTGATGGCCGGGCTCGACCGCCCAAGTTCGGGCCAGGTCATGCTCGACGGGCAGCCGCTCGGTGACCGCAACGGTGAGCAGCTCGCGAGCCTGCGCAGGGAGCGGATCGGCTACCTCTCGCAGGAGCCGGCGCCGATCGGGTTCCTGAGCGCCGAGGAGAACGCCGTACTCGTGCTGCGGATACGCGGCTGGGACGCGGACGCCGCCGCCGAGCGTGCCGCCCGGGCGCTGACCCGAGCCGGGCTCGCCGACCGCGCCCGCCAGCGTGTCCACCGGCTCTCGGCTGGGGAAGCCCAGCGCCTGGCCCTGGCCCGGGCGCTCGCCAGCGCGCGGGGGCTGCTGATCGTCGACGAGCCGACTTCCAGGCAGGACGAGAACAACGCCCGGGCCGTCGCGGCTCTGCTGGCGGCCGCCGCGCACGACGAGGGCCAGACGGTGATCTGCGCCACGCACGACCCCGCCGTGATCGGCCAGGCCGACCGGGTCGTCGTCCTTTCGCATCTCGAGCTCGCGGTCGGTCGGGGGTCAGCCGAGGTACCGTCCGATGATGGCTAGGAGCTGATGAATGTCGAACGGCTTGGCCAGGAAATCCGCGGCGCCCGCCGCGAGGAGCTCGTTGACGGTCACCGGGTCCGAGTCGCCGCTGAGGATAACGACCGGGATCGCGGCGGTCGCTGGGGTCGCGGCGAGCTGACGCAGGACCTGCTCGCCGTTGATGTCGGGAAGGCGGTTGTCGAGCAGGATGAGGGCCGGCGGGTCGTCGATCGCCGCCCCGATGCCGTCGCGGCCGGTCATGGCGGTGCGCAGCTGGCTGTCCGGGCACGTGCGCTTGAACAGGCGCTGGAGGAGGAAGATGTTGTCCTGGTCGTCATCGATGTACAGCACGACGCCGTTCATGGCGCCGGTACCGTCCGGGGGACCGGATCGGCCTGGTGGGCGTGCCCGGCCGCGAAGGAGTCAAGTAGCTGGCCCAGTTCGGTGAGCTCGAGCGGCTTGGTGAGGTAGGCGATGACACCCGTGGCGCGCACCGTGTCGTTTGCGGCCGGGACCAGGTCCGGTGTCCGCGGCAGGGTGACGGTAAAGGTCGGCCCTTCGCCAGGGATGCTGGCGACGGTGAGGTGCCCTTTCATGGCCTCGGCGAAGGCCCGGGCCAGGGGCAGGCCGATACCGGTGCCCTCGATCGCGGTCTGCTCGGCGCCGAGCCGCTCGAACGGGTCGAAGATGCGACCCAGGTCAGCGTCCGGTATTCCCGGCCCGGTGTCGGCCACCGCCAGGCTGACCGCGACCACGATCGTGCCCTTGGTCCGCACCGATCGGTCCAGCCACCACTGGTGCAGCCGGCCGGGACCAGCCGCCGCAGGCGGCGATGAGCGCATCTCGTGTATTCTCACAGATCCCCCGAGGACAGCGACCCCTTAGATGCCCAAAGTAATCACTGTCTCGCAATACGTTACCCTGCCTGTGGGGTCTTCTGTAACCCGCTTCCCGCCCTGGTAAACGCGGAAGCGTGCCACGGCTGGAGCGCGGCCAGCCCGGACATCCGGCTAATATGCCTGGTAGGTGTATCGCAGGGACTCCGACGAGATGCAGGCGGCTCGCGCGCAGCTCGTCAGCTACGGCGCACGCCTGCTTGACGACGGGCTGGCTGTCGGCAGCGCAGGCAACATCAGCGTTCGTACCGGTGACATCGTGGCGATCACCCCGTCGGGGGTCGGCTACGGGGACATGCGGCCCGGCGACGTCTGCCTCGTCACGCTGGACGGCACCCAGCTCCTGGACGGCACCGGGTATGACGCGCAGGAAACGCCGTCCTCCGAGACACCGATGCACCTGGCGATCTACGCGGCGACCAGCGCGGCGGCTGTCGTGCACACGCACTCGCCCGAGGTCGTCGCCCTGTCGGCGTCGCGCTCGGAACTGCCGGCCATCCACTACGCGATCACCGGGCTCGGCGGCCCGGTCCGCGTCGCGCCCTACGTTCGCTTCGGGTCGGCGGACCTGGCCGCGGCGGCCGTCGAGGCGCTGGACGGCCGCAGCGCCGTAATCCTGCGCAACCACGGGGCGGTCAGCTACGGCCGCGACCTGGCGCAGGCTTACGACCGGGCGCTGCTCCTGGAGTGGCTGGCCCGCACGTACCGGCTGGCGCTGTCCTACGGGGAACCCGCGATCTTGTCGGCCGCCGAACTGGATGAGGTCACGGCCGAGATCCGGCGCCGCCGCTACGGCGAGCGCCGCAGCGGGACGTTAAGAGGAAGCTAAGCAATCGAAAATAAATAATTCAGGTCTTCCGTCGGCGTGTCGCCTGCTTCCGGGTTGGTATGGGCGTTTCGTGGGGTTCTGGCCGGATGGTGTAGTTCCAGTCCGGGTGGAAGCCGTGGCGGTCGACCGGCAAGGCTTCCACCTGCTTCTTGGTGTAGATGAGGCCAGTGGCGTATTCACTGGTATCCAGCTCGGCGGTGACGGTCAGCCCGGTGGACGTGGTGGTGGCTGAGATCAGCTCGACGACGGCCTGGTGGCTGGTCAGCGGCCGGCCGCGCCAGTTGCGGGTGATCTGCGCGAACAGCCGGTGCTCGACCTTGTTCCACTTGGAGGTGCCGGGCGGGTAGTGGCACACGGTGACCTCCAGCCCGGTCTCGGCGGCCAGCCGGGCGAGCTCCACCTTCCAGGCCCGGGCCCGGGCGGCATTCGAGCCGCCGGAATCGGCGCAGATCAGCAGCCGCCGCGCGCCGGGATAGCGGTCCGACCCGTCGGCCCGCCACCAGCGGCGCAGCGTCGCCGCGGCGAACGCGGAGGTGTCGTGGTCGGTGCCCACGCTCACCCACCCGGTGTTCGCGCCCAGGTCGTAGATGCCATACGGGATCGCCTTGCCGATCGCGTCGGAGGGGAAGTCGTGCACGTTGACCCGCTCCGGGCGGCCCGCGGGCCGCCATTCGGCGCCGCCGTTGGCGAACTCGCCGACCTTCTCCTTCTTCTTGGCGTCCACCGATACGACCGGCTGGCCGGCGTCCAGGAACTCGCGCGCCCGGCGTGCGATGTAGCGGAACTGGGCGTCCCGGTCCGGGTGCTGCCTGCCCTCGGCGACCTTGGCGTTGCCCTGCAGGCTGTAGCCCTCGCCCTTCAGCAGCCGCGCCACCGTCGGCGCCGAGCACCGGTGCCCGGCCGCGGTCAGCGCGCCCGCCAGGTTCCGGGTCGACAGGCACGTCCAGCGCAGCGGCGACTCCGGATCCCCCCGCGACTCCGGCTCCACCAGCGCCATCAGCGCCCGGCCCAGCCCCGGGTCGGTCTCGGCCAGCCTCTTGCGGCCGCCGCCCGGCGCCCGCACCCGCGGCTCGGGCCTGCCGTCCGCCTCCCGCACCCCCCGCGCCACCGTGTCCGGGTGCACCCCGGTCGCCCCGGCCACCGCCTTGATGCCGCCACGGCCCAGCCGGATCGCCTCCGCCCCCAGCAGCAGCCGCCGCTGCCGCTCATCCAGGTGCGGCCGCAATACCCCGTACAGCCGCGCCACCCGCTCGCCGTCCCGGTCGCCGTTCGCCATACCACAAACGGTAGGGCCTCCGGAGCCGAAAACCTAGCTTATTTTGATGCGACTGCTAAGGGCCCGGGGTGACGCTGGCGAGAGGAAATCGCTCACCGAGGCGGAGTTCGAGCGGGAGCAGGCGAAGCTGCTCTCGCAGCTGTGATGTCGGGGTTGGCCTCCTCGTATGGCCGGATGCATCGCCCGCTGATCTGGGTCGGCACGATGCGCACGTACACGTCGCGGGCGCCGGCGGCCCACGGCTCGAGGTGCGTTCCCTCCTCGAGGTGCCTTACTTCGCGCTCGTCTGTGACCCTGCGCGCGTGACCATGCACGAGGACGCTCCAGCCCTCATGGAGCGCGCCGTCGAGGCGGTCGGCTTCGAAGCTGACCTTGGCGTCGGCGTACATGGCCAGCAGCGTGTCCGGCGCGGTGCGGAAGATGATGCTCTTCCCCGTCATGACGAAGTTGACCGGCAAGATCATGATCTCGCCTGCGGATGTGAACGCGACGCGGCCGATGCCGCCAGGTCCCAGCAGGTCGAAGCACTCGACTGGGCTGAGCGTCCGCAGGGCGTGCGCACAGGTGGCGGGCTCGGTGGCCGGGGTTTCCCGGCCGGGCAGGGCGCGTGGCACGTCCCGTCTGTTCACCGGTTCTTTCCCAGTTATCATGTTCATTCACCTCCGCCATTCGCAGGTTGTTTCGTTTCTTCAGCCTTCTCGTGCGGCCCGGGCAAGCGCTGCGGCCCGAGGTCCCGCCGGGGCGGGCCGTTCGGCCCTCAGCTGAGCTAATTCGCAGTTCTGCTGCGCCCGGCTCGCGTCACTGGCAGCTTCTCAGCGGACGCTGGATCATGGCGCATCCCGGCCACCATGCGGTAGGGGCAGCCGGGAGGTAACTCCGGCCCAGATGGTGCCGGGTAAGCCGGCGGCGCGGCCGGCCGGGTGCGCAGCTGTATTTGCGGCGAAATTGCGCAGTCAAGTACGGTCGCAGGAGTGGCAAGCGATTCGGGTGGCAGCAGGAGATCATCAGGCCCCTGGTATGCGTCGGACGCCTCGACCGCTCCTTTCCCAGCTGTCGCGTCCGGGCCGTCCGGGCACGGCCGGCCAGGGAAGCGGCGAAAGGTCACCATCGCGGTGACTGCCGGGGTGCTCGCCGTCGTGGCCGGAATCGCCGCGGTGATCGTCACGGTGGTCTCGCCGGGCGGGAACGCGAACTCTTCCGGTTTTCTGCCGACCGGAAGCTCGGCCGCAGCCGATGCCGAGCAGATCACCAGCGCGTTCCTGGCAGCGTGGCAGGCCGGTGACCTCGGGCAGGCCGCCCGCTACACCGATCACCCTGCCGCGGCCCAGGCCGCGCTGGTTACCTACGGTAAGTACCTCCACCTCAGGAAGCTCACGGCCTCGGCTCAGAGCGACACCGTGGCCCCGTCGGGCACGTCATCGACGCCGCGGGAATCGGTCGGATACGCGATCAAAGCCACGGTGGCGGCGTCGGACGGCGCCAAGGCGCTGCGCGGCACCTGGAGCTATCAGGCATCGCTGGTCGCCTACCAGCACCGGGACTCGCAGCTGTGGTATGTCGCCTGGGCCCCCGATGTGCTCGCGCCGAACCTCACCGCGTCCACCCATCTGGCGGCGGTCACGGTGGCTCCCGAGGTCGTCTCGGTCAACGATGCCGACGGGAAGGACATCACCTCCTACGGCGACGCCGGGCTGACGACGATCGCGGGACTGCTGCAGCGCCAGGCGCCACCGGGACAGGGAACTCCTGGCCTCTACGTCCAGATCCAGACCGCCTCGAACCACCTGGTGCCGAACAGCCAGGCCGTCGTCATCCCGCCGAACAACATACCGAACCTGGCCACCACGATCAGCGCGCAGGCTGAGGCCGCCGCGCGCACCGCCGTCGCCATGCACGGGAACAGTTCGATGGTCGTCATCCAGCCCTCCAGCGGCAAGATCCTGGCCATCGCCAACAACGACGGCTACAACGATTTCTCGCTCACCGCCAAGGTGGCGCCGGGCTCGACGATGAAGGTCATCACCTCCACGGCCCTGATCAACGCCGGAGTGCTCACCGCGTCCAGCAATGTCGCCTGCCCCGCGGCGTACACGGTGCAGGGGATTACCTACCACAACGACAACAACGAAGCCCTGCCGCCCTCGACCCCGTTCATCACCGACTTCGCCCAGTCCTGCAACAACGCGTTCAGCACGCAGTGGCCGCACTTGTCCGGCCTCCTCGCGCGCACCGCCAAGGAGTACTTCGGCCTCGACCAGAACTGGAACATCGGCATTTCCGGCCTGTCGGCCAGCTATTTCAACGCTCCGGCCAGTGCCAGCGGCTCCGAACTGGCGCAGGAGGCGTTCGGCGAGGGGCAGCTGGTCGCGTCCCCGCTGGCGATGGCCTCGGTGGCAGCCACCGTGGACAGCGGGACGTTCAGGCAGCCGATCCTGCTGGCCGGAGCCAGGCAGGTTACCGCGACCGCGCTTCCGGCCAGCACCGACGCGCAGCTGAAGCAGATGATGCAGGCCGTGGTCAGCAGCGGGACAGCCGCGCCGATCGGGTTCGGACCGGGCGTCTACGCCAAGACCGGGACGGCCGACATCCAGGGCCAGGAGCAGCCCAATAGCTGGCTCATCGCCTTCGACCCGGCCCAGGACGTCGCGGTCGCCTGCCTGGTGGTCAACGCCGGCTACGGTGCCCAGTTCGCCGGCCCGGAGGTAAAGGCCTTCCTGGACGGGTATTAACCCGATCCGGCCTGCCGGGTCGGCCGTGACCTGCCTGCCGCGCCAGGCGGTATACGGGGACCGAAGGAGCGCCGTGCCGGTGTCCGGAATGCACCGTCCGGCTCGGGGCTCGTCGGCCGTGGTGCGAAATCCGTCAGCTGACCGATGTCTCTCACTGCAATTTGCAGCACCATTTTTTACGCAACCGGCACCGAGCCGTCCAGTATCCGCTCGGACCTTCGCCGGGAGCAGCCGCGCAGAGTGACCAGCGCTGTGGATGACTAGCCCGAACCGGCCCGCTAAGGAACCCGATGAACGCGATGGCGCCGACCCGTCCGATCGAACAGCAGGGATGCCGCGTCCGGCTGACCACGGGACCGGCGGCGGCGGCCGAAGCGCGCAGCCAGGTCCGGGCGGCCATCTGCGCCTGGGATGTCCCGGTCGACCCGGACGTCGCGGTCCTGCTCACCAGCGAACTGGTGACCAATGCCGTCAGGCACGAGCCGGGCGAGACCGTCATGCTTGCCATCACCTGTTCCTGCGGTCAGCTGCGCGTCGATGTCTACGACACGGCGTGCTCCTGGCCGGTACTGCAGGACGTCGCAGCCGATGCGGAGGCCGGGCGTGGCCTGATGCTGGTGGCTACCCTGTCGGCCGACTGGGGAGTCTACCGCACCCCTGCGGGCAAGGCCGTGTACTTCACGCTCGCGTTCCAGCCCGATCTCGCCGAAGGCGGGTGACGCGGCCCGCAGGGGGTTCAGACGTGGGGACGGTGAGTCATAAACCCCCCGGCCCCTCACCGTCCCCGCCGAACGCACCTGCGATTCCCGCACCGTAATCGGGCTCGGCGGCATGCTCCAGCGCGGTTCGCCACCTGCTCGGCCTCTGCCGCGTCACCGGTACGGAAAAGGGCGTCGGCGAGTCGGCCCGCAAGCCAGCCCGTGCCGGGGTGATCCAGGCGGGGAACTGGCGACGGCCCGGGTGAGGAGTTCGGCCGCAACCCCGGGCGCCTGGCCGATCAGCGGGTCCGCGGTGCGGTCCAGCCAGTTCAGCATCCACTCATCCATCGGCTCGGTCGTGCCGCCAGATCCGCCGACGGCCCGCGGATGCCGTCACGAAGTACTGGGCTCCGGATAGGCCGTGGCGGCAGGATGCCGCCACAAAGTACTGGGCTCCGGATAGCAAGGTTCGTCCGGACTGCTGAAGACTGAGGCTTGGTTACGATAGGCATGTGTACGGTGTGCTAAAGGTTTCACAAATTGTTGTTACGGTGAAATCTGCGTGACCGTCGCGCTAGCCCGCCCGCGCGGTACGAGGAGGAAGGACGCCCGATGATCGCGCCAGCAAGCCCCACGGTGCGGCGGCGCCGGCTTGCCGCCGAACTGCGTGGGATCAGGGAGAGCAAGGGCAAGAGCGGAGACGTGGTCGCCGCCGCGCTGAAATGGTCGCCCTCCAAGATCAGCAGGTACGAGCGTGCCAGGACCGGCTTGCGGCCACGGGAAGTCGAAAGACTGCTCGACTACTACGGGATCACCGGGTCTCACCGCGCGCTCCTCCTCGCCCTCGCCGAGGATGCCGCTCAGAAGGGATGGTGGGAAGAATTCACCGACACCCTTTCCGATGACTATAAGCAATTCATCGGTCTCGAGCATGAGGCGACTTCTATCGCCGTATGGCATGTTGACGTGGTAGCTGGCCTACTGCAAACGGAAGCTTATGCCCGGCATATAATTAGCAGCTACAGCCGGGTCGAGCCAATCGCGCCAGGTATGATCGGGCGATTGGTCCGGGTTCGCATGCGACGCCAGCAGGTGCTGAATCGCGACGGGCTTCAGCTATTGGTCGTGCTCGATGAATCGGTCTTGAAACGCCGGATCGGTGATGAGTCGGTGATGTATGAACAGCTTCAGCGTCTCGCCCGAGAGACGGACCGGCCAAACCTGACACTGCGGATTCTTCCCCTTGACGTGCAGCACTCGGTCTTCGGGGAGTCCTTTGTCATCTTCGGCTTCGGGGCAGATAGTGATGCGATGCTGCAAGATGTGGTCAGCACTGAGCAGCTGAGGAGCGGCTTCACCCTCGAGGGGGAGCGGGAGACATACTTGCACAGGATCGCATTTCAGATGCTCGCCGACGCGTCGCTCGGCCCGGCGGCGTCTAAGGCGCTCATACTCGAAACGGCGGAGTCGCACTGGTCAGGTGCTCAGCAGCATGCTGGTGCGTAAGTGACGTAAGTTGTTTTATCCCCATCGTTGCCGCGATGGCCTGCCAGCGTGGACCGTTCCTGGGCAGCCTTGCTACCAGGAAGCTTGACTTCTCCTGCCGAACTTCTCCTGCCGAGAACTGGCCACCGCCTCCTGCTCGGCGCGACCGACGGGACGGGGCACCCGTGCCCGCGCACCCCGTGCCCGCGCACCCCGTGCCCGCGCATCCGGTGCCCGCGCATCCCGTGCCCGCGCATCCGGTGCCCGCGCATCCGGTGCCCGCGCATCCCGTGCCCGCACATGTTTGCCGTGCGCGGTTCACCCCGTGCACTAAGGGCAATCACTGGACCGTAGTGATCCTTGCGATAAGTGAGACCTTGAGTGCCAGCGACTGTTAGTCTTATAGTTAAGTGACTACTTTAAGTAGGCATCATGCTACGTTATGTAGTCATACATTCCGGGATAACACCCTACAATCAGTGAGGTAACGGTGGGAAGACCTACGCTCGGAAGGCTATCCGAAACGCCAGATTCCGATTTTACCTGGGTTAAGAGCTCGCTGAGTCTCGCCAATGGTAACTGTGTCGAGGTGGCGGGTCTGGCCGACGGCGAGATTGGTGTTCGCAACAGCAGGGACTCCGCAGGGCCGGTTCTCCGATTTACACCGGACGAATGGCACGCGTTTCTCGGAGGCGTACAAAACGGAGAATTCGACGGCTTCGGCAGGAAGTAACCGCACCAGCAGGGTGCGGTCGCGGCTGGCTCTCGACGGCTGTCGATAAAACAGAAGCGGAGTGCCCCTCTGAAGTCCAGAGGGGCACTCGCTTCTTGCTGCCGCTACCAATTGGGCGGATTTGCCCGCGAGCGGTCCGAAATGGTGCCTGGACCGCACCTTTCTGATTAGTGCCGCCTCAGGCTACGTTCGCCCGGCCGGCGCTGCGGCGGAACCATTTACCTGGCCCGGTACCGGAGGCCGGAAGTCATCATCGTGCACGGCTACTGCCCTGATAGGGGATGTAACCGTGCACGATCATGGGAGCGGCCGGATCACGCCGAACCCCACATGGTCCGGATACGAACAGTAACCCGCCCTCGCCGGGTCGAACGGCGCCTCGGTCGAACGGCGCCTCGGTCGAACGGCGCCTCGGTCGAACGGCGCCTCGGTCGAACGGCGCCTCGGTCGAACGGCGCCTCGGTCGAACGGCGCCTCGATGGAGAACTCCACCAGGCCGGGGTTGTCCACGATCACATGCCGGCCACGAGCCGCAGTCACGGTGATGTCCGGGACCCGTTCGCGGGCGGCTCGGGGCATGGAGCGAACTTGCTGTCAGGGCATTTGTGCAGTAGGCAGATATTGCCTGAACGTTAATTCGATATTTGTCGACACCCACGAGGTTAGTGTTGCGCAGGTGTCTCCGCGCCAGGCGGTGCAAATTGCCTAGAACTTGCACCGCACGGACCGCGCAACATTTTCCCGCATGAAGACGCGAATATTGTATGAAATAAATGGTGCAAATGTAATGCAAGTTTTTGTATTTGAGAAAACCCGGAGAATGGCTTAACCTGGTGCACGGAATAGTCGAGACGGGGCAATAACGCCGCATAACTAAGATGCGCCGGGCGGGACGACAAGGCCATGCGGCAGGCTGCTGACCTCTGTAGATGCCATGGAGGAATCATGCGCGTAAGGCGAGCCATCAGCATTCCCGCTTTCCTCGCGCTCGGCGCAGTCGTCATCCTGCTCGGCGAAAGGCGTGGTAAATTCCGAATCCGAACTCGTGCCGAGCCGCTGCACCGGCTGGAGTCGGAGATCGATGTGACAGGGCGGCGGGCCGCGTGGTCCGCCGCATGGGATTCGGTGGCACTGGTACCTGGCAGTGGAGTGATCCCCACCTGGTTGGCGGCACTGGCGCCAGGGTCGACGTTCCCGCTCTGGCCTGCTTGGACGCTCACCGCGCTGACGGCCGTCGCCCTATGCGTGTCCTTCGCGCACCTGGCCGGCAAATGGCCCCCCAACAGAAGCAGCAGGAATGACGAACCAGCCCAACGCCGACCGCATACCTTAGTAGGTCGGGCCTTAGTAGGTCGGGCGATCACCTACGCCTGCGGCGGGTGAACCGCGGGTCTGCCACTGTCGGCTGCACTGCGTCGCTCAGTTGCTTTTCTGACGGTACTGAAGCCGCTGCCGCGCCACCTCGCAGACGCCGTTGCGTTCGTTTTCCGCCGCGGCCTGCCTTGCCTCGTCGAGGTCGGCCGGCGTCAGCAGGCCGTTGGCGAGCAGGAAGTCGGCGAGATCGCGCGCGTGACCACGTTCTTTCCAGATGAATCCCTGAAGCAGCTTCTTATAGTCGGATACCGCGCCCTCTCCGCTCAGGTCCAGAGCGATGACCACATCCATCATCGGCACGGTCTGCGGGGCGGCCAGGCCGAGGATGAACTCCTGGTAGTAGTAGGCCATCGCCAGGCGCGCGGTTGCGTTGCGCTCGAAGTAACCGCGCACGCGGGCTACCGTGTCTTCTCCGGGCACGCTGCCCCGCCGCACGATGTTCGCGGCCCGGGTGGTCTCTTGCCTGTCGCCGTCCGGGACGGCCGGATCGGCGCGGGAGCGGGTCGCCGCGTCGAGCCGCAGCCGCAGCACCCAGGTACCGACGCTGACCAGCCACGAGCCCTCCGCGAGTATGACCGGCAGCGCCTCGTAGCGCGCTGGGGCAGCCGGCAGGGCGTGGCTCGCCGTCCGCCGCACAGCCTCAGCGCGCGGCGGCGTCCCGGCAGATTCCGGCGCCAGATATACCCGGTGGGTCGTGTCCCGGCTGAACAGTTCCCAGTGGTGGTGGACGTAGCGAAGACCCGCGCAACGCGGGGCGCGATGCAGGGTGAGATCCTCGTCGCCGCTGAGCATGCGCCGATCCAGCCAGGTGATCTCATCGGACGGACAGCTCACCCACTCACCGTGCGCCGCTGACCATAGGAAAAGCCGGCCCATCGCCACTCAGTCGCCACTCCCGGTCGGACGGCGCGCCACCGGCGCGGCCATCCAGTCTCGCCATGTCTGGAATGACAATTGTCGCACTTCCGGCGTCAGGTGATCTCAACGCGAGACAGCAGCGCGTCAGGCCTGGCCCCCCAGCGGATCGCATCGCCATCGCTGAGCGGCTGCTCACCCGCCACGGGGGCGCCGTTGAGCGTGAGTCCGTTCCGGCCCTGGTTCATGATCCACCAGCGACCGTCAGAGAACGTGAACCTTGCGTGCTCCCTGGACACCGTAGGCACGTCGGGGAGCACCAGCTCAACGGACCCGCGCCCGGCACGAGCGCCGGACATCCGGGTTTCCGCCACCGAGGAGCCGGTGACCAGCCGTAGCACAGGAACGGGGGCAAGGCTCCGTTCCATGATCGTGGTCATCCCGCCGCCGACCGTCACGCCTGGGTCCTGCCAAGGGTGACTGCCGGGCTCGGCGTAGGCATGCTGCGGGGCGGCATAAGCGAACTGCGGCCCGGCGTCCGCGCACTGGACAGCGGACCAGTCAGACTGGGCACCGTCGCTGACGGGATCTGCCTGCCGCAGATGGTAGCGGCCCGGCGGGACGGACCCACTGGCGCTGACGTATACGTAGGCCCGGCCCGGCCCGGCGAAGCGGGCCCCGTACGCGGCTACCTGCTCTTCGTAGACCTCGGTCATGCTCGTGCTGATCACGCCGAGTTCCATCCGCTCGCACAGGGCGATGAGGTCATCGGGGTTCAGCTGCAGCTCGACTACGCTCGGCGCGAGCAGTGATCCACTAGGCGTGACCACGAATATGTCGGACAGGTGCCGCATGGCGACCTTTAGCACATCCTGCCCGTCCCGCCATGGCCGCGAGGCCATCTGCCGTATCCAGGGATGATCCCTTGTGATGCCCAGGGCCCGGAGGCCACTCACGCCGGCGACCCCGAGTCCCGCGATAATCACAAGCACTACGGTCGCGGAGACGGCCGAACCCGTCACGACCTCCAGAACCACCCAGCACGCCGCGACGCCGCCCGCGGCCGCCCAGCGCCTTCGGCTTCGCCGCCACAGCGGAGCGCGTGCCTGCAGGCGCTCCGCTTCCCTGCCTCCAGCCATCGAGCACCGTCCTTGACTCGTCCGTCGCACGTCCGATCGCCTGATCCGTCAGTCCACGTCACAGAGGATGCGGGCCAACTCACTCGTCGGTCAACGATTCACCGGCAGCTTCCAGGCATCTGGAAGTTGTCTCCAGGCCGGAATGCCGCAGCCGGTGCGCACGCCGCTGAGTACCGCGGCGGCGAGTTCGGCACCCATTACCTCGACACCCAGCGGGCCGTGGTTCACTCAAAACCGGACGTGTCGCCTGCCCCGCGGCGCACGATCTCGGGCTCGGACCCGGAGAAGTCGATCACCGTTGTCGGCTCGGTGCCGCAGTCGCCCGAGTCGATCACCGCGTCCACGGCGTGGTCAAGCTCCTCAGCGATCTCCCACCCCTGGGTCATGGGCTCGTCCTGACCGGGCAGCAGCAGGGTGCTCGAGACCAGCGGCTCGCCGAGCTCGGCGAGCAGCGCCTGGGTTGCCACGTGGCGCGGGATCCGCACCCCGACGGTCTTCTTCCTCGGATGCTGCAAGATCCGCGGCACTTCCCTGGTCGCGGGCAGGATGAATGTATAACTGCCCGGGGTCGCCGCCTTGATAGTCCGGAACACCGGGTTGGCAACGTAGACGAACTGGCCTAGCTGGGCGAAGTCCTGGCACACCAGCGTGAGGTGGTGCCGGTCGCCGAGGTGCCGGATCGACTTGATCCTGGTCATGCCTTCCCTGTTGCCGAGCTGGCACCCGAGCGCGTAGCAGGAGTCCGTCGGGTAGGCGATCACGCCGCCAGCGCGCACGATATCGGCGATCTGGACGATCGCGCGCCGCTGCGGGCTGGCCGGATGGATGTCGAAGTACCTGGCCATGCGACGAGTTTAGGATCATCGCCCGCCCCCGCCGGCCCGGTCCCCTCGCACGGCTCGAACATCACGCTGCGTAGTGCCGTCGGAAGGGCGCGGACAGGGCAGCGGCCATCGCAAGGGCGGCACCGTGAGTCCGGGACGCTGGCTTCGGATTGCCGGTGACCACGGCTATTCGCATGACGTCGACCTCAGGATTCGGGTGAGCTGGCGCTGGGCTGATACCAATGGCCGTTCGGCGAGAAATTACGATGCGGCGGCCGGGTGAGCAGGACCTGACGTGGGAGCGAACGGGGTCATTGTCGATAAAGTCTATTGACAAAGTAGACAATTGACCTATGGTGGTGGCATGTGTTACCCCGAGCTGCTTGTAGCGTGCCCGCACACCGATCTCGGCTGGCAAGCGAGCGCGACCTGTCAGCGGTCTCGCGCCGCTCGCCGCTGAGCTTCGCAGGACCCTGGGCATGGCGCTCAGCCCCCGAGGCTGCCGAGGGCTCAACCCGCTCGGGCTCAGCCGCTCAGGATTTATCGTCCGCCCGCACGCAGCCATAAACCCGGTTCGCTCCATCTGAAGGTGGGTCCATGCCTGAAACCGCCGAAACGAGCCCCATCGTGCGCAACCAGGCCGAACTGACCGCCGTCACGCCGAGCAGCGGCGCGGCGCATGGGGCGGCGAGATCACCGGCCCGGCGCAGCCGCCACCGGAGCTGGTACCGCCTCATCAGCCCGGTCGTCGTGGTCGTCCTCTGGCAGGCGGCCAGCAGCACCGGGATCCTCCCGGCCAGCAAGCTGGCTTCCCCGGCGTTCGCCGGCATCCGCGGCGTGGACAGCAAGCTCGGCGAGCTCGGCCACGTCCTCGGCCTGCGCAGGAGCGAGATGATCCGGCACATCGTGCTGCCTGGCGCGCTCCCCCAGGCGCTGACCGGGCTGCAGGTGAGCGTGATCTCATCACTGCTCGCGCTCGTCGTCGGCGAGCAGATCAACGCGACCAGCGGGCTCGGCTTCATGATCACCCAGGCCCAGCAGTTCCTGGACAACAGCGTGATCATGGTGGCGCTCATCGTCTACGCGATCCTCGGCCTGTTCCTCACCGGCGCGGTGCGCCTGCTGGAAAGGAAGGCACTGGCATGGCGCCGCGACTTCGGGCAGTAAAAGAAGAGGAACATTCGGCCGAACGGGCCGTGGTATCTCGCCCTGATCACCTCGATCCCGCCACGGCGGCCTCGGTGCGGGGGCTGAGCCGCACGTTCGGCGACCGGACGATCCTTGACGGGCTCGACCTGGACATCGCGGCCGGCGAGTTCATCGCGCTGATCGGGCGCAGCGGCTCGGGCAAGTCCACGCTGCTGCGCGCGCTCGCCGGGCTGGACCAGGAGGTGACCGGCGAGCTCTCGGTCACGGGGCCGGTGTCGGTCGCCTTCCAGGAACCTCGGCTCGTGCCGTGGAAGAAGGTACAGGCCAACGTCGCGCTCGGCCTGCGGGCCGCCGATCCGCAGGCCAGGGCCCGCACCGCACTGGACGAGGTCGGGCTGGCCCAACGCGCTTGGGCCTGGCCCGCCACGCTGTCCGGCGGCGAGGCGCAGCGTGCGTCGCTGGCCCGGGCGCTGGTCCGCGAGCCAAGCCTGCTGCTGCTCGACGAACCTTTCAGCGCGCTCGACGCGCTGACCAGGATCACCATGCACCGCCTCGTACTGAGCCTGTGGACCCGGCATCGGCCGGCCGTGCTGCTGGTCACGCACGACGTGGACGAGGCGCTGGCGCTCGCCGACCGTGTTCTCGTCCTCGGCCAGGGGCGGATTAGCCACTCCTCGCCCATCGCCGTGCCGAGGCCACGGGACCGCGACCATCCCGACCTCGTCGCCCTGACGCTCCGGCTGTTGACCGAACTCGGCGTCCCAGCCGCGGAAACCGACTGAACAACCGACTGACCACATAGGGGAACACATGATCAAGAGACCAAGGTTCTATGCCGTCACGCTGCTCGCACTGACCGGACTCGCCGCGGCGGGCTGCTCGTCATCATCGTCATCGTCGAGCACCCGAACGTCCGCCGCGAGCACGAGCAGCCCGTCGGCGTCCAGCTCGGTGAACCTGCCCTCGGTGACGCTGAACATCGGCGACCAGAAGGGGACGGGGGCCGAGGCGGTGCTGACGGCGGCCGGCCTGCTGAACACGCTGCCTTTCCACGTCCACTGGTCCGACTTCACCTCCGGCCCGCCGATGCTGGAGGCCATGGCCTCCAACTCTGTCGACATCGGCGGCGTCGGCGACGCCCCGCCCGTCTTTGCCGCGTCCGGCGGTGAGCAGGTCGAGATCGTCGGCGCCCGCCAGACCAACGGAGACCAGGACGCGGTGGTCGTGCCGAAGAACTCCCCGATCACCTCCATCAGCCAGCTGAAGGGTAAGAAGATCGCCTACGGGTCGGGTAGCTCGGCCAACTACAACCTGCTGACCGTGCTCACCAAGGCCGGACTGACCACCAAGGACGTCAGCCTGGCGAACCTGCAGCCGGCCGAGGCCCTCGCCGCGTTCACTTCCGGCGACGTGGCCGCCTGGGACATCTGGCCGCCCTACGTCCAGGAGGTCGTCGCTCAGGACGGCGCCCGCGTACTGGCCACCGGGTCCGCCTACGGTAGCCCGTACTCGTTCGAGGTAGCCTCGAAGGCCGCCGTGGCCAACCCGGACACGGCCGCCGCGATCAAGGTCTACCTGGCCACGCTGGACAAGGCCTACACCTGGGCGGCGACCCACCCGTCGGCCTGGGCCGTCGCCTGGGGCAAGGCGGCCGGACTGCCGAGCAGCGTCATGGACGTGGCCGCGAAGGTCGACGCCACCACCCCCATCCCGATCACCAGCACCACGGTCTCGTCCGAGCAGAACCTGGTCAACCAGTTCTTCGCAGCGGGACTCATTCCGAATAAGGTCAATATCTCGACCTACATCACGAGCGAATTCAACAGCACGGTGGGCGGATAGCCGTCATCCGCGCCATTGGCAGCACGACGTTCACCTCGAGGACGGGAGCGACCATTCATGACGTTGACCTTCGACTGGTTCCTGCCCACCTCGGGTGACGGCCGGATGATCGTCGGCCGGGGGCACGGTATCCCCCGGCCGGCGCGTCCGGCCGACCCCGCAACCCCGGAGCATGCCCATGAGACACCGCGTCTTCCGCCGCGCCGCGCTGGCAGCTGTGGCCGCGCTCGCCATCGTCTGCCTCGCCGCCCCGGCCGATGCCAGCTCGTCGGCGCTGCCGAGGCGTGACATCACCGGCGTCTACGTGACGGGCGTCTCGTCCGGCGGCTTCATGGCCACGCAACTGCAGGTTGCCTACTCCGGCACCTTCGACGGCGCTGGCATCATCGCCGCCGGTCCGTACGACTGCGGTCAGGGCACTGTGATCGAGTTCGCCACCTGCGACATCGGAGCCAGCCTGCCTGCGCTGGAGCAGCAGGCGGTCACCTGGTCGAGCCAGGGACTGACCGACCCGATCTCGAACCTGAACGGCAAGCCGATCTACGTCTACCATGGCGCCCTCGACCCAGTGGTCAACGACCTGGTGTCCGACTCAGGCGTTGACTTCTATCAGCACTTCGGCGCCAGCGTCGAGTATCACAACAATGACCTGGCAGGTCACGGCTGGCCGACGCCGGATGGCGTGCTTGCGTGCCCGCTGACCAGCCCGCCGTTCCTGATCAACTGCGGCGACGATCCCGAGGGCGAGATGCTGAGGCACTGGCTCGGCAGCATCAACCCGCCGAACACCGGCACCCCGGAAGGAACGTTGTCGTCGTTCAGCCAGGACCGCTACGCCCCGGGCGGCAGCGCTCCGGCGCTGAGCATGGACGACAACGGCCTCCTTTACACGCCGCCAGCGTGCGCGGCCGGCGCCGCCTGCAAGCTCGTCGTCGCACTGCACGGCTGCCTGAGCGGGGAGTACCTGCTGGGTGATGAGTTCCCTGAGCGAGCCAACCTGGACACCTATGCCGACACGAACAACCTGGTAGTCCTGTATCCGCAGGCAATCGCTAGCGTCATCCCGTACAACCCGGAGGGATGCTGGGACTGGTGGGGTTACGACGGGCCGGATTTCGCCGTTAGGACCGCCCCGCAGATGGTTACGATCATGAACATGGTCACCGCACTTGGCGGCTGACCGACGGGGGCACGCGCCGCCCGGCGGAGGGCATCATGCCCTGAGGTTCCCCGCGTGCCCACGGACCAGCCGGTGGACTGGGGTTCCATCCGGGCAGAATTATTTTGACAAAGTAGACCGATTTTATAGAGAATAGGAAGGATCGCTTACCATCTCCCGACCGGAGGTCAGAGTGTCGCTCAGCACGCTCATCGCCGACACGCGCAAGGCAGTCGGAGACGATGCCGCGAACGCGCAGGCCGTCCTGTCCTCGACCTGTTCACGAACCCGGTGCCGGTGACCCGCTCGCTCCACCCGGCCAGCTGACCGGCGGGAGCTCGGGAGCGAGCTGCTCACCCCGGACCGTCAATCGCGGTGCCGTCGGCACGACGCCGACGGCCGCTCACCCCTGCTCCCTGAGGAATAAGCTGCTGTGTTGGTCAGTGTGACCTACGTCACATTCCACTAAACAGATCGATTTAGTAAGTTAGGCCCATGAGGCTATTTGAGCCCTTCGTAGCCCGCCGCTATGTGGACTTCAAGCGAGTGTCTAGCGCGGTCTGTTCCTGATTCTCATCCCATCGCACGGTCGGATCAGCGGATCCCCGCGGGCATGCCGTGGTGGTGGTATCGCATCCGCGCTATGCTGCCGTGCCGGGGCTCTTCATCGCGGTCCCGCTCACTACCCGGTATCGCGGTCTGGAGCACCATATCGAGGTCCCGGCCGACGAGCGCACCGGGCTGAAGCAGGTCTCGTACGCCATGACCGAGCAGGTGCGAGCCATGTCCAACGAGCGGGCAGGACGACAACTCGGCCGGGTTAGCGACGGTGCCATGACCACGATCAGCCGGTATGTGCACCTGTTCATCGTCTGAGCCGAACGGCTGCCAGCCACCAGAACCAGCTAGCCAGCCACCCAGCCCACCCGCCCAGAACCGGCGACGCTCCGCGCCGCCGGCAGCTGCCGCCTGCCCGCTGACCCTTATTTTCGGACCAGCCACGCCGTGTTCCAGTGCACTGCCTGCGGTTTCGCCGGCCACGCGGACGTGAACGCGGCCATCAACATCGCGGCGGGGCACCCCACCCACCTCCCCATCCCCCTTCACTGGCGGGGAGGCGACGGGGCAGCCCGGCCCGTGAACCGCGAACCTCACCTGCCTGCCTCCTTAACCGGACCCGGGTAGCTGGAATCCCCGCCTTCACTTCAGGCGGGGGAGGATGTCAAGCGTTAAATCTCCTTGTTAGCGTTGGCCGGCGCCAGGGACTGGCGGCCTGGCCGGATACGTCGGATGAGCAGGTACATCTCGCAGCCGAGGCAGAACCCGAAGACTCCGTTCAGGAACGCCGCGGCCAGGGCAGCCGCGGTCGCCGCCATGCCGAGCCAGGTCGCGCCCGCTGCGTAGCCGGCCACGCCGACGACCGCAAAGACCAGGCCGACCGTCTGGGCGAACCGCGGCGGCGCCTCGGGCTCGAGTTCCGAGGGCGGGCCCAGCCGCGGCCTGACCAGCTGCCGGTAGAGCAAGCCATAAGGCGAATAGCGCAAGCCGAAGACGGACCCGGCTGCGAAGACCAGCGCCTGGGCCGCCAGCAGCCAGACGCTGCCCGTGATCAGGACCACGGCGAGCACCACGGTGGTGATCAACGGCTCCGGTAAGATCCTCATCAATGGGCACGCCACTTAGGGATCTGGATGAACCGCGGCTGCGGGCGATCGCCGCCAGCGACAGGCCGCTGACGCCGCAAGAATGTGCAGAACGGGCGCGGCTGGCAGCCGCGCTAGTCGAGCCGAGCCGGCTCGACCGCACCGGCTCAGGCGAGGCGATACTGCTCTGGCGCGATGAGCACTCGGAAGCATGGCTCAATCTGTGGTGGCAGCCGCGCGATACCGGTTACCACGACCATGATGGCTCGTGTGTGGGCGTATGCGTGATCGCCGGCCGCGCGTGGAACGAGCCGCTCACCCTCGGCACGCCGCCTGCTGCGCATGAATACGGCCCGGGTGAGGAGTTCTGGTTCCCTGGCGACGGCGTGCACCGCATGGATCATGAGGCCGGAGCGGTCACCGTTCATGTTTATTCGCCGCCCGTCCGGGCGATTGGCCACTACGACCTCCACGATGGTCAGCTGCGCCGTACTCAAATCCCGCCCGACCAGCCATCCCCGCCCAGCGCCGCGCTCTACGCGGCGATCCATCCGCCGGTGCGTACGCCGACGGGTAACTCGTCGGCGCGGACAGCACCCTGATCGAGCGCTGGACGGCACCCTCCGGGTGAACAGGCTTCCGCTGGTCATGCTCGCTGTCATGGCCGCCGGTTTCCTCGTGCTCGGCCTGGAGCTCTGCTCGCTAGACCGATGCTCGCTAGACCGATGCTCGCCAGAACGGGGCTCGCCAGAACCGGGCTCGCCAGAACCGGCAGGCTGGTGGCAGCGCCGGCACGAGCGGCACCGCGACCTTGATCAGGACAATCCATGCGCCCGCCGCGAAGACGATGCCGCCGATGACGTCGGTGACGTAGTGCTGGCCGAGGTAGACCACGCTCGGATGCCGTGGCGATCCGCCGAAACGCCCGCGGCCGCTCGCTGCGCATTGAGCAGAATGGCATTAAAGCCGAGCTCACCGCGGGCTGGCTGATCAACGGAACCGGGCCGGCAACAGACATCTCCCGTGCCGCCGACCCGCTGCTGCGTGACCTCCTCGGCCGTGGGCTGGCCCGGCCAGATCCGCTGCGGCTCGGCATCGACGCAGACCCCACCGGCGCCGTGATCGACACGGCCGGGAGGCCGAGTAGCACCATCTTCACGCTCGGTCCGCCGCTGCGGGGGCTCTGGTATGAGACAACAGCAATCCCGGAGATCCGCGACCAGGCAGCCGTCCTTGCCCGCCGCCTGACCGCCGGAAGCCAGGCACGCCAGCGCCCAGGCAGTGCTGCCTGAGCGACCGCCGCCGTGTGTGCCGGGCCGGCGCCGGACTCCTGCTTCGGAGCACCATCGTTGCGCGGCTTGGAGGGAGCGTCAGGCCGGGGGCAAGGTGTCGATGTCGAACTCGTTACCGTGCGGGTCGGCCATGCAGCGTCAGCGGAAGCCCCCAGCAGCCCGCACCAGAACGGCGCCAGCTGCTGTGGGTCCGTCGTGTCGATCACCAGGTAGCCAACCGATGCGGGCATCGCGGTCCTTTCCGTCGCGGCGAGCCCGCGACCGGATCACAGCAGGTCGGCGATCAGCCTAGCCGCGCGGGCCGCGCGGTCGCTGGCGACCCGCTGGGCGCTAGTTGGCGGTAATCTGTCTAGACAGGACTAGACAGGTCTAGGAAGGTGCTCATGACGTCACGGACTCCGGATCACTGGCAGATCCAAGACGCCAAGCAGCGCTTCAGCGAGATGATCCGTGCGGTTACGAGCGAGGGGCCGCAGGTCATCACCCGGCACGGTGAGGATGTCGCGGTAGTCGTAGATATCAGTGAGTACCGCAGGCTGACCCGGCCTGCGGTGGACCTTTCGAGCATCCTGCTCGGCGGTCCGAAGCTCGGCGACGGCATCGCTGATGTCTTCGCGGAGATCGAGGCCGAGCGCAAGGCTGACTTCGGACGTGCGGTCGATCTTGAGGCGGGCGCGTGACCTACCTGCTCGACACCAACGTGCTGTCGGAGACGCGCAAGCGCCAGCCGGCGGCGGGCGTAGCCGACTGGATCGCGGCCACGCCGCCGGACCGGCTGCACGTCTCCGTGCTGACCCTGGGCGAGCTCGAGCAGGGGATCGCGAGAGTTCGCGGCCGGGGAGACCGGCACCAGGCTTCCGCCCTCGAGCGCTGGCTCCGGGATGTGGAGACCGGGTTCGAAGATCGGGTTCTCCCGGTCACCCTCCCGGTCGCCGCTGCCTGGGGCGGTCAGCAGTACGCGCAGCCCCTCCCGGTGATCGACGCGCTCATTGCAGCAACCGCGCGGGTGCACGGCATGACCGTGGTCACCCGCAACGTCAAGGACTTCGAGCTGGCCGGAGTCCGAGTGCTCAATCCCTTCGCTGAGTAAGCCGTCAGCGGAAAGCCACGTTTTTGTCGCGGTCACGTAGCTGCTGGCTCCGACCTGGCTCCCGCGCCCCACCGCCCGGCGCCGTTCCAGGCCAGGCCGGCTGCCATCGCCGCCAGGAGGGCTAGGCCGCCGAACGTACGTGCGCGCGAGCCGGTCTGGATGATGGGCCCGCTATCCCCGAGGATCTGAGCCGAGATGCGGTGGCGAGGCAGGATTCCCGCCTGCTCCTGCCGTGCCGCGAGGAGACGGCCTAGCACCCGCGCCGCGACCACGAACGTGCGGCGGGCATTCGCCGCGATCGGCGAGGCCGCCGTCAGCGTCGCAAGGGGGACGCCGTAATTGGGATATTCCTCGTTATACAGGTTGACGAGCGCGAGGCTGACACTGGCGCCGCTGGCCGCGGCGCCGATCTGGCGCTGCGCCGATGGGCTGTTCAGGATCTGGACCATTACCTCGCCGCTGCTGATGAGAGACGGCGCGAACATATAGTAGGCATTCGGGGCATTCAGGGTTTTAGGCAGGGACAACTCTACTGTTGCGCTGTCGAGGTACATAGGCGGGCTAATCTCAATGTCGTACCCCGCCCCGGCCGCCAGCAGGAGCGTCGCCACCACCAGGGTCAGGCGAAGCCTTTTTCTCGTCCGCCCGAGAGGAATCATCGCGCCACCGCCATCGCATCCTCCCTGCTTTCCGCTGCCCGCGCGAAGACCGCGGAAATGTCCGAACGATACCGGCCCGACGCGAGACAACTATAGTGAACCAAGGCGGAGCACGGGCAGTTCATCATCCGTAAACTCAGGATAGAGCAAGGCGGTACCCCCTCATCGAGGCAATCCCTTATGGTCTGTTTTGCCGGGAAACGTGCGTGCCGCCGATGCGAAAAGCCGTACATTCGAGTATTTAGGCGGGATGGATGGACCTCAGGCAAGCAGTCCGTATCTGGCGGGCGCGGTGGATCTTGACCGCTGTGCTGCTCATTATGGCAATGGTCGGCGCCGCCGTGGCCGCGGCGAAGATGCCGCGTTACTACCAGTCGGCTTCCTCCGTGGTCCTGCTGGCATCACGCGCGGCCTCCAATCAGAACGGCGGCAACCCGTTCCTGAGCTTCAGCCCCTCGCTGACCCTGACCGCCGACGCCCTCAGTAGGGAACTGATGGCACCGGGAACCGTCAGGCAGTTGGCCGCAAAGGGATTTACCGCCTCGTACACCGTCGCGCTCCCGACTTATACCACCCCGACGACCGGATCCGTCCTGATGGTAACGGTCACGGGGCCGGACGCAGCCGGGGTACAGCGCACGCTCCAGGCGGTGACCGCGCAGATCGGCACTCAGCTTGCCCAGCTGCAGCACGGTGTCCCGGTCCGCGGCCAGGTGCGCGCCGATACGCTCTCCTTCCCGCCGCAGGCGACGCTCAGCATCAGCCAGACGGCGCGGCCACTGGTCGTCGTCGGCGCGCTGCTGCTCGTGATCTGCCTCGGGACACCGATCGTCGTGGACGGGCTGGTCACCCGGCGGCAGCTCAGGGATCGGTCGGCGCTCCCGGACTACTCGACGCCCTCTGAGGACTGGACGCTCCTTGATATCCCAGCCGACGACGACCCGGCCGAGGGCGAGCCGCGGCTGCCCTCGTCCTCCTGGCCGCCCGCCCGCCATGGCGGTCCGTCACGCCAGGCATCCGGGGCCGACGGATAGGCGAGCGGGCCTCGGAGGCATCAGCCGTTCATAATCTGCAGGACTCTGCCTAAAGATCTCGTCCCTCCGCTGGGCCACGTTACGAGATGGTGCGTCCACGGTTCCATGAAGCGACTGGGTTACACGGTGACCGAGATGATCGACATGAGCACTGGAGTGCATTGGCTAGAGGTTACCTAAGGCGATCCCCCCATCAGGATGACCGCCAGTAAGAGCAGGGCTGCGGCCAAGAAAATGACGACTCGCAAAGGTCATGGCTTCTTGCGATCTGTTTCCTCGCCGCACTCACAACGAAGCTTAGTAACGCTTGCGAAGGTCACCGACGCCACGGCCATGTTGTTATGGTAAGCCCATGTAGTAACTGTGTTAGTAGACTCTACCGGGATAACGAATTTATGAGCATGATCTGACTCCGATCCTGGAGTGCTCATCGCTTCCTCCTCGTCCTGTGTACGGTCAACAGCGGCATGAACAAGCTTAACGGCCCGAGACGCCTGGACAACCCTAAGCGAGCCCTACGTGGCGTGAGGGAGACATAGAACCTCATCGTCCGCCACTCAAGCCATAGTTCCAGAAAGCGATCCAAAAGTCGAAACGTGAGCGCCTGTAGATACCGTCTATGCGCTTCACTACTCCACCATGCCGAGTCCCGGAGGAGCTGGAGGCGTCGGTTTGTGATCGAACGTAATTACCAGTCCACAGGGGCCCGAAGCACTTAGCACCCTTGAGAACTAAGCTCTGTCCCTCGGGGGTATCTATCCAGACGTACTCCAGCGGAACCATCGAGTGTGCCGAGCATTTAACCTGCTCGTCTTTGCAGCGGGCGCCGCTGCTCCCCTGGAAGCCAGCGTCGCCCGGCCGCCGGCCTGCCAGGGCCCGCCGCCACCGGTTCGCCGACATCCGCGACACCCGGAACCGCTTCGCGACCTCCCGGTCGCTGGCCCCGGCCTCGATCATCTCCGCCGCAGCCAGCCGCACCTGCTCCCGGCGGGCCCGCTCCTGCGCGGTCAGCCCGCCGCCATCGGGGTACCTCATGGTTCCGGCACCACGCACCACGCACCGGATGACCAGGCTTGGTAACCCCCGCCATTGAAGATCGTTAGTCCCCGGCCAGCTGCTGCGCGCGCCCCAGTCGCCATGCCGCCCCCACGCAGCCGAGCAGCAGGAAGAACAGGCCGGCCGCGATGGAGAAGGACAGCGCGTCGAACGACGCGAAGCACACGGCGCCGACCGCGATCGATGCGGCCAGGCACTGCCCCAGGTCGCGGGTCCGGGCATCGGCCGCCGTGGCCCGCACGCTCCGAGCGGTGAACCAGCCCGTCGCGAAGCACGCGACCAGGGCGAGGAGCCCGAGGATCCCGGTCTCCAGCAGCGAGGTGAGGTACTGGTTGTCGACGAAGAAATGGGTCTGCGGAAAGAACGTCTGAAATCCCTGGCCGAGCCACGGGTGCGCGGCGATATATGGCACTGCCTCTGAGTACGCGTCGGCACGAGACAGGCTGCTCTGGTCGGTCCCGAACTGGCCGAAGAGCGCGGTGAAACTGCTCACCAGGCTCGGCTTGACCAGCCACGCGAGGGCCGGCGCAGCGAGCCCTGCCAGGCAGGCGCGAAGCCGGTCGCGGCGGTGCCAGGTTGGGAAGAGCACGATGCAGATCACCGCGAGTCCGAAGAAGGCGGAGCGTGATCCGGTCATCGGCACCACCGCCGTGATGAGCGCGACCTGCAGCCAGCGGCGGACCCGCAGCGCCGCGGGCGCGAAGCGGGCCTGATGGAGGGCGATCGGCAGGCTCATCGCCAGCACCGCGCTGAACTCGAGCGGCTGGGCGGTCGTCGCCGTCACCCGGACCAGGCCATCGCGGCTTATGAGATCCGTCGCCTGCTGATGCACGGACAGGCCGGGAATCACGATGTACTTAGTGAGATCCACGCCAGTGCAGAACTCGATCACGCCAAGCGCAGCCATGGCGGTGGCGAGCATGACGATCCGGCGAAGGAGGGTCCTCAGCCGGTCAGCCTGGTCGATCCCGTCCGCCGCGAGCGCCAGCACGCCAAACCATCCCGCTAGCACGATGAGGCCGCGGTCGGCGCCGCTCTGCTGAGCGGCGGGCACGGCATGTCGGCTGGCCGATATATACGCTGCCACGACCGCGCCGGCGAAGATCGTCGCGGCGACCCGGGCCGGCTGTCTGCCCCGGTCCAGTCCGAGGCCGGGGTGCTGGCGGGCCACCAGGTACCAGCAGAGTATGGCGACCGCCAGCAGGGCGGCGGGCGCGCCTGCCGCCCCGAAGGACCCGACGACCACGGACGAGGGTATGGCCATCAGCAGGAACGCGTAGCAGCTCAGCAGCGTGACCGCGTTGATCCTCCGTGGCGGGCGGCCGACATCGGCGTCATGACCGGGCAGCAGGGCGGCCGGGCCCGGGCGATATCCCGTCATGCCAGGCCGTAACGGCTAGCGGGCGCATATCCGGCGTTCCCGCCTATTCGGTCATCCTCGTTTATCCGGCCATTCCTGCCTATCCAGCGCCAAGCCATTCTTGTCTTCCCTATTCTTCCGGCGGCATTTACCGTGGCGTGCGCCTGCCCGAGCAGCCCAGTTCGGCCGGGCGCCGCCATGGCCTTAGCGCCGGTACAGCCGTACCCGGTTGACGATCTGCATGGCGTGCGTCCGGTGGCTGCGGCTCGACTGCCCGCTGATGTGGACCGCGACCGACCCCGGTTCGTACGGGGAGCAGGCCCGCGTCCCGTGCCTGCAGCGCGAGGTCGGTCTCCTCGGTAGGTCTCGTCCCATCCGCCCAGCACCTCATAGCATTCCCGTGACATGAGCGAGGCGGCGCCGAGCGCCCAGTCCACGGTGCACGGCCGGGTGTATGCGGACGGGTCGCAGACGTATTCGGAGAAGGCCGCCAGCCGCGTTCTGGTGAGGCCCAGTGCCCGCGGCAGTGTGGGCTCACGCCGCAGCGACAAGTGCAGCTCCCCCTGCGGGGTAAGCATCCGCGGGACCGCTCTAGCCGGACGCGGCGCCGCCCGGCTGCGCGCCTGACCGGCGGGAGCCGGGCAGCACGGCAACCTTTCCGGGCAGGCTGGTCCCCGACGAGACGTTCCCCGACCAGACGTTCCCCGACCAGACGTTGCCCGTCCCGGTTGGGTCGAAGAAGGCGACGGGACCAAACTGGCCGCTCTTCGGGTAGTAAAGCTGGCCGAACTCGTTATCCTCGATGACGATATTCGACGTGGGGTCATTACGGGCGTTGCCGCCGTAGATGGAGTAGCCGCCTCCCGCGAGCAGGTTATCCACCACGATCTTGTTGACCACGTCCTGCCCCGAACTCGATGCATCGACGCTGATGTCGTCGGTCTGCCCGAGATCGTTGAAGACCGTATTACCGTAGATCGTCAGCGGCTCGGCCGTCTTGTCGGCAGCTATCCCATTGGTGTGATCACCGTAAATGTAGCCGGGGTCGTGAATGTAGTTCCCGACTATCAGTCCGGTCGATATCTGCACGCCTGTCCTGAATCGCGAGATATTATTGTTCTTGATCACGATCCCGGTTGAGTCGCCGTACACATCGTCGATCGCCGAGTTGACCCGGCCGCTGGTCAGGTTCCGGCCGCTGATCGTGGAGTCCTCGATTGTGACGCCCGCGGTATGCCTGAGGCTGATGCCGAAATACCCGCCGGTCACGACCCGTACATCCCGCACCGTCACGTCGGACGCGCCGATGTTCAGGTTGTAGGGGATGTACAGGCCGCTGAGTACAGTGCCGCTCGCGGTCACCGCCACGTAGCCGCCCGTGGCGTCGAAGTGCCAGCCCGGGCCGCTGGATACCTGGCCGGGGACCGACCGCAGCGCCGTCCCCCTCGGCACGCCCGTGTTGGTCCCATCAGGGAAGCCGCACGCATGCGGGACCGTGAGGCAGTCGCCTGGGACCTGCGCGGGCGCGGATGCCCCGATCTCAGACGGCGGCGCCCCGGACGGCGGGGCGTTGTGCGCCGAGGCCAGGCTCAGGTGGAGGACCAGGGCCGCCCCGGTGCCACCGAAAACGATCACGGCCAGGGAGACCTTGAGAGTGAGCATGCGTGCCTTCAACGGGACCTCGTTTCTGCCGGCGGCCGGTCCCGCCGGAGGGCGCCTCACGTCCGCCGACAAGCAACCGGGGCGCCCGAACGCCGACTGCGTTGTGTCACAGACAAGCTACCAACAGTATTCGTCACACTTCGCGGAATCGGCGAGACAGAGCTGGCCGGTTCAGGAGGCCGGCGGGCCCGGCGAGCTCAATCGGGTCGCCGGCCCGCTGTCCGCGAGCCGGGCGACGCTGGCGTGGCCGCACCGTGGCGGTGCGACAGTCACGGGGAGGGGATGGCCTGCCCGGTGGTGTCCCAGGTGTTGCCGGACCAGGTGTTGCCCGTCCCGGTGGGGCTGAAGAAGACGTCGGGACCGAACTGGCCGCTCTTGGGGTAGTAGAGCTGGCCGAACCGGTTGCCGGTGATGACGATGTTGGAGGTGGTGCTGCCCGCGGCGGCCCCGGCGTAGATGGCGTAGCCCCCGCCGGCCAGGAAGTTGTTCTCGATGGTCTTGTTCGCCACCGGCACGCCGGAGGTGGCCGGGTCCAGGCTGATCACGTCGGTCTGGCCCAGGCTGTTGAAGATCGTGTTGTCCTCGATCACCAGCGATTCGGTGCCGCCGTTGGTGACGACGCCGTTGGTGTGATCTCCGGCGATGTACCCGGGGTTGTGAATGTAATTGGCGTCCACCAGCCCGGTTGATATCTGCATGGCGGTCCTGAAGGAGGAGATGTTGTTGTCCTTGATGACCATCCCGGTCGAGTCGCCGTACACGTCATCGATCGCCGAGTCGACGCGGCCGGTGGTCGCGTTCTGGCCGCTGATGGTGGAATTCTCGATCGTGGCGCCGGTGGTGTGCCGGAGGTCGATGGCGAAGGCCCCGCCGGTCACCACCTGGACATCCTTGACCGTCACGTTGGCGGCGGCGATCTGGAGGCTGCCGGGAATGTACAGGCCGCTGAGCACCGTCCCGGTCCCGGTCACGACCACTTCGTTATATTGGGCGTTGTAGGACCAGCCCGGCCCGCTGGAGGCCTGGCCCGGGACCTGCTTCAGGGTCGTCCCGGCGGGGACGCCGGTGTTGGTCGCGTCCGGGTATCCGCACCTGCTGGGCGTGGCCGCGCAGTTGGTGAGCGGCGCGGCGTTCCCGTTGAAGGCGCCCACCGCGGCGAGGGCACTCATCGCGGCGAGCGCCGCGACGCCGAGTACGGCCGCGATGAACATCCGGCGCCGGCGGCCCGCGGACGCGCCGGCGCCGGACGCGGGCGAGGCGGGCGGTTCCGGCCCGCTGGGGGTATCGGTGGCGGCGTTTCGCTCGGTGGTCATGACATTGCCTTCTCTCATATTCCTGCTGAGCTGTCATAACCACTATCGGCGTTATTTCTCCCGTCCCCCAGAGGAGAATTCCCTGTCTTCAGGGGGTCGTTTTCCCTCTCCTTTGGACCTGGTTATTTCGGCCTGATCCCTTCGGCCCTGTTTCTTTTGCCGCCGGGGCCTTCCGGCCCGGGCACTACGCCCCGTCGCCCGGAGCGCCAATTCGGCCGGGCGACGGGGGCGTTGCAGGGCGGATCGCTGTCGGCGCGGACGGCGCGGCACCGGGGGGTCTATCGCCCGGCCCGTCTCGCGGGTGGCGCGGGGGCCGGGCAGGTGGCGCCGATGTCGAGGCACCGAGGCAAGGCCGGTGCGGTTCGGCTCTTTGGTGACCGCTGCGGCGATCACGCAGGCGTCGACCAGCGTCTCCGGGGCGCTTACGACAACGTGGCGGTGATTGTTAGGTCAGGGGCGGCGAGCAGTGCCTCAAGCTCGGCTGGGGTGCGGAACGACACGGTGGTCTGGCGACGCGCTTCTGGGGGATGGCCAGCACCTGAGCGATGAGTTTAACCTCGAAGGTCCGCTAAAGTCGAAGGGCTCCAACCGCAGCGCGTCGCACAACTCGAGGGGTCTGAGTCTTAGACTGGATCAAGATGGCTACGTCATTCGGATTTATGCCAGAAAGAAAATCAGCAGCGCTCTCGATAGTAAGAGGGACAGTGCCCCAGTAGCTATGGCATAGTGATGATTCTATCAGCGCTTCCTTTTCGTATTTCATCACTTCTTCCGCGAATACCCCATATAGGGTCCACTCGGAGAAGGTTCGCTGCCCAGTTACTGCATCCATCCAAGGCTGGCCTGTCACCTGCTCAATTCGCGCGAGCATAGCCCGGAGGACGCATGGTTCCCAGACACAAAATGATGTTACATAATCAGGAGCGGGGAACTGTGCTGGAGGGAGTCCAAGAAGCCGTCTGGCAACTGTGTGCCACTGCATATGCCGCGGTAGGCTAATGTCTACCGCTCCCGGACGCTTATAGAGCATGGCACGTCCGCCTCGGCGCAACATCGCTTCATTTAGCGGTCGCACGAGTTCTACGTCAGAGTCAATCAGCAGAACCATGTCGACGTTAAGTTGGCGCGAAAGTTCCATCTTGAGCACTTGCTGCATCACCCAGCCACGGATAGGGCGAAGCGGGCGCCTGGTATTAATCGCAGCAATTCTTGCGTGCGAAGGAACGCGAGGTAGAGGGCGGAGCATATGGTTGACGACGCTCACACTCCTGTAGTGCGCCGAGTACAAAAATTCCTCAGGAACTATTATGCATCTCGGCCCAGCCATTGCCGCAAAGAGGTCGACATCGCCACTCGGAACCACCACGTAGTGCTTAACAGACTCATCCGTATGAAGCAGGACTGACTGATGTAGATCCGCAAAAAGAGTAAGGTCGTTCCGATAAGTCGGCGTAACTAGCGCAAGGGTCATATTCGCTGCTCTCAGTGCCAGTAAGCATTCTGCCTGGGTCTGGGTGGCGGGGCTGATCCTGGTACCCACGCCGCATTCGCCGGTGCTATTCGAGCACAAGATGATCACCTTAAAGTCGTTGAAAAAGCGTCACTGTTCTTCCTATGTCAGCTTCACCGGCGACGAGGCGGCATCAGCCCCTGCGGAACGCGCCTTCAGCCCCGCGATCAGCGGTTCCCAGCTAGATCGCCGCGAAACTGCCAGCAGTGCGGCGCGGTGACTGGGGTTGGCCAACCTCAGAAATTGGTTCAGCAGCACAAGAGCACACAGGACCCTACTCCGCCTGCCGTACTTTTCGAAGTACCGGATACGGTTGACCGCCATCAGGGCGAGGAGCATGGAGGATTGACCGGACCCCGCCTTACGATGCCGAGCTCGCGCCTGTGGCACGTACTCCACGCGCAGGCCAGCGGCCCGAACCCGGGCTGCGTAGTCCACCTCTTCCATGTAAAGGAAGAACCGCTCATCCCACGCGCCAACGGCACGATCGCAGGCCGCGGATATGAGCATCGCCGCCCCACTAGCCCAGTCGACCGCATGGCGGTAGCCATACTCGCGCTCATCGCGCACGACATCGCTCATCCAGCCGGGGCGGCGCTTGAAATGGTTTCCGAACAGCGCATCTCCGATCTCGCTTGCCAAGGTCGGCTCTCGGCGCAACGATGGGTCTCGGTGCCCTTCAAAGTTGAGGAGCATCGGCACCACCATGCCCACAGCCGGGTCGTCAAGGGCAGTAAACATCTCATGCAGGGCACCTGGCTCAAGTATGAGGTCGGGGTTGAGTATGCCGAGCGCGCCGCACGGGCCAGCGTAGCGCCGACCAACGTTGATTCCGCCTGCATACCCGAGGTTCGCACCGGCCTCAACGCAAATCACTCCCGGATGATCACGCGCTCGTTCGACTGTGTCATCGGCCGAGCCGTTGTCCACGACGATGATTCGCAACGTGAGCCCGGTGGCCGCGGCGAGCACGGAGTCCAGGAGGGCCGCGATATCACGCGTGCTGTTATAGGTTACGATGATGACGACGCAATCAACATAGTCTGGCTGATCTGTTTCAGTCACCGCGGCCTCCCGGGGTGCTGCAGTCCGATTTCGATAACGAACTGTTCTGTTTCGATGGGTCCGTGGATGCCTCGGTGACCGCATAGCGCGATGTTCCGCAGTATTATGCATCCCGTCCCTTGTGGCCACTACTGAGAACTCCAGTCGATGCCTGACCGGACGATCCGCGAGCGGACCCATACCCGCGGTGCGGCCAGTGCAGTGCCAGGACGGCGCCGCAGCTTGAGGATGACGCACTGTCCGAACATCCGGGACTTGGTTGGCAGCCGGAACCGCGTCTTCGGGATTGGGCTGGCGTTGACTGTAACAGCTTCAACGTCGAACTTGTCCTCGGCCATACGCTCCAGGTTCCACAGGTAAATCGGCGTTATGTGGCCGATGTTCTGGTAGGCAGAATCAAGGAAGTTATAGAGGCGCCCGGTCAGGGCATACCAGGCTCGGACGTACACGTTGGACAGGTTCGGTGTGCTGATAATGACCACACCGTCAGGTTCGGTTATTCGGTAGAGCTCCCGCATGAAGAACCATGGATTCTCCAGGTGCTCGATCACCTCGGTACTGACGACCACCTGGAACTGACCATCAGCGAACGGAAGTCCCTCGTTGAGATTGGCCTTCTTCACCTCGATGCTAACCGGGCGGAAGTCATCGGTCATCGCGTCGACCGCGGTGACATCAAACCCTTCTTTGCGCAAGCGCTCCGTGAGAGTGCCGTCACCGGCACCCAAGTCCACCAAAGTACCCCGGCGCTCACTAGCGAGCAACTCGATTACCCCATCATGTATTGCAGTGTTCAGGCCGATTATCGTCCGACTGACCATGATGAACCCTTCTAACGGCTTGTCCATGTACTGCGCTAAGCCGACCACGGATACGGCACGAAATGTCCCGGAGCGGGCGAGGATTTCTCGGCAACGCGAACCATGGGGATTTTTAATCTCCGGGTAGCGGGCCGCGGCGCTGCGGACGCCCACCGCACCCAGGATGCCAAGGCCGCCGACCCGCATCTGGCCCGCGGCCCGGATCACCGCCGCCAGCGGGTGCAGGAACACGTCCTGGTGAACGAATACGATCACGTCGTTTCCTGCCAGGCAGGCTCCGTGGTTCGGCGCGGCGCCGGCACTCCGATAGCGTCCGTCCACGTTGTCGACGGGCAGATACGCCACGCCGAGGGCGTGACGGCCATACGCGTGGACAGACCGGTCAAGCCACTCCCGGCGGATGGCGGGGTCGTTATACACGCAGACGATGGACACCGCTGAGTCGACGGGCACCGGCGGATTACCTGGTGTGCGGGACATGGTCCCGGCCCTCCAGCTGACGGGGCACGGCGGCCACGGGGACCGCGGGCCTGGCCCCGGACGGCGGCGCGGCAGGCTGGGCGGTCGGCTGGGCGGCCGCCGTGCCAGAGGCGGTGCGGCTGCTCTCATCGCGCAGCCAGGTCAGGTAGTCGCCACGGGCGCGGGCGCGGCTGGCCCTGAGCCGAGCGAAGACGGCCACGGACAGGAAGTACCCGACCCGCGGCAGCATACCGGGCCGACGCCGGATGATGGCGGTCAGGTCGGATATCCGCGTCTGGTCGGCCGAGCCATCGAGACCCTGCGCGCGTTCGATCTGCGCGGCCCCGGTCACGCAGCGGGCTCTGCGGCACAGCAGGCCGGCAAACGTCGTTGGCGGGTGAATGATGACCCGGGCGCCGGGCACTAGCGCCGTCTCGTGCGGTTCGAACATCAGCGATGCGGCAAGATCGTCGGCCTGAAGCGGCGGCAGGCCGGCCAGGCGCCGGTGCCCGGCCTCGTTCACGGCGATGACCCCCCGGCCCCACAGCCCGCGCTGGACCCCTGGCAGCAGCGTCCAGACGTCGTAGTACCAGCGCACCTGCCACGGCCGTCCGGCCATGACCAGTTCGCGCCGCGGTGCGGCGGCCAGCACCCCTGGCTGGGATAGCGCCGCCGCCAGTGCCCGGATGTCGTCTATACGCAACTCGAGATCCGCGTCGACATAAATGCGCGGGAAACCTGCGGCAGCGCGGTCTCCCGCGGTCAGCGCCTCGTGCTTGCAGGCGACGGGAAGGGTCAGGACCCGGACCGCCGGCCCGAATGAGGCCGCCGCCTCGGCGGTGTCATCTGTGCAGCCGTTGGCAACGACTATTATGTCCATCTCGCCCGGGTCGGCGCCTTTTATGAGCTGGTCAAGAAGGCGCCGGATTACTCGGCCCTCATTATGCGCGGGAATCACGACTGTCGTCACGACACAGCATTATGAACGACGACGGTGGCCGCGGATAGCAATTGGTGATGCGCCAAGGGATTTATTTCCGCAGCTACAGGGAACATAGCCCGAAATATCCAGGTGTTTACCCGGATATTCGGGCAGGGCTATTGCGCTCTATTATGCGGAATCCGTCTGCATGCGGCATATTAGCTATCCGGCACCGAACGCTGCCTTCACGGCTGGATGCCTGGTTACTGCCGGTACGGGGCCGCGCGGACCGTCGCCGGCGGAGCTTGCGGATCGGCGAGGGCGGCCACCTGAGTGCGCCGCTGCATGCCCAGCCTGCCGAACAGGGCTGACACGTAATTCATTCCTGGCGGTCTTTTCCGCTAGGAACATGCGCTCGGCGATCTGCCGGTTCGTCAGCCCTTCGCCGATGAACTCCAGGACGCGTGAGCCGGAACTCATGTCATCTTCGAACCAAGCCGTTAAAACCGTGCGAAAGCCGACCAATATCCAGTCAAGAGAGCTGACCGCCCAGCCGCAGGTGACCGTTCCGCCAGCAGCCAGCTTCTTGTAACTCAGTTCAGAAAAACCCTTGAAATAAGCTGCGAATCACGCTTCTATGGATACTGCGCCAGTATTGCGGGACGGGGGTTCCCGACTAGGGGGGGCACAGATGGATCGCCCGGTTACGTCGCGCGTCCGCATTGCGTTGAACGCGCTGATTCTACTCTCCGGCTGCCTTGCCGGGGCCGCGGTGGCCGTGGCTACCGGGCAGCAGGCACTCGCGGGTACCGTGCCACCCGCTCCCGCAGGATGGACCACCGTGTTCGGGGACGACTTCGCCGGCGCGGCCGGATCTCCGCCATCATCGGCCAACTGGTTCTACGACATCGGCACGAATTTGGGCACCGAGGAGATCAATAACAACACCAGCTCGACCAGCAACGTCTACCTGGACGGTAAGGGTCACCTGGTGCTGAAGGCGATCAACAGCGGCGGTAGCTGGACCTCGGCCCAGATAGAGAGCACCCGCGACGACTTCCGGGCCCCGCCAGGCGGCGAAATGGAGATGACCGCGTTGATCGAGCAGCCGGATCCGGCGCACGGGCTGGGGTACTGGCCGGCGTTCTGGGCGCTCGGGTCGCCCGAGCGGGCGGGCGGCTCCCCGGGCACCTCGGGCGAGCTTGACATGCTGGAGGCCGTCAACGGCCTGAACGAGGCTGCGCAGTTCATCCACACCGCGGCGGGCGGCAGCGGTCACCCGCTGATCGCGTGCCCCGCCGCCGGATCGGGATGCCAGACCGGCTACCACACCTACTCGGTGATCATCAACCGGACGAACACCAGCGCGGAGTACCTGCAGTTCCTCATGGACGGCAGGGTAGAGAGCACGTACACCGAGGCGCATATCGGCACGACCGCCTGGCAGGAGGCCTTCGACCAAGGCTTCTTCATCATCTTCGACCTGGCCATGGGCGGCCACTACCCGAACGGGGTCTGCGGCTGCACGACCCCGACTTCGGCCACGACATCCGGCGCATCGATGAGCGTGTCTTACGTCGCCGTATACGAGAAGGGCGGTAACTCCACGCCCACCGCCACCCCCACAGCGACCGGGCAGATCAAAGGCATCGACAGGCTCTGCCTGACCAACCAGGACTCGCTGAACACCGAGGGCAACCCGATGTACGTGAGCGCCTGCGACGGCAGTTCAGGTAAGCAGTGGTCGGCCTACACCGACAGCACGCTGCGGACCGAGGGCGGATGCCTCGACGTGGTCGGCGCCGGCACCCGCAGCGGCACCGACGTGGACTGGTTCCCGTGTAACGGCACTGTGGCACAGACCTGGACCCATGAGTCAAATGGGGAGCTGGTGAACTCGCACGCCAACCTGTGCCTTACCGATCCTGGCGGCAACACCGGTTCCAGGCTCGACATCGAGACCTGTACCGGCTCGGCACAACAGATCTGGACGCTGCCTTCCGGGCGTTCCGGATCCAGGTCTCTACCACCGACAACACCACCCGGATTACCATTTACTCCACTACCACCGGCACCGGCGGCACCCAGATTTCCGTATCCCTCTTCATGAATTCATTTGCTCGGACATAACTTGCAGGTTGGCAACATAGCCTATCGTAACAGCATCTGGCGTTCGCCGAGATTCCAGTACCTGCTCAAGCCACTCTGTGTTTATAGTGGTAGTGCGCGCCACCGTGTTGAACAAGTGTGGCGTCGAACGCCAGTGTGATAGCACGAGGCGAGCGATCGTCTCAGCATTGTTGGTCGTGCGGGCAGTCTTGGACACTCGCTGGCGGATCTTCTTCGCAACCCTGGAAGCATTTCGCTGAAGCGAATTCAGGTGTTGAGGTATCGTCGCCGTGACTACTTGAGCGGGAACATAGCCGGAGTCCAGTGGCGTACTCGCTAGCACCGGATCCAATTCATACAGAATAGACGCCATAAGCCTAGACCCGCGCTTATATCGAGGCGGGCAAGAAAGGCCTGCGCGAACAAACTGCGGGTCCAGCAGCGGATTCAGGAGAAGCCTCTCTCTGCTAGCCATAGTCAGGTGCAGTCCCGCCCATCTACTCATTCGCTGGAGCGTGTAAAACATGTCAGTGGCAGTTAGCCAGTCACAGTCATATTCACTGAATATTTTCTGCAGGCGGGAAACCGTCACCTCTCGAGCCCAGGCGGCCCTAGCGGCACCTAGGCAGTCAGGCTCCACTACACTATTAGGGAAGAGCCGCCACCTCGCCAAACGGCTGACGTTGGCCGGGCTGGCTGTATTGCGTTGGCGCTGACCCGCGTAGTAGAAGCCCCGAATTGCTTCTCCGCCAGCGCCGTGGACTCTTGGATCATAGTCCAACTGATCCTCAGCCCAGCCGAGTACTGCATGAGCTACTGGATCGCCTGAGCAGTTGTGGCGGATAGCTTCCAGCCGCACCAATTGCCATGCAATTATCGGATCCAAGTCGGACATAGGACCCAACGAAAGAACTTGGTGCCGCAAGCCAGTGGCGTTAGCTAGACCCACCGCAATACCTACGTCTCGACCGCCATTGCCGGCGAGAGTAAGTGCGCGCAGCCCCAGTCGATGCTTAGGCGGAATGGCTGCAAGCTCCACCCTGGAATCGAGCCCGCCAGATAGTTGCAGTACAAGTTCGGGCTGTTCCTCGACATACCGGCTCATGGAGTTTCTTAGTAGTCTGGCCATATCGCGCGTCAAATCTGACATTGGCCTATCATCGGATACTCCACGAAGAAAGGTAGCGTCAGTGTAAGCTCCGACCTGTACGTGACCCGCCTTAAGTACACAAAAGCCACCTGGGCCGAGCTTATGAATGCATTGAAAAGGTGTGTCTTGCGCTAGATGAAAACCCAGGAGGCTACGATTTGCCAATGCCTCTTCATCGTGTTCAACATTGGCACAATAGGCCAGCGCAAGCGCAGAACTGGAAATGGCAGCCCACCCGTCACCCTCATACCAGTAGAGATGCCAGTATCCTAGGGAGTCAGTGGCTGCAACAACTGGCCCATCCTGCGCATCGCATTGAACGAGTGCGAAGGGCGGGACCATCTGCTCCAGTATTTTAGTCGCTTTTTGGTTCAACTGCGGAAAATAGCGCGATTCATCGGCTACGAGGAGGCTCCTAAAGCTGTCTCCGGATGGCGCATCCCGCGGCAGGCTATTCAGAAAGACAGTAAGGTTATCTGGCGCCTGTTCTCCCGTATTTCTCCGTCCCCGGTCATCAAGCCACAGGCCGGTCATTTTCGCATTTGGCCATACCGGCTTGCACATCAAAAATTCTTGGGCAGCTGTACGAATGCGTTGTAGACTACCTGGTCCGCATCCAGCGGACTTTGGAGCCGCGACATAGGAGACCGCAAGGAATTCGCGTCTCATCTTGGTGTTACTAGTGAGCATAACGATCCTCATTCATATGCTATGGAGCGTAGCCTAGTGGCCACCGTGGAGCGAGTTAGTCGGACATGCATTTTGTCAAATTCCAGCGAGTTTCCTGAGCCGAATATTATCTATGGGTCTTTTAGTGGCCTACTTCGCTTACCTCGTCTGGCGGTAGCATCCGAGTAGGCGCAGAGGGTCTCAGCGGCCAGCCGCTTATAATTTATCACATCAAGATCCAGCGTCTCAGGCCGAGTAGTCGCGGCAGCTACCAATGCAGTGCGTAGAGCATCCTCTGGTGTGCCATCGCAGAGCCATACCCATTCACCTCCGAATACATCGCGCAAATTTTGGTTTGCTGGAGTGTCATTCAGTACTGCAGGCCTACTTAGCGAAAGCGCCAAGTGGGCCACACCCGAGTTTAGAGCGCTCCGGGCCATATAGGGCATGAGAACAACATCCGCTATCGCGAAGATGGTCGGTACTTCGTCGCCATGGATGAAGCGAAGTAGCAAGTGAACATCCTCGGAGTCACCGGCCTCCTTCTTGATGACTTCGGCGATTTCCGAATCCATCGGACGGCCTGCTATCACGAGCTGCGGTCGGGGTTCAGGCAACCGCCTCCAGGCCCGTATTATACCGGGCAGATTTTTATACGGGCGTATCAGTCCAAAACAGAGGAGGACAGGTCGATAATCAAGCTTAAGCTCTTTGCGGAGGATCGCGGCCTTTGGCGGAGCCGTGTAGTAGTCTCGGTAGTGACCATGTGCCACTACTGCTGTCGGAACTCCCGCCAGTTGGGAATGCCGTTCAACAAGCAATGAGGTCGCCCCTTTACTAAAGGAAATTAGGAGGTCGACCTGGGAAATAAAGAACCTATTGTAGGCTCGCCAAAGCCGAGGGCAAGAAAGCTCGTGAGGCTCTAGGTCGTGCCCTGTCCATACGAGAGCTGCACCACGACGGCGGGCGAGCCAAAGGAGACCCAAAGTGACTACAACGTCGAGCGGCGCAATCCACGGACGTTTCCAGCGAATAAGCCATTCGGGAAAATGGATATGAATCACATCAGGTCGGCTCAGAAGACTTTTCTTCTTAGAGTAAGGGCTGATCTTAACGCCGTGCCTCATTACTTCGCTGAAGAGCAACAATAGCGCAGGATTGTCAGTCAACTGATCCGGTCCAGGCCTCATCAGCACCTGAAGCAGCTTCTCCTGAGAGCCCTTTTTAACTCGGTTCTTGCGATCCACCTACACACCCTCTCAGGCCTTGACTACGTACGGATGGGGAGTCAAACATTTGATTACTCGGCTGGTCTGATCGACGACGCTGCTATAAACGGCACAGAAACTCACGGGACTGGCCGGAGTCTTGTTGTGACAGGCCGATTACAGCAGCGAATGAGTTGGCGCGGCGCTCCCACGTATGCCTGGCGGCGAATGCTATGCATTGACTGGCTCTTGTAGGGTCTTTTGTCACTACGCGGGGGAGGCCGCCGTCCGCCGCAGCGGGACTGTCGCTCGCCGCGATTCGGCGAATGGCATTGACAAAGTCAGCGCTATTGCTTGCAAGCACCATGATACGGTCGGCCCATCGAGCCTGTTCTCCACGAGTGAGGTCAGCGCGCAACCAGCGGGCCGCCGGAATGCCCGTACTGACCACTGGTACACCCGCGCTAAGATACTCGAGCGTCTTCAGCGGAAACGATGCCCGGTTGAACGGTGTATCCCGATACGGTGTAATCCCGACATCGATAGCAGTCAGATATGACGGCACCGCCTCAGCTGGGACTGGGCCTGTATAACAGACGTGCGACCTGTTGACCAATTCTTTAAACCGTTGCTGTTCCCACCGCGGATCCCACGGGCCGACAATCAAGAGCGAAAATCCGGCGTCGGCGATCGCATTCAGGACCGACAGGTCGATCCGATCAGATAGCTGCCCTATGAGACCGACAACCGGATGAGGCAGATCCTTCGGCTCAGGCGGAACAGTCCGCTCGTCGGCCTTGATTGGCCAGCAGCCGTTAGGGATAACAACGGGGCTGGCGCCGAAGCCTGCCCACCGCTCGGCTAGCTGCGGCGAAACCGCCGCCACCACATCCGCCCGGCCCACAACTCGGATTTCCTGCCGCAGCTGGTAGCGCGCAGATAGGCCCATAAGGTCAGCTCCAGCCACATAGTCGTCGGTACCATAGAAAACATTTACGACGTTACCGCCCCAGTAACCGAGGAGGTCACCAGGATAGGTCGCCACCACGGCAAACGGCTGGATGCCGAGTCGGCGCAAAGCCCACCTAGTCTGCAGCCGCACAAGTGCGGCCGTCGTCACGCGCATGCCAGGCCGACTCAATCCCGGCATAGCCTTTGGCGTTAGGCGAGTGACTTGGCGAGTTACGGCAGAGATTTCCGGTCTGAGAGAATAATGAGTCGTGGTGCGTCGCAAAGCCGCCGTAACCAGTGAAACTGGCGGATCGACCCAAAGAATACGGGCGTGGCACGCCATCGCTGTCACCATTTGCCGGTCGGTACCACGGATACCATCCCATGACACACCCGCCATCCAGACCAAATAATGATTTTTTACAGTCAAAGGATCTCCTTATTGGGGACGCTCTCTGCGATGCCGCTCGTGCCGGTTGTCACGGCACGCCGGATGGCCGCATGCTGAGTAAGGCAGTTTTCCGCGTTGCAGCGCGTGACAGACTTTTCCGCTGAGTTGACGGGCACCGGCGGATTACCTGGTGTGCGGGAATGGTCCCGGCCCGCCAGCTGACGGGGCACGACGGCCACGGGGACCGCGGGCCTGGCCCCGGACGGCGGCGCGGCCCGACTGGGCGGTTGCCGGCCCGCGGCAGCATGCCGGGCCGACGCGACGGGAAGGGTCAGGACCCGGACCGCCGGCCCGAATGAGGCCGCCGCCTCGGCGGTGTCATCTGTGCAGCCGTTGGCAACGACTATTATGTCCATCTCGCCCGGGTCGGCGCCTTTTATGAGCTGGTCAAGAAGGCGCCGGATTACTCGGCCCTCATTATGCGCGGGAATCACGACTGTCGTCACGACACAGCATTATGAACGACGACGGCGGCCGCGGATAGCAATTGGTGATGCGCCAGGGGATTTATTTCCGCAGCTACAGGGAACATAGCCCGAAATATCCAGGTGTTTACCCGGATATTCCGGCAGGCCTATTGCGCTCTATTATGCGGAATCCGTCCGCATGCGGCATTAGCTATCCGGCACCGAACGCTGCCTTCACGGCTGGATGCCCGAATCCTGGTCCTCGCCGTCCGGGTACCGCCGTCTGACGACATAGTCGAAGATGGGCAGCGGGCCCGTCGCGTCCGGGTAGGCGGGCCATGGCGGCAGCATGCCCCGCGTCAGGGTCGGCGGGCAGGGCTCATCGGGCCGGCGGTCGGCCGAGTCTGCCCTCTCAGTCCTGGCCCCTGGTGGATCGTGGGCGTCAGTGCCCCCGGGTGCGTGCCGGGGACCGGGCCCGAATGCCCGGGCGTCCGGGGCGGCTGAGGAGACTGGGGTGCTGCTTGGGACGACCGGGACTTTCGAGGCGGCCCGGGCGGCCGCCTCGCCGCGGCCCTGCCGCAGCCGGATGAGCCCGGCCCGCATCCGGAAGACAAGCAGGCCGATGACGGCAAGCCCCGCCACGCCGCTGACCGCGAGCGCGGCCAGGTCGCTCGGCAACACCCGCGCCGCGCCCGCCGCGGCGAGGCCCGCTGCCGCGGCACCGGCCAGCGGAAGCCACAGGCGAGAGCCCAGCACGCGCCGCCGGATGCCCGCCCCCCTCAGCTCGTATAGGTACCACGGCAGGATCATGCCGCCAGCGACCGCGGCCTCGGCCACGCCGACGCCGGCGATTCCGGCGAGGCGGGCGCCGGCGATGAGCGCGGGGATCAGCGCCAGGAGCCAGCCAAGCTGAACGGTGAACACGACGCGGGTCCTGGCCAGCACCACGAAGTAGTCGTAGGTTAGCTGGAAGAAGATCGTCAGTGCGGCGAGCAGGGACAGCCACAGCAGTACCCGGGAGGCAGGCAGCCAGCGCGCGCCGTAGGCGAACATGATCAGGGGTGTGGCCGACCCCCCGATCACCAGGCATACGGGCAGGGTCACGGCGCAGAGCAGGGCCGCCGCCGACAGGAAGGCCGTGCGCATGGCCTCATGATCATGCTGAAGGCGTGCGAACGCGGCAGGCGCGACATTGCGGACCGGCAGCGAGAACATGCTGACGGGCCACGTGGCGAGGTTCAGCGCGAGCACGTAGAAGCCAAGGGCAGTGGCGCCGAGCACGCGGCCCACCACGACCTGGTCCACGTTGGTGACGGCGAACACCACGACCGTCGACCCGGCCAGCGGCGTCCCGTACCGGAGCAGCGCGCGGGCCCTGGCCCGGTCGAAGCCGAACCGTAGCGGCTCGGGCGAGAACGTTATGTACAACACCGCGGCCGCCACCGCGCCGGCGATCCGGCCCACGGCCAGGCTCATCGCGCCCAGCCCGGCCCAGGCCAGGCCGATGGATACCAGGGCGCCGAGCCAGCCGTTGACCTGGTCCGCGATCATCCTGCGGTCCTGGCGGAAGCCCCGGTCCAGCAGCCCGACCGGCGTGCAGACCAGCCCGTCGAGTACGACGCTGAGCGCCAGAACGCGGATGACGCCGGCGGCCGCCGGCGCCCCCATCGCCGAGGCGTACCCGGGCGCGCCGAGGAAGCAGACGGCATACATGGCGACGCTGCCCGTCACGGCGATGGTCGTGACAGTCGGCGCGATCTCGGCCGGATCACCAGGCCAGCGGACGATGGCCAGGCTCACCGACAGGTCGTTGAGGCTCAGCACGGCCAGCAGGGCCACCCAGGCGACGGCGTAGGTGCCGAACGCGTGCGGGCCGAGCATCCTCGCCAGCACGACCCCGATCCCGATCGTGCCCAGCTTGCTCAGCGCGTTGCTAATGAAGGTCCAGCCAAGTGCCCGGGCTGCCGTGGCCGCCAGGGTGGTCTTCTCGGTCGGCCCGGAGCCGTCCGCGGGCCGCATGTGCCATCGCCCCGCGGCACGGAAACCGAAGCGGGACCGATGCCTCGGGCCGCCGGCCCCGGCGGCCCCGGCGCTAGCGCCGCGGCGGCTCACAAGCCCGCGGCCAGGAAAGCCGCACAAGTGACGTGGGCCTTAAATGCGGCATACTGAATGAAGGCCTCTACTGCGGCATTCTTAGCCGCGGCCGACCCGGGCCGCGTGTAATCGGCACCCATGGCCGCCGACCCGGCAGAGAACATGCCTCAGCCCCCTTCTGGTTTTACCGACACCCTATGCCAGTGGCGCGATATCCATCCAGCCGTGAGACTATCCACTAGCCGGAGAAGACGAAGCCGAAATCGCGCTAGGGGGTAGTGGGGCGCCGCGGGTTTGCTAATGTTTGCCGTGCTGGGCACCTAGGGGGACTAACGCCAGGAATCGTATGTGCAGACTACGGATAAAATCCCGCGGAGCTTCACGTGATTTCCCGACAATAACGGACACATTGGCGTTAGGTTCGGAGAGGAACCATTCCGTTGACTGAGCGAGCCTTGCACGTTCTGCGGCACATAGCTGGCGGGCGGGACCAGGACGCCGGGGGGCGGTTTGCGGCATGAGCGTGACCGACAGTGCGGTCGAGACCGACGGCCGCATGCCGGCCGACAGGAATGTCGCCGTCCTGGGCACGAGGGCGTGGACGAACGCGTACCTTCGCCGGGCCGCCCTGGCCGACTGGATGTGCGCCCTGGCGGCCGGCGCGGTAGCGGCCAGGGTCCGTTTCGGGGGCCCGGCCGACCTGCCGCTCACCTACCTGAGCCTCACCTGCGGGCTGCCCGTCGTGTGGTGGATGTCGGTGCTGCTGGCCGGCGGGTACGACACCCGGTTCATCGGACTCGGCTCCGATGAGTTCCGCCGGATCCTCAGCGCAGCGGTCAACCTGACCGCGGGCGTGGCCGTTTTCTCCTACGCGGCCAAGCTCGGCCTGGCCCGCGGGTACATGGCGATCGCCCTGCCGTCCGCGACCGTCATGGACCTGACGGCCAGGTACCTGCTCCGCAAGCGCCTGCACAGGCGGCGCGTCCGGGGCTGGTGCGTACGGCGAGTCGTCGCGGTGGGCCATGCGGCGGCTGTGGCTCGCCTGGTCATCACGCTGCGCCGGGACACATACCACGGCCTTGCGGTGGTCGCCGCCTGCCTGGTCGACGCGCCGGAGGATGCCGGGCCTGATGGCGCGGCCAGCGTGCCCGCGGCCAGCGTCCCCCCGGCCGACGTGCCCGTGGCCGGCGGCCTGTGCGGCGTCGCGGCGGCCGTGAGCCGGTTCGGCGCGGATGCGGTCGCGGTGCTGGCCTGCCCCGAGATGGACGGCAGCCGCCTGCGCGAGCTGGCATGGGAACTGGAGAAGACCGATACCGACCTGTTCGTCGCGCCGGCCCTGCTCGATGTGGCCGGCCCGCGGACGACCATCCGCCCCGTGGCCGGGCTGCCGCTGCTGCACGTGGACCACCCCGAGGTGGCCGGGGCCAAGCAAGCCGTCAAGAGCGTGTTCGACAAGACCTGCGCCGCCTCGGCGCTGCTGCTGCTCGCGCCCCTGTTCGCCGTCATCGCGATATCAATCAGGCTCGCCGATCGCGGCCCGGTGTTCTTCCGCCAGACCAGGATCGGCAAGGACGGCCAAGGCTTCACCCTCTACAAGTTCCGGACCATGGTGCCGGATGCCGAACAGCGCAAATCCCAGCTTGCCGTCCATAACGAGGCGGATGGGGTCCTGTTCAAGATCCGCAGGGACCCACGGGTTACCCGCCCGGGCGCCTGGCTGCGCCGCTGGTCGCTTGATGAGCTGCCGCAGCTCATCAACGTGCTGATCGGCGACATGTCCCTGGTCGGACCCAGGCAGGCCCTGCCGGAGGAGGTGGCCTGTTACGGCGGCCACATGCGGCGCAGGCTCGTGGTCAAGCCGGGCCTGACCGGCTTGTGGCAAGTCAGCGGCCGGTCCGACCTGCCGCGGGACGAAGCAGAACGGCTCGACCTGCGCTACGTGGAGAACTGGTCGCTCGCCCTTGACCTGCAGATTCTCTGGAAGACGGGATCCGCGGTCATCCGAGGCTCCGGTGCCTACTAGCCGCGTGCGCCTGAGCCCCGCCATGAAGGGGGTACCTTGCCCAGGCGAGCGCCCGCATGTCCTGATCCTGGTCCAGAATCTTCCCGTGCCGTTCGACCGGCGGGTCTGGCAGGAGGCCTTGGCCCTCGTCGCCGCCGGATATCAGGTGCATGTCGTCTGCCCGCGGACCATGGAGCATCCCCTCCGCCGCGAGACGCTCAGCGGCGTGCGCATCTACCGCTACCGGCCCGGCCCCGAGGCGCGGCGGCTGGCGGGCTACCTGGTCGAGTACCTGGTTGCGATCGGGGCTCAGCTCCGCCTCGCGCTCACCATCCGCGCCAGGCACCGCATCGGCATCGTGCAGATCTGCAACCCGCCCGACCTGCTCTTCCTCGCTGCCCTGCCGCTGGTCGCGCTCGGGTCGTGCCTGATCTATGACCACCATGACGCATGCCCGGAGCTGATGATCGCGAAGGGCCACCGGGAGGATGGCCGGCCGGTCCGCCTGGCCAGGCTGCTCGAGCGCCTCACCTACCGGTGCGCGGACGTGTCGATCGAGACCAATAAGAGCTATCGCGATATCGCTCTCGGGCGCGGCGGGATGTCGCGCGAGGACGTGTTCGTGGTGCGATCCGCGCCGGAGATCACCAGGTTCGCCGGCGCGCGGCCAGACGAGAAGTGGCGCCGCGGCCGGAAGTACCTGGTCGGCTACGTGGGCGTGATGGGCCGCCAGGACGGCCTGGATTACCTGATCGAGGCCGCCCGGATGATCATCGCGGACCTGCTGCGCCCGGATATCCAGTTCGTGCTCGTGGGCTCGGGTCCCGAACTGCCGCGGCTGCGCGAGCGGGTCAGGTCCCTGGGCCTGGACGATCAGGTAGTCCTCACCGGGCGGCTGTCAGATGAGGATCTCGGCACCGTGCTCGCGACCGCGGACGTCTGCGTCAACCCGGACGAGGCGAACCGGATGAACGATATCTCCACGATGAACAAGATCATGGAATACATGGCGCTCGGCAAGCCGATAGTCCAGTTCGACCTGCACGAGGGGCGCGTCTCCGCCGGCGATGCGAGCCTGTACGCGACGCGCAACGACGCGACCTCGCTCGGCAAGTGCATTGTCGAACTCATCGACGATCCCGGGGCGCGGGTCCGGATGGGGCAGCTCGGCGCCCGGCGGCTGCGGAGCTCGCTGAGCTGGGAGTCGCAGGTCCCGAGGCTGCTCGCCGCCTACGAGCGGGCCGCGGCCAAGCGCAAGCGCCGCTGAGCGCGGCCCTCACCCCCCTCGGCGGGCAGACCTATGGGGCCGGACCGGATGACCCTCCGGTGTACCTGCTGTGCACCCTGGATGAACCCGCGCGGCCAAGCGCGCAGCTCAGTGGCTGTGACACAGTTCTGGAACCCGACGGGCCGCGCCCAAAGCCGGGCACTGATAGCCTCGCGATCAGCCGGCCAGGACCTTCCAGGGCAGGATCGGCAGGTCGCGCACCCGCACCCCCACCGCGTCGTGCACCGCGGCGGCGACGGCCGCGTCCACCCCGGTAGCACCGAGCTCGCCGACGCCCCGCGCCCCGATCAGGCTCGCGGCCTCGTCGTACTCGTCGGTGAAGGAGACGTCGATGTCGGCCGGGATGTCGGCGTTGACCGGGACCGCCACGTTGGAGAGGTTCTTGGCCAGCCACCGCCCGTGCACAGGATCCTGGTCGCTCTCCTCCATGGTGGCCTTGCCCCAGCCCCAGATGATGCCGCCGGTCATCTGCGCGCGGGCGGTGACGGGGTTGACGATCCGGCCGGCCGAGTAGACGCCTACCGCGCGCCGCAGCCGGAGCAGGCCGAAGTCGGGGTCCACGCCGACCTCGACGAAGATCACGCCCCAGGTACGCATGGCGTACGGCGTTCCTGCGCCGTCCTGGTTGAACTGCGCGCCGCCGGGCAGGGCGAAGGTCCCCTCGCCGACGAGCTCGTCCAGCCCGGCGCGATCGAGCGCCTCGAAGGGGTCGCGGCCGCCCTGACCGAGCTCGGCCAGCTGCTTGGTCACATCGCGGGCGGCGGCCGCGACCGCGCTGCCGGTGCCCATCGTCGTGGACGAGCCGTAGGTGGGCCCGGTCCTGGGCAGGTCGGTGTCACCCCACCGCGTCTCGACCCGCTCGGGCGGAATACCGAGTTCCTCGGCGGCGATCTGGCTCAGCACGGTCTGCACGCCGGTCCCGATGTCGTGCACGTTGGCCTCGACCACGGCGCCGTCGCGGCTCAGCCGGACCCGGCCGGCGCCGGGAAAGCGGAAGCTGCCCATGGTGCAGGTGGCCATGCCGTGCCCGATCACCCAGGGGCCGTCCCGGCGCGGCCGCTGGTGCCGGGTGCGCCACCCGTAGCGGCGGGCGCCCTCCTCGTACGCCTCGCGCAGCCCGTTGGCCGACCACGGCCGGCCGTCGGCGGGCGATACCTCGGCGAAGTTGGCCAGGCGGACGTCGAGCGGGTCCAGGCCGGCCGCGTCGGCCAGCTCGTTCATGGCGCTCTCCAGCGCCCACAGCCCGGGGCCCTCGACGGGCGCGCGCATCGGCGTGGGCACGTTCAGGCTGACCCGCTCGATCAGCTGGCGCAGCCGGAGGGCCGGCACGGCATACAGCGACTTACTGGCCTCGGTGGCCGGCTCGACGTGCGTGTCGGCCAGCGCCGTGTTGTTGACGACCTCGTGCTCCAGACGGGTCAGCACGCCATCGGCACCCGCGGCGAGCCGGATCGTCTGCTCGATCCACGGCTGGTAGCCGACGTTGCTGAACTGGTCCGAGCGCCGCAGGTGCAGCTTGACCGGCCTGGCCGACCCGGGCGGCGGCGGCCGCCAGGATCTCGTGCGGCCAGATGTAGCCCTTGGCGCCGAACCCGCCGCCGGTGTGCCGCGCCACCACGTGCACGTCGGCGGCGTCGACGCCGAGCGCGGTGCTCACCACCGGGATGACCGTCGAGCTGGCCTGCACCGCGTCCCACAACGTGAGCCGGTCACCGTCCCAGCGCGCGACCGTCCCTGACGTCTCCATGGCGTGGTGATGCCGCGGCGCCTGCAGGTAGGTCTGCTCGATCCGGATCCCCCCGTCGGCCAGCCCAGTGCCAGCCAGCCCTGCACCGGCCAGCGCCGCGTCGACGTCATCCCAATTGCCGCGGGCGAACACCACCTCGTCGTCACCCATCGCGGGCTCGCGGCGGCCGTGCCCGAGCAGCACCGGCGCCTGGCGCTCGCAGTCGACGACCACGGCGGCCCGGCCGGCCTCGGCCGCCTCGATCGACTCGCCAAGCACGATGGCGACCGGCTGCCCCTCGAAAAGGATCCGGTCGTCGGAGAACGGCATCACGCGGACCGCAGCCGGCGGCGGCAGCTCGGGAAAGGAAGGCAGGTCGGCGGCGGTCAGGACGGCGGTGACTCCCGGCAGGATCCGCGCCGCCGCGGCGTCCAGGCCGCGCAGCCGCCCCGCCGCCACGGGCGCCCCGACCAGGACCGCGTGCAGGAGCCCGTTCGGTCGATAATCGGCGGCGTAGCGGGCCGCGCCGGTCAGCTTCAGCGGTCCCTCGACCCGTAGCCGGCCCGGGCCAGCGGACCGGATGGCGGTCACGAGGCACCTCCCGCCGCCAGCAGGGCCCGAACGGCCGCGTTTCGTGCCATGGTCACCTTGAATCCGTTCTGCGGCAGGGGGGCGGCGTCGGCCATCGCGCGCTCGATGACCGGGGTGAGCGCCTCGCGGGTGAGCGGGGTGCCGGGCAGCTCGGCCTCCGCGCCGGCCAGCCGCCACGGCCGCTGGGCGACCGAGCCGAGCGCGACGCGCGCCGCGGCGATGCGCTGCCCCCTGGCGCCTGCGGCGCGGGCCCCGGCCAGCCGTACCGCCGCCGCGGCGGACACCAGCGCGTACTCATAGGATGCCCGCTCGCGGACCTTGATATAGGCTTGCCCGTCGGCGCTGGCCGGCAGCCGGTAGCCGGTGATCAGCTCGTCCGGTCCGAGCCGGTTCTCGCGCATCGGCTCGCCCAGGGCCGCCGCCTCGCGCTGGGTCAGGTGAAACTCGCGCATCGGGATCGTCCGCGGCCCGGCCGGGCCCAGCACCTCGGCCCGCGCGTCCAGCGCGGCGAGGGCGACCGCCGGGTCGGACGGCTGCACCGCGACGCAGTCCGGCGTCCAGCCGAAGATCGCCTGGCGCTCGTGCCGGCCGGCCAGGGACGCGCAGCCGCTGCCCGGATCGCGCTTGTTGCACGGCCACGGCAGCGGTTCCTCGGCGCGGAAGTACGGGCAGCGGGTGCGCTGCAGCACGTTGCCGCCGATCGTGGCCCGGTTCCGCACCTGGGCCGAGGCCGCCTGCAGGCAGGCCGAGGCGAGCGCGCCGGCCATCTCGGTGACCAGCGGGTGCTCGCCGATCTCGTTCAGCGTGGCCAGCGCGCCGATGCGCAGGTCGTCCCCGTCCCTGTCGATGCCGCGCAGCTCGTCGAGGCCGCCGATGTCGACCACGCGGTCCGCCGCGGCGATGCCCAGGCGGAACCAGTTGAGCAGCTCGGTGCCGCCCGCGATCACCGAGGTCCCCGCGTCGCCCAGCGTCCCCACCGCCGACTCGGCGGTGCCGGCTCGCGCGTAGGCGAAATCCCTCATTGCTGCCCCGGCCCGTGCGCGGCGGCCAGCACGGCCGCGGTGATCTGCGGGTAGGCCGAGCACCGGCAGATGTTGCCGCTCATCCACTCCCGGACGCTGGCGTCGTCCGTGGCGTGCCCCTCCGCGATGCAGGCCACCGCAGAAAGCAGCTGGCCGGGGGTGCAGTAGCCGCACTGGAACGCGTCGTGCTCGGCGAAGGCCCGCTGCACCGGGTGCAGCTCGCCGTCGGCGTCGGCCAGGCCCTCCACCGTGGTGATCGCCCGGCCCGCGCACTGCACGACCAGGGTCAGGCACCCGTTCATCCGGTGCCCGTCGACCAGCACCGTGCAGGTGCCGCACGCGCCCTCGTTGCATCCCTTCTTGGCGCCGGTCAGCCCGATGTCGTCGCGCAGCCAGTCGAGCAGGGTGGTCCTGGGCGAGACGACGGTGGTCAGGTCACGGCCGTTGAGCCGCAGCGAGACCTCCACCCGGCGGGCGAAGTCAAGCGTCATGATCGCCACCTTTCCCCGTGCCGCGCAATCATGCGGCCGCCAGTAGCCTGCCAGGTAGTGAGCCGGGAGAGAGGGTCCAATCTTGCGGTATACGGGAATCTCGGAGATGCAGTGGCCCGGCATGGTCTCGGTGTATGCGGTGCTGGGGTCGCATCCCAGGATCACCACCACGGGTGCGCATCAGGTCGGCATCGATTTCAGCGGTCATCGGGGCCTGGTCAGAGAGGTCGACGGCCGCGTCAGGCGGCATAACGCCGAGGCGGGCGCGGTGTACGTGACCGGCAGTAGCCCGATCACGTGGCTCGAGGTCCCGGACCCGACCGAGGCGCTGGAGATCTATCCGGACCGCGCCCTGCTTGACCGGCTGGCCGGCCCGAACGCCGAGGTGCGGCCGTCGTTCGCGGTGTATGACGGGGTGGTGTTCGCCGTCGCCTCCCGGCTGCGCCGGGCGCACCTGACGGCCGGGGCGCTCACCGACGTGGAGGCGAGCACGCTCGCGCACCTGCTGGTCCGGCACTTGCTGCGGCGGTACGGCACCGGCTCGCCGCCGAGCCGGAGGCCGGCCGGGGAACTGCAGCCGGGGGCCGTCGACGTCGTGGCCGAGTACGTCCACGAGCACGTGGCCGACGAGATCACCCTGGACACGCTGGCCGCGGCGGTCAACCTGAGCACCTACCACTTCGCGCGGTCATTCCGCGTGACGACCGGGCTCACGCCGCACGCTTTCGTCACCGAGCACCGGCTGATGGTCGCGCGAGACCGCCTGCTGCGAGCTGACGCCAGCGTGACCGCGATCGGCCTCTCGGTCGGGTTCTCCAACATCAGCCACTTCCGCAGGCTCTTCCGGCGGCGTTACGGCCTCACGCCCGCCGACCTGCGCCGGGCATAGGCCCGGGAATCGGCCTGAATGCTTATATTCGCCCCGAACCGTTTGCCGTCAGATATGTTTATCGAGAAAATAATCGGTAAGGCGCATAGGCCGTGTTCACGGTTAAATCGGCGCGAAAGAGTCGATTGCATAGGAATATCATTCCGGGGTCAGGGGATAGCTTGCGGGCGCTATTGCGCGGGTGTATGATCAACTTTAGATTGCGCTGCCGCGAAGGCAAGGGTAAGAGCGTAGTCTGGCCAAAAAAGTATATCGACGGGGGGAGTGACCGATGGCTGTAGAGAAGGCTATTGGGTCTTCGAGCCTAGTAGAGGTCGTTGACCGGATTCTCGACAAGGGTATCGTTATCGACGCCTGGGTGCGCGTGTCTCTGGTCGGCATCGAATTGCTGGCCATCGAGGCCCGGGTGGTCGTGGCGTCGGTGGAAACGTACCTGAAGTACGCCGAGGCAGTCGGCCTGACTGCGACCGCGGCAGAAGCGGAGGCGTAACAGCGTCATTCGCTGATGGGTTCAGCGGATGGGGGAAGCTAGATCAGGGGCGGGCTGGCGAGGGGGCCAGGGTTCCGGGTTGTGCTGTCCATTTCTTCTGGGTGAGCACGGTTCTCCCTGTTCGCTGGGCCCTGCGGCGGCACTCGGCGGCGCCTTCCCGTGAGGATGGCGGGAATGGCGTCGGCGAGGATACGGGGTGTTCATGGCTAGGGCGGGATGGCTGGTAGCCAACTCGTGTCTTAGGGGGAGATTAACGAATGGGGCTCCTGGAGGAAATGCAGGTTCTCGTGGGCGGCCTTGAGGCGGCTTTCTCGCGTCGTGCAGATGACGAGCGCGAGCGGCTGGCGACTGCCGGTCAGGATGCCCGTGAACGCGTCGCGGATATAGCGGTCCTGCGGGCCGATGTCGCGGAGACGCTGGGGGAGTTTCGCCGGGAACGTTTCACGCGGGGCGTAGCGGATGCCCGTGAGCGTGCCGGGAATGAGCGCGAGCGGCTGGCGGCTGCGGAGCGGGATGCTCGTGAGCGTGCCGGGAATGAGCGCGAGCGGCTGGCGGCGGCGGAGCGGGATGGCCTTGAGCGCACGGCGGAGATTCTCGAACTCGCGAGGATTTGGAGCGACCACTCCGTGGCCATAGCAGGTCTTCGCGGCAGCGTATTCTCGCCGCCGAGGCCTGCGGTCGCTAGGCGCAGGCCCCCGGCCCCGCCCCCGGCCCCGGCCGCCAGGCCTAGGCCGGCCACGTCGGTACCGGCCGCCGCCAGGCCCAGGCCGGCCACGTCAGCACCGGCCGCCGCTAAGCGCAGGCCCGCGGCATCGGCACCCGCGGAACCAGTGACGGCGGCACCGGCACCTGCGGAACCGGTGACGGCGGCACCGGTAACGGCGGAATCGCTGACGGCCCCGGCCATTATGGGTTACCTGGCGGATCATCCCGACGGAGTGAAGCTGGGGGAGCTGGAAACCCACTTCGACGGGCGCCGGAGCGTGCTGCGGCCAATTCTGGCCGAGATGATCACGGACAAAAAGGTGCGTAAGGACGCGAAATTGAAGCTCTATTTCACGGCCTAAGCCTGCGGCATCCCTGGGCATCGAGCCCATTCAGGGGGTTAGCGTTGCCGTTTCTTATCTAAGATGATGCAGTCGCCAGATAAATGAAATGCTCGGGACGGGGTGTGTGCGTTGGATGTTGCCGGTGGTTCGGTTATCAAGTCGGCTCCGCGGCCGGATTTCGTGGAGACTCCTTATGTCGCGCAGGTGAGTGAGCGGGCTGTGGGGTATGTCCGGGCGGGTTTCCCTGTGCATTTCCGCGGTCCGTCCGGGGTCGGGAAGACGACGATGGCGCTGCATGTCGCGCATCAGCTCGGCAGGCCGGTGATGCTGATGGTGGGTGATGATGAGTTCGGCAGCTCGGACCTGGTCGGGTCCCAGGCGGGTTACCGGCGCCGGCGGGTGGTGGATAACTTCATCCAGTCGGTGCGCAAGACCGAGGATGATGTGTCGCCGCGGTGGGTGGATAACCGGCTGACGATCGCCTGCCGGGAGGGGCTGACGCTGGTGTATGACGAGTTCACCCGGTCGCGGCCGGAGGCGAATAATGCCCTGCTTTCTGTGCTGGAGGAGGGGGTGCTGGTGCTTCCGGCGCAGCGGCGGGCGGGGACGGATTACCTGCGGGTGCATAAGGATTTCACCGCGATCTTCACGAGTAACCCGGCGGAGTATGCGGGGGTGCATCAGGCGCAGGATGCTCTTTTCGAGCGGATCGTGACGATCGACCTGGGCTGTTTCGATGAGGGCAGCGAGGTGGCGATCGTGCGGGCGCGGTCGGGGGTGGCGGAGGCGGATGCGCGGAGCATTGTCCGGCTGGTGCATGCGTGCCGGCAGGCGCTGGGCGGTACCGACCGTCATACGGTGCGCAGTGCGATCGTGATCGCGCGGGTGGTGACGCAGCGGGGGGCGGTGGTGCGGGCCGGGGATCCGGTGTTCGAGCAGGTGTGCCAGGATGTCCTGTCCAGTGAGGCGGGGCGGCGTGGCTGGGACGGGCTCACGCCGGAAGCGGTCCGCGGGCGGGTCCTGGAACTGGTCCGCGAGTATGCGGGCGGGCCGGCCAGGCGAGCCCGGACGCCCCGCCCGGCACCGGTATGAGGCCCCGGTGAGTACCCCGTGCCGTCCCGGGCCTACGGACGGCCCCCAGCGTGCCCGGTGGCGCCAGGCCAGGCCGTGAGCAGGGCGCACATGCCCGGCCGGGCCGGCTGGCGAGGGAGCGTTACTACCTCCTGCAAGAGCAGGAACTCTGGCAGCGCAAACTCGGGCGAATCGCCAGGCGGCTGACCGAGATCGATTCGCAGCTGGAACGGCTGAACCGGCAAGTACCGTCGGCGCATGATCAGCAGCAGCCCCGTCCCCCGGGCGGCTCTGGCAGGAGTTCGAGTTCCCGTACTGACCGCATGTACAGGAGGAGGTGGGCTGGATGGCGTCGACTGGACAACGCCCTACGCGCCCAGGAGGTGAAGGGCTCGGAGGTCTTTTCAAGGGCCTCGGAGACTTGCTCAACCTTGCCGAACGGCTCGCCGAGCAAGGCGAGCGTGAGGTGAGCGAAGAACGGGAGTTCTCGTCTCCGGGCGGCATGCGCGGGGTCTACGGCTTCTCGGTACGCACGGGGGTAGGCGGCGCGCCGACCGTCGAGCGTTTCGGCAACGTGCGAACGACGAGCGAAGGACCCGTCGTCAGCGACACCCGTGAGCCTCTCGTCGACGTGTTCGACGAGGGCGACGAGATCGTGGTCGTCGCTGAGGTGCCTGGCGTGCAGGAGGAGAACATCCACCTGGATCTCGTGGGGGATGTGCTGGCCTTGTCGGCGACGGGGCCGAAGCGGAAATACGAGAAGGAGGTCCTCCTCCCCGCGGCGGTAGATCCGGCATCGCGCCGGCAGAGCTACCAGAACGGTTACCTGGAGTTGCGCTTCAAGAAGACGAACGTCGAGAGTTGAGGCCTCAGTCATGGTTCGGTCACCAGCGGGCAAGGACGCCCCGGCAGGTAAGGGCTCGCCGGCAGGCAGGGGCTCGCCGGCAGGCAAGGGCTCATCAGAGACGTCGCGGCTGACGTTGCGCGTCTCGGAGGCTCTGCTGAAGGACGTTGGCCGCGGGCTGGCCCGCCTCGACCCGGATGGCATGGAGAAACTCGGCATCGGCATCGGCGATGTCGTCACGGTCACCGGCCGCTCAACGACCGCGCTGAAAGCCATGCCTGTATACCCGGACGAGCGGGGCAAAGAGCTGGTCCAGATCGACGGGATCGCCCGGGAGAACGCCGGCACGGGGCTCGACGAGCGGGTACGGGTCGAGCCTACGGTGGTCAAGGATGCGGTGACCGTGGTCCTCTCGCCCATCGGCAAGTCATGGCTGTCCCATCAGGCACGGGACGCTGCCTACGTCGGGCGCCTGATCGACGGCCTCGTCGTCCATGCCGGCGAACGCATCCGCTCTAACCTCTTCGGCTCACGGCCTCAGGATTTCACCGTCGTCAGCACGGTCCCCAGCGGCTTCATCCTGATCCAGGCCGGGACGAAAATCAGGATCGCCGGGGAGACGGCGGCTGCACGTCCCGTCCTGAAGGTGTCGTACGAGGACCTGGGCGGCATGGGCCGGACGATCGAGCGCGTCCGCGAGGTAATCGAGATGCCGCTACGGTTCCCCGAGGTGTGGGACCGGCTGGGCATCGATCCGCCGCGGGGGGTCCTGCTTTACGGCCCACCCGGTTGCGGCAAGACTCTCATTGCCCGGGCGGTCGCGAGTGAGACCGCAGCGCACTTCGTCCACATCAACGGGCCTGAGATCATCCACAAGTTCTACGGGGAGAGCGAGGCTCACCTCCGCAAGATCTTCGAGGACGCTCAGGCCAACGCACCCACCATCGTCTTCCTCGACGAGATCGACGCAATCGCGCCCAAGCGTGCCGAAGTGCAGGGTGAGGTCGAGAAGCGAGTGGTGGCCCAGTTGCTGGCCTTGATGGACGGGCTGAAAACGCGCGGCCAGGTGGTCGTGATCGGGGCGACGAACATCCAGGACAATCTCGACCCGGCGTTGCGCCTGCCCGGCCGCTTCGACCGCGAGATCGAAGTTGGCATCCCTGACCGCAACGGCCGGAGGGAGATCCTGGAAATCCACACCCGGGGCATGCCGCTGACGGACGATGTTGATCTTGAACGCATCGCCGGCATGACGCACGGCTTTGTCGGCGCCGACCTCGCGGCGCTCGCGCGGGAAGCCGCCATGGCTACGCTCCGGGGGCATCACGACGAGCTCCGGCAGCGCCAAGACGACTTGCGGCGACGCGACGACGACCTGCGGGGGGAGGTCGACTACCAGGCGCTGATGGACATGCAGGTGACGATGGACAACTTCCTCGACGCCGTCCGTGAGGTGGAGCCATCCGCGATGCGAGAGGTGTTTAGCGAGGTGGCCGACGTGACCTGGGATCAGGTGGGCGGGATGGAGGTGGCCAAGGCGGCGTTGCGCGAGGCGGTGGAGTGGCCGCTGCTCTACGCGCCTGTGCTCGCCCACGTCGGCGCCAAGCCCCCCAAGGGCATCCTGCTCGACGGCCCGCCGGGCAGCGGGAAAACCCTGCTGGCGAAGGCGGTCGCAAATGAGAGTGGCGTGAACTTCATCTCGGTCAAGGGCCCGGAACTGCTCTCCAAGTGGGTCGGCGAATCTGAGAAGGGGATTCGCGAGGTCTTCAAGAAGGCACGGCAAGCGGCGCCCTGCATCATCTTCCTCGACGAGATCGACTCCCTGGCGCCCCGGCGGGGCAGCGGGGGAGGTGAGGGTCACCTGAGCGAGCGGGTGGTGAGTCAGCTCCTCACCGAGCTCGACGGGATCGAGGAGCTGCGCGGGGTCACCGTGCTGGCGGCGACGAACCGGTCAGACATGCTCGATCCGGCCCTGCTCCGGCCGGGTCGCTTCGACGTCCTGATCGAGATTCCGCTCCCGGACGAGGCCACCCGGCGGGCCATCCTCGAAGTGCAGACCCGGGGACGCCCGCTCGCCGCCGACGTCAACCTTGATGTCCTGTCGGCGGAGACCGACGGGTTCGTGGGCGCCGACCTGGCGGGGGTCTGCCGTGAGGCCACCATGGAGGCCGCCAGGAGGTTCATCACACAGGACAAGAGCCCCGACAGCGACCTGGGGGAGCTTGAGATCGAGCGCGCGGACATGGCGTTCGCGATGGAAGCACGTAACAGGGCACTGGGAAATGCCTGAGACGCCAACCTATGTCTACGGCGTTGCCGCGGCCGGCGCGTTCCGCGCCCCGCTTCGCGCGCGGGGACTGCCCGACGGGCGGGCTCCGGTCACGGCGATCGCCGTCGGAGGGGCGGCCGCCATCGTCGGGCGCCATGAGGGAATGCATCTGGGCGGTCTTCCGCAGCAGGAGCTGTTGCGCCGCCTGACCATTCACCAACGGGTGATCGAGGAGGTCATGGAGCGGGGCGACGTCCTGCCCGCACGGTTCGGCACCGTGCTCGCCTCCGAGGACGAGGTCCGGTCCATCTTGACCCGCTGGGGGGGACTGGTAAGAGAATCCCTGACGCGTTTCTCCGGTCTCATCGAGGTGGAGGTGGCGGCCACCTGGGACCTGGGGCGGACACTCGCCCTGATCGCAGTCGAACCCGAGGTGGTGGCGGCGAAGGCGGCGGCCGGGCAGGCAGCGCCGGAGGAGCGTTTCGCCCAGCAGGTGAAGGTCGGCCAGGTGGTCAAGCGGGCTCTCGACAAGCGGCGCGCACTGTTTCAGGAGAAGCTCCTGCAGGAGGTCGGCTCGTCGGCGAAGGGCGTACAGCCGAACGCCGTACTGACGGACGAACTGGTCTTCAACGTCGCGTTCCTCCTGGAGCGACAGGCGCTGCCGGCCTTGGACGCGGCCATCGACCGACTGGATGCGGCGTTGGCGGGTGCGCTCTCGATTCGCCGTATCGGCCCGCTTCCCCCCTACAGCTTCGCCACCGTCAGCGTTACCCGGTTCGACGCGCAGCGACTGGCGGCAGGCCGTGCGCTGCTCGGTCTCCCCGGCGAGATCTCCGAGGAGGCCGTGATTTCGAGCTACCGCAGGCTCGCCCGCCTGGCGCACCCCGACCGCAGCCCGGCCGACCCAAGCGCGGCGGAACGCTTCGCCGCGCTCAACGCCGCGCGAACCGACCTCCTTGCCTACTGCCGCAGTCGCGGCCAGGCGGATGGGTCCGGTGACGGCCCGGCCATCATGGTGATGATCAACAGGAACGGAGACACCGCGGTTCCCGAAGAAGGCCGCCATGACTGAGGGGTCGGCCCGCGTGTACCTCTACGGCGTGATCCGGGACGGGGAACCGCTTGTGCTCGACGCGCCGCCGATCAACGGTGACAGGCCCGTCCACACCATCCGGCACCGCGGCCTAGCCGCCGTGGTGAGCGACGACCCCCTGCCACGATACGAACTGACCCGCAAGAACGTCCGCGGCCACGAGGCAGTCATCGACGACGTGATGCGAACGAACGACATCCTGCCGACGCGGCTTGGGACCGTGCTGCCGAGTGCGCGGTCGGTCGTCGAGGACGTGCTGGAGAAACGCTGGACCGAGCTGGGGCGGCTACTTGAGCGCGTTGGCGGCCGCGTCGAGCTCGGCCTGAAGGTGTCCTGGCTGGATCTGCAGCGCGCCTTGTGTGAGGTCGTCGCTGCCGACCGCGACCTCAGGGCGGAGCGCGACCGCCTGGTCAGGCATCCCACGAGGGCGACGTACGAGGCGCGGCTCGAGCTTGGCGGCCGGGCCGCGCAGATGCTGGCGGCGAAGCGCGAGCAGGAGGCGGACGAGATCGTGGCTGCGCTCGAACATCAGGCGGCCGACGTCTGCCGGAACGATCCGATCTCCGAGCTCATGGTGCTCAATGCGGCCTTCCTCGTAGAACGCGGACGGACCGAGGCGTTCGAGGCCGCGGTCGAGAAGCTCGACCGCGGCTGCGGGGGCCGTCTGGGTTTTATGCTCGCCGGGCCCCTGCCTCCCTACAGCTTCGTCGGTATCGACCGGCCGTGAACAAGCGCAAGCATGCGAGGGGAGAGGGCTGAGGATGGGACTTCTGACGAACCTGCTGCTCGCGCCCGTGGCGTTGCCCGTGCGCGGGATCAACTCCATCTTCAGGGAGATCCGGGATGTGGTGGACAAGGAGCTGAACGATCCGGACACCATCCGCCGGGAACTGCTGGAGCTGCAGGGGCGCCTCGATGTCGGCCTGATCGACGAGGCCGCATACGACATCGCGGAAGCGGAGCTGCTGGCACACCTGAGCGCGATCGCCGGGCGGCAAGGAACTGGTGAGGTTGCGGGAGGTGCTGGCTAAGGGGGTGTCAACCGTTCGCGAGAAGACTCTGCGATACCGTCACGGCGCGACACGAGGGAAGCACGCCGGAAACTGGGCGGGTCGCAAGCATGATGTCACGGACCCGGAAGGGGAGGAACAAGGGGAATGCAGCTATTGAAGGTCACCGAGCTCGCCAAGGCGCAGCTCGCCGAGGCGACCAACTTGGAGCCGCTGATCGTGTCGGGGGCAGACCGCGACGGCGGGGGGTGGCGGCTGAAGGTGGAGATGGTAGAGCTTCAGCGGATCCCCGAGGCGCAGGACGTGATCGGTGCGTACGAGGTCCGGCTGGATGACGAGGGCGAGATCCTTGAGTGGCGGCGCACCGGCCTGCGGCGCAGGAACGATACGGAATGGAGTACGGAGTGAGGGGTTCTTCCGCTCAGCCGGGCCGGGAAGGGCGGCGGCGTGGCGCTTGAGCCGACCAGGGATCGCGGCGATGCCCTAGCCGACGTCATCGACGCCGTGCTCGACAAGGGGCTGGTGATCAACGCCGACATCATGGTTTCGCTGGCCGGGGTGGAGCTCCTCGGCATTAAGGTGCGGGCGGCGCTCGCCTCGTTCGAGACTGCTGCCAGGTACGGTCTGGAATTCCCGTCAGGCACGAATCTTGATACCGCCGCCTGGCGCGACGCCGCACTGGAAAGGGAGCGCTGCCCGGGCTGTGGCGAGAAGTTCACCGCGAGGGCTGAGCTGCTCGGCACGGGCTGCCCAGCGTGTGGCTGGCGAGGCGCCCGGGTGCCCGGCCTCTCCCCTGAGCTGCCGGGCCCCATCCCGGTGAGGTGAGCCGCCGGTCATGGAGCCGCAGCGCGGGTCTCAGGCGACCCTGGAGGACCTGCTTGAGCGCGTCCTCGACAAGGGGATCGTGCTCAAGCTCGACCTCATCATCGGCGTGGCGGGGATTCCGCTGATCGGGATCAGCCTCCAAGGGGCGATTGCCGCGATTGAGACGATGCTGGATTACGGCATGATGGAGGCCTGGGACGCTGACACGCGTGCGTACGCGGTCCGCGAGAAGCGGCGGCGAGAGTTCGGCTTCCAGCCGGGTGAGCATCCGGTGCTCGATCTGTACGGGTCGTACCATCGCAGCCGGGGCGTCTCCCGCGTCTGGCAGCCCGGCCGCCTCATTCTCACCGACCGGCGCCTCATGCTCGTCCGGTCAGCGCCGCCGGAAGTTCTTTTCGAGACGCTCATCAGCGCGATTGTCGGCATCGGTCGCGTCGTGCATGAGAACCTCGGGCCAGGCCGGCGTGAGATCGTCTCCCTTGCGCTGGCGGACGGCACGGTGGCCGGGCTCTACGCCGCCGAGCCCGACATCTTGGAGGCGCGCCTGCGAGAGGGGATCCGGCGGCTCGGCCAGGCGGTCACGGAGATCCCCGCTGCGCAACTCGAGCGGCTCGACCTGGGCGCGGTGGCCGGCGGCCAGTTGTGGCACCGCTGGGTGCCCGGGCGCGGCTCAGCGCTGTGGAAGTCCGGCTGGGCGGTGCTGACGGGGACCGAACTCACCTGGCGGGGAGACCCGCCGCAAGGTGCGCTGCTGCGCGTGCCGCTCACCGAAATCTGGGGGATAACCATCGAACGGCGCGAATTCGGAACTCTCGGGGTGCGCGACGTGCTCGTCGTCACTCACGGGGCCGGGGGGGATCGCGCCGAGGCCCTGTTCGCAGGCGAGGGCATCGGCGCATGGTCTGAGGCGGTCCGGCGAGCAGCGCTGGCCGGCGACGGGGACGGCGATGCTGGATCTTGAAGAGGGCAACCTGAGACAAGGGCTGCTCGCGCTTATCGTCGCGCTGCTCGAAGTAGTCAAGGAGGCGCTGGTGCACGCGGCGCTCCGCCGGGTCGAAGGGGGCCGGCTGAGCGACGCCGAGGTCGAGCGGCTGGGCGACGCGCTGGCCGAACTCGAGGAGGCCGTTGCCCAGATCAAGGCCGAGCACGGCGTAGAAGAGGCGGTCCAGGGCGTCAGGGACGACCTTGACCAGGTCGTGAGCAATCTCATCGATACCATGATCGGCCGCGAGCGGTGGTCCAGCGGGACGGAGCGCACCCATGCTCAGCGAGCCTGAGACGGCGCTATCGGCGCAGGGCGCGATCAGCGTCAGCCGGCCCGGTGGCTGGCGCCTGGGGTGGCTGAGCCTGGGGGAAACGACGCTCACCTTCCGGCAGCCCGGCCGGCCGGGAATGCGGATCGATCTGGAGACGGTCACGCGACTGGACGTGGAGCGGCGGACGTTCGTCATGTGCGCCAAACGCGTGGTCCGGTTGGCGTATCGGCCCACGGGGTCAGCGCACCCGCGTTCCTGCTGGCTGATCACGGCACATCTCGGCGACTGGGAAGAAGCGCTGAGCCGGCGAGCAGGACTTCCCAGCGAACACAGGCTTACCGTGGAGCCGACCCTCCCGGTGACTCGTAAGCTTGCGACAGCGCTCGCCGGGCTTGGTGGCACGGCCGGGCTAATCCTCGACTACCTCGCGCACCGCGGTCACGCGACAACCGGCGAACTCATGGCACTGGTCGGCGCCGGAACCGAGGAGGCCGTGTTCCTCCATCTGCATGAGCGCTTCCGGCACGTGGAGCCAGCCCTGGGCCGCCCAGTGATCCGGTATGAAGCCGTGTACTTCGACCGGCAGTCGGGGGTAGTGAAGCAGCAGTCGTGGCGGCTCGACGAGTCGGTAGCCGAATGGTGGTCGGCCTCCCGCGTTCCGGCGGATGTGCTACTAGAAGACCATGACCTGCTGGTGGTGACCAGCGTGCCAACGCAGGCGCGGGGCGCGTTGCCCGTCGCCCGAGTCGAACCGGGCGGATATGGCCTCGTGGTGAGCGGTGCTGGCGGGCACGACCGCTGGATCAACCTGCCCGCGCAAGTCGTTGGCGAGGCGCAGTGCGCTATTAGCGCCACTGGCACGCTCGTCATCCGGGTGCGGCGCAAGGCGCGGGGAGCAACTCCTGCGGAGCGGCGCGCTGAGGGCGGGACGCGGCGGAGCCTGGCTGCCTCCCGCTCCGGCGGGCAGGTCACTTCACGGACTGCGGACCAGGGGTGATTGACGAAGTGCGCGCTGCCGCGCTCTACCTCTATTGCGTCGTACCGGTCACGGACGCCGCCCCTGCACCGCTCTCGTCGCCGGCTCTCGACGGGGGGCCAGTTCACGCCGTCCGGCACCAGGACCTCGCCGCACTCGCGCACGCGTGCCCACCGGAGCCTTACCAGGGGGACGAGGAAAAGGTGCGGGCCTGGGTCGCAGCCCACAACACCGTCGTCGAGGAGGCCTGGCAGTCCGCGGAAAGCGTTCTGCCCATGAGCTTCGACGTCATCGTCACCGGCGATGCTGACCGGAACGCTGAGGCAAACCTCGTCGGCTGGCTCGGAGAGCATCATGCTGCCCTTCGCAGTCGCCTGGCGGCCCTCAAGGGCCGCGCCGAGATGGGGGTTCAGATTCTATGGAATACCAACAATATTACCGCGTCCGAGGCGATTGCCGCTGAGGCGTCGGCGATTCCCGCACGCGGGCGTGCCTACTTTGCCCGTCAGCAACTCCGGCGACGGCTCAGAACCGAACTCGAGCGGAAGGCTGAGGCAGATTGCCGCCGCTACTTGGAGAATCTCGCAGCGCTGGCGGACGACGTGCAAGTCGGCAAGCCGCGACCGGTGAAAGGGAGGCAAATGGTGCTCAACCTCTCGCTGCTCGTCGCCCGACTTGCGATCGCCCCCATCGGAGAATATCTCGAAAGGGTGAGCCAGGAGCCGGGCGTCGAGGTGAGGTTCACTGGGCCGTGGCCGCCGTACAGTTTCGCGGGCTCATTTGGTACCGTTGAGGATAGCGGCCGATAGGACAGATGCCGCAGGGATGGATGGAGCTAAAACGGCAAAAAGGGGGCGCAAAGTGCTAATTACGAGAAGCACCGAGGTAAAGGGGATGCGCCACGTGCGGGGTGTGATGTCAGTCCCCAGCCTTAACCTCCGGCAGCGAGGCCGAGCCGAGTGGTCGCGCGAAAACACGAACATTGTCGCCGCATTGGCGGCGCTAAGAGCGCAGCGGCGGATGCCGACCGCGCCGCGCCGATGCGAAGGTGGCCAGTATGGATAAGACACGCATGGATACCGAGATCGACTGCGCCTTCTGCAACGGGACGGGGCGCGATCGTTTCGGCATTCTCTCGCCCCCCTCTGCCTGTCAGGTCTGCCTGGGAAAGGGCGTCGTGGACGTGCCGGAGCCGCGGGTGACCTGCGCTTTCTGCAGGGGGTCGGGCGTCCACCCGCACACCAGGCTGACCTGCGGCAGCTGCGGCGGCAAAGGCCTCCAGACGGTCCGGGAAGCTAGGGCGATCTGTCCGCGCTGTGGCGGCGACGGAGTGGACCCGGCCAGCGAACTCCATCTGTACTGCCCCGCCTGCCACGGAGCCGGGTGGGTGCATACCCCCGACGCCTGAGGGCGGCGGCAGGGTAAGTCATCGCTTCATGGAGTTCAGGAAAGGTACATTATGCCAATGTGCGCATAATGTACCTTTCCGCTTTGCCGGAGCACCAGGCTTATGCGGAGCCACGCCCAAGAAAGCAGTACCACAGTCCGGACACCTGGAAAGATTTCCCGCTCGCGGGTGGTTTGCAGGCCACTGCCGCCGGATATAGATAGAAAGGATTGCGCTGCCTAGGAGGCACGCATTACCTGGGTCAGACGGTCGTCTGGCCATGAGGTACATTGACGGGGGGAGTGACCGATGGCTGTAGAGAAGGCGATTGGGTCTTCGAGCCTGGTAGAGGTCGTCGATCGGATTCTGGACAAGGGTATCGTTATCGACGCCTGGGTGCGCATGTCCCTGGTCGGCGTCGAGTTGCTGGCCATCGAGGCCCGGGTGGTCGTGGCCTCGGTGGAAACGTACCTGAAGTACGCCGAGGCAGTCGGCCTGACCGCCACCGCGGCAGAGGCAGAAGCGTAGAAGAGTCGTCGCTAGGGTCTAGCGGGTAGGGAAAGCCGGATCGGAGCGGGCTGGTGCTGCCAGCCCTCCGCCGACGGTTCGTTTCATCCGGGTGAGCCTGGTTGTCCCTATTCACTGGGCCCCGCGGCGGCGCTTGCAGTGACTTCCCACGTCGCCAGCGGGATGGCGCCGAGCGGAGGCGAGGGGAATTCCGTGGTATACATCGCGAGCCGGGCCGCTGTGGGCCGGCATCGCGCTTATGGGGGGAGATTGACGAATGGCGCTCCAAGAGGAAATGCAGGTCCTCGTCGGCGACCTCGAGGCGGCCTCTGCGCGCCGCACCAGGGATGAGAGTGAGCGGCAAGCGGTTGCTGCCGCAGACGCCCGGGACCGTATGGCGGTAATCGCTGGCATGCGGATCGAGCTTGCTGAGGCGCTTGCCAAGTTCCGCCGGGAACACGTCATGCAGGCCGCGCAGGACACCAAGGCGCGTGCCGAGGCCGAGCGCGAGCGGCTGGCGATGGCGGCGCAGGCCGCCCGCGACCGGGGCGCCTCCGACTATGAGCGGCATGGCGTGGCTGTTCAACGGCACGCGGCGGGCGCGGAAGACACTCGCCAACGTGCGTCGGACATCGCCAGCCGGTCGGTCGACGTCACGAAGGCGCTGAGCGAGTTTCACCGGGAACGCTTCATGCAGGCGGCCCACGACGCCAGGGCGCGTGCCGAGGCCGAGCATGAGCGGCAGGCCATCGCCGCGCAGGACGCCAGCGCGCGTGCGGCGGTGGCACTCGAGCTGAGGAACATCTGGAGCGTTCACTCCGCAGGGGCGGGAAGCCCTCGGTGAATGCTCGGGACGGGGTGTGTGCGTTGGATGTTGCCGGTGGTTCGGTTATCAAGTCGGCTCCGCGGCCGGATTTCGTGGAGACTCCTTATGTCGCGCAGGTGAGTGAGCGGGCTGTGGGGTATGTCCGGGCGGGTTTCCCTGTGCATTTCCGCGGTCCGTCCGGGGTCGGGAAGACGACGATGGCGCTGCATGTCGCGCATCAGCTCGGCAGGCCGGTGATGCTGATGGTGGGTGATGATGAGTTCGGCAGCTCGGACCTGGTCGGGTCCCAGGCGGGTTACCGGCGCCGGCGGGTGGTGGATAACTTCATCCAGTCGGTGCGCAAGACCGAGGATGATGTGTCGCCGCGGTGGGTGGATAACCGGCTGACGATCGCCTGCCGGGAGGGGCTGACGCTGGTGTATGACGAGTCCACCCGGTCGCGGCCGGAGGCGAATAATGCCCTGCTTTCTGTGCTGGAGGAGGGGGTGCTGGTGCTTCCGGCGCAGCGGCGGGCGGGGACGGATTACCTGCGGGTGCATAAGGATTTCACCGCGATCTTCACGAGT
>CAWCUJ010000040.1:0-11102 GCA_963798675.1 uncultured Actinomycetes bacterium | reverse complement strand
ATCTCGCGCTCCGCTGTCGCGTGAATCCCTCACGCTCGGTGATCACGCCTCAGTATTCGCGAGGCGCGTATCGCCGCTGTTACGCACGCGTGTGCTGCTCCATCCAGTGCGGGTCTCAGCCGCGCGCCGGGGTGACCTGGGCGGTTGTAGACCGGCCGCTACTGTATGCGGACGGCCAGTTCATGGTGGCGGTCCGCCGGACGGAAACGCGCTGCCGCATTGTATTGCCGCCCGGCAGCCGGCCACCATCGCGGTGATCAACGCCTACCTGCCAGCCTGACCGGTCCGGGCCACCCGGGCCGCCTGCGGGTCAGTGCATGGCGCCTCGGCATGCCGGCCGCGTAGCCTGGGCACGCGCGGGCCCCGCTGCTTCCTGATCGTCTCAAATCGGGATCATGGACCCGCGCCCGTTCGCCGACGCAGCGACGCGCCGCAACCAGCCGGCCAGAGCCAGCAGCTCCGCGGCAAGCCCGAAGGAGAGCGATGTTCGCGCGCATGATCAGCGCCCAGGCAGGGGCCGAGGGATTTGACGGCACCATCCGCCTTTTCGAGCAGCAGCTGCCCGGCGCCCGCCAGCTGCCCGTGTTCAAAGGCTATTACCTGCTCACCGACGCCGAGACCGGCAAGGTCGTCGTCATCTCGCTGTGGGAGACCCGCGAGCAGATGGATGCAGTCACCGCCGGGGCGGGGCCGTCCGGCATCCGGGACCAGCACAATCCAGCGACGGGACTCACGGATATGCATCTGGAAACCTACGAAGTCACGATGCACGCCTGAGCCAACAGGCCTTCAACATCACGCCTCGTCAAAGAGGTTTCCAGACAGCCTCTTGGTCAGCGGCAGCTGGCGCTGCTCGCATAGCGTGATCGGCACTCCAGTGACAGTCGCGCGAAGAGCCGCCGTTCTGGCCGTTATCCATAGTCGTCGGCCTGGCTCCTGGGCCGCGCGCGAACGGTCGTTCTGTGGCCGGCTGGGGATTCCGGCGCATTGAATACACCTTGCCGGATCGGGGTAGCGGTCAATGCGAGATTTCAACTTTGATTATGGAGGCTGGCCAGGCCGACAATCGGTGCATGACCGACGAGCTCGATGACATTGCCGCGCAGGTCTGGCGTTCGGTCGGCGGTCCCGCGAACGTGGCCGGAGTCCTTACTATCAGCGGGCCGCGCAGCGTATGGCCGGCGTTCTTCGACGTGACCGGCCTGGCGACGGGGTCGGTGGCTGTGGCGGCGCTCGCCGCGGCGGAGTTTCTCGCGGCCATGAACGAGACGCGGCCGCAGCCGGTCAGCGTGGACAACCGTGCGGCGTGCGCGGCATTCGCCGCTGAGCGTCTGTTCACTCCGGTCGGCTGGTCCCGGCCGGAGCTGTGGGATCCGCTCGCCGGGAATTACCGGGCCGGGGACGGCTGGATCCGCCTGCACACCAACTACCGGTATCACCGTGCGGCTGTCGAGCGACTGCTCGGCGCACCCGACCGCGACTCGGTCCAGGCGGCGGCGGGCGCGTGGAAAGCCGCGGACCTTGAGGCCGCGGTCGTCGCGGCAGGCGGGTGCGCGGCGGCCATGCATACCCGCCAGACCTGGCTGGTGTCTCCGCAGGGCGGGGCGACGGCGGACGCTGCGCCGCTGACCGCCGAGGAGCGCAGGCTGCCAGCCGGGACGACCCGGGCTGTCACCGCCAGCGAGCAGCCTTTTGCCGGGGTGCGCGTGCTAGACCTGACGCGCGTCATCGCGGGCCCGGTATGAACGAAGTTCCTGGCCGCTTACGGCGCGGAGGTGCTGCGCATTGACCCGCCGGACTTCGCAGAGGTGCCCGCGCTCCGGCCGGAGGTGACGGCCGGGAAGCGCACCGCCGCGCTCGATCTCACCATGGCAGCCGACCGCGGCACGTTCGAGGATCTCGTCGCCGGTGCCGACGTGCTTGTCAGCGGGCTGCGCGCGGACGCGCTCGCCCGGCTCGGCTACAGCGACGACACGCTGACCGCCCTGATGAATCCCGCGCTGAATCTCGCCTCGCTCAACGCCTACGGATGGGACGGGCCGTGGCGGGACCGGCGCGGCTTCGACAGCCTGGTGCAGATGAGCTGCGGCATCGCCGCAGCCGGCGCGGCCAGGGCAGGCCGGGACCAGCCGGTCCCGCTGCCTGTCCAGGCACTCGACCACGCGACCGGCTAACTGCTGGCCGCGGCCGTGGGCCGCGCCCTAACCCGGCGGCTCACGCAGTCCACGGCAAGCCGCATCCGCGCTTCCCTCGCCGACACGGCCAACTTGCTATGGTCACTGCCCACGCCCAGTGACCTGCCGGCCATGCCCAAGCCGGGAGGCTTTCCCCTCACGGGCACGCTCACCGCATGGGGCCGGCCCGCCGCGTGCCCCCGCCCGCCACCATCACCGGCGTCAACGCCGGCTGGCAAATCCCGGCAGGACCACTCGGTCGCCACCCAGCCGCCTGGACCAGCGCCTGACCGCCCGGCTAGCCCAGCCTTCCAGTCCAGCCGGCTGATCCGCCAGCAGGGCTGCGCTGAGGTCGAATGACGCTCAGTCACCGAGCCCGATCAGCGCTGGGTGCGCAAGTATCCGTGCCGATATGCACTGGAACAGTCCCTTCCGGTCCGGTCCGTTCGGGGCGCGCAGAACGGCATGATCCGCGCACTGTCTGGCGACGCCGGGCACATTGTCTTTGCCCGTTGTCTTTGCCCGGCTGCTGGGCCGCCTGCCTAGATGGACCTAAGCTGCGAAGCCATGGCTGACTGGATCTTTCAGGGCAACCCCCGGCACTACGACCTGGACGCCTCGGTGGCCGCGTCCCGACGGCAGTGGTGGGGCACGCCGCGGTACCGGGACCGGATGTCTGTCGGCGACCGGGTCTGGCTGCAGGTCGTGGGGCCGAAAGACCCTGGCCTCTACTACGTCGCGACGATCGTGTCGCAGACGTACGAGCACCCCGTTCAGCCATCTGACCCCGCGCACTTCCGGTGGCGGACCGACATCCAGTTCGACTACCGCATCCGTCCGCCGCTGCTCAGGTCGGAGCTGGTCGAGGACGTTCAGCTCGGATCGTTCCGGCCGTTGCGCGGCTTCGAGGGCTCGAACGTGCCGGTGCCGCCGGAAGTCGCGGCGGCCCTGGCCGCGCGAGCCGCGCCGCGCCTCGAGCCCTGGTGACGCGATACCAGGTGGGGCTCCGTTGCCAGCCGATTCCGCAATCAGAACGGCTCTCGCTCTGGAACACCAGTCGCGCTGCGTGACGATCGCTGGCCGCGGCCATGGCTCGAGATCCGCCGTTCGGTACAGGGCGTTAGGTTAGCTGTGCTGCCCGGGCGGCAACTGGCTGTCCGCGCCACGGTCTTCGATCATGCGAACTTCAGTGCCGGAATCCGTCGCCGTGCAAACACCAGGCATCCAAGCACTCAACGCCGTGGCTGAGTCTGGCTGGTGATAGAAAGCGCCCTCAGGATCTATCGGGCTGAGCCAGATTCCTGAGGGCGCCCGCAGTTCGTCTCCAGGCTCGCTAGAGAGCAACTCCTGGAGGCGTCTGACGATTAGCGAACATCGCGAGCACCTCCTTCCTGATACAGAGGATGTACCTTGCCGCGGCGCGGCCATCGTAGAACCGAACGTCGGCATGCGGCAACGCATTTACCGGCGGGCCCGATCAACACGTGCACCCGCCGGTCAGGTCTGGCTGCCGCCAAGCGCGCTCGCGGCGACACGTACTGCCCGGCAGCTGCCTGCGGTTACGAGACGTAACCCGCCGGTGGGGCGTAGGCGCACCCTGAGCCGCCTGATTGAGCGGCAAGGCAATCGTCCATCTTGTCGTCCGTCTCCGCGCCCGAATGGTCGCTATGTGCATGCTGCCCGGCTGTCTATCCACTGGCTTGCGAGCACGAGTGGAGTAGACCCGTGATGTAGGCCAGGGTCAGGGCCGTTTAGAGCAAGGGCCTGAAGCCGTGTGAGCGGGTCCGGCGGCTTCACGCACGCCCGTGCCCTCGCGCCGCGTTGAGGGTCTGCGGACAATCCGAACTCCGTCGGTGGTTGCGCTCATCATGTGCTGGCGCGGCCGGGTTCTTTCCGGACGGAGGATGTGGTCTCGGCTGGCCGGGCGGCAAGGAAGCGCTGTTCTGGCTTGGTCTGCGCGAGGTCGAGCGCGCGGCGGGAGGCGTGGTGGGCCTGGTCGTCGCGGTCGGCGCGGCGCCGGAGGTCGGCGCGGGTGGAGTGGAAGTATCGGTAGTGGTCTAGGTCGAGGCGGTCCAGGATGGCCAGGCCGGCTTCGGGTCCGTCGATCTGGGCCACGGCGATGGCCCGGTTCATCTCGAGGATTGGGGAGCGGGTCTGCTGGGCGAGCGTCTGGTACAGCGCGGCGATCGGCCGCCAGTCGCGGGGCTCATGCAGGTGCCGGTCGGCGATGGCCGCCTGGAGCAGGTAGGGACAGAAGGTACGGTCCTGGCCGTGTTCGAAATGGGCGGCGCTACGTGCCCATGGCGGCTGGCTCGCAGCTGCGGCGGGTATTAGCGTGCAGTTGTGCTGATTGCAGAGATGCTGCTGCTCACCGCGCTGAACGACAAGGGGCACGTTCCCGTCGGGAGCGGCGGCCTCATCCAAGTCGGCTTGACCGGCGCGCTCTTGGCCGAGCTGGCCATTGACGGCCGGCTGGCGGTCGCGGAAGACGGGACAGTGCGGGCCGGAGATACCAGGCCCGGCGACGAACTGCTTGCTGATGTCTACGACGCGGTGCGGGAGCATCTGCAGGGCAGGAACGCGAGGCAGGTCATCGGGGGTCTGAGCCACCACATCGGCGGAAGCTGGGATCGTGTCGTAGACCGGCTTATCAACGCCGGCGTGCTGGGCCGGGACAGGCCGTCGCTGCTGCGGCCGACCCGTCATCCGGTCCTCGACACGGCGGCCCGCCAGGCGGTCTTGGATCAGATCCGGGCGGCAGCGGCCGGCGAGGGGCCGGTATCCCCGCAGGTCGCGGTGGTCCTGGCGCTAGTCGGGCCGTGTCGTCTGCTGGAGCGGGTCGCGCCAGATCCAGGCACTCGCGGCGAGGCGAAGCGGCGGATCGATTGCGTCACCGCTGAAACGCCGTTCGCGCCAGGTGTCGCCAAGATTGTTGACGAACTGATCGTCGTCCTGACCGTGACCGCGACAACCATCCCTCCGTCTTTTTAGCTGCCGGAACTCATCTGGCCGGGCAGCGACCGGCCTGGATAGCTGCCAGCCTGCGAACAGGATGTTTACGGCGGCAATGTCTAGGTGGGCCCGTGACCAGGATCAGTACAAGATCCTGATGTCGCTAGCCGGGGTGATGGGACCGGGTTGCTGCCACGAGGAAGGGACCGGCTGGCGTCGTGAGTGATCATGGCTGGTGTCCTTTCTTGTCGTTCATGGGCGCGCCAGCGGGTCGGCCATCACGTCAGACCCGCCCACCCGATGGCCCCAGGCTGCTAGCCCGCTGGCTTGTCAAGGGCACAGGCGTGCCCCAGTCGCTGACGCTTCCCGGTGCCAGAACGGGGAGTTCGGGGCGGGCCTGCTGCCGACCACCCGAGGTCGGATCGCCACGCCGGAATCGGCAGGTCGCTCACGCTCTCAGGCATGGGTAACACTGCGTCACGATCACAGGTTGCGGCCAGCACGCGAGATCCGCCGTTATGGACGGTAATTGTTGATCGAGCGGGTAGCGGCGGAGGCTCGCAGATGGAGTTTTATGTACTCCTCACATCGCAACGGAGTCGTGGCTGAATCACGCGCGTCTTGTGCTATGCCCGGGGGATCGGTTGGCGAGCGCGGCCTCACGAAGTGACTCGATCCTGCGGTTCACGGTTGAGATGACGTGACGGTAGAGCATGGCCCTGATCGGTCCGGCCCGGTTCCGGTAGTGAGTGCTCTGGTAATAATCGGCTGGCTCGGTCCAGACGCCGTCATCGCCTTCCACGGCTTCCATCTGGATGAACTGCCCGGCGTCAAGGTCGATGGCTTCCCCGCCGCGATAGGTGCCGGCCAGGGAGCATCCCTCCGGCCAGCCGTGCCGCTCGAGCTCGTGTGCAGCCGCCTGGCAGAAGGCGTCGTCGTTGATGTAGGCATCGACCCTCCTGCATCGCCCGTCAACGTCTGCTTCCAGCCAGGAGCGCGACAGGTGCCGGGGTAGCAGCAGGTACCTCAGGCCCGTATAGAGACCTCGCTGGATGCTCCTGCGGATCGGCGCGGAGTGCAATCGGGCCGGGATTCCGGCCCCCCGTGCGAGGCGCTGCTTGCCCGTATAGCGTCACGGGCACGCCGCGTCGGGACCAGGCCCCCGCCCGGATGATCATGCTGATGCCCGCGGCGCTCCGGTCCTTGCCGAAGCGCCGCAGTGCGCCGATCCTCCGCCGGGGCCTGTGCACCGGCCGGTGCTCAGGCTGCCGTCCGGTGCCGGAACAGCCAGGAAGCCGTGGTGACGGGCACCGCGAGGATGCCCGTGCAGTAGGCGATCGCTATCTATGCCCCGTGGCCGACGGCGATCCGTCGGCGAAAGCTACTCGGCGGCGTGATCAACGAGTACTACCGGGCGGCGTAGCTGATCTCATGAACCCCCAGATCAGACACCATGTGACTATTTTGAAGCGGTACACCGCCACCGAAGAGCCTAGAACCCCTGGCACGGCCCCGGCGCTATCCGCCGGCACCCGACACCCGCACACCGCGAGCAGATGGCGCACTGCGTTGCCTGCCAAGCCAGCACGACCGCGACCTGCCGGACGAGCTGGTGACCCTGATCGACCTGCCATGTACCCCGGAGGTACCTGGCAGCCACCTCCCGTGAACCTGCGCCGCCACCGGGCGAGCCCAGCGACCACGCCGGCGCATCCGGTTCTGCATGAGCGATCGTTCGTCAACGCCCTGCGCCTGCTGGACCGTTGCCGGTTCAGCCGACCTTGCGTAGCGTCACATCCATCGATGCGGTCCAGCTCACGCCGTCGGCGCTGGACTCGTGGCTGGCGACCTGGATCATGCCGTCATCCGTCATCGTTACGGTGCACCGCGTCCGGTCCCCGGTCCACCTGATCACGTCGCCCCCGATCTCCAGTCGTGAGCGGTGGACGTTGCCGAAGCTGTCCTAGAACGTGGAGCGGTACGCCTGGCCGTCAACGCCGATGATCTCGACGCCGCCGACGGCCGTTTCGCCGATCTTCCCGAAGGCCGAGTGGACGACGAAGAACCCGCCGGGCGCCCACTCATAGACATCGCTGGTGAGGATCAGAACCGGCGGGATCTCCGCGGTCCCGGTCGTGTGGCCTTCGTTGATCCACTTGCCGATGAGGACCGCAAGCGCCTGGTGGCGGCCGTCACGGACGGGCGCCGTCCGGTCGGTGTTCTCAACCCCGGCGGCGACGTCGATGACGCGCGCGGACCCGGTGGTGGCATGAGACATCGGGACTCCTTCGGAGGTGCCAAAACGATTCCCGCCACGGAGTCGGAGCCGTCACGACCGCCTCGACATCCCGGCGGGCAAACTCCCCGCCGCAGGGAGGAGGCAGCCCGGGCAGTGGTCAGCGTGTCCGTGCCGTGACCGAGAACTTACACCGCATTCGGACTAGGCGCCCGAGATGGTGCCGGAAGAACTCCGTGGATGATCTACCGCCGAGCCGTCGTGTCGCGAAACGTCCTGTCATGCCGCTGGTCGCGCGAGGAGAGGAGGTGTCACGCGATCCGTGCCAGAGCTGACTGGCACGACAGCGCTGCGCAGGACGGAGGGCTGGCCATGTGCGGTAAACCGGCCAGCAGGCCGGCGAGCTCGCAGGCGGGGCTAGCGGCGCGGCAGAACGTTCGTTCTGGCGTGCCGCGGCGGCCATGCAGCCCAGCTCCCAGAACGCACATCGCGGCTCTGGATCGGCTCTGATTCCGACCGTATAACGATCCCCTTACGGACACGGGCAGCCGGGCACTGGCGTGGCAATCGAACGGCGGACGGAGTTGTAATCCGATTGTTACCGCCCCACGCTGACCTGCGGTAACCGCGTCGCTCATATCCCGCGTCATACGGCATCAGGCCGGCTCCAGGCAAAGGCCGTCACGGCGCTTTGCCTGGTCCCCGGCACAAAAGCACGCTGACACCGCGCTGACCCCCGGCTCAGCTTTCTCGCAGAGGGCAACTATGCTTCGAAGCGGAGACTGACCCGGGCGGCTACCTTGCGGCTTGCAGGAGCTCCGGGATTCCCGGGCCGGTCCGGCTGGCCGTACCGCGAGGGGCCTCTCAGGCCCGGCGATCACCCCGGACGGCAGAAGGCCAGGGTGCTCAGCCCGGCGGGACGCGGAGTTACCGGCCAGTCACTTCGCCCCTATCGCGTCCGTCCCCTCACCAGGAGCGCCCTTCCCGGCCGGTGGTGCGGGGGGGACCCGCGATGGATGAGATTGACCTGGACCGGAGCTAGGCCAGGTGGCCGCTGTCAGGGCGGGAGAGGACGGAACGATGACCACCACCCCGGAGACCTGCAGGTGCGAGTGTGAGGAATGCCTGGCCCTGCGGGCCGCAGAAGACGACCCTGGCTGCGGCGCGACCGTCGCTGCCTTCGAGCACGACGGCCGCACCTACGAGATCGACCACCTCGGCATTGGTTCCGGCAGCCAGTGGGGCGAGTTCGCGGTGTATTGGGACGGCGAGGAAGTGGCTGAGTTCGCGGTCGCCGGGCCGGTGCGGCGGCCCGGGTCGCGCCCGGCGGGACTGCCGGCCTGTGCTGATGAGCTCGTCCGGCTCGCCCGGCAGGCGCTGAGCAGGTTGGGCCGGCCACCCGGCCCGCTCGGCGCGCCTGCGTCCGCTCCCCCGGGCGCTGCGCCCGGCCCGGCCCCGGAGCCGTCGCCCGCCACGTCGCCGCCTCCGGCTCGCAGCACGCCGGGCGCCCGCCAGCCCAGTAGCCAGCACGCCAGCCTCAGCTAATCGCTGGTTTTGCGCCGGGGAGCTACCCGGAGGCGCCTGGGGATGCCCGAAAGGCGTGATTTCGTATAGACATGATGACGGAGCGTGGTTCAATGCGGCAGGGGATCACGCCCCGGTTGCGGCTACGCCGGCCCGTTCGCCGGGCTGGACGTTGAGATGACGCCGTGCATGGCGCTGGAGGATTCGTGGACCTGAAGCTGGGTCACTACAACAAGGACGGCATCGGGGTCGTCGACGTCGAGGGCGAGATCGATATCTACACGGCGCCGCGGCTGCGTGAGCTGCTCATCGATCTGGCCGGCCGGAACAGCTACCAGCTCGTCATCAACATGGACAAGGTCGGGTTCCTCGACTCCACCGGCCTCGGGGTGCTGGTCGGCGGCCTGAACCGGGTGCGGGCGCACGACGGCTCGCTGGATCTGGTCTGCACGCAGGAGCGGATACTGAAGATCTTCCGGATCACCGGGCTGACGAAGGTCTTCGGCATCCACCAGACAGTGGACCAGGCCATCGCGGCCAAGAAGGGGCGCCGGTAATGGCCCAGGCCCTGCCGATCCCGGCCGGGCAGCCGCTGGAGGCAACCCGGAAGGCGGCCGGGCAGGTCGTCACGCTGGCCTGCGCCGAGGCGGTGGCCGTGCAGGCGGCAGCCTCCATCACGCTGGCCGCACTGCTGTGGCCGCTGATCCCCGCCGCCCGCGCAGTCGCCGGCCTGGCCAGCGCGCTGGGCCAGCAGCTCCCGCTGCGCCCGCTCCCGGAACAGCAGGCGGTCGCGGCAAGGCCCGGATCGGGCGGTGCAGGACGGGCCGCGACGGTACCCGTCGGTGCGATCACGTTGGGGGTGGAGGAGGAGTTCGTGCTCCTGGACCCGTCCACCGGCGCCACGGTGCTGGCCGGCCCCGAGCTGGTGCGGATGCTCGGCGGGGAGCCGGGGATCGCGCAGGAGCTGATGCGGTTCCAGGTGGAGACCGGAACCAGGGTGTGCACCGGCCTGGACGACCTGGGCCGCGAGCTGATCCGGCTGCGGCGGCTCGCCGCGGCCGCCGCGGCGCATCTGGGCTGCCGGCTGGTGGCCTCCGGGGTCGCGCCGTACCGCACGCCCGGGCTGGCCGCCGTGACAGGCCAGCCCCGTTACCAGGAGCTGGCCCGCCGGTACGCACCCGTGGTGGCCGAGGCCGGCACCTGCGGCTGCCACGTGCACGTCGGGGTCCCCTCCCGGGACCTAGGCGTCCAGGTGCTGGCGCGGCTGCGGCCCTGGCTCGCGCCGCTGCTCGCCGTCTCCGCGAACTCCCCGATCGCCGGCGGGCACGAGACCGGATGGGCCAGCTGGCGGTACCCGATCTGGTCACGCTGGCCGACCGCGGTGCCGCCCGCGGCGTGGCCAGACGCGGCCGCCTACGACGCGGCGGTCCGCCGCCTCATCGCCCGCGGGGCGGCGCTGGACGAGCGGAGCGTCTACTTCCTGGCCCGGCTGTCCCCGAGCTACCCCCACCATCGAGGTCCGGGTCGCCGACGTCTGCCTCGACGCCGGCACCGCGGTGCTGCTGGCCGGGCTGACCCGCGCCCTGGTCGCCACCGCCCTGGCCGAGGCCCGCCGCGGCACGCCGACGGCAGCCGCGCCGGCCCGGCACGTCACCGCGGCCCTGGCCGCCGCGGCGCGGCACGGGCTCGCCGGAGCCGGCGCCGACCCGGTCACCGGGCAGCCCGTCGATGCGACGGCGCTCCGCGCCCGCCTCCTGGATTATGTCTATCCCGCGCTCAGCGACCACGGCGACACCGAGACGATCACCACGCTGCTGCGCCGGCTCGACCGGCGGGGGACCGGAGCCGACCGCCAGCGAGCCCTGTTCACCAGCGCCGCATCCACGCCCGCGTTCATCACCGCACTCGCCCGCGCGACGATGACCGGCCACTAGCCAGGCCGCCGGCGCCGGCCCGATGCCCGGATCCCGGCAGCAGCGGCCGGCACGCGGTAGTTCGGTATCCGTAGTGGCCGCAGTGTGCTGCCATGGGCAAGCCACCCGGCCAGTTTTACACGGCGGTGATCCTGCATCCAGGCCCCAACCGCCGCGCCGCGGTCATCCTGGCGGCTGAGTTCGGATGATCACCTGGCAGGTCATCTCAGCTGCGGATCAGGGCACCCCGACACCACGTGCCGAGCTGACCCTGATATTTACCCGGCTCAGATCCCTTCGAGG
>CAWCUJ010000039.1:0-17622 GCA_963798675.1 uncultured Actinomycetes bacterium | reverse complement strand
TGCGACGACTTCCTCGGTGCGGGCGATCGCCGCGCGCTCGAGCACCTTCGAGATGCTCGGGCTCGCCTCGGCGCCCGTCACGCGCTGCACGGGTTGGTCGAGCCAGTCGAAGAAGCGGCGCTGGACCTCGTCGGCGAGCCAGCCGCCGTATGAGGTGCCCAGCGCACCCTGCTCCACGATGAGCACCGCGTTCGTCTTGTTAATGCTGTCGCCGACGGTTTGCCAGTCCAGACTCGCCCGGTCGAGAAAGCGCAGGTCGATGAGTTCGGCGTCGATCCCGGTCTGTTCTATCGCCTGCCGTGCGTGCTGGACCATCGAGAGATACGTGAGTACCGTGACATCCTTGCCCTCGCGCCGCACGGCAGCCTTGCCGAAGGGGATCTGGTAATCGAGGTCGTCGACCGGGATCTCGCCCGCTGCGGCGTAAAGGTCGACATGCTCGAGCATGAGCACCGGGTCCTGGATCGCGAGCGCCGCGTTCATCAGGCCCACGTAGTCATATGGGGTCGAGGCGGCCATGATCCGCCAGCCGGCGCTCGTCGCGAAGATGCCCGCGGGGTCCATGAGGTGCTGGGAGCCGTAGCCGGAGCCCATGGCGACCTTCGTGCGCAGCACAAGCGGCACCGGGTTGAGGCCGCCGAACATGTGGCGGGCCTTGCCGATCTGGTTGAACACCTGGTCGGCTGCGACCCAGAGGAAGTCGGGGTACATGAACTCGACGACCGGGCGGAAGCGGCCGTCGAGTGCGAGGCCGCCGCCGAGCCCGGCGAAGGCGTTCTCGCTGATCGGCGTGCCGAGCACGCGACCGGGATACTTCTTCGCCAGGCCTTTGGTGGCGCCGTTGGTGCCGCCGTTGAGCCTGTGCACGTCCTCGCCGAGCACGACGATGCGCGGGTCCTCGCCCATCCGCCGGTCCATCACCCTGGCCACGGCGTCGATGAGCTTGCCGCGGGAGAGTTCGCCGGTGAAGTCCCGCTGCTCGACCGTGCGCGCACCGGCGAGTTCGGAGAGGTCGCCGCGGATGCCGACGTCGACGAAGGCGGGGTCCGGCCACAGTTCGGGGCGAATGCGGCGGACGCCTGGCTTGGCGTCCGGGTCCCGTTCGATGAGCGCGTCGGCGGCAAGCCTCATGGCCTGCCGCGCCTGCTCGCGTACCGAAGCGACTCCGGCCTCGTCGACAAGGCCGAGCTCGGTCATCTCTCCCGCGACGCGGCCGAGCGGGTCGCGGGCACGCCACGCGGCCTCTTCCGCCTTGGTGCGGTAGCCGAAGGCGCTGCCGGGGAAGGGGCCGTTCTGGTGGAAGAAGCGGTAGACGAGCGCCTCTACGACGACGGGGCCCTCGCCTGCGCGCAACCTCTCCTGCGCTCGCTGCATCGCGAGGTGCACGGCGAGCGGGTCCATGCCGTCGACCCGCCAGGCCGGGATGCCGAAGCCGAGCGCGCGCGCGGACAGCCGCGGCTCCCCGGTGGCCTCGCCGACGCTGGTCGAGACGGCGTAGAGGTTGTTCTCGATGAAGAAGCAGAGCGGCAGCCGCCACGCGGACGTAAGGTTGAGGCTCTCCAGCACCGAGCCGATGTTGACCGCGCCGTCACCGAAGTAGCTAACCGTGAGGTCGTCGGTGCCGGAATGCTTCTGCGCCCAGGCGTTGCCGGCCGCCATCGGCACGCCGCCCCCGACGATGGCGTTGGTGCCGAGCGCCCCGGCCTCGAACCACTGCAGGTGCATGGAGCCGCCGCGTCCGCCGCAGTAGCCCTGGGCGAGCCCGAGGATCTCGGCGAGCGTGCGCTGCAGTACGGTCTGGACCTCCGGCGTCACGAGGCCCGCCGGGTCGAGCACGCCCTTGGTCACGTGCGTGATGGCCTTGGCCAGGAACTGGTGGTGGCCGCGATGGGAGCCGTTGACGGCGTCCGTCGACCGCAGCGAGACGATGGAGCCGACGGCGCCGCCCTCCTGGCCGATGCTGGAGTGCGCGGGGCCGTGCACGAGGCCCTCGCCCGCGAGCTCGAGGACCGTCTCCTCGAAGGCACGGATGAGGTGCAGCTGCCCGAGCATGGTCGTGAGCAACCCGGGGTCCGCGGCCCTCCAGTCCGCCGCCGTCGTGCTCAGCTCGATCCACTCCGAAGCAGGCTGAAGGCGCTTCTCGCGTGGCATCCGCATCTCCCTCGACGTGCCCACCGGCTGACAGGAGGCTACTGCGCAAATGTATCCATATCAATAGCTGATATCGCAGGATCTGCCGGGAATTGGCCTTAGATTCAGAGGTATTGGATACATACCTGGTCGAGGAGGACCCATGGGCACGGGCATTCCCGGACTGCGCGGCGGCGACCACGTGGGCATCACCGTCCCCGATATCGAGCAGGCGCACGCCTTCTTCGTGGACGTGCTGGGCTTCGACTACGTCTACTCGCTGCCCGAGATGCGGCACGACGACGACTGGATGCTCGCTCACCTCAACGTCGAGCCGCACGCGGTCGTGCGGGAGATCCGGTTCTACCGCTGCCGCTTCGGCCTCAACTTCGAGGTCTTCGAGTATGAGCCCCTGCCGGGCCGGCGCCCGCAACCGCGCAACAGTGACCTGGGCGGCCATCATGTCGCCTTCTACGTCGATGACATGGATGCCGCCGTCGCCTACCTGCGCGCGAAGGGTGTGCGGCTGCTCGCCGGCCCGGTCGCGAGCCGCAACGCCTCGGCCGGGCAGCGCTGGCAGTACTTCCTCAGCCCGTGGGGCATGCAGTTCGAGCTGGTGAGCTTCCCGGCGGGGAAAGCTTACGAGAAGGACGCCGCCGTCAAGCTCTGGCATCCCGGGCATCCGGCGCAGTGACACTAAGCACGGCGACCACGTTGAGTTCCGATGCCGGCCACCGCGAGAACGTCGCGAGCCACCGGATCGCAGACAGCCTCCGCACCGCGATCCTGGACGGGAGCTACCTGCCCGGCACGCGCATCAGGCAGGAAGACATCGCGGCTAGTTCTGGCGCGAGCCGCATCCCGGTGCGCGAGGCGCTGCGGATGCTCGACTCCGAGGGGCTGGTCACCCTCGTCGCCAACGCGGGCGCCTGGGTCACCAAGCTGAGCCTGCTCGAATGCGTCGAGACCTACCTTATCCGCGAGCGACTGGAGCCGCTCCTGCTCCGCACCAGCATGCCGCGCCTTGACGCCGCCGCGATCGACCGTCTCGGCGGGCTCGCCGACGAGATGGAGGCGAGGGCCGGGCTCGACGCCTTCATGCGCACCGACCGGGAGTTCCACCTGTCCAGCTACGCGGGCGCGGAGTCAAGCGAGATGTGGCAGATCATCCACCGCATGTGGAACACGACCCAGCACTACCGGCGCGAGTTCACCAGGCTCGCGGCGCGAGGCGGCCTGAGCGTCACGCACATGGAACACCGCCTGCTGCTCGACTGCATCCGCAGGCAGGACCCGGATGACGCCGAGCGGGTGCTCGTGACTCACATCCGCCGCACGCGGCTAGAGCTTGAGCAGCATCCCGAGCTCTTCGCCTGACCCGTTCGGCCCATTACTGGTCACAGCGGTCCTATATCGGTGGCAGCGGTCCTACATCGGTGGCAGCGGTCCTATCTATATCGGTGGTAGCGGTCCTCGACCGAGTCCATGGCCATGAACCGCCTGCCCCGCGTGGCAGACTTAACGGGAGGCGAATCGTGGCCACGAATCGCAATCGATTGCGCTCCTCGAAGGAGGAAGGATTGGCTACTGACGCAGGGAGCGTCATAACCCCGGCGGAGCGTCCAGCGGGCGTGCGGCCCCTCGGCGCCCCCGGTCAGATGGGGGTCGACTACGAGGAGCGCGTCGACTTCGGCCGACTGCGCGGGTACCGCATGGCACAGGCCAGGGCGGCGCTTGAGGCGAGCGAGTGCGGCGCTTTCCTGCTGTTCGACTTCTACAACATCCGCTACACGACGCAGACCTGGATCGGCGGTGCGCTCGGCGACAAGATGATCCGCTACGCCCTGCTGCTCCGAGACCGGGACCCGATACTGTGGGACTTCGGCTCTGCGGTGAGGCATCACAAGCTGTACTCGAAGTGGCTGCCGGACGAAAACTACAGGCCCGGGTTCCTCGGCTTCCGCGGCGCGGTCGCCCCCCAGGCTGGCCTCATGCGCGATGCGGTGACCGAGATCAAGTCGCTGCTCAACCAGGCCGGGGTCGCTGACGCTCCGCTCGGCATCGACATCGTCGAGCCCCCGTTTCTGTTCGAGCTAGAGCGACAGGGCATCGCGGTACGTGACGCCCAGCAGTCCATGCTCGACGCCCGCGTCATCAAGTCGCCGGACGAGATCATGCTGCTCAACCAGGCGGCGGCGATGGTCGACGGCGTTTACCAGGACATCGTTGACGTGCTCAAGCCGGGCGTGCGCGAGAACGAAATCGTCGCGCTCGCGAACAAGCGACTATACGAGCTCGGCAGCGACCAGGTGGAGGCGGTCAACTCGATCTCGGGCGAGCGATGCAATCCGCATCCGCACAACTTCACCGACCGCATCATCCGGCCCGGCGACCAGGCCTTCTTCGACATCATCCACTCCTTCAACGGTTACCGGACCTGCTACTACCGCACCTTCGGAGTCGGCAGCGCGACCGAGAGCCAGCACGATGCCTATTCCCGCGCGCGGGAGTGGATGGACACGGCGATCGCCGCCGTCAAACCCGGCGTCTCAACCGACGTCGTCGCCCGCGTCCTGCCGAGGGCGCAGGACTTCGGCTTCGAGAACGAACTCGCCGCCTTCGGCTTGCAGTTCGCGCACGGGCTCGGCCTCGGCCTCCATGAGCGGCCGATCATCTCGCGGCTCAACTCGCTCGAGAACCCGATCGAGCTTCAGGTGGGCATGGTCTTCGCGATGGAGACCTACTGCCCGGCTTCCGATGGCATCTCCGCGGCGCGCATCGAGGAGGAGGTCGTCGTCACCGACTACGGCACCGAGATCCTCACGAAGTTCCCGGCCCAGAAGCTGTTCGTCGCGAACAAGTACTGAAGCAAATCGCGGCCAGCTCAGGACTCCGGTGGCCGCGCCTGGCTATGCGGCGCTGAGGTCAGCTGATAGTTCCTCCATGGCGGCGACCGTGGCGGGTCCGGCTTTGCGTTCCCAGTAGACGCCCATGACCGCGGCGATCCAGACCCAGAAGGAGGCGATGATGCCTACGGCGCCACGCTCTTGCCCGACTGGGCGAAATGCGGCTCAGTAAGCGCGGCCGAAGATCACCCGTTTGCCGTACGCTGATCTGCCATCGCATCGCACGCACGCTCCGGCCTCGACTCTGCCGTCAAGGGGAACGCAGCGAGGTGTGGCGGCAGTCTCGGCTTTGATCTCGTCCTCGCATGCCGGGTCACCGCAATGGAAAGCCTGTGCCCAACCGGTCGAAATTGCGTGCTGGAAAGCGGTCCAGTCATTAGCTACGACGGTATTCGAGTCGCGGAAGGCGGTCGCTCGCTCAAGTAGGAAACTCTGGTAATCGTCGAGCATGGCGGTGAGCGCCGACGACGCATCGGTGAGCTGGATCGTCCTCTTACCTTCGCCGCCGAGGCGCTGGGCAATGACTGCCGTTCCTGCGTCCAGGTCGCGTGGTCCAAGCTCAAGACGCAATGGCACACCACGTAGTTCCCAATCGTTAAACTTAAATCCCGGCGACAGCTGTACTCGGTCATCCAAGTGAGAGCGAATGCCCGCCTGCCTGAGCTCGGCCACCAGAAGCTGCGCGGCGGCAAGCACTGGATTGAGTTGTTCGCCTCGACCGATCGGCACGATAACTACTTGATATGGGGCGAGCATTGGCGGCAGAACGAGGCCCTTATCGTCACCGTGCGCCATGATAACTGCGCCAATCATCCGAGTCGACATTCCCCAGGATGTCGTGTGGCATAGCTCAAGCTGGCCTGAATCACTTGTGTATTGGATGTCGAACGCCCTGGCAAAGTTAGTCGCCATGTAATGAGACGTTCCCGCCTGAAGCGCTTTGCCATCGCGCATCATTGCCTCTATGGTGAATGTCCGCGCCGCTCCGGCGAAACGCTCACCAGGCGTTTTCTCACCAGAGATAACAGGCAGAGCGGCGACATCGCGTGCCACTTCAGTGTAGAAGCCGAGGGCAAGCATGGTCTCAGCTAGCGCATCGGCCTCGCTTGCGTGCGCGGTGTGGCCTTCCTGCCATAGGAACTCGGTTGTTCTAAGAAACATTCGGGGTCTCAGTTCCCAGCGGACGACGTTTGCCCACTGGTTCAGAAGCAGCGGCAAGTCACGATAAGAGGAGATCCACTTGGCCATCATCTCGCCGACGATGGTCTCGGAGGTTGGCCGGACGACAAGAGGCTCATCCAGCTCCTTCCCGCCAGCGTGCGTGACCACCGCCAACTCGGGAGCAAAGCCATCGACATGCTCAGCTTCGCGGCGGAGATAGGACTCAGGGATCAGCAGCGGGAAGTAGGCATTGTCATGACCGGTATCCTTAATTCTCCGGTCCAGCTCCGACTGCAGCAGCTCCCAGAGGCGGTATCCGTACGGTCGGATAACCATCGTGCCCTTGACTGGACCCCGGTCGACGAGTTGCGCCTTCGCGACCACCTCGTTGTACCAGGCTGAAAAGTCCTCGCCCTGAGGCGTCACCCCGTGTTCATCGCCGCGTGCCATGTGCAGAGAATACCGGGACTGGCACGGTCACAAGAAAGTGAGCAGGCGGGTCGGGTTACTACTCCTTCACGCCCTTCCTCGTAGGCGCAAAGTTCCTGGTGAGCGGCCGGCAGGTCCAGGGTCAGCGAAGCTGATCGCAGGAGCGACGCGCGCCGCGCGCCCGCCGACCCGGACACCTACGATCACCGCCGGGCCGACCCCGGGCGTTTGACCACTACTGGTGTGCGGCCAGGGTCGGTCACGGTGTGGGACGGGGAAGGCTTGAGCCGGCCAGGACCAAGTAACCATGCACCCAACGAGCTACACGCGTCGCCGATGTCACCTGCAATAGGCCCTCTCCCCGGGCCATCAGCAGGTGAGGCTCACTGTTTGGTTCGCGGGTGGGACGGGCTGGTCTTGTCCGAAGGAGCCCGAGCTTTTCACGGTGGTGGGCACACCCTGAAATGGTGAGCCATTAGGGAAAGCGTACCGCAGCATCGAGTACGCCCGCATATTGTTCGAGCAGTGCACGATTTTTGAAGCGGTCATTTCGATAGGGACAGAGGCATAGTCGCCGCTGGCGCAATCCTCGTAGGCACACAAATCGACCGTTGCCGAACCCTTTGCGGTTGCGGTCGGCTTTCCCCAGTCCGACCAGATCAAGTTTCTGGCAGTAATATCATCGGTATTGCAGACCACCAGCACTACGCCCGGCGTCATCTGACCCGAATCCGCGAGTAGGTCGGTGACACGGCGGCGCAAATGCCGATAGGTGCCCCTTTGACCTGGGATGATGATCGCTGCGAAGTAATGATCATCTCAGGCGGAGAGGCACCTACCTGGTGAAAAGGATACGCAGCGGGGCGGGCAGATCGCGGCAGCGGCCGCGGATCGGCGCGCCGGATCCGGCGCTGACGCCGAACGCGGGCCTGGCGGCCATCACCGAGCTGTGTGACCGGCTCGGCGTGATCGCGGCGCTGGATGCGGCGGTCGGCCCGGTCAAGCAGCGCGAACGCGGGTTCGGAGCCGGGGAGCTGCTGGCCGGGATCGCGGCGGCGCAGCTGGCTGGGGAGGACTTCCTGACCGGGCTGGACCGCCAGCGCGCCGATGCGGCCGGGCAGCAGATCACGCCGGTGCCGGGGCTGGCGTCCACGACGGCGGCGGGCCTGGCCCGGCGGGTCACCCCGGCGCAGTGGCGGGCGGTGGAGTCCGGCCTGGCGGCGGTGACCGGCCGGATGCTGGCGCTGCTTCCCGCGCCGCGGGCGGATGCGCTGGCCGGCGGGCCGGTCACGATCGACCTGGACACCACTGACGTGGAGGTCTACGGCCGCAAGAAGCGGGGCGTGGCCTATAACCATCAGGGCCAGCGGGTCGGGCGGCCGCACGTGGCCAGCTGGGCCGAGGCCGAGATTGTCCTGGCCGCCGACCTGGGCGACGGCACCGATGACCCGCGCGCGACCGCGCCGGACCTGCTGCGCCGCGCCCTGGCCAGCCTGCCGGAGCGGGCACGGCAACCGGGCCGGGTGGCACTGCGCGCCGACGCCGGGTACTTCGCCGGCGCGCTGGCCCGCGCCGCGCACGAGGCGCACATCGGCTTCGCGATCGGCGCCAAGCGGATCGCGCCGCTGTGGCGGCTGCTGGCCGGGATCGCCGAGGACGACTGGCACGACGCGACCGGCATGGACGGCGCCCAGGTCGCGGTCGCGGAGTACTGCCCGGACTGGTGGCCGGCCAATACCCGGCTGCTGGTCCGCCGGGTGCTGCTGGATCCGTCCCAGGTCTCCGCCGACCCGCGGTCCCGGCGCCGCCGCACCCTGCACCCGGACCAGCGGGCCCTGCCGATCCCCGAGCTGGCCCGCGCCGGGGCGATCTACGCCTACAGCTTCATCCTGACCAACCTGGACGTGTCCAGCCCGGACAAGGCGATAGCGGTAGAGCACTGGTACCGGCACCGCACCACGGTGGAGAACATCTTCCGCGACAGCAAGCTCGGCGCCGCCCTCCGGCACCTCCCGTCCGGATACCCCCAGGTCAACCTGGCCTGGATGTGGGGTGCGCTGCTCGCCGCGACCATGGCCGCCTGGCTGCACCAGCTCACCGCGGCCACCGCCGGCCAGGACATCCTGGCAGGGCACGGCGTGCGCGGCGGCAAGGCCATGATCGCCACCCTGCGCTGGCGGCTGATCGCCGTCCCCGGCCGGCTGACCCGCCACGCCCGCCACCTGACCCTGCGGCTCCCGCCCGGCCACGGCCTCCTGCACGAGGTCCTGGCCCGGCTGCGGGACCTGCCCGCACCCGCCTGACCTGCGCACCTTGAGCCCCGGCTCCCCGTCTCCGTCCACGGCCCGCCAGCCCCGACCCGCAGAAAGGCCCCGCAGACCGCGAACCCGGCGCCGGCGCCCGGGCCGCCAGTATGCCTGCTACCAGGAATCCGGCGCACCAAGATCATTTACGCGAGCGACAGTCAGCTCACAGCGCTATTCGCGGATTCGGGTCTGAGGGTTGCTGCCGCAGAAGCCTAGTGTTACCGCCGGTGGAACGGGCTTGGTGGCGTGACTGCACGCGGTGAGAAGCAACAGCGGGAACGTGGAGATCGCCACGACCGCGCGTGTCTTCCCTGCCAGCACTTTCATCACCTGCTCGCTACTGAGCTTCCGATGCCTTCGTCATCAATCTTGGAGTAACAAACATGAGGCTGGAATACGGTAACGGTGCGATCACGATCGGGTCGCATGCCGACCCCGACCAGGGAGTCGACCAGGTGACTGAATAGAGCGTGATCCGAGCCCGGCCAGGACCCTTGCACTCTCGATACGACGGAACCTTCGGGAGGGGACCTACACGTTACGAGCCGCTGGATTGCTGGCCGTGTGGTCGGCCCAGTGCGGCGCTCGGGATCCTCCGGTCGACCACGTCGCTCGCGACCTCGGAGAGCTTGCGGTTGTGGTAGTGCGCGTAGTTCCTCAGCAGCTTGAATGCGTCGTCCACGGTGACGGTCAGGTACTCGGCGATCATCCCCTTGGCCTGCTCGATAATCACCCGGCTGTTCAGTGCCGCCTGGAGCTGCGCGGCCAGCAGGTTGCGTTCCCTTAGCGCCCGTTCCTGGATCAGCCCGATCGCCGCCATCTTCGCCATGGCCTGTGCTATCTCCATCTCGGTACCGGTGAACGGCTCGTCGCTGCCGCGGAACAGGTTCAGGGCGCCGATCACGTCCATGCGTACTCGCAGCGGGACGGCGCACATGACCTGGAAGCCCGCGCCGGAGGCTTGCGGCGCGAAGACCGGCCAGCGGACGCGGCTGTCGGCGGCGTTGGCCTGTACGGCCCGGCCCGGCCCGAGGAGAACGCGTCCAGGCACGGGCCCTGCGCGCCCTGGATCTCGAAGAGCTCAAGCAGCCGCATCCGCTCGTCCGAAGAGGCGATCAGCCGCAGTCCGCCGCGCGCGTCGACCAGCATCACCCCAGCTGCCGCAGCGCGGAGAATCTCGACCGAATCCTCGGCCAGGCCATGCAGGAAATCAACGATGTCAAAGTCGCTGGCCAATGTGTCCGCCAAGCGCACAAAGGCCCGGGCCAGCACGGCCTCGCGGGCAACGTCATGCCCCTGGCCACCCTGATCGGGATCCCCGGGCCAGACGGGGCGCCCGGCGCCGGTCTCACTCATCGAACCGCACGCGCCGTTCAACCACGTCCTGGGCAACGTCGTACATCGAGCACCCGCTCGCGAACGCCGCGGCGCGCAGCCGGGCCAGCGCGTTGGCCACAGTGTCATCCAGCTGCGCGGCGATCATCCCGGTCGCCTGATGGATCACGATCCGGTCCGCGCCAACCGTCGCCAGCATCTGTCCGTCCGGGCTTTCATGCCGTCTGACCTGCGGGATCGGCTATCCGTGAATGTCCGGTGCCTCCCCACAAACACGATGCCAGAGAGGTAACGCGATTGCCCGTGGCGGCCAGACTCTAACAGCTGCATCACGGACGCTTGCATCAACGGCGGCCAGCAGGAATTACCGGGCGTGACGCCTCCGCGAGGCTCGCCGCCGCATCCACAGGGCGCCCAGGAGAAAGGCGACGAGGAACACGCCAATGCCGGTGAACAGCAGGTACAACAGGCCCTTCACGACAACGCCCACGATACCCAGCGCCATGGCCACGATCACCAGCAGTAGACAGAAGACAATCATCCGATCCTCCGCTCAGCTTGGCGCTTAGCGGCGGGCCAGCCGCCGTTCACCGCCGGCGCCCGGTTCGTATGTCAGGCCGTAGTGCTTAAAGATCGCCTCCTCGTCGCCCGCCGGCAGCTCGCCGTCGGTTCCGATCGACGGGGCACCCTTCACTCGCTTCTTGTCATAGCAGACCTTGAGGTAGCCCGGCCCCACCGTCGCCCGATCAAGAGGCACGAACACGAGCCTGTGCCGGGTTGGCATCCCGACCTTGACTGTGCCGAACGACGGCAGGTCGGTCCCGGTGTCAACGTAGACGGCCTCTAGCTCACCGATCTTGTTACCCTGCGCGTCAACCACGTCGTGGCCGCGCCATTCCCGGATGTTGGCAGCCTCGAACATGCCAGCCTTCCTCTCGCAGCGCCGTGCCGCCGTTTGTCGGAGATACTACCCAGATGAGAGCCGCAGGACACGGCTCGCAAGGCCTGGCGGCTGCCGCCCGACGCCGAGGGACCTCGCTGCGTCCAACTGGGCGCTTCCATGATCTCGGGAGCCGAGACAAGGCATGTCCATGACCACTTACCGGCTTCACGATATGGGATGCTCTCGGAGTGGCATTACCGGACGACGTGTGTCGAGTTGGGGCGCCGTCCGGCTGGCACGCGCTGCGCTGCTGCCGCAGCGCCATCCCAGCGCATCCTGGCGGCGAATGCCACCGAGCGCACGCCGTCCCGGGCCCAACGGTGTGATCGAATACATAACAGTGCGATCGGATCTTCGAGGGAGCAGATTATGACAGACGCCTCAGCACAGCATCCGGCGCCGTCTCCGGCTACGGTCGCGGACGTCATGCATCCTCCGGTGACGGCGGTTAACCAGAACGACCACGTGGCCGCGGCCGCCTACCTGATGAAGCGCGCGGATGCGACCGCCCTCATCGTCACGCAGGCGCCGAACGGCGAGCCGATCGGCATCATCACCGAGGCTGACATCTCTCACTTGGTCGCCGACGGGAAGAACCCGGACGACGTCCGGATTTATCAGCTGATGACTGCGAGCCCGACTGTCGTGAGCACCACGGCAAGCATCCGTGACGCGGCCAAGGTCATGACGAGCGGGCGTTTCCGGCACTTGCCGGTCATGGGAGACCCCGGCCTGGTCGGCATAGTGGACATCACCGACGTATGCCGCGCGCTGCTCGATGTATCCGAGGCAGCGGAGGAGCCATCGTCTGATCCGTAGAGGATCTGTCCTGCGTGCAGGCGATCCATGCGGCCGCCCGGGTGCGGGCCTTATCTTAAAGACGCGTCACCGAGACCCGTACCTACCTGACGATCCTCAGCGCAGTGGCCTGGATCGCCGGCGCTGCGCCGTACTGTTCACCTGCGGCTGGGCGATCACCGAGGCCGATGAGCAGGCACAACACAATCAGTAACAAACCTCGCCTGCTGCCTGAATCATCGAGGTCAGTGCGGCGTGCCTGAGACGATGTGCGGTGATCGTCTCCCTCGGTGCTGCGCCGTGCCGTGACGAGAGCGGTGACCGTGCTAGCGCGAATCGGTCGCCCGAGTCGTTCATAAATGGCCTCGTATTCGCGCTCAAGGGCTTGACGTTGGCCCGGTGAAAGCCGAGCGTAAAACGACATCGTACGAACGAGAGCATTAAGCTCGTCAGGAGTGTGCTCGATGAGCTTTGGCATGACTGCCACCTGAACATCGCTGAACAGGCGGCCGGCATAATCTTGCCCTATGTCGTAGCTGCCGAGCCAGGCCCATACCTCTGAGACGTTACCACGGCGTTGCTCCATCCCAGCGAGCGTGGCGTCGAGATCCCTGTAGGTCGGCCAATTAGCGGCAATGTCCGGGGCGACCTTTCTTATGGCAGCGAGTGCTGCTTCCTGATCTCGCTTGCTACGCGGCTCCTCAAGTCCGCAGTATTGCACGAGGGCGAGCGTTCCACCGGGAACAAGTACGTCAGCGGTCTGCTGCCAACTAACCTTAGGGTCAACCCAGTGAAACGCGGAGTAAGTATTCGGTGATCCCGTCGGGCTGACGCGACACGCTGATGCGGCGGTGCTGGACACAGACCCTGGTAGCGGTGCAGTCTTGGCGCGATGATCGCGCCAGTTTGCCCTGGTTCCGCCGCTGATGAGGCGGTGTTCTGGCGTGGGCGGGCGGAGTCGCTGGCGGCGGAGAACGCGACGCTGGCCGGGACGGTGGCCGTGCAGCGGGAGCAGATCACCGCGCTGAAGCAGCGGGTGGTGACGCTGAGCCGGATACTGTTCGGTACCTCGAGTGAGAAGGGTGAGCCCGGCAGGCCGGAAGCTGGCGGCGGGGATGATAGCCGGGGTGATGGCGGCCAGGCCGGGGAGGGGAGCCGGCGCCGGGGGCAGCGGCCGGGGTCGGCGGGGCATGGCCGGCGCCGGCATGAGCATCTGGAGGCCGAGGAGCAGGTCCACGATGTGCCGGAGGGTGAGCGGCGCTGCCCGCGGTGCGGCCGGGCCTATGAGCTGTTCGGGGAGGATGTCAGCGAGCAGGTGTCGTGGCAGGTCAGGGTGTGGCGTATCGTGCACCGGCGGCGCAAGTACGCCCGGTGCTGCCGGTGCCCGGTGCCGGCGGTGGTGACCGCGCCCGCCCCGGCCGCGCTGATCGCCAGGGGCCTGTTCACGACGGAGTTCTGCGTGAACCTGCTGATCGCCAAGTACGCGCTCGGGCTGCCGTTTAACCGGGTGATCGCGATGCTGTCGTTTCAGGGCCTGGAGGTAGCGCCGGGCACGCTCGCCGGGGTGGCGCGGCGGCTGGACGGCCTGCTGGCGCCGCTGGCCGGCGCGATCGCGGCCCGGAACGCCGCCGCCGGGCACGCGCACGTGGATGAGACGTCCTGGCGGGTGTTCGGGCAGCCCGCCGACTGCGGCGGGGACCGCTGGTGGCTATGGGTGTTCACCGCGCCGGACACGGTGGTGTACCAGATCGCGCCGTCGCGGTCGCTGAAGGTGCTGGAGGAGCACTACGGCGTGGCCGGAGGCCAGCTGCCCGAAGGCCGCGGCCCGCTGGTCATCTCCTCGGATTTCCACAAGGCCTACCAGTCGCTGGCCTGCATCGACGGCGTGGACCCGTTGTGGTGCTTTGCTCATATCCGGCGGTATTTCCTGCGGGCCGGGGCCGCTCACCCCGAGGCGCTCGGCGACTGGGCCGACGCCTGGACCGCGCGGATCGCGGTGCTGTACCGGGCGCACCATGCACTGGCCGCCACCACACCGGGCACCGGCGCCCACCAGCACGCCCAGGGCCGCTGGCAGCGCGGCCTTCACCGACATCGACGCGCACCGCATACTGCAGCCAGCGACGCCGGAAAGGGGCTGCTGCACCCGGCCGCCGCCAAGGTCATCGCCACGCTCAGCAACGAATGGGACGGGCTGGCCCGGCACCAGGACCTGCCGCAGCTGCCACTGGACAATTATCCCGATGACGCGGTTATGCCGATGTCCGCGGTCTGCGGCGGCCCGCCGCTGGTCAGGGCGGTGCCCTCGCCGCATAGTGCGGCATAGTCTCACAGGCTTTCGAGGAAGGCGAGGAGCTTGTCGGGGGGCGTGTAGCGGCCAGTCCGGGTGTGCGGCGGAGCGGTTCGGTCGAGTGCCTTCTGCTTGAGCTCGAGGTCGGCGTGCAGGTAGGGACGTGACGACGCGGGGGATTCGTGGCCGAGCATGAGGGCGATGGACGGCCCGCCGACGCCTGCGGATTGCAGTTTCATCGCGAAAGAATGCCGCAGGACATGGGGGGTGACGTTCTTGGCGGCGATCCCGGGGCATGCCGCTGCTGCTGCTGCTGCTGCGTGGACCTTGATGCGCTCCGCGACGGCGTCGGTGCTCATCTTCCTGGTGGTGCCGCGGGCGGTAAACACGAAACTGCCGGGGCCGGCGGGGTTCTCGCGGTGCCACTGCCGCAGTCCGGTAACGGCGGGCTGCTGGAGCGGGCTCAGCCGTTCCTTCCGGCCTTTGCCGTGCCAGAGGACGCGGGCTCCAGGCTTGGCCAGGGTGACGTCAGCCCAGGTGAGGCGGGTGATCTCTGATACCCGGGGACCGCTGGTGAGCATGAGGAGCATCAGGACGCGGTCCCGGCGGCCGGTCCAGGTGCCGGTGTCGGGGGCGGCCAGGAGGGCGTCGGCTTCGCCTGCGGTCAGCCAGGCGACCGTCGAGCGGGACGGCCTGCGCGGCTGGATGGCCAGGACCCGGGCGATGAGGGCGGCGTGCTCGGGGTGCCCGAGGGCCGCGTGACGGTAGAGGGAGTGGATGGCGGCGAGCCGCTGGCTGCGGGTCCGGCTCGTGTTGTGCCGCTCGTCCTCGAGCATGGAGAGGAAGCCGCTGACCGTCGCGGCGTCGATGTCGGCGAAGTCGAGGTCGGACGGGCGGGTGCCGGACTGCTCGCGGATCCACGCGAACAGGAGCCGGAGCGTGTCGCGGTAGGACGCGATGGTGTGCGGGCTGGCGCCGCGCTGGGCGATGAGGTAGCCGGTGAAGAACGACTCCACGGCGGGGGCGAGGGCGGTCATCGGAAGTTTCCTCCCTGGTAATACAGGGCCGCGCGCTCGGAGACGGCGTCGGCGAGCGCGGGTGTGATCGTCAGGTACCAGTACGTGTGAGCTGGGCCGATATGCCCGAGATGAGTGGACAGGACCGCGATGCAGGCGTCCACGTCACGGCCCTGGCGGTGTGCGTCGATGAGGGTGCTGACGGCGAAAGGAATGGCGGAAATCATGCAACCGCGGGGACCTGCAGCCGGGCTGGGGCTCCAGGCCGCATCCGGCAGTCAGTGACCGGAACGCCGGGTAGGCCACGCTCCGGCCGAGGCGGCGGCCCGCCTGGCCGATGAACAGCGCGGTGGTGCCGTCCGCAGCGTGCTGTTCCCGGAACCGCAGGTAATCCGAGAGAGCTCCGGCAGCCGACGAGTGCAGCGCGATCAGCCGCTTCCTGCCGTACTTGCCGGTGACCGTCAGCACCTGCGCCTCGGTGTCCAGGTCGCCGACGTCCAGGGCAAACGCCTCGCCGCTGCGGACGCCGGTGCTGGCCAGCAGCCCGATCAGCGTCCGCATGCTGGCCGCGAGCACCGGCGACGAGAGCGTCCCGGCCGCGGCCATGAGCCGGGCGGTCTCCTCGCCGGAATACAGGTAAGGGACCCGCCGGGCGGTCCTGCCAGGGATGAGCCCTCCGGGGACCGGGTCGGCGGCGGCCGGGTCCAGGGCGTGGACGTAGCCGGCGAACGACCGCACGGCCGCGAGCCGCTGGGCGTGCCAGGCCCGGGTGGTCCCGGCCGGGGCGGTCGCGAACGTGATCGCGGCGGGCACCGTGATCCGGGTCTGGCCGCGGGCGTCCAGGCTGTCCAGGAACGCGCCGAGCAGGCGCTCGCGTCCTTCGAGCCGGTAGCCGCGGGCCCGCCGCTCGGCCAGGTGGCCCGCGATTGCCGCGCGCAGGTCAGTGCTCACCGCGGTCCTCCTTCTTCCGGCCAGGGCCGGGCTATCGACCGCAGCGCGGCCAGGTCGGACCGGGCATAGACAGCGGTCACCTGCGGGCCGTCGTGCCGCAGCAGCTCCCCGGCCTCGGCCAGGCCGCCCCCGCCGGCGAGGACGCCACAGGCCGCGGTGTGCCGGAGGAGGTGCGCGGCGCCGTTCACGCTGATCCCGGCATTGCGCAGAGCCCGGCCGGCGACGCTCGTCACCGCTGCATGGGTCACCGGGGCATGCGGCGCGTCCAGCGCCAGGAACACCTGCCGGCGCGCCGTCCCGGCAGGGCGCCCGTCGCGCAGGTAGCGGGCCAGCGGGCCGCCGACGTCGGCCGGCAGCGGAACCTGGTCGGCCCGGTCTCGCTTGCCGCGGACGGTAATGACTCCCTGGCGCCAGGCGATGTCGTCCAGCAGCAGCCCGGCGGCTTCCCCGGCCCGCAGCGCCAGCCGCAGGAGCAGCGCCATCATCGGCTCGTTCCGCAGCCCGCCCGGGGCCGCCCGCACGAACGCGAGGAACTCCGCTGCCTGCACGGGGCTGAGGCCCTTCGGGACTGCCGGGCCGGCCGGGGCGGCGAACGACCCGACGAACTCCGCGAGCGGGACGGCGGTCAGGCCTTCCAGCCACGCGAAGCGCAGCAGCGCCCGGACGGCGTTCGCCCGGACCTGCGCGGACCGGGGCCGCAACCCCGCGGCACCCTCGGTAGCCAGGACGGTGACCTGGACAGCGGTCAGGCCGCCGAACTGCCCGGCGCAGGCATCGGCGAACGGCCGTGCCTGGTGAAGGTAGCTGGACACAGTGGCCGGGGCCAGGCCCCGCTCACGGGACAGCCATCCCCCGAACCGCGCCAGCAGCACGTCCACGGGCTCGCGCGGCACGACGACCGCGGCCGGCGGGACGGCACCGAGTTCCCGCAGGTAGCCCAGCACCGGCCAGAGCGCTCGTTCCGACCGCAACTGCACCCGTTCCCGCCGGACGGCGGCGTACTCGTCGGCCACCTCGCCGGTCAGCCCGGCCAGCGGCACGTTGCGCTGCGCGAGCCAGCCTGCCAGGTGCCGCAGCAGCGCGCCCTGCGCCTCGCGGGTCCTCGGCGAGTACCCCAGACGGCCGAGCCATGCATCGAAGCCATTGGCGTACTGCGCCAGCTCCGGAGTTTCTGCTTGTGGTTCCAGGCGTTCCATGATCTTCTCCTCTCCACCTGGATGGATGAGAAGATCGTCGCCCAATCCGTAGTTATGCCGCACTATGCGGCGAGGGCACCGCCCTGACCAGCGGCGGGACCGCCGCAGACCGCGGACATCGGCATAACCGCGTCATCGGGATAATTATCCTTATCCGGATG
>CAWCUJ010000038.1:0-15040 GCA_963798675.1 uncultured Actinomycetes bacterium | reverse complement strand
CCGGACCGGGTAGCTTCTAGGCGTGGATCTGGCGATCAAGTTCACCGCCGGTGTCACGCTCCGCCGGCAGCTTGAGCAGGCGCTGCGCGTGGCGATTCGTTCCGGGCGGCTTGCGCCGGGATCGCTATTGCCGTCGAGCCGGGATCTGGCCGAGGAACTCGCCGTATCACGCGGGGTGGTAGTCGACAGCTACTCTCAGCTAGCCGCCGAGGGCTATCTATCGGCTAGGCGCGGATCGGGCACCCGGGTCGCCTTGCTGCCCGAATTCGCCGGGCCGCCCGTCCGGCGGCAGCTGACTCCGCCCGCGCAGTTCCGGTACGACCTCAGGCCGGGGCAGGCCGACTTCCACGCCTTTCCGCGGGACCGCTGGAAGGCGGCACTTGACCGCGCACTACGCGAGCTACCAGATATGCGGCTGACCTACGCCGACCACCGTGGCGTCCCCGAGCTCCGGAATGCGGTAGCCGAGTACCTGGCCCGCGTGCGCGGGGTTGTCGTAGAACCCGACCATGTCATCGTCTGCTGTGCGGCGTCACACGCGCTGACCGTGCTCTGGCGGGCGCTTCGGCATCAGGGCGCCCGCCGCGTCGCCGTCGAGGACCCTGGCTGGCGTCCACAGCGGCGCACGGCCGAGCAGGCCGGCCTTGAGGCGATCCCCGTCCGGGTGGACGCCGGCGGCCTCGTCGTCTCAGAGCTCGCCGCCGCCCACGTCGATGCGGTGGTGCTCACCCCGGCGCATCACTATCCGACCGGAGTGGTCATGACGGCCGAGCGGCGCGGCGCGCTGATCGCGTGGGCGCGCCAGCGCCGGGCACTGATCGTCGAGGACGACTACGACGTCGAGTACCGCTTCGGGCGCGATCCGGTAGCCAGCCTCCAAGGGCTCGCCCCCGATCTCGTCGCGTTCGTCGGGACAACAAGCAAAACACTCGCCCCCGCCTTGCGGCTCGCGTGGATGGTCCCTCCCGCGCACCTGATCGACGACGTACAGGACGAGCTCGAAGTTACAGGTGTGACACCGCCGACGCTCGATCAGATCGCTATGGCCTCGTTCATCCAAGACGCCGCGCTTGAGCGCCATCTCCGTTCGATGCGCCGACGCTACCGCGCCAAGCGAGACATCTTCATCGACGCGCTAGGCCGGCACCTTCCCGAGGTCCGCGTGAGCGGCACCGCCGCAGGACTGCATCTCCTCGCGTGGCTTCCCGACAGTATCGACGAGCACCAAACCGCGACGCGGGCCCGGCGCTCCGGCGTCGGCGTGCACGAACTGCACCGTCACTGCACGGTACGGGCGCCGTCCCCGCCTGCGCTTCTGCTCGGCTACGCGCTTCCCACGGCGTCAGACCTCTCAGCAGCCACGATGCTGCTCGCTGACGCCATCCACGGCGGCGTCCGCTGAAGGCGGCCAAGCGGCTTGAGCCGCTCGACCTGGACCTGGCGCGCAAGACCTACCTGGACGCGTGGATCGCAGCGATGTTCGCCGGGCGTCTGGCGGGTGCCGGTGATCTGGCCGAGATCTCCCGCGCCGCCCGGGCACTGCCCCCGCCGCCGGATCCGCCGCCGCTGGCCGGCCTGCTGCTGGACGGCCTGGCGCGGCTGGTCACCGACAGCCGGGACGCTGCGGCACCGGCGCTGCGCCAGGCCGTCAGCGCCTTCACCAGCGCAGACGTCACCGCAGAAGAAGGCCTCCGGTGGGGCTGGCTGGCCCAGGCTGCCGCTATCGTCCTATGGGACGAGGACGGCTGGCACGCGATTGCCGTCCGGCAGACTCGGCTCGCCCGTGATGCCGGCGCCCTGGATCAGCTGCCGATCGACTTGGCCTCTGAGGCCGTGACTGTCATACGCAGCGGTGACTTCCCGGCGGGGGTCTCGCTAATCGCTGAAGCTGATGTGGTCTCGGAAGCCACCAGGACCCTCTACCCTCCGTTTGCCGCCTCGGCCCAGCAAGCCAGCGAGGACACTCTTTATGTCTCCATGTGGGCGCTACCGAGCTGATCGAGGCCGCCGTACGCAGCGGAAACACCGGAACCGCCAGCGATGCACTGGAACGGCTGGCGGAAACCACCCAGGTGGGCGGCACGGACTACGGCCTGGGCCTCGAAGCACGCTCACGCGCGCTGCTGAGCGACGGTGAAGCCGCCAACGGCCTTTACCGCGAGGCAATCGACCGGCTGAGCCGTACCCGTCTCCGTCCGGACCTCGCCCGCGCTCATCTGCTCTACGGCGAATAGCTGCGCCGGGCGCTGACGCACCTCGGACAAGCGGATCTGCCGGCGTAGTGGCCAGTGATCTGGTGATTTGGCCCGCGTATCCTTCCTCCGGGCGGGGTCCCGCTATCGGCCAACGCGGGGCAGGAGCACGAGTGGAAGGTCTGGCGGGACGTGAAGCTGCCGGACGGGATGGTCATTCCTGCCCGGCGTGGTCGCCTCCACCGACTGCGCCTCGGCGGCCGGGTCCATCCGCAGATCGCCGGGGCGAAGCTGGACACCCTCGTCAAGGGCGCCGAAACTGGCCACGAGCTAGCTCCGGGTCTAGAGCCGCCTCAGTCCGTTCGGGATAAAGGGACGAGGGAACCGCAGCGGGACCGAGCCGAGCACGCGGGCGGGCCGAGTCCCGGCGCGTGTACGCCGTCCCGGCCCGGGGAACGGTTAGCGCATGACAGGACCTTCGCCTTACATTGACGTCGCCAATCTGCCGGCGCCCGCCGAGGGCATCGTCGTGACCATGTTCATCACCGTCCGCAGCGTGGCGCGGTCCCGGGACTTCTACGCGCGCGTCCTGGGCGGCACCGTGGTCCTTGAGGAGAACCCGTGCATCGTCAAGCTGTCCAACTCGTGGATCCTGATGAATCCCGGCGGGCCGCCCACCCCCGACAAGCCAGGCATCTCGGTGGTCAACTACGAGCCAGGCGAGACCACCTCGATCTTCCTGAACTTGCGGGTCGCTGACATCCAGGCCTGCTACGAGGAATGGAAGTCCAAGGGCGCGGAGTTCGTCACGCCGCCAATCGACCGCGAGGCGGAGATCCGCTGCTACATGCGAGACCCGGACGGCTACCTGATCGAAGTCGGCCAGGCCACGGGCGCGCTGCACGGCCATCTCGCCAAAAAGCGCCCGGCGGACCTCCCCGGCTGAGGTAACGGCTGATATAAAACGGCGGTCACCCGGGACGGTGGCGAAGGTGTCTTTCTGGTCGGTGGTCGTGGCGGCCACGGCAGCCTCCCTAAGCCGACATTACCCGGACAGGTTCGGACGGTCGGTGGCGCGGCTAGCCACCCTCTCAGCCCGGTGCAGCCCGAGCTCCCGCGTGTTCAGTTCAGCCCGAAAGGTACCGGTTGCTCCGTCGCGGCGGGGCTCCGGTACTCATTCGTCCGCGAGCAGGCGGCGGGCGGCGGCGGCGATGTGGGCGGCGTCGATGCCGGAGGCGCCGAGGAGTTCGGCGGGGGTGCCGGAGCCGGGCATCTCGCGGACGGCCAGGTGGGCGACGGCCAGGTCGGTGCGGCCGGCGCCGATCAGGGCCACCTGGTCGGCGCCGGTCTGGCGCAGCACCTTGGACCCGCCGACCGGGAAGGTCTCCCCGGCGTCGTACAGCACCGGGCAGGCGCCCCGGGTGGTCCGCATGTAGGAGATGCCCTCCCGGTCGGCCATGGCCAGGACCAGGGCGGCGGCGCTGGTCGCGTCGCAGGGGTACAGCACGGTGGAGCCGTGCACGGCGCGCAGCATGGCCAGGTCCTCCAGCGCCATCTGGGAGGGGCCGTCGGCGCCGATCTCCACCCCGGCGTGCGAGCCGGCCAGGCAGATGCTGGCCCGGGAGATGGCCGCCATCCGGATGAAGTCGTAGGCCCGGGTAAAGAACGCCGCGAAGGTGGACGCGAACGGCCGGTAGCCGCGCGCGCCGATGCCCACCGCCGCGGCGATCAGCTGCTGCTCGGCGATGAACATCTCGAAGTAGCGCTCGGGGTAGGCCTTGGCGAACTCGTCGGCGAAGGTCGAGTTGCTGACCTCGCCGTCCATGGCCACCACGTCGGGGCGGACGCCCAGCGCGGCCAGCGCGTCGCCGTAGGCCTTGCGGGTGGCGACCTTCTGGCCCCGCTCGTAGCCGGGCAGCTTGACCTCGGCGGCGTCGGCGGCGGGCCGGGCCTTGGCCGCCTCGGCCGGGCGGGGGCCACGGACCAGCAGGTTCCGTTCGTCCGAGAGCAGCTGGACATGGGAGGCGTAGGTTTTCTGCGCCATCGCCAGGGGCCTGGGGGGATAGTCGGTACTTACCCGAACGTGAACGCGTACGCTTGGGCGCCGGGCTTGAGGAACGTGATCTCCAGTGTCCGCTCGCGGACTGTGTCGTGCTCGCGCACGAGTTGGTAGAGGCGGCCTTCGCGCAGAAGGCCGCTCCCGTCCTCGTCGACGTCCACACCATGTGACGGTCCAGGAGCTTCGCCGTCCAGGAGTACTCGGAACGGAATCGGCCCATTCGCTCCGGGAGCGAGCACTAGATGCGCGTCGCGCGCGTGGAAGCGGTAGGCGATGATCCCGCTGGTGCGGTCGAGCACGACGCTTTCCTGTCCGATCGTCCAGTCGCCGGCGAGGGCCCAGTGGTTGAGACGCAGGCGCTCGGGGAGCTGATAGGTGCGGCGTTCGAACGTTGCGCCTCCTGGTGAGGCGAAGCGCTCAATGCGCCCGTCACCGAGGTACGCCTCGGGCGTGTGCAGGTGGTGCCAGTCGGCCGCTGCTTCCACGCCTAGCCCCTCGACGGTGACGGGCTCGCGCTCGACGCCGAGCAGCCGCTGGATGACGCGCTCGGAGTGCTCATAGTGTCCTTCGCCGAAGTGGCGGTCACGGATGATGCCCTCCGCGTCGATGAAGTAAAGCGCCGGCCAGTAATGGTTGTCGAAGGCGCTCCAAATCGTGTAGTCGTTGTCGACCGCGACCGGGTAGTCGATCCCTCGCTCCTTCGTCGCCTGCCGCACGCGGTCAGTCTCATGCTCGAACGAGAACTCCGGCGTGTGGACGCCGATCACGACGAGCCCGTCGTCCTGGTATGCCTGCGACCACGTGCGGACGTATGGCTCCTGGCGGAGCCAGTTGATGCACGTCAGCGTCCAGAAGTTCACGAGGACGACGTGGCCGCGCAGCCCGGCGGGGCCGAGTGGCTCGGAGTTGAGCCACTCGGCCGCCCCGCCGAGCGAAGGCATGTGAATCTGGGCGGGCATGGCCGGCTAGCGCAGGGACCGGAACGCCGCGCGGAGCTCGCTGCTGAACAGGGCCGGTTCCTGCCAGGCTGCGAAGTGGCAGCCCCGGTCGACCTCGTTGAAGTAGATGAGCTTGGGGTAGGCCCGCTCGGCCCAGCTGCGCGGGGCCTGGTAGATCTCCTTGGGGAAGACGGACACGGCGGCCGGGATGTTGACGTTGTGGACGCCGAAGAAGTCGTAGGTGTTCTCCCAGTACAGCCGCGCGGAGGAAATCCCTGTGTTCGTCAGCCAGTAGAACGTGACGTTGTCCAGGACCTCGTCCCGGGTCAGGTTGCCGACGGGGTGCCCGGCGACGGCGTCGGCGATGTCGGCGTAGCTGGACGCGTCGTGGTTGAGCATCCAGGCGGCCAGGCCGACGGGTGAGTCCGCGATCCCGTAGAGCGCCTGCGGCTGGGTGATCATTTCTATCCCGTAGCCGATGCCCTTGGTGTAGAAGAAGTTCAGCTGCTCGTACGTGCGGCTTTCCTCGGCGGACAGACCCGACGGCGGCGGGCCGCCGGCCCCCAGGACGTTACGCGCCAGCGCCGTTGAGACATCGGCCGGGACAACGCCGGCCATGTTGGTGTGCATGCCGGCCAGCTCCGGGGGTGCCTGGGCGGCCATCACGTCGGTGATGATCGCGCCCCAGTCGCCGCCCTGGGCCACGAACCGGGTGTAGCCCAGGCGCTTCATCAGCTCGGTCCAGGCCCGGGCGATGCGGTCCGGGCCCCAGCCGGTCTCGCGCGGCTTGGCGGAGTACCCGTAGCCCGGTATCGACGGGATCACCACGTCGAAGGCGTCTGCTGCGCTGCCGCCGCGGGCGGTGGGATTGGTCAGCGGGTCGATGACCGCCAGCAGCTCGATGATCGAGCCGGGCCACCCGTGGGTGATGATGACAGGCAGCGCGTTGTCGTGTTCGGAGCGGACGTGGATGAAGTGGATGTCCAGCCCGTCGATCTCGGTGATGAAGTGCGGCAGGGCGGCCAGCTTCGCCTCGCACCGGCGCCAGTCGTACTCCGTCGCCCAGTACCGGGCGAGTTCCTGCATGACCGCCAGCTTCGGGCCCTGCGAATGATCCGTGACGAGCTCCTGGCCGGGCCAGCGGGTAGCCGCGACGCGGGCACGCAGCGCCTCCAGTTCCGCCTCGGGGGTGACCGGGACCGTGAACGGCCGGACCGCCGCGGTGCCTGCTGAGTTTACGGTTGGGGCGGACATGTGAGCCTCCTCGCGGGTTGGTGACGCACAAAAGCCTGACTCGTCCTGCCCGCACCGCGCGCCCGTTGAATCCCTGGTCTGCCTCCACTGGCCTGCTCCGGTCTCCGGGGCCCCGTGGTCTCTGGGGCGGACACGCGAGTCATATCCTCGGAACGGTGCGATTCCCGGCTCCCCGACGGTCAGTCGCGTCGGCAAGGGATATCGGAAGAAGCATGCGCCCTCACCTCACGGCCAACCGCATGCGATGAGCTGGGCGAGGGCATCGCACTGCTATGACAACCGACTAGCTTCGTGTCGCCTGTATCAGCTTGAGCGGCTGTCCGCAGCTGCGCGCGCGCCTCGACACGTTGGCCCTCGCGCCGCAGCCACTCCCCGTACAGCAGATGCGCGCGGCCCAGTTCCGGACGAAGCCGCGTGCGGCTCAGCCGATCGATCGCTTCCCGATACAGCTCGTCAGCGGCGGCGCCCTCGCTGAGTAGCGCCCGGGAGCGTGCCTCGATGCCGAGCGCGAAGCCGGTGCCGCAGAGCTGCGTCGTTTCCGCCAGGCGCTCGAGCGCGTCGCGTGCGAGCTCGACGTCGTCTGCGCGCACGGCCGCTTCAACCAGCTCGGGTAGTACCCACATGGATACCCACGGCTCGAAGGTGTTCGAGGCGGCTTGCCGAGCCTCCGACGCCGCCTCCTCGTAGCGAGCCAGGCCGTTGTGCAGGACTGCGGCGGCCCAGAGCGCGACGATGACCCCGATTCCCTGCCCCCACTCCCTGGCCTGCTCGATGGTAGCCGCGATGAGCCCGGCGGCCTCGCCTTCCCTTCCCTGCAACGCCCGGAGCCTTAGCATGGCATTGGGCAGGAAGGGACTTCTGGTCGCCGCTGCCACGCTCTCCGCCTCCGAAATGAGCGCGGCGGAACCCGCGAAGTCTCCCGTCCACGCGCATGCTATGCCCAGCGCCGTCAGGTGGATCGGCAGCTCCGAAAGCGCACCGGCGTCACGTGTCAGCTGGACATGTCTTGTGTAGATCGCAAGCATGCCCTCGTCGTCCCACACGGCGGCGGTGGCGCCGGTCGCCGCCCAGCCCCACCGCAGGACCTCAGCCACGGGAATGCTGGCCAGCGCCTTCGCTGCGCGTTGGAGGGTCGGGATCGCCGCGGCGCGTCCGTCGGTGGTAAGCAGAGCGAGGCCGTCGAGCAGCAGGTCGAGGGGACGCGGAGTACCTTGCGGCGGAAGGGCACGGACAGCGCGGCAGATCTCCGGAAGGATATTCGCTTCCGCGAGATGCCCGCGGTTTATCGCGGCGTTCCAGGCGGTCAGGTAGGTCTCCCGCGCGAGCTCTAGGTCGAACGGCTCGAGCCGCCTTGCTACATCCAGCAGCCTCGCGGGAGCATCGGCGACGTCACCTGATGCGAAAGCGACGTGGGTGCGCATCAAGTCGACCCTGGCCCGCTGAAACTCGTCGAGTGGCCCGCCTTCGGCTATGGCCAGCAGCCCGAGAGCTGCATCGAACGCACCGGCCTGGAAACAAGCCTGCGCCGCGCCCAACGCGCGCGCTGAACGCCGCGCCGGGTCGACTGTCAGCGCGACGGCGCGCTGAAGGAACGCAGCCGCCGCAGGGAGCCCGCCACGAGCCTGCGCCCGGTCGGCCGAACGTTCCAGTTCGGCGGCCACTTCCTCGTCGGGTCCCGGCGTCGCGCGGGCGCGATGCCAGGCGCGCCGATCCGGGTCCGCCTCGGCGTCGGTGGCGTCGGCTAGGGCGCTATGCACGCGGTGGCGATCGTCGGCGGCAGCCGCGCGGTACACGGCGGACCGGACGAGCGGGTGTGAAAACTCGACCCGCCCGCCGACCATGAACAGCCCGGCATCCACTGCGAGGTTGGCTGCAGCGACCGGCGAGCGCGTCGGTCAGGAGCCGATCGAGCGCCTCACACTCGGCCCCACGTCCGAGAAGTCTTGGGACAGACGGACCCGTCTCTGCAGCCAACGCCGACTCCAAATGCGTCGAACCCAGGCCTTACTCCGCGCAACGGTCGGCCACGAGCGCCAAAGCAGAATCGCCGCAGCCGCACCTGGCGTCCCAAAGTTCGAGAGCCCCTTCAACAGGATCGTACCCACCGGCCTCGCCGTCGCCTAGTGCGCTGGCCACGAACGTTCACCGGGTCGGTCATGCGGCTTTAGCTTTCGGGCGGCCCCAGCGTTGCTGGCGTTCGCTGCGGATGCGGGCGCGTTCGCGGCGCTGGGTGGCCGGCACGCGGGGTGGCGGGCGTGGGCGTTGCGCCAGCGCAGGGGTGATCGCCCGTGTCAGCGCCTGTATCGGGCGGACGGGCAACCCCAGTTCGTCGGCTGCGGCGGCCAGTTGACCGGCCAGCCGGCGCACCTCGGCCAGCGTGCGGTGACCTTTACTTCATGAGTTCCGCTGCGACTCGCCGCGCCTCGCGCAGGCCGCTTTCGATCGCGCCGTCGACGAAGCCGCCCCACAGGCTCGCGTTGTCGCTGGAGGCGAAGTGCACCACGCCCGCGGGCCGCTGCAGCCCGGCTAGGTCGCGGGTCAGCTGCCCGGGCCGGTGTGTCATCCAGGTGGTCCGTGACAGCGGGTCCTTCATCCAGTCGTGCGCGGCCACCTCGACGACCTCCAGCCCGGGACGCAGCGCGTCGACCGCGGCCTGCACGCCGGCGACGCTGGTCACGTCAAGCTGGGTGTGGTCGGGGCCGAACCCGACCAGGACCGTCGCGTCGTCGCCGGTGAACTCGGTCTTCAGCACCGAGATCGGATGCCGCTGGCTCGCGTACGCGAAGAACCGCGGTACCCGGCCGCGCGCCTTCACCCAGACCTTGATGCCCTGCGACGCGACGGTCTCGGCGTTCGCCCGCAGCCAGGCGCCCGGCAGCCCCGGCTCCCACTCGATGCCCGCGATCGCGTTGACCGGCAGTGTCGAGATCACCCGCCGGGCGCGCGCCTCCGCGCCGCCGGCGCAGGTCACGACCGCGCCGTCCGCCGTCTGCGCGACCCTGGTCACGGTGGCGCCCAGCCGGATCTCGCCCGCCACGTCCGCCGCGATCGCCGCAGTGAACCCGCTCATGCCGCCGACGACCCGGTAGGTGGCCGATGCCTCGTGCATGAGCTGCCAGTGCCCGCCCGCCGCGGCCGCCCAGCGCAGCGCGCTGGACAGGCCGACCTGGTCCAGCCGGGCGTTTACGTGCCCGGCCCACACCGCCTCATTCGCGCTGCGCGCCTCGTCATCCAGCCCGAGCGCGTCGAACCGGTCCGCGATGCTGAGCGCGTCCAGTCCGGCTATCTCGCCGGCCGTCGGGTCGATGCCGCGCGGGATGGCGGTGCGGACGTCGTCCACCATCGCCTGCTGCCCGTCTGCGATGAGCGCCATGAACTCATCCAGCGTGCCTGCGCGCGGGGCGCCGCCCGCACCGAGCCAGTACGCCTCCCCGGCCGCGGGGCTGCGCGTGATCTCCCGCCCGTACCGGGTCATCTCGGCCCACGTGTGCGGCTGCACCCAGTGCACCCAGGTGCCGCCGAGCTCTAGGTCGTGGCCGAGCCTGCGGTCGGTCCAGGTGCGCCCGCCGACACGGTCGCGGGCCTCCAGCACGAGCACGTCGAGCCCCGCGCGGCCCAGCTCGCGCGCGGCAACCAGCCCCGCGAACCCGGCGCCGATGACGACGACGTCGGCGCCGGCCCGCGCCTCGCCCCTGCGCGCGCGGCTGGCCTGGGTCGTGAGTGCGGACATGGGGCTAACCTCCGTAATCACCGTTGCGTCCACTCATGCTGCATGCCGCGCGGACCAGCGTCCATCACACGGGCGCTCGCGTGCCGGATGCGGGCAAGGGCCCTGCTAGAGCTGCGCGATCTCGCTAGCGAAGGAGATCCGGATGTGGCCGTTGGCGCCGGACGCCGAGCCGGGAATGACCGCGACCCCGGCTCTGGCGCGGTGATCAGAACGCTCACCACGACAGCATGGGCACATGCGGCCCTCGATGACCACCGCGACGGCCAGGCCGCCGCCCGCCGCGCGGTAGCGCGTCTGGAATGCGCCGCCCAGAACCCGCCGTACGGCTCAGGCCCTTTTCCGGTCGGGCTAGCGCCACGGACCTCCACTTCCCGGCACGGATAAGCCGGCGCCCGGTTCTAACATCCCGGCTGACATCGCGTTAGAAACAGCCGTACGGACCTCGTAGATAGCTCTGGTCAGAGCTACAGACCGAGACTGCGGGCGATGATCCCTTTCTCGATCTCGGTGGTGCCGCCGAAGATCGATTGGACGCGGCTGAGCCACCGGAGCTCCCAATCGCGCTGGAGCAGCAGACTAGGCCCTGTATCAAACTCGGCCGCCCGCGCGGCCTCGGCCGCCTCCCGCCGCGCCAAGTCCGCGGCATGGGGCGGACGGCCCGGTTACGCCGCGTCGCCCACTCCCGGTCCGCAGCCACCCTCCGAAGGTACGGGCGAGCCGTCCCGGGCATGATGAGCGGTGACTCAGGAGGGAGTGTCCGATGATCGGCACGTTGCGCACGGTGGTACTCGACGCACCCGACGCCCGGCGGCTCGCCGCGTTCTACACCGCCCTCGGCGGGTGGACCGAGCAGTACGCCGACGACGACTGGATCACGATGCAGACCGGGGACGGGTGGCGCATCGCCGCCCAGCGCAGCCCCGGCCACGTACCGCCGCGATGGCCCGATCCGGCGTACCCGCAGCAGGCGCACCTCGACCTGCGCGTGCCGGACCTCGACGCCGGCTCGGCGAAGGCGGCCGGGCTGGGCGCCGGGCTGCTGCGCAAGAACGAGAACTGGTACACGCTGGCCGACCCGGCCGGGCACCCGTTCGACCTGTGCCTGTTCCCGGCGAAGCAGGAGACCACGCTCATGGGCGTGATGCTCGACTGCCCCGACGCCAAGGAGCTGAGCACGTTCTACGCGAAACTCCTCGGCAAGCCCGTCACGTACGAGGGCGAGGGCGTGGCGATGATCGGCCAGGACGGGGCGCAGCCGGTGATGTTCCAGCAGATCACCGAGTACCACGCGCCGCGGTGGCCCGACCCCGCGTATCCGCAGCAGTTCCATCTCGACGTCACGGTCGACGACGTTGACGCGGCCGAGGCGGCGGTGCTGAAGCTCGGCGCCACCTCGCTGTCCTCCGGCGGGGTGAACTGGCGGGTCTACGCCGACCTGGCCGGCAAGCCGTTCTGCCTCTGCTGGGACTAGTGCTCCCGCCGGTCAGAGCCCGGCCCCATCTGGTCAGCGCGAGCCGCGGCGTTCAGTATCTCGGCCGGGGGCAGGATGATCACACGCCAGCATGAGCACGTGCGGCGCTCGATGACCACCGTGGCGGCCAGGGCCGTCGTCCACAGGGTGGCTGAGGGTGAACGCCTGGGTTGACGTTTCCAGGCGGCCTTGCCTTCACCGACTACGGGAACGGGACAGCATCCCTCGCCGGGACACCATCATCAGCCAGCGGTGGCAGCTACCCGATCACGGTGACCGCCACCAACACCTCAGGAAGCGCCAGCGCGGCCTTCATCCTGAAAGTTGATGAAGCACCGGCCGTCACAAGCTCGGCCTACGCCACGGCTGCAATCGGATCGACGTTCTCTTCCAGGTCACCGTTACGGGCTACCTGGCTCCCAGAATCACCGAATCCGGTGCTCTCCCGAAAGGCATCACGTTCAAATGGCCTCGCCGATGATTTGCCCGCCAATTCGGCCGTGGAGTGAGGCGGAACAGGAAAGGTCAGAGGTCAGCGCGGACCTTGCGCAAGGAGAGTTGCATCTCGACGGCAGTGGGAAAGCGTCAGCGTTGGCTGAGGCGCATGCCTTGGCGAGAAACTCTGCCAGTTCGGGGTTGAGGTCCGAGCGGATTGCCCCCCGCCCAGCGCCGCATCAGGTGCCGGCCTAGGCGCCTCAGCTGCCGCCTACCGGGCGTCAGCCCGGATCGTTATGGCGCTGGCAGCCACGTCTGTTACGCAGTAATGGGAAACGCCCTCTCCTGCCCCAAGGTAATTTCGTCCGGCGGGGATCAGCGAGAACCGGGTCAAGAGCCTGGGAGGTGTCCATTCACGGGTGGCTTGATTAAGGGCTGTCCCGTTATCTGGGCGTGCGTGGGACGGTCCGTTGGTAGATGGTGCCACCGGGGGTGAACCAGCCTGCCTTCTTCCGGACGACCGGGCTCGGGTCTTGGGCGTGGGCCGTCTCCAGGGCGGTGACGGCGCGGCCGTCGGTATGGACGAACTTGCCGGCGAGTTCGGCGGCCCTCGTGCGGACGTGCGGGTCCGGGTCGGAGGCCAGGTGCCGCAACGCGGGTTCGAGGATCTGGCCTGCGCCCGGTGCGCAGGTGTCGCCTTTGCACCGGTCGCAGGCCAGGGCGTGGAACGCGGCGGTCCTGACCCGGGCGTCGGGATCGTCGGCCATGGTGATGAGCTGGCCCATGGAGCCGGTGTCGACCAGGTGGTCGAGGAGGCGGCAGCAGCCCTCGCGGACGGCCGGGTTCTCGTGATGGAGGCCAGCGCGGATCGCGCCCACCGCATCCTGCCCGCGCCGCAGCAGCTCGTGATACGCCGCGACGGCGCGCTGCCGGTCGCCCAGGCACGAGACGAGGGCCTGGTTGTCGGTCCTGACGAATCCGAGCATGACCTCAGTCTCCGGCCGCGCGGCGGATCCCGGCAAAGGGATTTCGGGTCAGGCAAGGGGAGCGGAAGGCACCTCCCCCGGAGTGCAGGTGCCGTCTGAAAGGCGGCGGCGCCACCGCGCCGTGCTCGGCATCGCCCGCCTGCACAGCCTCACCCTCGCTGGATGGCCGGGGAATGAGCAGGCCAGCGAGCACGCCGTAGATCATTGACGGGACAGCCCCTCAGGCAGGCGCGTTCCGGGCCGCGGCGCGGTTCTGCGTGCGTCTATTTGCCGGACGGGGCCGGGTGCGGGAGCCTGCGGCGCGTGCCCGATGAGCCGGTGCCTGATGATGCCGCCGGGCTGCGTGCTGCGAACGCGCGGCTGCGGGAGGTGCTGGGGGCCAAGGATGCCGGGATCGGGATGCGGCAGGCGGGACTTGACGCGGCGCGGCAGCGCGAGCGGCGGCTGGAGCTGAGGCTGGCGGAGCTGGAGCGTCGGCTGGGCATGGACAGCTCGGACTCGGGGACGCCTTCTTCGAAGGAGCGGATCGGGGCTAAAGAGGCGCAGCCGGCGCGCCGCACGTGCTCATCGTCCGCACCCCCGACGGGCGGCTGACCTGGCTGCGGGCCATCGGCCCACGCCGCAGGAGCGACGTCGCCGCCGGGATCCCGGCCGCGTTCGCCGGGTCGCTGATCACCGACGGGTACACGGGCTACCAGCACCTCCTGTCCCGGCTGGCCAGGCGACATCATCACGATCCTGCGCGAGGCGCACCAGGCCGTCGAGGCGGCCCGCGCCCGCGGCGACACCAGCCTGGACCCGCAGTTCCTCGCCGGCAAAGCCTTCAATCGCGGCCCGGGACTCCCAGAAGCTCAGCGTGACGAATTCAGCGCGGTCACCCTCGACCTGCCACAGCAGCCACGCCCCGCGGTTGCCCGGCGTACGCTGATAGCCCTCGATTCCGGTCCGCTGCACATACCCGGCGTAAGCGGGAGCATTGTGAGCCCATACTGCGCCCAAAGAAACGATCATGTGCCCCATAGGAGATGATGGTCGCGAAAGGGACCGCCCTTGCGGGCGGCCCCCCGCGGACACCCAGCGAGCGGAATTACCGCACTGGGCTCCTGCCTCGGGTGCGGGCGTCGATTCGCACGCTCGGCCATGGATGCATGATCCGGGCCTGGGGCAGCCACCGGGTGGCGAGGCGGTCCATGCGTTCCCAGTTCAGGCGGGCGCCGACTGCGGCGCCGTAGCGCCCGGTGCCAGTGCCTGGTCGCCTGGGTCCGGAATGCCCTGACCGCCTTGCTGTTGCCGGGCACGGCGTAGTAAGCGCAGTGCCCGCGCACCACGCTTGCCAGCCATCTGCCCTGCTCGGGAACGGGCTGATGCCGCCGCCGCATGAGCTCGCTCTTGAGCTTGTGCAGCTTGGCTCGCATCCGCTTCGAGATCGTGACCCGCCGCAGCCCGAAGCGCCCGTCCCTGGTCTTCCCGCAGATGTGCGTGAAGCCCAGGAAGTCGACGTCTCCGGCTTGCCGAGCCCGCGTGCCTTCCGCCGCCGGGCGGCGTGCCGCCCGAACTCGATCAGCCGCGTCTTGCCCTCGTGCAGGTCCAGGCCGAACTTCGCGAACCGCTCCCGCAGATCTGCCAGGAACCGCTGCGCGTCGGCTTGGTGCTCGAAACCCGCGATGAAGTCGTCCGCGAACCGCACGAACATCATGTCGCCGTGCGGTAGCGTTTCCTCCACCAGTCGGCCCACAGGTCGAAGACATAGTGGAGGTAGACGTTCGCCATCAGCGGCGACGCCGAAGCCCCTTGCGGGGCCCCCTCCGGCGGTCTGCGACCACTTCCCGTCCTCGATGACTCCTGCCTTCAGCCACTTGCGGAGCAGGCGCAGCATGCGCTTGTCCGCGATCCGGTGCTCCAGGAACTTCTCCAGCCAGTAGTGATCCAAGCTGGTGAAGAAGTCGCGGATGTCCGCGTCGAGCACCCAGTTCAC
>CAWCUJ010000037.1:0-16786 GCA_963798675.1 uncultured Actinomycetes bacterium | reverse complement strand
TAGGCGTGGATCTGGCGATCAAGTTCACCGCCGGTGTCACGCTCCGCCGGCAGCTTGAGCAGGCGCTGCGCGTGGCGATTCGTTCCGGGCGGCTTGCGCCGGGATCGCTATTGCCGTCGAGCCGGGATCTGGCCGAGGAACTCGCCGTATCACGCGGGGTGGTAGTCGACAGCTACTCTCAGCTAGCCGCCGAGGGCTATCTATCGGCTAGGCGCGGATCGGGCACCCGGGTCGCCTTGCTGCCCGAATTCGCCGGGCCGCCCGTCCGGCGGCAGCTGAGTCCGCCCGCGCAGTTCCGGTACGACCTCAGGCCGGGGCAGGCCGACTTCCACGCCTTTCCGCGGGACCGCTGGAAGGCGGCACTTGACCGCGCACTACGCGAGCTACCAGATATGCGGCTGACCTACGCTGACCACCGTGGCGTCCCCGAGCTCCGGAATGCGGTAGCCGAGTACCTGGCCCGCGTGCGCGGGGTTGTCGTAGAACCCGACCATGTCATCGTCTGCTGTGCGGCGTCACACGCGCTGACCGTGCTCTGGCGGGCGCTTCGGCATCAGGGCGCCCGCCGCGTCGCCGTCGAGGACCCTGGCTGGCGTCCACAGCGGCGCACGGCCGAGCAGGCCGGCCTTGAGGCGATCCCCGTCCGGGTGGACGCCGGCGGCCTCGTCGTCTCAGAGCTCGCCGCCGCCCACGTCGATGCGGTGGTGCTCACCCCGGCGCATCACTATCCGACCGGAGTGGTCATGACGGCCGAGCGGCGCGGCGCGCTGATCGCGTGGGCGCGCCAGCGCCGGGCACTGATCGTCGAGGACGACTACGACGTCGAGTACCGCTTCGGGCGCGATCCGGTAGCCAGCCTCCAAGGGCTCGCCCCCGATCTCGTCGCGTTCGTCGGGACAACAAGCAAAACACTCGCCCCCGCCTTGCGGCTCGCGTGGATGGTCCCTCCCGCGCACCTGATCGACGACGTACAGGACGAGCTCGAAGTTACAGGTGTGACACCGCCGACGCTCGATCAGATCGCTATGGCCTCGTTCATCCAAGACGCCGCGCTTGAGCGCCATCTCCGTTCGATGCGCCGACGCTACCGCGCCAAGCGAGACATCTTCATCGACGCGCTAGGCCGGCACCTTCCCGAGGTCCGCGTGAGCGGCACCGCCGCAGGACTGCATCTCCTCGCGTGGCTTCCCGACAGTATCGACGAGCACCAAACCGCGACGCGGGCCCGGCGCTCCGGCGTCGGCGTGCACGAACTGCACCGTCACTGCACGGTACGGGCGCCGTCCCCGCCTGCGCTTCTGCTCGGCTACGCGCTTCCCACGGCGTCAGACCTCTCAGCAGCCACGATGCTGCTCGCTGACGCCATCCACGGCGGCGTCCGCTGAAGGCGGCCAAGCGGCTTGAGCCGCTCGACCTGGACCTGGCGCGCAAGACCTACCTGGACGCGTGGATCGCAGCGATGTTCGCCGGGCGTCTGGCGGGTGCCGGTGATCTGGCCGAGATCTCCCGCGCCGCCCGGGCACTGCCCCCGCCGCCGGATCCGCCGCCGCTGGCCGGCCTGCTGCTGGACGGCCTGGCGCGGCTGGTCACCGACAGCCGGGACGCTGCGGCACCGGCGCTGCGCCAGGCCGTCAGCGCCTTCACCAGCGCAGACGTCACCGCAGAAGAAGGCCTCCGGTGGGGCTGGCTGGCCCAGGCTGCCGCTATCGTCCTATGGGACGAGGACGGCTGGCACGCGATTGCCGTCCGGCAGACTCGGCTCGCCCGTGATGCCGGCGCCCTGGATCAGCTGCCGATCGACTTGGCCTCTGAGGCCGTGACTGTCATACGCAGCGGTGACTTCCCGGCGGGGGTCTCGCTAATCGCTGAAGCTGATGTGGTCTCGGAAGCCACCAGGACCCTCTACCCTCCGTTTGCCGCCTCGGCCCAGCAAGCCAGCGAGGACACTCTTTATGTCTCCATGTGGGCGCTACCGAGCTGATCGAGGCCGCCGTACGCAGCGGAAACACCGGAACCGCCAGCGATGCACTGGAACGGCTGGCGGAAACCACCCAGGTGGGCGGCACGGACTACGGCCTGGGCCTCGAAGCACGCTCACGCGCGCTGCTGAGCGACGGTGAAGCCGCCAACGGCCTTTACCGCGAGGCAATCGACCGGCTGAGCCGTACCCGTCTCCGTCCGGACCTCGCCCGCGCTCATCTGCTCTACGGCGAATAGCTGCGCCGGGCGCTGACGCACCTCGGACAAGCGGATCTGCCGGCGTAGTGGCCAGTGATCTGGTGATTTGGCCCGCGTATCCTTCCTCCGGGCGGGGTCCCGCTATCGGCCAACGCGGGGCAGGAGCACGAGTGGAAGGTCTGGCGGGACGTGAAGCTGCCGGACGGGATGGTCATTCCTGCCCGGCGTGGTCGCCTCCACCGACTGCGCCTCGGCGGCCGGGTCCATCCGCAGATCGCCGGGGCGAAGCTGGACACCCTCGTCAAGGGCGCCGAAACTGGCCACGAGCTAGCTCCGGGTCTAGAGCCGCCTCAGTCCGTTCGGGATAAAGGGACGAGGGAACCGCAGCGGGACCGAGCCGAGCACGCGGGCGGGCCGAGTCCCGGCGCGTGTACGCCGTCCCGGCCCGGGGAACGGTCAGCGCATGACAGAACCTTCGCCTTACATTGACGTCGCCAACCTGCCGGCGCCCGCCGAGGGCATCGTCGTGACCATGTTCATCACCGTCCGCAGCGTGGCGCGGTCCCGGGACTTCTACTCGCGCGTCCTGGGCGGCACCGTGGTCCTTGAGGAGAACCCGTGCATCGTCAAGCTGTCCAACTCGTGGATCCTGATGAATCCCGGCGGGCCGCCCACCCCCGACAAGCCAGGCATCTCGGTGGTCAACTACGAGCCAGGCGACACCACCTCGATCTTCCTGAACTTGCGGGTCGCTGACATCCAGGCCTGCTACCAGGAATGGAAGTCCAAGGGCGCGGAATTCGTCACGCCGCCCATCGACCGCGAGGCCGAGATCCGCTGCTACCTGCGAGACCCGGACGGCTACATGATCGAAGTCGGCCAGGCCACGGGCGCGCTGCACGGCCATCTCGCCAAAAAGCGCCCGGAGGACCTCCCCGGCTGAGGTAACGGCTGATATAAAACGGCGGTCACCCGGGACGGTGGCGAAGGTGTCTTTCTGGTCGGTGGTCGTGGCGGCCACGGCAGCCTCCCTAAGCCGACATTACCCGGACAGGTTCGGACGGTCGGTGGCGCGGCTAGCCACCCTCTCAGCCCGGTGCAGCCCGAGCTCCCGCGTGTTCAGTTCAGCCCGAAAGGTACCGGTTGCTCCGTCGCGGCGGGGCTCCGGTACTCATTCGTCCGCGAGCAGGCGGCGGGCGGCGGCGGCGATGTGGGCGGCGTCGATGCCGGAGGCGCCGAGGAGTTCGGCGGGGGTGCCGGAGCCGGGCATCTCGCGGACGGCCAGGTGGGCGACGGCCAGGTCGGTGCGGCCGGCGCCGATCAGGGCCACCTGGTCGGCGCCGGTCTGGCGCAGCACCTTGGACCCGCCGACCGGGAAGGTCTCCCCGGCGTCCAGCACCGGGCAGGCGCCCCGGGTGGTCCGCATGTAGGAGATGCCCTCCCGGTCGGCCATGGCCAGGACCAGGGCGGCGGCGCTGGTCGCGTCGCAGGGGTACAGCACGGTGGAGCCGTGCACGGCGCGCAGCATGGCCAGGTCCTCCAGCGCCATCTGGGAGGGGCCGTCGGCGCCGATCTCCACCCCGGCGTGCGAGCCGGCCAGGCAGATGCTGGCCCGGGAGATGGCCGCCATCCGGATGAAGTCGTAGGCCCGGGTAAAGAACGCCGCGAAGGTGGACGCGAACGGCCGGTAGCCGCGCGCGCCGATGCCCACCGCCGCGGCGATCAGCTGCTGCTCGGCGATGAACATCTCGAAGTAGCGCTCGGGGTAGGCCTTGGCGAACTCGTCGGCGAAGGTCGAGTTGCTGACCTCGCCGTCCATGGCCACCACGTCGGGGCGGACGCCCAGCGCGGCCAGCGCGTCGCCGTAGGCCTTGCGGGTGGCGACCTTCTGGCCCCGCTCGTAGCCGGGCAGCTTGACCTCGGCGGCGTCGGCGGCGGGCCGGGCCTTGGCCGCCTCGGCCGGGCGGGGGCCACGGACCAGCAGGTTCCGTTCGTCCGAGAGCAGCTGGACATGGGAGGCGTAGGTTTTCTGCGCCATCGCCAGGGGCCTGGGGGGATAGTCGGTACTTACCCGAACGTGAACGCGTACGCTTGGGCGCCGGGCTTGAGGAACGTGATCTCCAGTGTCCGCTCGCGGACTGTGTCGTGCTCGCGCACGAGTTGGTAGAGGCGGCCTTCGCGCAGAAGGCCGCTCCCGTCCTCGTCGACGTCCACACCATGTGACGGTCCAGGAGCTTCGCCGTCCAGGAGTACTCGGAACGGAATCGGCCCATTCGCTCCGGGAGCGAGCACTAGATGCGCGTCGCGCGCGTGGAAGCGGTAGGCGATGATCCCGCTGGTGCGGTCGAGCACGACGCTTTCCTGTCCGATCGTCCAGTCGCCGGCGAGGGCCCAGTGGTTGAGACGCAGGCGCTCGGGGAGCTGATAGGTGCGGCGTTCGAACGTTGCGCCTCCTGGTGAGGCGAAGCGCTCAATGCGCCCGTCACCGAGGTACGCCTCGGGCGTGTGCAGGTGGTGCCAGTCGGCCGCTGCTTCCACGCCTAGCCCCTCGACGGTGACGGGCTCGCGCTCGACGCCGAGCAGCCGCTGGATGACGCGCTCGGAGTGCTCATAGTGTCCTTCGCCGAAGTGGCGGTCACGGATGATGCCCTCCGCGTCGATGAAGTAAAGCGCCGGCCAGTAATGGTTGTCGAAGGCGCTCCAAATCGTGTAGTCGTTGTCGACCGCGACCGGGTAGTCGATCCCTCGCTCCTTCGTCGCCTGCCGCACGCGGTCAGTCTCATGCTCGAACGAGAACTCCGGCGTGTGGACGCCGATCACGACGAGCCCGTCGTCCTGGTATGCCTGCGACCACGTGCGGACGTATGGCTCCTGGCGGAGCCAGTTGATGCACGTCAGCGTCCAGAAGTTCACGAGGACGACGTGGCCGCGCAGCCCGGCGGGGCCGAGTGGCTCGGAGTTGAGCCACTCGGCCGCCCCGCCGAGCGAAGGCATGTGAATCTGGGCGGGCATGGCCGGCTAGCGCAGGGACCGGAACGCCGCGCGGAGCTCGCTGCTGAACAGGGCCGGTTCCTGCCAGGCTGCGAAGTGGCAGCCCCGGTCGACCTCGTTGAAGTAGATGAGCTTGGGGTAGGCCCGCTCGGCCCAGCTGCGCGGGGCCTGGTAGATCTCCTTGGGGAAGACGGACACGGCGGCCGGGATGTTGACGTTGTGGACGCCGAAGAAGTCGTAGGTGTTCTCCCAGTACAGCCGCGCGGAGGAAATCCCTGTGTTCGTCAGCCAGTAGAACGTGACGTTGTCCAGGACCTCGTCCCGGGTCAGGTTGCCGACGGGGTGCCCGGCGACGGCGTCGGCGATGTCGGCGTAGCTGGCCGCGTCGTGGTTGAGCATCCAGGCGGCCAGGCCGACGGGTGAGTCCGCGAGCCCGTAGAGCGCCTGCGGCTGGGTGATCATCTCGATCCCGTACCCGATGCCCTGGGTGTAGAAGAAGTTCAGCTGCTCGTACGTGCGGCTCTCCTCGGCGGACAGACCCGACGGCGGCGGGCCGCCGGCCCCCAGCACGTTACGCGCCAGCGCCGTTGAGACATCGGCCGGGACAACGCCGGCCATGTTGGTGTGCATGCCGGCCAGCTCCGGGGGGGCCTGGGCGGCCATCACGTCGGTGATGATCGCGCCCCAGTCGCCGCCCTGGGCCACGAACCGGGCGTAGCCCAGGCGGCGCATCAGCTCGGTCCAGGCCCGGGCGATGCGGTCCGGGCCCCAGCCGGTCTCGCGCGGCTTGGCGGAGTACCCGTAGCCCGGTATCGACGGGATCACCACGTCGAAGGCGTCCGCTGCGCTGCCGCCGCGGGCGGTGGGATTGGTCAGCGGGTCGATGACCGCCAGCAGCTCGATGACCGAGCCGGGCCACCCGTGCGTGATGATGACCGGCAGCGCGTTCTCGTGCTGCGAGCGGACGTGGATGAAGTGGATGTCCAGCCCGTCGATCTCGGTGATGAAGTGCGGCAGGGCGGCCAGCTTCGCCTCGCACCGGCGCCAGTCGTACTCCGTCGCCCAGTACCGGGCGAGTTCCTGCATGACCGCCAGCTTCGGGCCCTGCGAATGATCCGTGACGAGCTCCTGGCCGGGCCAGCGGGTAGCCGCGACGCGGGCGTGGGCGTTGCGCCAGCGCAGGGGTGATCGCCCGTGTCAGCGCCTGTGTCGGGCGGACGGGCAACCCCAGTTCGTCGGCTGCGGCGGCCAGTTGACCGGCCAGCCGGCGCACCTCGGCCAGCGTGCGGTGACCTTTACTTCATGAGTTCCGCTGCGACTCGCCGCGCCTCGCGCAGGCCGCTTTCGATCGCGCCGTCGACGAAGCCGCCCCACAGGCTCGCGTTGTCGCTGGAGGCGAAGTGCACCACGCCCGCGGGCCGCTGCAGCCCGGCTAGGTCGCGGGTCAGCTGCCCGGGCCGGTGTGTCATCCAGGTGGTCCGTGACAGCGGGTCCTTCATCCAGTCGTGCGCGGCCACCTCGACGACCTCCAGCCCGGGACGCAGCGCGTCGACCGCGGCCTGCACGCCGGCGACGCTGGTCACGTCAAGCTGGGTGTGGTCGGGGCCGAACCCGACCAGGACCGTCGCGTCGTCGCCGGTGAACTCGGTCTTCAGCACCGAGATCGGATGCCGCTGGCTCGCGTACGCGAAGAACCGCGGTACCCGGCCGCGCGCCTTCACCCAGACCTTGATGCCCTGCGACGCGACGGTCTCGGCGTTCGCCCGCAGCCAGGCGCCCGGCAGCCCCGGCTCCCACTCGATGCCCGCGATCGCGTTGACCGGCAGTGTCGAGATCACCCGCCGGGCGCGCGCCTCCGCGCCGCCGGCGCAGGTCACGACCGCGCCGTCCGCCGTCTGCGCGACCCTGGTCACGGTGGCGCCCAGCCGGATCTCGCCCGCCACGTCCGCCGCGATCGCCGCAGTGAACCCGCTCATGCCGCCGACGACCCGGTAGGTGGCCGATGCCTCGTGCATGAGCTGCCAGTGCCCGCCCGCCGCGGCCGCCCAGCGCAGCGCGCTGGACAGGCCGACCTGGTCCAGCCGGGCGTTTACGTGCCCGGCCCACACCGCCTCATTCGCGCTGCGCGCCTCGTCATCCAGCCCGAGCGCGTCGAACCGGTCCGCGATGCTGAGCGCGTCCAGTCCGGCTATCTCGCCGGCCGTCGGGTCGATGCCGCGCGGGATGGCGGTGCGGACGTCGTCCACCATCGCCTGCTGCCCGTCTGCGATGAGCGCCATGAACTCATCCAGCGTGCCTGCGCGCGGGGCGCCGCCCGCACCGAGCCAGTACGCCTCCCCGGCCGCGGGGCTGCGCGTGATCTCCCGCCCGTACCGGGTCATCTCGGCCCACGTGTGCGGCTGCACCCAGTGCACCCAGGTGCCGCCGAGCTCTAGGTCGTGGCCGAGCCTGCGGTCGGTCCAGGTGCGCCCGCCGACACGGTCGCGGGCCTCCAGCACGAGCACGTCGAGCCCCGCGCGGCCCAGCTCGCGCGCGGCAACCAGCCCCGCGAACCCGGCGCCGATGACGACGACGTCGGCGCCGGCCCGCGCCTCGCCCCTGCGCGCGCGGCTGGCCTGGGTCGTGAGTGCGGACATGGGGCTAACCTCCGTAATCACCGTTGCGTCCACTCATGCTGCATCTGCGCCGCGAGGCGCTCTGTTAGTGTCCATTCAGGGGATGCGTGGTGTGACCGTGCTGCGCGACACGCCGTAGCGGGTGCTTGAAGTTGCAGTTCAGGTTTAACAAGCTTGCGGTTTGTGTCCGATGAGCCCGATCTGCCTGGCGGTGGCGGGAAGCAGCGTGAGCTGCTGGCCCGGCTGCGGGCTGTGGTGGAGGCGAAGGACACCGAAGTCAGGGTGCTGCGGGCCGAGCTGTCGTCGGCGGTGGAACGGGAACGGCGGCTGGAGCTGCGGCTCGCCGAACTGGAACGCCGCCTGGGGATGGACAGCAGCAACTCGGGGACGCCGAGCTCGAAGGAGCCGATCGGGGCGAAGGAACGCCGCAAGGCCGAGCGGAAAAACCGGGACGTTTCCGAGCGCGAGCGTCGCAAGGACCGCAAGCGCGGCGGGCAGCCCGGGCACCCCGGTGCTGGCCTGTCCCGGGACCGTGATCCGGATGAGCGGGAGGCCGCGGATCCGCCGGCGGAGTGCTCGGGGTGCGGGGCGGCCCTGGCCGGGGCGGAAGCTGCGGGCTCGAAGTGGGCGCAGGTCTGGGACGTGCGGATCTCCCGGTGGGTGACCGAGTGGCTGCTGCCGTCGCTGCTGTGCCGGTGCTGCGGGAAGCTGACGACCGCGGACGCGCCGCCGGGCGCGCACCCGGGGACCATTTCGTATGGCGCGGGGATCAACGGGGCCGCGGTGCTGCTCAGCGGGTACGGGAACGTGCCGTCCGAACGCGCCGCCCGGCTGATCGGCATGCTGCTCGGCATCGGAGTCTCGCCGGGGTTCGTGGACCGGGCCAGCGCCCGGCTGGACGAGAAGCTGCAGGCCGCCGGGTTCGATGACGCGATGCAGGCCGCTCTCGCCGACGAGCCGGTACTCGGCGCTGACGAGACCCCGGTCAACGTCCTTGCCCGCGGCACCGGGGAACCGGAAGAGGGCGCGCCGCACGTGCTGATCGTCCGCCCGCCTGGCGGGAAACTGACCTGGCTGCGGGCCATGAGCTCGCGGCGCGCCGCGGCGATCACCGCGATCCTCTCGTTCTTCACCGGCATCCTGATCACCGACGGGTACACCGCCTACCAGCAGATGCTCGGTGACCTCTCCGGCATCCAGCAGTGCGCGGCCCACGTCATACGACGCTGCCGCGCGGTCACCAAGCTCGGCCCCGGCAGCCTCCAGTCCTGGGCAGAAGAGGTGATCATCATCCTCCGCCAGGCCCACCTGGCCTGCGAAGACGCCCGGTCCCGCGGCCAGCCTCCCGACCCGCAGGTCATCAAGGACCTGCGCGCGCGCTACGACGAGGCCGTCGCCTTCGGGATCACCCACAACCGGCACCGGGACTGGCACGACGGCAACCACCCCGGCTACGCGCTCAGCAACTGGCTGCGCGCCTACGCGGACCAAGTTCTGGCTGTTCACCAGCCAGCTCGCCGTCGAGTGGACAAATAACGTCAGTGAGCGCGGCGCAAAAGCCGCTAAGCGCCACCAGGCCGTCTCCGGCTACTGGCACACCCAGCACACCCTCGCCCGCTGGTGCCGGATCCGCAGCTACCTCGACTCCGCCACCGCCCACGGCATCACAGCCCTCGACGCCGTCAGCACCGCCCTCGCAGGCCAGCCCTGGCTCCCGCCGCTCCCCGCCAGCGACCTGCTCGCAGCTGCATAAAACCGCAGGTGACAACCCACCCCTGAATGGACACCTCTGTTATATCCCCGGCGTAGCCGGGAGGAACTCGAAGGGAGGTTCCTGGGTCTGATGGCTTACTCAAGATCCGAAAGGTGAAGGGGACAATAGCATGCCAGGAAAGTAACGGCCGTGTCCAGGCGTACGGGACGGCGCGTTGCGGGACCCGCGTGATATGGCTAAAAGCTGGATTGCCTGAACCCTAATCTCCAGCAGGTGAAAATGAGCACCCGCCGGAAAGACGCCTGAAACCGGTGCCGTATCCTGCGCTGGCATCTATGCGGGGCCAGCGCAACCTCCGGGATGCGGAGCGATGCCCAGTGAGGGCATTGAAGGAGATGAGTGGGGAGCCTAAGTCACGCTGTTACGTATAGCAGGGACGAACGCGGGATCACCTACGGGGCGCGAGCCCTATGGTGACACAGGCCTCGTAGTAGTCGCAGGAGTAACGACCTGCCAGGGAGGACGGTAACGCCGTCCGCAGGGCGAAGGGGGCCAGGCGATGGATATTCAAATAGCAGGGAGGTATGCGTAATGCAGAACGCCGAAACTGTGCTGGATGTCCTCCGTGACCGCGGCAGGCGCGGCCTGCCGTGCACGGAACTGTACCGGCAGTTGTTCAACCCCGGCCTGTATGAGCTGGCCCACGGGCGCATCTACGCGAACCACGGCGCGATGACGCCGGGGGCAGACGGGGAGACCGCCGACGGCATGTCTGCGGCGAAGGCCGGGCGCATCATCGATGCGCTGCGCCACGAGCGCTTCCGGTTCCAGCCGGTGAAGCGGGTTTACATCCCGAAAAAGAACGGGAAGCAAAGACCGCTCGGCTTGCCGTCATGGCCGGATAAACTGGTCGGCGAAGTGATGCGGCTCCTGCTGGAGGCGTATTACGAGCCGCAGTTCTCCGGCCGCTCACACGGTTTCCGCCCCGGCCTCGGATGTCACACCGCATTGCGTGAGGTGGAAGACGTCTGGTCCGGGACGACCTGGTTTATCGAGGGCGATATCTCCGACTGCTTCGGATCTTTGGATCATGAGATAATGGTCTCGATCCTGGCGGAGAAGATCCGCGATAACCGGTTCCTCCGGCTCATCAGGCAGATGCTTAAGGCCGGGTACCTGGAGGACTGGACCTGGCATGCGACGCTTAGCGGCGCACCGCAAGGCGGGATCATTTCCCCGATCCTATCCAATATTTACCTGGACCGGCTGGACAAATTCGCCGAGACAGTCCTGATCCCGGAATACACCCGGGGAATAATCAGGGTCGCAAATCCCGGATACGCCAGGCTGACCAGAGCGGTCAGCGACGCCTGGCGGCGGGGTGACCGCGCCGCAGTGCGGCAGCTGCGCGCGCAGCGGCGCGGCATCCCGCGCGGGGACCCGGGTGATCCCGGCTACCGGAGGCTGAGATATATCCGGTACGCCGACGATCACCTCCTCGGGTTCACCGGACCCAGGGCCGAAGCCGAGCAGATCAAGCAGCGCCTCGCGGCGTTCCTGCATGACGACCTCAAGCTGGAACTCAACGAGGACAAGACACTGATCACGCACGCCCGCACCCAGGCGGCGTCCTTCCTCGGCTACCAGATCACCGTCCAGCACAGCCGGGACCGGCCCGCAGTCAACGGCGTGGTCCGGCTGCGCGTTCCCCGGCCGGTGATCACGGCCAAGTGCGCCCCCTACCTCAAGCACGGTAAACCCGAGCGGCGCGCCGAGCTGATGAACCTGCCCGACAGCCTGATCATCAGCACCTTCGGCGCCGAGTACCGGGGCATCGTCCAGTACTACCTGCTCGCCAGCGACGTCTGCCGGCTGAACCGGCTGCGCTGGGCAGCCGAGACCTCGCTGCTCAAGACGCTGGCCGCCAGGCACCGCTCGACCGTGTCGGCGATGGCCCGCAAGCACCGGGCTACCATCACCACGCCGCACGGGCCGCGCGTCTGCTTCGAGGCCACCGTCGAACGGCCGGGCAGGAAACCACTGGTCACCAGGTTCGGCGGTATTCCCCTGAAACGGCAGAAGAAGGCCGTCATCGCTGACCGCCTTCCCGACCTGCCCACCCGCCGCAAGGAGCTGATCACCCGGCTCCGGGCACGGCGGTGCGAGTGGTGCGACACGCTGACCGACGTGGAAATCCACCAGGTCCGCAAACTCGCCGACCTCACAAGGACAGGACGGCCGCAGCCCTGGTGGGCGCAGCTCATGGCCCAGATGCGCAGGAAGACCCTGGTGGTCTGCGCCTCCTGCCACCAGGCCATCCACCACGGGAGCATAACCGCGCCGGTCACGGCGTAATCGCTGGAGAGCCTCGTGCTGGGAAACTAGCCCGCGGGGTTCGGACCGGGGGTCGCTGGAAAAGGACCCGCCTTCGGCGGGCACCTCGCCAGCGGCCTACCGGTGTGCCGCGCGGACCAGCGTCCATCACACGGGCGCTCGCGTGCCGGATGCGGGCAAGGGCCCTGCTAGAGCTGCGCGATCTCGCTAGCGAAGGAGATCCGGATGTGGCCGTTGGCGCCGGACGCCGAGCCGGGAATGACCGCGACCCCGGCTCTGGCGCGGTGATCAGAACGCTCACCACGACAGCATGGGCACATGCGGCCCTCGATGACCACCGCGACGGCCAAGCCGCCGCCCGCCGCGCGGTAGCGCGTCTGGAATGCGCCGCCCAGAACCCGCCGTACGGCTCAGGCCCTTTTCCGGTCGGGCTAGCGCCACGGACCTCCACTTCCCGGCACGGATAAGCCGGCGCCCGGTTCTAACATCCCGGCTGACATCGCGTTAGAAACAGCCGTACGGACCTCGTAGATAGCTCTGGTCAGAGCTACAGACCGAGACTGCGGGCGATGATCCCTTTCTCGATCTCGGTGGTGCCGCCGAAGATCGATTGGACGCGGCTGAGCCACTGGAGCTCCCAATCGCGCTGGAGCAGCAGACTAGGCCCTGTATCAAACTCGGCCGCCCGCGCGGCCTCGGCCGCCTCCCGCCGCGCCAAGTCCGCGGCATGGGGCGGACGGCCCGGTTACGCCGCGTCGCCCACTCCCGGTCCGCAGCCACCCTCCGAAGGTACGGGCGAGCCGTCCCGGGCATGATGAGCGGTGACTCAGGAGGGAGTGTCCGATGATCGGCACGTTGCGCACGGTGGTACTCGACGCACCCGACGCCCGGCGGCTCGCCGCGTTCTACACCGCCCTCGGCGGGTGGACCGAGCAGTACGCCGACGACGACTGGATCACGATGCAGACCGGGGACGGGTGGCGCATCGCCGCCCAGCGCAGCCCCGGCCACGTACCGCCGCGATGGCCCGATCCGGCGTACCCGCAGCAGGCGCACCTCGACCTGCGCGTGCCGGACCTCGACGCCGGCTCGGCGAAGGCGGCCGGGCTGGGCGCCGGGCTGCTGCGCAAGAACGAGAACTGGTACACGCTGGCCGACCCGGCCGGGCACCCGTTCGACCTGTGCCTGTTCCCGGCGAAGCAGGAGACCACGCTCATGGGCGTGATGCTCGACTGCCCCGACGCCAAGGAGCTGAGCACGTTCTACGCGAAACTCCTCGGCAAGCCCGTCACGTACGAGGGCGAGGGCGTGGCGATGATCGGCCAGGACGGGGCGCAGCCGGTGATGTTCCAGCAGATCACCGAGTACCACGCGCCGCGGTGGCCCGACCCCGCGTATCCGCAGCAGTTCCATCTCGACGTCACGGTCGACGACGTCGACGCGGCCGAGGCGGCGGTGCTGAAGCTCGGCGCCACCTCGCTGTCCTCCGGCGGGGTGAACTGGCGGGTCTACGCCGACCTGGCCGGCAAGCCGTTCTGCCTCTGCTGGGACTAGTGCTCCCGCCGGTCAGAGCCCGGCCCCATCTGGTCAGCGCGAGCCGCGGCGTTCAGTATCTCGGCCGGGGGCAGGATGATCACACGCCAGCATGAGCACGTGCGGCGCTCGATGACCACCGTGGCGGCCAGGGCCGTCGTCCACAGGGTGGCTGAGGGTGAACGCCTGGGTTGACGTTTCCAGGCGGCCTTGCCTTCACCGACTACGGGAACGGGACAGCATCCCTCGCCGGGACACCATCATCAGCCAGCGGTGGCAGCTACCCGATCACGGTGACCGCCACCAACACCTCAGGAAGCGCCAGCGCGGCCTTCATCCTGAAAGTTGATGAAGCACCGGCCGTCACAAGCTCGGCCTACGCCACGGCTGCAATCGGATCGACGTTCTCTTCCAGGTCACCGTTACGGGCTACCTGGCTCCCAGAATCACCGAATCCGGTGCTCTCCCGAAAGGCATCACGTTCAAATGGCCTCGCCGATGATTTGCCCGCCAATTCGGCCGTGGAGTGAGGCGGAACAGGAAAGGTCAGAGGTCAGCGCGGACCTTGCGCAAGGAGAGTTGCATCTCGACGGCAGTGGGAAAGCGTCAGCGTTGGCTGAGGCGCATGCCTTGGCGAGAAACTCTGCCAGTTCGGGGTTGAGGTCCGAGCGGATTGCCCCCCGCCCAGCGCCGCATCAGGTGCCGGCCTAGGCGCCTCAGCTGCCGCCTACCGGGCGTCAGCCCGGATCGTTATGGCGCTGGCAGCCACGTCTGTTACGCAGTAATGGGAAACGCCCTCTCCTGCCCCAAGGTAATTTCGTCCGGCGGGGATCAGCGAGAACCGGGTCAAGAGCCTGGGAGGTGTCCATTCACGGGTGGCTTGATTAAGGGCTGTCCCGTTATCTGGGCGTGCGTGGGACGGTCCGTTGGTAGATGGTGCCACCGGGGGTGAACCAGCCTGCCTTCTTCCGGACGACCGGGCTCGGGTCTTGGGCGTGGGCCGTCTCCAGGGCGGTGACGGCGCGGCCGTCGGTATGGACGAACTTGCCGGCTAGTTCGGCGGCCCTCGTGCGGACGTGCGGGTCCGGGTCGGAGGCCAGGTGCCGCAACGCGGGTTCGAGGATCTGGCCTGCGCCCGGTGCGCAGGTGTCGCCTTTGCACCGGTCGCAGGCCAGGGCGTGGAACGCGGCGGTCCTGACCCGGGCGTCGGGATCGTCGGCCATGGTGATGAGCTGGCCCATGGAGCCGGTGTCGACCAGGTGGTCGAGGAGGCGGCAGCAGCCCTCGCGGACGGCCGGGTTCTCGTGATGGAGGCCAGCGCGGATCGCGCCCACCGCATCCTGCCCGCGCCGCAGCAGCTCGTGATACGCCGCGACGGCGCGCTGCCGGTCGCCCAGGCACGAGACGAGGGCCTGGTTGTCGGTCCTGACGAATCCGAGCATGACCTCAGTCTCCGGCCGCGCGGCGGATCCCGGCAAAGGGATTTCGGGTCAGGCAAGGGGAGCGGAAGGCACCTCCCCCGGAGTGCAGGTGCCGTCTGAAAGGCGGCGGCGCCACCGCGCCGTGCTCGGCATCGCCCGCCTGCACAGCCTCACCCTCGCTGGATGGCCGGGGAATGAGCAGGCCAGCGAGCACGCCGTAGATCATTGACGGGACAGCCCCTCAGGCAGGCGCGTTCCGGGCCGCGGCGCGGTTCTGCGTGCGTCTATTTGCCGGACGGGGCCGGGTGCGGGAGCCTGCGGCGCGTGCCCGATGAGCCGGTGCCTGATGATGCCGCCGGGCTGCGTGCTGCGAACGCGCGGCTGCGGGAGGTGCTGGGGGCCAAGGATGCCGGGATCGGGATGCGGCAGGCGGGACTTGACGCGGCGCGGCAGCGCGAGCGGCGGCTGGAGCTGAGGCTGGCGGAGCTGGAGCGTCGGCTGGGCATGGACAGCTCGGACTCGGGGACGCCTTCTTCGAAGGAGCGGATCGGGGCTAAAGAGGCGCAGCCGGCGCGCCGCACGTGCTCATCGTCCGCACCCCCGACGGGCGGCTGACCTGGCTGCGGGCCATCGGCCCACGCCGCAGGAGCGACGTCGCCGCCGGGATCCCGGCCGCGTTCGCCGGGTCGCTGATCACCGACGGGTACACGGGCTACCAGCACCTCCTGTCCCGGCTGGCCAGGCGACATCATCACGATCCTGCGCGAGGCGCACCAGGCCGTCGAGGCGGCCCGCGCCCGCGGCGACACCAGCCTGGACCCGCAGTTCCTCGCCGGCAAAGCCTTCAATCGCGGCCCGGGACTCCCAGAAGCTCAGCGTGACGAATTCAGCGCGGTCACCCTCGACCTGCCACAGCAGCCACGCCCCGCGGTTGCCCGGCGTACGCTGATAGCCCTCGATTCCGGTCCGCTGCACATACCCGGCGTAAGCGGGAGCATTGTGAGCCCATACTGCGCCCAAAGAAACGATCATGTGCCCCATAGGAGATGATGGTCGCGGTAGGGACCGCCCTTGCGGGCGGCCCCCCGCGCAGATCCCAGCGAGCGGAATTACCGCACTGGGCTCCTGCCTCGGGTGCGGGCGTCGAATCGCACGCTCGGCCATGGATGCATGATCCGGGCCTGGGGCAGCCACCGGGTGGCGAGGCGGTCCATGCGTTCCCAGTTCAGGCGGGTGCGCTGACTGCGGCGCCGTAGCGCCCGGTGCCAGTGCCTGGTCGCCTGGGTCCGGAATGCCCTGACCGCCTTGCTGTTGCCGGGCACGGCGTAGTAAGCGCAGTGCCCGCGCACCACGCTTGCCAGCCATCTGCCCTGCTCGGGAACGGGCTGATGCCGCCGCCGCATGAGCTCGCTCTTGAGCTCGTGCAGCTTGGCTCGCATCCGCTTCGAGATCGTGACCCGCCGCAGCCCGAAGCGCCCGTCCCTGGTCTTCCCGCAGATGTGCGTGAAGCCCAGGAAGTCGAACGTCTCCGGCTTGCCGAGCCCGCGTGCCTTCCGCCGCCGGGCGGCGTGCCGCCCGAACTCGATCAGCCGCGTCTTGCCCTCGTGCAGGTCCAGGCCGAACTTCGCGAACCGCTCCCGCAGATCTGCCAGGAACCGCTGCGCGTCGGCTTGGTGCTCGAAACCCGCGATGAAGTCGTCCGCGAACCGCACGAAGATCACGTCGCCGTGCGCGTAGCGTTTCCTCCACCAGTCGGCCCACAGGTCGAAGACATAGTGGAGGTAGACGTTCGCCATCAGCGGCGACGCCGAAGCCCCTTGCGGGGCCCCCTCCGGGGTCTGCGACCACTTCCCGTCCTCGATGACTCCTGCCTTCAGCCACTTGCGGAGCAGGCGCAGCATGCGCTTGTCCGCGATCCGGTGCTCCAGGAACTTCTCCAGCCAGTAGTGATCCAAGCTGGTGAAGAAGTCGCGGATGTCCGCGTCGAGCACCCAGTTCAC
>CAWCUJ010000036.1:0-35124 GCA_963798675.1 uncultured Actinomycetes bacterium | reverse complement strand
AGGCCGAATACACGGGCTGACTGGCGCAGATCATCGAGCTTTGCGTGTACCCGGTCGCCTGATTTGACGTCGGGTCGTTGCCTTATCGACCTGAACGCCATCGGGCTGGCGGGCGCGACGGCCAGCCAGAACGCGCCGTGCGCACCCGCCGGCCAGCGCCTGGTCTGGCTGGAGTCCCGGGGTGCCGCAGTCACCCTGGTGTGCGGCATGCCCGCTCGCGCAGCGCCCGTCACGACTTGGTCGAGTCCGGGCTCAGCGCGTTGCAGTCTGCCGGGCACATGCCGATGGGTCGCGCCGCCCGGCTCGACCGTGCGGGCCGTTCGTGCGCTAATCGGTGCAGACGCAGGCCGTGGCGTTGTGAACCGTTCCGGTCATCATGCGGGCGTGATCGGATGCGAGCAGGACCGCACCGTGGGCCGTGTCTTCGGTGTGCGGGGACACCTTCAACATCGTGCCTTCGTCGAGGGAGGCAAGTACTTGCTCTCTGGTGAGGTTCATCATCTTGCCGATGGTGTCGGCGGTGTCCTGGATTGTCCGTGTGTCGGGGTTTGCGGCGGTCCGCAGGCAAACTACCCGTATCCCGGTGCCAGTGAGTTCCAGTGCCATGGCCCGCATCAGGTTCTCGATGCCCCCGAAGGCGGCGCCGATCCCTGAAGCACCTGGGATATGGGGCCGTGCCGGGCTGCCGGTGAGGAAGATGATGACGCCGGAACCCTGCGGGACCATGCGCCGCGCCGCACCGCGGGCGGTGATGAACTGAGAGGTCAAGACGGTCTGGGCGACCGTGAATTCCGCCACGGGCAAGTCGACTGCGGGCTTGCCGTTGCCGTATTCGGTGATGCGGGGCCCGGTTGCGTTGAACTCGATGTCGATTCCTCCAGCCTGCTTAACGACCCGGTCGAGGTAGTCGTCAACCGCGCTGTCGTCGAGGGCGTCGATGACCGTGTAGCTGGCCCGGCCGCCAGACTCAGTGATCTGCCGGGTGACAGCAGCGAGAGTGCCCTCGGTCCGGCCGGCAAGGAAAACCTCGGCGCCTTCGGCACCGAACTTGCGGGCCACAGCCGCTCCGATAGAGCCGCCGGCACCAAACACAACGGCGCGCTTGTCGTTCAAGATGGGTGAGTGGTTCATCGTTTCCTCCATACGGTTGACCAGATGAGGTGCCGGTGATGGAGACGGGAGCTGCCCGGCGAACTGGGCGGCGGGCGGGCGCCCAGTTTCCATCCGGGCCAACGTCTACACAGGCGTACCCCTGCCGGCAGAGCTGGAGGACAAGGGCGATGGGAGTGTGACGTGGCGGCTATGGACTTGCTCGCCCGGGCGCAGGCGGGGGATGGGGAGGCGTTTGGCCAGCTCGTCGATCCCTACCGGCGCGAGCTGCAGGTGCACTGCTACCGGATTCTCGGCTCGGTGCAAGACGCCGAGGACGCGCTGCAAGACACCCTGTTGTCGGCCTGGCAGGGCCTGGCCGGGTTCGAGGGACGCGCTTCGGTCCGGACCTGGCTGTACCACGTCGCCACCAGCCGCTGCCTGGACGCGCTGCGGTCGGCTAGCCGACGCCCGCTGATGAGCGCGCCACCGCCCGGGCTGGACCCGCCCGAGCCCACCCGGCTGGGCGAGGTGCTCTGGCTCGAGCCTTACCCCGACGTCCTGCTCGAGGGACTCCCCGACGGCGCACCCGGACCCGACGCCCGGTTTGAGGCCCTGGAATCCGTCTCGCTGGCCTTCATCACCGCCCTGCAGCTGCTGCCGCCCCGTCAGCGCGCCGTCCTCATCCTCCGCGACGTCCTCGGGTTCCACGCCAGCGAAACAGCCCAGATCCTCAACACCACCCAGGAGTCGGTGACCAGCGCGCTCAAGCGGGCCCGCGCCAGCCTGCAGCGACGGCAGCCGCAGGCCGGGGAGCAGGAACCGCCCCCGCCGCCTAACTCCGCCGCGGAGCAGGAACTGGTTGAGCGGCTCACCAGGGCCTTCGAAGCCGCCGACGTGGACGGCATCGTCGCCCTGCTCACTGATGACGCCTGGCTGACCATGCCGCCGCTTCCACTGCAGTACCAGGGACGCGAACTGGCAGCCCGGTTCCTCGCAGCGACAGCATTCCGGCCAGGCTGGACCTCCCGGCTCATTGCGACCAGGGCCAACGGCCAGCCCGCGTTCGGCTTCTATGTCCGGGACCCGCAGGCCGGGGTCTCTCATGCGATCGGGCTGCTAGTCCTCACCCTTTCGGGCAGCCGGATCTGCGCCATGACCCGCTTCGATATCAGCGTCCTGCCCCGCTTCGGACTCCCGCGAACCCTGCCCGAGTGAGCACGCATCACCCCGGACTCGCGAGCACCAGCACTGCAGACGCCGGAGACCTACCCATGACCGACGCCAGAGCCTCGAGCGCCGTCGCGCGCGTACAGAAAGTTCGTTCGGGTGCGGCTCGGCCGATATGCAGGCCAACTGGGACTTAGCGCCAGATCGGCGGATCCCGCGCGCGATGAGTGACCAGGACCGACAGCATAGCGTGACTAACGCCGACCTGCGTCGTGCTGCCAGATCGAATCCGGGCGCTGTGGGGCTGGCCGACCCCATGGGTGGGCAGCACGCAGCGCCGCCAGGCCTTGCAGTCAACTCGGCCTGATGGTGGCACACTGGAAGGGGTCGGCTCCCTGCGATCACCCCCGATCGCGCCGCCGTATCGATGGACAGGTGAACCGCCATCCCTCCCCGCATACCGAGAGCCCCGGGTTTTCCCTTCGGCGGAGGCCTCAACTTGGTGCTAGTTGCTGGCGCGGCGTACTTCGCGTGGGAGCACGAGCAGGGTCGGCACGGACGGCCGCACGTGCTGTGCCCGCTGTGCTGGCTGAACAAGATCGCCCCGGCCCCCGAGGCGTCCGGTGGCTCTAGTCCGGCCGAGCCGCCGGAACAGGCCTGACTGGCATGCCAGCTGGGGTGTCACCGCTAGCTGCGCTTACCGCCTCCCGATGAGCTGCTCACCGAGATCGTGGATCAGATCCTGGGCCCACCCAAGGCCCAGCGACAACGATTTGCCTCACCGTCGACCCGTTCGGATTGTCACGCAAGATCACCACGACGATCCTGACCGATGCTCCGGATCGCCGACTCTGCGCGCAGCCGCGTCCGGGTTCCTCATTGCTGCGGCGTGTACCGATAACCCGGTTATGTGCTGGGGGAGGTTGCCAGCTAGTCTCGCGGGAAGGTGCCGGGCCTGCACCATCCAGCGGATCGTGTCCGCGAGTGTCTGCTCGAGCCGCGGCGGTTCGATCCCGAGTTCCTGACGGGTGGCCGTGTCGTCGGTGCCTGCGCATCGGGTGACGATGTCCGGCACCGAGATCCCGAGTGGAGCGAGCGCCGCGTTGACCCTTTCTGGCTTGCGAACCAGGAGCCGCACAGTGCGCCCGGCCTGGACCACCGCCGCTGCCGTGTGCGAACCACGAAACCGGTTCTGCCTGTGATCAGTACCTGCATGGCTCACACCTGTGCCTTGTGCGCGGCGGGCGTGTAGTCTGCGGCGGGCTGGCCCAGATCGCCTGGCCGTCCGGTCTGACGCTCGAGGATCTTGGCTGTCGCGCCGCGGTCGCGTGTGGTCACCGGGGCGTTCGCCTCGGCGAGCTGGGCGCTGAGCACGTCCTTGCGGACCTTGCCGGTGGCGGTCAGGGGGAAGGCGCTGGTGAATAGCCAGCGGACCGGGATCTTGTAGGCGGCGAGCCGGGCGCGGCAGAATCCGGCGAGCTCGGCCTCGGTGGGCGGGGTGGCGGCTGATGTGCTGATGGCGGCGCCTACCACCTCGCCCCAGAACCGGTCGGCGATTCCGACGACGGCGGCCGCAGTGACCGCGGGGTGGCTGAGCAGGACCGCCTCGATCTCCCGTGGGTAGATGTTCTCGCCGCCCCGGATGATCATCTCCTTGATGCGGCCCTCGATGCGGCAGTAGCCCCGGGAGTCCATGGATCCCAGGTCGCCGGTGTGCAGCCACCCGTCACTGTCGATCGCCGCGCTGGTGGCCTCTGGGTCGCCGAGATAGCCGCCCATCACCAGGTAGCCGCGGGTGCAGATCTCGCCGACGGTTCCGCAGGGCACGGTCTCCCCGGTCTTGGTGTCGGTGATCTTGACCTCGGTCTGCGGCAGCGGGCGGCCGAGTGTTTCCGCGCGGTCGGCGGCCGTGTCGCTGGCCTTGGTCATGGTGATGGAGCAGCTCGAACTCGGTCTGCGCGAAGGTGATCACGAACGGCACCCCGAAGGCCGTCTCGACCTGCCGCACCAGCTCGGCCGGCACCGTCGCGCCGCCGCTGAGCGCGTACCGCAGGCAGGACAGGTCGCGCTGGGCGCGGCCAGGATGATCGAGCAGCGCGGTCAGCATGGTCGGCACGCCGCCGATCGAGGCGCCGCGGTAGGTCTCGGTGAGCTCGAGCGCCAGCCCGGGATCGAAGCGGGGCATGAGCACGTGCGTGCCGAGGGTCTGCACCCGGCCGAGGGTGAGCAGCCCGCACCCCGCGATGTGGAACAGCGGCATCGGGTTCACTCCGGCTTCCCCGGCCCGCATGCCGATGGCCTCGGCGGCCAGCCGGGCGTTGTTGGTCAGCCCCCGGTGGGTGAGCACGGCGGCCTTGGGGCGGCCGGTCGTGCCCGAGGTGTACAGGATCTGCGCTGGGCTCGCCGGATCGACCCGCGGCAGCCTCCCGCCGTCTCCCGATGCGCAGAAGCGGTCCCACTCCTCCACCGGGATCACCTCGCGCAGCCGGGGCAGCCGATCGTGCAACTGGGCCAGGATCGCAGGCAGCGAGTTGCCGCGGTATCCGGCGGCGAGGAAGATCCCGCGCGCGCCGGAATGCCCGAGCACGTGCGCGAGTTCGTCGGCCTGGTAGGCCGGGTTTACCGTCACCAGGGTCAGGCCGGCCAGCCCCGCGGCGAATTCCAGCAGCACCCATTCGGGACGGTTGCCGGACCACACCGCGACCGGGTCGCCGGGCTGGAAACGCGCCAGCAGCGCATGCGCGGCGCGCTCAGCCTCGGCCAGCAGCTGGTCGTAGGTCCATTGCCGCCGCCGGGCAGGGCTGGGATCACCGGCTATCAGCGCAGGCTGGTCGGGGGCACGTTCGGCGGCGGCGCGCAGGACGCCGCCGATCGTGGTGTCCAGCACCGGTGCACTGGTGTCGGCCGGCCAGTAGGACGTGGTCAGGGGCGGGTGAGGCATGATGATCGCTCCTTCGGCGCTTGCTGAGAACGGATTTGATGGCCGGGGCCACACCAGGCGGCCCGGCCGCCGCAGGCTCTACGGTGCCCGCGGCGGCCCGCCGCCGCATCCAGGCCGCGGCCATGAGCTTTTGGCCGGGCCACCCTGAGGATTCGCCGCGGTGCAGGTCATCGGCGCGGCGACGGGCTTCCGCACGGGACCTGGAGTATTGCCGCCGGTTTGTCCCGGACGTACGCTTGCCGCGCAGAGGGCTGGCCCGGTGAATGAGGAGTCCATGGGCAGCTACCGCGGAATCGTCGGGCGCGACCAGGAGCTTGCCGTGCTGTCGGCCGCTGTCACCGGCGCCGCGGCCGGGCGGGGCAGCCTGGTGCTGGTGGAGGGGGCCCCGGGGATCGGGAAGACAACTTTGCTGCGGGCCGCCTGCGCGGAATCCGGTGCGCCGGGCGGCCGCGTCCTCACCGCGCGCGGGCTCGCCCTGGAGGGCGGCTTCTCCTACGGCATCGTCCGCCAGCTCATCGAGCCGGTCCGCGGGGCGGCCGGGCCCGGCGAGTGGGACGGGCTGCTGGACGGCGCCGCTGGGCTGGCCGCGCGGGTGTTCGACGGAGCCGAGGCAGGGTCGGTCGAGGACGACGTTCCGCATGCGGTGATGCACGGCCTCTACTGGCTGGTCGCCAACCTGGCCGCGCGCGGCCCGCTGGTGATCGCCGTGGATGACGCACACTGGGCCGATGCCCCGTCGCTGGGATGGCTGGCGCACCTGGGCGCCCGGATCGAAGGCCTGCCGGTGGCGCTGCTGCTCGCCGTGCGCAACGACCCGGCTGAGCCGGCCGTGATCGGGGAGTTGCGCGCCTGCCCGGCCTGCACGTCGCTGCCGCTAGGGCCGCTGGCGGCGCAGGCCACGGCGGCACTGGTGCGGCAGCGGCTGAGCGCGCAGGCCGATGACCGGCTGTGCCAGGCGTGTCACGCCAGCACCGGCGGGAACCCGTTCCTGCTCGAAGCGCTGGCCACCGCGCTGCAAGCGCCGGGTGACGGTGACCTGCTGGCCCGGGTGGACAGGCTCGGCCCTGAGCCGGTCGCCCGGACGGTGCTGCGGCGGGTCAGCCAGCTCGGCGAAGGCGCCGACCAGCTGACCCGGGCGCTGGCCGTCCTCGGCGGGCCGGCGCCGCTGCGCCACGCCGCCGCGCTCGCAGGCCAGGATGCCTCCGCCGCGGCCCGCCTGGCCGACCGGCTGCGCGCGGCCGACGTGCTCGCGGCCGGGTCGGTCCTGGAGTTCGCCCATCCCATCGTGCGCACGGCGGTCTATGAATCGATACCGCCGGGCGAGCGGGCCCTGGCCCACGCCGAAGCCGCCCGGATGCTGGAAAGCGGCGGGGCCGACCCCGAACGCCTCGCGCTTCACCTGCTGCGCAGCGAGCCGGTCGGCAGTGCCCGCGTGGTGGACCTGCTGCGCGCGGCGGCCGAGGCGGCCAGCGGCCGCGGCGCCCCCGGCCCGGCCGCGAACTACCTGCGCCGCGCGCTCGACGAGCCCCCCGAGCCGACAGCCAGGCCGGCGATCCTGCTCGAACTGGGCCTGGCGTTGGCCCGGGAGCGCAGTCCGGCCGCCCCGGCGGTACTGCGGGACGCGATCGGGCTGGCCGTGACCGCACCGGAGCACGGGACAGCCGCGCTGCTGGCCGCCCGGCTGCTCGGGATCTGGGCCTACCACGACAGCGCGGCCGTCATCTGCCGCCAGGCGCTGGCCGGGCCCCAGGCCGACCCGGAAGCGGAGGACGGCCTGGAGGCGGAGCTTTACGCGAACACCTGGATCAACACCGCGACCCTGGCCGAGGCCAAGGCGCGGGCCGGGAACCGGCTGACCGCGCCGGACGCGTCCAGTGCCTGGCGGGTTTATGCCGCGTTGTCCGCAGCAGGAGCCGGGCGGCCGGCCGGTGATGTCCTGGTCCTGCTCGCTCCGGTCCTGGCCGGCGGCCTGGCCGAGATCCCGCCCGACTCACTCACCGCGGTCTACGTCCTGTTCGTGCTGATCTGGAACGACGAACTCGACATGGCCCGCAGCATCTGCGACGCGGTCCTGGCCAGAGCCCGCAGCCAGGGATCGGCGAGCATGGTGGCCCACGCGAGCTGCCTCAGTTCCATGATCATGCGGCGGCTGGGCCGACTGGACGACGCCGCCGCCGACGCCCGGCTGGCGCTGGACTTCAAGCTCGCCACCTCCCCGCCGCTGGCTGTCGCTTATGCCGCCGCGCTGTGCATCGACCCGCTCACCTGCATGGGCCACCTGGACGAGGCCGAGGCAATCGCCGCGGCCACCGCCGAGCGCAGGCCTCCACCCGGCTGGATTCACACGTCCATGTTCCTGCAGGCGCGCGGCGCGCTCCGGGTGGCGCAGCAACGTCCCGGCAAGGCGCTCGACGACCTGGTTGCCGCCAGACAGGGGTGGCTCGGCCTGGACATAGAAGCTCCGGCCGTCGCGTCGTGGCGTACTGCCGCTGCCGCCGCGCACGCCGCGCTGGGCCGTCCGGCCGAGGCGGCCTTGCTGGCCAGCGAGCAACTCGCGCTGGCCAGGAAGGCCGGCAACGCGGCCACGCTGGGCGCCGCGCTGTGCTGCTACGCCGCGACCGCCGCCCACCATGACGCCGGGCCGACGCTGGCCGAGGCCGTGAACCTGCTGGAAGCCACCCCGGCCCGGTATGAGCTGGCTCTCGCGCTGGCCGGCCTGGGCGCTCACCTGAGGCGGACCGGGCGGCCCGGCGAGGCCCGCGCTCCGCTGCGCCGCGCACTTGACCTCGCCCAGCGGTGCGGGGCCGCGCCGCTGGCCGACCAGGCCAGGCAGGAACTGCTCGCGACCGGCGCCCGGCCCCGGCGGACCGCGCTGACCGGCCCGGATGCGCTGACCAGCGCCGAACGCCGGGTCGCCGCCCTGGCCGCCGCCGGCATGTCCAACCGGCAGATCGCCCAGCACCTGTTCATCACGTTGCCCACCGTGGAAACACACCTGCGGCACGCCTTCGGAAAGCTCGGCATCACCTCACGGGCCGGCCTGCCCGCCCAACTGGCTAGCCAGGCCCGGCCCGCCAGCCTGCCTGACGAACCGGCGCTGGCAGTCACCGGGCTTCCGGTGCCTGACGGACGAGACGGGGTCAAAGGTCCTGGATGAGGGGACGAAGCGGTGCCGGTGCCGCACCGGCGACTTCTGGCAGTACGCCCTATTCGCGGCCGTCGCCCACATCCGCGCCGCCGCCAACCGGGCCGGCATGCCCATACGGGCAGGCCTGCCAGGACCTCGCCCGATACCCTGCCACCCAGCGCCATAACAGCCAGTTCGGGCGCAGGCAAGACAGCCGTCCCAGACAGTTGAGTAGCCGTCCATATCGGCGGCTCGGTGAGCGTTCTCCCTGACCCTCCCAGTCACTCAGTGTGATGTACCGGTGATGAGCCTCTGGGTCAGCCTCAGGAGGGTCCTGCACGGCTGGCTCCCTTGAGGCCTGTGCTGGCCACTGCCCGAGGTGCTCGTCGATGCGGCGCCCAGCCGCGGAGACGACTGCATCAGGCTGGACCTAACGCCCGATATGCGGCAAGAGAGTGTGTTGCCGTATATGAGGTTGCGCTACCGTACGGCGGGTCGGTGAGAAATTACCGGGCTGCCGCAGAAAGACCTGTTGCGAGACTGCCCCTACCTGCAAACAGTCATACTACGAGGGATAGCAAGATACGCTTTAGGAGTTCAACGGCCAAGCGTGCTTCACCAGCAGGTGGTTCCGCTGAGACGGTGGCCGCTCGCTCGTAAATTTCTGAAAACAATCTAACGGCTGATACATCTGATTTATCCAGCACATCTGCCCTGAAGAGAGTGTTCGCCATCTGAATGCCTGGCATGGCAGAATGAGCGAGCCTGATACCCGCGCGGTGGGCAGCCCCCCGCAGGGCGCACTCAAGAGGAATATTAAGGATAAGAACGGCGGCCCGATAGTGGCCCTCACTAATAAGCCTTTCCGCTTCGTCTATCTTTGCCTGCTTCGCTTTCTTTTTATGGGCCGGGGAACCGGTGCCGACAGCTTTCTGGCGTCTTGCCTTTTTCGTGACAGTCCCGGCTGGCTCGTCATGCCTGCATCGCGTGCGAGGCTGAGAGCGCAGTGCGAGGAGAGCGCCGATGAGAGCGGCCGCTGCCGTCACCGCAGTACTGGCTACGGTCAAGATCGTCGCGATCGGCACCCCGTCACCTCCTCGCCGCGCTCTAGGAAAGCCATCGGACCTGGTCATCGCGGGAATCCGGTCCTGTCCACTGATACCTGCTCACCCTGTCGAACCAAAGCTACAAAGCAGCAGGTAAGATGAACTCAGCTGTCAGGCAACCTTGACATATGCCTGACATTTGATGCGGAGGGCAGCGGCCGATGCCGACACGCGAGAGCATTGCGCTGGAACGATGTGGCCAGCGACAAGCGCGGCTGGCGCAAGAGGCACGAAAGCGCCTCGACGAATATGTCCGGCGCGCGCGCCTGGCGGGGGCGAGCTGGCAGGCGATCGGCACTGCGCTGGGCACCACCCGCCAGTCAGCTTGGGAACGCTTCCGGAACGTGCCAGGCTGCGCAGCGAAGGGGACGGCGGTAAGCAGGCTGCCGCAGCCGCCTGCCCGGCGCTCCGCGATGAAGCAGGAGTCCGTGGCCGAGACCGAGAAACGCGTACTGCGCATGCGGTCGGAAGGGGCGAGCTGGCAGGCGATCGGCACCGCGCTGGGCACCACCCGCCAGTCAGCCTGGGAACGCTTCCGGAACGTGCCAGGCTGCGCGATGAAGCAGAAGTCCGTGGCCGAGGCCGAGAAACGCGTACTGCGCATGCGGTCCGATGGGGCGAGCTGGCAGGCGATCGGCAGCGCGCTGGGCACCACCCGCCAGTCAGCTTGGGAACGGTTCCGGTCTCTGTGCGTATACCGGAAGGATCAGGGAATTCCCGAACGCGTACTCCAGGTGCGGCACTGGCAGCCGCATCTTTTTACGGCCTGGGTGATCGATGCCGCCAGGACAGATAAGAACATTGAGCAATGGCTCGAGGTGCCCGATATTGATCTTGGTCGGATGGCAAATTTCAGCCGTGCCGTAGCGCCTATTGAGTTGCTTGGCAGTGACGTCCTAAGGTATTTCTTGATGGCCCTTGATCGTGACGATAAGACTCAGTCCTCCTCGGCAGGCCGGGCAAATTGCCCGGTTTGTAATCGCATGTTCCAGAATAAGAAATTTTTGTCCTCGCACCGGAAACGTGCTCATGGAAAGCCTGGCGCTAGAGCCTGAGCTAGTGGCACGCACTCTATTCGGCATGTGCGGTCGCCTCCGATGTGGCCGTGGTGTTCATCGCATGCAGGCCTGCCCGGTCTGTGCGTGGTCACCTTGCAACGTCGCAAGAGCCGCGGCTGGGGAATCGGGTGGATATTTCGCCTGGTGGCGCGGGCGGAGTAGGCAGGGAGCGGGCATCATCGACGCAGCAGCCCGCGGCGGCTGGCCGACCTGGGTCAGGGCGTGCTGGTCATGATGCGGTCGTAGCTGCGGCGGGCTCTGGCGCTGCGGGCGCTCGCGCCGTAGCGGCGGAGCATCTGCGGGGAGGTCCAGCCGTTGAGCTCCATCAGGTCGCCTTCCGCCCCGCCGCGGTCCAGCCAGGTGTGGCTGAAGTGGTGCCGGAAGCGGTGCGGGAACACCCGGACGCCGCACTGGCGGCCACGGCGGGAGATGACCTGGTAGATCCCGCTGGCGGTCAGCGGGCCGCGGTTGTTCACCCCGAGCCACAGCTGGGGCCGGTAGGCCTGGGCGTGCCGGGCCCGGGCGCGCAGGTACCGGTCCAGGGCGCGGGCGGCGTCGTAGCTGATCTTGACCGTGCGGGTCGTGCGGCCCTTGCCGTGGACGGTGATCTCGCGGTGCCACAGATCGATATCGCTGCGCTGCGGGTCGGCTGGGTCATAGCGGAGGCCCGCGAGTTCGGACAGGCGGATTCCGGTCGCCGCGAATATGGCGATCATGGCGGCGTCGCGGCGCTGCTGGAATGACCGGCCGGCGCAGGCGCGCTCCAGCCGTGGCAGGTCCCCGCCGGCGAAGACCGGGACGGGCCTGCCCGGGACGTGCGGCGGTCTCAGCCCGGCCATCGGGTCACCGATCTCCTCCTCGGCGGCCAGCCACTTGAAGAACTGCTGCAGCGCGCGGAACTGGTTGCTGGCGTACGCGGCGCTGTACCGGTCCAGCAGCCGCACCATCCACTGCTGCACGTCGTGCTTGCCGACCTGCTCCCAGCCGGTCCGGCCGGGATCCCGCAGCAGGTGGGCGGCGAACCAGGCCACCGCCTCGACATAGGTCCGGATCGTCCTGGCGGCCTTGCCCTCGGCGGCCAGGTGCAGTCCGAACGAGCTGATCTCAGGCTGTAGATCCCCGGCGTCGAGCTGCTTGGGCTGCCGGTAACGGGACTGTGGCGCGGCCATGGTTTTTTGCCTTTCCTCGACTGGCGCACCGCCTACAGCAGGTCAGCACCGGTTACGGGCGATCGTCAACCACACGCCCTGAGCCCGGGAGAATCCGCGGCTGGGTCAGCGGTTCATGATGCGGTCGTAGTGGCGGCGGGCGCGGGCGCCGCGGGCGCTGGCGCCGTACCAGGTGAGCATCTGCGGAGAAGACCAGCCGTTCAGTTCCATCAGGTCGCCCGGAGCGCCGCCGCGGTCGAGCCAGGTATGGCTGAAATGGTGCCGGAACCGCTGCGGGTGCACCGCGAGCCCCGCCTGCTCCCCTCTGCGCGCGACGAGCTGGTAGATCCCGGCCGGGGTCAGCGGGCCCCGCCCGTTCACCCCCAGCCATAGCTCCGGGCGCCCCGCCTGCGGGTGCTTCGCCCGGGCTCGCAGGTACCGGTCAAGGCTGCGGGCGGCCTCAAAGCTGATCGTGACGATCCGGGGCTTGCCGCCCTTGCCGACGACCCGGATCGCCCGCCCGTACAGGTTCAGGTCACCGCGCCCAAGATCATCTGGGCAGTACCGGATGCCGGCCAGCTCCGACAGCCGGATCCCGGTCGCCTCGAACACCGCCAGGACCGCGGCGTCGCGCCGGTCCGCGAAGGCGCGGCCCTGGCATGCTCTGCGCAGTGCCGATAGTTCGTTGCTGGTGAACACCGGCACCAGGCTGACTTTCACCGTAGGCGCACGGAGCCCTTTGACAGGGTCCGTGCGGTCCTCCTCGACAGCGAGCCAGCGCAGGAACCGCCGCACCGCGCGGAACTGGTTGCCGGCATACGCGGTGCTGTACTCGCCCAGCAGCCGCACCGTCCACCGCCGCAGATCAGCCTTGTCCACATCCTGCCACCTGCGCTTTTCCGTCTCGGGGAGAACGTAGGTGGCGGCGAACCAGCGGACCGCCTCGGTGTAGTTCCGGATTGTGCGCGGGGCCTTGCCCTCGGCGGCCATGTGCAGCGCAAACGAGCCGACCTCGGCCTCCAGCGGTCCCGCGTCCAGGTCCTTCGGAACCCGCGGGCGCCGCCGCGGCGGAAGTATAGTTTTACTCTGTTCCCCCGGTCCGGGCACCACGGCCGGGTCCGGAATACGGGGTTTACGCAGGTACGCGGACAAGTACGGATCGGCTTGAACAGCCATTTGCAAATCCCTCTCTACCTGCAGTCCGTACAGGCCAGAGGGCTGCCACGACCGCAGCGTCTGGGTGGTCAGGGACAGGATCGAACTGTCGACCTTCCGCTTTTCAGTTGGGACCGGAGATCTCTACAACCAGGGCTTACGCCACGCGGACTCGGGTCAGCACCCAGCCCGCGCAAGGCTCGTATGCTGAGGCGTCAGCTACGCCGATGGAGGGGGGCACCATGAGCATCCCGTCGCTCTCGTCCCACCTCATTGCCTCCGCCAGGTGTTATCGGCATGATTATTTGGTCATGGATCGAAGATCAACGGCGACGCTAATTTGTGACGGGGCAGCCAGGAGTTGCTTCCATACGCAGGCCAGCTTGTCGCGGAGCGTGATCGGCTCGGCCAGCTCGCCAGGCGGCGGGTCCAAGCAGATCGCCGAATCGGCGTGCATGTTGATCGCGTCTGATGCACTACGCGCCATGCGCAGAACTGCCCGGTTCTGTGTCCGTCGTTAATCGTCGACCCCGGCCCGGGTCCGCCTGCCGGGTGATCGTCAGCGTCCGCTGCCCGCGCTCTAGGGTCATGGCCTGGAACGGCGCCCACTGGCAGACCCAGCGCTACCGGCGCCTGTCCGATATCAGCACCTGCTGGAGAGCGTCGAAGTCCTCGACGCATTTGCCCGTGCCGAGGACGACCGATTCCAGCGGATTGTCGGCCAGGTAGACCGGAATCCCTGTTTCTTCGCCCAGCCGCTCATCCAGGCCGCGCAACAGGGCACCACCGCCGGTCAGGGCGATACCGCGGTCCATGACGTCGCCGGCAAGCTCGGGCGGGCACTTGTCGAGCGTGGTCTTGACGATGTCCACGACGGCGCTGACGGGTTCGGCGATCGCGTGCCGAACCTCCCCGCCAGAAATTACGACGGTCTTCGGCAAGCCGCTGACCAGGTCGCGGCCGCGGATCTCGATGTGCGGCTCCTCGGGGGACGGGCAGGCCGATCCGATCGCCATCTTGATCTCCTCGGCGGTCCGTTCGCCCAGCATGAGCGAGTACTCCTTCTTGGCGAAGGCGATGATCGCGTGGTCCATTTTGTCGCCGCCCGCGCGGATAGATTCGGAGGTTACGATGCCGCCGAGCGAGATCACCGCCACCTCGGTGGTCCCGCCGCCCACGTCCACCACCATGTTGCCGACCGGCTCGTGCACCGGCAGCCCGGCGCCGATCGCGGCCGCCATCGGCTCCTCGATGATGTACACGCGCCTGGCCCCGGCCTGGTGCCCGGCTTCCTTCACCGCGCTTTGCTCCACGCCGGTGATCCCGCTCGGCACGGCCACCACCAGCCGCGGCTTGGCCAAGTGCCGGCGCCGGTGCACCTTCTGGATGAAGTAGCGCAGCATCCGCTCGGTGACGTCGAAGTCCGCGATGACGCCGTCCTTCAGCGGCCGGACCGCGACGATGCTGCCCGGCGTCCGGCCGATCATCCGTTTCGCTTGAGCGCCGACCGCAACGATCTTGCCGGTATGCGTGTTGAGCGCCACCACTGACGGTTCATTCAGCGCGATCCCCCGCCTGCGGACGTATACCAGGGTGTTCGCGGTACCGAGGTCGACCGCCATGTCACGGCCGAGGAACGCCAGGATGCTGCCCATGAGAATCGAGCCTTCCAACGAAACTATCTGCTGATGACCTCGAATGCGGATACCGGCTGCTGCCGCAGTGGCACCGTGTCATCACCGACAGGCGCGAAAGGGGTGAACGAGCTCCAGGAAGACGATCTTGATTGCCGGTCGGCTGACGCAGGCAAGCCGGGACCATGCACGAGGTTGTACCTGACTCCAACGCATAGTCACCGCGGATCGTGCCCGACGTCGCCGGGCGAGCCCGGTCCGAGCGCGACAGCCGGGACCGTGGCGGCTTTCAGCGGGCAGGGCAGCTCAGCCCAGAAACTCGCCGGACGTACCTGCCAGCCGGGCGCAGCCAGAACAACGCCGGCTGGCCGTGCCTCACCAGCCAGCCGAGGATGGTCCCGCCATCGCGCTCGTCGTCTGAGGCCTGCCGGATCACATCACCGCCGCTGTGCCCGCGAAGGTCACGCGGGCCGCTGTGCCACGACGATGAGGTCGTCGGCTCCGATGAGGTCGTAGCACGCCATAGCCGAAAGAACGCCAGCGGGCAGGGCGAGGATCCTCCGGACAGCGATCTGCCCCACCCTGCGCGGCCCGAACCTCGCCGGCGTCGGAGCTCAGCAGCGAGCCGTCCTTCTGGCACCGAGAATCAGCATGGGACCAGTCCGCGACTTGATTCGGCTTCCAACCGGCTCGGTCACGCACGGCCTCGCCGCCGCAACATATTAACCTTTCGGGGCGCCCCGCTGGCCCAGCGCCGGGCAGCCGCTTGCGCCCATATCGGCGGTTCGCGTGCGTCATGCAACTCATAAGGCGACGACGCAGCGTGACGTGCGGGCGGCGTCACTGCGCTGCACCGGTCGGCGGCGGGCATCGGCCGGCAAGGCCGCCCGGTGACCGGTGGTTCTGCCCTACTGTCGGGATATGCCTGCCAGGAAGCGGCCGACCCCGGAGAACACTGTGACCGCCCGCCAGACCCTGCTCGACGGGCTGGCCCGTGACGCCGGCATCTTCGAGTTGGTGAGCGAGCTTGCGCCGCTGCACCCGCGGGACAACACCTTCCCCGGCGAGGTGTTCCTGCACCTGGCGGCGGACGCGCTGGACTGGTGCGGGGCCAGCCGGTCCGGCCCGCTGGCCTTGGAGGGACTGCGCGAGCAGTTCCTGCCCGAGTGCACGTTCCGCGGCCGGCAAGATAAGAAGTTCCAGTACGCGGTGCTGGCCGCGGCGGCCCTCCATGGCGGGACCGAACCGGATCTGCTGGATGAGGTCGCCTGGTGGCAGACCGATGACTTCTGGCAGTACGGCCTGTTCGCGGCGGTCGGCTACATCCGCGCCGCCGCGAGCCGGGCGGGCGTGCCGGTGCGTCAGGCATGCCAGGACCTGGCCGGGCGCGCTGGCCACCCAGCGCAATAACGATCAGTTCAGGAGGCTGTGGAAGCGGTCATCTGACGGCGGGGCGGCCGATCGTAACGGCGGCTATTGTCCGGCACGTTGGCAGTGGTGGTCATACTGGCCACGGGGCTGCACGACGAGGGCGGGGCATCGCAGGCCTGGCCGATGCGTTGCCTGCCGCTGCCAGTTGCTGGTACTCGCGGCACGAGACCGGACGTGGGCTGCCTGGACGCTGGCGGGCCCATCGCTTCTGCCTCGGTGCGGCCGAGACGCACCGGGCCGTGAGGTGGCATGATTAAGGCGCCGCGGCCGGCGGCGCCTGATCGGGGACGGTGGGGCTGTGCGGGCCAGAGGCTAGCTCAGGCGCCGGCGCCGGCCCGGGCAGGTGCCGCGAGGACCGGGGTGCTGGGGTGAGTCGGCGGCCGCGGAGGTAAACGACGGCCAGCCGGGTGAGCACGTCGGCCAGCGCCATCATGACCAGCGCGGCGGTCCAGGCGCCGGGCCGGTGATGTGGTGCGCGACGTTGAACCGGGCAATGGCCGGGCCGGCCCCGTGGGTCGCGGCGAAGTAGAAGACCATCCGGGCGCCGACGCCGGCGATCCACATGCTCGCCGCCAGGACGCCGGCGCGGCCCAGCGGCCGGCCGTCGGCGCCGGCCCGCAGGTGCGTAGCCAGGCCGCCGGCTGCGCCCAGGGCCGCGCCGGCCGGCAGGCAGAGCAGGTCCAGCGCGATGTCGCTGCCGCCGCCCGGCACCGAGTGCAGGAACATCACGGCAGCGGCGCCGACGGCCAGGACCGGGACGGCCAGGGCCCGCAGGTCGAGCTGGTGCTCGCGGATCTGGCGGACGACGAGGAGGACGAGCAGCGCGTTGATCAGGTAAATGTTCATGCCGCCAGCGTGCCGCGCGGGCCCGGTCGGGCGCGTCATCCCGTGGATGGGAGTCCGGGTTGATGCCCAGGGTCAACCCTCGGCTTGACCAGCCTGTCTCGGTACCGCACACCAGCGTTGACTACAGAAAGTGAGACCGCAGCGTCCCCGCCCCGTTCGTGATCGCCGAGTCTGCGCTGCTGGTATATGTGCTGGTAAGTTAAGCCATGCCCGTTCAGATCGTATGGTTATGCGCGGTTGGTGCCGGGTATTTCGCAGAGGTCTTCCGGTACCTGCGGCAGACCGGAACCGCCCGGGTACGCGGTGGGAAGCTCGCCCAAGGCTGACGCCAGGCTGATGGGCTTCCGCGGCGGTAGTGCGTTCGCGGCGCTGGTCCTCGGCTTCGGCGGGAACGGCGGGCCCGTATCGGGCCCGATGGTGGCCCGGTTCCTCACCGGGTCCTAGCTGGCACCGGGTTTGCGGCCCCAGGCCTGCCAGATGGTCGGCAGGCAGGTGAGCGTGCCGGGCTGGCTGAGGTGCTCGCGTAGCTCGGCGGCGGCGGAGTCGAGCTGGCCGGGCGTGAGCCGGCCGCCCGCGAGGATGTCCTCGCGCATGAGGACGGCCAGGGCCAGCAGGAACATCTGGAAGTACTCGCCTGGCGCGGTGAGCCGGGCCAGGGCCCGGACCTGGACGTCTCGCAGGCCGGCGTCACGGAGCAGGCGCGCGGCGCGGCGGCCGGTATGGAAGTCCCGGCCGGTTCGCGGGTAGACGTCGTTGACCTCGGTCAGTAGCAGCTCCCAGGCGGGATGGGGCGGGTCGGTAGCCCAGGCCGCGCTGTCGGGCTCCTGGACCGCGACGACGCCGCCGGGCCGGGCGAGCCGGGCCATCTCGGCGACGACCTGCTGTGGGCTGGTGACGTTCAGCAGCAGCATTCGCTCATGCACGAGGTCGAAGGAGCCGGACGGCTGGCCGGTGCTGGCCGCGTCGGCTCGCACGGTCTGGACGGCCAGGTCATGCTGAGCCGACAGCTGGGCGGCAACGGCCAGCAGCCGGGGCTCGATGTCCAGCCCTACCACGCGGCCGCCGGCGCCGACCCGGGAGCGCAGCTGGGGCAGGATGCCGAGCACGCCGCAGCCGATATCGATCACGTCGGCGCCGGGGGCGACGCCGATGCGGTCGAGCAAATCGGCGGCATCGGGACCGAGGAACTCGGCCTGGGCCAGCAGATGGCTGATCTCGGGCGGGCTGTCGCCCAGCCAGTACCGTTGCTGCGCCGCCGACGGGGTCATGTCCCGCGTGCCTGCTGGTAGCGGTCGGCCAGTGGGGAGCTCACCGCGGTCAGCAACAGGGCCTGCTGCGCCTGGCTGGCGGTGCCGGTCATGGACGGGTCGTTCAGGCCGGGGACGCAGACGGTCTCGCCGAGGCGCAGCCCGGCTAGGGCGGCGCTGACCACCTCGTCGGGCCGCATGACCGGGAACGGGACATCGGACAGGTCCCAGCCGGCCAGCGCGTGGAACTCGGTGTCGACCAGGCCCGGGCAGCAGGCCTGGACCTGCACGCCGGTTCCGGCCAGCTCGCCGGCCAGCGCCTGGCTGAAGGTCACCTGGAACGCCTTGGCGGCGGCATAGACCGCCCGGTACGGCAGCGGCTGGGGAGGCAGGGAGCCGCTGAAGGCCAGAGCGGATGCCACGTTGATGATCGCCCCCGATCCGCGCGCGACCATGGCCGGGACTGCCGCCCTGGCCAGGCGGCTAGCGGCCATGACGTGCACGGCGATCAGGTCGGACACCACCTTCGGGTCGACGTCGCAGAACTCGCGGTACCCCGCGAATCCGGCATTGTTCACCAGCAGGTCGGGCTCTGCCGCGGCGCCCATCCCCTCCAGCTCGGCCAGGTCGCCGGGATCGGTCAGGTCAGCGACGCAGGTCTTCACCTTCACGCCGTACTCGCCGGCCAGTTGCCTGGCCAGGACGCTCAGCCGGTCGCCGCGGCGGGCGGTGATGGCCAGGTCCCAGCCGTCGGCGGCCAGCCTGCAGGCAAACGCTTCTCCTATTCCGGATGAGGCTCCGGTCACGAATCCGAACATTGCTACCTCCGGGAAATCCGGGCCGCCGCGCCGCCGCGGCTGACGGCGGCGGTCACAGCGGGATGAACCGGCGGGCCTTGCCGGTTTCGGGGTGCCGGGCGATGTCGGGCACCTGCCGGAGGCGCACCTGCGGGTCCGGCAGGCCCGCCGCGCGCAGGCTGTGTGCGAGCGCGGCGGCCAGCGCGGCGTGATCGACCGGCCCGCTGGCCACGACGTCGATGTCGATCCCGCGGCTGGTCTGGCGGACCTGGTATTCCAGCGCGGCCGGAGTGCGGACCATGACGGTGCGGATGGCGAGCGGGTCGACCGCGATGCTGCCGTAGCGGAAGGTGTCGTCGGCGCGCCCGTCGACGGTGGCGCGCAGGTAGCCGTGGCCGGGGGCGGCCGGGTGGCGGGTGAGGCGGTCGGTCAGCTCGTAGCGGATCAGCGGCTGGGTGTGATTGTACAGGTTGGTCAGGAGCACCTTGGCCGACGGCGTGCCGTCCGGGACGGGCTGGTTGTCGTCGCCGACGAGCTCGGTGATGCACATGTCGCTGGCGAAGCTGATCACGGCGCCGCCCGGGTCGCTGTGGCCGACCAGGCCTTCGGTGGAGGTGAACTGGTTAATCAGCGGGATCCCGAAGGCGTCGCTGATCACGGCCCGGTTCTGCTCGGTCAGCTGCTCGCCCATCGCGGTCACCGACACCGGCGCGATCTCCAGCCGGCCGGCGCGTTGTTCCCCGGCGAGCAGGGCGAGCTTGGAAGTGTGCGCCATCACGACCAGCGGCCGCACCTGGTTGAGCCGCTGCACGAGGACGGCCAGCGGCAGCGTGGCCGGCGCGGAGATCGCCCGGACCGGATAGCCGGCCGCGGCGGCCGCGGCGGCGAAGCCGCTGGCGTGGACCGGCGAGGCGGCGCCGACCAGCGCCACCGAGACACCGCCGGGCGGCGGCGGGCCGGCCGCGGCCAGCCGGGCCACCAGGCGCCGCAGGATCGACGCCGTGAAGTCTGCGAACTCCTCGATGGTCTGCACGAAGGTGCCGCGCAGCCCGGAGCTGCCGCCCGAGGCCAGGCACACGTACCGGCCGGCCAGCAGGCTCGGCTCATCCGCGGAGGCTGCCAGGTGCTGCTCGGTTCGCGCGCGGGTGAGCCGCCGGTCGGTCGCCAGCTCATCAAAACCGGCCATCATCTGCTCCTTGCTCATCACCGGCAGGCCGGCCAGATCGGCGAGCTCGAACCGCCCGGGGTCGATGCCGTCCAGGCGCCGGGCATGGAATGGGGAGCGCTCGATCGCGCAGGCCAGCAGGGCCCGCAGCCGGTCGCGCTGGTGGGCGGCCAGCCGTTCGGCGTCCCAGGGCAGGCGCTGGATGTGGTCTGGCAGCCGGGCGGCGAAGGCCTCGCCGTAGCGCGCGCGGACAGCGTCCAGGCCGGTACCGGTGGTCGTGGTCATGCCGGTCTCCCCGCTTGACGTGCCCCGTCACCAGATGGCGACGGCGATTCGATGAGACCCCGCAGCCGCTCGAACGCGGCCGGCGAGTCGGGACCCTCGGGATCGGCCGCCTGCTCCAGGCGGATGCCGGCCTCGACCGTAAGGATCATCAGCGCCATCTGATCCGGCGGGAACGGCGGCGGCTGGCCCGCCCGCCGGTACACCTCCGTGATGACCCCGGCCAGGCCCTGCCGGGTACGGTCGTGTGCCGCCGCGTACCGCCGGGCCAGCTCCGGGTCACGTGCCGCGTGCACGCGGAACTCGATCAGCAGCAGCCCCCAGTCCAGCTCGGCGCGGTTGCGCCGGGCGGCGTGCTCGCGCAGCACCCGCACCCCCTCCGCGCCGCGCAGCCCCTCAGCCAGCCGGGCGTTCTGGGTCGCACGCCCGGCGATCCGTTCCTCCAGCAAGGCCAGGAACAGGTCGGCCTTGTTGCCGAACCGGGACTGCACCACCCCGCGGGAGAACCCGGCCTCGTCGGCGATCTCATCCAGCGTGGCGGCGTGATAGCCGCGGGCCAGGAAGATCCGCCGGGCGGCGTCCAGGACCAGGGCCCGGTTGCGCTCGTTCTGCTCGGCACGGCTCAGACGTTTCATACGATCTTCATTTAAATGAGATCTTCATTAGAAGTCAAGTCATCAGTTCTCGCGATGCACCAGCGGCTATCAGCCCGGCCGCCCTGCCGCTGCGGAAACCCCGCACCAGTCAGCGGCTATGCAGCCGGCGGTCATCAGGCCGAGCTTCCCGTTGCTTCACCTCCCGGCACCGGAACACCCGGCCCATGCACGCAGTAGCAGCCGCCGTCCGCAACGAGGACCCCGGCCTGGCGCACGGCGCCAGCGGACCTGAGGCTGGACCTGGTCCCGGCGGCTGCGATCGCAAAGGTCAGCCACAGCAAACGGTGCAGATCCGCAGAAACGCATCGTGAGTTGTAACCGGTTCTGATCACGGAAAGTAACACGGCAGATGTCCGTCTCGACGTCGGATCGCAGACTCGGCATACAGCCGCATTAGGGTCTTCATTGTTACCGCGTTGTACCGATCAACCAATCTGCGCTGCCACAGCCTGCTGTTGATCGCTACGTCGTTCGGTACAGATCGGCGGTTATCGCCTGTCAAGCGATGCCCTGCATAAACTACAGAGCGTGACGGAGAAACGATGGTCTCTCCTGCTGCCCAGATCGCTTAATAGGGCGCCCGCTGGCGATGAGTTCTCGCCTCGTCGCACGTCCTACCGTCGTTCCTGCCTTCGTGGTAGAGAGGGCGGGAGCCGCTACCCGAGACCCCGAGGACAAGGACACTACGATGCCAGAGCTGCTCATCGACTTCATCACTTCGCTCGATGGCTACGCGGCTGCCGACGGCTGGCCGGGCTGGTGGGGGCTCGAAGGACCCGAGTACCTCGCGTGGCTTGCAGAGCAGCCGGAAGCGGACTACACGGTCCTGATGGGCGCGGCCACGTACCGCCTCATGTCGGGATTCGCCGCCGGGGGCGAGCCGGGCACCGGTGCCCTGGCGGCCATGTCGAAGGTCGTCTTCTCGGCCACGCTGAGCGAGCCCCTTTCCTGGGCGAACACGCAACTCGTGGCCCAGGACCCCGTCGAGGCCGTGCGGGAGATGAAGGACAAGGCCGCCAGGTCGATGCGTACCATCGGCAGCCTCACCCTGTGCCGCTCTCTGCTGAAGTCCGGCCTCGTGGACCGCTTCCGCGTGGTTGTCTTTCCCGTTATCACCGGAAGCAGCGGCCGGGAACGGATCTACGACGGCTATCCCGATGTCGCACTGGACATGACCAGCAGCCGCACCTTCGATGGCCGCATCCAGCTGCTCGAGTACGTTCCGACCATTCTGGCTGGGCCGCCGGGCACCAACGGGGTCAACGCCTGACGGGCACCACCTGGCGCAGCGAACCCTCGCTCGATCTCAAAGGTCCTGTTGACGCGCCGATTGACGACGGGGTCCAAGCGGGTCCGCACGTCAGCCAGGAACAAGAATGATCACAGAAAGTGACGCCGAGCCTGAGGCGGTCACCCGGCCTCCCTGCCGAATACGAGCGCGAGGACTACCAGACGCTAGCATTGCTGGAGGTGCGCATATTGCCCGATTATTTGCTCCCGATCGTGCGCAGGCGATAGCTCCGTGCCGCGCACAGATATGCCAGTTATGGCGGTTGCATCTAGCGGTTCGCTAGCCTGCTTGATCGTCACCTGGGCCGGCAGCGGTGCGAGCGCGGCCGCCGCGCTGCAGGCAGGCCGCGTGAACTAAGCCGGGAAACACCAGTTCAGGCGAGTCCTGTTCCGCGGGGCACGTGGCGAGATCAGCCGGCTGCTCAGGCGGGCCAGTTGGAACCGGGCCTGACCACCGGGACCGCCCCTGGTACTTCCAGGGGACGGTCGGCTGGCTCCCCGGTAGTCGGGCGGCTCGGTCCGTGCGCGGGCGCTGCGGTCAGGTGGCCATCCAGCCGCGCCGGGTGTTGCTCCGTCCGGCGCCTGTCTCGGTGAGCTGCTGCTTGATCTTGGTGAAGTTGTCGTTAGGGATCAGGTTGACCGGCGTGATCGGGACCGGGTAGCCGACGCCCTGCAGCACGGTGTCGATGGGGCTGCCGGGCTGCATGGACGCCGCGTAGTTCGCCAGGTTGCCCTGCTGGTAGGCGCTGCCGGGCTGGCCGACTGGCTGTACCTGACGGCCGTACAGTCCGTGGTGCCGTGCGCTGTTGAGGCCGAGGATGTTCCGCTTGTCGTGCTCGGTCAGCTGCGGTAGTTCCATTGCTCGGCGATCTGGTCGGGGATCTGGAACCGCCACAGGGCGTCGACCTGCCATTGCGGGCCGCCGTACCAGAGCGAGTCCGAGCCGAACACGATGTGGTCCGACCCCATGTAGTACAGCAGCTGCCCGATCAGGCGCGACCACACCGTCGGGAAGGTCACGATCATCGACGCCATCGTCGTGCCGAGCTCAGCGTAGACATTGCGGAGCGGGTAGTAACTGGAGGGAGAGGTGGAGGTCGGCTCCGCCCCGGCCACGTACCTGCCCCCGGCGATCTGGGCGAACTGCGTCGACCACCGGATGTTGGGGACGGTGTGCCCGCGGCTGTCGGTCAGCGTGGTCGGCGGCATCGACCCTGGCAGGTTCTCGATGTCCTGCAGTGCCTGGAGCGCATAGAAGCTCGGCCGGATGCAGGACGGTAGATGATGAAGTTGAACTGCGGCCAGTCCGTGGCGGCCTTCACCAGGTCGTCGGGGTTCCCGTAATCCGGCGTGTTGTTCGCCCCGCCCGGCTGGGTTCCCGATGCCGACAGTCCCTTGTGAATGCAGATGTTGAAGAACCCAGGATGCTTCCTGAGCTGGTTCCTGTTCGCGTTGATGACCGCGTAGGTGGGATAGGCGATCACCTCGTCATCCAGCCGCCACTGGGTGAATTCGGCCCCGGGGAAGGCGCTGGCCGCGTCCGCAATGCAGTAGCCCTTCCACGAGTCCGGCTGGCAGTACTCGATCTGCCACTGGGTGTAGTCGCCGAAGGCCGGGTCTTCCAGGTTCCCACGCCGGGGTAGATCTGCGCGTGGGCGAAGGCCGGCCGCGAGCCCGCCAGGGCGTTGATGTAGTCCCGGCACATCGAGGTCTGATAGCCGGTGAGGATCTCGCTGACCGGCAGACCATGCCACAAACGGCAGGCGCGCAGAGAACACGCGGCTTCGGCGGGAGGCCGAAACCCTCGCGATGCGCGAAGCGTCGCTCAGATCGCTCCAGCAAACCATGGCCGACGTCCACCAGGTGCAGGCCGTGCCGGTCCCCCGACAGCCTGGCAGTCTCTCGTGACTCCCTTGGGCCCAGGCGATGTCGAGGGCGCGGATGGCTGCTGCCGGGCGTGGGCCTGCGCGCGGTAGCTGCCGCGGCGGCCGACTGCCCGAGGACGGTAACAACGCGGAGCCCCGGTGGCTCGGCTGGAGCGCGGGATCGCCGGAGATGCGCTGCTGGCGAGCCGAACGCCGGGATCACAAGCGACGCGCTAACCGCGGATGGCTCAAAAGCAACATTGGTACCAGAGGCGGGTCTTTTACCGTCATCATCCGAGGTGTCGGCTGACGGGGGCATGCATGGCGCAGCCGGGGAGCCTCGGTGGTCACCGCGAGACGCTCGGATCTGTTCGGCTACGCCGGATACGGGTACTGCGCCAGCCACTCGTGCTGGTGCTGGGGAAGCAAGCTGATGCTCATCGTGAGCTGCGACGGGACGGTGACTGGTTTCGCCCTGGCCAACCTCAAGCTCACCGGGGAGCGCGACGAAGTCCGGCAGATGCTGGAACGCAGCCCGCTATTAGCTGAGAAGGGCTCTGACTGCGTGCCCGATCTTTGCCGGGTCAGGCTGTTCGCCGGTGATCATGTCCACGTAGATAAAGGATTCGCTGATGCGGACGACGAGGTATGCCAGGTCCGCGAAGTCGAGCGATGCCGGCGGGCTGTTGAGCTCCTCCCGCAGCAGCTGCTCGATGAAGCCGATGACATTCCCCTGGAGATCGCTATGGCTGGTGGTGAGGATGCGCAGCGCGATGTCGCTCTCGCGTTTCAGAAATGCCTGCATGAAGTCCGCCGCTAGCACGGCCCGGGCGAACACCTCGACCGTGTCGGCCACGGCATCAGCGCCGCTGCCTCCGGCTTGGCCGCGGGCGTCGCGCAGGCTTATCTCTGCCAGCGACCAGTTGACCTCGCCCAGCAGCTTGTCACGGCTGCCGACCCATCGGTTGAGCGTGACGCGCGAGACGCCGAGCTCGTCGGCCAGCGGGCCCATCTCAATCCGGCGGCCGGCGATGAAGTGTCGGCGAGCCAGGCGTATCGCGACCTCTCGGCTAGGGCTGGCCTGCTGGTCAGCCGCCGGAATCGGGCGCGGTATCTCCACACTGCACCTCCCGCCTGGACATGCAGCTATGTTACATTCCCCTATATGTAACACCAATCGTTTTCGGAAGGACGGCAAGGACACATGACCGAGACGACAAGCTCGTCCGAGGCCCGGCGCGACGGCCGGCTGGAAGACCCGGACGTGGAACTGCGCACCGATCCGCGCCTGCATCCGGGGCTGCTCGCGGACCTGGCGGCCCTCGGCCTTGACGGTCGGGCAGCTCCTCCGCCGTTCGACCGCAGCGCTGGCCTCGAGGCGATCGCTGAGTTCCTGGGGGGAGCGCATGCGGGATTCACCCAGGTCTACGAGGCGGTACCGTCAGCGTGGCCAGATGAGCAGCCAGCGTCAGTGGACTACCGGTCCGAGGCCATAACTGGCCCGGGCGGCAACGAGATCAAGCTGCACATCCACCGTCCGGCCGACACCGCGGGCGTTCTGCCGTGCGTGGTCCATATCCACGGCGGCGGGATGACCATCCTGGACACAGACCATCCTGTGTTCCGGCGGTGGAACACTGATCTGGCTGCTGCCGGGCTGGTCACCGTCTCCGTCGGGTTCCGTAACGCCTGGACGCCCGGCGGACTCAACCCGTTCCCGGCCGGTCTTAACGACTGCGCAGCGGGCATCGACTGGGTACACGAGCACCGGACTGACCTTGGTATCACGAAGATCGTCCTGGAGGGTGAGTCAGGCGGCGGAAACCTGGTCCTGGCCAGTGCCCTCAAGGCCAAACGCGAAGGTCGTCTCGCCAGCATCGACGGCGTATTCTCTGTCGTCCCGTACATCAGCGGCGGCTACGGCTGGGACATCAGCCGCAAGCTGCGCGAACTGCCGTCACTGGTCGAGAACGACGGTCACTTCCTCAACGTCCCGATGATGGACCTGCTCGTAGCCGCATACGACCCGACCAGCGAGAACGCCGAGAACCCGCTCTGCTGGCCGTACTTCGCGACCGAATCGGACGTTGCAGGGCTCCCGCCGCACGTCATCACAGTCAACGAGCTCGACCCGCTCCGCGACGAAGGAATCGCGTACTTCCGCACTCTGCTCCGCGGCGGAGTCCGAGCCGTCGGCCGGGTAAACCTCGGCATGGTGCACGCGGCGGAGGTGTCATTCAGGCAGTCGGTCGCGGACGCTTACAGGGCCGCCGTGCGGGAGGTCAGCGGCTTCGCCGCATCGCTGTGAATAGAGGTTCATCGGCTACCTGATGCTCAGCGCATCGATCCGTTTCAGACGCCGCCGTTTTCCAGACCGAGGCGGGGAGGAGGCACCGCCGAGCGGCGACGTCACGCTGAGCGCCTCGCACCTGCCCGTGGTCGACGCGGAGGCCGCCGCCCGGATCGCCCTCGAGGGGAGTGCTGCTGGACGCCAGGGCGGAGAGCGCTACCGGGGTGAGACCGAGCCGGTGGACAGTCACAGCGGCCGGCCCGCGCCGGGTACCACCACGGGGACCTGCCAGCTGCCCTGCGCGCGGCGGCCGTCGACATCATCGAGGAGGCCGGGATCGGCGGGATCTCGCTCTCCAGGGCGGCCAGACGCGCCGGCGTCAGCACCGGCGCGCCGTACCAGCATTACCGGGACGGTCAGGCCCTCCTGGTCGACATCGCCGTCCACGGCTCCCGTGACCTGGCCGCGGTCATGCGCCGCGTTGCCGCCCGCGACCCCGCCGAACTGCTAGGCAAGCTCGCGGCGGCCCAGACCCGCTTCGCCCGCACGCACCATGCGGTCTATTCGGTGATGTGCCACTGCGCGCTCATCCAGGACGTCAGCCCCGAACTGGTCCGGGAAGGCGAGCAGGTCATCCAGATCATCCGCCAGGCAGTCCGCCGTCTAGCCGGGCCAGCCGGGGCCGAGAACCTTACCCTCGCCGCCGTTGCCGTCGCGCAGGGCTTCGCGCTGCTATACACCAGCACCAGCGTCACCGCCGGCGCTAGCACCGCCAGAATGGCAGCCCAGGCCCGGCGGGTCACCACGGTCCTGGCCCGCAACGCCATCGACTCCCACGGGATCAACGCAGGCACACACAGCGTCATGGTGTAAGCGGGCAGTTGACAAGCATGTGCAGGCAACCTGCCGGTGCCAGAACGACCTAATCTGCACAGCTTGACTGGCGTTCCCCAAGAACGTCGGAACCGCGTCTCAATTGGGCGGTTCTATGTGCGGCCCTCACGAAGGGTGGCCACACTCCGTGACCGCTGGCGCTCTCCTGCCCGGCTCGTACAAGGTCACCCGGGGCCAATCGGCGCTGACGACGGTAACTGCGAGAAATGCGAGCAGCGCGCGGAGGCTACTGGGAAGAGAGGCCGAGCGCTTCGGGATGGGCACGGCGGTAGTGCTCGGTCAGAACCTCACTGAGACAGCTGCCACGCAGGTACGCGACGGTGCGGTGGCAGATCTGGCAACGGGTGACCGGCAGATGGGTAACGGTCACAGGGAAGCGGCGGGAAGGTGACTTGTTCATTTGACTCCATGATGCCAGCCCAGCCGGAGTGATCGCGCCCTGAGCTTGTGCCACACGCATTCCATGCGGCAGATCCGCGTGTTCATTACACGGTGAGCAGGTGCATAACTATGCGGAGTCAGCGGATTGCGTGGATGGGCGGCGAGCCACTGACTGTGGACCCTGTCAACCCCGGCCCCGCCGATCTGGGGCACCGGGGTCTGGGAATACGTGCATCGTGGGTGTGCAGAACATTACTCTCGCGCGCCCGGCCGGGCGTACAGCACGGAATTTGCTATTGCCGGGATCAGGTTCAGGCAGGCCGGTAAACGAAGGCAGCTAGGGTGCGTTCGACCGCTGCCACTATGTGGGAGTGGGTCGCTGTGAGGCTCGAAGGGGGCCAGCCAGAAGGTCTGTCGCTTCCGACGCCACCGGGAGAGGTATTAATCAGTCAGCCCAGCTAGAGCGCATCCATCCTGGTAGTTAGGCTGACGCACCGATTTTAACACTGGCGCCATAGTGTGCCGGAGAATGCCGTTTTGTTCGTGTTACCGGCGTGTTGGACGCCTCCCGGACCCGGAGTTGTGTTGCTTTGTGTTGGCGCGAAAGCCCTGGACAGCCAGAGATACCTGCCCCAGGCGACTCCTGGGCCCGCCGCCAAGGGCGCGCCGGCCACGGCCAGCACTGGAGCTGGATCGGCCGCCTGACGCTGGCTGCGGCTTTCACTGCGGTGGTTGCTTGACTCTTCGATGCGACCTGACTGACGCCGATGTGCACCGATCAGCGCAGCGACCTGAACGCCGCTCGCATCTCGCCCGCAAAGAGTTCCGGTTGTTCCCAGGCGGCGAAGTGACCGCCCCGGTCGAGTTCGTTGAAGTACACGAGGTTGGGGTAGGCGCGCTCGGCCCAGCTGCGCGGTAGGGGGATTATCTCTCGTGGGAACCTGCTCACGGCCGCAGGGATCGATACTTCGCCGCCGATCTTGGTTTTGTGGGCGTTGTCCTCCCAGTACAGGCGGGCCGAGGACGCCGCTGTGTTCGTGAGCCAGTAAAGCGTGATGTCATCGAGCATCTCGTCTTTCGTGAGGGCGCGCTCGGGTTCGCCGTCCGTGTCGGTCCATTCCGCGAACTTCTCGTAACACCACGCGGCCAAGCCGACCGGCGAGTCCGCGAGCGAGTAGCCGATGGTCTGCGGGCGCGTGCCCATGATCGCCCGAAATCCCGAGCCGCTCGTGGCGAAGTTTTTGAATGCTTCATAGGCGATCGTTTCCTCGGCCGAGAGGCCCGGCGGCGCCGGTTCACCGTTCTTGAGCGCGTTCGCGACCTCGGGAGGCACGGTCGTTTGCATGTCCGGCGTTGGTGGCCGTTCGATCGCGCCGAGCAAGGTGGTGACGTGGATACCCGCGAGACCCGCCGGCGCCTGGCGGCCCATCACGTCCGTGACGACCGCACCCCAGTCGCCACCCTGGGAGACGTAGCGCTCGTAGCCCACTCGCCTCATCAGCTCAACCCAAGCGCCGGCGATGCGTTCGGGATTCCAGCCTGTCGCCTGCGGCCTGGCTGAGAAGCCGAAACCGGGCATTGAGGGCACGACGAGATCGAACGCGTCCTCCGCGCGAGCTCCATGGGACTCGGGATCGCTTAGCGGCCCGATCAGCTTCACGAACTCGAGGAACGAGCCCGGCCAGCCGTGGGTCATGATCAGCGGCAGCGCGTTCGCATGCGGCGAGCGGACGTGGATGAAATGGATATCGAGCCCGTCGATCTCCATAATGAACTGGGGGAGCGCATTCAGCTTGGCCTCGAGCTTGCGCCAGTCATAATCGGTGGCCCAGTAGTCGACGAGCTCCTGTACCTTTGCCAGCTGCGCGCCCTGGGTGCGATCGCTGACGGTCTCACGGTCGGGCCAGCGAGGCGCCGCCACACGGCCGCGGAGCTCTTGGAGCGACTCCTCCGGGATGTCGATCCGGAAGGGGCGAATGCCGTCATTCGAAGACATGAGGGTCTCCTTCTGTGCGAGGTGACCGGAGCCATGCGCTGCATACGGCTGCCGTGCTGGTCACTGGATAAACGCCGCCCTGATCAGAACCGGAACGGACGCTCCTGTGCTCTATCCGGCGCCTTGGTTCCTGCGTTCGGGTTTACCGTCATCGCCATGACCGTGGTACCCGGCTGGCCGCGGAAAAGATAGAAGTCAAGGAGGTTGAGCCGCGGGTCTTCCCGGGCGATGGCGGTGTCGAAATGACGAGACATTAGTTAAGATGACCCTTCATCTATTTTGCCTCGGGCGCGTTGCGTGAGCTTCGCCGCCTTTTCTTTGATCGCCGTGAGCAGCGCGGCCCAGTCCGCGGTGAATGCGCCTGCTCCGTGGCGCTGGAGATGCTCAGCGAGGGCATTGGCGTCGATGCCGGCGTCGGCGGCCGCTGCGATGGCCCGTTCCGCGGCTGCGTAGTCGGGCTCCAGCCGGTCGTCGAGGCTTCCGTGGTCAGCGAAGGCGAGCAGCGTCTGCTCCGGGGCGGTGTCGATCGTGTCCGGGGCAGCCAGCCGGCCGAGATAGTAGGTGTCGGGCAGGGCCGGGTTCTTGGTCGAGGTCGATGCCCACAGAACCCGCTGCGGACGGGCGCCTGCCTCGGCGAGCGCCTGCCAGCGCTGGTCCGAGAGCAGCCGCACGTGGGAGGCGTAGGTTTTCTGCGCCATCGCCAGCCCCAGGCTGCCGTGCAGCGCGGTCGGCAGCAAGGGGTCGGCGGCGGAATCCCAGCGGGAGATGAACAGCGAGGCCACCGAGGGCACCGCCAGGTCCAGGCCGGCGCGGCGGCGGCGCTCCAGAGCCCGCAGGTACGCGTCGGCGGTGCGCAGGTAGTGAGTGTCGGAGAACAGCAACGTCACGTTCACTCCGATGCCGGCGGTGATGGCCTCTTCCATGGCGGTCAGGCCCTGCGGCGTGCCGGGGATCTTGACCAGCAGGTTGGGGAAGCCGGCCTGGCCGTGCAGCCGCCGGGCGAGCGCGACCGTCGCCGCGGCGTCATAGGCGGCATCGGGCGGGACTTCCAGCGATACGTAGCCGTCCGCGCCCTCGGTGTGCTCCCACTCCGGGCGGAACAGGGCCGCCGCCTCGGTCAGGTCCTCCAGCGCCAGGGCGTACACCAGGTCCTGAGCATCGGTGACACCTTCGCCCGCCAGGCGGGCCAGCGAGCGGTCATAATCCGATCCGGCGGCCATGGCATGCCCGAGGATCGTGGGGTTGGACGTCAGCCCGGTGACCGCCAGGTCACGCACGTAACGTGCCAGCGTCCCGGTGCGCAGCATGACCCGGTTGATGCTGTCCAGCCACAGGCTCTGGCCAAGTGCGTGCAGCCGCTGCGCGGGATTCAGCTCAGCGTCCATGCCTACCGTCACGGTGCTCATCTCGGCCTCCCTGAGGGTGGTGTCAGGAATGATGCTACGATTCCCGCCGCGACGTTCCGCCAGGGACATCCCTGGCGGCTGACCCTGGTCTGCGCTGTCCCTGGCCATCCCGGCCCGTATACGGGCCGGGACGCGCGCCTGCAGGCTTTACCGGTCCCCTTCATGGCAGTTACGCTGCGGTCAAGGCGATGGCGGAGCTGCTGGTAGCCACGACTCCGGTACCAGCCAGGGCATGGCCGTTGGCCCTGGCCTCGTCGGATCATGATGGGCCAGCCGGGAGGCCGTATAAGCACTCACGCTCAGCCAGGCGACCAGGTTGCGGCGTAGCGCAGGGCCGATAACCGCGAATCGCGGGCAGCCGGGCCGGATGCCGGGGCTGATGGACCGGCTCCACCGAGTTCTTCCAGGTCAGGTGGCCTGTTCGATTTTCTGGCTTTCGCGCCGTGGCTACGGCGAGGCCGGTATCTACTTCGATCACCGGGGCAGCGCCCTTCATAAGACTTGTCCGGGGCGTTGGCGCGGGGTTGTCTCGCTAGGTTTCGACGCAGACGGGAAGCGGATCCGCAAGAAGGTCAGCGGCCAGAGTTCGGCAAATGGTGGTATCACCGAACTCGCCGGAATCGGTGGGGGGTTCGTGGGTCTGAGCCTCCTCCAGAGAATGAGCCGGTGTCATTGCCGCCTGAAAGACGATCAGGCGAAGGGATTACTTACTAAGGCGTACGTAAGTAGGCCGACTGATTCTGGTTATGCGGTGATGTATCGCAGGTGCGGGTCGGCGAAGAATGCGCGGACGAGCCCGGGGCGTTTCTGGAGCCGTCGCAGGGCGCCGATGGCCTTGGATTTGAGATCGGCTTTGCTGGTGACGCCGGTCTTGCCGATGCGGTCGTGCTTGACGTTCTTCCAGACCCATTCATCAGGATTGAGCTCGGGTGAGTAGCCGGGCAGGAAAATCAGCCTGAGCCGGCCTTCGGTGGAGGCGGCGAACTCCTTCGTGGCCGTCGCGCGGTGCGCGGGGTGCCCATCGACGATGAGATAGACCGGCCCGGGCGCGTCGTGCAGCAGGCGCTTGCAGAAATCGATGAACGTGGCGGCGTTCGTATTGCCTTCATAGACGGCGAACCGCAGCGCGCCTTTCGCGGACACCGCGGAGATCATGTTCACGCAATACCGGGCCCCGGTGTTCTTCACCTCCGGGGTCTGCCCGACCGGGGACCAGGTGGTCCCCGCGTGGTAGTCCGAGCGGATCCCGGCCTCATCAGCGAAGTAGATGACCGCGCCCGCAGCCTGCGCGGCGGCCTGGATCGCGGGATAGGTCTCCTTCTTCCACCGGTCCACGGCCTGCGGGTCCTGCTGATAGGCGCGGTGCAGGGGCCGCTGCGGCGACATGCCGAGCTTGCGCAGCAGCCGGCCCACGCTGACCACGCTCAACGCGACCTTGAATTCGCGGCGGATCACCTCGCGGATCATCTCCCGGGTCCACAACGCGAACTCGAATTGCATCTGCCGCGGATCCTGCCCGGCGATCAGCGCATAGAGCCGGGCTAGCTGCGGCCCGGCCAGTTTCGGCGGCCGGCCGGGCACCGCCCTGGCTTTCAGCGCGTCCTTGCCGCCTTCGCGGTACTTCGCCAGCCAGTCATAGACCGTCTTGCGGTGCAGCCCCAGCGCGGCAGCCACATCCTCCGGATGCGCGCCCTCTTCGACCTGGCCCACTGCCCGGATCCGCAGCGCCTCAAGAGTCTTGTGATCCAGCTTCCGGCCGTCGTTATCCCGCACGGCACAATCCTGCCAGATCACAAGATCAAAGTCGGGCTACTTTTGAACTTCTTAGTAACCCTTGTCCTTTGCTGCGAACCCGCCGCGAATGCAACTCGGCCCGGGAGGTCCTCCGGGCGCTTTTTGGCGAGATGGCCGTGCAGCGCGCCCGTGGCCTGGCCGACTTCGATCATGTAGCCGTCCGGGTCTCGCATGTAGCAGCGGATCTCGGCCTCGCGGTCGATGGGCGGCGTGACGAATTCCGCGCCCTTGGACTTCCATTCCTGGTAGCAGGCCTGGATGTCAGCGACCCGCAAGTTCAGGAAGATCGAGGTGGTGTCGCCTGGCTCGTAGTTGACCACCGAGATGCCGGGCTTGTCGGGGGTGGGCGGCCCGCCGGGATTCATCAGGATCCACGAGTTGGACAGCTTGACGATGCACGGGTCCTCCTCAAGGACCACGGTGCCGCCCAGCACGCGCGAGTAGAAGTCCCGGGACCGGGCCACGCTGCGGACGGTGATGAACATGGTCACGACGATGCCCTCGGCGGGCGCCGGCAGGTTGGCGACGTCAATGTAAGGCGAAGGTTCTGTCATGCGCTGACCGTTCCCCGGGCCGGGACGGCGCACACGCGCCGGGACTCGGCCCGCCCGCGTGCTCGGCTCGGTCCGGCTGCGGTTCCCTCGTCCCTTTATCCGGACGGACCGTGGCGGCTCTCCGTCTAGCACGGTCCGCGAGCCTGACGCCGCGCAGCCGCGCCTTATCGCAGACCAGGGTCACCCGGGTTCAGACCAGTGTGCACCGCCAGGGATCTGACCGGCGAACCGTGCCGATACGGTGCGCGATCGTGAGGCAGTACCCCTTTGGGGGATCTCAATGAGCTCACCTTCCACCGCCTGCCCACCGCGGAAAGGGCACGGCTCTGTCTAGAGCGGTCATCTGCACATCGAGCACCACAACCAAACCAAGGAGTTCCACATGTCCGTCCCGACCGAAAACGCAGCAAGCACCACGGCGGTCCGGCCGTTCACGGTCCCGGTCGCCTCCGCGGCGGAGCTGGAGGCGCTGCGTGCGCGCGTCGCGGCTACCCGCTGGCCCGACCAGGAGCTCGTCAAGGATCATTCGCAGGGCCCGAAGCTGGCGGTCATGCAGGAACTCGCCCGCTACTGGGCGACAGAATACGACTGGCGCCGGTGCGAGGCGAAACTGAACGCCCTGCCGCACTTCATGACCGAGATCGACGGGCTGGACGTCCACTTCATCCACGTCCGCTCGGCACACGACAACGCGCTGCCGGTCATCATCACCCACGGATGGCCCGGCTCGGTCATCGAGCTGCTGGCGGTCATCGACCCGCTCACCAATCCCACCGCCCACGGCGGCAGCGCATCGGACGCCTTCGACGTGGTGATCCCGTCGATACCGGGTTACGGGTACTCCGGCAAGCCGCGGGAGACCGGCTGGGGCCCGGACCGTATCGCCCGGGCCTGGACCGAGCTGATGAAGCGCCTGGGCTACACCCGGTTCGTGGCGCAAGGCGGCGACTGGGGCGCGATCATCACCGACGTGATGGCCGCCCAGGCGCCCCCGGAACTGATCGGCATGCACACGAACCTGGCTGGCGTTGTCCCGGCCGATGTCTCCACGGCGCTCGCGCGTAATGTCCTGGGGGCCGGCGGCCCGCCGCCGTCGGGCCTGTCCGCTGAGGAAGGCCGCACGTACGAGCAGCTGAACTTCTTCTACACCAAGGGCATCGGCTACGGGATAGAAATGATTACCCAGCCGCAGACGCTCTACGGGATCGCGGACTCCCCCGTCGGGGCGGCCGCCTGGATGATCAACCACGACGCGGCCAGTTACCAGGACATCGCCGACGCCGTTGCGGGGCACCCGGTCGGCAACCTGACCCGGGACGAGGTCCTGGACAACGTCACGTTCTACTGGCTGACCAACACAGGGATTTCCTCCGCGCGGCTGTACTGGGAGAACACGTTCGACTTCTTCGGCGTCAAGGGCGTCAACATCCCGGCCGCCGTGAGCGTCTTCCCCCACGAGATCTACAAGGCCCCGCGCAGCTGGGCCGAGCGGGCCTACCCCAAGCTCATCTACTTCAACGAGGTCGACCGGGGCTGCCACTTCGCGGCCTGGCAGGAGCCGGCGCTGTTCAGCAGCGAGCTCCGCGCGGCGTTCCGGTCACTGCGCTAGCCGGCCACGGGCGGGTGGCGCGCGCACCGTGCCCGCCACCCGCCACGCCGGGAACCCTCAAACCTCTGATCAGATATCCAGTCACTGGAGGCATGTCATGAAACCGCACTGGCTTGCGCCGGCCGGGCTGCACACGGCTTCGGCCCGTCTGCCCGTTGAGGGCGAGCTGCCATCTTTCGGCGGCGCGACCGGA
>CAWCUJ010000035.1:0-89721 GCA_963798675.1 uncultured Actinomycetes bacterium | reverse complement strand
CCAGCGGCTGCGCCAAGGGCGAAGGAACCGCGGGCTGCACGGTCAGCTCCGTGTCGGACAAGCAGCCCGCGAAGCTTCAGGCGCAGATCCCGGTCGCGTCCGGCGCCACCTCGGTTACCTCGGTGGAGCTGACCGCTACGGCCAGCATTGTCACCTCGGTGAAGTGGACACGGCCGTCGGCCGCCGAGACCGTGACCGTCACCGCCGCGTCGGCCGCGCGGCCAAGTCGTCGGCAGGCGACTCCTCGCCGCCGCCGACGCTGCCGCTGGGGCCCGTCCCGAACCTCAACAGCATCTCGAGTTCGCTCATCGGCGCGGCAACGCGTCGAGCCTGTTCCCCGCGATCGTCCCGTCCGGCGCACCCAGCTCATCGCCCGGGATCCAGTCGCAGCGAGGCAAGCCAAACGCCGAACCCGTTTCTGACTCCTCGGCACTCGGGCTCGGCAAGCCTGGACTCACCGGCCAGCTGGCGGGGCTCATCGCGCTGGCGCTCGCCGTCATGCTCACGGTGACCCGGCTGTCCCTGCGCAAGCGGTTCGGCTCGAGGAAACCCGGGAAACAACGCAGCTGATCGCCGGGATCATTGCGGCGCATCCAGCCGACGCGCCGGAGAAGGCAGCAGGCCAGAAGGCAGCAGGCCAGAAGGGCCAGAAGGCCAGAAGGCTAAAGGTTTTGCGGCCGTCGCGCGACTACATAGTCATGATGCGCTCAATGAACTCCGGTTCGGGCAGGCGCGGGCCCAGGCGGAGGCCGGCGGAGGTGCGGCATGGACGATAGCGGCGAGGCCAGGATCCCGCAGCACCACGTCGCCGAACTGAGCCGGTTCGTCGCGGCTCATGACCGGTGGCTGTTCGGCCACGCGTGCGTGCGTACCCGCGGTGACCGCGAGCTCGCCGCGACCTGGTCCAAGACGCGTTCGAGGCGGCCGCGAGGGCCTGGGCGAGGTTGCGCGGGCGTACCAGCGGCCGGCAACGGGCCTGGCTGCTCGGCACGCTGGTGAACAAGGACATCAGCGATTTCCGCCGCAAGGAGGCGTTCCGCCGCAAGCAGCCCGACATCCAGGCCAGGTACCAGGGTACCGAGGCCGATACCGCGGCCCAGGCGCTGAACGCGATCGCGCTGGAACGGGCGCGGGAGATCATCGAGGACATGCCGCCACGGCAGAAGAAGATCGCGCTGATGCGGTGGCAGGATCGCATGAAGGCCGCGGAGATCGCCGCCGAGCTAGGCGTCGCCGAGGGTACGGTGCACGCGCACCTGCATTCCGCGCGAGGCAAGCTAGTCGCCGGGCTGGAGCGGTACTACCCGTTCGGCACGGACAGCGGGAAGGGAGCCGCGTCATGACCGCAAGCGCACATCGGGACCGTGACGACCTGTTCGTGGCCGATTTCTACCCGCAGCTCGGCGAATACCTGGCGGAACAGCACGCCGCTGGGTACCAGGCCGTCGCCGGGCGCACCCGTTTCCTGGCCTGGCTCAGTGAGTACGCGCAAGCGCCGTCCGCCGGGGACCCCGGGGACCCGGTTAAGCCGTCCGCCGGGGACCCCGGGGACCCGGTTAAGCCGTCCGCCGCGGACCCGGTCAAGGAGTACCTGAGGCAGATCGGCCAGGTGCCCGGGCTCAGCGCCGAGCAAGAGGCCGAGCTGGCCAAGCGGATCGAGGCCGGGCGGCAGGCCGAGCAGAATCTGGCCGAAGGCGGCCCGAACCTGTCCACCGGTCAGCGTATCGATCTGGAGTGGATCGCCGAGGTCGGCACCCGGGCCAAGAACCACCTGCTGGAGGCGAACCTGCGGCTGGTGGTGTCGCTGGCCAAGCGGTACACCGGGCGGGGCATGCTGTTCCTGGACCTGATCCAGGAGGGCAACCTGGGCCTGATCCGGGCGGTGGAGAAGTTCGACTACACCAAGGGCTACAAGTTCTCCACCTACGCCACCTGGTGGATCCGGCAGGCGATCACCCGGGCGATGGCCGACCAGGCCCGCACCATCCGCATCCCGGTGCACATGGTCGAGGTGATCAACAAGCTGGCCCGGGTGCAGCGCCAGATGCTGCAGGACCTGGGCCGCGAGCCGACCCCGGACGAGCTGGCCGTCGCGCTCGACATGACCCCGCAGCAGGTCATCGAGGCGCTGGAGATCAACCGCGGGCCGAAGCCGCCCGAATGACCGGCACGTCCGCCTGAGTTACTTCTTGGCCAGGAACTCCACCGACGGCCGGACCGTGCGCATCGCGTTGGCCAGGGCAGTGGCGCTCATCGTGGGCGAGGCGATCTCGCCGAAGCTGTCGTTGTCGAACCAGGCGCACAACGACCTGCTGTTCGACGCGGTGGTGCCCTCCTGGACGCACGCGGCCTTACCGCCCAGGGCACCCGCACTGACCACATGCGCGCCCCGGAACTCCTGCATGAAGCTGGTGATCGAGGCAGCCGGGTCGGCGTTCGCCAGGTGGCCGCCGATGAACATGAGGATCTGCTCGGTGTTGCCGGCCGCGGAATTCCCCGACTCATAGACCGCCGACACCACCCCGCTCGCCTGGCCCGAACTCATCTTGATGACCTCGGCGCGCAGCTGAGACAAGCCGACCTGCCGCTCCAGGTCCACCGTGCGCGCGTAGGTCCCGATCTTGGCCGGGGTGACCATGGTGTGTGCAGGGCCGCCGTGGGACGGGAACTCGAACTTGATGATCCCGGTGATCGCGGCCGCGGCCATGATGACCACTCCGCCCAGACCCAGCCAGAGACGATGGTCATTGCTGCGGCCGCGGCGGCGGCCGATGCGCCGTTTGGCCGTCGCCTGCCGGCTGGCCGCGGCCTGCCGGGCGTCCGCGCGGCCGAACTCGGCGTGCCTGTCCCCGAACAGGCCCGTGTATTCCTCGTCCTCGTCGTCCCGCCAGAAGTCCTCGAACGACTCCAGGTCGTCGGCTGGGGGCTGGATCGGCCAGGAGGACGTGATCTCCGGACCGTCGAGGCCATGGCCCGGCCGCACCGTGGCGGCTCCCGGACGGCTGGCGCTCGGGGCCGTCAGGACCTGGGCGGCCGGGGAGCCCGGACGAGGGCTGGGACCGGCCGCGGGAGCAGCCGGGGACACGCCGTCGCGCAGGGCGTCCACCCGAGTGCCGGCCGGCGGGGTGAGCAGGCCGACCGGGGCTACCGGGGCGCTGAGGAGGCCGGTTCCCTGGGCAACCGGACCCGGCGGGAACGGCGAACCCGGCTGGCCGCCGCTCCGCTCACCAGGGCCGGGCTGGCCGAGGCCGGGCTGGGCAGGGCCGGGCTGGCCGAGGCCGGGCTGGGCAGGGCCGGGCTGGCCGGGGCTGGGCTGGGCCGCGCTGGGCTGCCCGGGGCTGGCCGTCCGCCCGGCGCTCATCTGGGGGCCTTGGGGTGCTTGCGGGGAGGAGCCTCCCCAGTCGCCGCGCGGCTGGCCGTACCCGGGCGCCCGATCCGGCGCCTGCGGGAATCCGGGCTGCTGGCCGTGGGCGGAAGCCCGGGGCTCCACCCGGCGGTGGGGGCCGCTAGGGTGCTGCGGGCCGAAGCCTTGGGGGAACGCCGGGGCACTGCGCCGCAGTTCCTCGTACCACGACTCATCGTCAAGCGGCTCGACATAGCCCGGCTCACCGGGTGCAACGGGGTGCATGGGGTCGGGGTCGTCGTAGCGAAGCTCACCGTAGTTCATGCCCTCGAGCCGCGGATCAGCCGAGCGCGAGCCCGGCCGACTGCGGGCCGGTGTGGCGGAGTGCCTCCTGAGCGCCGGTCACCGGCCAGATCTCCTGGCCACCTGATGGCGGGGCGAAGCCCTGCGGCTGGTAACCGGGGCTCGCGTGCCCGGACCGGGCCGAATCGCGGATGTCGGGGACGTGATACCCGGGAACGCCGCCGTCGGGCGGCCGGTAGCCAGACCCCACGGAAGCCGGGCCGCCGCGCGGAGTCCTCGGGCCTTCGTAGGACGGGTCCGCGTAACCCGGATCCCCGTAGCCGTAATCGTCCGCGGCCGGCTGCTGGTATACCGGACCGGTGCCGTAGGCGGACTCCAGCACGTCCCGGGACTCGGAGTCCATCTGCCGGAAACCGTAAGGCCAGGAGATCTCGGGTCCGAACGGCACCTCCCGCCGTCCGCCCTGGCCCTCGTGCGGGTCGCTCCCGGATCCTGATCCGTACCGGACCGGACTGCTCATGGCCTCATCCGACTGGGGACGCTGCGCTGACGGCCATCCGCCGCCATCTTGAGCTGGCGAACCGCTCTTCATATACCGGGTCACTCCCCTGTCTGTCGTACAGCAGGTCAATGATCACTAGCATCATCGCGACAAACGAGACACTCTGCTACCTACTTGGATGATTTGCGAGCAACGGGCCACGATATGAAGACACACGCTACTGCTCGGCTGGCCCCGGCATGATGCATTCCGGCTATACGGCAAGTCGCGCCCCCGCGTGTTTGCCGAGGGTAATTGTCGTATTACACTAAGTATTAAATGTTCACATAGGCAGGAAACGGACACTCCGGGTGCGCGTTCTCAGCAGGACCCGGGACGCCATCCGGGCGCGCCGCAAATACGGGCAAAGACGGCCTTTCGGCCCTTGACGGCAGGTAGCGGCGGCGTACGATGACGGTACCCTGCCGACGGTATACAATCCCGGAAGCGAGCGCGCCCGTGCATCACGAGCTCACTGTCTGGTCCCGCGGGATCATCATGGACAAGGAGGCGCGTGACGTCTCCACCTGCATCGCTACGGCCGCCAGGAAGCTTGGCTACTACGCCGAGAACGTCAGCGACTACGTCGATGACCCGGACCGCACCAACTGCCTGGTGCGCAAGTACGCCCGGTTCGCCGACGAGCCGATCCTCGACCGGTTCGTCTATGAGAACCCGAACCCGGACTGGGTGGTGCTGGTCGAGGAAACGATCATCAAGGCGGTCAACTTCTTCCACCGCACGGACCCGGCCAAGGGCGTGCTTGTCATCAACTCGGCCCGGGATCCCCAGTACCTGCTGAAGTTCCTGCCCGAGAACATGCTGGCCAAGCTGGACAAGCTCGTCGTGGTCGACGCGACCGGGCTGGCCGAGCAACGCGGCAGCAGCCCCTGGATGTTCGTTCGCGACCTGTCCGAGCTGGCCTTCGACCGGATGTCCACCGAAGGCGCGGTGGAGCGGCTGGCCATCGGGCGGGGCATCGCCGCGCCCCTGATCGGCGCCCTGGTCGCGGCGACCGGCGAGCTAGGAGTCGATGCGGTGGCGGAGGTGGTGGCCGACCGCGACGCCATGCTCCGCGGTGCCGAGCAGCACACGGTCGTCCAGTACGCGGAGGTGATCTTATGTCCGTGCGCGGCACGCACGTTCCCGAACACCTGCGGCTGCCCATCGCGGGCGTCACGCCGCCGCCCACCGAGAAAGACGGCCAGCGGCTGTTCCCGACCGGCAACTTCCGCTTCTACCGGCCGGTGTACCGGGACAAGACGCCGCCGTGCAACCACGCCTGCCCCACCGGTGAGCAGATCCAGAAGTATCTGGATCACGTCAAGCACGAGCGCTACCTGGACGGCTACCTCACCATCACCGAAGACAACCCGATGCCGTCGGTCACCGGGCGGGTCTGCTATCACCCGTGCGAGACCGCCTGCAACCGCGCCGCGCACGACGAGCCCATCGGCATCCGCGGCGTGGAGCGGTTCCTCGGCGACTTCGGGCTGAAACTCGCGGACAACCCGGTCAAGCGGGACCTGCCTCCGCTGAACGGCAAGACGGTGGCGATCGTGGGCTCGGGTCCCGGCGGCCTCGGCTGCGCCTACCACCTGCGCCGCAAGGGCTACGCCAGCGTCATCTTCGATGCGCTGGACCAACCGGGCGGCATGCTGCGGGCCGGCATCCCCGCCTGGCACCTGCCCGCGGAGATCCTCGACGCGGAGATCGCCAAGCTGCTCGACCTGGGCGGCATCGAGATCCAGTGCGGCATCCGCGTCGGCGCGGCGGACGGCGGGCTGAGGTTGGACGAACTCGCCCGCCGCTACGACGCGGTCTTCCTGGCCCTCGGCCAGGATGTCGGCCGGCGCCTGGACGCCGAGGGCGCGCAGGCCCGGGGCGTGATCGGCGCCCTGGAGTTCCTGCGCGAGACCGGCCTAGGCCGCCCGGTCAAGACGGGAAGGAACGTGCTGGTCATCGGCGGCGGCAACACGGCCTCCGACGCGGCCAGGTCGGCAATCAGGCTGGGCGGGGAAACCGGGGGCACCGGGGACGCCGCCGAGGCGACCATCGTGTCACTCGAGGCCGAGGACGAACTGCTGATCGTGGCCGAGGACCTGGCCCAGGCTCGCGCCGAAGGGGTGCGCTTCCGCCCGCAGACCGCTCTGGTCAGGGTCCTGGCCGACGACGAAGGCAACGTCCGCGGCGCCGTCTTGTGCCAGGCGTCCCTGCAGCGGGACTCCCGCGGCGCGGTCACCCCCCACCGCACCGAGGGCACCGAGGTCGAGGTCCGCTGCGACACGATCCTGGTCGCCATCGGCCAGGAGCAGGTCCTTGACTGGCTGCCCGAAGACTGCACCGAACGCGGCCGCCTGCGGGCCGACGAGTACGGCCGCATCCCGCACCCGAGCGGCACGATCTTTACCGGCGGCGACGTGATGCGCGGCCCGTCCATGGTGGTGGACGCGCTCGGCGACGGCAAGCGCGCGGCCCGCGACATCGACCGGGTGCTGTCCGCCCAGCCGCTGCGCCCCGACGACCCGGTCGAGGTCATGCCGTACGAGAAGCTCAACACCGCCTACTTCCGGCACGCGCCGCGCACCGAGGCCCCGCTGACCCCCGCCACGACGCGCCGGACGAGCCAGGTCACCGAGGTCACCCTGGCCTACAGCCGCGAGCAAGCACGCGCCGAGGCGGACCGCTGCATGTCCTGCGGCGTCTGCAACGGCTGCGACAACTGCTACATCGTGTGCCCCGACGTCAGCGTGATGCGCGAGGCGCGGGAGAACGGGCGCTACTCCATCCGGACCCACTACTGCAAGGGCTGCCTGGTCTGCGTGCAGGAGTGCCCCACCGGCTGCCTGGAGCGGGTGCCGGAGCTTGACTTCGACGAGCCAGACGCCGTGGTGCGGATGGAGACCGCGTTCGCACCCTACGACGGCGCGCACGCCGAGCAGGCGCCGTTCACCCGCCAGCTCATCGAGGACGCGATCGCCGAATACGACGCCGCCAGAACGCCAGAAAAATCAATTCATCCGAACGGGGGTGGTGTTACGCCATGACCACCGTGCATGTCGGCATCGGGACGCCGCCCCGGCTCAAGCGAGCCATCAGGACGGCCGAGGGAGAGCGGTTCCTGGCCGGCCTGGCGGGCACCCGGGTCCGCCAGAACGGATGCGCCGCCGCCGCGTACGCGGCGCTTTACGCGAACGTCGACGTGATCACCGCGTACCCGATCAGGCCCTACACGGCGATCATGATGAACCTGGCGCAGTTCGTCGCCGACGGGATCCTGGACGCCGAGTACATCCACGCCGACGGCGAGCACTCGCAGTTCTCCGCCGCCTTCGGCGCGGCCTCCTGCGGGGCCCGGGCCTACACCGGGTCGTCCGGGGTCGGCGTCACCTACGGCTACGAGATGTACTCGATCATCTCCGGGGCGCGTGTCCCGGTCCAGATGGCGATCGCCGACCGGACCCTGGACCCGCCAGGCGACTTCGGCTCCGAGCACACCGACGCGCTGTGCACCAGGGACATGGGGTGGCTGATGGGCTGGGCCGCGACTCCCCAGGAGGTATTCGACAAGTCGCTGCTCGCGTTCGCCATCGGCGAGGATCCGCGCGTGCTGCTGCCGCAGATGGTGGTGCAGGACGGCTACTTCGTCTCGCACATCGCGGGCGAGGTGGACATGCCCGCGGCGGCGGAGGTGGACGAGTTCCTGCCGCCGTACCAGCTGCCGTTCCCGCTGGACCCGCGGCGGCCGCTCTCGCACGGCCCGCAGATTCATCCCGAGCAGGGACCGCCGCTGCAGCTCGAGCGGGCCAGGGCGATGGAGGACGCGATACCCGTGATCCGGGAGAAGACCGACGAGTTCGCCCGGGTCTTCGGCCGGAATTACCCCCACTTCGTCGAGTCGTACCTGCTTGCGGACGCCGAGCTCGCGATCGTCATCTCCGGCGGGCACGCGGTCACCTGCCGGGCTGCGATCAACCGGCTGCGCGCGCAGGGGATCAAGATCGGCATGGCCCGGCTGCTGTGGGTCCGGCCGTTCCCCAGCGACGACCTGCGGGAGGCGCTGCGCGGCGTCAAGGTGGTCGGCGTGGTGGAGACCAACCTCGGCCTCGGCGGCGCCAGCTACGGCGGCATCCTGTCGGCGGACGTGACCACCGCGCTGTACCACCTGCCCGGCTCGCGTCCGCTGGTGACATCGTTCATGGCCGGCCTGGGCGGCGAGACCGTGCCGATGGCCGAGTTCGACTGGATGGCCGGCAAGCTCGGCCAGGCCGCCGAGCGCGGCCACGTCGAGAAGGCCGCCCACTGGGTCGGCTTCGAGGAGTAGCGAGGAGTAGGCACCATGGCCTTCGAGGTAATCCGCCAGCAGCTTCCGCTCTTCGAGGAGGAGGGTCGCGCGGGGACAGGCGACGACGAGCACGGCCGCGACCTGTATTACCTGCCTGACCTGCCGGAGGAGGACCCGTACGCGGCCGGGCACAGAACCTGCGCGGGCTGCGGCCCGGCCATCCAGTACCGGTGGGTGCTCAAGGCGGCCGGCCAGGACACCGTGGTGGCCGGGCCGACCGGGTGCATGTACGTGGCGAACTCCACCTACCTGTGCACGCCGTATACGGTGCCCTGGGCGCACACCCCGATCGCCAGCGGCGGCTCGTTCACCTCCGGCATGGCGGCCGGCTACGAGGCGATGATCAGGAAGGGCCGCTATCCGGGCCCGTACCCGAACATCCTGGTGATGGCGGGCGACGGGTCGGCGGCGGACATCGGCATCGGGTCGATTTCCGGCGCGCTTTACCGGAACCACGACGCGCTGTTCATCTGCTACGACAACGAGTGTTACGCCAACACCGGCATCCAGACGTCGCCGACCACGCCCTACGCGGGCATGACGACGTTCACGCCGTTCGGCAAGGCGATACCTGAAGGCAAGAAGCTGCCGCCGAAGAACCTGGCCAGGATGATGGCCGAGGGCCACCCGCACTGCTACGTGGCCACCACGACCGTCGGCTACCCGGTCGACCTGATGAACAAGACCCGCAAGGGCCTGAACCACGTCGGCGCCGCCTTCCTGCACTGTTACACGCCGTGCCAGAAGGGCTGGGTCTACCAGACCTCGATGACGGTTGAACTCGGCCGCCGGGTCGTCGAGTCCGGGCTCTGGCCGGTCTGGGAGTACGATCCGCAGCAGCGGACGTACCACTACTTCCACCCGCCGGTCCAGCGGCCGGTGACCGACTACCTGGCCATGCAGGGCCGGTTCGGGCACATGCTGCCAGAACACGTCGCGACCACGCAGGTCGGCGCCAACCGCAACTGGGCAGCCATCGGCATGGACGTGCCGAAGACGCTGCGCGATCTGGAGGACCCCGCGCGCCACCAGCGCCTGCACGACGAGGAGTACTCGATGCCCATCAACCGCGGCGTCGGCGCCTGAGCGATGACTCCCTTTCCTGGGGGGACCGACCGGTGCACACCTACGAGCTGAGGCTTCCCTTGGCCCCCTACCGGTTCGTCTGGCGGGACGAGCCGGCGGTCGACGCGCAGAAGGACGCCACGGACTCATACACGCAGGAGCGCTACACGCACGCCGACGGGACGTCCACCATCATCCGCGAGTACCGGGCGGACGGGTCGTACCACATCATGTCCGACCGCGGCCAGATCGAGCTCATCGACAACGCGAACAACCCGTACGCCGCGGACCCGGTGAGCGTCGTCAGGCTTCCTTAGGCCCCCATTGAATTAGGAACGGTGATAGGCCAGCCGGGTCCGCTCGGTGTGCTTGCGGGCGAGCGCCTGGGCCTGCTCGGCGTCGCCCGACTCGATGGCCTCGATCATCTCCGCGTGCTCGGTCCACGACCCGTGACCACGCTCCGGGGCCACCATCCGGTAGTACCACCGCACCCGGCGCCCGACGATATCGGCCAGCTCGGCCAGCACCGCGTTACCGCCGACGGCCGCGATCTCGGCGTGGAAGGCGCTGTTCGCCGCCACGGCGGTACCGAAGTCACCGGCATCGGCGGCCGCCTGCCCGCCGCGGCAGATCTCCCTGAGCTGGGTCAGCTGAGCCGGGCTGGGCCCCCCGGCCGCCGCGAGCCTGGCCGTCTCGGCCTCGAGCAGCGCGCGCACGTCAAGCAGCTCGTCCACCTCGGCATCGGTAGGCACATGCACGAAGGCACCCTGGCTGGGCCGCAGGTCCACCCACCCCTCGGCCTCCATGCGGTGCAGCGCCTCGCGGATCGGCTGCCTGCTGACGCCGAGCTGGCGGGCGAGGTCGGTCTCCACCATGTGCTGGCCCGGCGGCAGCTCGCCGCCGACGATCAGGTCGATCAGCGCGTCATACACCGACTGCCGCAGCGGCACCGGCCGCGGCAGCGGACGGATCATCGCCGCCGCCATCGTCACCACCCCCTGGGACATCTCGCCACACCTCCGGCCCACGTGGCACGTTCGGAGTTTATCGGCGACTGTATGCAAAGTGCGATCCCCGGAACCAGGGATCAGGTGCGGCGTGACCGATCACTAGCCGATGTCGCGGCGGCGCAGCGCGGCCAGGCCGATGGCGCAAAACGCGAACGCGGCGAGGCACAGCCAGAGCAGCGGCGCAGCGGCCACGGTCCCGCCGGGAAGTCTCGGGGCGTGCGTGAACGGTGAGATGTCCAGCAGCCAGTGGGATAGCTGCAGAACCTGGCCGAACAAGTCGACGACGACCACCACGCCAAGCACCGTCCACGCCCCCGCGACCGAGGCACCCGGCAGCAGCCCGACCAGCGCGACCGCGACCGCCGCGATCACCAGGGACGCGGGCAGCTGGGCCATCGCCGCACCGATCATCCGGGCCACCTGCGGGCCGACAGGACCGGCCCGCAACCCGTAGCCCAGGCCGGTCGCCAGGCCTGCCAGGGCCAGCAGGACCGCGGCGCCGACGACCGCCACGGCCACGTGGGACAGTCCCCACCTGATCCGGCCGACCGCCGTCGTGAGCAGCGGTTCGGCCAGGCCGCCGGTCTCCTCCGCCCGGAGCCGGAGCACCGCCGACGTGGCGTAACCAGCGGCGCCCAGGCCGGCCAGCAGCATGAGCGCGGCCAGGTAGGCGTTGGTGATGGCGGCCTGACCGCCGAGCCGGGTGAACTCGTTCCTGAGCTGGGTGCTGCCGCCGAGCAGCGACCCGATGCCCTTGGCGGCCGCGCCGGACGCGGCGAAGATGAACGCCACCCCGGCCATCCAGCCGCCGAGCACGCCCCGCTGCATCCGCCAGGCCAGGCTCAGCGGCCCGCGCAGCCAGCCGGAGGCGGTTGGCCGCCCGGGCCGGTCCGGCAGCAGCCCCGCGCCGAGGTCGCGCCGCGCGGCGAGGGCGTAGGCCGCGCCGACTCCCGCGGCCAGCACCGCGCCCGGCAGCGCCAGCACCCACCACTGCTGGCCGTCGAAGGTGCCACCGAATGGGCGGGTCAGCTCCACCCAGCCCAGCGGCGACATCCAGGCCAGCCACGACGGCCCGCTGGCGGCGGCCGAGTCACCGATCGCACGGAGCATGAAGGCGGCCCCGAGCACGCCGAAGCAAATCCCCCGCGCGCCGCGCGCTCCGGCGGCGAGCTGGGCGGCGACGGCGGCGATCCCGGTGAACGCCAGCCCGCTCGCGCCGATCGCCGCGGCGAACGTGACCGACCCGGAGACCGGCAGTCCGGTGACCGGCAGCGCGATGCTCAGCAGCACCGATATCGCCACGTTGGCCGTCACCGCGGTCAGCAGACCAGCGGTGAGCGCCGCCTGCCGCCCCACCACGGTGGAACCGACCAGCTCGAGGCGGCCCGTCTCCTCGTCACCCCGGGTGTGCCTGATCACGATGAAGATCGTCATCAGCGCGCCGAAGATGGCCGCCCAGACCCCGTACCGCCAGACGGTGAGCGCGCCGATCGAGGACCCATTCAGCCGCCCGTACAGGAACCGGAGCGCGGGGTTGCCGCCACCGGCGACTGCCAGCTGGGCTCGCGCCGCCGCGGTCGGGTACAGCTTCTTCAAGCTATAGGCGGTGGTGGTGACCACCACGGTGATCAGGTAGACCCAGGCTGGCAGCATGATCCGGTCCCGGCGGAAGGCGAGCTTGGTCAGCGCCCCGGTGCCCGCAAGTCCCGCGCCGCCCGCCCGGGCTTGACCGGTCATCCCCGAGCTCCCGCCTGGGTCCGTTCGGCCGAATAATGACCTAGGAACAGCTCCTCCAGCGTCGGCGGCCGGCACACCAGGTCGCGGATGCCGACCGCGGTCAGGCGGCCGAGCAGGTCGTTTAGCGCGGCGTGATCCACCTCGCAGTGCAGCCGCCGGCCCTGGATATCCACCGCGTGGACGCCGGGCAGGCCGTGCAGGCGGACCGGCCCGGCCAGCTCGGCCTCGACCGTCGTCCGGGTCAGGTGCCGCATCTCGGCCAGCGTGCCGGTCTCGGCCGCCCGGCCCTCGCGGATGATCGTGACCCGATCAGACAACGCCTCCGCCTCGGCCAGGATGTGGCTGGACAGCAGCACGGTGCGGCCGTCGTGCCGCTCCTGCATGACGCACTCGCGGAAGGCGGCCTCCATCAGCGGGTCGAGCCCGGCCGTCGGCTCGTCGAAAAGCAGCAGCTCGGCGTCGCTGGCCAGGGCCGCGATGAGCGCCACCTTCTGCCGGTTGCCCTTGGAGTAGGCCCGCGCCTTCTTCGCCGGATCCAGGGCGAACCGCTCGATCAGCGCGTCCTTGCGCTTGGGGTCGATGACGGACCGCGGGCCGCGCAGCCTGGCGAGCAGGTCGATGATCTCGCCGCCGGTCAGGGCCGGCCACAGGGTCACGTCCCCGGGCACGTAGGCGAGCCTGGCGTGCAGCCGGACGGCGTCCCGCCACGGGTCGCCGCCGAGCAGGCTGGCCTCGCCGCCGTCCTTGCGCGCCAAGCCGAGCAGGATGCGGATGGTGGTGGTCTTGCCCGCGCCGTTCGGACCGAGGAAGGCGTGCACCTCGCCGGTGCGGACGACCAGGTCCAGGCCGTCAAGTGCCCTGGTCCGGCCGAACGACTTGCGCAGCGCGCGCACCTCGATCGCGTTCGTCATGCGCCCAGCCTAGGCCTGGGGCACCTGCGCGTCGGGCAGGGTGAACTCGCCGCCCAGGTAGCGGAGCACCGGGTCATCCGGGTCGGGCTCGCCGTGCTCCGCGATGATCTCGGCGGCGAAGGCCTCCGCGTCGTCCCGGGGTTCGTAGCCGAGCACCTTCGCCTCGGCCAGGCTGACCCAGCCGCCGCGCGTATTGGCGGACACCCCGAAGATGACCCGGAACCCGGGCCGGTCGGCGGTCAGGCAGGCCTCGAAGAGCCGCCCCGCGTCATCGGGCGACAGCCAGGTGGACAGCATCCGGACGTTCGCCGGGCGCGGGAAGCAGGACAGTATCCGCACGCAGATCGCGTCCAGGCCATGCCGGTGGTGGTACATCGCGGCCAGCGCCTCGACGGCCGCCTTGGAGACGCCGTAGTAGGTATCCGGCGCGGGGAAGGCGTAGTCGGGGACCGGAAAGGCCGAACGAGGGGTGAAGCCCACCGCGTGGTTGGACGAGGCGAAGATCACCCGCGGCGTCCCGGCCCGCCGGGCCGCCTCGAACGTCACGTAGCTGCCGTTGATGTTGAGGTCGAGGATGCGCGGCCAGGACGCCTCGCCCGGGATCCCGGCCAGGTGGATGACGGCGTCGGCCCCCTGGCAGGCGGCCGTCATGGCGTCCACGTCCGTCACCGACGCCTGGATGACCTCCTCGGCAGGACCGGCCGTCAGCGGGGCGATGTCGAGCACGCGCAGGGTACGGCCCGGCCGGGCGAGCCTCGGCCGCAACATGGACCCCACCAGGCCCGCGGCCCCGGTAATGACGATGACCGACACCCGTCAGCTCCCTTTGCTGGAAGTGCGCCTGCGATCCCGGCCCGGTTACAGACGGGTACCAGGTCATGTCCGCACCCTTTTTATCAGTCAGTCCGGATCGTAGGCTCCTATCCTGATGGGCTTGACACGGGGTTCGCTGACACTGCCCCGGATGAACGCTCACCGCATGGTGATTATCGCGGCAGCGCTCACGGTGGTGGTGGCCGCGGCGCTGGCCACCGCCCTCGCCGCCGTCAGCGGGCAGGCCCTGCCCCGCGCGGTCCGCCACGATCTGAGCGGCGCGGGCGGGACCGCCCTGGTCATCACCGGCAACGTGAACGCCGGCCAGGGCGCGCAATACACGTCCCAGCTGCCTGCCATGATCTCCGCGGCGCTGGCGGGCACGCCGTTTGCCTTCTACCACGCCTACTGGTCTGATCCGCTGGAGTTCGCGCCAGGCGCGCGGCCCGCCCGGCCGGCCAGCGCGGGCAACCAGCCGATCGCCGAAGCCGCCGTGCTCGGCGGCATCACCGCGCACGCCGTGCTGATCTCTGGCCGCTGGCCCGGCGCGCCGGCCAGCGGCCAGCCCGTTCCCGCGGCCCTGCCGGCCGCGGCCGCCGCGCTGCTGCACGTGACCGACGGCGACACGCTCCTGATGAAGGACGGGATATCGCAGCACTATGTCCGGTTCGTGGTGACCGGCCTGTACCGGCCCAGGCAGGTGTCGTCGGAGTACTGGCACCTGAACGACATCGCGCTCACCGGGTCAAGCACGGCCAGCGGTTACACCACCTACGGCCCGATCACCGTGCAGGCCGCGGCCTTCGCCGGGCCCGCTGGGCAAGCGGGGGAAGCTGGGACGCTGGCCGTCTACGAGGGTTCCTGGCTGGCCCAGCCGCAGACGGCGAGCGTTCCCGCCGACGAACTCGGCACCGTGGCGGGCCAAGTGGGCGCCCTGCGGCAGGCGCTGGCGAACGCCGCGCAGCTTCCGGAGCTCGACGTCACCACCAGCCTGCCCTCGGTACTCAACGGCACCGCGAGCAACCTGGATGTCGCCCGCTCGCTGCTGGCCATCAGCGCCGTGCTGCTCTTCCTGCTCGCCGCGGCGGCCCTGCTCGCGGTGGCGCGGCTGCTCGCGGGCCAGCGCGAGGGCGAGGCCGCGATGCTGACGGCACGCGGCGCCACCCGCTGGCAGCTGGTCCGGCTGACCGCGGCCGAGGCCATTCCGCTGTGCCTGCTCTCATCGGCGGCCGGCGGCGTGGTGGGCGTCCTGCTCGCCGGGTTCATCGCCGGGACCGGATCGGCCGGCGACGACTGGCCGGCCATCGCGGTCGCCGCCGCCGTGGCCGCCGGGGCGATGGTGATCATGCTGGTGCCCGCGCTCAGCATCATGACCCCGGGCACGGCCCGGGCTCGCCGGGGCAGGCAAGCGGCTATTTCCGGCGTGACGAGGGCGGGCGCGGACGTGGCTCTGGTGCTGCTCGCCGTGGTCGCGGGCTGGCAGCTGCGGCACTACTCGGCGGTGTCGGCCGGCGCGAACGGCAACTTCGGCGTCGACCCCGTGATCGTGATCGCGCCGGCGCTGGCGCTGGCCGGCGGCACCGTCCTCGCGCTGCGCCTGCTGCCGGCCGGCGGCAAGGCCGGCGACCGGCTGGCCGCACGTGGCCGGCGGCTGACCGCGGCCATGGCCAGCTGGCAGATCAGCCGCCAGCCGATCAGGCAGGGCGGCGCGGCGCTGCTGATCGTGCTGGCCACCGCGACGGGAACCCTCGCGCTGGCCCAGCGGCAGAGCTGGACCCGCTCCGACCACGACCAGGCCGCGTTCGGCGCGGGCGCGGACGTGCGGGTGGAAACCAGCCAGCCGCTCTCGGCCGCCCAGGCCGCCGCGCTCGCCGGGGTGCCGGGGGTACGGTACGCCATGCCGGTCGCGACGTTCACAGAAACGGCCACCGGCGGCCAGACCCTCGCGGTCGACTCAGCCCAGGCGGCGAACGTGGCGCTGCTCCGCTCCGACCAGTCGCCGCTGCCCGCGGCCAGACTGTTCGGCAAGATCACGCCCGCCGGGCCGCCCAGCGGGGTCACGCTGCCCGGCCGCGCGGGTCAAGTCCAGCTCACCGCCGTGCTCGGCCCGGCATCGCTGGGACTGGCCCCGGCCACCATGAGCATCTCGGTCGAGGACGCCGACAGCGACGTCTACCAGCTCGACGCGGGCACGCTGCCCGCCGACGGCCGGCCTCATACGCTGACCGTGACCCTCGCCAACCAAGCGGTCGCGACCACGGGGGCCAGCGGGGCTTCTGGGGTCGCGCAGGCCATCTACCCGGTGCGGCTGACCGGGGTGAGCCTGGATTACACGCTGCTCGGCGCCCGGGCCCGGACGCCGGCCACCTTCACCGTGGACAGCGTGTCCGGCGCCCCGGGGACGGCGCAGATCGGCGGCCTGGCGCTGCGCGGCTGGCGCGCCGCCGCCTCGTCCACCGAACTGGCGGGCGCCAGGCAGACCCTCGGCACGAGCGGCCCGTCCGGCCTGCCCGCGGTCTTGTCCACCGGTGAGCCTGGCCGCGGCGCGCTGGCGGTGACGTTCGGCCCGGGCTACGGGCAGGCGGCGAGCGGCTTCGGCAGCGCGCCCTCGCCGGTCGGCGGGCAGCTCCAGCTGACCTCGGCACCGCCCGCTACGGCCATCCCCGGCCTGGCCACCCAGCGTTATCTGGCCGCGAGCAACACCAGCGTCGGATCCACGGTGCAGACCAATGTCAACGGCGCGGTCATCAGCGTGAAGATCGTCGCGGCGGTGACGACGTTCCCCACCGTGTCCGCCGGCGGCGGCGCGCTCATCGTGGACCTCGGCCGCCTGCAGGACGTCCTGACCGGCAGCGCGCTTGCGCCGGCCCAGATGACGCAGTGGTGGCTGGCCACCTCGGCCGGGGCCGCCGGGGTCTCCGGGGTACCGCCCGGGCTGGCCGCCACGTTGCCGCCCGGCTCCGCCGTCACGAGCACGGACGCGGTGGCCTCCGGGCTGCTTGGCGATCCGCTGTCCACCGTGCCGCAGCAGGCGCTGCTGGCCGTCGCCATCGCCGCCGCCGTGCTGGCCATCACCGGGTTCTGCGTGAGCATCGCGGCCGGCGTCCGGCTGCGCCGCGCCGAGAACGCGCTGCTGGCCGCCCTCGGCGTGGCCCCGCGCGCGGCGGCGGCCCAGCTCTGCCTGGAGAAGCTCATGCTGAGCATGCCGTCCGCGCTGGCCGGCCTGGTCCTCGGGGTCGTGCTCGCCGAACTGCTGGTCCCCGCCATCACCCTGACCTCGTCCGCGACCACGCCGGTGCCGCCGGTGCTGATCCAGTTCGGCTGGTCCCAGACGCTGCTGCTGGCCCTGGCGGTCGCCGTGCTGCCGGTGCTGGCCGCGACCCTCACCATCGCGCGGCGACCAGACCCCGCCGCCGAACTGCGCACCGCGGAGTCAGCATGACCGAGCCGAAGCGCCTCGAGGCGGCCCGGAGGCGAGCGGGAAAAGGCAGTACGCTCGCGCTGGCCCTGCTGGTCTGCGGCTGCGTGTTCGCCGCGCTGGCCGGGCCCGCGCTCAGCGAGCACACCCGGACGCTGGCGCTGCACCAGACCCTGGCCGGCCTCACCGCCACCACCAAGACCGTCCAGGTGACCGCGAACTGGTCCGCTTTCACCGGCGCGCTGGTCCAAAACGGCGTGGGGACCAGCCAGAACATGACCATGGGCGAGGTCGGTGCGACCACCCGCGAGATCGGCGGCGGCTTCGCGGCGCTCGGGCTCCCGCTCGCGGCGGGCCAGTGGGCCGACCTAGGCACCAAGCTGTTCGTCGTCTCGGGCGCGGGGCCGCGGGCGCAGACCGGATTGCCACCGAAGCTCGAGGTGCTCTACCGCGACCCGCTCACGAGCAACGCCCAGGTCACGGCCGGCGCATACGCGGGCGTCGCGGTCCCGGCCGGGATGGTGGCGGTGGCCGCCACCACGCAGATGGCCGCGCGGTTCGGGTTGCACCCGGGGAGCCGGCTGTCGGTGGCCACTTCGACCGGCCCGGTCAGGCTCTTCGTCACCGCGATAGTGCGGGAACGCGCCCCCGGCTCGACCTTCTGGGCGCAAGACCCGATCGCGGGCACCCCGGCGCTCCAGCAGCTTACGGCCGCAACCATTCCGTTCTGGGTGGGCGGCGTCTTCGCGGACCCTGACCAGCTGGCCGCGATGCAGGACGCGTTCAACGGGCCTGGCATGGAGCTGAACTGGGAATTCCCGCTTGACCCCGGCGGCGTGACCGCGGACCAGGCGCAGCGCCTGGACAACGCGCTCAACCGCGCGGTCACGATGACTCCCGCGCTGACCGGAACGCTAGTCCCCAGCGCGGATACGCTCACGGTCACCTCCCCGCTGATCCCGGAGCTAGCGTTGTTCCTCGGCACCCAGGCGGCCATCGAGACCGTGCTGCTGCTGCTTTTCGTGAGCATGATCGTGGTGGGCGCGGCAGTGATCCTGCTTGCCGCCCGGATGATCGTCGCGCGCCGGGACGTCGAGCTGACCATGCTGCGGGCCAGGGGCGGGTCGCTTCGGCAGGTCGCGGCGTTGCTGGCCCGCGCCGCGGTGCTCGCGGCCGGGCCCGCCGCGGTGATCGGCGCGGGCCTGGCCATCGCCCTGATCCCCGGCGGCGCCGGGTGGTCTTCGGCCGGCTGGTCCGGCTGGCTGCTGGCCGGGATCGCGGTCCTGGCGGCGCTGGCCGGCCCGCCGCTTGTCGGCGTGTGGCGGCACCGCAGGCCCGCCCCGGCCAGCAACCCGGCCCGGATCACCGGCGGCGAGACCGGCCGGCCGGCCCGGGCGTGGCGCCGCCCGGTTGCCGAGGTCACCGCCATCGCCGCCTCGGTGGCCGGCCTGGTCGTGCTGCGCAATCAGGGCGTACAGGCAGGCGGCGGGGCGGACCTGTACCTCGCCCTCACGCCGGTGCTCGTGGCCCTCCCGGTCGTCGTGGTCATGCTGCGGCTGTACCCGCTCGCCGTCCGCGGCCTGCTCGCCGTCTCGGCCCGCGGCGCGGGCGCGACCGGCTTCGTCGCGCTGTCCCGGGCGGCCCGGTCCTCGCTGACCGAGGTGCTGCCGGCGTTCGCGCTCGTGCTCGCGCTCAGCCTGGCCAGCTTCGCCGGGATGGTCAGCAGCGGGATCGCCCGCGGCGAGATCGCCGCCTCCTGGCGTACCACCGGGGCGGACGCACTGATCAGCCCGGGCCTGTATTCCCCCCCGGTCAGTTCCGCCGCGGTGCGGGCGATCGCCGCGGTCCGCGGCGTGCGTCATGCCACCGCGGTCTGGGACACGAGCTGGGTCACGCCGTTCGGCCAGCCGATCACGGTGGTCGCGGTGGACCCGGCCAGCTACGCGGCCGTGGTCGCGGGCACGCCGTTCCCCGCCCTCCCGGCGGCCAAGATCGGCACCGCGGCGGGCGGGATAATGCCCTTGGACGCCACGGTGCCGGTGCTGGCCTCGCCGTCCGCCGCCGCCGTCCTCGGCACCGGGGCGACGCAGCTGAGCACGCTGGCCGCGATGGGACCGTTCAAGGTGCGGGTCGCGGGCACCCTGAGCAGCACTCCCGCCCAGCCAGGAGGCGGCTCCTTCGTGATCATGCCGCTGCAGACCCTGCCCGGGCCGGCCGGCCAGCCGCTCCCCAGTACGGTGCTGGTCACCGGCTCGGCGATCGATCACGCCCAGCTTTCCGCCGTGGCCACCAAGGTGATCCCGGACAGCATCATCACCTTCCGCACCGCCGTGCTCGCCTCGCTGGCCAGCTCACCGCTGCAGCACGGCGCCGGGCTCATCATCGCGCTCACCATCGCCGCGGCCGCCGCGTTCGGCCTGTTCATCGTGATCCTCGGGCTGGCGCTCGGATCGGCGGAGCGCGAGCTGACCCTGGCCCGGCTGACCGTCATGGGCCACGAGCGGGCCTGGCTCGTCCTGGCCGAAGCCATGCCGGCCGTGCTCGCCGCGGTCGTGGCCGGCGCGGTCTGCGCCGTGGCGCTGCCGCGGGCGGTCGGCTCGTCGATCGACCTGTCCGCCTTCACCGGCACCAGCGCCCCGGTCCAGTTCCAGCCGGACCTGCTCGCGCTCGGCCTGCCCGCCGCCGTCGTCGTGGTGCTCGCCCTGGCCGCGCTGACCGCGGAGGCCAGGGCGCTGCGCCGTCGTGGCATCACCGGCATACTCCGGGCAAACTAGAGGCAAGGAGAGGCAGGGAATGGGCACCAGCATCGCGGACCTGGGCGCCGAGTCGGCGCGGCAGCACCGTGACTTCGGCGCGGGCTCGCTGATCGTCTGCGACCGCCTGGTTCGCATCTACGTCGCGGCCGGGATCGAGGTCCAGGCCCTGCAGGGGCTTGACCTGCTGGTGGCCGAGGGCGAGATAGCCGCCCTGGTGGGGGCGTCGGGCAGCGGCAAGTCCACGCTGATGAACATCCTGGCCGGGCTGGACACGCCCACCGCGGGCTCGGTGCGGGTGGCGGGCCACGATCTGGCGGCGATCAGCTCACGGCAGCGGCTGGCCTACCGGCGCCGGACCGTGGGCTTCATCTGGCAGCAGACCTCGCGCAACCTGCTGCCCTACCTGACCGCGCAGCAGAACGTGGAGCTGCCGATGCGGCTGGCGGGCGCCGGGACCAGGATCCGCCGCGCCCGCTCGGCCGAACTGCTCGAGCTGCTCGGGCTCGGCGACTGCCTGCACCGCAGGCCCGACGAGATGTCAGGCGGCGAGCAGCAGCGGGCCGCCGTCGCGGTGGCCCTGGTCAACGAGCCCAAGGTGCTGCTCGCCGACGAGCCCACCGGCGAGCTCGACACGGCCACCGCGGCCGAGGTGTTCGGCGCGCTGCAGCAGGCGAACGCGGAGCTCGGCGTGACCGTGCTGATCGTCACGCACGACCCGGCGGTGTCGTCGGTGGTGCGGCGGGTCATCGCGATCAGGGACGGCCGGACCAGCACCGAGACGCACCGGCACGCGACGACCGGCGATGATGGCGACGTGGCGCAGCACGCGGTGGAATACGCCGTGCTCGACCGCGCTGGGCGGCTGCAGCTGCCGCGGGAGATGACCGAACCGCTCGGCATGCGCGACCTGGTGCGGCTCGAAGGCGAGCCCGACCACATCGGCGTCTGGCCGGACCGGCGGGAACCCAAAAACCCCAAGGATCCGCGGTGAGCGCCCCCAGCCCCGTCATCGCCCGGAACATGCTGGAGGCGGAGGGGGTGACGCGGACCTTCGGCAGCGGGCGCACCGCCACCCAGGCGCTGCGCGGCGTCTCCTTTACCGTGCCGGCCGGCCAGCTGGTGGCGTTGCGCGGCCGGTCGGGGTCGGGCAAGACCACGCTGCTCAACGTCGTCGGCGGGCTCGACCTGCCGGACGGCGGCCGGGTGCGGGTCGCGGACCTGGACGTGACCGCCATGTCTGACCACGAGCGGATGCGGCTGCGCCGCACGTCGGTGGCGTTCATCTTCCAGTCGTTCGGTCTCATCCCGATCTTGTCCGCGGCGGAGAACGTCGGGGTGCCGCTGCGGATCGCCGGGGTGGCCCCGAAGGAGCGGGAGGAGCGGGTCCGGCTCATGCTGGACATCGTTGGCCTCGGCGAGCACGCCAGGCAGCGCCCCGGCGAGCTGTCCGGCGGCCAGCAGCAGCGGGTCGCGATCGCCCGGGCGTTGGTCGGCCGCCCGGAGCTGCTGCTCGCGGACGAGCCCACCGGTCAGCTCGACTCCGAGACCGCGAAGCAGATCATGCGCCTGCTGCGCACCGTCGTGCAGTCCGAGGGCGTGACCGCCCTGGTCGCCACCCACGACCCGAACCTCATCGGCATCGCCGATTCCGTCCTCGAACTCGAGGACGGGAAGATCAAAGGCGATTTATGGCCCGGCGGGCACGGCGATCCGGCGGGAGCATGCGGCGAGCCAGCTGGAGGGTGACCGACCTCCTCGGGTGCCAGACGCTCCGATCTTCGAGTGGCCAGGCGTAGGTCATGCTCCCGTCGTGGATGCAGTCGAGCAGGCCGGGCGCGCCGAGTTCGTGCGCTGACCACTGGTAGAGTCGCTGCAGCCTCGGCACGATCACGCCGTAGTCGAGGAGACGGCCGAATCCGAGTTCAGCGGAGAGGTAGTCGCCGACGTTGGCGGTGAGCGGGTACTCATCGGGAAGCACGCGGGACAGTTGGAGGAAGATCCCGGTCATCCCGAGCCTCGGGTCGCCGAGGACGGGAGCGAGCGGACGGAGCCACCCGAGGGAGATCCGGGGCGCTGCGACGAGCGCGTGCGCGTAGAGCACGCGGCAGAGCACGACGTTCATGAAGAAGCGTTCGGCGGCATTCTCCGCCGCGGCCAGGTCGCGATGGTCGAGGTAGGCGGCGACCACGCTCGCGTTGTGCGCCCGGTACCAGGCCCGGGCGGTCGGGTAATCGGCGAACGACAACCAGCAGTCCACCGTCCGCGACGAGGAGGAGCCGGCGTAGTCACCGCTCAGCGCCACCGCCTCGCAGCCGTCCCGCAGCAAGCGCTCGTTCACCGCTCGCCACCACGGGCTTCCTGGCCGTTCGCTGTTCGGCGGCTCGAGCACGCCGCGTCGGAGCTGCCAGCGCATGAACGCCATCGCGGCGCGTCGATACGGCAGGTGCCTGGGAGCCTTGCCGAACGGCCCGTGATACAGGCGCTCGACCAGCGCGAGCCGGGCAGCCGGATGGTCGCGCACGGCCGCGATCTGCTCCGCCGCCCACGCGGCGGCCGTAGTCTCTGTCTCCACCTGGCTATTTTTCCACGCGGGTTTCCCGCGCAGGCCGGTAACTAGGGGCAGCACCGGCCCACGGTGGTGGCCTCAGCTGATCGGGGTGCCCTCGGTGGCGGTGAGGTCGGCGAACAGGGACGTCAGTCGCTTGGTGACGGGGCCGGGGGTGCCGTCGCCGATAGTGCGGCCGTCCACGGACACCACCGGGGCCAGGCCGCCCATCGTGCCGGTCACGAACGCCTCCTCGGCGGTGTAGAGCTTGGGTAGCGTGTAGTCCCCGCTCTCGCAGGTGATCCCGGCCGCGGCCGCCAGTTCGAGCACCGCGGCCCGGGTGATGCCCTCCGGGCAGGACACCGTGGTCGGCGTGGCCAGCGTTCCGCCGGTCATCATGAAGATGTGCGTGGCGTTGGTCTCGGCGATGAAACCGCGGTGGTCGAGCATCACCGCGTCGTCGGCGCCGGCCACGTTCGCCTCGAGCTTGGCCATGATCGACGGCAGCAGGTTGTTGTGATGGATCTTCGGGTCGAGGCAGTCCGGCGCCGGGCGGCGCACGCTCGCGGTGATCAGCGTGATGCCGCCCGCGTCGTACACCGGTTCCTTGAACTCGGCCAGCACGATCAGCGTCGGCCCGGCCTGGTTGAGCCGGGGGTCCATGCCCGAGGTGAGCTTGACCCCGCGGCTGAGGGTGAGCCTGATGTGCACGCCATCCCGCATGCCGTTCGCGGCGAGCGTGCGCCTGATCTGCTCGGTGATCTCCTCGTCGGACGGGATATGACCGAACGCCAGGGCCCGGGCCGAGGCACGCAGCCGGGCCAGGTGCTCATCCAGCCGGAAGATCTTCCCGCCGTACAGCCTGAGCCCTTCCCAGACCGCGTCCCCGCCCTGGACGGCGGAGTCGAACGGGCTCACCATCGCCTGGTCGCGGTGCGCGAGCCTGCCGCTGACGTTGACGATAAGGTCGCGGTTACGCTCATCGAAGACCTGCAGCAAGATTTCTCCTATCTCCCTGGCTGGTTATTCGGTAGGCGTGCAGCCGGGAGAAGTACGGGAGGCACTTTTCCGCGAGGGGCTCGAGGCGGGCGGGCAGCGGCTCGGCCGGCGGCCGGTAAGCCGTGAAGCCGGTCGAGGACCGGACGCTGTCGTACCAGTACGGCGCCCACACCCCGTCCGTGTCCCGCGGCCCGGCCGGCCAGGCCAGCATCCGGTCGTCGAAGGGCACGCCGAGAGCCTGGCACAGCGCGCGCAAGATGTCCCCGGGCTCGGCGAGCAGGTCGCGGGAATCGACCACCGGGCCGCCGAACGTCTCGAAGATCTCCGCTTGCTGGGCCAGGCCGAGGTCGGCCAGCGTCGGCTCGGTCCGCACCCTGGCGTAGGAGGCGAGCAGCTCGCGCGGGTCCCTGATCAGGTGCGCGTGCCGGAACGGGGCGAGCGCGGCCCGGTCCACCTCGGGCAGCAGGTGATGCGTCATGTGCTTGGCGTAGCTGATCCCCGCCCCGGCGGGCAGCGGGGCGCCGGTCAGCCGGGCCAGCACCACCTGCCAGTCGGTGGGCTGGCTCGCGATCACCTCGTCCCGCCCCGGGTGGTCGAGCTCCGTGCGGTCCAGGTAGAAGGCGTAAAGCGGCTCGTCGACGACCACCGTGTCCGGCCGGTTCTCCCAGGCCCGCATCAGCGCGGTGGACACGGTCCGCGGTCCCGACCACATCGCGATGCGAGTGGCCGGGTCCCCGGCGGTCTTCGGGTCTGCGTGGTTCACAGGACGACGACGCTGCGCAGCACCTCGCCGCGGCCCATCTTGGCGAAGGCCTCTTCCACGTCGCCCAGGCCGATGGTCTCCGACACGAACTTGTCCAGCGGCAGGCGCCCGGCCAGGTGCAGGTCGACGAGCATCGGGAAATCGCGGCTGGGCAGGCAGTCCCCGTACCAGGAGGACTTGAGCGCCCCGCCGCGGCCGAACACGTCAAGCAGCGGCAATTCCAGCCGCATGTCCGGCGTCGGCACGCCCACCAGGACCACCGTGCCGGCCAGGTCGCGGGCGTAGAACGCCTGCTCGTAGGTCTCAGGACGGCCGATGGCCTCGATCACCACATCCGCGCCGAACCCGCCGGTCAGCTCCCTGATACCGGCGACGGGATCGGTCGTCCGCGAGTTGAGCACGTCGGTGGCGCCGAAACCGCGGGCCCACTCCAGCTTCCTGTCGTCCACGTCCACGGCGATGATCGTCCGCGCGCCGGCCAGCTGAGCGCCGAGGATCGCGCCGTCGCCCACGCCGCCGCAGCCGATCACCGCGACGCTGTCGCCCCTGGTCACGCCGGCCGTGTTCAGCGCGGCTCCCAGGCCTGCCATCACACCGCAGCCGAGCAGCCCGGCGGTGGCAGCCGCGATCGCCGGATTGACTTTGGTGCACTGCCCGGACGCGACCAGCGTCTTTTCCGCGAACGCGCCGATGCCCAGCGCCGGGGACAGCGGGGTGCCGTCCGCCAGCGTCATCTTCTGGCTCGCGTTGTGAGTGTTGAAGCAATACCATGGCCGGCCGCGGCTGCAGGCACGGCACCGCCCGCACACCGCACGCCAGTTCAGGATGACGAAATCACCGGGCGCCACCTCGGTCACGTCCGGCCCGACCGCGTTGACTACGCCGGCCGCCTCGTGCCCGAGCAGGTAAGGGAAGTCCGCACCGATGCCGCCCTGCTGGTAGTGCAGGTCGGTGTGGCACACCCCGCAGGCCTGCACGGTGACGAGCGCCTCGCCCGGGCCGGGCTCGGGTACCAGGACCGTCGTCACCTCAACCGGCTCGCCCTTACCGCGGGCCACCACACCCTGAACGCTGATCGTCACGTGTCTACCTTCTTAGCCTCATTGCCTAGCTGGATCATTTGCCACGCTCCATCATCCCCGCTGGCCCGCACGGGCGGAAGGTCGCAGCACGTTCCGCTCCCATCCGCCACACGGAACTGCGGTAGTGACAGAAGGGCACCCAGATGACCGAACGGGCGGCTGTACGCAGCGATAGGCAACCGTAGACCGCACCGTGGGTCTTCGCGGTCGTTGCCTGAGTGGAAAAAATTTTCTACTCAGGCAATGGCGCGGGGCAGGACAGGTGGGCTCGCGGCACGTAGTCTCCGCCGAAACGCGTCTTTGCTTACCGAGGGGGTGCTCAACCACGCGTGGCATCGAGCTTCCGGTTGGTGCGCCCGCGCCATTGCGCGCCGCGGCCGGTGTGGTGCCGCCGGGCGGAGTCGGCGGTCATGCCGGCGTACAACAGGGCGATAAGCGGCAGGCCGGGCGCGCGCAGCGGCGACAGCCGGTACAGCCGCAGCATGGGCAGGTAGCTCAGCGACATGAGCGCCCAGCCCGCCAGCCCCGCGCCGGCCGCGAGGGCCGCCGGGCCGGCATCCTGGGGCGCGGTCCCGCCGGAGAATAGGGCGGCAAGCCCGATGACCGCCCCGGCCGGGGGCAGGACGTAGAGGAACAACAATCCGACGATCGTCGCGGTCAGTAGCGCCGGGGAGTAGTTCAGCTGGGTGTAGGCCGACCTGGCCACCATCTGCCACAAGCTGGCGAGCCCGGGGTACGGGCGTACGCTGACCACCTGGCGGGACAGTCCGAGCCAGCAGCGGCCCCGCTGGCGCTTGATCATGCGGCCCATAGCCACGTCGTCGATCAGGGCGCCGCTGATCGGCGCCAGACCGCCCGACTTCTCCAGCGCGCCGCGGCGTACCAGCATGCAGCCGCCGGCTGCCGCGGCCGTGCGCGAGCCGGGCACATTCACCCGCCGGAACGGATAGAGCTGGGCGAAGAAGTACACGAAGGCCGGGACCACGACGCGCTCCCACCCGGTTGCCGTCCGCAGCAGCGCCATCTGCGAGACCAGGTCCCGGTCGTCCGCTTCCGCCGCGGCCACCAGATCGCGCAGCGTGCGGGCCGCCAAGGCGATGTCGGCGTCGGTGAACAGCACGTAGCCTTCCGGCTCCGGGCTGGCGCCCGCGGCCGGTGGGAGGCCCGCCGCGCCGAGTCCCTGAGCCATGGCCCACACCTTGCCCGCCCATCCGGCCGGAGCCGCCGTCCCCGCGATCACCTTCAGTGGCCGCCCGCCACCGAGCCTCGCGGCGACCTCGGCGGTGCCGTCGGAACTGCGGTCATCGACCACGACGACGGCCAGCGCCCCCGGATACTCCTGCCCGAGCAGCGCGGGCAGCGTGGCCGGCAGCATCTCAGCCTCGTTCCTGGCCGGGACGACCGCCACCACGTCCGGCCATGTATCCGGATCACGGGTCAGCGACGGAAGCCACTCGCTGGTCCGCCAGTACCCACCGTGCCCGGCGACCAGGTACGTCCACGCGACTGCGGCCAGCACGCACGCGATGCTCAACGCCAGCATCCCGGCAGCCTCTCACACCACAACTGCGGGCCGGAAGGCCCGTACTGGTAGCCAGCCCCGGCTGGCTCGCCCGCACGCCGGGCTAGGCGACGCGGCGGTAGCCGGCGTCTTGGTGGCGTGCCGCGGGCAGCGTCCTGACGGCGGGTGCCGCGGCGATCGCCGGCTTGCCGTCCGGCCGCCTCAGCACGAGCCACAGGGGAATACCGGCCCACAGGGCAATGAACGGAATCGCCAGCAGCACGTTGATCCACAGCATGGTCATCGTCAGCTCCTCTAAAGTTTGATCCTTATCGGCTTCACTGACCACACTGCCTGACGCGGCTCTGCGTACCTGCGGAACCACCTCTGCCGTCGTTATGAATCCGAGACCAGCCTATGAATGGCCTCTGAGAGCGCGGCTCAGCCTTGCGTGGCCTATCGGAGCCACTACTTTGTGACTCCGATAGGTAATCATTCTATAACTGAATGTAACAAGGCTATGTTCGCCAGGCGAGCACATCGCCCGTCACGACGGCGGGTGACCCCAGCAGGGCGGTGAGGTACCGGCCCAGCCGTGAATCCGGCCTGGCCACCGCCACCACGGCCGACACCCGCCAGGCCTTGATCTGCTGCCGCATCTTCGTGTCGGTCACGACCTTGACGGGCAGGTAGCCTGCCGACCCCCGGTAGGCGTTGGGCGGGAGCCCGCCCGCCAGGGCCTTCGGCAGGCCGCCCTGCGAAAAGGTCCAGATGGCGTTCAGGTACAGGCCCGCCGATGGCGTGCCGCTCCCGTCGATGTAGCTGCGCCCGTTCCAGGCCGGGCCCATGAAATACCCGCCGACCAGCGAGCCGGGTTCGCCCGTGTCGGCCTGCCAGCGCAGCGGTTCGGTGAAGGTAGACATCGGGATGGGCACCACCAGGACGCTGGCCGAGGCCGGCAGCCGCAGCGCGGTGAACGCCGCCGACCAGCCGGGCGGCACCGGAGTCACGTCGGCGGCGGGCAGGGGCCTGGGCACGATGGGCAAGACGGCCAGGATCGCGCCGGCCATCACCACCGCGGCGGGCCGCCAGCCGACGGCGAGCCGCGGCAGCCGCCGGGAGGCGAAGGCGGCGAAGACCGGCCGGGCCGCATCCACCGCGAAGGCCAGCAGCACGGCGCCCGCGCCGTCCGCCACGAGGGAGAACCGGTCCGGCAGCGCCGCGCTGAGCAGCGGCAGGCCTTCCAGCCAGTACCAGGGCAGCTTGATCGCGGGGTGCTCGTGGCCGCCGAACAGCAGGGTGCCGCCGAGCGAGAACACGCTGAGCACCGCGCAGGCGACCGCGGCAGCCCGGATCGGCAGCCGCCGCCAGCCGGCGATCGCGGCCAGCAGCAGCACGATGATCAGCGGCCAGCCCAGGTAACCGAGATATTCGGGCAGGTGCCCCTGATACCGCGAGGCGGCGGCCGCGCTGGCCGAGGTGTGGAAGAGCAGGTACGACGAGGGCACCACGAAGGAAGACAGGTCGTTCTTGAAGAAATCGGGCGTGAACGGGCTGCCGTGCTGCTGCAACGGGCCGAAGAACTGCACCCACAGCGGATATCCGGCGGTCACGGCCGTAACGCAGGCCGCGACGCCCAGGCCAGCGGCCACCGTCGCGATCTTGTCCGCCACCGCCCGGGGGCGGCTGACAGCGAGCACGGCGACGATGATGGCCCCGGCCATGGCCGTGCCGAGCAGGGTCTCCTCGGTGATGAACACCTGCGCCGTCACCAGCAGCCCGAGCCCGAGACCGCCCCGCACGGCGCTCGTCCGGCCCGTCGCCAGCCGCAGGCCGACGTCGATGATCAGCGGCGGCAGCACGGCGAACTGCAGGTCGTAGTGACCGATGGCCGAGTGCAGCACCGCCGGGGAGAACCCGTAGACCGCCCCGCCGAGCACCGCGGCCGGCCCGCTGACATCCCAGCGCCGCAGAACGGCGAACATCGCCGTCGCGGACCCGGCGAAGCCGGCCGTCAGGAACACCGTGAGCGCGCTCTGCGGGCCGAAGACCAGCGTCACCGGCGCCAGCAGCACGCCGGGCAGCATCATGAACGTGTTCCACATCGCGTTCACGCCCTGCGGGGCGTTCATCGCCGTCGTCACCAGCGCGGGCAGCCGCCCATGCACGATGGCGGTGGCGTCGTACCTGAAGAACCAGGTGAACTGGTCGGTATCGTTAGGGTTGCCCGCCACCGTCCGGGACGCGGGATCCCGCCACAGCCAGAGCGTGACCGCCAGCGCGGCCAGCAGATAGTAGACGGCGGCCAGCGCCACCGTCCCGCGGGCGCCTGGCGGGGAGGCGGGTTCTTCTGCCGCCGTGGCCTGGACGGCTGTTGTCGTTGCTGCCACGCCAGCGAGCCTAACCGGAGATGTTCCAGCTAGAGCGGTACTCGTTGGGACGTCAGCAAATGACTAGATTTGCCGTCCAGGCCGTCGGCGAGCTGCTAGCTGAGGCGGAACCCGCCGGGCAGCTAGCCGCGGGCTGATCCCGCCGGGCTGTCCGGCACCACCTGGCCGCTCACGACGCGCCCGTTGTCGGTGCTGGACTGAGACTGCCCGGGCATCCCCTTGCGGACAGAATCGAGGATCGTCAGGCCCTGGCTGACCAGGCCGGCCGCGATCTCGCTGAGGCCGTCGGCGCCGTTGAGCACGCTCACGTTGGCCCCGGCCAGCCCGGCCGCGGCCTCCTTGACGATCAGCGGCAGCTGGTTGATGAGCAGCTGGTCGAGCGCGACGCGGTTGTTGGAGGCGGCGGCCTCGGCCTGGATGCGGGTCCGCTCGGCGTCCGCCTTGGCCAGGATCCTGACCCGTTCGGCCTCGGCCTCGGCCGGCTTGATCACCTCGGAGACCAGCTGCTGCTGCCGGAGCTGGGCCTGCTGCTGGGCCAGCTCGGCTTGCGCATCGATGACGGCGCGGGTGGCGTTCGCCTGGGCCAGCGGACCGGCCTGCGCCGCCTCCGCCTGCGCCTTGTCTACCTCGGCCTTGTACTGCGCCTGCACGACCGAGGTCTCCCGGGCGAACTCGGCCTGCTTGCGGACCGACGCCTGCTGCGCCTCGGCCGCGGCCTGGTCGGCCTGCGACTGCGCGATCTTGGCCTGCCGCTGGATGGCGGCGTTGTTCGGCGCGGCCATCGCGGCGATGTAGCCGGCGCCCATGTCGTCGATCGACTGGATCTGCAGCGAGTCCACGATCAGCCCGATCCTGGCCATCTCGCCCTTCGATCCGTCCAGGACCTCGCTGGCGAGCTTCTGCCGTTCGGTGACGATCTCCTCGACGGTCATCGAGCCGATGATCGAGCGCAGGTGGCCGGCGAAGATCCGCCCGGTCAGCACCGACATCTGGTCCTGGTCGGACAGGAAGCGCTGGCCGGCGTTGACGATGGATTCCTCGTCGTTGCCGACCTTGAACGCGATCACCGAGCGGACGTTCAGCGAGATGCCCTGCTTGGTCACGCAAGTCTCGGCGACCTCGGCCTCCTGCATCGAAAGCGTGAGGTACCGGACCTTGCGGAAAATGGGCGTGACGAAGACGCCGTGGCCGATCACCACCCGGAACGGCGCGCCTTGCAGGCCGTGCACTCGTCCGGAAATCAGCATGGCCTCGTCGGGCGCTGGAACACGGTAACCGAACATCGTCGTTCATCTCCTAAAGCGGAAGTAACCCCGGTATGCGCGGACTGTCGCCGAGTACGTCCTCCCACTCGATGACGTCGACCGCCCGCGCTCCGCGCGACTCGATGACAAGGACGGTCGCCCCCCTGGGCAGCGGCTTATCCGACCAGGCCAGGAAGGCCTCGGAACCGCCGCGGATCTTGATGAGCACCTCTCCTGGCCCGGCGACGCCCCGCGTGCCCACAATGAGGACGCCGACGCGGCCGACCGAGGACTCATCTTTCTCCAATGACAGCCCCCTTTTTACCCGGAAGTGCCACTTTGTAGCCTAGTCCTGTGCCAGCGGCCAGATCACCGTGGCGCTCGCCGCCGGGCTGTCCGCTTTCCGCGCCCGGCGCTGATAATAGCCGTCCGTGCTGGATCTCGTCTGCGCGAGCCACGCATCGACGCCTTTAGGTAACGTAGGTCGGTGTCATTGCGCGCGATTGACTTCCATGTGCACCTGCCCACCCCGGACTGGCTCGACGGCAGCATGGCCGGGTACATCGAGGCGGCCGAGGCCTATTTCCGGTCGCCCGCGCAGCGGCAGTCGCTTGACCAGCTGGCGGCCTTGTACCGCCGCCTCGAGGTGAAGGCGGTCCTGCTGGCCTGGGACGCGGAGACAGCGACAGGGCGGCCGCGGATCCCGAACGAGACGGTGGCCGCCGCGTGCCGCGATTACCCCGACGTGTTCACCGGCCTGGGCTCCGTCGATCCTCTCAAGGGTGACGCCGCCGTGGCCGAGGTGGCGAACATCGCCTCGCTTGGACTGCGCGGGGTGAAATTCCACCCGTCCCTGCAGGCCTTCTCGCCAGATGATCCGCAGTACTGGCCGGTCTTCGCGGCCTGCGAGCGGCACGGCCTGCTGGCCCTGTTCCACACCGGCACCAGCGGCATCGGCGCGCGGCAGCCGGGCGGCCAGGGCATCAGGATCGACCTGGCGCACCCGGTCAAGCTCGACTCGGTGGCCGCGGCGCATCCGGACCTCACCGTGGTGGCCGCGCATTTCGGCTGGCCGTGGCAGATGGACTTGATCGCGATCGCGCTGCACAAGACCAACGTGTACATCGACATCTCCGGCTGGTCACCGCGACGTATCCCGGCCGAGGTGATTCGCGAGCTGCGCGGGCGGCTGTCCGGGCAGTTCCTGTGGGGCAGCGACTACCCCTTCTTCACGCCCGAGCGGTGCCTGTCTGAGCTCGAGGCCCTGGAGCTGCCGGCCGAGGTCATGAGCGCGGTGCTGCACGACAACGCGGCCCGCATCCTCAGCTGAGATCGGCTCTTCAGCCGAGGTCCACCACGACCGGCGCGTGATCGGACGGCCCCTTGCCCTTGCGGGCTTCGCGGTCGACGTAGGCCGCCCGCACCCGGTCGGCCACCGCCCCGGTCGCGTACACCAGGTCGATGCGCATGCCGTTGTCCTTGGCGAACGCACCGGCCCGGTAGTCCCAGTAGGTGAAGGGATGCGGTCCCTTCATCGGGACGGGCACGACGTCCTGCAAGCCGAGCGCCCGCAGGTCGGCCAGGGCCTGCCGTTCGGGCGGCGTGACGTGGGTGGAGCCGATGAACAGGGCCGGATCCCAGAACGTCGTCGTCGGTCGGCGCCACGTTGAAATCACCGCACGCGGCCAGCGCGGGCTCATGGCTGAGCTCCGCGGCGAGCGCGGTCCGCAGCGCCGCGTACCAGTCGAGCTTGTAGGCGTAGTGGGCCGAGTCGGGGGTGCGCCCGTTCGGCGCGTACAGCGACCAGACCCGGATCCCGCCGCAGATGGCGCCGATGGCGCGGGCCTCCGGCCGGCGCGGGCCAGGCTCGTCGATCAGGGTGAGCCCGGCCGACTCGCCCGGATAGCCCGGCTCACCGGGGAAACCGAGGCTCACCCGGTCCAGGCCGATCCGGGAGAGCAGCGCCACGCCGTTCCACCGGCCGTCGCCGTGCGCCGCGGCCTGGTAACCCAGCTCGCCGACCTCGGCCGCCGGAAACAAGGCGGCCGCGCACTTGGTCTCCTGCAAGCAGACGACGTTGGGCTGAGCCTCGGCCAGCCACGCAAGCAACCTGGGCAGCCGCGCCTTCACCGAGTTCACATTCCAGGTCGCCAGGCGCACCCCTAAAGCCTCCCACTACCCCGCGGACCCGCAAAAACCGGGGCGCAACGCTTCCCCGATCGCCGTCAGAACTGGGCCCAGAACGTACCCAGGGGTCCACCGGCTCCCTATCCCGCGGTCCTAGCGGGAGCCGCCTTCTGAGTCGTAGCGGAAGCCGTCGATGAAGCGGCGGAAGACGCCGCCCTCCCTGGGCAGCGGCGTTCCCGGCGTGGGGGCCTCGGGGCGCTCCCGGCCGACCGGCTCGTCGTAGTCGGCGCGCGCGATGGCGTCCACGATCTGGGCCTCGTCGAACGTGTCCGAGCCGGGAATCTCCGGCACGAAACCGACCAGGTCCCCGTCCAGCAGGACCTCGGCTTCCAGGCCGCTGGTGCCCTCGGCACCCCAGATAGCCTCACGGCCGCCGCCCGCGGGCACCTGCACCGAGTAGGCGTCGATCCCGGACTTCCTCAGGTGCGCGTTGATGCCGCGGTCCCGGAGCGCGTCGGTGACCCGGCGGGCACGATTCTCATCCATGCCCGCCAGGTTACCCACCGGTTTCGCGTGTCCGCTGAGGAAGGGCTGGACCGAGCGCCGTTCGGCCCAGGTACCTATAATTTCGGCTGTGACGGGCGAGGAAGGCGGAGCCTTCGAACTGGGCACCGACGGGCCCAAAGTGATCCTGGTCGGGATCGACGATTCCGTCACCTCGCTGCGGGCCGGGGCATACGCGGCCGGGCTGGCGCGGCGGCAGGGGGCCCGCCTGGTCTGCGTCTACGTCGCGCAGCTCTCGGCCTTGTACGGCGCCTCGGCCGCCGGGGCGGGCGCGATCGCCGCCCAGGACGAGGCGCTCTCCCAAACAGCCGCGGACCTGCGGCGGCGGGCGGAGGAGTACGCCGAGGTCCTGGGCATGCCGATCACGTTCGTCGTCGCGCGCGGCGATCCGTACTCCGAGTTGCGACGCGTGGCCGACGAGGTCCGCGCCGACGCCGTCATCGTGGGCGCCTCGGCCAAGGCCGGCCACCGGTGGGTTGGGTCGCTGGCGGTCCGGCTGGTCAAGGCCGGCCGGTGGCCGGTCACCGTCGTCCCCTGAGGACACGAGGAAGGGATGAGCGTCATGGGCGTGGCTGTCGTTACCGGGGCGGGTTCCGGGCTCGGCCGGACCATCGCGAGGGCCCTGCTCGGCGCGGGCTGGCAGGTCGCGCTGGCGGGCCGGCGCGCCGAGGCGCTGGCCGAGACCGCCGAGGCCCCGCCGGACGCCGAGACCGGCTGGCCGGCCGAAAACGCGCTCGTCGTGCCCGCCGACGTGACCGCGCCGACGTCGGTGGCCGCGCTCTTCGACGCCGTCCGGGACCGCTGGGGACGCCTGGACCTGCTGGTGAACAACGCGGGCTTGTTCGGTCCCGCGGCCCCGGCGGAGGAGATCGACCTGGCCGACTGGCAGCGCGTGGTCGACACCAACCTCACCGGCGCCTTCCTGTCCGCCCAGCACGCGGTGCGGATGATGAAAGCCCAGGACCCGCGCGGCGGCCGGATCATCAACAACGGCTCGATCTCCGCGCACACGCCGCGGCCGAACAGCATCGCCTACACCGCGACCAAGCACGCGGTCACCGGCCTGACCAAGTCCCTGTCGCTTGACGGCCGGGCGTTCGGCATCGCCTGCGGGCAGATCGACATCGGCAACGCAGAGACCGAACTGACGCAGCGCTTCAGCCGCGGCGTACTCCAGGCCAACGGCTCCATCGCCGCCGAGCCCGTCTTCGATTCCCGGCACGTCGCCGACGCCGTGCTCTACATGGCGTCCCTGCCGCTGGACACGAACGTCCTGTTCCTCACCATCACCGCGACCACCATGCCCTACGTGGGCCGGGGCTGAACCCCCAAAGCCCCCACGGGCCGGGCAGGCTATTTGAATCCGCCCCAAGTGGGGAGCATAGTTGCGGGTGGGGCCGTCACGGCTCCGGCTTGCCGCAGCGGCGCGGACTGGAGGACGCCATGACGAATCTCAGTTCCCTGCTCGACCGGGCGGCCGCGGACCACCCGGCCCACCCGGCGATCCGGCTGGACGATCTCGTGCTGACCTACGCCCAGCTGCACGAGGCCGCCGGGCGGATGAGCGCGCTACTGGCCGCCCACGGGGTGCAGCCAGGCGACCGGGTAGGGATCATGCTGCCGAACGTCCCGGCGTTCCCGATCTCCTTCTACGGCGCGCTGGCCGCGGGGGCGGTCGTGGTGCCGATGAACCCGCTGCTCAAGAGCCGTGAGATCGCCTACTACCTGGGCGATTCGGGGGTGCGGGTGGTCCTGGCCTGGCACGCGGCGGCCGGGGAGGCCGCCAAGGGCGCGGCCGACGCCGGGGCGCAGGCGATCGCCGTCGAGGCCGCCGACCTGGCCGACCTGCTCGGCGACTATGAGCCAGCCTGGTCCGATCCGGGCCGCGGCGGCGACGACGACGCGGTCATCTTGTACACCTCGGGCACCACCGGCCAGCCGAAGGGCGCCGAACTCACCCACGCGGGCCTGGTCCGCAACGCCGAGCTCACGGCGCAGACGCTGCTGAAGAACAATCCGGACGACGTGATGATGGGCTGCCTGCCGCTGTTCCACGTCTTCGGCCTGACCTGCGGGCTGAACGCGACCGTGGCCGCGGCCGGCACGCTGACGCTGCTGCCCAGGTTCGACCCGGCGAAGGCGCTGGACATCATCGAGCGTGACGCGGTGACGATCTTCGAGGGCGTGCCGACCATGTACGCCGCGATGCTGCACCTCCCCGGGGATCTTGGGTCCGACCCGGCGAAGACCGCGACGCTGCGGGTGTGCGTCTCCGGCGGCGCCTCGCTGCCGGTGGAGATCCTGCGCGGGTTCGAGGAGAAGTTCGGCTGCATGATCCTCGAGGGCTACGGGCTGTCGGAGACCTCCCCGGTCGCGTCGTTCAACCACCCGGACCGGGTCCGCAAGCCGGGCTCGATCGGCACCCCGGTCGAGGGCGTGCAGATGCGGCTCATCGACGAGGCCGGCCAGACCGTGCCGGACGGGGAAATCGGCGAGATCGCCATCCGCGGGCACAACGTGATGAAGGGCTACTGGAACAAGCCCGAGGCCACCGCGGAGGCCATGGTGAGGGGGGAAGGGGAGGCGGGCGGGGGCTGGTTCCGCACCGGCGACATGGCCAGGGTGGACTCCGACGGCTACTACTACATCGTCGACCGGAAGAAAGACCTGATCATCAGGGGCGGCTACAACGTGTACCCGCGGGAGATCGAGGAAGTGATGCACGAGCACCCGGCCGTCGCCGAGGTGGCCGTGATCGGCATGCCGCACCCCGAACTCGGCGAGGAGGTCGGCGCCGCCGTGGCGCTGAAGCCGGGCGCGACCGCGACGCCGGAGGAACTGCGCGCGTTCGTCCGGGACAAGGTGGCGGCGTACAAGTACCCGCGGCGCGTCTGGCTGGTGGACGCGCTGCCCAAGGGCCCGACCGGGAAAATCCTACGCCGTGAGGTGCAGCCGCCCGCGGACGCGCCACCGCCCGGTGACGCCGGGTGACCACCGCGGAGCAGGCCGCGAGCCAGCAGCCGCCCGGCGGCCAGACCTGGGCGCAGGACGCCGTTGACGCCGCGGGCGGGCTGGACCTGCTGCTGACCGACGCGGCGCTCGGCGTCATGCACCGGCTCCGGCCCGACAGCTCGCTACTGCGGTTGGCCGGCGAGCTGGCTCGCCGGCCGGGGCTGGTCGGCCGTCAGGCGGCCCGGCTCGGCAGCGAGCTCGGCCGGATCGCGGTCGGCCGGTCCGCGGTCACGCCGGGAATGGGCACCGGCCCGCGCGACCGCCGGTTCGCCGACCCGGCCTGGACCGGCCATCCGCTGCTGCGGCGCAGCGTCCAGGCCTACCTGGCGGCGGCCCAGGCGGCCGAGGCGCTCGTGGCCGGGGCCGAACTCGGCTGGCGCGACGACACGCGGCTGAGGTTCCTGCTCGCCAACCTGATCGCCGCGGCCGCGCCGAGCAACAATCCGCTGCTCAGCCCGGCCGCCTGGAAGGCCCTGATCGACACGGGCGGCGGGAGCGCCGGCCGCGGCCTGCGGGCGCTCGCCACCGACCTGGCCACTCCGCCCCGGGTGCCGTCGATGGTGGCCGCCGGCGCCTTCGAGGTGGGCCGCGACCTGGCGGTCACGCCGGGCGGCGTGGTGTACGCAGGCGAGCAGTTCGAGCTCATCCAGTACCAGCCCGCCACCGAGAGCGTCTACCGCTACCCGCTGCTCATCGTCCCGCCAATGATCAACAAGTACTACATCGTCGACCTGGCGCCGGGACGCAGCCTGGCCGAGTTCCTCGTCGGCCAGGGCCATCAGGTGTTCGTGGTGTCGTGGCGCAACCCCGACGCTCGGCACCGGGACTGGGGCCTGGACACCTACGGCGGCGCCATCGTCGCGGCGCTCGACGTGGTGCGGGCCATCAGCGGGGCCGCGAAGGCCAGCGTCTTCGCGCTGTGCTCGGGCGGCATCGCGGCCGCCATGGTGGCCGCGCACCTGAGCGTCACCGGCCGGCTCGGCGAACTGGCCAGCCTGGGCCTCGGCGTGGCCGTGCTCGACCACGGTCCGCCGGGGGGGTCTGGGGGGGTCGTCCCCCCGGGCCAGCAGAGCGCGGGGACCGCCGGGGCGGTCATCGACGAGGCCACGGCCGCCGCGGCGACGGCGGTATCCGGCGCGCGCGGCTACCTGGACGGGCGGGCCCTGGCCGAGGTGTTCGCGTGGCTGCGGCCCGACGACCTGATCTGGAACTACTGGGTTAACAACTACCTGCAAGGGCGTCCGCCGCCCGCGTTCGACATCCTGCACTGGAACGCCGACACCACCCGGCTGCCCGCCGCCCTGCACCGTGACTTCATCGGCCTGGCCCTGGCCAACGCGCTGACGATGCCGGAGGCGGCGACCATGCTTGGCTCGCCGGTCGACCTGTCCAAGGTCGACGTGGACGCCTACGTCATCGCCGGCGCGGCCGACCACCTGTGCCCGTGGCAGTCGTGCTACCGGTCCACCCAGCTGCTCGGCGGGCAGGTCACGTTCGTGCTGTCCACCAGCGGGCACATAGCCGCCATGGTCAACCCCCCGGGCAATCCGAAGGCCGCGTTCCAGACCGCCCCCGCGCCAAATCCGGCCGACCCGGGCGAGTTCCTCGCCGCGGCGCAGACGATGGCGGGCAGCTGGTGGCCCGATTATTCGTCCTGGCTGGCCGGGCGGAGCGGGCAGCAGAAGAAGAGCCCCGGCCAGCTTGGCCGGAAGGGTTACCCGATACGGGGCGCCGCACCCGGAACCTATGTCCACGACCACTGAGGTCCGCAGCGTCACGGTCGGCGGCCAGCTGCTGAAGGTCGCGATAAGACCGGGGCCGAACGAGGCGGGCGGTACGCGCAGGCTCCCGTTGCTGCTGATCAACGGCATCGGCGCCAACCTTGAGCTGTTCGAGCCGTTCGTGGCCGCGCTCGACCCGGCCGTCGAGGTGATCAGGTTCGACCCGCCCGGCGTCGGCGGCTCGCCGCTGCCGCCCAGGCCCTACCGCTTCACCGGGCTCTGCCGGCTGATCGCGGCTATGCTGACCGAGCTCGGCTACGAACGTGTCGACGTGCTCGGCATCTCCTGGGGCGGCGGTGTCGCCCAGCAGTTCGCCGCGTCCCAGCGGGCCAGGTGCCGTCGGCTGGTGCTTGTCGCGACCGCCACGGGCACGCCGATGGTGCCGGGCCGGCCTTCTGTCCTGGTCCACCTGGTAACACCGCGACGCTACCTGGACCCCGGCTACCTGCAGCGGGTCGCCGGCGGCCTTTACGGCGGACTGGCCAGAATCGATTCCGCGGAGATCGTGGCGGCGATGCACGGCGGCCACCCGGGCCGGCCGTCGCGCGGCTACCTGTACCAGCTGACCGCCGCGGCGGGCTGGACCAGCCTGCCGTTCCTGCCCCGGCTGCGGCAGCCGACGCTCATCCTGGCCGGGGACGACGACCCGATCATCCCGCTGGCCAACGCCCGGCTGATGCACCGGCTCATCCGGGACTCGCGGCTGCACGTCTACCACGGCGGTCACCTCGCCCTGGTCACCCAGGCGGCCGAACTCGCGCCGGTGGTGGATGGCTTCCTGTGCCCGCCGTAGCTCGAAGCCGAAGAGGAGAACTCGCATGTCAAGCGCCAACGCCCCCGCCGTGACCGACGCCGACTTCTACCTGCTCGAGCAGGAACTGGAACCCGAGGGCCGAAAGCTCCTGCACCGGGTCAGGGAGTTCATGGAGAAGTCGGTCCAGCCCGTCATCAACCACTACTGGACCCGGGAGGAGTTCCCGCACGACCTGATGGGCGACTTCCGTCAGCTTGGCATCCCGGGCCAGCTGTACCAGGGCTACGGCTGCCCGGGCGGCGGCAACCTGCTCGACGGCATGATCGCGATGGAGCTGGCCCGGACGGACCCGTCCATCGGCACGTTCTTCGGCGTGCACGGCGGCCTGGCCATGGGCTCCATCTACCTGTGCGGGTCGGAGGAGCAGAAGCAGCGGTGGCTGCCCGAGATGGCGAGGATGGAGAAGATCGGCGCGTTCGGCCTCACCGAACCCGACGTCGGATCGGGCGCGGCGGGCGGGCTGACGACCACGGCCCGCCGAGTGAAGGTGGGTGGGGGCTGGGTCCTGGACGGGCAGAAGAAGTGGATCGGCAACGCCACGTTCGCCGACTACGTGATCATCTGGGCGCGTTCCCTGGAGGATGGTCAGGTCAAGGGGTTCGTGGTAGAGAAGGGCACGCCGGGCTTCGAGCCCTCCAAGCAGACGGACAAGATCGCGCTGCGGGTGGTGCAGAACGCCCACATCACGCTGGACGGGGTCCGGGTGCCCGAGGAGAACCGGCTGCAGGAGGCGAACTCCTTCCGGGATACCGCCGCGGTGCTCCGGCTGACCCGGGCCGGCGTGGCCTGGCAGGCCACCGGTTGCGCCCGCGGCGCTTATGAGCACGCGCTGGCCTACGCCCGGCAGCGCCAGCAGTTCGGCCGCCCGATCGGGAGCTTCCAGCTCGTGCAGGACCTGCTGGTGCGGATGCTGGCCAACATCACGTCCTCGGCCTGCCTGTGCGCGCGGCTGTCCGCGCTGCAGCAGGCCGGCCTGGCCGAGGATCACCATTCCGCGCTGGCCAAGGCGTTCTGCACGGTCCGGATGCGGGAGACGGTCGGGTGGGCGCGCGAGCTCCTCGGCGGCAACGGCATCCTGCTGGAGAACCACGTGGGCCGGTTCGTCGCCGACTCCGAGGCGATCTACTCCTACGAGGGCACCCGCGAGATCAACACGCTGATCGTCGGCCGCGCGATCACCGGCATGAGCGCGTTCGTCTGAGCGCGTTCGTCTGAACGCGTGCGTCTGAGCGCGTTCGTCTGAGCGAGGCGAGAGGGGCGCCTGCGAACAGAGGGATGCCTGAGGCGAACGGGTGGCAGCGTCTGGGGCTGGCTATTCATATGAATGTGGCGTTCTACCCAAAAGAACAAGTAGAGTGCCACATTCATATGAATGTTCGAGACCGGTCAGCGGGCGGACCAGCCACCGTCAAGGACCCACGAGGAGCCGTTGGCGAAGGACGCGGGGCCGGAGCAGAGGTAGGCCACGAGCTCGGCCACCTCGTCCGGCTCGATCAGCCGCTTGATGGCCGGCTCGGTCAGCATGATGTCTTTGACCACGTCCTGCTCGGAAATGCCATGGATCCGCGCCTGGTCCGCGATCTGCTTTTCCACCAGCGGCGTGCGCACGTAAGCCGGGCAGATCGTGTTGGAGGTGACCCCGCGCTCGCCGCCTTCGAGCGCGATTACCTTCGACAGCCCCTCGAGGCCGTGCTTGGCCGCGACGTAGGCGACCTTGTAGGGAGAGGCGCGCAGGCCGTGCACGGAGGAGATGTTGACGATCCGGCCGAAGCCACGGGCGTACATATGCGGCAGCGCCGCCTGGGCCAGCCGGAACGGGGCCTCGAGCATCACCGCGAGCAGCAGCCGGAACATATCGGGCGGGAACTCGTGGACCGGGGCGACATGCTGCAGGCCCGCGCAGTTCACCAGGACGTCGGCCTGGCCGGCCAGCGTCACGGCGTCGAAATCGGCGGCCAGGTCCACTTCGAAGGCACGCCCGCCGATGCGGGCGGCGACCGCCTCGGCGGCGTCGAGGTTGATGTCGGCGACCACCACGCTGGCCCCGCCCGCAGCCAGCCGGATCGCGCAGGCCTCACCGATACCGCTGGCCCCGCCGGTAACAACGGCCAGCCGCCCGGCCAGATCCTCACCCATCGCTAAGCCCTGCCTTCCATTCCGCAGCCTTCGCCATGACCCTCGCTTACCACGGCCCCGCATTCGGGGCAGACCAGGTGAGCGAAGCAGGGCGCCTCGCCGCCTTCGGCAGGATCGGGGGCCTGCCTTAGGAGCCGTGCCAGGACGGCCACTGACGCTTCATCACCTGCGCAGTTCTACCCATACGGTCTTACCCGCGTTTCCGAGCGACTCTACCCCCCAGCGGCTGGCCAGCGCGTCTACCGCGCCCAGGCCGTGCAGCGGGGCGGGCGCCAGCGCCGCGCAGGCGTCGGCGCCGGGCAGCGGGCCTGCGTCGCGTACCGAAATCCGCACCAGATCACCATGCGCGGACAGCAGGATCGTGAACGCGGAGTGAGCGTGGACGATGGCATTGGCGGCGAGTTCGGTCACCACCAGGGCGGCGTCATCGGCGACGTCCCCGGCTCCCCAGTCGCGCAGCGTGCCGACCGTGAAATGGCGGGCCACCGCGGGCGCATCGGGTGCGAAGGCGAACGTCCGCACCGCTCCGAGGCCGCCGGACCCGGAAGCTCCGGCGGGCGAGAGGCCGACCACCTCCCGGTGCAGGCGGCACACCGCGGCGAAGGTGTCGAGGTGGCCGTCGCCGGTCACCGAGCTGGCCGGGTAACCGCAGAACAACGAGAAGGAATGCGTGCGGCCAAGCTCACCCCACATCTCCTCAAGCTGGATCGCGGCGTTGACCAGTCCGTCGTCCCAGAGCAGCGCGACCATCTCGCCGTAGGCGCGGACCGGCCGCCCGCCCGTCCCGGCCTGCCGGATCAGGCTGCCGATCACGCGGTCGAAGGCTGCGATGTCGAGGCGGCCGGCGGGCATGAGCTCGCGCACCGTCTCGCCGGCGTCCAGGGCCAGGTACGCGCCGCTGTCTCGGGCGGCTGCTAGATCGGCGCCGCCGCCGAGTGCCTTCCCCAGCCGGTGCTCGAACTCGCGGCGGTGCTCCGGGGTCGCGATGACGATCGCCACGCCGCCGCGCCCGAGCGCCTCCAGCAGGTAGCCGGCCACCGATTCGGCTAGTTCCTCGTCGTGACCGTAGAACTGAACGACGTGACGACCGGCGTTCAGGTTTTCAGTCCCAGCCATCGTTTCTCCATCTGACGAGGCACGTTTTGAAGTCGTCGCATACCTGCCCACCAAATGGCGGGGCATACATCTCCCGTCCAGATAGGCCAGCCTGCTGACCGGGATCGGGGCCACCACGGCCTCGGAAGCCGGCCGACCCGGGAGGCGGGCGGCCGCAGGGCGGTCAGCCGATGAGCGTCTCGCGGTGCCGCCACGCGAGCCGCAGGACGGCGGCGCCGGCCGCCTGCACGGGCTCGCTGGTCACGATGCGGTCGATGACGTGGGCGGCAAACTCACGCGCCGCGAGCACGCTGCCTTCGGCGTTGCGCCGCGGGCTCAGGCTGAACAGCTCGTCGAATACCCCGCTGTCGATCACGGCCACGGTGAGCAGGTCGGTGGCGTAGGTCAGCGGATCGGTGCCGAGCCCCAGGCACCACACGCGGATCTGACCCTGGTCGAGCGCGTCGGCCATACGCCTGGCGAACGGCCAGGAATCGTAGTCGACCGGGCCGGCCTCGCTGCCGTAGTCCTCCGAGCGTCCGCCGAGTTCCTCGGCGAACTCCCGGATCATGCACCGCCACAGCGAGAAATCCCGGCGCTCGTTCCACCCGGCCTCGCCGGACGGCTGGAACACGCCCACCGGGATCACCTGGTACAACCCGCCCGCGTGGCCCACCTTGGCCGGATCCCGCCAGTGCAGCAGGAACGACGCCCGCCCGGTCGCCTGGTCCAGCCGGAGCGTCAGGGTGCTGATGGCCAGGTTCGCGGGGCGGCGGCGCAGGTCGCACGGGTCCGCGATCAGGGCGCGCAGGCCCGCCGGGCGGCCGCCGAGCCGCGTGGCCGCGTATTCGTGCGCGGCCGCCTCGCCGGTGTCGACGCCGTCGAAGTACCGGCCGCGGACGAACGCCAGCCGGGACGCTCCGGGGGTGAGCCCGGAGATGAGCTGGGCCTCGGTCAGCCGGTAGGTGACGCGGTTCTCGAATACCGCCGGGGCGGCCAGGTCGCGCAGCGCGTCCGAGTAGCGAAGGTAACGGGTCCCGTCCGGCCGCTCGGGCAGCAGCGGCGCCGTCATGCCGCCGAGGGCGCCCAGGGCCGGCGGAGGAGCGGCGGTCGGCGGCCCGGTGGTCGGCGGCCCAGTGGTCGGCGGCCCAGTGGTCGGCGGCCCAGTGGTCGGCGGCTGAGCCTCCGCCGTGCTGAGCTCCAGTCCGATTTCTGCCAACGGGACGGGCTCGGCGGGCTGCCAGCCGGGGGCGGCGAGCAGCGGGGTCGCGGCGATCCTGTGGTCAGCCGGGAAGTCCCCGGCGGCGTCGATCGCCAGGCCGTGGCGATGTTCGGAAAGGTAAGACCGGACCCGCAGCCAGTCGCGCTGGCTGGCGGTCAGCGATCGGGTAGCTGACATCCGGTACCCGCACCGTACGGCGTTGCGATCTGGTCATCGGCCCAAAAGCTGATCAGCTCGTCCTCGGTGAGCGACTGCGGTTTGACTCCGGCGCGGAGCGTACGGCCAGTGGCCAGGCTCCAGCTCGTGACGAGCACCCGGGCCAGTAGCTCGTCCTCGTCGGGGTGATAAACGGCCCGGCTGAAAAACCTGCGTCTTGCGTTTGCGCCTGAACCGCTCGCGTAACGTATGCCTGAGACAGTAGTGTCTTGCATAACGGGCCTCCTTCCGGGAGGTGGACAAGAAAGTCCGCTCTTGGCGGCGAGCGCTGCCCTGTTTTGGTGCCGTCAGCCGAGCTAGCGAGCCGGACACCATGGTGGTCAAAGGCGGCCCGGCTGGCAAAGCTGTGCGACGGACATGACTTTACCGGCCAGGCAAAGACCGTGGGCCAAAAGGTCAAGTCTGTCCTGCGATTGGTTTTCATGACATATCTGCCGTCCCCGGCGTTAACACGGCTCACAACCTTTAGCCAGCAGGTTAATTTGTGGCCCGGCAAGTTGACGCAAATGCGTCGGCAACTACTCGCGCGCAGGTGCCGCACGGGCGGCATTAATCGATAGGCAGCCGTTGTCCGAAATAAGCGATTCGGGGTAAGTGTCGGAAAAGCGCGGCGACGTCACAGGCCGAGCCGCCGGGACAGGTCTGACGCGAGCACCCCGGCCGGGTCGAACTCGGCGCGCAGCTTGGCGAAATCCGCCAGCCGCGGGTACATCTCGGCCAGCACGCCGGCCGGCACCCGTGAATCCTTGGCCAGGTAGACGCGGCCACCCGCCTCGACGACCAGCCGGTCAAGCGACCGGAGCAGCCGGGCCAGGCCCGGCGTCCGGGCGGGCACGTCGAGCGCGAGCGTCCAGCCGGGCATCGGGAAGGAGAGCAGCCCCTCATCGCCCTCGCCGAACCGCTTGAGCACGGTCACGAAGGAGGCGGCTCGGGCCTGGCTGACCAGCTCGAAGGACCGGCGTACCGCGGCGTCGGCGCCGAGGGGCAGGACGTACTGGTACTGCCGGAAGCCACCGGGCCCGTAGAACCGGTTCCAGTTCCTGATCCCGTCCAGCGGATGGAAGAACGTCCCGATGGTCTGCAGCTCGCCCTGCCGGGTAAGGGGCGCCTTGCGGTACCACGCCTCGTTGGCTAGGGCCACCGTGTAGCGGTTGATCAGCCCGGGCGGGAACCCGGCCGGAACGCCGAGGCGCGAACCCGGCTGGAACGCGAACGGGTCCGCCCGGTCGGCGGGCGGCAGGTCGGCCGGCTCGGCGAAGTCGCCGCTGGTGACCACGGAACGGCCCAGCCTGGCCCCCCGGGCCAGGCTGTCTGACCAGGCCACCGTGTAGCCGAAGGTGTGATCGTGCTCGGCAAGCACGGCCATCGTCTCGTCGATGTCGGCGGTGCGCACGGTGTCGACCCGGACCCGCGAGGTGCCCACGCGCTTCAACTGGACCACGGCCCGGACGATGAGCCCGGTCAGGCCCATGCCGCCCGCGGTCGCCCAGAACAGCGCGGGATCGGACTGCTCGGTCACCGTGCGCAACTGGCCGCCGGGCAGCAGGATGTCGAAGGACCGCACGTGCCTGGCGAAGCTGCCGGCCACGTGGTGATTCTTGCCGTGCACGTCGGCCGCGATCGCGCCGCCGACGGTCACCTGCCTGGTGCCTGGAGAAACCGGCACGAACCATCCGGCCGGCAGCCCGGCGACGATGAGCCGTTCCAGGCTGACGCCGGCTTCGCAGGTCACCAGGCCGGTCGCCGGGTCCAGGTCCGCGATCTGGTTCAGCCGGGCGGTCGAGATCACCACGCCGCCCTCGCACTGCGCGGCGTTGTTGTAGCTGCGGCCGAGCCCGCGGGCGATCGCGCCCCGGGCGGCCGTCGCGGTCTCAAGCAGCCGGGCGGCATCGGCCACGGTGGCCGGCTCGGCCAGTTCGGCCCGGGATGGCGCTATCCGGCCCCAGCCGGTGAGCCTGACGCTGCGGCTTGACATGGTGACCGAATAGTATGCGCCCCGCTGGCCCAAGGCACCAGGCGCGGCGGGGCGGGGCGGGTACGAGCAGGAGGGCCCCTGGCCAGCGCGGCCGATGCCGCCTAGCAAGCGCCTGCGGCCCTGACCGGGCGCCTGCCCAGTACCGGATCCTCTCCCGGCCGACGAGGAACGCGAAGCAGGCCGCGGGCGACCAGGCGGCGTGGGGCCGGATACATCGCGCCGGGGCTTGGCTGGTACACGCTTGCGGCGTAGCGTTAAATCGCTTCTTCAGTCCGTAACCGGACTGCGGGCTGCGTAACCTCGGCAAGACGATCTTCCTGACGACCCACTTCATGGACGAGGCCGAGGCGCTGGCCGACCGCATCATGATCCTGGCGGCGGGCCGGATCGTGGCGTCGGGCACCCCGCAGACCATCGGCGGCCGCGATGTCGGCGCGACCGTGATCTTGTTCACCTTGCCGGACGGCATGACGGCCGCGCAACTGCCGGCGCTGCCTGGCCAGCTCGAGCCGCACGCCTCCGGTGAGCGGGCGCACGGACGAGTGGAGATAAGCGTGCCGGAACCGATGGCGGCCCTGCACGCCCTGACCGAATGGGCGATGGCCCACAGCCTGCCCCTGGCCGACATCTCCGTCCAGCGCCCGTCGCTGGAGGATATCTACCTCCGGCTTACCGCCCGCGATGCGGGGACCCGATGAGCACCGCCTCCCTCGTCGCGCACCAGGCACGCTATGACCTGCGCATTTTCCTGCGTGACCCGCGGGCCCGCGGGTTCACGCTCGCGCTGCCGTTGTTGCTGCTGCTGCTGTTCGGCTACATCTTCCGGCACCAGTCGTTCGCTATCTCGCACGGGATCTCGATTCCGGGTGACGGCTACTACCTCCCCCGGATGATCGTCCTCGGCATAGCCAGCGCCACGCTGTCCAACCTGGTCGTCGTCCTGGTGGCCAAGCGCGAGACCGGCGCGCTCAAGCGGCGCCGGGCCACGCCGGTGCAGCCGGTGGTGCTGATCGGCAGCGACGTGGTCACCACCGAGGTCTCCGCGCTGACCATCGCCATCGTGCTCACCGCCGTCGGCTGGGCCGTATTCGGCGTACACCTGACCGCGACGGGCGCCGGCGCGATGATCGTGACCGCCGTGATCGGCACGGCGGCGCTGTGCGGCGTCGCCTACGCGGTGGCCACGCTCATCAAGTCGATCGATTCCGCGGCGCCGCTGGTCATGCTGGTCATGTTCACGCTGAACGCGATCTCAGGGATCTACGTCCCGGAGAGCCTGTTCCCGGCCTGGCTGCGCGACATCGCGCAGGTGCTGCCGATACGGCCGCTGGCGGTGGCCATGCAGGCCGCCTTCGACCCCAGGACGAACGGAGGCCGGTATTTCGCCTGGCCAGACCTGCTCATCGTCGCGGCCTGGGGCGTAGCCGGCGCGCTGTTCGCCGTGCGCCGGTTCTCCTGGTCCCCCTCCCAGGACTGACCCGGGCCAGGTAGACGCCGTAGGCTTCAAGCACCGGCGCGACGACACCTGGAGCCCAGTCATGCCCTCGTCAGTTCCCGTGATCGACCTGGATCCCTGGTTCGGCGGCGGCGAGGCGGCCCGCGCGGCCGTCGCCGCGCAGGTCGATGCCGCGCTCCGCAGCGTCGGCTTCTTCCTGATCAGCGGGCACGGCGTGCCCGACGAGCTGCGCGCCCGGGTCCGGGCGCAGGCGCGGGCGTTCTTCGCGCTGCCGCCCGAGGCCAAGCGGCGCTACGCCGTCACCGTCGCCGGCCGGGGCTGGCTGCCGCCCGGCGTCGAGGCGAACGGCTACGCCGAGGGCACGCAGACGCCGCCGGACCTGAAGGAGTCATTCGCGGTCGGCGCCGACCAGCCGACCGGCGATCCCGACGTGGACGGGTACTGGTTCCAGCCCAATGTCTATCCGGCCGAGGTGCCCGCGCTGCGGCCCGCGGTCGTCGCCTACCTGGCTCGCATGCGTGCCCTCGCGGACGAGCTGCTCGTGATGTGCGCCGCCGCGCTTGGCCTGGAACGTGACTTCTTCACCCGGCACACCGGGCATGCCACGCACACGATGAACATCAACTGGTACCCGCCGATGGCGGTGGCCGGCCGGCCGGAACCCGGCCAGTTCCGCATCGGCCCGCACACCGACTTCGGCACCGTCACCATCCTGGACCGCGAGCCGGGGCGCGGCGGCCTGCAGGTGTGGACCACCGAAGACGGCTGGCAGGACGCGCCCTACGTGCCCGGCGCCGTCACGATCAACACCGGCGATCTGCTTGCCCGCTGGAGTGGCGGCCGATGGAAGTCCAACCGGCACCGGGTCCTGCCGCCGCAGGCCGAGGCGCCGGATGAGGATCTGGTCTCGCTGGTCTACTTCTACGAGGCCGACCACGACGCGGTCATCGAGTCGCTGCAGCCGCCGATTGGCCGACCCAACGACTACGCGCCGGTCGTTTCGGCCCAGTTCCTGAAGGAACGTCTGGACGCGATCACGATCGGGTAGCTACGGCTGCGGACCCCCGGCCAGCCGACACGATGGAACATCGAGCCGACTCTGACCGGCACGATGGAACATTGAGCCGGCGTTGCCAGCCGACGGGAGCGGGGCTGGTAGGGGCTGGCGGGGCTGGCGGGGCTGGCGGGGCTGGCGGGGCTGGTAGGGGCTGGCGGGGCTAGTAGTAGTAGGGGAACGGGGTCCAGTCCGGGTCGCGTTTCTCCAGGAACGCGTCCCGGCCTTCGACGGCCTCATCGGTCATATAGGCGAGCCGGGTCGCCTCGGTCGAGAACACCTGCTGACCGACGAGCCCGTCATCGACGAGGTTGAAGGCGAACTTCAGCATGCGCTGGGAGGTCGGGCTCTTCGCGTTGATCTTGGCGGCCCACTCCAGCGCGGTACGCTCCAGGTCCGCGTGCGGCACGACCGCGTTGACCATGCCCATCCGGTGCGCGGCCGCCGCGTCGTAAGTTTCGCCGAGGAAGAAGATCTCCCGTGCGAACTTCTGGCCTACCTGGCGAGCCAGGTAGGCGGAGCCGAAGCCGCCGTCGAAGCTCCCCACGTCCGCGTCGGTCTGCTTGAAGCGGGCGTGCTCGCGGCTGGCGAGGGTGAGGTCGCACACCACGTGCAGGCTGTGCCCGCCGCCCGCGGCCCAGCCCGGCACGACGCAGATGACCACCTTCGGCATGAACCGGATGAGCCGGTGCACCTCCATGATGTGCAGGCGCCCGGCGCGAGCCGGATCGACGGTCTCGGCCGTCTCGCCGCCGGCGTACTGGTATCCGCTGCGGCCCCGGATGCGCTGGTCACCTCCGGCGCAGAAGGCCCATCCGCCGTCCTTAGGCGACGGCCCGTTGCCGGTGAGCAGCACGCATCCCACATCGCCGGACATCCGCGCGTGATCAAGCGCCACGTACAGCTCGTCGACCGTGTGCGGGCGGAAGGCGTTCCTGACCTCGGGCCGGTTGAAGGCGACGCGGACCGTGCCCGAGTCGACGGCACGGTGGTAGGTGATGTCAGTGAAGGAGAACCCATCCACCTGACGCCACCGCTTGGGTTCGAAGATCTCAGAGACCATGGCCCCATTGTGGACGACGCCAGCGGGGCCCATGACCCCGCCACTTGCATCACATGATCAACAATGTCTTAATTCGGTAATGCGCCCGAAATCATCGGGAGTGAGGATGTGGCCTGGCTGTCATGGCAAGGAGCCTTCCCGATGACTAACACGCTGGACACGTTGACGGTCGCTGACGTCGAGCGGCAGAAGCTGCAGCGCCACTTTGGCCGCTTCGACATCCTGTTCTTCCTTATCTGCACCATCGTCGGCGTGGATACGATCGCCACGGTCGCACAGGGCGGCGGCGAGGCGTTCACCTGGATGATGATCTTCGCCGTTGTCTTCTTCGTCCCGCAGGCGCTGCTGTTCGCCGAGCTCGGGGCGGCCTTCCCGCAAGAAGGCGGACCCTACTACTGGACCCGGCTGGCCTTCGGGCACCTGGCCGGCGCGGTGAACAACTTCCTGTACTGGATCACCAATCCGGTATGGATCGGTGGCACGCTCGCCATCTCCTGCATCGGCGCCATCGAGGTGTTCTTCAACCACGGCAACACCGTGCCCACGGCGGTGTTCTACATTGTCGCGCTGACGTTCGTCTGGCTGTCCATCGTGGCCGCCATCACGTCCTTCAGCGTGGGCAAGTGGCTGCCGACCGCCGGGGCCTTCGCCCGGTTCGTCCTGCTCGGCCTGTTCACCCTCACGGTTATCATCTTCGCGGCCAAGCACGGCGCCCACGGCCTGGGCGCGAGCAGCTACAAGCCGTCGGCCGGCGGCTTCGTGCTGCTGGTCGGCGTGCTGCTGTTCAACTTCGTCGGCTTCGAGCTGCCCAACAGCGCGGGCGAGGAGATGACCAACCCGCAGCGCGATGTGCCGTTCGCCATCGCCCGCTCCGGCGTGGCCAGCGTCGTGCTCTACGCCCTGCCCGTGATCGGCATCCTGATCGTCCTGCCGACCAGCGCCATCACCAACTTCAGCGGGTTCGTCAGCGCCATCCAGACGGTCTTCACCGTGTACGGCGGTCACGTCGCCGCCAGCGGCGCGGTGACGCTCAGCGGAGCCGGCCTGATCCTCGGTGACATCTGCGCCATCCTGTTCATCCTGTGCCTACTGACCTCCGGCGCGACCTGGATCATGGGCGCGGACCGGGCCCTCGCCGTGTCCTGCTACGACGGGGCGGGTCCCCGGGTGCTCGGCGTGATCAGCGCCAGGTTCGGCACGCCGGTGCGCGTCAACGTGTTCAGCGGCATCGTGGCCACGATCGTGGTCGTCCTCGCGCAGCAGATCACCAGCGGCAATGCCGCCAAGTACTTCGACGCCGTGCTCGGCGTGACCATCTCGACCACGCTGATCAGCTACCTGCTGATCTACCCGGCTCTGTGGAAGCTGCGGCGCAGCCATCCGAACACGCCCCGCCCGTTCCGGATGCCCGCCTACCGGCCGCTGACCGTCATCCTGATGGTCCTGGTGGCCATCGCCAGCGTCCAGCTCATCGCCCCCGGGCTGGGCAAGTCCTGGTTCGGCTCCGACTTCGCCCCGTCGAACTGGACGTACGCCGAGCGGTACACCTACCTGTGGACCGAACTCCTCCCGGTACTGCTCTTCATCGCCGTCGGCGTGCTCTTCTGGTGGCTGGGCCGGCGGACCCGCGCGCAGGCCGCCGACGCGGCGGCGGAGGCAGCCAGCCCGGTCAGCTGACGGGACGGGCCGAGCTGACCCAGCGACCGCCGCTCACCGGGCTCGCCGACTCCCTAGACCGGTTTCTGCTGCCGCTGGTCCTGATCTCGGCCGCGGTGGGAGTGAGCTTCCCCGGCCCCGGGCGCCGCGCCGATGCCGCTGACGCCATCTTGGTCACGCTCGCGGTCCTGGTGTTCTCCACCGGCGCGACCATGACCTTCAGCGAGATGGGCGCCATCCGGGCATCGTCCCGGCGCCTGGCCCTTGTGCTGCCGGTCACCACGGTCGGCTTGCCCGTGATCGCCTGGCTGGCCAGCCGCCTGGTCACCGGCGTGGCCCTGCGCGGAGGGATCCTGTCGGCTGGCATCGCGCCCGCCGAGGTGGCGTCCGTGGCCCTGACCGGTCTGGCCGGCGGCGATGCCGTCCTGGCCGCCGGGCTCCTCGCCACGTCCACGATCCTGACGGTGTTGCTGGCCGGGCCCATTCTCGGCGTCGCCGGCGCGCATTCCTCAGCCTCTCAGCTCGGGCTGCTTTCTACCCTGGCCCTGGTCGTCGCTCTCCCGCTGATCGCCGGGTCAGCGATGCGGTCCCTCGATCCTTTTCGCGGACGCGAGCAGCCGATCATCCGGGTGCTTGGAACGGCCAGCCTGCTTGTGTTGCTTTGGGAGGTGGCGAGCCAGCTTCACCTGCGAGCCAGCGACGTCCGCGTCCTGCTGGCTCTGCTCGCCTACCTCGCCGGTGCCCTGGTCCTGGGCTGGCTGCTGGCGATCGGTGCGCCGCCGCCCCAGCGCACCGCCATCGTGCTGCCGACGGCGATGCGGGACTTTGCCGTGGCAGCAGGCATCGCGGCCAGCGCGTTCGGGGCTGCGGCGGCTGCCCCGCTGGGCATCTACGGACTCCTCGTGCTGATCTTCGGCAGCGCCGCGGTCTACGCGGCCCGGCCGCGCACGCCCAGGCCCGGCGACCCTGGAAGGGATCTTTCTCCGCTATCCTGACAAAGCGCCCACTACGCGAGGCCGCGGCGGACGCTCAGCCACTGTTCGGCACGTCAGCGAGCACGCGAGGCCCTCTGAGCCAGCCTCGGGCCCGACATGAAGAGCTCGCCAGTCGATTCTGTTCCCGGATTGCCGACCCGCAGGCCCGGCTGGCCTATCGGGACCGCGATCCGTGCCCGCGATCCGGCGAAGCGCCGCAACGATCCGCTGACGTCGCAGCTTGCGCCGCGGCCAGCGACCACAAGGAGCCTTATGCCGACGACCTACGCGCTGGTCAGCACCTATCCGCCCACGCAGTGCGGGCTAGCCACGTTTACCGCGGCGCTGCTCACCCATATGCGCCAGCCGGGCGATCAGGTAGCCGTGGTGCGCGTGCTCGACGAGCCGGAGCCGGGTCCGGCCGACGAGATCGTCCATGACCTGGTGGCCGGCTCCGCCGCGAGCGCGTCAGCCGCGGCCGAAGTACTCAACGGTTTCGATGTGGTAATCGTGCAGCACGAGTACGGCATTTACGGCGGCCCTGACGGCCAGGACGTCATTCCGCTGCTCGAAGCCCTGCACGTACCGACCATCGTAGTTCTGCACACCGTCCTGGCCCGGCCGACGCCCCGGCAGCGCCGGATCCTGGACGAGGTCATCGCCGCTGCTAGCGCGGTGGTGACGATGACGCAGACGGCCCGGTCGCGACTGCTGGACATCTACGGCACCGGCCCGGAGAAGGTCCACGTGATACCGCACGGTGCGGCGGACAATCGAGTTACCCCATCGTCGACCGGGACGGGCCGGCCCATGGTACTGACGTGGGGGCTGCTCGGCCCGGGCAAGGGGATTGAGCATGCGATCGATTCGATGGCCCTGCTCCGCGATCGCGGGCTGCATGTCGACTACCAGGTGGCCGGTCAGACACATCCGCGCGTGCTTGGCCGCGACGGCGAGGCCTATCGGCGGGCGCTCAAGGCCAGGGCGCGGGCGCGGGATGTGGAAGATCGCGTGCACTTCGACGGCCGGTTCTTGCCCACGGCGGCCCTGGGCCAGCTGATCAGCGCCGCCGATATCGTGCTGCTGCCGTACGACTCGCTGGAGCAGGTCACCTCCGGGGTCTTGATCGAGGCGGTCACCGCAGGCAAGCCGGTGGTCTCGACGTGCTTCCCGCACGCCGTCGAGCTACTCGGCGCTGGACTCCTAGTCGACCGGCAGGACCCGGCCGGCATCGCCAGGGCGCTGCAGCGTGCGCTGACCGAGCCCGGCCTGTCGGCGAGCATGAGCAGGTACTCGGCGGACCTCGCGCCGCAGATGGTGTGGCCTGCGGTGGCGCATTCGTACCGGGAACTCGCGTCGCTGCTCACCGAAGCCAGGGCGGGCACCCCGGTATGAGCGACCAGACGGTGCCGTTCCGGCACCTGCAGCGCCTGACCGACCACGTCGGCTTGCTCGAGCACGCCGAGGGGATCGTGCCCAGGTACGAGCACGGCTACTGCGTCGACGACGTCGCCCGCGGCCTGCTCGTGGTGTGCCGGGAACCGTCGCCATCCCAGGAACTGATAACCCTCGGGCGCCGCTACCTCTACTTCCTGGCCCAGGCCCAGGCGCCGGACGGAAGGTTCCGTAACCGCCTCGGTTACGACCGCCGGTGGCAGGACCAGCCCGGCATCGGTGACTGCTGGGGCCGCGCCCTGTGGGGCCTCGGCACCGCCGCCGCCCACGGCCCCACCCCGGGGATCCGCGAGGAGTCCGTCGACCGGTTCGGCCGCAGCGCAAAGGTCTCATCTCCCTGGCCGCACGCCATGGCGTTCGCGGCGCTCGGGGCCGTCGAGGTGCTCGAGAAATGGCCGGATCATTCGGGCGCGCGCACGGTTCTCGACCGAGCCATCTCGGCCATCGGCGAACCGTCGGCTGACGCCCGGTGGCCGTGGCCGGCCCCTAGGCTCAGCTACGCGAACGCGGCCATCGCCGAGGCGGTCATCGTGGCCGGCGCCAAACTCGGCCGTGGCCGGGTTCTGCGCAACGGCCTGCGCATGCTCGACTGGCTGCTAACGGTCGAGACCCGAGACGGCCACCTGTCGGTCGTGCCGACCGGAGGCTGGAGCCTCGGGGAGCCCCGCCCGGCCTTCGACCAGCAGCCGATCGAGGTGGCCGCGCTGGCCGATGCGTGCATGCGCGCGGCGACGGTCACCGGTGACCGCAGCTGGCTGGCGGGCGCCCAGATGGCCGTGGCGTGGTTCCTCGGCGACAACGACGCCAAGATACCGGTCCTGGACGAACGGACCGGCGGGGGCTGTGATGGCCTGAGCAGCACCAGCCGAAGTCGCAATCAGGGAGCCGAGTCGACCCTAGCGATGATCTCGGTCATGCAGCAGGGGCTGCGGCTGGCACCCGCGACGCGATGAGGGCGTCCCGAACCGCGAGCGGACTACTGGCCCGGACCGAGCACCGGATGAGGCCGGACGCCTCGCGCACGCTCTGCCGGCTGTTCGTGCCAGGCCAAGAGACCTTGATCCGCGGCGGGTCACGTGCGATGGCCGTCATCGATCGCATTCTTGACCTCGACGAACAGCAAGTGGAACACACCCTGGCCCGGACGCTGGCTCGATTCTCCGCGGAGTATCGCGACCTGGCCGGAACCCTCGAGCGCAACTTCCAGCTCGTCGCCCACCGGGTCGGTGCCGAGATAGAGGTAGGCAGTGCACGGCGGCAGCTGATCGGAGCGTATTTCACCTACGAGTACGCACTGGAGGCGGCGGCCCTGTTCAATCCGTCGATCGTGGTCCACCCTGACCAGGCAGGATGTCAGCCCGGGGAAGTGCGGTTCATCATGAGCCTGCGGGCGGTCGGGGAAGGTCACCTGTCGAGCATCGAGTTCAGGACCGGCACGATCGGCGGCGATTCCTCGATCCGCTTCGACCCCCCCGGCCGGTTCCTGGACACCGGGTGCACTCGGTCCGTCCGGTACGATCGCAACCTGTTCGCCAGGAAACTGACCGAGCTCGGCCAGGACGATGAGAACGCACATCTCCTCTGGCGCATCCTGCCGCCCCGCTTCACCGCGACCGAGCTGAATGCCGCGCTCGGTGAGCTCTATCGGCAGCAGGTGACACGCACGGACTCGACCGCGCTCGTCGACCGGGTCAGGTGGATGGCGGCGTCCAACTACGCCGTGCAGTTCGATGATCACCATCCTCTTCCCGAACGGGTTCTGTGGCCAGGCCCGGCCGAGAGCCACGGCATGGAAGACGCGAGGTTCGTGCGCTTCACCGACGGTGCCGACACGACGTACTACGCGACGTACACGGCGTTCGACGGCTCGCAGGTCGCGCCGCACCTGCTGCAAACCAGCGACTTCCGGACCTTCACCGTCTCCCAGCTTTCCGGTCCCTCGGCCATGAACAAGGGCATGGCGCTGTTTCCCCGTAAGATCGCCGGCCGCTACGCCGCGCTCTCCCGCTGGGACAGGGAAAGCAACGCGATCGCCTACTCGCAGGACGCTCATGACTGGTCGCCGGCCCGGACGGTCCAGTCGCCGGCCCATCCGTGGGAACTGATCCAGCTCGGCAACTGCGGCTCGCCGATCGAGACCACGGCGGGATGGCTGGTCTTCACGCACGGCGTCGGGCCCATGCGGGAGTACGCCATCGGCGTGGCCCTGCTCGACCTGGATCAGCCCGAGCGCGTGATTGCCGCGCTGCCAGAGCCCCTCCTGGTGGCCGAGGAGTCGGAGCGCGAGGGCTACGTCCCGAACGTCGTGTATTCCTGTGGCTCCATGACTCACGGCGAAACGGTCGTGCTGCCGTACGGCTGCAGCGACTCATCCGTGCGGATCGCGATCGTCGACCTCAGCCTGCTCCTCGAACGGCTCATGTCCAGCCGCGACCTCGGCAGGACCAGAAGGAGCTGAGCGGGGCAGGCACCAACGCCCGTTCGGCCTCCATGAATCGCATCAGCGGCCACCCGCTTGACCGGTCAGCCGCCGGTCATCTGGCGGACGCTGAACGCCTGGAAGCCCAAGAACTGGTGCATAACGCTAGCCACACGCTGCAGTCGGGTCACGTCGACCGCTCCGACTGGGTAGGAATCGAGCGCCATGACCGCGGCCTGCACCTTGGTCAGGCCGAGCGGCGACGGGAGCGCCTCCATTGCCTGCTCCACGGCGGGCCGGCTCGTGTCCGCGAGCTCCTGGCCCTGCTCGAACGCGGCGCGGAACGCCGCCAGCGTCGCCGGGTGCAGCGCCGCCCACTGCCTGGTGACAGCACAGCCTTGTACCGGGAACGCGGAGGTCGCGCCCTGGTCCAGGTCTGCGAGCAGCGTGACGCCCATCGACAGCTGAGCCTGGCTAGCGAATGGCTCGGGCAGCACCGCCGCCGTGACCTTGCCCGCCTTGAGCATCGCGGCCATCTCGGGCAGCGGATAGTACGCGAAACGCGCTCCGGACACGCGCAGCCCGTGATCGGCCAGCGCGGAGGCGGCCAGCAGGTAGAGGATGTTCCCCGGCGCGTTGACGCCGATGATCTTGCCTTCCAGGTCGGCCAGCGTCCGGATGCGAGAGCCAGGCATCACGTACAGGCCCTGGGTTCCCGGTTCCATCACCGAGCCTTCGGCGAAAATGTCCAGGTTGGCGGCGACCATGGCACCGCTGACCGAGGAAGGCCGTTTGCCCTGGTCGTAGCTTTGCTGCGCCTGGATGTAGCTGACGTAGTTGCCGCAGGAGATGTCGACGCGGTCGCGCGACTCGTCAAGCGCCTGGGCATTGATGACCGTCTCGGAACTGACCGCCGGGATGAAGGTGACGCGCAGGCCGCGCGCCGCGAACAGGCCCTCGTGCAGGGCAACGAAGAAACCGGCAGAATCGACGGCGGGCACCACCGCGACATTCAGGTCCGGCTGCTCGATGACGGGCGGGGCGGCGTCCCCGCCGCCGGTAAACCTGGGCAGGAACAGGATCGCCAAGACTGCTACCGCCGCAACGGCACCAAGTATCTCCGCGGCCCGTACTGCCCGCGTGAACCTACGTGCCATCGCCGGTTCCTCCCTTCCTCAGGGTCGACAGGGACATCCCGGCACAGGCGGCCGCCCGGACCTGGCTGCGGGCTTCAGCCGCCGCGGCCGGTCTCGTGGTCAGCCGGACGCGGCACCGGTGCAGCACGACCGGGCGGGTCAGCGCCATAGCGTTCATCGGGTTCCTTAGTGGGCGGGTTCGAGCGGCCCGGCAGAGCGCTGGTCAATCAGCGCGGCTGCTCCCGGGAAGATCCGAGCGCATCCTGAACTGCCCGGTGCCGGTTGCACGAAAAATGGTGCTGCAAGTTGCAGTGAGAGACATCGGTCAGCTGACGGATTTTTAACGATGGCCACGAGCCCGGTACCGCACTACTGTCAAATCACTGCCCAGTAGCAGCCGCTGCCGGGAGAACTCGCCCTGCACCGAACCCGGGCGCTTCAGTCCTTCCGGCGAAACAGAGGCGCCACCGTGGACACTGGACAGCAATCCAGCAGCTCGCCGTTTAAGGTTCCGGCGTCTCTTCAGGAGCGCGCCCAGGGCATCGTCGGACGGCAATGGGTCGTAGATCGCGTGCTCGAATGGCTCCAGCACGGCTCCGAACGTTACTTCCTACTCACCGGCGCGCCCGGGACCGGAAAGTCGACCATCGCTGCCTGGCTGGCCACAGCGTCCTCGGACGGCGGCGGGAGCGGGGAGAACCTCGAGACCGTGCGCGCGGCCTGGGCGGCGCGGCACTTCTGCATGATGCAAGGCGGCGGAGGCAGCGTCGACCCGCGGCGGTTCACTCAGCTCGTCGCGAATCAGCTGGCCAACCGGTACGACGAGTTCGCGCTCGCGGTGGCGCCGAGCATCGGACCGCAGTACAACATCCGCCTCGAGGTCCGGGAGAACTGGGGAAAAGCGATCGGCGTGCAGATCCAGAACCTGTTCGTCACGGGGGCAACGGTGGCCGACGTCTTCTCCACTGCGATCAGCGAGCCCCTACGCGCGGTCGCGCGGAACCGGCCGGGCGTACGCATCGCCATCCTCGTCGACGGCCTCGACGAGGCGCTCATCGTCACCGTGCCCAACATCGTGAGCCTGCTGGCCGGCGAGGGCGACCTGCCCGACGGTGTACGGCTGCTGCTGACCAGCCGAAACGAGCGCCGGGTCGTGGACCGCTTCCTGGGCCGCGACGAGGGGTGCCGTCGCCTCGACCTGTCCGCAGCCGGGCAGGCCGCTGACAACAGCAGGGACCTGCGCGAGTACATCGTGAATCGGGGCGCGGCCGGGGCGGCCGCCGACCAGATCGTGCGCCGGTCCGCGGGAAACTTCCTGTACGCGACCATGCTGCTCGACGATGTCGCCGCGGGGCGTCGCAAGCTGACCGATCTCGACCAGCTGCCGACCGGCCTCTACTCTTTGTACCGCGCCTATCTGAGCCGGCTCATGCCGGACATGGAGCAGTACGGGGGTAGCGGGGTCTGGCTGGCGGACTACCGCCCGCTGCTGGGGAGTCTGAGCGTCGTCGTCGCCCCGGTGCCCGTGGCCGTGCTCGCCGCGTGGCTGGGCCAAGAGCGAGGCGACGTGATCGCACGGCTGGACGACCTCCAGCAGGTCGTGCGGTTCGACCGGGAATCGGACGGCTATCAGCTCTACCACGCCTCGATGGGCGACTTCCTCGCGGCCGAGCACAGCGAGGACGGCGGCGCGAATCTGTTCTACGTATCGCCGTCTCATCAACACGAGCGGATCGTCGCCTACTACCTGGACCGTGCGGCACGCGACGGCTGGGCGGACTGCGACGCGTACGGGCTGGCTCACCTGCCGCGGCACGTCGCCGCCTGGCCCGAGCGGCTGTACGCGCTGATGACCACGCCGGGATTCGTCGACGCACAGCTGGCCCGGTTCGGAAACACGCAGGCGACGGCCGATGGTTTCCGCACCGCGCTCGAGGTCGCGCGGGCGCGCGGCGACGTCGAGACGGCGGGCCTGCTGCTCGACATCCTCGCCGCCTCGCCCCAGCTGGAGCTGCGGGGGCTGGGCGTCGAGGGCCTGGTAGCGCTGCATCCGAAGGCGCCGGAGTACGTCATCCGCAGAATCCGCCAGCTGCTCTCGGCGCCGTCGGCGGACGCGTGGCGGGTGGGGCTCAAGGCCGCGTACACGATCGGTCCCGCGGCGCGGGGCGTCTTCCGCTGGATCGCGCTGAAGGGATCGCCGCGGCTGCGCCAGTCCGCCGCATACGCGCTCTACCTGCGCTGGAGCCCGGCACCCGGCAACTTCACCAGCGAGCTGATGGACGACCTCAGCCGGCAGGTACGCATGACCCAGCCGCTGCGCACGCGGCGGATCCTCGAGTTCCTATTCGACCTGTCCATCACCATCTACATCAACAACTGCGACGAGCCCGGGGTGGCACAGCACACCAGCGACCTGTGGCACCGGGTCATCGTGGCACGGCTGCATCTGACCTTGCTCAGCCATCCCCGCATCGATCATCTCATCGGCCGCGCCATCGGCCGGATGTTCGGCCGGCGCATCCTGGCGGGCGCGCTCAACAGCGACTTCCAGGACCCGATGCGCTTCTTCTCCGCACCCGCGGAGCAGAAGGCGCTGTTCCGCGCGGTCGTTCCCTACGTTGACCCCGCTGCCGACGTCAGCGAATGCCGCGACCGCGTGCGCGAGCTTTTCCGGTCCGACGTCACGCTGTTCCGCAACCTGGCGCAGGTGGTGCTCGCCGTCCAGGCGTACGCGCGTCCGCGGGAGACGGTGCCCTGGGTGCGGGAACTCGCGGCCGGGCTCGACGACGCCTCCCGGCTGTGGCTGCTGCTCTCGTTCAGCGTGCTCATTCCCGATGCGCCGCGGGAGTGGGTACCGTTGCTCGAGGATCTCACGGCAGGCTTCCTCGCGGCCGGCCCTCAGGTCACCGCCGACGCGGGCCTGCCGCCGGCGTTCGACGTCCCGCTGCTTCCGCTGGGCCTGGCGTACGCGAAGGCGGGCGGCCCGATGCCCCGTCTGGCCGGCTGGCTGCGCGACGCTCTCGACGCGGGCGACGACGAACTGGCCAACAGGCTGATCTCGTGGCTTGCCCCGGTGGGCCTGTACTATCCGCGGCCGGTGCTGCGCACGCTGCTCGACGCCGGCGTACCGCTCACTGGCGAGCGGGTACGCAGCAGCGTGGTCGCCGCTCTGGCCGCCCTGCGTACGCTGCACTCGGACGAGGTCGACGACTTCCTTGAGCGCAACGGCGCGGGAGAGTTGACCGCCGAGATCAGCGCCCGGTCTGATGTGGAGTTGGTGCGCCGCTACATCGCGATCGTCGGCTACTACAACAATGCGGTCCACCAGGCCATCCGGTACCCGAGGATGTGCCACGGGCTGCTCATCCCTTGCTTCACCGAACTGGTAAACGCCGACGGACCCGGCATGTTCATCCGCCGGTATACGCCGATCTCGCTGGCCTTGATGCGCGGCGCGGACTACCGGCTGATCAACTGGACGCTGCCGGAATGACCGGCAGCACGCCGGCCCGCCGGCCCGGCAGGTTCGAGACCGCGGCGTCGTTCGTGCGGCTCTCCGCGCTCGGCATCACGGTGCTCCTGCCGTTCCTCGGCGCCGCCTCCAGTGCCACTCCGCTGACACCATCCGCGCGGCCCATCCTCGCCATCGCGCTCGCCGCGGTCTCGTTCCACATTTACGCGTACGTCGGCAACGACGTGGTGGACCTGCCGATCGACCGGACCGCGCCGGCGCGCTGGTGCAGCCCGCTTGTGCTTGGTACGGTACGTCCCGCCACGGCCGCCGCCGTGGCCGCCGCCCAAGTCCCGATCGCGGCCGCCGAGATCTGGTGGGGCGGCGGCGGCGTGCCCGGGACCGCGGCGCTCCTCGCCGCCTGCGCGCTGATGCTCGGGTACAACCTGTGGGGCAAGCGGACCGGGGCACCGCCGGTCACCGACCTGGTCCAGGGGTTGAGCTGGGCCGGGTTCACCCTGGCGGGGGTGTTCGTCGCGGGTCGCCCAGGGCCTGCCACCGGCTGGCTGATCGCCTTCGTCACCGTCTACATCGTGCTGGCCAACGGCGTGCACGGCAGCATACGCGACCTTCGCAATGACCTGCGCTACGCGGTCCGCTCCACGGCGATCCTGCTCGGCGCGCGGCCGGGTACCGGGCGCAGCCTCAGCCTGCCCCGCGCCGTGGTGCGATACGCGCTGGGCCTTCAGGTGATCTTGATCGGCCTGGCGCTGGCTCCCCCGATCACCGCGCGCTCGCCGGGCACCCTAGCCGCGGTCGGCCTGGTGGCCGCGGCGAGCTTCGCGCTGCTGCGTACCGCCCTGCGCTGTGTCAGCGACGAGCGGCTGCTGTGGTCCTCGGGCGCGCTTCACCTGATCGCCACGTTGCTGCTCCCGCTGGCGTTCCTGCTCTCGGGAATCCCGCGCTGGCTGGCGCTCGCCCTGCTCACGTTCTTCATCACGCCGTTCCTGGTCAACGGGTGGCTGCGAGAGGCATTACGGTGGGGCTGGTGGCGCAATCCCGACCTGCTGGACCCGGGCGCCGACGACGACCCTGAGTAGACTCTGGGCATGTCGGCCCACGTGATCGTCGTCGGCGCCGGGACGGCGGGGCTAGCGGCGGCCTGGGAACTGTCCCGGGCGGGCGTCGAGGTGACCGTTCTGGATCGCGACGACCGCGTCGGAGGCCGGGTGCTCACCGCGGATGTCGAGGGCACGCCGGTGGAGTTCGGCGCGAGCTTCCTGACCAACTTCTATCCCACCACGCTCCGCCTCGCACGCGAAGTCGGCCTGACGGACGGGGCGAAGCCGGTGCAGGCCCTCGGCGGGGTGCCTCGCGGGGGCCGCCTCTACGGCATGTCGATGTTGGGGCTCTTCCGCAACTCGCTGGTCCCGGCAGGCAGCAAGCTGCGGCTGCTCAAGACCGCGGGGACGATCGTGCGCCACTGGCGTTGCCTCGATCACGAGGCGATGTGGCGGGCTGACCGCCTCGACACGCGCTCGGTCGCCGCATACGCCGCGGCCGACCTGGACGCGGATGTCCTGGACTACATTTTCGAGCCCAGCCTGCGTGCGTTTATGTACTGGGAACCCGAGCAGACCACGCAGGCCATGCTGTTCATCATGCTCAAGCAGGCAGTCGGGATGCGCCGGGTGCCTGTGCCCGGTGGGCGTATCTCCGCACTGCCGGAGGCGCTGGCGCGCACCGCCGAGGTCAGGCTGGGCGCCGAGGTACGCGAGGTGCGCCCGCGCCCTGAGGGCGGATACACCGTCGTCGCCGTCATCGACGGCCAGCAGCACCGGCTGACTGCAGACGGTGTCGTATGCGCGACGACGGCCACGCAGGTACCGCTCCTGCTGCCCGAGCTCACCGACAAGCAGCGGGAGTTCTTCGGCGCCATCCGCTACTCGGCGACGGTCACCGTCGCCATCCCGACGCGCGGCGAAGTGCTGCGGCCGTATACCGGCCTGCTCATGCCACGCCGGGAGACGCGGGACCTGGCGGCCGCCACCCGCCACTCCGCTGACGGCGCGACGCCAACCGGCGCCCGCGACGTGCTCGTGCTATACGCCTCAAGCAACGGCGCGCGGCGGCTGTCCACATCGGCTGCCGAGGAGATCGCCGATGCGCTGCTGGCCGACCTGCGCACCGCGGTGCCGGGCTTCGACGCGAAGCTGGAGCCCGCCGCCGCCGTCGTGCGGCACTGGCCCGAGGCGCTGCCCATCTTCGATGTCGGCCACCTGCGGGCGCTGCGGCGCTTCGCCGAAGGCCGCTACGAGACCGGATCGCTCGTGTTCGCCGGCGACTACCTCGGGGGGCCGTTCATCGAGGGCGCGGTCACCAGCGGCCTGGACGCGGCGCGGCGGCTGCTTGCCCGCCTGGCCGAGCCCCCGGAGAAAGGGTGACCATGGAACCCGTCACGTTGGCCGCGATCAGCGGAACCATATTGACCGAGGGGGTGAAGTTCCTCTACACGCAGGCCGGAGACCTGATCCGGTACTGGCGTGAGCGACGGGACGCCAACAGCGGCGAGACCGTCCCCCAGCCCAGCGCGTCGCCGCCGGAGGGCCTGCTGCAGGGCCGTCTGGAACCGCTCATCGTGGTGGACCACGAGGCCCTCGACCGCGTCCAGGAGCAGATCCGCGACCTTCGCCGCGACCTGCTCGATTATGTGGAGGGCACCACGCCGATCATGGCGGACGACCAGGGGCTGCTGCTGCGTACCGACGCGCTGCGCGGTCTGCTGGAGGCTGTTTACCAGCAGCGCCTCACGTTCCGGGGTGAGCAGCGCGAGGCCGCCGGACCTGCGATCCACGGGCGTATCGACGTTGACCAAGTCGCCGGCTATGCCGCGGCGGTGCGCGTCCAGCTGCTCCGGCTTGCCTCCGGGACGGTACAGGGCGAGGCCCGCGTCGGCAAGGTGAAGGAGGGCGGCGAGGCCGTCGGCCTTGACATCGGCACGGTGGAGGGCTCGTAGCCCGGCATCGAAGCCCACGCTCGGGAGGGCCCAAAGGGCGCCGAACCGGATTGGGTTCCCAGACTCAGCGCATCAGGAGGAGAGGGACCACGCCGAGAGCGAAGACGCGACCGCTGAACGATATGGCCGCGTCGACTGCAACGGGGGTGGGGGATCCTTTTACCAGCCTGATTGTGTGCAGCGTGGGTATCACCGCGCATACTACGGCGGCTGGGAGGTATGCCAGGTTGTCTACCATGAGAGTGGCCGCCAGGGAGGCGAGGCAGAACACAGCAGCAGCAGATCGGAACACCGACAACGCCCCTGATTCACCACACTGCGTGGCAATCGTGTGGTATCCGGCGGCGATGTCACCGAGCCGATCCGGCACTGACTTGAGCGTCTCCCGAGCGAACACGAACAGTGTCACCAGTGCCGTGGCGATCCAGTGCTCGGCTCGGATGCGGCCAGAGGCCGCCCAGCCTCCGTAATCAAGCGGCGCAGCAAACAGTGCACCGACGGTGATCGGCCCGAGTAGTGAAAAGCGGCGCAGGCGTAGCGAATAAACCAGGGCTGCGATGAGTAGGAGGCTCGCCGCAACGGCTGCCGGACCGTTGATCGTGGCGGAGACCGCAACGACACCGAGGGCCGCGGCCAGGACGAACCGGTCGGCGTTGTTAGCCGAGATAATGCCGGCGGGAACTGGTCGATTCGGGCGGTTGATCTCATCGGTAACTAGATCACACCGGTCGTTGTACACATTGGCCGCCGCAACGGCCAGGCCACTCGCCGCCATCGCGGGGACCACGTGCGGTCCTAGTCTGCCTCCCAGAACGGCACCGACGGCCACCAGGGCTCCCGCCGCCGCTGGAGTGCCGGGGCGGGTCATCGCCCATAGTGCCTGTATCTGCTTCCGGGAGATGCCAGGCGGCATGAGCCCGCCGACCGTGCTGCTCGATGGCATACCCAAGTCGGTGCCCCGTACCGCCAAGCAAGACAGCAACGGCGGTACGACGAACGAGGTCACCATCACCGCACCGATCCAGGCCGGAAGGCGCCAAGTCGCAGCGGCCAGAAGTGACGCCGGGACCAGAAACAAGTGCCATCTGCCGACGGCCATCGCCGCGCGCCAATCGGTTCGCCGCCGGTGTGCCGCGAAGAGCATCACCGTGGAAACGAGGTACAGGCCGAATGATGAGGCTGCAGCACCAACCCAGCCGAACTCTGCTCTCGACCGATTTCCGCTTGCGAGGAAGCCGTACAGAAGCATCCCCAACGCAGCCTGCAGAATTATGTCGCGGGCACGGACCCGCGGCGGACGCATGACTCTTCGGTCTGCGATCCGCATGCCAAGCAACAGCGCGGTTGCGCGCGTCCCGAGACGCCTATCATTTTGAGAATCACGATTTGCGCGATGCATGCCATTGATCATGATGATGTAGGTGCCGGCGACACCTGCCGCCCATAGCGTCGCGGTCGTCCAGCCTCCACCCAGGTCGGCGCCCGTGAATACCAGGGCACTGCCGCCGAGCCCACCAATTACGTCAGCCGCGACGGGGACTGGAATCCGCTTTCCGGCAATGTTGTATACACCGATAAGCACCGCGGCCACAACGAGAGGGCCGACAGACCGATGATCGCCTGCCAGCAGCCAGGCGGTCAGCATGAGCGGAAGTGTCAGCAGCGCTGAGAGGAGCGCACACTGTGGCGAGACTGACCCTCGGACGAGAGGCTCCAGCATCCGCTGCGGATCGGTACGGTCCACCGGGAGGTCCATCACGTCATTGCTCACATGGGCGTAGACGTGGAAGAGGATACCGATAAGGATCGCCCAGGCCACTGCATGAACCGTCGCTGGCTTCGGTGCCGTCGCCAATCCAACAAGAAGTACCAGTAAGGTCGCACCCATCGAACAAAACCGAACGAACCGCGCGACGGCTTCAACGGAGCGACGATAACGCCGACCTAGCCGCGTCGAACGGCTCATCAGGCCATGCTACAGGCCTGTTGACATCCAGAAGTTAGCCTGGTCCTGTGCCCTGGTCCTGTGCCCTGGTCCGATAGGCAGGTGTACGTCCCAGGGCACCCGGCTGGCGTTCAGTCAGCAGCGGCTGTTCCTGGGCGCCATGCGGGCCATACATCGCGCCGAATCGGCAGGCGGAAACCAGGCTCCTAGCCTTGCGGGATCTCGGCTTCCACCAGGTCGGGCACGCCGCCGCCCCGAAGGAGCTAGCGGTGATACGGGCTGAGATCCAAAGTGCTCCGGGCGTCGATGCGCTGCTCGACCTGCGCCGCGAACCGGAGGTTTCCCCGGGTCTTTCCCGGGCAGTGGACCGGCGTGAGTTTGCCAGCCGGTCAACAGCAGGTTCTCGACCGCATCGAGAGTGACCTGGAAGGCTGCGAGCCCCGGCTCCGGTCGATGTTCGCGATCTTCACCCGGTTGACCCGAGATGACGGAGCGCCGCGAACAGAGTCGCTGCCGCCGGAAGGCGACCACCGTCGGCGGACCTGGCCGGACCGCGGGAAGAACCGCGGGAAGACCGGCACGCTGCGCGCGGTCATAGCCATCCCGATCGTCCTGGGCCTGGTGGCGCTCCTTGTGTTCGCGGCCATCAGCAGTTCGGCACCGCACGGCTGTAGTCCCGCGGCGGCGATTCATACCCAGACCTGCCAGTCGGCGGTGGATCAAACAGGCGCCCGTAGGTAATCCTTGCTGACCCGCAAGCAGCACGCCAGCCACGACCTCGGCCCGAAACTCCGAACATTTCTTTTGACCGAACGGACGGTGGTACCTGCCCACAGATTGGAGCCTGCGATCATGGGTAGCAGGCTGTGACCGATCGAGAGGAGGCGTCATGGCCACCGATAAGCAGAAGGAAGCCGCCCGGCGTAACATCGGCAAGGCCCGGCAGGCGCAAAGCGCCCGGGCGCACGGCGAGGACGTTCCCCGCGGTGGCGAGGGCATGAGCACCGCGGACAAGGACAGGCTGGCCGACCGGGAGTTCGCGTTCCCCGGGGAACGCAAGGAGCCGCTGACCGACGCCCGGCACGTGCGCAACGCGATCGCGCGTTTCGACCAGGTTGAGGGCGTCAGCGATGCCGAACGGGACGAGGCGTGGAAGCGGATCCTGGCCGCGGCGAAGCGCTACGACGTCGAGGTCTCCGAGTCTGACTGGCGGGAACTGGCCAAGGGCGGCAAGGACCGCAAGCGCTAAGCCGAGGCCAGCGGGTCCAGGACGGCCTGTTCCGCCCGGCCCCCGGTGGCGAGGTCGCCGAAAGGCGCAGTCCTTCCCCCGCTCGCCGAGCGCGGCCGGGAAACGGGCCCTGCGGGGGCCGGTTATGTACGGCGAGCCTGGGTAACCAAACGATCCTTGGGATCAGGAGGTGGGCTGCGATGCGAGCTGCGGGGGCTCCGGATCCGAGGAATGAATCAGAGGCGGAGCGAAACGACCGTAATCTCGCCGAGTTGTTGCAGGAACTGCGCGTGGCCGGACTGGGTGTGCAGGTCTTGTTCGGGTTCCTGCTCTCACTGCCTTTCACCAGCAGGTTCGCCCGGCTCAGCCACGGCCAGCGGGACCTGTACCTGGCCACTCTCATACTGTCCGCCCTCGCGACGGCACTGCTGCTTGGACCGGTTGCCTATCATCGGCTGGTGTTCCGCCGCGGCCAGAAGGAAGGCCTGGTGCGAACGGCCAGCGTGATGGCCATCGGCGGGCTGGTTGTCGTCGGCTTGGCCGTGTCAGCCGCCGTCCTGCTGGTGACCGGTTTTGTCGCCAGCGGGGTGCCCGCGGTGCTGATCACCGTCTTTGTCGTCTGCGTGTTCGGCATCTTGTGGTTCGCGTTCCCGCTCGCACGCCGACGCTGACCCGACGCGGGCGGCCAGGTCCGGGCGAACCATCAGTTTGTGGACCTGTTGCTAGACCCAGGAAACCGGGACCGGAATGGCCAGCAAGACCGCGTCAGTCCAGCGGCTGCCTCGCGATGGCCTCCGGCTCGCGGCCGGCCAGCAGCCAGCCGCCGGCCGCGGCGACCAGCGGCAGCCCGACCAGCAGGATGAGCACGTCGGTCAGCGGCACGTCGCCGAACATGGCGGACAGGCCGCTGTGCGCCCAGGCCAGTACGGCGATCACCGCGCCGGCCATGCCGAGGATCGCGCCGAGCAGGCCCAGTGCGGCGGCGGTCGCCGCGGTGATCATCCGCCGTGTCCCGGCGCTGGCGCCGGCCGCGGTGAGCGTGCGCAGGTCCCGCGCGGTCTCGCTGCGGATCAGGCCGACGGAGGCGGCCAGCACGCCGAGCGCGATGACGATACCGAGCGCGGTGGCGCCGTCGGCGAACTCGCCGAGACTCGGCCCATCGGTTTTGGTCTCGACCGTCACCTCGTAGCCGAGCGCGAGGTGTTGCGCGGCGCTGATCTGCGTGGCGGTGAGCGGGGCGGGTGCCTGGATCAGCCAGCCGTTCAGGCTGGGCCGCAGGTGGTATTTGCTCATCGCGTACTCGGTGATCACCGTGTTCGGCGCGGAGGTCCCGCTGGGCAGGCCGCTGATCGTCTGTACCACGGGGTTGGCCAGGCAGTCGTTGCTCAGCGTGCAGGGCGGCAGCACGCTGGCCTTCTGCACCAGGTTGCCTGGACCGTACTGGTAGCCGTAGCTGCCCCAGGTCAGCTCGATGTGCGGCAGGCCGGCCAGGCCCGAACGCGCGGTGAGGATGTCGGTGCCCGGGCTGATCTGGCTGGCCTTGATGCCGTATGTGGCGAGCAGCTGCGGGGTGGCGACGTAAATGGACCCGTTGAAGTGGTCGTGCGGCCCCTGCGTGCCCGCCTGGTCCAGGCTGACGCCGCCCGCCTCCAGCGGCAGCACGGGCCGGACGTGCAGGCCAGCCGCATAGCTGTCCACTTGCCTGCCCAGGCTGGCCAGCTGGGCGTTGCTGAGCTGCGTCATCATGCCGGGCGCCGGGCTCGCCTGCGAGTAGAAAATCAGCTGGCTGCTGGACAGGTTCGAGCCGAACCAGTTCAGCGGGTTCGCGAACTGGATGCTGGCGACGAGGCAGATCGCCATGGCCAGGAACACCGCGAACGTGGTGGCGGCGAGCGCGGCACCGGACCGGGCTCGGTAACGGACCAGGTTGCGCAGCGCGATCCGGATCGCGACCGGCAGCCGCGGGCCCGCCCCGGCGGCCAGCACGCTGACGGCCAGCGGGGCGACCAGGAGGATCCCGACGATGGTGGCGACGAGGCCGACCAGCAGGAGCAGCGCGTCCTTGCCCCCGCCGGCGCCGGTCCAGCCGCCGGTGGACGCCAGGCACGCGACGCCGCCCGCGAACACGATGACGCCGGGCAGGGCGGAGCGGTGCACCGCCTTCGGCGCAGCGGGGCGGCCGGACAACGCGGCCACCACCGGCACCGCGGCCATCGTCTTAGCCGGGCGGCGGGACGCCAGCACCGACGTCGCGATGGCGAACACGACCCCGATGCCGAACGCCCACCACGGCACGTTCGCCGCGTCGACCACGTGACCGGTGGCCTGCTGCAGCGTCGGCACGTAAGCGAACCAGGCGGCGAAGCCAAGCACCGCCCCGGCGAGCGCGGCGATCACGCCGACGGCCAGGCCGTTAACGATCATGACCAGGCGGAGGTGGCGTCCGGTCGCGCCGATCGCGCCGAGCATGCCGAGGGCACGGAGCCTGCGCTGGGCCATCACCGAGAAGCCGGCCACCGACACCAGGCCGATGAACACCAGGCCGAGCACCTCCACCACCAGGACGAGCACCGCCGGCGAGATCCCGCCCGACACAATGTTGGGGACCGTGGCCGTCGCCGCCGCCGGGATACCGGGCAGCGCCGCGTTGCCGTTGCCGACCGCTTGCTGGACGGCGGGGGAGCCGAGCAGCATGATCAGCTGGCTGGGGTGCGTGACCTGGCCCGGGGCGACCAGCGCGAACTCGTCCGCCAGGTTGCTCGGGTCCTGCACGATGCCGGTCACCCGCCAGGTCGTGCCGGCGGCCTGCCAGGTGCCGCCCACGTGCGCGCCGTACAGGGCCGCGACCTGGGTGGTCAGCGCGGCCTGGCCGGGGCCGGCCGGGTATGTGCCGCTGACCAGGCCGAGCAGCGGAGAGTTGTAGTGCCCGTGCGGATTCTCGGCGCGGAGCTGCACAGGCTGGGTGGTGCCAGTAGCGATGTTCTGACTCTCAATGACATCAGCAGGACCCCAGCGGCCCGCGATGGTGGCGATGTCGGCGGCCAGCTGCGGGTCGCTGCCGGGCAGCGTGACCTGCACGGCAGCGGTGCCGAACGTGGGGTAGTTCGGGTTCGGGAGCTGCACGTTCGTGACGGCGCTTGTGCCCCAGATCGTCGCCGCGACCGCCACGGTGAGCAGGCCGAGCACGAGCAGCTGCTGGCGCCATTCCCGGCGGAACAGCCGCACCGCCCAGCGGACCACCGCCCGGCGGGCGACGATGCCGCCCGCGTCTCCGGCCAGGTCGGGGGGTTCGCGCAGCGCGATGCTCACCGGATCTCCCCGGGCGTGAGGAGGGATTCGGGGCCGGGCGGCCGGGTGGTGCGGCCGGTCACCCGCCCGTCGCGCAGGAATACCACGCGGTCGGCCCAGGCGGCCAGCTGCGCGTCGTGGGTCACCACCACCGCGGCCACGCCCCGCGTGCATGCCTCGTGCAGCAGCCGCATCACCTCGTCCGCGTTCACCGAGTCCAGGGCGCCGGACGGCTCGTCGGCCAGCAGCAGGCGGCGGTCCCCCACCACCGCGCGAGCGATGGCGACCCGCTGCCGCTCGCCGCCGGACAGCTGATCGGGGAACCGGCCGGCCCGGTCAGCCACGCCGAGCGCTTCCAGCGCGGCCAGCGCGGCCGCGCGCGCCTTCGGCACCGCGACGCCGTCCAGTTCCAGCGGCAAGGCGGCGTTCTCGGCGGCGGTCAGCCCGGGCAGCAGGTTGAAATCCTGGAACACGTACCCGATCACCCGGCGCCGCAGCCGGGCCTTGCGGCCCGGCGGCATCCCCGCCAGCGCCAGGCCGCAGACCAGCACGTCCCCGCTGGTGGGTTCCTCCAGGCTCCCGGCGATGGTCAGCAGCGTGGACTTGCCCGACCCGCTGGGCCCCATCACCGCCACCATCTCCCCAGCCTGCACCGACAGGTCCACCCCGCCAAGCGCGTGCACCTTGGCCGGCTCCTGACCATAGGTCTTGGACACGCCACACAGCTGCAGCACGCTCATCGCCGCGCTCCCGTCTTCCCCGGCCGGTCCCGGCCGGCGCACCGCCGTGCCCCCAGCCGGCGAAGCTGCGGAACCGGAGCGGGCACTGAAGCAGGCCGGGACGGCTCGGCAGCGGCCCGTTTGAGCCGCGCATCGGCGGCATCCAGCCAGCGGGTCACCGCGTCCAGCCGGAACAACTCGGCGTCCACCACCAGCGCCAGGCCCAGATCATCCCGGGCCTCGCCCTCTTTCAGCCGCGTCCACTGCTGCATCAGCTCGACCAGGTACAGGCGGTGCGCCTGGATCACCTCATGCGCGTCGGTACCGGGCACCCGGGCGGCCACCAGCACCTTCATCACCAGCTCGTCGCGGGGCGGGGAGGTCAGGTCCGGCGTCGTGCGCAGCCAGGCGGCCAGCGCCTCCTCACCGCGGAGCGTGATCCGGAACCGCTTCTGCGGTCCGTCTTGCCCGGTACCGTCGGATTCAGCCAGCCCGTCACGTTCCAGCCGACCCAGGGTCTTGTACACCTGACCCACGTTCAGCGGCCACACCTCACCGGTCCCGGCCTCGAATTCCTCCCGCAGCTGCAGCCCGTACTTGGGTCCTTCGGCCAGCAGCGCCAGGAGGAAGTGCGGGACACTCATGACATCACTATGCCAAGCATCATGTCGAGCATAATACTCGGCATACTCGTCTCGGGCAAGGCAGACTTTGCAGAGCCTGCCCAGGGGCCGTTTTCGCAGGTGGTGGCGGGTGTTGGGTTCGAACCAACGTAGGCTGAGCCGGAGTCCGCGGCGCCGGGGCGTGGTGCCCGGGCCGGAAGGCCCCGGCGGGAAAAGAAACCGGGGCCAAAGGACCCGGGCCGAAATAACCAGGTCCGCCGAAATAACCAGGTCCAAAGGAGCGGGAAAATGCCTGCTGTAAACAGGGAATTCTCCTCTGGGGGACGGGAGAAATAACGCCGATAGTGGTTATGACAGCTCAGCAGAATATGAGAGAAGGCAATGTCATGACCACCGAGCGAAACGCCGCCACCGATACCCCCAGCGGGCCGGAACCGCCCGCCTCGCCCGCGTCCGGCGCCGGCGCGTCCGCGGGCCGCCGGCGCCGGATGTTCATCGCGGCCGTACTCGGCGTCGCGGCGCTCGCCGCGATGAGTGCCCTCGCCGCGGTGGGCGCCTTCAACGGGAACGCCGCGCCGCTCACCAACTGCGCGGCCACGCCCAGCAGGTGCGGATACCCGGACGCGACCAACACCGGCGTCCCCGCCGGGACGACCCTGAAGCAGGTCCCGGGCCAGGCCTCCAGCGGGCCGGGCTGGTCCTACAACGCCCAATATAACGAAGTGGTCGTGACCGGGACCGGGACGGTGCTCAGCGGCCTGTACATTCCCGGCAGCCTCGAGATCGCCGCCGCCAACGTGACGGTCAAGGATGTCCAGGTGGTGACCGGCGGGGCCTTCGCCATCGACCTCCGGCACACCACCGGCGCCACGATCGAGAATTCCACCATCAGCGGCCAGAACGCGACCACCGGCCGCGTCGACTCGGCGATCGATGACGTGTACGGCGACTCGACCGGGATGGTCATCAAGGACAACAACATCTCCTCCTTCAGGACCGCCATGCAGATATCAACCGGGCTGGTGGACGCCAATTACATTCACAACCCCGGGTACATCGCCGGAGATCACACCAACGGCGTCGTCACCAACGGCGGCACCGGATCGCTGGTGATCGAGGACAACACGATCTTCAACAGCCTGGGCCAGACCGACGTGATCAGCCTGGACCCGGCCACCTCCGGCGTGCCGGTGGCGAACAAGACCATCGAGAACAACTTCCTGGCCGGCGGGGGCTACGCCATCTACGCCGGGGCCGCCGCGGGCAGCACCACCTCCAACATCGTCATCACCGGCAACCGGTTCGGCCAGCTCTACTACCCCAAGAGCGGCCAGTTCGGTCCCGACGTCTTCTTCAGCCCCACCGGGACGGGCAACACCTGGTCCGGCAACACCTGGGACACCACCGGGCAGGCCATCCCCTCCCCGTGACCTGTGGGGCTCGGAAATACGATTCCGGTGCGGTGACCTGCGCCCTTCCGTAGCAGTGGCAGCCAGGCGGTCCCCTGCAGTGGTGCTGGTGGGCAGCCTGGTCCCCGGGGACGGCGAATTACCCGGCGCCCGCCACGGTCGCGCCCGTACGGCGCCGTCGTGCGCGCGGTAACGGGTGGCGCCGCCCGGTGAAGCGGGCCTCGATCTCGCTGTCGGGCAGGTCCTGGGTCACTCCGGACGACAACCCCTTGAGGCCGAATGACGTGGGCCGAAAGGCCCGGACCGAAAAGGCCCATAGCCGAAAGGCCCGGACCGAAAAGACCCATAGCCGAATGGCCCGGGCCGAATGGCCCGGGCCGAAAGACGGGACAATTACGTGCCATACCTAGGGAGTACGCCTCTGGTGCGCACCCCGGAAAACGCGGAGAGTGGTGATTCGTACACGAAACGAATACGAAGTGAATGCGAAAAGGAAAGCCATGACGCTCGACCAGAAATTTAGAACACCAAAAGCATTCCTTGAGCGTTCGGTACGCCGCCACACCCGGCGTGTGACCAGGGTCAGCGTGGCGGTCGCCGCGGCCTTGGCTCTGGTCGGCCTGGCCCTGGTACTCTCGCTCAACGCCCTTGCCGCGCCTGCCCCCACCTCATCCCCGCTCTGGGGCACCCTGGACTCCCAGCCCGCCCACGCCGCCGCCGAGGCCCAGGCCGGCGTCACCAACGCGATGCTCGAGCTCAACTGGTCCAGCTTCGAACCCACCCAGGGCGTCGTGTCCCCCTCCTACCTGGCCACCATGAAGTCCTACCTGGCCTCCTTCCGGGCCGCCGGGCAGAAAGTCACCCTCGCCCTGGGCATGCACAACCCCCCCGCCTGGGTCTTCAGCCTGCCCGACAGCAGATACACCGACCAGAACGGCAACACCTCCACCGAAGCCAACTTCGTCTTCAGCCAGGCCGTCCGCACCGCCGCCGCGACCTACCTGTCCCTGGTCGCCGCCAGCCTGCCGATGGCCGACTTCTGGGCCATCCGGCTCACCTCCGGCGGCGACCCCGAGATGCTCTACCCCGGCGGCGGCACCTACTGGGCCTTCGACCACGCCGCCCTGACCGGCTCCGGCCTGGCCGCCGGCATGACCCGCAACCCCGACCCGGCCTGGAAGCCCGGCACCCCCGGCCTGACCCAGGCGCAGATCACCACCTGGGTGAACTGGTACATCGGCGGCCTGGACAACGTCACCGGCTGGCAGATGCAGACCCTGTCCAAGCTCGGCTTCACCGGCTACTACGAGACCGTCACCCCCGGATCGGGCACCCGCCCGGACGGCCTGACCCGGACCGAGCAGGCCAACCTGCCCAACGACGGCACCACCGGCGTCGGCGCGGTCTGGAGCCTGTACTACGCCCAGCTCCCCGCCAAGACCAACGTCATCGCCTACATCTCCTCCGTCGCCGACCAGTCCGGCGGCAACGACTCCTGCGCCGCCCCGGACGACTCGCTGCCCCTGACCGACACCGCCATGGACTCCTGGTCCGCCGCCCGCTGGATCAGCCGGATCGCGGTCGCCGACAACCTGCTGATCGGCGGGGAGAACCCCGGCTACGGACTGCCCGCCAGCCTGGACTCCTTCTACGTCAACACCTCCTCCGCCGGCATGATGGCCAGCGCCATCCGCCAGGCCCGCACCTGCAACTTCAAGGTCTTCTACTGGGCCCACGACATCCACCTGTGGGACGGCACCATCCCCTTCTCCACCTACGCCAGCATGACCGGCAGCTAACCTGCCCCAGTCCCAGCGCCCTCCCCGGACATCCGCCCGGGGAGGGCGCTGTCGGGCAGCGTACGGGGTTACGGCGCCCGCTGAGCGCGAGTGCACGTAACTACTAAACGTGTGATACCGTCACCCTTAGTGATGATTGAGGCGCGCTTGCCCGGCGACTCGCCGCGCCGCAGCGCCTTCTGAGCAGCAACTGGGGATGACTTCACATGGTCGATCCGGGCATCGAGCGCCTCGAATTCCACGACCGGTCCGAAGTCAGATCCGGCACCGAGCGCCGCGAAGACCAAGAATTCCCAGACGGCCGACGCCGGGCGCAGTTGCAGCAGGCTCAGCGCCTGGAAACCCTCGGCCAGCTCGCGGGCGGGATCGCGGAGGACTTCAACAACCTCCTCGCCGTGATCCTCGGCTACGCATCGTTTGTCTCGGCGGAACTCGCCGCCGCATCCGGACCCGATTCGCCCGAGCGCCTGGCGTCAGTCCGCCGCGACCTCGGGCAGATCACGCTGGTCGCCGAACGGGTGGCGAGCCGCACGCGCCACCCGCTTGCCTTGGTCCGCCCGGAGGTGGTCCACCCGCAGGTCCTCGACCTTGACGATGTTGTCACCGACGTGCCGGAGTTGCTGCGCCGGACCCTCGGCGAGCACGTCGAGCTGGTCACGACCCTCGCCGGTGACCTGTGGCCGGTCCTGGCTGACCCAGTCCAGCAGGCCCTCCTCGGTGCGATCATGGCGGGTGCCGCGGACTACATATCGAAGCACACATCTGGAGACGACCTCGTGAGCGTCGTGCGGCCTTACGCGTCCGGCCCGTCGATGCTCGACCCGTACGCGTCGCGCCAGGGAATAGCGCGGCCGCGGGTCCGCATGGCCAGCGAGGACCCGGTGGCGGTGCTAACCGGGCAGGAGAAGCGGGTACTCGAGCTGATCGGCCAAGGACTGACCAACCGCCAGATCGCGGAGCGCATGTTCCTCGCGGAAAAGACCGCGAAAAACTATGTGTCCTCGCTGCTAGCCAAGCTTGGCATGCACCGCCGCACGGAGGCCGCTGCCTTCGCCGTCCGGCACCCTTCGGACCACGACGACTGAACGCTATCGGTGTGACCACGTTCGGCACGCCCTACCTCAATCTCGTGGGGCGACTGCGGGGTGGGCCGAATGGCCCGGGCTGGCCTGGGTCGAATGGCCTGGGTCGAATTGCTGTGAAAATAGGGGCCGTTTAACTCCGTTCCGTGGCATCTCAATCACGTATAGTGACTAAGAACTGCATGAAATGACTCGCCTCAAGGAGATGTCATGCTGCGACGAGAAACACCCAGACCGGCGTGAGCGGCCAGCCCAGTGCCGGGTCACCGGGCGGCGGCCAGCGCCATCTCGGTCGTGGTCGGCGGCCGCGGTCCGGGGCCGCTCCGCACGGCCCTCCTGATGTGGGCGTGCTGGCGAGGGAGGCTGTAATCACCTTCCTGCAGGACGCATCGAAGGCCACGGCACAAAGGGAAGCCGTACGAGCGGGCGCTGCTGCGACCGACGCCGAGGCCACCGCAGCGGCTGGAAACATCGAGATCGCCGCCGCGGCGCCGGAACCGGAGGCGATGCCCTGGGACGCGATCTCCGCCGCCAGCCATCTCCCTGCCGATTCGGAGGCCTGGCGCGCAGCGGCCATCAGCGTCGCCGCGCTGGACCGGATTGAGGCCGCGGCGGCCAAGGTGGAGGCAGATATCGCTGTCGCTCACCGGGCGTATGAAGAACTGCAGGCGGGGGCCGGAGCCGCCGCCGAGGCCGCAGTACATGCAGCGCAGTCGGCCATGGCATCGGCAGGCACGGCAGTGGAGGCCGAGCGGCAGGCAAGGATCAGCCTGCGCCAGGTCAGGCAAAATGTGGTGATCACCGTCGTCCTTGTCGCAATCGTGATCATCGTCCTCGCGGTGGCAACATCCCCCGTCCACTGAGACAGCCCCGAATGCTTACGATATACCTGCGGTCGGAATCATCGGATTTATCACGAGAACGGGACAGTTAAGTGTTCTCAGGTCGTGCCGGTTGCCGCGTTCGGCCGCTTTAGTGTCAATTTGTGAAAATTGTTTGCTCGTACCCCGGTTTGGTGCCGGCATGATTTTCCGTAGCAGATGATAACCTAATTACTATAGGGACTCTTAGCACTTCCGGGATTGCCGCAGCCGAGTTAGTGTAACCCTACGGAAGCTGATCCGTAACCACCGCCTCGGGGGCGGGCACGTGAACAACACGGTGCCAACCGGCTTGATTGGTGCTGGCTCGCGGCAGGAGGTTCTCATGACGGTGCACGCGGACGATTCACCAGGAAGGTCCGTGGCCGCCCGTCCCGGGCGCCCCGGCCATCGCACCGGCGGGTCTAAGCTCCTGGCCTCTATCGTCGACTCATCGGACGACGCCATCCTCAGCAAGACGCTGGACGGCGTCATCACGTCATGGAACCAGGCGGCGGAGCGGATCTACGGCTACCAGGCAGCGGAGATAATCGGGCGTTCCGTCTCGCTCCTGATACCGCCGGACCGTCCTGACGAGATGGCCGAGATCCTTCACCGGATCCGCATCGGTGAGCGGGTCGGTCACTACGAGACCACGCGACGCAGGAAGGATGGCGCGACCATTGCGATCTCGCTCACCGTTTCGCCCGTTCATAATGCGACGGGCGGAATCGTGGGCGCGTCATCGATCGCACACGTCATCACCGAATCCGATCGCCGTCGGGCGCAGGCTGACGTCGCGTCGCAGTACTCCCGCAGCCTGATCGAGGCCAGCCCGGACCCGCTGGTGACGATCAGCCCGGAGGGCAAGATCACCGACGTGAACGAGGCGGCGATCCGGGTGACCGGGGTGGAGCGGGCGCAGCTGGTCGGCACGGACTTCTCGGACTACTTCACCGAGCCGGACCGGGCCCGCGAGGGTTACCGCCAGGTATTCACGCAGGGCTTCGTCGCCGACTACCCGCTGACCATCAGGCAGGCGAGCGGCTACCCGATCGAGGTGCTCTATAGCGCCCCGGTGTACAAGGACGCGGCCAGCAATGTGCTCGGCGTGCTCGCCGCCGCCCGCGGCGGCGTCGATTCGGGACGACAAATGCGAGAGTTCTCGGAAACTAAGGCGTTCCTGGACAACATCCTGCAGAGCTCCACGAAGTACTCGATCATCGGGATGGACCTCGACCACCATATTCTTTCCTGGAACAAGGGAGCGTCCCGCAACTACGGCTATGCCGCGCAAGAGGTCATCGGCGAGGACTCGAAGATCCTCCATACACCGCAAGACGTGGAGTCTGGTGCCGTCAACCGGCTGCGGACTACCGCATATCAGGATGGTCTGGCCGAGGGTACGTTCGAGCGAGTCAGGAAGGATGGCTCCCGATTCACCGCCAGCGTTGTCGTGACGCGGCGCGACGACACCCTAGGGCACCCGGTCGGCTTCCTGTTGATGAGCCACGACATCTCGGAGAAGGAGCTAACCGAGGAGAAACTCCGTTCGACTGCTATGTACTCCCGCAGCCTGATCGAGGCCAGCCTGGACCCGCTGGTGACGATCAGCCCGGAGGGCAAGATCACCGACGTGAACGAGGCGGCGATCCGGGTGACCGGGGTGGAGCGGGCGCAGCTGGTCGGCACTGACTTCTCGGACTACTTCACCGAGCCGGACCGGGCCCGCCAGGGTTACCGCGAGGTTTTCGCGCAGGGCTTCGTCACCGACTACCCGCTGACCATCCGGCACACCGGCGGCGACCTGACCGACGTGCTCTACAACGCCTCGGTGTACAAGGACGCGGGCGGCCACGTGCAGGGTGTGTTCGCCGCCGCCCGCGACGTCACCGCCCAGAAGCGGGCTGAGAGTGAAGTAGCGAAGCAGCGAGCACGGGAACTCGACAGGCTCGCCGAGCTCGAGCGCTTCCAGAAGCTCACCGTCGGACGTGAGCTGCGCATGATCGAGCTCAAGAAGGAGATCGAAGACCTGCGAGCCGCAGCCGGAGGTAAATGACGGATGGGCGCTGTCAAACCGACGGGAACGGTGCCCGGTTATGAACTGGATTCAGCGGATCAGGCCCGAGCCACCCTCAGCACCCACGATGACTTCGTCGAGGAGGGGCAACGGCTCAAGGACACGCAGCTTGCCATCCTCAACATCCTTGAGGACGCGACCACCGACCGGATCAGGGCCGAAGCAGCGGTCAAGGCGAGCCTGAACATCCTCGAGGACCTCAGCGACGCCCAGGCCGAGATCCAGCTGCTCAACGCGGAGCTCGAGGCCCGCGTCGAGCAGCGTACGGCTGAGCTGGTGGTGGCGAACAAGAACCTGGAGGCGTTTACCTACTCGGTCGCCCATGATCTGCGTTCCCCGCTGCGGGCGTTGAGCGGGTACAGCGAAGCGCTGACGGAGGACTATGGCGACCGTCTCGACGAAACCGGCCGCTGGTACACGGAGAGGATCCAGGCGGCCACCGATCGGATGAGCGCACTCATCGATGACCTGCTGCTCCTGGCACAGGTATCGCGTTCGGAAATGAGCCTCGGACCGGTCGATCTCAGCACGGAGGTCGCCGCCATCGCCGGTGAGCTGCAGGCCGGCGAGCCCGGCCGCCGGATCCGCTTCGCCATCCAAGACGGCGTTCTGGGTAAACGCGGATCGCACTCTCATCCGCACCGTGTTGCAGAACCTGGTCGAAAACGCGTGGAAATATACCGGCAAGCGCGACGGCGCCACCATCGAGTTCGGCGCTACCGCTGCCGAGGACGCCGGAGTCTGCTGCTATGTGCGCGACAACGGGGCCGGCTTCGATCCTGCCTTTGCGGGCAAGCTGTTCCAGCCGTTCCAGCGGCTCCATTTGGTTACCGAGTTCCCTGGCACCGGCATCGGCCTGGCCAGCGTCCGGCGGATCATCGAACGCCACGGCGGACGCGTCTGGGCCGAAGGCGCCGTCGGCCGCGGCGCCACCTTCTACTTCACCCTGGACGCGAAGGAGACACCATGACACCCTGTTATTACCTTAAGTCACTGCTACAATACAGATTGTGACACCACGGGCCCCGCTCTCCGATGCCATGTTCGTCGTGCTCCTGGAAGAGGCGCCTGACGCGATGGTGTGCATAGCCGCCGACGGCCGGATCGTCCTGGTCAACGCCCAAGCGGAGCGGCTGTTCGGCTACCAGCGCGAGGAGCTTATCGGCCAGCCGGTCGAGATCCTGGTCCCAGATGCCGCCCGCGCCGTGCACCCCGGACACCGGGCCGGGTACGTCGCTGACCCACGGCACCGGCCAATGGGTACGGGCCTGTCGCTCTCCGGGCGTCGCCGCGATGCCAGCACCTTCCCGGCCGAGATCTCCTTGTCCGCGATCGACACCGGTGCAGGCATCCTCGTCGCCGCCGCCATCCGAGACGTAACCGCCCAGCTTCGGATGAAGGACCTCGAACGTTCTAGTCAGAGCCTGGAGAGTTTCATCTATTCGGTTTCCCATGACCTGCGTGCCCCGCTGAGGGCGCTCGGCGGTTACAGCGGGGCCCTGCTGGAAGACTACGGGGGGGTTCTCGGCGAGGAAGGCCGCGGTTACGCCGAGCGGATCGTCGCCGCCAGTGAGCAGATGACGCAGCTGATCGATTACCTGTTGCAGCTTTCGCGCCTCTCGCGGGCCGAGTTGCACTTGCAGCCAGTTGATCTCGGCGGGGAGGCGGCCCGGATCGCCGAGGAGTTCCAGCGCCGGGAACCGCGTCGGCACGTCTGTTTCGCTATCGAAAAACCAGTCCAGGCCCTGGCGGACCGCCGGCTTATCCGTACGGTCCTGGAAAATCTGCTGGACAACGCCTGGAAGTTCACCTCCGGCCGGGACGAGGCGTCGATCGAGTTCGGCACGGCACCGAGCGGGGACGCCGCCGTGTGCTGTTACGTGCACGACAACGGCGTCGGCTTCGATTCCGCCCATGCGGGCACGCTGTTCCAGCCGTTCCAGCGGCTGCATGCGGCCCGCGACTTCCCCGGCGCCGGCACCGGCCTGGCCAGCGTGCGGCAGATCGTGGAACGCCACGGCGGCCACGTCTGGGCCGAGGGCGCCGTCGGAGCGGGCGCGACTTTCTACTTCACCCTGGACGGGAAGGAAAGCGCATGACAAGTCAAACTATCGTGCTGGTAGAGGACAATCCCGACGACGAGGCGCTGACGCTGCGGGCCTTCAAGAAAAACAACGTCAGCAACGAGGTCGTCGTGCTGCGAGACGGTGCCGAGGCCCTGGCGTACCTCCTCCCCGGCGACGGCGACGGCAGGCCGTGTCCGGCTCTCGTTCTGCTCGACTTGAATCTCCCGAAGGTCGGCGGGCTGGAGGTTTTGCGCAGGATGCGGGCCGACGAGCGGACGCGGCTGATCCCGGTGGTCGTCCTGACCAGCTCCAAACTGGAAGAGGACATCCTGGACAGCTACCGCAACGGCGCCAATGCGTATGTGCGCAAGCCGGTGAACTTCTCCGACTTCGCCGAGGCGGTCCGCGCCCTCGGCGTGTTCTGGCTGCTCTTGAATGAGCCCGTACCCAGCCTCGGGCCGAAATCGGATTGAGGTGGGACATCCATGAGCGAAGAGCATCAGCGCAACGAGCCGGAGGCGGGCCAGCCAGAGGCAATCGCCATTCCAAGGCAGACGAACGCCGAGACCGCAGGCGAGGCGGACTCAGCGGGACGCAGCGCACGCATCCTGATCCTGGAGGACGAAGCCTGGGACGCCGAACTGGCCCAGCGCCTCCTGGCCAGCGCGGGCCTTCGCCTCGTCGCCGTCGTCGTTGACACCAAGGCGTCGTTTGTCGAGCAGATGGCCGCCTTCCGGCCAGACATAATCCTGTCCGATTACCACCTGCCCGGCTTCTCCGGCGAGGAGGCTCTCAAGATCGCTCAGGAACACTACCCGGACATACCGTTCATCATCTGGTCCGGTGTGCTCGGAGACGAAGCAGCGGTCGAGCTCATCAAGCAGGGGGCCACCGATTACGTCCTGAAGGACCGGCCCGCCCGCCTGGCCTCGGCTGTCATGCGCGCGCTGGCCGAGGTCGAGCAACGGGCGCGGCTAGCCAATCTCGAAGACCAGTTGCTGCAGGCCCAGCGCCTGGCTAGCCTGGGCCAGCTAGCCGCGGCCGAACAGGCGATGAGCCGCGTCCGCCAACTGCTCACCGCCGCCCGCGGTGAGGCAATAGAGACAGAACCCCGATCCTGAGGGGACAGGTTATGCGCGCACGGGGGGACCGTCACGTCGTCGCCCGTTATCGCGGCGGCGCCTCACCCCGCTGGCGCCCGGCGGCGGCGGCCGCTGCCGCCGCGCTGCCACTGGCGCTGTGCGCGGCCGCGCTGCCCGCCTCGGCGGCGAGCGGCTACACGGTGACCGCCACCATCGCAGTGGGCGGTGGCCCGGACGGGGTGGCGGTGGACCCCACTACCCAGACCGCCTACGTGACCAACGTCGACGATGACACGGTGTCGGTGATCGACGAGGCGACCAGCACGGTGACCGCCACTGTCGGAGTGGGCGGTGGCCCGCTCACGGTGGCGGTGGACCCGACTACTCACATCGCCTACGTGACCAACGGGGGCAATGGCACCGTATCGGTGATCGACGGGACGACCGGCGCCGTGACCTCGACCATCACCGTGGGCTCCGGCCCCGACGGGGTGGCGGTGGACCCCACGTCCCACACCGCCTACGTGGCCAACGGGGGCAATGGCACCGTATCGGTGATCGACGGGACGACCGGCACCGTGACCTCCACCATCACCGTGGGCTCCGGCCCCGACGGGGTGGCGGTGGACCCCACATCCCACACCGCCTACGTGGCCAACGGGGGCAATGGCACGGTATCGGTGATCGACGAGGCGACCGGCACCGTGACCTCGACCATCACCGTGGGCTCCGGCCCCGACGGGGTGGCGGTGGACCCCTCGCTCCACACCGCGTACGTGGCCAACTACGGCGGCACCGTGTCGGTGATCGACGAGGCGACCGCCACCGTGACCGCCACCATCACCGTCGGCGCCAACCCGTCCGCGGTGGCGGTGGACCCCACGTTCCATACCGCCTACGTCACCAACCTCGCTGGCACCGTGTCGGTGATCGACGAGGCGACGGGCACCGTGACCGCCACCGTCCTCGTAGGCTCTGATCCGTCCGGGGTGGCGGTGGACCCCACGCTCCACACCGCCTACGTGCCCAACTACGGCAATGGCACCGTGTCGGTGATCAGCGTGATCCGGCCAACTCCCGTCACCACGGTGACCTCATCACGGAACCCGAGCACCTTCGGCCAGGATGTCACCTTCACCGCGACGGTCGGCCCGGCCGACGGCGGCACCATAACGTTCAGCAACGCCTCCACGGCGCTGTGCCACGCCGTGTCCCTGACCCAGGTCAGCGGCGGCACCTACCATGCCACCTGCACCACCAGAACCCTGCCGGCCGACCACGACACGATCACCGCCGTCTACCCCGGCGACGCCAGCTACGCCACATCCGCCGGCACGCTCACCCAGACCGTCACCCGGGCCCCGACCGCGCTGACCGTGCGCATCGGCCTCAGCCCGCGACCGGGATTCATCCTCACCGCGACACTGACCGCGTCCGGCCGCCCGCTCAGCGGCCAGCCCGTATCGTTCAGCATCGGGCCCACCCACCTGTGCACCCCGCACACCAGCACCCGCGGCGTGGCCATCTGCGTGCTCACCGGCCCCCAGACCCGCCCGGCCGGACAGGACAACGGCCTCATCCGGGCCAGCTACCCCGGAAACACCAGCTACCGGCCATCATCAGCGACCGCGGCCCTGATGCGGTTCCGGTAGGCCAGCCAAAAGTCTTTTTTATCCCGAACGAGCAGTGGTGCCTCCCCTCAGCCCGCTGCGAGCGGCACCGGCGGAACGCCCGGCGGGCAAGAGATTCTGCCCACACAGGAAAGGCTATCTTCGGGGCACAATGCCCCGTGGCGTTTCGTCAAACTAGACGTATAATGAGCTAAGGGAAATGATATCAGGGACGCCTGGTTGCTCCGCTTTAGACCAGTTCGTATTAATTTCTGCGTATAATTCTCCTGCATTTCACCGGGATCCGGCACGGCGATTCGTTGCGTAGTTACCGGGGGACTTTTAATACTTTTCGGACAGGGCGCAAAAGCTTTGCTCGGGGGAGGATAAGCGCATGGATAACACGGTGCTGGCGAGCTTGACGGACGGTGCGGTGGGTCCAGGTCTGGACAAGGCGCCCACCGGGATTCCAGGTCTGGACGATATCACCGCGGGCGGCCTGCCCCGGGACCGGGTGACGCTGGTGGCGGGCGGCGCGGGAGCGGGCAAGACGCTGCTCGGGCTGAACTTCCTCGTCGCCGGCGCACGCCAGTATGGTGAGCCCGGCGTGCTTATGACCTTCGAGGAGTCCGCGGCCAAGGTTGCCCTCAACGTGCGATCGCTCGGATTCGATCTCGACGAGCTTGAGCGCACTGGCCTGCTCGCGGTGCTCGCGTTCCGGGTGGATCCGTCCGAGATCGTCGCGGCGGGAGAATTCGACTTCGATCCGATCTTCGCGATCCTCGACGACGCGATCAAGCGGGTGGGCGCCAAGCGCGTCGTGCTCGACACCATCGAGGTGCTGTTCGGCGCGTTCGGCGACGACAAGATCGTGCGGTCGGAGCTCAGCCGGCTGGTGCGCTGGCTCGAGGACCGGGACGTCACCGTCATCCTGACCGGGGAGCGCGGCGACAGCAGTCTCACCAGGCACGGGATCGAGGAATACGTCACCGACTGCGTGATCGTGCTCGACCACCGGGTCAGCGCGGAGATCTCCACCCGGCGCCTCCGCGTGGTCAAGTACCGCGGGTCGGCGCACGGCACCAACGAGTACCCCTTCCTGATCTCCGCGCGTGGCTTCACCGTGCTGCCGATCACGTCAGTCGCACTCGACTACGGGGCCTCCGAGGAGCGGATCTCGACGGGCATCGCCCGCCTCGACCACATGCTGGGCGGCGGCATGTTCCGCGGGTCTACCCTCATGGTGAGCGGGACCGCGGGTACGGGCAAGACCTCGCTCGGCGCGCACGTGGTGAACTCGGCCTGCGAACGCGGTGAGCAGGCGCTGATGGTCTTGCTCGAGGAGTCGCCGGAACAGGTGCTGCGCAATATGCGCTCGCTCGGGCTCGACCTGCGGCCGTGGGTCGAGGCGGGCTTGCTGCGCATCTGGGCGGCACGTCCGTCCGCGTTCGGGCTGGAGACCCATCTGGCGATCCTCGCCCGGCTGATCGAGGAGGAGGCGCCGTCGGTGGCGGTGCTCGACGGGATCGCGAGCCTGTCCAACGGGACCCTGACCACCGAGGTGACCTCCATCGTGGCCCGCCAGATCGACCTGCTCAAGAGCCGGGGGATCACGAGCATGGTCACGGCGCTTGGTCAGGGCGAGGATGTGAGCACGGTGACCGTGTTGGCGATGGTGGACACCTGGCTGCAGCTGCGCAACACCGAGACCAACGGCGAACGCAACCGACTGCTGTTCGTGCTGAAGTCGCGGGGCACGGCCCATTCGAATCAGGTGCGGGAGTTCGTGCTTACCGATCACGGGGTCGAACTGGTCGATGTGTACGTCGGTGCGGCGGGAGTGCTGGCAGGCTCCGCCCGCGTGACCCAGCAGGCCGCCGAGCGCGACGAGGAGCTGCGGATCGCCGAGGAGCTGGCCCGCCGCCGACGTAAGCTGCACCGCAGCGTCATCGAGCGCGAGGCCCACCTGGTGGCAGTGCAGGACCAGCTCGACGCCGAGCGGACGGAGATCGACCGGATCGACCTTCGCGAGGGCCATCAGGTTGCCGATACCGAGGCGGACCGGTCAACGATGGCGGCGCGGCGCTGGGCGGACGCCGTGCCGCACAACGGAGAACCGCTATGAGCGAGCCGAGCAGCACGAACAACGGGGCCGGTGCCGGCGGCGGTGAGCAGTGGGATCTGTGCTTGTACGTGACCGACCGGTCGCCCAAGTGCCTGCGGGCGATCGATAATCTGCAGCGTGCCTGCGAGGAGCACCTGGCAGGCCGCTACACGATCGAGATCGTGGACCTGCTCGAGAACCCGCGCCGAGCCGCCGATGACCAGATCCTGGCCGTGCCCACGGTGGTCAGAAGGCTCCCTGGGCCGATCCGTAAGCTCGTCGGCGACCTTTCAGATAGCGAACGCCTCCTCGTCGGACTGGAGCTTCGACAGTCACGGAGCCAGCGTGAGGACCGGTAGCACCGCTGGTGATCGGTGGGCCCTGACCCTCTATGTCGATGGCGCGTCCACGAGCTCCATCCATGCCATCGAGACCGTGCGCCGTGTCTGCGACGAAGAGCTCGGGAGCCACAGGGTCCACGTCGATCTGGAGGTCATCGATGTGCGCCAGCAGTCCGCACGCGCCGCGCGCGACCAGGTTGTGGCCGTGCCGACACTGATCAAGCGCTTCCCCGGCCCGCCGCGCCGGATTGTCGGCGACCTGTCCGACTCTTTCTGGACGCGGCTCGGGCTTGACACCGGCCCCGCCGGGATGACCGGCGAAGACCCCGACTCAGACGAGTAAGGACCCGGTAAGGACGTGGCCAGATCGTCGGCGCGCAGGGCCGCGGGCCCAGGCCGCCCCGCCACCGGACCGCCCGCGGAAGACCACGGGGAAGAGAGCGCCGAGCTGGCCGAAGTGCGGGCCCAGCTGCGCGAGTTGCAGCAGACGATCGAGGCGATCAGGACCGGTGGCGTCGACTCGCTGATAATCGGCCCGCCCGGACAGGAGCAGGTCTACGCCCTCGCGACCGCCGACCGCTCCTACCGGCTCATCGTCGAGGCGATGAACGAAGGTGCCGCCACCGTCTCCACCGGTGGGGTGATCCTCGACGCAAACCCACGGCTCGGCTCGATGACCGGCCGGAACGCCACGGAGCTTATCGGGACCCCGGTGTTTGACCTGATCCCGGCAGCCCACCGTCCCGCGTTCGCTCGGCTGATCGATGTCGGCGCAGGCGACAGCGCACGCGGCGAAGTGGACCTGACCGGATCTGGTGGCACGACCATTCCTGTCCTGCTGGCGGTCAGCGGCTTCGATCTCGACGGGATGTTCCTGCGGTGCCTGGTCCTCACCGATCTCACCGCGCAGCGCGAAGCCGAAGCCGAGGTCCACGTGCTCACCGCCGAGCTCGAGGCCCGCGTCAAGCAGCGCACGGCCGAACTTGAGCGGTCGAACAAGAACCTGCAGGCGTTCACCTACTCGGTCGCCCATGACCTGCGGACTCCGCTGCGAGGCCTGAATGGGTTCAGCGAGGCGCTGCTAGAGGAGTACGGCGAGGTTCTCGGCGAAACCGGCCGCGGCTACGCCGGACGCGTCCAGGCGGCGAGCGAGCGGATGGGCGCGGTCATCGACGATCTGCTGCGCCTGTCACAGGTGTCGCGCGCCGACCTGAACCTCGTACCGGTCGATCTCAGCGCGGAGGTCGTCGCGATCGCCGACGGCTTGCGATCCCGTGATCCTGGCCGCCGGGTCAGCTTCGCCATCCAGGACGGCGTTCTGGGTGACCGCGGATCGTATTCTCATCCGCGCCGTGCTTGAGCACCTGATCGAGAACGCCTGGAAGTTCACCGCCAGGCGCGACGACGCCACCATCGAGTTCGCCACCACCACCGACGATGACGATGAGGCCACGGTCTGCTGCTATGTGCGCGACAACGGGGTCGGCTTCGACCCCGCCTATGTAGACAAGCTGTTCCAGCCGTTCCAACGACTCCACGCCGCCGGCGAATTTCCCGGCACCGGCACCGGCACCGGCATCGGCCTGGTCAGCGTCCAGCGGATCATCGAACGCCACGGCGGGCGCACCTGGGCCCAGGGCGCTGTCGACGGCGGCGCCACCTTCTACTTCACTACTTCACCCTCGGCGCGAAAGACACGCCGTGATGGATAGGCGCTTCCCGTTCATCGAGGATGCCCCCGGCCAGGCCCTCCCCGTCAACGATCCGGAACCTCGTACCCCGGCCTCGGCTCACCGGATATGCCCGCTGGGGAGCTAGGGATCAGGAAGGTCCGGCCGAGCTCTTGGCGACGGGCCGGATGGGTTCCAGCGGACCATCAGTTCGTAGTGCGCTCCAGCCGAGGCGCCCGGTCACGCTTTCGAGTTCGTTTCCGACTACGAGGCCGCGATCGGTGATGGTGACGCTGTTCAGCGTCATCTCGTGCCAGCTATTGCGCATCTTGGCGACGTGCACGGCCCGGCCTATCCGGGAGCCCTCTTCGATGTAGCGCAGGTCGATGACGTTGTCGAACAAGAACAGGAGCCCGTCCATCGCGTTGGCGGCCAGCCCGTGGACGGCGGTCTCGCTCGTGATCAGCAGGGAACTGCCTGCCGCCCGGACGAGCCCGACAAGGCTGCGCATGTAGGCAGGGAAACGCTCCGCTTCACGGGCGGCGAAGGCCAATTCGGACAGGCTGTCGATGACGATCCGTTTGGGCTCATGTGCACGGAGTTCGGAGCGCACGGCGGTGGCCAGGACGTCGAGGTCCAGATCGCCCATCGGGACGTAGAAGATCGAGAGCTTCTCAACGGTGTCGGCTGATACGAGGTCCCAGCCGAACGCGGCGGCCGCGCCGGCGAGCTGATCAGCGGTGTCCTGGAACGTGACGTACAGGCAGCGGTTCCCCCGTTCCATTCCCTGGGTGAGCCAGCGCAGCCCGAAGATCGTCTTGCCGACGCCCGAGGGTCCGGTGACCAGGGTGGCGTCACCCTGCTTCGCTCCGCCGCTCATCAGCTCATCGAGGCCGGGGATCCCGCTAGGGACCTGCTCGGACGCCGCCTTAACGGTATGCGGGATCAGGGTCTCTATGCGCGGGAACACCTCGACGCCGCCGGGACCGATCCGGAACGTGTGCTTGCCCGACCGGTAGCTTCCGCCGCGCATCTTCGCTATCCGCAGCCACCGCCGGTCGATCGGCTCGCGGGCCTCATACTCGAGCTGGACGATGCCGTCAGCCAGGGAGAACTCGATGCCGCCTCGCAGTTCCTCCGGCGTGTACTCGCCGACAAGCAGCAGCACCGTGCCTGTTTGCGCAATGCGGCCGGTCAAGTCGTACAGCGCGCCACGCAACTCGCGTTCATCGGCGAAATCGCGCAGCATCTTCGCGCTGTCGACCACCACCAGGGAGGGCTCCTCCTCCAGCGTCTTCCTGACGATCTCCGACACCAGGGGCTCCAGCCCGTCCTGGTGTGCAGGCCGCAGGAAGTCGCCCAGGTGGATGTGCTCGATTCGAGCGCCCAGGGCCTGCGGGTCGAAGAAGGTGAACTGCTCCAGGTGCCTGACCAGCTTGGTGTGCGGCTCGGACACCGTGGTGTAGTACACGCACTTGCGCTCGGCCGTGCCGTTGGCGAAGCACATCTGCTGGGCCAGGATCGTCTTGCCGGTGCCCGGTGCGCCGGCCACGACCACCACCGCCCCCGGCTCCAGGCCGTCGTTGAGCACCAGGTCCAGCCCGGCGACTCCGGTAGTCGTCCGCTTCAACTCTGACCACGTCCTTCTTTCAGCAAGGCCTCCACCAACGTGAGGAGGTGGCGCCAGTCATACGGCTTAGCCAGGACCGCGTCCGCGGCACCGGCAAGATGGATGTCCCCGCTCGCGGCCAGAATCGGGATGTGCGCCGTCGCCGGGTCACCCCGCAGGCAGCGGATGAGCTCCACGCCATCCATGACCGGCATCATCACGTCGGTCACCACCAGGTCCGGTGCCGACTCCCGCACGGCCCGCAGCGCAGCGGCTCCATCGTTGGCTTCGCTCACTTCGTGCCCGGCCCGCTGGAGGATCCTCCGGAGCAGGAAACGCTGGTCCGGTTCGTCATCGACCACCAGGATCCTCGACACGCGGCGCCGTACCCCCTCATCATTACTACTTAACGTATTGAAGTTTACACTGATAGTTACCTGTCGTCGTGCCGCGCGGTCATCGCCGCTTGCCCGCCGCGAGGCTGGCGAGCAGTAGCCGTCTCCGGCCCGGCGCGGGTGATGGAGAAAGACACCATGGACACGCTCCGGATCCAGATCGCCGACCTGGTCCAGGTTCATGACGCGAATGTCGTGGCCACCATGCTGGTGCATGGCATCGATGCAGTCATCACGATCAATCTCGATGACTTCACCAGGTTCGCACGACATGTCAGGTTGATCGGCTTGGCTACTACCGGCACGGCCTGACACACCCTGACGCTACCGGGCAGCGTGGCCGGAACGATGGCGCTCAGCCTGCTGACCTGGAATCTTCGGCGCTTGAGGAAGATCGTGTCGACGGTGAAGAAGTCGCGGGCA
>CAWCUJ010000034.1:0-168758 GCA_963798675.1 uncultured Actinomycetes bacterium | reverse complement strand
CAGCTCGTCGGGTCGGCGCAGATCCTGACCGGAGTCTGGGGGCCTGGCTTCCAGCAGCGCACGAACTATCTCCGCTTTCACATGGCTCGGCTGCGCCGCAAGCTGGAAGACAACCCGGCGCGCCCGCGCCATCTGCGTACCGAACCGGGCATGGGCTATCGCTACCAACCGTGACATGCGTGTCACCAATTTGCACAGGTTTCTTCAACGGTTAGCAACATTCCCCTCATCGGCGGTACGCGGTTAGCCGGGTATGCCGCAAAATGTGAAGCGCGCGACTACCCAGGGGGAAGCTCACATGAAGGCACTGGCCGCGGACGATCCGCGCGTGATCGGCGAATACCGGTTGCGCGCGCGGCTCGGCGCGGGCGGCATGGGCCGGGTCTACCTCGGGCTCTCCCCGGCCGGCCGGGCGGTGGCCGTCAAGGTCGTCCATCCGGACCTGGCCAGCGACACGGAGTTCCTGCGCCGGTTCGGCCAGGAGGTCGCCGCGGCCCGGGCCGTCAGCGGTATCTACACCGCGCCGGTCGTCGCCAGCGGACTGAACGAGCGCCCGCCCTGGCTGGCCACGGCGTTCGTGCCAGGGCCCCCTTTGGATCAGGTCGTGGGGGAAAACGGGCCTTTGCCCGAGCAGGCGCTGTGGCCGCTGCTTGGCGGGCTGGTCGAGGCCCTGCAGGCGATACATGCCTGCGGGGTGGTGCACCGCGACCTCAAGCCCGCCAACGTGCTGCTGGCCACCGACGGGCCACGGGTGATCGACTTCGGCATCTCCCGCGCCGCCGACGGAACCGCGCTGACGGCGGCCGGAGTGGTGTTCGGCACGCCAGGATTCATGTCACCCGAGCAGGCCGAGGGGCGGGGCGCCGACCCCGCGAGCGACGTGTTCGCGCTCGGGTGCGTGATCGCCTACGCGGCGGCGGGCGCGGGTCCGTTCGGCACCGGCACGGCGGCCGCCATCTTGTACCGGGTGGTGCACTCCGAGCCCGTCCTGGCCGGGATACCACCGCGGCTGCGGGAGATGATCGCCGCCTGCCTGGCCAAGGACCCGGCCGCCCGGCCCACGCTACGGGCGCTCTCCGGCGCGATCTCCAGCGGCACGGACGCGACCGGGCCGTCCGCGGTGGCGTTCTGGCCGTCGTCGGTGGCCGGCCTGATCGGCGCCTATCAGGCCAGGCTCGAGCAGGAAACGCGAGGCGGCAGCAAGCCGGCCGACGCCGGGGGTTTTTCCTGGGCTACGGCCGTGCATCCGCCGACCACGCCGTCGGACCCCTATCCCCAGCCTCAGGGATACGGCGGCGGTCGGGAGTCACAGCCGTCATACGCCCCGCCGCGCGGCTACCTGCCGGCTGACGGCGGGCCTGCTAGCCTCGGCCCGCCGCGCGGCGCCGGGTATCCGCCGAACGGCGGGCCGGCCGGTTATCCAGCGCCGTACCTGATGGGATCACGAGGGCCGATCACCCCGCTGCCGGCCAGCATGGCCACCGCGGTCCGGCTGATGTACGCCGGGGCGGCCTACGCACTGGTGTGGGCGATCGGCTTCATCGTGATCTCGGCCAGCATCGTCAAGAACCATCCCGTCATCACCGCCGCGGCCGACCACCGCCTGGCCGGGGCGGTGACCCTGGCCGTGTTCACGTGCGCGGTCGACATCGCGCTCTGGCTCGGGATCGCGAGGGCCTGCCGGAGGGGGAAGAACGGCGCCAGGGTGGCCGGCACGGTGCTGTTCGCCATCCACACGATCGGCATCCTCGGCGTGCTTGCCAGCTCGCAGGCGGGCCTCGGTCCGGCGAAGGTGCTGACCCTGATCGGCTGGCTGATCGGCGGCGCCGCGGTGGTGTTCCTGTGGCAGCGCCCGTCCAGCGCATTCTTCGCGGGCCAGGCGGCACTGAAGCGCTAGCCGCGCGGCGCATGGATCGCGTATGCGCAGCGCATGGATCTCGTTAGGCCGCGTCCGACCGGCTGGCAGGCGGAATGTCCGGCCTTGGGAGCGTGCTTCACAATGGAGGTCAGCGGCGAGCAGGAGCCGGCGAGGCAGGCAACGAAGGACACGGGCCGTAGATGGCTGAAGGTAACGGCCGGCTAGGCGCCGGCGGCGGGGCGAATCAGGCAGGCCCGGCGGGACCCGCTGACGGTCGCCGTGCCGCGGGTTCCGGCGCCGCTGGCTCCCGTGCCGGGCGCGGTCATCTGCGGATCTACCTGGGATCCGCGGCCGGGGTGGGCAAGACCTACGCCATGCTCGGCGAAGGGCACCGCCGCGCCGAGCGCGGCGCAGACGTCGTCGTGGGGTTCGCCGAGGCGCACGAGCGCCCGCAGACCACCGCGCTGCTCGACGGCCTGGAAATCATCCCCCGGGCCAGGCTGGAATACCGCGGCGCGGCCTTCGAAGAGATGGACCTGGACGCGGTGCTCGCCCGGCGGCCGGAAATCGCCCTGGTGGACGAGTTGGCGCACACCAACGTCCCCGGCTCTCGTAACGAAAAGCGCTGGCAGGACGTCGAGGAAATGCTCGACGCCGGGATCGACGTGATCTCCGCCGTGAACATCCAGCACCTGGAATCCCTCAACGACGTGGTCGAGAAGATCACTGGCGCGCCGCAGCGGGAAACGGTGCCGGACGCGATCGTCCGCGCGGCCGACCAGGTCGAGATGGTCGACATGACGCCCGAGGCGCTGCGCCGCCGGATGGCGCACGGGAACATCTACCCGCCGGAGAAGATCGACGCGGCCCTCACCAACTATTTCCGCTCGGGGAACCTCGCCGCCCTGCGCGAGCTGGCCCTGCTCTGGCTGGCCGACAAGGTGGACGAGGGCCTGCAGCGCTACCGCATCGAGCACAAGATCGAGGGCGCCTGGGAAGCCAGGGAGCGGGTAGTGGTGGCGCTCACCGGCGGCCCGGAAGGCAAGACGCTGATCAGGCGGGCCGCCCGGATCGCCGCCCGGTCCTCGGGCGGGGATCTGCTGGCCGTACACGTCACCAAGTCCGACGGCCTGACCGGCGCCGATCCGGCCACGCTGGCCACCCAGCGGCGGCTGGTCGAATCGGTGGGCGGTACCTATCACCAGGTCGTCGGCGACAACATCTCGGAAGCCCTGCTCACCTTCGCTCGCGCGGAGAACGCGACCCAGCTCGTGCTCGGTGCCAGCCGCCGGTCGTGGCTGTCCGCACTGCTCACCGGCCCTGGCATCGGGTCCCGAACCATCCGCGGGTCGGGCGATATCGACGTGCACATCGTTACGCATGGGCATATGGGCCGGGGCCGGGGCCTGCCGCGCCCGCGCGGCGCGATCACGCCGCGCCGGAAGGTGGCAGGGTACGTGCTGGCCGCCGTGCTATCACCGGCCCTGACCGTCTTCCTGGCCAGCCTGCGGAGCGGTCTCAACCTCACAAGCGACGTGCTGATGTTCCTCGTCGCGGTGATCCTGGTCGCCCTGGTTGGCGGGTTCGCCCCGGCCGTGCTCGCCGCCATCGCCGGCTCGCTGCTGCTCAACTACTACTTCACCCCGCCCATTCACCAGTGGACGATCTCGCAGGCGAACAACGCCCTCGCGCTCGGCGTGTTCGTCGTGGTCGCGCTGCTGGTCAGCCAGGTCGTCGACATCTCAGCCCGGCGCACCACGCAGGCAGCGCGGGCCAACGCGGAATCGGAGCTGCTGACCACCACGGCGGGCAGCGTGCTGCGCGGCCAGCAGGCTCTGCCCGCACTGCTCGACCGGGTCCGGGAAGCGTTCGGCATGGATTCTGTCACGCTGCTCGAGTGCACCTCAGCCGGCGGCCAGCAGGCCGCCGACACCTTGGCCGGCCGGGTCCGGGGCACGGCCGGCGGCTGGCAGGTCGTCGCCAGCCGCGGTGCACCCGCCGTCACCCGGCCGGACGAGGCGGACGTCGAGGTGCCGGTCGCCGATTCCCTCTCCCTGGCCCTGAAGGGGAGGCCGCTGCCGGCCGCGGACCGGCGCGTGCTCGGCGCCTTTGCCTCCTACGCGGCCGTCGCGCTCGATCAGCAGCGGCTGGCCGCCGAGGCCCAGGCGGCCAAGCCGATCGCGGCCGCCGACCGGATGCGGACCGCGCTGCTCGCGGCCGTCAGCCACGACCTGCGCACGCCGCTGGCGTCCGCGAAGGCGGCCGTGACCAGCCTGCGGTCGCCGGACGTGAACTGGGCGGCCGAAGACCACGACGAGCTGCTCGCCACGGCGGACGAGTCGCTGGACCGGCTGACTCACCTGGTCGACAACCTGCTGGACATGAGCAGGCTGCAGGCCGGCGCGCTGTCCCTGTTCCCGCGCCCGGCCGGCCTGGAAGAGATCGTGTCCAGCGCGCTGGACAACCTGGACCCCGCGGCCCGCCGCATCACCGTCGACATCCCGGAATCCCTGCCCGAGATCAACGTCGACCCGGCCATACTCGAACGCGTCATCGTGAACCTGACGGAGAACGCGTTGCGCTACTCCCCGGCGGGCAAGCCGCCGCTGCTGACCGCCAGCGTGCTCGGGGACCGGGTGGAGCTGCGCGTAGTCGACCGGGGGCCGGGCATACCTGAGGCCGACAGGGACCGGATGTTCGTGCCGTTCCAGCGGCTCGGCGACACCGACAACACGACCGGGGTCTCCTTCTTTTTCTCTTTTTCTTTCTTTTTTTTTTTTTTTTTCTCTCATTTCTTTTTTCTTTTTTTTTTTTTTTTTTTTTTTTTTTTTTTTTTTTTTTTTTTCTTTTTTTTTGTTTATGTTTTTTTTTTTTATTAGGATAACAGACTGTGTGTGGCTTACACGAGTACCAGTGTACTAGTCGTCGACGACGAGCCGCAGATCCTGCGCGCGTTGCGGATCAACCTGAGGGTGCGCGACTACGACGTGCACGTCGCGGCTACCAGAACCGAGGCGCTCTAAGTTGCCTCGGGTATCCGCCCGATCTTTTGATCCTCGATCTTATCCTACCCTACCTATATATCTTTTATTTCATCCATTTCCTTCTCCTCTATACCTATTCTACGATCATCGTGCTGTCCTTTCTAGCCTACAGCTTATACAAATTATATTCTCTCTACTCTTTCTCCTATTACTACTTCACTTAACTTTCTTTTTATAATAACTTCTCTCTCTCATTCTTTTTTCCTTCCTTCTCACCTTATCCTTCTATTACCTTCCCAATATCCATCTCTTCCACCTTTTCTTCTACCTTTCCTCCAATCTCTTTACTCTTTATATTTTTTTCTTTCTTTCTTCTTCTTTTTTTTTTTTTTTTTTCTTTTTTTCTTTTTTTTTTTTTTTTTTTTTTTCTACCTTCTTACTATTTTTTTTATTTTATTTTTATTTCTTTTTTTTTTTTTTTTCTCTTTTTTTTTTTTTTTTTTTTTTTTTATTTTTTTTTTCTTTTTTTTTTTTTTATCTTTTTTTTTTTATTCTTTTACTTCTTCTCTATTTTTTTTTTTTTTTTTTTTTTTTTTTTTTTTTTTCTCTATCTCTTTTTTTTTTTTACCTTTTTTCTTTTTTTTTTTATTTTTTTTTTTTTTTTTTTTCTTTTTTTTTCTTTTCGGGGTAGGGCTTGGCCTGGCGTTGTCGCGGGGACTGGCCGAGGCGATGGGCGGGACACTCACTGCCGAGGACACCCCGGGCGGCGGCCTGACCATGACGGTAACGGTACCGGCCGTCACGGAGCCAGGCTACGAGTGCGAGCCGGGCCACCGCGAGCGAGCCGTAGGGGGCGCGGCACCGTCTGGACTGACGAGCGACGCAGGAGCGGGGAGGGAAGGCGGTGCCTAAAGGCGCCCCCGGAGGCGAGCGAGCGGGAATCAGGGTACTGGTCGTCGACGACGAGCCGCAGATCCTGCGGGCGCTGCGGATCAACCTGAGGGTGCGCGACTACGACGTGCATGTCGCGGCGACCGGAACCGAGGCACTCGAGGTGGCCGGCCGCTATCCACCCGATCTGGTGATCCTCGACCTGGGCCTGCCCGACCTGGACGGCGTGGAGGTGATCCAGGGCCTGCGCGGCTGGACCAAGGCGCCGATCATCGTGCTGTCCGGCCGGGCCGACAGCGTGGACAAGGTGGAGGCGCTCGACGCGGGCGCCGATGACTACATCACCAAGCCGTTCGGGGTAGAGGAACTGCTCGCCCGCATGCGTGCCGCCGTCCGGCGCACCGGGGCCGTCGAGGACCTGCCCAAGATCCAGCTCGGCCCCCTGGTCGTCGACCTGGCCGCCAAGCGCGTGACCCGGCAGGTGACGGTGCCGACCGGCGGCGGCGACCAGGCCGGGGCCGGCCAGGCCGGGGCTGGCCAGGCGGGGGCTGGCCAGGCGGGCGCCGCGGGCCGACCGGCGGGAGCCGACGGCGCCCCGGCCCAGCCGGACGACATCAGGCTCACCCCGACCGAATGGCACCTGCTCGAGGTCCTCCTCAGGAACCCCGGCAAGCTGCTCAGCCGCAACCAGCTGCTGACCGAGGTGTGGGGACCCGGGTACGCCGACGCCACGGGCAACCTGCGGCTGTACATGGCCCAGCTGCGCCGCAAGCTCGAGCCGGATCCCGCCCGGCCCCGCTGGCTGATCACCGAGCCGGGCATGGGCTATCGCTACCAGCCGAACCCGGAACCGGATCCGGCAGCGCGATGATGGTGGGCCACCCGGGACTGACTCACCAGGGGAAGGGCTGGCCATCCCGGGTCAGGGTGCCGCTGGGACCGCCGTTGGGGATGGTGACTGCCCAGATGACGCTCGCCGCCGCCTGGGCGAGCGAACGACCCTCCGGGTTACGCTCGCTGGCGGGCCAGCCCGGGCAGACCGCGTTGACGAGAATGCCGTCCCTGGCCAGCTCCGCGGCGAGCAGCCGGGTGAGGGCGTTGAGCCCGGCCTTGGAGACGGCGTACGCGGGCGAGCCGCCGGTCATCACGGCGATCGAGCCGCCCTCGCTGCTCACGTTGACGATCCTCGGCCGCGTGCTCGAGCGCAGCATCGGCAGCAGCGCATGAATGACCCGCCAGGGGCCGAACATGTTGACGTCGATCGCCTCGGCGACCGTGCCCAGATCGGCATTGCTTGCTGTCGCCCATCGGTCGTATATGGTCGACGCGTTGTTCACGAGTACGTCGGCACGACCGAATCGCCCCTTCACCCACTCAGCCATCGAGGCGACGCTGAGGGAATTGTCCACCTCGAGCTGGCAGGCGACGATCCGGGATCCCTCGGGATCGAGCTCCTTTGCGGCCAGCTCCCCCTTCCGCAGGTCACGTGAGCCGAGCACCACCGAAAAGCCGAGCAGGGCCAGCTGCCGGCACACTTCACGGCCCACGCCGCGGTTGCCGCCAGTCACCACAGCCACCGGCAGGTCAGCGTACACGCGCATCACCAGCGCTAGCCATGACCGCGACGTTTCTCATGGCTGTCATCTTGCCATCCGCCGATCACCGTCCTGACCCCCAATAAGCCAAATCGTCATCTAACGACTAGGCCAGACGGGCCGACGCCGGGCCTGCCGGAACCAGCGCTCCCTTGGCCGGCGGACGGGGCGGGTCTATGCTCATAGTCAGGTGAGCCGGGAAGCCTGGTCGGCACGTTCGCAACCGTCGCACGCCGCCGTATCGGCAGGCGGGAGGTGGCACCGATGCCTGAATACCTGACTCGGGACCGGCTGGCGGTGCTGGCCGCGCTCGCGGCCCCGCTAGTACTGGCCGCGATACTGGTGCCGTTCCGGACCAGCTTCCCGAACACCGACGCCGCGCTGGCCATGCTGCTGGTGGTGGTCGCGGTGGCGGCGAACGGGTACCGGCTGGCCGGGGTCCTCGCGGCCGTGTCGACGGCGGTGTGGTTCGATTTCTTCCTCACCCAGCCCTACGAGCGGTTCAGCATCACCCACCGGACCGACATCGAGACCACCGTGCTGCTGCTCGTGATCGGGGTCGCGGTCACCGAGATCGCCGTCTGGGGGCGCCGCCAGTACGTGGATGCCAGCAGGCGCGCCGGTTACCTCGACGGAATCAACAGTGCCGCGCAGGCGGTGGCGGCCGGCGGCTCCGCGCCGACCCTGATCGAACAGGTCACCCGCCAGCTCACTGCGTTGCTTTCGCTGCGGTCGTGCAGCTTCCAGTACGGCGTCGCCGGGCTCGGCCGGCCCGCGCGGATGCTACACGACGGTTCGGTCACCCTGGGACGTTCGGTCACCCTGGGACAGGGGGCGCGGGACGTCGACGCCGAGGGTTTCCCCGACACCGACATAGAGCTGCTGGTGGAAAGCGGCGGCCTGTTCCAGGGCCGGTTCCTGATGACCCCCGTTCCCGGCGCGCGGCCCTCGCGGGAACAGCGGCTGCTGGCGATCGCCCTCGCCGACCAGGTCGGCGCCGCCCTGGCCACGAGCCACCCGGTCGACCAGAGCTGACCGGGAAGCCTCGCCGCCGGCGGGCAAAATCTGGAGGCGCGCTGCTAACCGCCGTCGCGGCCGTCGGCGCGGCTGCCACCATCGGCGCCGCCGTCCTCCGGCGTCAGCACCCCTGAACCAGGCCACGGGCCCGCGGCCGCCGCACTGTCAGCCGCGGGGGCGGCGTCGCGCGGCGCGAACTGCTCTAGGCGGTACCGGAGCCGACAGAGCACCACGTTGACCGTGCCCCGCCTGATGGCCCGGTCCAGGATCGCGCCGCGCTGGTTGAACAGCAGGTACCGCCAGAATCTCTCGGGCTGCACCTCGGGGATAAGCACCACCAGCCGGTGGTATTTGTCCTCATCCTCGATCTGGCGGAGGTACTCCACGATGGGTTGAGTGATCGAGCGGTGCACGGTGCGCAGCGTGATCAACGGGACGTTCGGGTGCCATTCCTCCCAGCGGCCGCGGAACGACACGTCGGCCGCCTCGTCTTCCGGATCTGCGAAGCATACGGTCACCGCGATGACGTCATCGCCGAGCGAAAGCGCCGCCGAGATTGCCTCGGCCGTGAGCCGCGACATCCCCGCGACCGGAACGACGACCAGCGACTTCTTCTTCGAGGACGGCCTCCGGCCCGTAGGCCACCGAGGAGAGCGCGTCGAGGGAGAGCGCGGCCAGCCCCTGGACCGCGGTCAGCCGATGCTGCTCCTCGTGGTCAGTGCCCCCGGTACTCGCAGGCGCAGTCATAGCCACAGGATGTCACCAGCAGCCGAGCCGACGTGGGACGCCAGGCTACGCCGAGGTGACAGTCATCTCGCTAGGCTATGGCCACGATGACGATGATGATCGCGAGGACCACCACCCCCGCGACGATCAGCACGGCGGGTGACACCGGCGAGCGCCGCGGCCGGGAGACGTCCTCGTCGCCGCGTTCGACAAAGGCCCGGAACCGCCCGGTATTAGCACTCGGATCTTGCTCAAACTCCGACATGGGCACGACTTTAGCTGGTCAACCGCCGCTCATATATCCGATTCAGCGCAACGGCGCCAGCGCGTCGGCCCGGTCGACCAGCCGGGAGTCCACGACCGGATGCCGCCCCTCAGAGTCAGTCGACGCCGTTGAACAGGGCCGGGATGTTCGGCGGTTTCACCTTGGCGACATTATCCTGCGCCGGGTGCGTGCGCCCGGCGGGGCCCGCCGCGAAGGCCGAAAGCAGGTTCCGCGTAGCCCGGTCGACGAACCGCTCGGCGGCCCGGGTCAGCCCGTGCCCGCAGGACGGGCCGCGCATCGCGCACACCCAGCGCATCGTCCCGGACGCGAACACCCCGGCCCCGCTGGCAACCGTGTAGTACACCGAATCGGAGTAGGTGGAGAAGCCGTCGCAGGTCAGCGGGGAATGCGCAAGCACCTGCATCGGCCGGGGGAACGCGACGGCCGGGTTGAGCCTGTCATATTCGGGCCCCACCATGCCGGGGAAGCGCTCGCCCCGATAGGCGCCGGTGCCGGCGAAGATCCAGTTCGACGGATCGTAGACGACCCAGGGCGCGCTCACCGGGTTGCACTCGTAGAACACCCCGGTGAGGACGCTTTCCGGCCGCGGGTCGGGCGGGTCACGCCACTGCTGGGTCGTCTCCGCGTCATCCTTGCCGAACAGCGGGTCGATGGCCGCGACCTTGTAGCAGATGACGACGCGGTCCCCGGCCGCGAACCTGATATGCCGGTAAATGGCGTTCGCGCCGAGGAAGGCCAGGTTCGTCCCGGCGTTCCGGGCGGCCAGCAGCGCCGAGCGCATCCCGCCGGAGTAGTACTCGTCATGGCCGAGGGAGATGACCGCGCGGGCGCCGGCCAGGATGCCCGGGTGCTGGTCGATGTCGACATCGGTCTCGTAGGCCAGCCGGACCCCGGTCTGTTCGGCCAGCGCGATGGTGGCCTCGTCGAAGGCGAGAAAGCGCACGGCACCGTCGCCGTCGTAGGGGCGGTCGAAGCTGACCGCGTAACCACGGTCAGACGACAGCCCGTCCGGACCCTGGTAAAGGCTGTAGCCGCCCCAGGCGTTGTACGCCTGCCAGGTGGTGTTGTCGTTGAGGATCACCACCGCCCCGGCGGTGCTCGCCGACCGGACCGTGATCGGCACGTACCGCTCGGCGCCGCCGGACGCGTCCAGCCGCAGCAGGTAGGAGCCCGGGGGCCAGTTCGCGGTGTCAATCGTCATCGAGGGCCGCCACGGTGCGGTCACCATGTGAGTGCCAGGCGCGATGTCTACCGCGGTCTGCCGCTGCCCGGGGACCTGCGCCGACGCCCACACCAGGCGCGCCTGGTGGCCGGAGTACCAGCCGAAGCGGAACGCGTCCACCCGGAACGACTTCGCCGTGGTCGACACGTACAGGCGGAAGCTCTGGCCGGGCAGCACGCTCTGCTGATCGGCGTACCCGTCGATTGCGTCGGCAGGCCCGAGGTCGGTGATCCGCCAGGCCGACGTGCCCGGCCGCTTGTTCTCCGCCACCGGGAACGGCTGCACCGCCGTCGCCACGGCAGCAGGCGCCGAGGTGACCGAACGGTGCGGGGCCGGTGCGGACCCTCCGCTGCACGCCGCGGCCGGAAGCGCCACCGCGAGGGCCACCGCGACGCCGACCGCACATCGCCTCGGCATCATCATGACCAGGCTCACAGGATCCCATCATGGCACCGCGGGCGCCCGCCCAGATATGACGGTTTGCGAACAGCGGCCCGCGACGGCCGAAGGACCGGCGGCAGCATCCGGGCAGTAAACGAGGCTCGACGTCCCGCTTTCGCCGAGCCTCACCAAGTGAGACGCGGAGTCCGCCGTCCTGGTTGACGCGATCGACATAACTACGCGATTCGATTCATGAGCTCGCTGCCCCCCACTCACGCCGAACTCCGCCCCCGGCCCGGTATGGTGCGAGGCAGCGGCCGGTTCGCGGTCTGAACAGGAGGGAAAGGCATGGCGGGCGATGCTGAGGATGCTGAGACCATGATCCGCGGGATGTACGGGCCTGATGTCACCTTTCTCGGGATGCCGCGGGCCGAACTCGACTCGCTCGACGGCCTCGACGTGGTGTTCCTTGGCGCGCCCTTCGACAGCGGCACGTCGTACCGGTCGGGAGCCAGGTTCGGCCCGCAGGCGATCCGGGCCACTGACTACCTGCCGCACGACGCGTCCAGGCCGCACCTCGCGCTCGGCGTGGACCCCCTGGTCGAACTGCGCGTCGCCGACGCCGGCGACGTGCTCATGCCGCCGGGCGAGACCGAGAAATCGCTGCAGCGGCTGGAAGACGCCGTGCTTGCGGTGGCGTCGGCCGGCGCGATCCCGGTGATCCTGGGCGGCGACCACACCGTCACCCTGCCCGACGCCACCGGGGTGGCCAGGCACGTGGGCTGGGGCCGGGTGTCGCTGATCCACTTCGACGCGCACGCGGACACCGGGGATTCTCAGTTCGGGTCGCTGTACGGGCACGGCACGCCGATGCGGCGGCTGATCGAGTCCGGCGCGGTGCGCGGCGACAGGTTCCTGCAGATCGGGCTGCGCGGGTACTGGCCGGAGCCGCCGACGCTGGCCTGGATGGCCGAGCAGCGGATGCGCTCGTTCGAGATGAGCGAGGTCGTCTCCCGCGGGCTCGACGAATGCCTGACCGAGGCGCTCACCATCGCCGTCGACGAGTGCGACGGCGTCTTCTTGTCCGTGGACGTGGACGTGGTCGACCCGGGCATGGCCCCGGGTACAGGCACGCCAGAACCGGGCGGACTGACAGGGCGGCAGCTTTTGGACGCGGTGCGGCGGATCGCCATGTCGGTGCCATTGGCCGGGATCGACGTGGTGGAGGTGTCGCCGCCGTATGACCACGCCGAGGTGACCGCGTTCCTCGGCAACCGGGTGGTGCTCGAGGCGCTGTCCGGCATCGCCTGGCGGCGCCGGGAACTGGCGGGCGAGCGGCCACGCCAGCCGGACGCCCCGCTGCTCGAGGGCCGCTAGCCCCCCCACCCCACGAGCGGGGATGGCACTGCCCTGGCCTGGGCCGATTAGCCCGGAATAGTCCTGGCCTAGCACTCTGGGCGGACCGATCGGCAGGATCTATAGTCGGTGCATGCTCGATGTAACCAGGCTGCGCGTGCTGGTCGCCGTGGCCCGGTACGGTTCGGTCACGGCCGCGGCGCGGGCGCTCAACTATGCGCAGCCTTCGGTGAGCCACCACCTGGCCCGGCTGGAAGCCGAGACCGGGACCAAGCTGATCCAGCGGGCGGGCCGGGGCATCAGGCTCACCGACGCCGGCCGGCTCCTCGCCGAGCGCGCGGCCGAGGTGATCGGCAGGCTGGATGCCGCCGAGAACGAACTGGCCGCCTACACCGGGCTGCGCGCCGGACGGCTCCGGCTGGCGGCGTTCCCGTCCGCGCTCGGCACGATCGTCCCGGCCGCGGCGGCGATGTTGCGCGAGCGCCAGCCCGGCGTGGACCTGCGGCTGACCGAGGCGGAGCCTCCCGAGGCGCTGCGCATGCTCCGGGCCGGCTACGTCGACGTGGCGCTGGTGTTCCGGTACTCCCCGGACGCGGCCGGTGCCGACGGCCCGGGCGCTCAGGACCAGGAAGCTGCGGGGAATACCGCGGCCGGGCCCGGCATGAGCCTGCCCGACGACGAGGGTGGCGGCATCGACATCACCAAGGGCCTGCGGGAACGGCTGCTCCTCGACGAGCAGGTGCACCTGGTGACCTCCGCCCAGGCCACCGAGGAACCATCGGCCGACCTGGCCCGTTACGCCCGCCACCGCTGGATCGCGGGCTGCGACCGCTGCCGGGCCAACCTGCTCAGGCAGTGCGCGCTCGCCGGGTTCACCCCCAAGATCGCGTTCACCACCGACGACTACATCGCCGTCCAGGCGCTGGTGGCAGCCGACTTGGGGGTTTCGACCCTGCCGGCGCTCTGCCTGCGCGCCGCGCGGCATCCCGGGATCAGGACCGTGCCGCTCCCGGGCGCCCGCAGGTACGTCTTCGCGGAGCGGTACGGCGACCCGCCCGACCCGCCCGCGGTGAACCTGCTCCTTGAGGTGCTCCGCACGGCCGCCGTGCCGCCGCCGCGCACCGCCGAAAGTACCGCTCAGCTACCGTCGCCGACGTAACCCGGGCCAGCCGCCGGCGCGGCGCGGCAAGTGATGTTGGGTGATCCGCCGCCAGTCAAGACGTGCCCCGCCTGCCACGCGGCTACGAGCTGAGGCCGGCCGGGCCGATGTCCCCGGTGAGGTAGCGCTGCATGGTGGGCCCGATCGCCGCCACTAGGTCCTCGGTGGTCGCCGAGGCCAGGGGTTCCAGGCCGAGCACATACCTGGCGAAACCGAGACCGATAACCTGGCTAGCCACCAGCGTGGCCCGGTAACGGCTCCCAGCGTCGTCACCGAGCCCAGCCACCTGGATCAAGCTGGCCAGAATGGTGCTGGTCACGAACTCGCGTAGCATGGTGACCCCCTGCTCGCTGGTCGCGGCGGACCGCAGCAGCCCGAGGAACGCCGTCCTGATGTCGGCCACGTCCCAGGCCTGCAGCATCGTGCCGATCAGGACCTCGCCGATGCGAGGCAGGAATTCATCGCCGAGCCGGTCCCGCTCCGCGCCCAGGACGCACGTAATGATCTCGCTCGGCACCACCGGCAGCCGCATCGCAGCGGCGAACAGCCGTTCCTTGGTCCCGTAGAAATGGTGGACCAGCGCCGGATTAACCCCGGCGTCGGCCGCGATGCCGCGGATCGTCGCCCCGTCGTACCCCTGCTCGCCGAAGCGCCGCCGCGCGGCGTCGAGGATCGCCTCGCGGGTCCGGCTCTCCCCGGGCCGCCGACCTGGTCCGCGCCTGGGTTCGTCGGCTGCCACCCGATAGACGCTACCCGCCCGCCGCAAGCTCGAAGAAACACTCCTCCAGCATGGCGGGCCCGGTGGTAACGCTGGCAGGCAGATCCCCCAGCGCGGCGGCGACCTCGGCGGCCGGGTGGCCCGGCACGCGCAGCGCTGTACCGGCCGACACCGTGCCCGCCAGCACGGCGCGCAGTCCGGCCGCCTCGAGCCGCCGAAGCGCCGCGGCCCAGTCCGCAGCGCGCACCACCGCCGTCCTCGCCGGGCCGACGATCTGCGCGGCCGTCCCGGCGGCCACCACGCGCCCGCCGGCCAGCACCACCAGGCGCGTGCACTCCTCCGCTTCCTCCATGCTGTGCGTGGTCACGATGACCCCCGCACCGTCGGCGGCCGTCTGCGAGATCGTCTCCCACAGCCGGGCCCGGGCCAGCGGGTCGACGCCCGACGTCGGCTCGTCGAGCAACAGGAGTTCGGGTGCGTGCGCGAGCACCTGCGCGAACGCCGCGCGCCGCGCCACCCCGAGCGGCAGGTCCCGCACGGCGACCGCCGCGTACCGCCGCAGCGAATCCGGCACGTCCGGGCCCTGACCGGCCCCGGTGCCGGCCAACGCCGTTCGGGCGAACACCGCGCGGGAAAACGCCAGGTTCTCCGCGATCGTCAGGTCGTCGTAGAGGCCGAGGCCTTGCGGCAGGTACCCGACCCGCCGCCGGGACGCCCTCGACGGGGGCCGCCCGAACAGCCACACCGACCCGCCGGAGACCGGCAGCAGGCCGAGCAGCATCCGGATCAGCGTTGTCTTGCCCGCGCCGTTGGCGCCGAGCAGCCCGACCACCTCGCCGGGGCCGACCGCGAGATCTACCCTGTCGACCGCGGTGAACCGGCCGAAGACCCTGCTCACCCCGGCGCATTCGGCGAGTATCTCAGCGTTGACTATCTCAGGGTCGACTATCTCAGGCATCGGCACCGTCCAGTTCTGCTCGCAGCGCCGCCACGCACACCGCGTCCTGCAGGTCAGGCGTCACCAGCTCCGGAGCGGGGACGCCGGCGGCGACCTGCTGAGCGCACTGCCATACCCGCCAGGTGCCGGCCCGCCGCCAGGCCCGGCGCCGCTCATCCTCGTCAGCCGGACGGCTGGGCACGACCACGATGCTCCCCGGTACGGACGCGACGATCTCGGCCGGGGTGCCCGCCGCGAGGGTCCGTCCCGCGTCGAGGACGAGCACCTGCGCCGCGCGGGCTGCCTCGTCCAGGTAGGTGGTGGAGATCAGCACGGCCGCCCCGCCCGCCGCGGCCCGCGCGATGAGCCACCACAGATCGGCCCGGCTCACCGGGTCCACGCCCGTGGTCGGCTCGTCGAGGACGAGCAGTTCCGGCTCGGGCAGCATCGCCGCGATCACGCCCAGCTTGCGCCGCATCCCGCCGGACAGCTGTCCGGCGAGCCGGTCCCGCGCCGCGGCGAGCCCGGTCCGTTCCAGGTACTCACCGACGCGACGGCCGACCGCCGCGCCCGTCATGCCGAAGACGGCCGAACGGAACTCAAGGTTCTCCGCCACCGAGAGGTCGTCGTACACCCCCGTGCCCGGCGGCAGGTACCCGATCCGCTGGGCGCCCGGCCTGCGTACCGCGCCCCCGGTCACCGCCAGCGCACCCGCGACGCAGCGCAGCAACGTGGTCTTGCCCGCGCCGTCGCCGCCCACCACGGCGGTGACCTGGCCGGGCCGCACACCGACGCTTACCTGGTCCAGGGCCCACAGCCCGCCGAAGCTGACCGAGACCGCCTCGGCGCCCCACTGGATGGCCGGCCGGTCCCCGGCGGCGAGCCCGGTCACCGGGCCGCCCCCGGCGCCAGGAAGGCACGGAAGCGCCATATCGCCAGCCCGGTCACGGCCGCGCCGAGCAGGGCCAGGTAGACGAACGGAGGCCAGAGCGAGCCGATCGGCTCGGCCCGGAGCATCACCCCGCGCGAGATCTGGGTGAAGTAAGTGAGCGGCAGCAGGTAGGCGATCCACCGCACGCCGATCACGATCGAGGTCAGCGGGAAGATCAGGCCGGAAAGCAGCACCTGCGGCAGCAAGGTCATGACCGCGAGCTGGATGGCCTGCCCCTGTGTCTGCGACACGCTGGAGATCAGCACGCCCAGGCCGAGGGTGACGAAGACGAAGAGCAGCGCGCCGAGCCCGAACACCGCGACCGACCCGCGGAACGGCACGCCGAACACGGCTACCCCTACGGCGAGCGTGACCACCAGGTCGACGACGGCGACCACGAAGTAGGGGACGATCTTGCCGAGAAAGACGTCCGCGGGCCGCAGCGGCATCACCGCGAGCTGCTCCAGCGTGCCGGCCTGCCGCTCCCGCACCACGCCGAGGCTGGTGATCACGGTCCCGACGAACACCAGGATGACGCCCGCCAGGCCGGGGATCATGATGTAGGAGGTCTTCAGCTGGGGGTTATAGAGAACCTGGACCGTGGCTAGTGCTAGCCCGGGGGGACGACCCCCCGGAACCCCCTGCGACCGGGGGGACCCATCCCCTAGGACCCCCCTTGGCTGAGCGGCGAACTGACGCAAGGCAGCCTGCGCGGTGAACAGCTGGCTGCCGTCGACGAGAATCAGCGGCCCGCCGTCAGCGCGGGCGGTGACGATCGCGACCGCCGCGTGCCCATCCCGCAGCTCATCGTGGGCCCACGCGGTGGCCGCCCCGGTCTGCGCGGTATACGTCGCTGCCACCTGGAAAGACCTCGGCAGCGCGGTCGCGGCCACGTCCGCGCCTGGTCCTGCCACCACGGTCGGGATGTCTGACACGTCGAAGCTGGCCGCGTAGCCCAGGATCACCAGCAGCAGGATCGGCATCACGATCATCATGGCCAGGGTCCGGCGGTCCCGGCGGAGCTGGCGGAACTCCTTGACGATCATCGCCCGCATGCGATCCCCTCCGGCCGGTGTCAGTAAAAATTATACGTTCGGTTAATTTAGTTGGCTAGGGCGGCCTGATCTGGTCAGATGGCTGGCATGACGAACTGGTCGCGGCACACCGGGCGGTGGACGCTCGAGGACCGCTTCGCGTCCCCCTGGCACTACCTGCCGGTGGAGGTGCCGCCAGGGACGGCCGGGGTGCGGGTCGAGCTCGACTACGAGCGCGCCGCCGGAACCGTGCTCGACCTCGGCTGTCTCGGCCCGCGCGGGTTCCGCGGCTGGTCGGGCAGCGCCCGCGAGTCGTTCGTGATCACCCGCGAGGCGGCCACGCCCGGGTACCTGCCCGGAGAGATCGAGGCTGGGACGTGGCAGGTGATGATTGGCGTGCACCGCGTCCCGCTGGACGGCGTGCGCTACCGGCTGACGGCCGAGACCACGCAGTTGAGCGCGGGCCTGCGGCCGCCGCCGATCCCGCCCGAGCCGTCGGCGCCCCGGGACCGGCCGCCACGCCGGGCCCTGCCGGCCCGGGAGGGTCACCGCTGGCTGGCCGGTGACCTGCATACGCACACCGTGCACTCAGACGGCGTGCTTACCGTCGCCGAACTGGCTGTCCTCGCGGCCGGACGCGGCCTGGACTTCATCGCGGTCACCGATCACAACACGGTGAGCCACCACGTCGAACTGGCCGCGGCAGCCCGCCGGTACGGGATCACGCTGCTGCCCGGCCAGGAGGTGACGACCGACAGCGGGCACGCCGGCGCGCTCGGCGAGATCGGCTGGATCGACTTCCGCCGGGAGCCGGATGACTGGCTGGACGCCACCGAAGCAGCGGGCGGCTTGCTGTCGGTCAATCACCCGTTCGCCGGACCTGTCAGCTGGGTCCGCCCGATGCGCCGCCGCCCGCCGCTGATCGAGGTCTGGCACTGGAGCTGGCTCGACCGGCGCTGGACCACTCCGCTGTCCTGGTGGCTGGCCTGGGACGCCGAGGCGATCCCGGTGGGCGGCAGCGACTGGCACCAGCCGGGGTCCGACGCCCCGCCCGGGCACCCGACCACCTGGGTCGAGTGCGCCGGGGACGAGCCAGGCGACGTGCTCCAGGGTCTGCGGGCGGGCCGGGTCGCCATCTCGGCCGAACGTGACGGGCCGGTGCTGCTGCGCGACGAGGGCGACCTCGTCGCGATCGACGCCGACGGCCTGACGCTGGCCGGACCGCAGGGACCATGCGCCCGGGTCCGCGGCGACCTGGCCAGGCTGTCCGGCCCGGCCGGCCCGCACCGCCTGCTCGACGCCGCTGGGGCGACGCTCGCGCTTACGCCCTGATGAACTAGTCAACTGTGCGCGGCCAGCAAGTCGAGGCGGGCGCGGAGCAGCGCCCGGTGCGCCACCACGTCGTCGACCTGATCGGACTGCTCGGGACACTCGCCCGCGCTGATTGCGCGCTCGAGGCGGTGCCTGGCGTCGGCGGCGCCGATCATCTCGAACACCACTAGCGGGTCGCGGTGGGCCGCCCGCTCGGTGTTGGCACGCAGTTCGGCTCCCTTGGCGACCCAGGTGTCCCTGATCTTGCCGCCGCGGCCGTGGTCGATCAGGACGCAGACGGCGTGCTGCTTGTCGCCGTAGGCGAAGGTCATGGTCAGCGACTCCTGGCGGCCGCCCACGTCGGCGTAGTGCCAGCAGTCACCGACCCGCGGGGCGCCGACCGTGCCAGCCCACGGGGGATCGGCCACGTCGTGCGCGCGGACCCGCGTGGCCGCCTGGCCGGCGGCGGCGCGCAGGGCGGGCGAGCCGACCGCGGCGAAGACGCGCAGCAGGGCGAGGGCTTCCGGGGTGGACGCGGCCTCGGCGGCGGGCACCAGCGACCCGGTGAGGGTAGCCATCAGCGAGGCCTGGCCCGCGGCCGACGAGGCCAGCGCGCCGATCAGGTCGGATCCCCAGAGCTCGGCGTCCACCGGGTCGTCCAGCTGGCCCAGGATCTGGCTGGCCTCGGTCAGCACCCCGGCGAAGGTCTCCTCGACGGCGACCGGCGCGAAGAGGCTGGCGACGTCGGGCTCCCTGGGGTCATCGGCATCCATGCCGTGCAGGATAAGCCAAGGACCCCGTCCGGGGACGGGGTCCTTCGCGGTCGGGTGCCTGTGGGGCACCAGGTTCTGTGTGCGGGCCGGGTTAGCTGCCCATGTTCGGCAGGCTGCCGGTGACCGAGCTGGCGCCGGGGAGGCTGCCGGTGATGTTGTTCAGCGTGCCCGTCGCCGAACTGAGGCCGGTGCTGCCGATGCTGCCGATGCTGCCGGTGGAGCCGGTGTTGTGGGCCGAGATTTGGCGGACTGCGATGAACCGAGTCCAGACCATAGCACACCCTGAGTGATCGTTGAGTGACGCTATGCCGTATTGGCTCGTCAGAGTCGGCCGACTCGCGCTGCCGACTCGACCCGCACCGCGTTGAGCAACCGCTCGTAAGCGGCCAGGTCCACGTGACCCCGGTCTTCCGGGCCACCGGGAGCCCTGGTCCAGGCCCCGGCGCCTCCCGCGGCCAGGGCCAGGGCGTGCCTCAGCCGGTCCGGCCAGGACCAGCCGAGCAGCTGGCCGGGCACCAGGCCCGCCACCAGCGCGCCCCGGGCCGACGGATAGGCCGGGTCCGCATCGGTGGCCTCGACGCGCGCCGTCCAGTCGCCGCTGGGGGTAACCGCGCGGACCTGGCCGCGCACGGAGACGGCCACCGCGCCGGCGCCCAGCCGGATCAGGTCGGTGCCAAGGACTTCGGGTCCGGGCTCGGCTGAGCTCGTTTCCGCAACGACCAGGTCGGGACCGTGGCCGACGGCGTGCTTCAGCTCGTCGCCGCCCGCGTCGAGGATCACCGGCACGCCCGCCTCGGCGGCGTAGGTCACCAGCGAGCCGTAGGTATCCGCGGGCAGGCCGTCGGGCAGGCTGCCGCAGAGCACGACGGCCGCGGCGGCCGCCATCAGCCGCCGGTAGTCCGCCGCGAACCGGCCGAGTTCCTCGGTGGTGATGTACGGGCCCGGCTCCGCGAACCGCATCACCGGGCCGGCCGGGTCCGCGAAGCGGAAGAAGCGCCGGGACTCGCCGCGGATCAGCGTGAACGCCGTCGGCACCCCCGACTTAGCCAGGTCCTCCCTGATCAGCTCGCCGGTCGCGCCGCCCGCCAGCCCGGCGGCGAGCACGTCGTGCCCGAAGGCCCCCAGCACCCTGGCCACGGTCACGCCGCGGCCGCCGGCCCGGTAGCCCGGCCGGGAGACCGGGTTGATGCTCTCGGCGGCCAGATCGCCCGTCGTATAGTCCACATGCAGCGCGGCGTTGAGCGTGACCGTGACGATCACGTCTCCGCTCATGGCTGCCCGCCTTCCCGGTGACCTCCGTGTTGGGATCGTTCGGCCTATTATGCGGGCTCAGCGGCCCGGCGCGGTCCGTGCCAGCCCAGGCCCACCGCGGGATCAGGACCCGAGGTAGGCAGGCAGGCTGTCCAGTCCGCGCAGGGGCGATCCGGGCGAGCGGTAGACCGGCTGCGGACCTAGGCTGTCAGCTCGCTCAGCGAGCGCGGCAGAAGCAGGTGGCCAGGTGGTCGTTGACGATGCCGCAGGCCTGCATGGTGGCATAGGCGGTTACCGGGCCGGTGAACGTGAAGCCATGCCGCCTGAGTTCGGCGCTGAGCGCCTTGCTCGCCGGCGTCGACGCCGGCACCTCGGCCATCGTCCGCGGCGCCCGGCCCGGCTCGCCGGCGTACTTCCACACCAGCACGGTCAGGCCGTCGGGCAGGTCCAGCGCGGCCCGCGCGTTGGTGATCACCGCGTTGATCTTCGCCCGGTTCCGGACTATGCCCGGGTCGGCCATCAGCCGGGCCACGTCCTCCGCTCCGAAGGCCGCGACCGCCGAAGCGTCGAATCCGGCGAAGGCAGCACGAAAGTTCTCTCGTTTGCGCAAGATGGTCAGCCAGGACAGCCCGGACTGGAAGCCCTCGAGGCAGAGTCGCTCGAAGATCGCCGTGTCGCCGCGCACCGGGCGGCCCCACTCCTCGTCGTGATAGGCGAGATACTCCGGAGCGCTCAGACCCCAGGGGCAGCGCAGCTTGCCGTCGGGACCCTCGGCCGCGCCATTCCCCGGCGCGCCATTCCCCGGCGCGCCATTCCCCGGCGCGGGCGTCTGCGGCGCGGGCGCCGGGGCCCTGCCGGGCGGTGGCTGATCGCTCACCAGCCCTGCTCCTCGGCCGCGGCCAGGGAGTCGTCTCCGGCCACGCCGGACGGCCCGGCAGCCCGGCGCCGGGCCGCCTCTTCGCGGGCGGCTTTCTCCTGCTCCGCCCACCAGTCGTGCGTGTTGAAGGGGCCCTGTGGACCTTGCGTTTCGTACTGAGGCAGGGTCTCGGAGGGCTGGGTCGCGTCGTGGGCTTCTTGATCTTGGAGGGTCTCGGAGGGCTGCGTCGCCTCGTGAGGTTCGGGAGGCGGAGGAGCCTTGGCCGGAGAGGCCTTCAGGATCAGGGGGGTCTGAGGAGGCTTCGGAGCCTGGAGAGGCTCCGCAGGCTGGGCGGTCGCTAGAGACGGAGGGGCCGTGTCGGGGGACTCGGGAGTCTGGAGAGCCTCCGGCGTGACGGCGGCCTCGGGCGCATCCGCGGTTCCGGCGGCCTCGGGCGCATCCGCGGTTCCGGCGGCCTCGGGCGCATCCGCGGTTCCGGCGGCCTCGGGCGCATCCGCGGTTCCGGCGGCCTCGGGCGCATCCGCGGTTCCGGCGGCCTCGGGCGCATCCGCGGTTCCGGCGGCCTCGGGCGCATCCGCGGTTCCGGCGGCCACGGGAACCTGGGGAAACTCCAGGATCTCGAGATCATGGGGATACTCCGGGGTGAGGGTGGCCTCGGAGACCTCGCTGGCTGCGGGGAATGACAGGATATCCGGCGCCAGCGGGCTCTCGGGGGCCTGGCGGGCGGGCACGCCCCTCGGTTTGGCTTCGGAGCCGTCGCGCGCCATGGTGCTGACCTGCTCCTGCAGGTAGGCGATCGTGACGTCGCGTTCGCGCATCGCGCGGGCGATGCGTTCCAGGGCCTCGTCGGTCACCTGCATGTTGTAACCCCACATGGCAGTGGGCGGGCGAAGCAGCGCGATGTCCGCGGCGGATACCGGGCCGAGGTCGAGCGGAGCGTGATCCGCGTGTTCATAGGCCAGTTCGCCGCCCCGTCCGGTCGCGGCGAAGAAGATGCCGACTAGCACGGCGACGATGGCGATCAGGAATACAACAGGCACATACGAATCGTGCCATGCTCGCCCCGTGATGTCGCTCCCGCGGCGGGACTGCGGCCGAATCGCACTGCTAGCGCCCTCTCGACGGGGCGGGGGTTCGCCTAAACCCCTAGGCCGTGCCCTTCGTGCGCGTCGCGGATGATGGCGACTACCTCATCGGGGTCGTCGGCCACGTGGATCAGCGAGAACTCGGCCGGGCCGATGTTGGCGCGGGCGAGCATCGTGTCCTGCAGCCAGGCGAGCAACCCGGACCAGTAGGCCCGGCCGACCAGCACGATCGGGAACTTGGTGATCTTGCCGGTGGCCACCAGGGTCAGCGCCTCGAACAGCTCGTCCATCGTGCCGAACCCGCCGGGCAGGACCACGAACGCCTGCGAGTACTTGATGAAGACCGTCTTCCTGACGAAGAAGTACCGGAACTCCAGTCCGACCTCGACGTAGTCGTTCAGCCCCATTTCCTTGGGCAGCTCGATGCCTAGGCCCACCGAGACACCGCCGGCCCCGACGGCGCCTTTGTTGGCCGCCTCCATGATCCCTGGGCCGCCGCCGGTGATCACGGCGTAACCCGCCCTGACCAGGCCGGACGCGATGGTCTCGGCGGTGGCGTACTCGGAGCTGCCGCGCGCGGTCCGCGCCGAGCCGAAGATCGAGACCGCGGGACCGAGCTCGGCCAGCAGGCCGAACCCCTCCACGAACTCAGCCTGGATCCGCAACACCCGCCACGGATCGGTGTGCACCCAGTCCGATTGCCCCCGCCGGTCGAGCAGCCGCTGGTCGGTGGTGGTCGCCGGTATCTGCCTGCCGCGGAGCGTGACGGGTCCCTGGCGACGGACCCGCCGGTGCGGCTCTGAATTCACGCTCATCGTGTACCAACGGTAGTCACACCACGCGAGTGCCGCGTAATCTGACGCGCGGGACGCCGCGTGGCCGGATAGCGTGCCGGGTCAGGCGTCGACGCCGTGGTCGCGCAGGATGGCGTTCAGGGCCGACTTGTCGTGCCGGGAGCCTTCGGGCAGGCGCTTGAGCACCAGCAGGCACGGCAGGCCGAACTCGCCCCCCGGGAAGGTCCGCGGCCGGGTGCCGCCCACGCAGACCGACCAGGCCGGCGCCTCGCCCCTGGGCAGTTCGGCGCCGCTCTCGACGTCGATGACGTGCGTCGTCGGGGTGAGGATGGCACCCGCCCCGAGGGTGGCGCCGCGGCGCACCCGGGCTCCCCCGACGACCATGCAGCGAGACCCGATCATCGCCTCGTCCTCGACCACGACGGGCACCGCGTTCGGCGGCTCGAGCACGCCGCCGATCCCTACCCCGCCGGAGAGGTGGACGTTCTTCCCGATCTGGGCGCCCGACCCGACCGTGGCCCAGGTGTCGACCATCGTGCCCTCGTCCACGTAGGCCCCGATGTTGACGAACGAGGGCATCAGCACCGTGCCCGGCGCAATGTAGGAGCCCCACCGCGCGATCGCGCCCGGGAGCACGCGCACGCCGTCCAGGCGGGTCTTCAGCGGCACCCGGTCGTCGTACCGGAAGTCGCCCACCTGGGACCTGGCCATCGGGAGCACCCGGAAGGCCAGCAGGATGGCCCGCTTGACCCGCTCGTCCACCACCACCTCGTCGGTACCGGGATCGACGTACGCCACCCTGGCCTGCCCGGCGTCGACCGCGTCGACGGCAGCGACGACGGTCGCGCGCGCCTGCGTGTCGGCGGGCGACAACTCGGCCCGTCGCTCCCACAACTCGTCGATCACGTCCGGCAGCACGGACACTGACTCGCTCATGATGGGCGAGCTTAGCGGTACGGTCTGATGGTGTGCTGACCCTCCGGGGCAGAGCCGTCGTCGGGACCGCGCTCGTGCTGGTGCTTGCCGTCGCCGGTTACGCCATCTACCACAGCTTCCGCACCGTCACCGCCGCCCTACCGCCGCCTGGCTGCCAGCTGGGCAATGGCCAGCAGGCCATTACGCTCGACACCGACCAGGCGGCCATCGCGGCCACCATCGCGGGCGTCGCGGCCCGGCACCGGCTGCCCAGACAGGCGGTCACCATCGCCCTCGCCGCCGCGCTGCAGGAATCCAAGCTGCACAACCTGAAATACGGCGACCTCGACTCGGTCGGGATCTTCCAGCAGCGCCCCTCGGAGGGCTGGGGCCCCGCCACCGATCTCGAGGACCCCGTCTACGCCACGACCAAGTTCTTCGCCGCCCTGGCCCAGGTACGCGGCTACGCCACGATGCCCGTCTACCAGGCCGCGCAGGACGTCCAGCACAGCGCGGACGGATCCGCCTACGAGCAGTGGGAAGGGGTAGCCGGCCAGCTGGCCGGCTACTTCACCGGCCAGCCGCCGCACGGCGTGTCCTGCTGGTACGCCCCGGGCGGGGGGCCGGGTGACCTGACGGGGGCCGTACGGCAGATGGGGCAGACGTTCGGGCCACCGGGGCGGAAAGCCGTGGTGATCCGTATCACTACGGATCGTCCGGCCCAAAAGAACTCCGGAAGCACCGCGGTGCTGCACGTTCAGCGGAGCGCGGCCTGGACGGTGGCCAGCTGGCTGGTGGCGCACGCGCAGGCCTACGGCCTCAACGAAGTACGGTATGCCGGTTATGAGTGGGAAGCTGCGAATGGCAGTATGGGCTGGCGGCCTGATCCCGGGCCGAACGCTTCGCCGCGCGGAAGTATTGTCGCAGGCTGAGGCGACGTCGGCCGGAAGCCGCCATACTGTGATAGCAGCAGGGACCAAGAAGACGACAGGAGTTCACCCGTGACCTACATCATCGCGCAGCCCTGCGTTGATGTGCTTGACAAGGCATGCATCGAGGAATGCCCCGTTGACTGCATCTACGAGGGCGACCGCATGCTGTATATCCACCCCGACGAATGCGTGGACTGCGGTGCTTGCGAGCCCGTCTGCCCGGTCGAGGCGATCTACTACGAAGACGACGTCCCGGACCAGTGGAAGGAGTACTACAAGGTCAACGTCGACTTCTTCGAAGACCTCGGCTCCCCTGGAGGCGCCTCTAAGGCCGGCAAGATCGGCAAGGACCACCCGGTGGTGGCGGTGTTGCCGCCGCAAGCCGCGGAGGAATGACGCTCGCGACCAGGCTTCCCGCCTTCACCTGGGACCGGATCGCGCCGCTGCGGGAGAAGGCCGGGCTCCATCCCGACGGCCCCGTGGACCTCTCCATGGGGACGCCCGTCGATCCGGTGCCTGACCTGATCCGCGGCGCCCTGGCCGCGGCCTCGAACGCGCCCGGGTACCCGGCGACGTGGGGAACGCCCAGGTTGCGTGCCGCGGCCGCCGGGTGGCTGGCGCGCGCGCACGGCGTCTGCGTGCCGCCGGATGATGTGCTGCCCGTCATCGGCACCAAGGAGTTCATCGCGTGGCTTCCGGTCATGCTCGGGCTCGGGCCGGGCGACGTGGTGCTCCACCCCGAACTGGCGTACCCCACCTACGACATCGGCGCGCGGCTGGCCGGGGCGACGACGGTGGCGTCGGACAGCCTGCTGGGCGCAGGCCCGGCGCGAGTGCGGCTGGTGTGGGTGAACTCGCCGTCCAACCCCACCGGGCGGGTGCTGCCCGCCAGGCACCTGCGCAAGGTGGTGGAATGGGCCAGGGACCGCGGGGCGGTGGTGGCGTCCGACGAGTGCTACATCTGTTTGGGCTGGGAAGACTCGCCCGTCTCCGTGCTGCACCCCGACGTGTGCGGTTCGTCGCGGGACGGCGTGCTGGCCGTTCATTCGCTGTCCAAGCGGTCCAACCTGGCCGGCTACCGGGCCGGGTTCGTCACCGGCGACCCCGCGCTGGTCGCGGGCCTGCTCGCGATCAGGAAGCAAGCCGGGATGATCATGCCGGGCCCGGTGCAGGCGGCGATGGCGGCCGCGCTCGACGACGACGCGCACGCGTCGGCGCAGCGGGAGCGGTACGCCGGCCGGCGGTCGCTGCTGCGGACGGCCTTCGCCGAGGCCGGCTGGACCATCGACCACTCCGAGGCCGGGTTGTACCTGTGGGTGACGCATCCGGCGCACGACTGCTGGTCGGCGGCCGAGTGGCTGGCCGTCGCGGCCGGCATCCTGGTCGCCCCCGGCGAACTCTACGGGCCCGCGGGAGGCCTGGCACGTCCGGGTGGCGCTGACCGCCACCGACGAGCGGATCGCCGCCGCAGCCGAGCGGATCGCCGCGCTGCGTCCCTGATGTCCAGGGTGCGTCACCGCCCCCGGCGCTCGCAACCGTGTGCACACGAAGCAACCGAGACGGTCGCCGGAAACGGCACCACGGACCTATACCGGTCGGGCAAGATTTGAAAGATGTTCCGCAGGCGCGCTTCCGAAGGCAAGACCGAGGCCGCCGTCCCTGACGGCGGTGAGCAGACCCCGGACGCCGGTACCCCAGGCGATGGCTTCGCTGAGCCGTGGGGCCCGCCGCCGGCCGGGCTCGACGTGAGCATGCCGCACCCGGCCCGGGTGTGGAACTACTGGCTCGGCGGCCGGGACTTCTTCGCCGCCGACAAGGCCGCGGGCGAGGAGATCAGCCGGGAGTTCCCGCACCTCGCGCACACCGCTCGGGCCGAGCGCGCCTTCCTCGTCCGCGCGGTGCGCTTCCTGGCAGGCCCGGCCCGGATCCGGCAGTTCCTCGACGTCGGCGGGGGGCTGCCCGCCGGAGGGAACACCCACGAGATCGCCCAGCGCATCGCGCCGGACACCGCGATCGTCTACGCCAGCCACGACCCAGCGGTCATCATGCACGCCAAGGCCCTGCTCGACAGCCCGATGCTGGCGAGCACACCGGGCGGGGCGGTCTGCTACACCGACGCCGACCTGCGCGACGTGGCCGCGGTGCTCGCCGGCGCGGCCAGCACCCTCGACATGTCCCGGCCGGTCGCGCTGATCATGCTGGGCGTGCTCGGCCACCTCGAGGACTACGGCGCGGCGCGCTCGATCACGGGCCAGCTGATGGACGCGCTGCCGTCGGGCAGCTACCTCGTGATCGCCGACGGAGTGGCCGCGAACCCGGCCGTGGCCAGCGCGCAGCGGCGTTACGACGAAAGCGCGCGGCCGCGGTACGGCGCGAATGCGCCCACGCCGTACCTGCTGCGCAGGCCGAACGAGCTGGCCAGCTTCTTCGACGGGCTCGACCTGGTCGAGCCGGGCGTGGCGCCGTGCCCGCGCTGGCGGCCGGACGGGTACGGCACGAACGGGCACCGGGCCGCCAGGCAGCAGGCCGATGGGCGCGGCGTGGACGGGCGCGGCGTGGACGGGCGCGAGGCGGACGGGCGCGAGGCGGACGGGCGCGAGGCGGACGGGCGCGGGGCGGACGGGCGCGGGGCGGACGGGCGCGGGGCGGACGGCGCTCAGGATGACGCGGCGGCCGCATACTGCGGCGTAGCCAGGAAGCGGTGAGCCGGAAAGACCCTCGGCTGGGCCTGTGGACGATAAATCGCCGTTTCAGCCCGCAATTACGCAATGATTTTTTACTGACACGCATGACCAGCGGATGTTTTCCGGTCTGACTAGCCCCTACCCTTACCTCATGATCACTAGGGAGCGCAGCGCAGACGGCCCGCGTCGGCGACAGGCTGCAGCACGCGGCTACCTGATGTGTCCACCGGAGCATTTCGCCGTCACGTACACCATCAACCCGTGGATGGAACCTGAGAAGCCGACCGACGCCGCGAATGCCATGCGGCAGTGGGCCAGGCTCCGCCAGGTTTACCTCGACCTCGGCCACGACGTCCGGATTATCGAGCCGGTGGCCGGGCTGCCCGACATGGTGTTCGCCGCCAACGGCGCCACCGTGGTCGGCGGGAAGGTGCTCGGCGCGCGGTTCCGCCATCCGCAGCGGGCCAGGGAAGCCGACACGTACATGGACTGGTTCTGCGCCAGTGGCTATACCGAGGTGCGGACGCCCGAGTATGTCAACGAGGGCGAGGGCGACATCCTGTTCACCGGGAGCACGCTGCTGGCCGGGTACGGTTTCCGCAGCGAGCAAGCCGTCGCCGCCGAGCTGGCGGACCTGTTCAGGCTGCCGGTGGTGAGCCTGCGCCTGGTCGACCCGCGCTTCTACCATCTCGACACCGCGCTGTGCGTGCTCGACGCCGATACCGCCATGTACTACCCGGCCGCGTTCGACGACGCCGGGCGGGCGGACATCGCCGAGCAGTTCACCGAACTGATCGAGGCGAAGGATGAGGATGCCGAGGTGCTCGGCCTGAACGCGGTCAGCGACGGCCTGCACGTCGTCCTGCCGGTCCAGGCGAGCGGCCTGGCCACCCAGCTCACCGAGCGCGGTTTCGAACCGGTGGGAGTCGACATGTCCGAACTGCTCAAGGGCGGCGGCGGACCCAGGTGCTGCACGCTCGAGCTGCGCTGACGAGGCCTGCCCGGCCCGGCGAGCCGACCCGGCGAGAGGGGAACATAATGACCGAGACCATGGCCGGCCTGCTCAAGCTCAGCAGCGAGTACGGCGCGCACAACTACCATCCGCTGCCGGTCGTCGCCGCCGAGGCCGAGGGCGCCTGGGTGACCGACGTGGAGGGCCGTCGCTACCTCGACATGCTCGCCGCCTACTCGGCGCTGAACTTCGGCCATCGGCACCAGCGGCTGATCGCGGCGGCGCAGCGGCAGCTCGAGCACCTCACGCTGGTCAGCCGCGCGTTCGAGCACGACCAGTTCGGACCGTTCTGTGCCGAGCTGGCCGATCTGGCCGGCCTGGAAGTGGTGCTGCCGATGAACACCGGCGCGGAGGCGGTCGAGACCGCGATCAAGGTCGCGCGCAAGTGGGGGTACACCGTCAAGGGGGTTCCCGCTGACCAGGCCGTGATCATCGCGTTCGCAGGGAACTTCCACGGCCGCACGACCACGATCATCAGCTTCTGCACCGATCCCGTCGCGCGGGACGACTTCGGGCCGTACACACCGGGCTTCCGCGTCGTGCCCTACGGCGACCTGGACGCGCTGACCGCGGCCGTCGGCGAGCTGGGCGAGCGCGTGGTCGCCGTGCTCGTCGAGCCGATCCAGGGCGAGGCCGGGGTGGTCGTGCCGCCGCCCGGCTTCCTCGCCGGGATCCGGGAGCTGTGCACCGCACACGGCATCTTGATGATCGCCGATGAGATCCAGTCCGGCCTCGGCCGCACCGGGTTCACGTTCGCCTGCACGGCGGAGGGCGTGGTGCCCGACGCCTACCTGCTCGGCAAGGCTCTCGGCGGCGGCATCGTGCCGCTCTCCGCGATGGTGTCGACGTGGCCGGTGCTCGGCGTGCTGCACCCCGGGCAGCACGGCTCTACGTTCGGCGGCAACCCGCTGGCGTGCGCCGTCGGCCGGGAAGTCATCGCGATGCTGCGCACGGGCGAGTACCAGGCGCGGGCGGCGGTGCTCGGGGAGCGGATGCTGGCCCGGCTGTCGGCGCTGCCGCGCGCGGTGGTGAGCGAGGTGCGTGGCCGCGGGCTGTGGGCGGGCCTGGAATTCGCGTCACTGCCAGGGCGCGAGGTGTGCGAGCGGCTCGCCGCCCGCGGCGTGCTAGTCAAGGAGACCCACGGCAACGTAATCAGGCTCGCACCACCCCTGGTCATCAGCGAGGAAGACCTCGACTGGGGCCTGGACCGCATCGAGGACGCGATCCGCGCCTAGCCGCCCTCGGCTTTTGCGTCAGTCCTCCGCAGAGCGCAGGCGGCGGTAGCGGCCCGCGTAATGCACCAGCGGGCCGCGGCTCGGCAGGTCCGGCGGGCCGTCCACCGCGACGACCTGGCCGACGACAATGCTGTGGTCGCCGCCGTCGTACACCGCGGTGGTCGAGCATTCCAGCGTGGCCAGCGCAACGTCGAGCAGCGGCGCGCCGGTGACGGGGCCCGCATGATGGGCCACCGCGTCCAGTTGCCCGCCCAGCGGGCGCCCTCTGGTGGCCAGCCAGCGCGCCGTCTTCTCCGCATCCTCGGCCAGGATGGACACCCCCCACGATCCGGCCGCGCGGACAGCGTCGTGGAAACGGGCGATCTTCTCCGCGCAGAACAGCACGAGCGGCGGCTCGAGCGATACCGACGCGAACGCGCTGACGGTCATCGCGTGGCCGGCACTGGTCGTCACGACGACGATGCCGCCGGCAAACTGGCCCGTGGCCCGCCGGAAAGCGGCCTGGTCGACGTCGCTCACCTCGGCTGCGACCCAGAGCGCCCGGATCGCCCGTACCACCCGGACCGCCTCGCTCCCCCAGCCCTCCCGGCCCTGCGGGCCAGGACGGCGAACGACACGACGACCCCGGCGGCCACGCTGAGCGTGCCGCCGTACAGGTACCACCTGCCCGGCGTCGTGTTGGTGATGATGACGCTTCCGTTCGAGGCCGGCATGGACAACACAAACGACGCGATGACCCAGCCCATTCCGGGCAGGACAGCGCCGCTGACCGCATGCATGGCCCAGGCCCCCAGCAGGCACGTAGCCAGGATGACGGCGCAGCACACGAGCGCGGCCACCGGCACCGACCCGGACGACCGGCTGTATTGGAAGCTGCCGATCACCCCCTGCACCAGGCCGAACAGGAACAGCACGCCGTAAACGCCGACGGAGGCGAGCGACAACGGCCCGCGCTTGCCGGTCGTGACGTTCATGAGAGCAGGTTACTGGGCAAACAGGTCTACCTCGCGGCCGCCAGGGCCGGACGGCGGACCGAGCGGCCCGGCCAGCAGGGTGTAGTACTCCACGCCGAGCGCCTCGTGCCTGATCTGATTGGACAGCGCGAAGAACGGGGCCGACACGGTGATCTGCGTGGCGTGCGCGTGCATCGCCGCCAGCTTCGCATCGAGGTAGGCGGTGGCGTCGATCTCGGTGGTGACCCCGCCGGATTCGGGCCCGGCGGTGGCGTAGAACTTGGCCAGCCCGAGGTCGGTGGCCTGCTGGAAAGCCCGGCAGGCCACTCGGTGGGCCTGGATGTGATCGGGGTGGCCGTAGAAGCCGTCGGCGTCGTAGGTCACCAGCACCTCCGGCCTGACCTCGCGGATGACGTCGAGGAGGGCACGGGCGGCCTGGTTCACGTCGGCCTGCCAGAAGCAGCGCGGGTCGTCGTTGGCCTCGGTGCCCATCATGCCCGAGTCCCGCCACCGGCCGGGGCCGCCGAGGAACCTGTGGTCGGTCACGCCGAGCTCGGCGCAGGCGGCGGCCAGCTCGCCGATGCGGTACTCGCCCAGCCGGTCTTCGGCCGCCGCGGCCAGATGCGCCAGCGACGGCGGGATGATCTCCCCGAGCTCGCCGAGCGTGCAGGTGACGAGCGTGACCCGCGCGCCCTCGGCGGCGTACTTAGCCACCGTCGCCCCAGTGCCGATCGACTCGTCATCCGGGTGCGCGTGCACGAGCAGCAACCGCCGCCCCGCATGGGCGGCAACAGCCTCAGGGGCGCCAGCCTCAGGGGCGCCAGCCTCAGGGGCGCCAGCCTCAGGGGCGCCAGCCTCAGGGGCGCCAGCCGGATCCATGAATGCGAGCCTACCGGGCGCCCCTGGATCCGCCGGAACTGGCAAGATGCTGTGCCATGACCGAGAGTTTCCCGCGCCAGGAAGCAAGGACCAGGCGGTTCACGCTCGGCGTGCCGCGGGCGTTTCGCATCTCACCGGACGGCAGCCGGGTGGCCTACCTGCGAACTCAGGGCGGCGGCGACCCGGTGACGTGCCTGTGGCGGCTGGACGTCGACCGCGGGCCAGAACGGCTGGTCGTGGACCCGCGGACGCTCGGCGGCGATGAGGAGGACCTCCCGCCGCAGGAGCGCGCCCGCAGGGAACGGGTCAGGGAACAGGCCGGCGGCATCGTGGCCTACGCTACGGACGCTGATCTGGAGCTGGCGGCCTTCTCCTGGTCGGGGCGCGTCTACGCGGTCGACCTGACCCGCCAGGACGCCGTCCCCTACGAGGTGCCGATACCCGCCCCGGCGCTGGATCCGCGTCCCGACCCGACCGGGAAGCGGCTGGCCTACGTCTGCGCCGGGGCGCTGCGGGTGGCCAGTCTGGCCGATCCCGCCGAAGACCAGGTCCTGGCGGACCCGCGGGGTGCCCCGCACCTGACGTTCGGGCTGGCGGAGTTCATCGCGGCCGAGGAGATGGACCGCCACCGCGGCTACTGGTGGTCCCCGGACGGCACCGCGCTGCTGGTCGCGCGGGTGGACGAGACGCCCGTCACCCGGTGGCACATCGCCGATCCCGCCAATCCGGAGCGGCCGCCCGCCGAGGTGGCCTATCCGGCCGCAGGCACTCTGAACGCTGAGGTGTCCCTCCTGCTGGCCAGGCTGGACGGCACCACCGTGGACGTCGAGACCGATCGCGCCGCGTTCCCCTACCTGGTGACCGCCCGCTGGTCGGGCGAGCACGACCCGCTGGTGGTGGTGCAGAGCCGGGACCAGCGGACGATGCGGCTGCTGACCGTCGACGCCGGCACCGGCCAGGCCGAGGTGCTGCGCGTGGACACCGACCCGCGCTGGCTGGAGATCGTCCCCGGCGTCCCGGCCTGGACCGCGGACGGCCGGCTGGTGTGGACCGCTGACCACGAGGACACCCGCCGCCTGCTGGTCAGCCCGCCCGGGGCGCCCGGAGAGGCCGCCCCGGTCACCCCGCCAGGCCTGCAGGTGCGCGGCGTCCTCGGCGTCGACGGTGACACCGTGCTGTTCCAGGCGTCCACCGAACCGACCCAGATCGAGCTGTGGACCTACGGGCCCGGCGGGCTGAGCCGGGTCGGCGCGGGCGCCGGCCTCGAGGCGAGCATCGGGGTTGAGGCAGGCACCGGGGTTGAGGCAGGCACCGGGGTTGAGGCAGGCACCGGGGTTGAGGCAGGCGTCCGCGCGGGCGGGACGACGGTCACCTCCAGCCGCGGGCTCGACGACGACGGCGTGACCGTCCGGGTGTACCGCGACGGCAGGCTGGCCGCCACCCTCGCCTCGCTGGCCGAACGCCCGGCGCTGCCCGCTCCCCAGCCGGTTCTGTTCGGCGCCGGGCCGCGGGAGATCCGCACCGCCGTGCTGTTCCCGTCCTGGCACCAGCCCGGACGGCGGAAGCTGCCGGTGCTGCTCGACCCCTACGGCGGCCCGCACGCCCAGCGGGTGCTGAAGGCCCGCGCCGCGTACCTGACCTCGCAGTGGTTCGCCGAACACGGCTTCGCCGTCGTCATCGCGGACGGCCGCGGCACCCCGGGCCGGGGCCCCGAGTGGGAGCGTGCGGTGGCCGGTGACCTGGCCGGACCGGTCCTGCAGGACCAAGTCGACGCGCTGCGCGACGCCGCGGCCCGCTTCGCCGACCTGGACACCGGCCGGGTCGCGATCCGCGGCTGGTCGTTCGGCGGCTACCTGGCCGCGCTGGCGGTGTTGCGCCGCCCGGACGTGTTCCACGCGGCGGTCGCGGGCGCGCCGGTCACCGACTGGCACCTGTACGACACCCACTACACCGAACGTTACCTCGGGCTCCCCGACCAGGATGCCGAAGCCTACGAGCGGTCCTCCCTTATTTCTCTGCTGGCCCGGGGGGACGACCCCCCGGAACCCCCCGCGCACGGGGGGGCTGTCCGCCCCCCCGTACCCCCCCGACCGCCGCGACCGCCGCGACCGCTGATGCTGATCCACGGGCTGGCGGACGACAACGTGGTGGTGGCCCACACGCTGCGCATGTCCGGCGCGCTGCTTGAGGCCGGATACCCGCACACGGTGCTGCCGCTGTCCGGCATCACGCACATGGCGTCGCAGGAAACGGTGGCGGAGAACCTGCTCCTGCTCCAGCTCGACTTCCTCCGCAGCGCGCTCGCCTAAGGGATGCCACGGTCGCTACTCCACCACCCGGTCGCCACTCCGGCCAAAGGCGCTGCCGCATCGGCGCGGGACCAGCGGCGCCACCCGCGACCGGCCGACAATTCGGGCAGCAACGAGCGGGCGCTCATCATTGTGTGCAGAAACTTCCCCTATAGGGGACGTAACCGTTCACGATCATGATTTCGATATTCTTCGCTTGGCTCGGTAGTTATTCGAGGGAGACATGAGGCGCAAGTGGAAGTGCCGCACGCTCACTTGACCGCCGCCGCGAAATCTAGTCACTTCTCGCTGTCGAAGGAGAACTGACCGTCGGGCCCGGGCCCGAACGGCCGCGCCTCCACCACTGCACTCACGTTGAGCGGGCCGTAGATGTGCGGGTACGGCAGGTCTTGTCCCGGCACCTGCTCGTGCCGGATCTCTGGGCCGACCAGGCCAGGGTCGAATGACCAGCAGCAGCAGGTCGGGTTCTCCCTGGTAGAAAGCATTAGCCACGAGGGCCACCTGGGCGGCCGTGGAGGCGTGGATGAAACCCTGCTCGGCCAGGGTCAGGCCGCGCGTCGACATCGTGTACTGCCCGTCGCGCACCGCGCGCTCCCAGTCGGCCGCGGCCGCGATGTGATAGATGAACGTCACCCGACCGGAGTGTAGCCAGCCCAGTGTAGCCAGGGTCACATGCCACGATGAGGTCTCGGTCACTGCATTACCCGCCGGACTGGAATAAGTTCTCACTCATCACGCGGAAAAAGCCGGCTTGTTCCGGCAGGCGGCGCGTGGCGTTACGCTTACTTCGAAAGCAGCAAGGACGCTGAAGATGACACAGTTGCCGGTAACACAGGCACCGGAAGAGCCGCCCAGAACCCGGGCGCAAATTTCCGTACGCACGTTCCGCACGGACAAGTGGTTGAAGTCGCCGCGCATAGTGGCGGCCGGGCTCACGATCTGGGTGGCCTATGCCACGGTGCGCGTGTTCACGGGCCACTGGTATTACGTGCCCCAGTACCACTACCTGACGCCGTTCTACTCGCCGTGCGTCAGCGGCGAATGCGTGCCGGGCTCGAGCGCCCTTGGCCAGTGGATCCCGGCGGTGCCGCCGATCATCCCGTACGCGTTCGTGTCGCTGGTGTTCGTGCTCGGCTTCCGGTTCACCTGCTACTACTACCGCGGAGCGTACTACCGGGCGTTCTGGCGGGCGCCGACGGCATGCGCGGTGCGCGAACCGCACGCGAAGTACACCGGCGAGACCCGGGTGCCGCTGATCGCGCAGAACCTGCATCGCTACTTCTTCTACCTGGCCATCCTCATCGCGATCCTGCTCAGCTACGATGCGGCGCAGGCGTTCCGCGGGCCGGACGGGAACTTCGGGATCGGCCTGGGATCGCTGATCATGCTGGCCAACGTGATCCTGCTCTGGTGCTACACGCTGGGCTGCCATTCGTGCCGGCACATTACCGCCGGCCGGCTGAAGAACTTCTCCAGCCACCCGGTCCGGTACTGGATGTGGACGAAGTTCTCGTGGCTGAACGCACGGCACATGAAGTTCGCGTGGATCACGCTCGGCACGCTGATGCTGACCGACCTGTACATCCTGCTGCTGGCCAGCGGGGCCTTCTCAGATCCAAGAATCTTTAATTAACCGAACGGGCTGTGGTATGAGCGACGCAGTATCTACCAGCGACGCGGGGTCGGCCGACGCGGCGCCGACCAGCGACATCGATCGCCTCTCCTACGACGTGGTGGTCGTGGGCGCGGGCGGCTCGGGATTGCGCGCGGCGATCGAGGCACGGCTGCACGGCAAGAGGACCGCGATCATCTCCAAATCGCTGTTCGGCAAGGCGCACACGGTCATGGCCGAAGGCGGCTGCGCGGCCGCCATGGGCAACGTGAACCCGAACGACAGCTGGCGGGTGCACTTCCGCGACACATTGCGGGGCGGCAAGTTCCTGAACAACTGGCGGATGGCCGAGTTGCACGCCAAGGAGGCCCCGGACCGGGTTCTGGGAGCTCGAGGCGTGGGGCGCGCTGTTCGACCGGACCAAGGACGGCAAGATCAGCCAGCGGAACTTCGGCGGGCACGAGTACCCGCGGCTGGCCCATGTCGGCGACCGCACCGGCCTGGAGATGATCCGCACCTTGCAGCAGAAGATCGTCGCCTTGCAGCAGGAGGACGCGGTCAACCTGGGCGATCCGGAGGCGATGATCAAGGTCTACGCCGAGACCACGATCATCCGCCTGATGAAGGACGGCGGTGCTGGCCCGGGGGGACGACCCCCCCAGACCCCCCCGCGAGGGCATAGCGACGGGGGGCGCATCGCCGGGGCGTTCGGATATTTCCGAGACACGGGACGATTTGTCCTGTTCGAGGCGCCGACGGTCGTCCTTGCCACCGGCGGCATCGGGAAGACGTTCAAGGTCACGTCCAATTCCTGGGAGTACACCGGCGACGGGCACGCGCTGGCCCTGCTGGCCGGGGCGACCCTGCTGAACATGGAGTTCGTGCAGTTCCACCCGACGCATATGGTCTGGCCGCTTTCGGTGGCCGGCCTGCTGGTTACCGAGTCGGTCCGCGGCGACGGCGGTGTGCTGCGCAACTCCGAGGGCAAGCGGTTCATGTTCAACTACGTGCCGGACGTATTCCGCCCGATGTACGCGGAGACCGAGGAGGAGGCCGACCGCTGGTACGCCGACCAGGCCAATAACCGGCGCCCGCCCGAACTGCTGCCCAGGGACGAGGTGGCCCGGTCGATCAGGGCCGAGGTCAAGGCGGGCCGCGGGTCACCGCACGGCGGCGTCTTCCTCGACATCGCGTCCAGGCTCCCGGCCGAGGAGATCCTGCGGCGGCTGCCGTCCATGTACCACCAGTTCAAGGAACTGGCCGACGTCGACATCACCAAGGAGCCGATGGAGGTCGGCCCGGCCCAGCACTACGTGATGGGCGGGGTCGAGGTAGACGCGGATTCCGCCGCGGCGCTCGTGCCTGGGCTGTTCGCCGCCGGTGAGGTCTCAGGCGGCATGCACGGCTCCAACCGGCTGGGCGGCAACTCGCTGTCGGACCTGCTCGTGTTCGGTCGGCGGGCAGGCGCCGGCGCCGTGGAGTACCTCAACGCCAGCCAGGCGCGGCCGACGGTCTCGGCGGCGGCGCTGGCGGAGGCGCAGGCCGAGGCGCTCGCCCCGCTCCAGCGAGTCGGCGGCGAGAACCCGTACACGGTCCACGCCGAGGTCCAGCAGACGATGAGCGACCTGGTTGGCATCATCCGCCGCGAGGACGAGATCAAGACCGCCCTCGCGGAACTGGACAAACTGCGTGAGCGTGCCGCGAAGGTCAGCGCGCCGGGTGGCAGTGCCTACAACCCGGGGTGGCACCTGGCTCTCGACCTGCGCAACATCTTGCTGATCGCCGAGTGCGTGGCGCTGGCCGCGCTGGCGCGACAGGAGTCGCGCGGCGGCCACACCAGGGACGACTACCCCGGCATGTCGCCAGAATGGCGGAAGGTGAACTTGATCTGCGCACTCGGCGCCGGCGGCATATCACTACGACAGCAGCCGATGGAGCCCATGCGGACGGATCTGCTCGAGCTTTTCGACGTGGACGAGCTGAAGAAGTACATGACCGAGGACGAGCTGGCCGGCCTGCCCGTCGCCGCAGGCGCCGCCAATGGGCAGAGTGCGGCTGAGCCCGCCGCGGCGGAGACAGCGCCTTCCGCTCCGCCCAGTGGTGCGCCTTCTGGCGTCCTGCCGGAGGCGGGCCAGAAGGCGCCGTCAAGCGAAGCGCCCGCGAGGAAGGCAGGGGAATAGAGCGATGAGCTACAAGGCTGCGCTGCGGGTCTGGCGGGGGGACGCTGGCGCCGGGGCGCTCGCCGACTACCAGGTCGAGGTCAACGAGGGCGAGGTCGTGCTTGACATCCTGCACCGGCTGCAGGCGACCCAGGTCGGCGACCTGGCCATCCGGTGGAACTGCAAGGCGGGCAAGTGCGGGTCATGCTCGATGGAGATCAACGGCCGGCCGCGGCTGGCCTGCATGACCCGGATGTCGGTCTTCGAGCCGGACGAGACGCTGATCATCACGCCGATGCGGACCTTCCCGGTGATCAGGGACCTGGTCACGGACGTGTCCTTCAACTACGCGAAGGCGCGGGAGATCCCGTCGTTCACCCCGCCGCCGTCGATCAAGCCGGGCGAGTTCCGGATGCAGCAGGTCGACGTGAACCGGTCGCAGGAGTTCCGCAAGTGCATTGAGTGCTTCCTGTGCCAGAACACCTGTCACGTGATCCGCGACCACCCCGAGAACGAGCGCCCCTTCGCCGGGCCCAGGTTCCTGATGCGGGTCGCCGAGCTCGAGATGCACCCGGCCGATACCGCCGACCGGCGTGAGATCGCCCAGGACGACTTCGGCCTCGGCTACTGCAACATCACCAAGTGCTGCACCGAGGTTTGCCCGGAACACATCAAGATCACCGACAACGCGCTGATCCCGATGAAGGAACGGGTAGTCGGCCGCAAGTACGATCCGCTGGTCTGGCTCGGCGCCAAGATCGGCCGCCGCACCCCCAAGGACACCCCCCAGGTCCCCAACACGACCTGACCCCCGTTTCCCCCGATCCTGTATCAAACGTCATCTTCCCCCGATCGTGTGTCAAAGGGCGTCATTTCCGGAGCTTTCTGGGCGCATGATCATGGCGGATGCCGGGCCCGGGGCGCTCGGCGGATGAAGACAGCATGAAACCGGGCGGCGCAGGCCGGGCACCGGGCTACGATATCTCGTGGCCAGGCTGGATGCCTTCCCGCTGCATTTGGCTGGGTGGGCACGAGCGTGCCCGTGGAGCTCGCACCACGGTCCGTTCGGAATCAATGATCTTTATGAGCTGGGTAGCGGAGCGGGGAGCGAAGGGCTGGCATGTCGCATCTGACGTACGCAGAAGCCGGGGTGGTCGGGCTTCTGCAGGGAATTACCGAGCTTTTCCCGATCTCCAGCCTGGGCCATGCCGTGCTCATCCCGGCGATCATCGGCGGGCAGTGGGCGCAGGACCTGGACGTGTCCAAGACCGAGTTGCCTTACCTGGCGTACATCGTCGGGCTGCACGTCGCGACGGCCCTCGCCATGATCACCTTCTTCTGGCGGGACTGGGCGCGGATCATCGGGGCCTTCTTCGGCTCGCTCCGGCACGTCATCGCGCCCGAAGCGGGCACCAGGCGATTCGAGCCGCAGGGCACCGACCAGAAGCTCGCCTGGATGATCATCCTGGCCACGATCCCGGTCGGCATCGCCGGGCTGCTGCTCGAGCACACGTTCCGCACCATCTTCAGCAGGCCGCTGCTCACCTCGTCGTTCCTGTTCGTGAACGGGCTGATCCTGCTGGCCGGCGAGCGGGCGCGGCGGCGCGGCGCCGACGCCGAGATGCAGCAGGTGGCCTTCGATCAGCAGATGGCGGCCGAGCGGCAGAAGGCCACCGTCGCCGCGGGCGGACCAGGTCCGGCCGGAGGCGGCCGGCACTCCTCCGGGCAGCGGGCGCTGAAGCAGGAGCAGGCGAGCCTGGCGGTGCAGGCTGACCAGAGACTGGTCGGCATCGGCTTCGTGAACGGCTTCCTCCTCGGCGCGATGCAGATCCTGGCGCTGCTGCCCGGCATCAGCCGGGACGGCATCGTCATGGTCACCGGCATGTTCCGCGGCCTGTCCCGGCAGGACGCGGCCCGGTTCTCGTTCCTGCTTTCCGCGCCGGTCATCCTGGCGGCCGGCGTGCTGAAGATCGGCGACCTGACCGGGCCGCTCGGGGCCGGGATCCGCGGGCAGGTGATCTTCGGCAGCGCGCTGTCCTTCATCGGCGCCTACCTCGCGCTCAGGTTCCTGGTCCGCTACTTCAGCAACCCCGCGCGCACGCTGACGCCGTTCGCCATCTACTGCATGGTGGCCGGCCTGGGCTGCTTCATCATCCTGGCCGTGCGGTAACTGGTTCCCCGGGTGTTACGACCGCAGGGCGGCGAGCACGCGGGCGGCCATGACCTGTTCACCACGGCGGTTCGGGTGGAAGGGATAGGCGAGGGAGCCCGGGATCAGCCCTTCGACGTCCTTGACCGCCGGGCTCTGGCAGGCGTCGTGGCCGATCGTCGCCGTATAGGTGTCGACGAACGTCGCGCCGTTCGCGGCCGCGGTGCGCGCCAGCATCTGGTTGAGGCCGATCTCCACGCCGCGCAGGTAAGGCACGTCACCGAAGGCGAAAGGCACCTCCGGCCAGCAGCCGTCGCCCTGGCTGGGCAGGATGTCCGGGTAGCCGACAAGCAGTACCCGGGCGAGCGGCGCCCGCGCGTGAATGCCCTGTAGGACCGCGGCCACCTCCGGCGCCGTCGCGTTGATCGCGGCGGCGAGCCGGTCGGTGCCGCCCGCCGTATAGTGCCGCTGGCACGGATCGCCGAACAGGTCCGTCAGGCTCAGCGCGGCGCAGGTCTCCAGGATGCCGGTATACCCGACGTTCTCGCCGCCTATCGTCAGCGTGACCACGGAGTCATCGGCGGCCAGGAAACTGAACTGCGGCGGATTGGTGCCGCCCAAGACCGGCTCCGGCTGGGTCATGCTCGTGGTGGAAGCGCCGTTGCAGGTCGCGTCGATGTACCGGGTGACGCCCAGTGCGGCGGCGGCGGCGGCGCCGTAGTCGTGGCTGGATCGCAGGCATCCGGCCGGGGTACCGGACGGGCTGGACGGGATCAGGGGCCCCGCGGCGAAGGAGTCGCCGAGGGCCACGAAGGGCCCGGCGAGGGATCCGGCGAGGGATCCGGCGGCCGTCCGGTCCGGCCTTAGCTGGCCGGACCCGGAAGCAAGCGCCAGGCGCGGAACCACCGTTCCCAGGGCCGCCGCGACGATCAGTGCGGCGCCCGCCAGGCGCAGGCGCCTGAAGCCGTTCGGCATTGCGAGGACTCCTTCTCCCGCTGATGGCTACCTGAGGTAAGTCACTCCTTGCGAACGGTATATCAGCAACCGTGCAGCCGGATCGAGAACCTACCAAACCGGTCACCCAGAGGCTCGTGAGGACGGAGAGATGGCGGTGCCAGGGGTGGGCATGCCGGGCGCCGAAGGCGCGGTCGACGCGGCTGGGGTGCCTCCGGCCTGAGCCCAGGGTTGGGTGAAACCGATAGCCCCGCGGCCGGCGTAGCTGGCCACGCGGATCGGGAAGCCCGTCGCGTACGCCTCGATCATCTTCCCGTTCCCGATCACCAGGCCAACGTGCCCCGGAGACGTGGGGGTACCGTCCGAGCCAGCGAAGAACACCAGGTCCCCCGGCTGTACCTGGGAGGCGGGCACCCGCTGCTCGGTGGCCCACTGGTCCTGTGAGGTCCGCGCGATGTCGATCCCGGCCGCCCGGTAGGCCATCATCACCAGGCCCGAGCAGTCGAAGGCGTCCGGCCCGGTGCCACCCCACAGGTACGGCTTGCCGAGTTGCTGTTCCGCGAACGAGATGGCGGTGGCCACGGCCTGGGTCGGCGCCTGGACGGCGGGAACGCCCCCGGTTGTCTGGGCGCAGCCAGCCACCGAACTGCCGGACGGCATCGCCGCGGACACCACGGAGTAGCTGCCGCCCGCGTACTGCGAGGCGTAGTACAGCACGCTCTGCACATATGACTGCAGGTGGTTGTAGGCGAAGATCGCCGCCGAAGGGTCGGTCTGCACCTGGAACTCAAGCAGGTACTTAGCCGCGCCCGCGATCGCGTCGGCGGGGTCGTAGACGTCCGCGTTGGGGCCGCCGTCCTCGTCGGTGGCGACGCCGTTGACCGCCTGGCTGGCCGGGTGGACCGGAGCGCCGCCCCAGACGTCGCCGGCCGCGCCGCCGATCCCGATCTGCATCGGCCCGGCCGCGCCGAAGGCGTTCGACCCGCTGTGCACGCCGGGCAGGGTGGTCTGGCCGTTGTCGCTCTCCACCGTCCCGATGCCGGCCAGGATCGTCCACGGCACGCCGTACTGCTGCCCGACCTTCTGGTACCAGGACAGGTAGTTGGCCGGGATCGACTTCGCCTTGGCGCTGCCGGTCGGCTGCCCGGCCGTGCCGGTCTGCTGACCCGAGCAGCCCGCGCTCGCCGCGAAGAACGCGTTCGTTCCGATCAGGATGGGCACGGCCAGCAGGCCGAGCCCGACGACGCCCACGAGCCCGATGATGCCGAGCACGAGGATCCGCGGGGCCCGCTGCTCCCTGACGGTGCCCGGCTGCGTCTGAGTCTGCGTCTGCGTCTCGGTCCGGAATAGGAGCCTGTTCGTCATGACTGGCCGACCGTCGACAGCTGAATGTCATTGACTTGCCAGCTGACGCCCGAACCGGTGACGGTGATGGCGTACTGCGTGCTGCCGTTGGTGGTCGCGCGCGAGCTGACCAGGTGCTGCGTCGCGGTGACGACAAACGTCAGGCTCGACGGGCCGAAGGCGCGCAGCGAGTCGATCACCGCCGTCCCGGTGGACACCTGTTTCTGGCCGGTCCTCAGCTTGGCCACGCCGGGGGTCGCGTACAGATTTTGCAGCGTGGTCGCCAGCTGCCCGGTGATCAGGCCGTTCATCGTGCCGACGTAGGCGGCCGCGCCCTCGGTGTAGGAGTAGGTGTTGTAGTCGGCGCAGAACTTCACCGTCACCGCGGCGGCGGCGGCCAGGCCCTGCTGGGTGAACGGCAGCCAGGAGTAGATGTTCGCGGTCCCGGTCGCGGCGGGTGAAGCGGTCACCGGCGGCGGCGTGGCTCCCTGTGATCCTTGCGGCGCCGGGACCGACCCGGCCGCCGATGGCGTGGGTGAAGCGGCGGCCGCCTGGGCGGGCGCGTGCGAGTGGGTGATCTTAGGCAGCAGGAGCCAGTAGCCCAGAGCGGCCAGCACCACGACAACCAGGGCGAAGACGGCCTTCTGCTGGCCGGGACTGAGATCCACGGTGCCCGGCCCGCTACTTGTCCCGCCGTATCGGGCGCAGCCAGAACGGCCTGGCTGGCGGTTCGTCCTGGCCGTGGCCGTTGGACGGATTGCCGCCGGAGCCCGGCCTCGGCGGGCGAGGTCGGGGTCGGGGTCGGGGTCGGCCTTGGCTCGGCGCCTGACCGGCCCCTTACCGGCCGGGCGCCCGCGGCGGGCCATCCGCTGGCCGGCCAGGCCGGACCAGCGGAACTGGATCCGCTGCCCGGGCCGGAACCGCTGCCGGTGATGGGCGGCGCGGACCCTCGGTTACCCGAGCGCGCCTGGCTCCTGACCGGCCCGGAGGATGCCGGGGAGGCGGTGGACGCGGCCCGGGACCGCGTGCCTGCGGCCGTGTCTGCGCCAGCGCCCGCACCCGTCGAGCGCCCGGCGCCGCGAGACCAGCCGGCGGCCGACCCGGCCCCGGCGGCCGACCCGGCTCCGGCGGCCGACCCGGCTCCGGCGGCCGACCCGTTTGGCGCACCGCCGTTCGGCCGGGGTGGCAGGTCAAGGGGCGGGGCGACCCGCGCGCCGCCGTCGGCTTCTGTGACGTTCCTGGCCCGTGCCGAGCCGCCGCCGTTGACCCCGGTGACGACGCGGCGGGAGCCAGGGCTCACCTGGCCGTCCCCGTCCCCGTCCCCGTCGGCGGGCGGCGGCGCGTCCGGCCGGAGCCTTGAGGCGTAGGCATCGCCGGTCTCGGCCTGAGTGCCGGCGCCCGCCGCGGCATCGGCCGACGCCGCGGTGCCCGCGGCCACGCCGGCCGCCGAGCCGGCCGCGATCGCGGTCGCCTGGCCCGGGTTCCTGCGCGCCCACCGGGCGGCCCGGTGGCCCGCCACCCCGGGGACGGCCGCGGTGGCGGCGTCCAGCGTGGACCGGCGGAAGGTGGACCCCGCCTCGCGCAGGCTGTACTCGGCGCGCTCCTGCGAGCCGATCGTGCCGTAGCCGACGGCGGAGAACAGGTGGCTGAAGGGCTTGCGGTAGATGAACACGGCCACCGTAACCAGCGCGATCATCAGGATCTTCAGCGCCCAGGGCAGGACCAGTTCGAGGTCCCCATGATGAGCGAGTAACAGTAGAGCAGCACGGAAAGCACGACCGCGATCGCCACCTGTTTCATCAGCACGCCGACCAGCATCTCGAACCAGCGGATGGCGATGACCCGGCCGAACCCGGGATGGATCCCGACGATCAGGAACAACGGCCCGGCCACAAGCAGCAGCAGGAAACCCAGCTTGAGCACGATCAGCGTCAGCGCGATCAGCAAGATGAGCAGGCCGGCCACCAGCGCGGCGAACATCGCGGCGAACGCGATCTCCAGCCGGGTGGTCCACTGGTTGCCCTGGAACAGCGGGTAGACGGCCGGGTCGTTCTGCTGGATGGAGGTCGCGATGCCGGTGTAGGTGTCCTGCTTGGCCTGGATCAGCGCGGCGCTCGGGGTTTCGTTGGCCGCGATCGCCTGCGACCAGAGCAGCTGCCTGCCGTAGGTGTTCACGATGGTGCCGGGGCCGCTCGTGGTGGTGCCGAGCTCCCCCCACAGCCACGGCTTGCACACCAGGACCGACCACAGCTCGTTGGCGTTCTGGTCCACCAGGCCGCTGCCCGAGGTGAAGGCGTAGTTGCCGGTGACGCTCTGCGGGTCGCCCGCCGCCACCGGCAGGCAGTTACTTCCGGCCGGGGTGGGCAGCTTGGAGAACGCGGTGTTGAGCACCTGGGTGGCGCCGTTGGACACGGTGGTGCCGATCCCGGTGAAGTCGGCGGGCTTGCCGATCAGCGCGATGGCGGCCACGCAGGCCACCACCATCCACAGCGTCCCCTCGATGGTCCGGGTGGCGCGCTTGCGGATCAGCCCCTGCCAGGCGAGCCAGATCGCGCCGAGGATGACCACCGGCGCCAGGTAAGGGAAGTAGATGGCGTTGCCGAGCGCGCTGATCAGCCGGTCGACGGCGTTCTGCAGCCAGGTCAAGATGTTGTTCCCCGCCGCCGACTGGTAGACGGTGATCGTCACCCGGTCCAGGGATTTCGCCCCGTCGAAGACCATCCCGGCCACGTTGTTGCCGATCAGCGAGGTCATGTCGGAACACTGCAGGCCGTGGGCGGCCCAGAACTGGCCGGCGATCCCGTAGTTGTCGTACAGCGTCTTCCCGCCGGCCGCCGCGGCCGGCGGCTCGATCATCGCGTCGATGCCGCCGGTGGCCTGCTCAGGCTGCGGCACCGACGGCTCGCAGATGTTGTTCAGGTCGCCGACGATCCCGCTCGAGCCCGCCGAGCACAGTCCGACCAGGCCGCCGATGTCCCCGATGCCCGGTACCTGGCACACCCCGCCGGGTTCCTGGGGTTCCTGGGGTTCTTGGGGTCCTTGGGATTCTTGGGGTGCGGCCGGGGTGAGGTTGGCGGTCAGCGTGTCCGGGGAGGTGGCGGCGCGGCTGGCGGACGCGGTCCGGGCCGCTGAGGCTGCCGCGGGCTGATGGGCCGCGTTGGTGGCGTGGGCTGCGTTGGTGGCGTGGGCTGCGTTGGTCGCCGCCAGCGCGGGGGTGGAGATCGCGAGGCCGGCCACGGCGAGCAGCAGCACCAGGATGAACCAGCGTGAAATGTGGCGGCCGGGTGCGGAGGAGTCAGCGCGGTCTCGTCCTACCAACCTGGCAGGTTCGGACGAGGCTGGCGAGATAGCCATCTAAGGGAGCTCCTAGTTCTGCGTTTACGACGACGCTTCCGCCGATCGCGTGCTGGCCGCAGACGTGCTGACCGCCGAGGTGCCGTCGCCCGGCGGGGGCAGCGTGTCCGCACTGGGTTCCCTGCGCGTAACCGGGTCAGGCTGGCTGCGCCTGGCCCGGGTTGGGTTGGTGTCGATCCAGTCCCTCAGCTCCTCGGAGACCAGGTTGATCCCGATTCGCCCGGCCCGGTCGTCCAGATCCCGGAAGATGCACTCGCCGTTACCGAGCGAGCGAAGTACCGCCTTGTGCTCGTCGGAGGGCGCGACCCCGAGCAGCGACATGACGTTCGCCACCTCACCGCGCTCGGTCGAGCGGAACGCGAACACTCCGGATAGGCAGTTGGTCACCTGCTCGTTCAGCAGGTCGCCGGCGTTCTGCGAAACCAGGATCAGCGCGGTGTTCCTTGACCGGCCCATCCGTGACACCTCGGGGACAAGCTTGGCGCCCTCGGGAGTGGACGTGATCGCCCACGCCTCGTCCAGGAGGATGGCCTTGGGCGCGGCCCGGTCAATGCCGTTAAGCAGCTTGCGGGCGAACTGGGATACCAGGTACAGCAGCGCCACCGACAGCCGCTGCTCGTAGGAATAGTCGTCCCGGCTGGTGTTGGTGTCAGGCAGCGTCAGGCCCGCCAGCGTGAAGACCGTGGTCCAGCCCTCCGCGTCGATCTGCTGGCCCACCGACGGGGCGAAGCACAGCCGGGCCAGGCGCATCTCCGAGATCGACCGCATCACCGCGCCGGTGTTCTTCCAGGCGGGATCCTCGGACTCCTCCAGGTACTTGACGACCTTGCCCAGGCTGGGGCGCTCGGTCCCGGCCACCGCGCCGACCGCCTGGATCATGGCGGATTCCCGTTCCTCGCTCATCCGCGGCAGCAGCAACCGCAACGTCTCGGTGGCCATCGTCCGCTTTTCTGACAGGTCCGTACCGAACGAGAACGGATCGAGCAGCCCGGGCGCCGCCGCACCAAGCGGCAGTATCCGCGCCTTCCTGCCCTGCTGCCGCAGGTATTCCACCAGCGATTCCGCGTCGCCCTTCGGGTCGATCACCGCGACGGTCGCGCCGCGCAGCGCCAGCTGGTAGATCAGCAGCATGGCCAGCGTCGTCTTCCCGCCGCCCGGCTCGCCGGTAATGGCCACCGCGGTCGGCCGGTTACGGGCAGCCGCGACCAGCGGGTCGAAATGCACGATGGAACGAGCCCGGTCCAGGGTTTCACCGATATACGGCCCGATCCAGCCGCTGCCCGCGTCCACCCGGTCGCCGAGTTCCACCGTCGCGGTCGGCATTCCGCCGGCGATCGTGTAAAGCGGCTGCCGCTGCACATAAGAATTCAGCCGGATACGCTCGCCGGGCAGCGCCTCACACAACAGCGAGAACTGATCGCCGGTGGAGTTCACCACGTCGATTCCGATATCGCGGTAATGCTCGACGACCGCTTCCACCCGGCGGACGCACAGATCCCTCGTCGGGGCCGCGACGATCAGCCGGTGCCAGCCATAGACAAACGGCAGGCGTTCCTTGGTAATTCCGTGCTCGAGCATCCTGGCCGCGGCGATCTGCTCGGCCAGCGCGATTGGCGCCTCCGCGCCCGCCTCCCGGATGTGGGCGTCCATGTCGCGCGCGTGCGCCAGCCGGCGGCTGACGTCTTTGCTCGCCTTCGCCGGCGGAATGAGCTTCATCCGGGAGCTGATCTCGACCGGGAACGGCAGCGAATCAGCGAAATGCAGCCAGGGCTCCCCGTCAGGGAACGACATTACATCGGGAAAACGGGCGAACGAGATGAAGGCGGCGTACGACTCACCCGACATATGCTCCAGGCACAATAGGGTCCGCCCGTTGTGGATCTGCCCCTCGAAAAGGGTGTCGATCTCCCCTGCGCCCCATCGCCGGCGCTTGGCCGCGGACGGCAACGGCTCCCCTGCCGTCTGCATCAGCGTGTGCTGGATCAGCCAGGCGATCTCACCGGATGTCGCGTGCCTGGCGGATAGCGCGCTCGCGTTCAGCGCCCGGCCCAGCCGTTCGGCTGAATCCGTCCACTTGGTGATCTCCGGCGGGCCGACCGCCTCGTCGTCCAGGCCGAGCCCTTTCTCGCCGCGGGCATACACGCCGCGGAACTGGGAAATCACGCCACCGGACAACTGCGCTCGCACGCCGCGCTGGCCGAGCCGGACGCCGAGGTAGACCTCCTTGCCCCAGAAGTCCTTCGCCCAGACGTGCTGGTAGGTCTGCTCCAGGTACTCCCGCCAGCCCGGCCCTCCGTCCGAGGTCGCGTCCAGCCCGGTCGCCCAGGCGTGCGCAGGGTAGGAGCGGTGCGCGATGCGCAGGTGGACTTCGGCGTCGGCCATCCTGATAGCGGCGAGCGCGACGGTGATGTTGGTCGCCAGCGCCTCCCGCTCCTCCGCGGTGGTGAACTCGTACGACACCGAGGGAATCCGGTAGTAGGCCCAGGCGTGGGTGTCGGTGAGCAGGATCCGGTCGTCGAAGTACCGGATGCTGAGCCGGGTGCGCCCCCTGGATCCCTTAGCCCCCTTAGTCCGAGTGCTCACCAGGATTCCTTCCGGGCACGGGGCTGCTTGGGCCCGCGGCCAGGGCCGCCACGAGCACGCCGGCCAGGGCCGTGTAGGCCAGCCTGGTCTGCAGGTGCAGTGCCGGTTGGACGGGCGGAGCCGCGGACGAACCGAGACGCGCGGACAAAAGATCCTCCCATGGCACCCGGACGATGGCCCGGCAGCGGCCCCTGGCCACCGATTCGGCCCGGAGCACGTCCTCCATCGTCCGCCTGCTCACCCCGTTGACGACCATCACGGCGCGGCTGACCAGCCCGCCGTAGCCGTGCGCTCCGAGCCATTGCTGGGTGTTGGCCAGCGAGGTCGCAGCGTCCGGACTTGCCGGGGCGACCAGCACCAACTGGTCCGCCGCCGAAAGCACCCGGGTCAGGCCGGAAGGCGCTGGGTCGATCATGGTCAGCAAATACCGTTCGGCCAGTAGATCGGCCAGCCGCTGGAAGTCATTTCCGCCCAGGGCGTGGGCGGCGCCCGTTCCCGGCAGGTCGGCGATCACGTCGAGGCCGGCTCCCGGGCCGCGGCCGACCTGCAAGCTCGGCTGCTGGCCGGCCAGCAGCGCCTGCACCGACACGGCCGGCGCGCGGCGGGCGGCCAGCGAGGTCGCTCCCGGATTCATGTCGAGCGCCGCCACGGCAGCGCCGCGCACCGCAGCCAGGATGTGGCCGGTCATCAGGGTGGTGACGGTCTGTCCCGCGCCCCTGGTACAGCCGAGGACGGCAATCCGGCGCGGACTGGCCAGCGGTAGCCTGGCGCGGTCGCGATCCAGCGTCTCCGGGTCCCGCTTGCCCGGTCCCTGACCACCGGCGACCACCTTCACCTGGCGCCGCCAGCTCACCTCACCGCGGCTGCCCGGGCCGCTGAGCGCCCGCTCGATAGACGGCAGCGGCCGCTCCGGCTCCGCACTGACGAACTTGGCCACCACCGGCGCAGGCGCGGCAAGCGGCGGCGCCGAGGGCACGGCAGGCGCAGGGCCTGGCGCCTGGGACACGGGCATGCGCTCCGCTGGCGCTGGCGCGGGATCCGCTGGCGCTGGCACGGGTGTCACTGACTTCGGCGCGGGTGTGGCCGGCGCTGGCCCGGGTACGGCTGGCGCGGGTGCGGCTGGCGCTGGCGCGGGTGCGGCTGGCGCTGGCGCGGGTGCGGCTGGCGCTGGCCCGAGTCTGGCCGGCGCTGGCTCGGGTGACGCCAATGTGGCCGCCGCAGCCAGCTCGGATGTGGGTGCCCCTGGCTCTTCGGCCGCGGGTGCCTCGGCTTCGGGCGCACGGGCTTCGGGCACACGGGCTTCGGGGACGCTAGCGTCTGGGTTAGACGGGTCAGCGGCCACGGGTTCAGCAGCGGCCGCTGCGGGTGAGGCGTACTGCTCCAGCGCCGGGGGCGTCGGCGTGGCAGGTGGCGGTCCGGCCGGCCGGGGCTGGTCCAGTGCCGGAGCGGCGGCCGGACGGGACTGAACGCGGAGCATCCAGCGCGCCCGGGGCTTAGCAGGCATCGCGGGCGGCTGAAGCCAGGCGGGTGTTGGCCGGGGATCAGCCTCGGCTGGCAGCGAAGCCTCCAATGGCGGCGGCGGCGGCGCGACCGCGCCGACGGCACGTCCGGCCTTGCGACCCAGGCCGGAAACCAGCCCGGAGAAAGGCCTGCGAGCAGAATCGGCCGTAGGTTCCGTGCGGGGCGAGGGGCCGGCCTCCGCGGCCTGTATGCCGGCCGCGGCCTGTATGCCGGCCGTGAACTCTGTGCCGGTCACGGGATCCGGTCCCCGACCGGCATCCGACTCGGGCCCGGGGCTGGCTTCTGGGAACGGGCCGGCGTCGGGGAACGGGCGGCGTCGGGGAACGGGCCCGCGTCCGGGAACGGGCCCGCGTCCGGGAACGGGCCCGCGTCCGGGAACGGGCCCGCGTCCGGGAACGGGCCCGCGTCCGGGAACGGGCCCGCGTCCGGGAACGGGCCCGCGTCCGGGAACGGGCCCGCGTCCGGGAACGGGCCCGCGTCCGGGAACGGGCCCGCGTCCGGGAACGGGCCCGCGTCCGGGAACGGGCCCGCGTCCGGGAACGGGCCCGCGTCCGGGAACGGGCCCGCGTCGAGGAACGGGCTCGGCGCGGGGGTGGGGCGAAGCAGCGGCAGCAGGCTAGCGTCGGGTGACGGCCAGGGGGTCGGGGCGAACGGCACGTGTGGTTCGTTCAGGCCGCGGACGCCGAGATCGGAATCGTGCGCGACCTCGAGTGCCCTGGCATCCGGCGCTCCCGAAGGAGGCGGCGAGATCATCCACGCGGGACGCTGGTCCGGTTCGGATCCGGGCTCGGAGGCAGAGCCAATCGCCGCGGTCTCCGGCTCAGATCCGCGGGGCCATGGGGACCACGAAGGCCCGGCATCCGGTTGCGCCTTGGGCCGTTTCTGCGTCCGCCGAGCGGGCGCCCGTTCAGGTACCGGCACCTGCGCCGGCGATGGTGGTGCGGCTAGCCCAGACGACGGTGACGTGACCGGCGGCGAAACCGTCTGCTGCGCTGATGCCAGCGGCATGCTGGTGGGCCGACCGGGAGCCGGATGCGCCAAGGCTTGCGGCGCCTCCTCCGCGGGCACCTGCAGGATTGGTGCGCTCGACCGGGTTTTGGTCGTCAACCCCTTCGTCTTCTTGGACGGGCCCTTCGGCGGCTGCCGGTGCCATACCCGGGCGGTCACCAGGATTTCATCCTTCTCCGCGAACGGTGCCATCCGGCACCAGGTCCGCGGTTCGGCGATGTACCGGAGCTGCGAACTCACCAGCTCGGGCAACCGCTTGCTTTCAATGACCGGCCTCGTCGTCAGCCAGGTGAGCACTCCGGGAGGAAGTATGTAAAGCCATACCAAGGTATGGTTAAACGGCAATCCGACAGCAATGAGAAAAAATACGTAAGGAACAGTAATTCCGACAAAGACACCGATCCAGGTAATCGGCAAAGGCGCTGGCAGCCGAAAATCATATAGCTTGTAGAGCCTCTTTTCGATTCGCCAGATATTCGTATAAGTGGGAAGATCCACTAGTAACGCGCTCCTTCTTCCTGACTCGGGATCAGTGGACTCCGAGCGCGTTCGCTATGCCGGTGGCAAGCGTCTGCACGATACTTGGCGTATAGAAAACGACCGCAATGGCCACGGCAAGTACCATGAACTGAACGAATCGGGTGACCTCACGAGTAAAGAGGAAGAAGATCGCGACGATCCCGACGATCCCGAGGAACAATGGCCCGAACAGACCCTGCAGGTATGTGACTAGGCCCTGCGTACTCAAGGCCACTGGAGCCGTCGCGGCGGCGAGCTGAGTAAACATAAAATGTCCCTTCCGGGATCAAATGACCATCCATAAAATGGTGCCGTATGCCGCCTGAGCAGGTACAAGTAAAGCGGATGCGCAAGCGCAGACGACCGCGGACACGGTGGGTGCGGGGGGCGCGCCACCCGGACGCGCTGAGGCCCCAGCAATGGGCAGACCGGCCGTAGCCGACCAGATCGATCGGCTAGCCGTCGACGGGCAAGTTTGAACGAGGCCGGGACCGGGAAAACAGCCCGCGCACAGGCCAGCTCACGGCAGGCAAGCCATCCACAGCCCGGTTCGCGGCAGCCAGGCCAGGCGAGGGCCGGCCAGCCGGGTGCGGTGCGATCGCAAGCGGACATGACGACGTCAGCAGGCCCTGTCCTGGTCATCGGGCTCCCACCGCCTCAGTCGACGCTCCAATCTCCTTTACATACCATTTACCGCTTTGCAGGTCGACAACCGACATACAGTATGTCATCTCGAGTTTTGATGTCATCCCCAGATTTCCAGAAACCGATCCTGGCTGATCAGGGAGCTGCCAAATCACGGTCACCGTTATCTGCCTGGCCGCGCCGCCTGGCGGCACGACAAGCGCGCCGATCGAGTCAAAGGTCACGGCACCGTCCAGCCCGGTCAGCGACACGCCGCGGACTGCGAACCTGTTCAGCGCGGTGCTATCGCCGTTGGCGTAGGCCTGGAAAAAGGCTGGCAGCTGATTCATCAGCTGGCTTTGGGCCACCTGATCCGAGCTGCGCGGGGCAGCCTGCGGCGGCGAAATCTGCGGCGGCGCGGGCAGCCACGCGGGCTCGCCGGAGACCACGACGCCGCTGCCCGAGGAGGCGATCGGCACGCCCAGTTGCATGAGCTGGCCACTGATGAGGGCGAGCAGGGTCACGACGGCATGCCGCGGATCCTGCACAGTGATGCCGGCGACCTGCTCCGCCTGCAGGTTGAGCTGACCGGTGCCGTTCCAGCCCAGGTTCGGACTGGCCGCCAAGACGCTGGCCGGCACGAAGGCCGCCAGGGCCTGCTCCCGCTGGCCCTGATTCTGCGGGCTGAAGCTGAGGTACACCCGGCCGAACTCCGCGGCGTAGGCCTCGGCCAGCGTGACGGGAAACTGCCCGCCGGTAGCGCTCCGCGGTCCGGGTCCGCCGTCCGCGGAGGCCGCAGCCTGGTTGAAGACAATCGCGGTGATGCCGCGAAACGCGACGACCAGCAGGGCCGCCCACAGCACCACCCGCAGCGGCCACAGCAGCCACCGGCCACCCGCGCCCTGCCAGCTGCCGCCGATCCCCGGATCAGCCGCCAGCGAGCCATCGGCCAGCATGCCTGGGCCCAGCGGATCCATCTCGCTGTACGGTGCCCGCTCGCTGTACGGTGCCCGCTCGCTGTACAGTGCCCGCGCCGTGGACCGTGGCGGGACCAGCTCCGCCGAGTCGAGGCAGTACACAGGCGACCGCGTTCCGTTACCGGACTCCGGCCCGCGAACCATCACACCTCCGCACGTCTCCGCACCGGCAAAGCCCGGCGCGGCCGTCCCTTTCGTGCTGACCTCGCGGTCCATTGTGCGCCATGAAGTCTCGGTTTTGAACCGGATACAGCCGATCACCGGAACATTCGCCTGGACAAAACGGCCAGCAACCCTGATACGTGGCAGACACGCAGAGGGTTCAACTGAGTTCAGGGTGTGTTCATGGAGCCCGATGCCCCGAACGCTCGGGGCGACGAGGCGGTCACGAGACCGGGAAGGACGCCGCACTTGGGCGTCACCCCAGGTCACCGCAGCTCCGGCGCGGGATTGCCAGTCAGATTCGACCAGGTGTGCGCCGGGTTGCATCCGGACATGCAGTACGCAGACCCAGACGGATACCGCCCGGGCCAACATGTCATTTTTAGCACTTGACCTGGGAAAACGTACCATTGGTAATCGTTGGTTCGTCCTTGAACATTAACGGTTCCTTACAGCCGGCCAAGGGCTCGGCTCCGTCGCCGATCACAAGATGCGTCCACCGGCCCACGCGAGCTCTTGCCAGCCGGGGCGTCACTGTCGCCGCGGCCGTCCGACTGACCGCCGTCCTTCTGACCATGGTCAGCGTCCGCTGACTAGCTAATTCGCATCTCTGCTCGCTGATAACTTGAATATGTAGTTAGTATCAAATCTTTGTACGATTATTGTCAACAGGCAGCCGGGAATTTCTCGGTTCCAGATGCCTGCCGGTACTCGCGTTGTCCCTCGTCGCCTCCGTTGAGTCCAGCCTGGCGCAGTATCGCCATCGTCAGCCCGATCGGGTCACCACCCCCTCACGGTGATGTGAACCGGGCAGTACGGCCCTAGCACCGCACCAGGCTACGTTAGCCAGCAGTCGCTGCTCCTGGACCTGCCGGAGGGCACCGCCACCGCCGCGAAACCACCGGGTCGGCCGGCACGGTGGAACATAGTGCCGGCTACAACCGGCACGGTGGAACATCATGCCGGCTGGATCCGGTCGCCAGACGCGCTCGCCTGCACCCGCCGCACCGTCCGCACCGTCCGCACCAGCCCCGAGTCCGCCGGGTAGGCCACGTTCGCCGGTGAGCGGCGCGCCGATCTCGAGAGAGAGTGGCGGGCGCTGCTGCGCCGCCTCCGCGCCGAGCTGCCGGAGGTTCATCAGGATTGCGGCGTGGAGACCCGGCTTTCAGGCCGGGGAGGAAACGCCGCTCCACCTCCCCTAGAATGTCAGTGCGAAGTGATACCTTACAGCTGTCCGCGATAATCAAGCGGCCATTAGCACCACCTGGTACGGAACCGCGGCAGGGCATGTCGTGGCTGCGCGGGGAGGCTTCCGGGATGCCGGGCCGGCGAACCGCGAACCTACAGCCCGACCTCAGGTCGCGGCTGGAATCCCTGCCCTTCACTTCAGGGCGGCGGAGGATGTCAACCGCCGATCCTCCCCTTCACTTCAGGGCGGCGGAGGATGTCAACCGCCGATCCTCAGTAGCCCCGGCACGTCACGATGGCGAAGCAGCCGCGTTTCGGCGACCACCGCGACCGCGGTGAGCACCGCAAGCCCGGCGGCCGGCAGGGCCAGGGCCACCAGGTCAGGCGCTATCGGTACCGGTGCGCTTGAACCGGTGAACACCGACAGGTTGAGCGCCGGGGAGGTCAGCGTGGGCAACGCGACCGCGCAGGCCGCCCCCGCCGCGACGGCGGCGACCACGGCGAGTAGCGTCTCGCCGAGGACGAGCCGGATGAGGTGTCCCCGCTCCAGGCCCATGGTGGTCAGCCGGGCCAGCGTCAGGTCACGGTCCGCCGACCCCAGAGCCAGCCCGAGCAGCAAGATGGCCAGCCCGAATCCGGCCGCCACCACGAGCGACAGCCGCATGATCAGGTCGGCGGCAGCCTGCAGCGGAGAACCGACCAGCCCGTCGAGTACCGCCGAACGGAATGTGACCGCGGCGGCCGGCACGTCTTTGCTTACCACAGCGGTTAGGGCGGACTGGCTGAAGCCCGTCCCGGTGATCAGCAGCAGGTTGGGCGCTAGCGGACCGGCCTCGCCGACGATGCGCTGCAGGCGCATGATGACGAACAGCCCGGTGCCGGTTGCGGCGGGAGTAGTCGCGACGGTTCCTGCCACCCGTACCCGGAGCGGGCCCATGCCGGACGGAGAGGTCAGTTCACCAACCCCCGAGCCGATGATCGCGGCCGCCGACGGTGACGCCAGCACAGTTGTGACACCGGCCGAAGAGCCGAGTCTGGCCAGCGGAGCAGGCGGATACGGGACGCTCGCGGTGTAAGCGGCGTAGCTGGCGGGGTCGACGGCCACGACCGTCAAGATCTGGCCGTCCGGCACCTGCCAGGGCATCAGCCAGGCGACGGCGGTGCGGTGCACGCCGGGCAGGGCGGCGACGGCCTGCTGCACGGCCGGGGTCACGATCGCGGGGGTCCCGCCCGCGTCGACCACCGCGTCACCGCCTGTCAACTGCCAGGATGCCGCGATCTCGCCGCGAGTCACGGCGTCCCGCACCATGCCGGCGAACGACGCCACGGTGAGCGCCAGGACCAGCGCGAAGGCTGGCGCGGTGCTGGCCAGCGAGGTCCGCGCCGCCCGGGTCAGCGCCAGGAACCCGGAAGCGCCCGTGCTGCTGGCAGACAACCGCAGCAGGCCGCGGATGATCAGCGGGTAGAGCCGGCCCACCACGATGACGGCCAGGATCGCGACTAGCGCCGGAGCCGCCGCGACATAAAAGTTCACGCTTCCCGGCGCTGGCGCCCCCTGATCGTGCAGCACGACCAGTCCGCCGACGGCGGCGGCGCAGGCGGTGACTTCCGCTACCGCCCGGCCCTTAGGGCGGCGGCCGCGCCGGGCCGGGTTCCTGGCCGGCACCGGCTTCCGGTACCGCCACGCCGCGGTGACAGGCAGGCCGAGCAGGGCCGCCAGCGCTGTCAGGCCGCCCAGCCACCAGGCCAGGCTGGCCGCGGGTCCCGGCGTGAGGAGCAGCGCCAGGCCGACGCCGGCCAGCGCCGCGGGAACGCAGGCCAGCGCACTGCCGCGCAACGTCAGCGCGGTCAGCTGCCACAGCGACGCGCCGCGGGAACGAATCGCCTCGAGCTCCACGGCGCGGCGCGCTGCGCTGATCCGCCCGGCGAGCAGCAGCACCGCGGCGCCGATCACCGTCAGGCTGACGAACAGCAGCGACAGCACCTGCTCCACGGCGGTATCGGTGAGGGTGAACGCGGTGAGCTGGGTGAGCAGGTCGGCGTGGACGGCCAGCGGCAACGTCGCGCCGGCCAGGTCACCGGACAGGGTTACGACGGCGCCTGCGGCGTGGTTGAGCGAATGATCCAGAGCCACAACTTGGTCCGCCTGCAGGCCGCCGAGGCTGAGCGGGAACTCCCACTGGAGCTCCATGGAGAGGAGACCGAAGGTGGCCTGCATCGCGGTGAACTCGCCCGGATCGGCGAACACCGCGCCCGACCAGTAGGGTGGTGCCGTCTGAGTAGGCGGGTTAAGGGACGGCGCCGCGGCGGCAGCGTCGACGTTCCAGAAAGCCGAGGCGGGCAGCCGCGGGCGGACGATCGCGGTGACGGTCACCGGCACGGTGGCCCTGTCCACGGCCAGCCTGAGCACCGATCCAGGGTGCAGCCCGAACCGCGCCGCGGTCGCAGTGGTCACCGCGATGTCCAACGTGCTGCCGAGGCTGCTTGGCGGCGGGAAGGAGCCCGCGACGAGCCTGACGTTGCTCGTCAGCGGGTCGCGGTAGATGACTTCCAGTCTCGGTGCGACCCCGCTTGGTTCCGCGCTCGGTGGCACGCCGGCGGTCACGGTCAGCGGGTTGGTCGACAAGCCGGCCCACTGGCCCGCGCCGAGCGGCAGCGGCGTCGCCGCCATGAACCGGGCCAGCTGACGCTGCGATTCGCTGAGCTGGCTGTCGTCCAGCGTGGGCGGGGTGGAGTCGCTGACCTGGCTGGCGAACGAGTTCCAGTCGTCAGTGACCTGGACCGCTCGGTCCACGGGGGTGAGGACGCCGAGGTCCCGCTGCAGCACCCGGGTCCGCGAATGCAGGCTGTACCTCGGGCCCGCCACGGCGACGAAGACGCAGCCGAGTACGAGCAGCGTGAGCGCCAGCACGCTCACCGGCGGGCCGCCGAACTGCCTGCGCAGCCACCAGAGCCTCATGCCGCCTCCGCGGTGCGCAGCTCGGCGGCGGGGTCTGGCCTGCGCGCTATGACGGCCGCCGCTACCAGCACCGGCAGCGTGGCGACGGCCAGCGCGAGCAGCAGCGCCTGGGCCCAGTCGAACTGGATGATCACCGGCGGAACCGGCGAGCTGGCGGTGGCGGTGAGGGTGACGGCGGGGACGAGCAGCTCAGCGATGACCGCGCCGAGCGCCAGGCCGGCCAGCGCCGACGGCAGGCCGAGCATGAGCCGCTCCAGGCAGAGCTGGCGCGCCGCTCCGCCGGGGGTCACGCCGAGCGCGGCCAGCAATGCGCTCTCCGCGCTGCGCTGGCGAACGCCAACCGCGATGGCGACGCAGCAGCCGGTGATGGCCAGCACGGCCGCGGCGACGGCGACGGCGAGCAGCGCCTGCTGCGGCAGGGCGGTCACCGGGTCGGCGGCGAGCCCGGCGGCCAGCCCGGCCGCGCTGGTGACGGCGGATCCCGGTGGCAGCAGGCCCGGCAGCCGCGGTGGGACCTGCTGCCCGGCGGTGGACAGCCACCACTCGGTGACCGGCAGCGGTGGCAGCAACTGGCTGGCGAGGTAGTCCTGGACCGATGTGAGGTCGACGATGACCCCGCCTTCGGCGGCGGTCACCGTCGGGAACGTCGAGACCACCGCGACGAGCGTCACCGGCAGCGTGCCGCCGCCTACCGCCGCCGCCACCGTGTCGCCGACGCTGAGGCTGTTCGCGGCGAGAAATGCCCGGGTCGCCACTCCGGGAATGGGGGCGGTCAGGCGCGCGGGTACCGCGAGGTCGAGTTCGCCCACGATGGGCGTCGGGGACGACTGCGGGCTGGGTAGCGCGCCCACGCCGTATCCGGGGTCGAACATGGTATCGGCACCTACCCCGGACGAGATGAGTTCGGGGGCCATAGCGGCGCCGGCGACTCCGACGGACTGGCCGAGGGCGGCCAGCTCCGGGGACGAGACGATGTTCTGTCCAGCCGGACAAGGCCGTCCCGGTCGCGGAGTTGATGGACACGAGCCGGAACGCCGCCGGAACCGGAGCCCGGGTCGCTGGCAGTTCGTAGTCCACGATGATCGCGGTCACCCGCAGCGGATAGAGGGCTTGACCGCCAGCGGGCGTGACGCGGGTGGTCAGGGTGTGCGTCCGGCCGTCGGCCGGCAGTGCGCCCATGGCGAGCTGATAGGCATCCCCGTCGGCATCGTCGATCGTGATCGTCACCGTGGCAGCCGCCAGGTTCAGCATGGCTGGGCCGAAGGCGGCGGTGAGCCGGATATCGGCGGGCTGTCCGGTGAGCGAGACGCCGGCCCGGGCGCCGCCGGGCAGTATTTTCCTGAACAACGTCGTCACGGGGAGCGGCGACTGGTCCGGGCGCAGCAGTGCGATCTGCGCCGCACGGCCGGCGTCAAGCGCGAGCAGTGGGCTGCCCGCGTTGGTGGCGGAAGGCACCACGACCACCGGCATGGCCTTGCGCACCGCCTGCGCCCTGGCCAGCCGGCCTGCCTGCGCGGCCGACAGCGGCTGGGACAGGTCGGCGCGCAGGTCGGCGCCCGCCGTGAACGTCGCCTGGTCGTGGTTTGACCGCACCCAGCTCTGGTGCTGTGCCAGGGCCAGCGTGCCGGTGGCGACGGCGAGCACGATCAGCAGGACGGTGCCGCCCTGGCGGAGCGGCTGACGGCTGACCTGCCAGCAGGCCATAGCCACGGTCAGCCGCTTGCCTCCCGCCGCCAGCCGGTCGCCGGCCCTGCCCGCGGCGGGAAGGATCCGCAGCGCCGCGATCGTCCCGCCGGCCAGCGCGAGCGCGGGGGCCAGCGTCAGCACCGGATCGATGCCGGTACTGCCGTTCGGCTGGGCCGACGCGACAGAGTAGCGGCGAAGCTGCCACCCGGCGAGCACGGCGAGAGCCAGCACCGCGATGTCGGTTCCGGCCCGGCTGACCGCGGAGATGACCGCCGGCCGGCCCCGCCGGATTCGAGCGGCACCCGGCGTGGGCGCCAGGCCGGCAGGCACCACCATGATCACGGCGGCGCCGGCAGACACCACGGCCGCCGCCCACCACGCCCCGGCCAGCGTGCCGGTTCCCCGGGCGGCTATTCGCCCGGCCAGCCAGACTCCGGCCGCCGCCCCGGCCGCCCCGGCCAGCAGGCAGACCGAGACGGCTTCTGCCACCGCCATCCGGATCAACTGCAGGCGGGTGGCGCCTCGGGCGGCCATCATCGCGTACTCGCCTTCACGTTGCGCCGTGAGTAGCTGCGCGACCGTGACCATGGCCGCGCCGGCCAGCAGGAGCAGTTCGACCGCGGCAATGGCCAGCAGTGACCGGGAAACGCCGAGGCTGGTCGCCGTTCCGGTGAGCACCGAATCCAGGCTCGTGGACAGTTCCAGGCCGGCGACCGCGGGCGAGTTGGACACCGTACGCCGCAGCGCGGACACGTTGGCGGCGATCGTGCCCACCCTGTCGAGGGAGATCGCCGGCATGTCCGGTTGATCCACCCAGGAACCCTCGAAGATGGGGAGCCGGCCTGAAAAGGCCGCCGGATTCACCACCAGCGGTCCGTACGTGACGAACCCGGCTGTCGTGCTTGATCCGCTGGCTGCGATCTGGTCGAGATTCCAGTACGCCGTCGACGTGGCCCGGAACAGGCCCGTGACCAGGAACGACACCTCACGGTTGTTGACCCGGTCCCGGAGCCGCAACAGATCACCTAGTGAGACGTGCAGCAAGGCCGCGGCGGACGCGGGCAGGGCCGCGGGTATCGGCGCGCCGGGCGCCGGCACGTTCGGCCAGGTCCCGGCCAGCAGGTGCGCGTGCGAGGCGATGCCGTCGAACGCGGCGGCCTCGGCGATCGGGGTCACTTTCCCGCTCTTGACCGGCAGCCCCAGCGGATCTGACCAGTACGCGTGGTAAAACGCCGATGGCGCGCCGGCCAGGGCCGCGGTCATGTCCGTGCGCAGGGCCGAAGTATAACCAGCCGCGTTCGTGTTGGTGACGGGGCCGGCGACGATCATCGACGTGCCTGCTGCTGCCGTCAGGCGCTGGCGCACGGTATGAGGCAATGCCTGATCGGAAAACACGACGAGGGTGGTCGCGAGCGCCGCCGCGACCAGCGTGGTGAGTGCTGCCGCCGCTAGCACTACCCGGTGGGCGTTCAGCCGGGGCAGCGTGAACGTGCCCAGATTAAGCATCAGGTTCGCAAGTTACCCAGATCGCATGCAGGCTGGGAACTCCGTTTCTGTCTCATCTTGATTTCTGCCGCCGCTCTACGCTCGCGTGCATCGCCTAGGTCCGACAGTTCCCGCAGATCAGTCACGACCCCGCGGGCACGGTCGTGCTACACGTTGAAGCGGAACTCGACGACGTCGCCGTCGCGCCTTGGATGAAGCTCCCCTGCTCTTTGCCTGGGCACGGTGGCCCAGAGCAGCTTGTCCCGCGAACCCGCTATGCGGTTCGCGCTAGCATCCGATGCTCGGTAACCGAACCAGGCTCATCTTCCGGCTCGACATGCTTCACGTCCCCCGGCTCGGAGAGGTAAAAACTGATTGCCTTCGCTCAGGGCCTCGCGCAGTTCCTCCATGTCAGCACCGGCAGCGAAACAGCCAGGCAATTCAAGAACTTCGGCCGCCGCTGGTCGAGGCGACCTGGACCCGGGACCCGACCTGGTCGTGTACCCACTGGCGCGGCTGGGTGCGTGGTCATGCCGGTCAGCGGCCGCAATGGGCGCCGGTCATCATGGCGGCTAGGTCGTCGGGGTGCAGGAATGACGGCGGCGGGGGCGGGCCCCAGGCGTACAGGCCTTGCGCGCCTTCGAGGTCTTCGGGTGTCCACAGCTGGTCGTCGATGATGCAGTCCATGTCGCTGTAGTACTCGCTGAAGTTGCCCGCCGGGTCTTTGAGGTACCAGAAGAAGTTCGAGCCGCCGTAGTGCCGTCCCAGCCCCCACACGTGCCGTTCGGGGTTGCCCTCCAGCATCTTCTGGGCGCCTCGGCCGACCTCGTCGATGTCGTCGACCTGCCAGGAGGTGTGGTGCAGGAACGACACCGGGGCGGCGAGCACCAGGACGTTGTGGTGATCGGTGGAGCAGCGCATGAAGGTGCCGGCGCCCTTGATGTGGTCGCTGACCTTGAAACCGAGGCCGTCGACGAAGAAGGCCCGGGTGATCTGGTAGTCGGTGGAGCCGAGCACGGCGTGGCCGAGCTTGCGGGGCATGACCGGTTCGGTGCGCAGCACGCCCGGGGCGCGGTGCCCGGAGCGTTCGTAGCGGCCGGGGCCGTTGTACCGGGTGGCGGGGACGGCGGTCTGCTCCACGCGGCCGACGATCTCGAGCACGGCGCGGGTGCCGGTGGCCTTCTCGACCGCGCTGATGCGGGCCGGCTCGCGGTGCACGTCGATGCCCAGCCGGGCCAGGTTGGCGGCGGCGCGGGCCAGGTCGTCGGCCTCGTCCACGCCGACGCGCAGCTCGACGAGCCGCCGGGTAGGGGCGTGGACGATCCGCAGCTGGCGGCCGGCGTCGCGGGTGGTGAACCAGCCGTCGCCGTCGGGGGACAGCCCGAATTCGGCGTAGTAGGCGGCGGTGCCGGCGACGTTCGGCACGCCATGGTGATCGAGGTCAAGCGGTGCAGGGCCATCGGAGGCGCCTTTCCTTCGCGGGGGTGGTCAGCGGGCGGCGACGAACCGGTGCCGGAGTTCGCCGATGCCCTCGATGCGGCTGACGAGGCCGTGCTGCATCTGCTCGCTGTTGATCGCGCAGCTGAGTTCGAGGTCGTTGGGGTCGGCGAACTCATCCAGCGTGACCAGCCAGGGCCCGATCGGCCCGAAACCGGGCAGCGACTTGCCCAGGCTGAACTGCGGCGGGGTGGCCGCCGACTGCAGGATGCGTTCGGAGATGTCCTGCCCGGCCGCGTAGCCGGCCACGTAGGACAAGGCGCCGACCTCGCTCACGTGCTCGGCGCGGCGGCCGATGACGGCGACCAGCTCGACTTCCCAGTCGGTGTGGCCGCCCTCGGGGAGGGTGATGTCGCCGCGGGGCCCGGTCATGCAGCTGGGGAACTTGGTGAACACGGGCGGCTCGCCGACCGGGGCGGCGAAGCCGGACTCGGCGGCGTGCTCGCGGTAGTTCAGGCCGATGGCCAGCACCTGCCGCGGCGCCGGGGCGGGTGAGCCCAGCTCGCCTGGCACTACCGGCGTCCCGCCCTCCCAGCGGGCGGCCGCCGCCCAGGGGGTGAACGCGTCCCAGTCGTCTTAGACGGCCTGCGGGCCGGGCCGGGCCGAACCGGCCGCTGCTGTTCTTCTCGACGTCGTGGGCGATCTCGTGCCCGGCGTCGCCGGTGAGGACGACGAGACGACCTGCCAGGTTGGCGACGCGCATAGGGAAACTCCGGATTCGGGAAGCAGGACCGGCGCGACGCGGCCGGCTGACGGGCGACGGGGCGGCTCAGACCAGGGGGGTGATGTGGTCTTCGCGGCCGAGCAGCGCCTTGCCGTAGACCTCGTAGCCGACCACGGGCAGCACGACGGCGTGCCGGGCGGCGACCGAGGAGTCGCGCCAGATCCGCTGCAGCGGGCTGGCCTCGGCGAAGCTGGCGGCACCGTGCGCGGACAGCAGGATGCCGATGGCCTTGGTGATGTGATCGACGGCCCAGCCGGTGTCGGCCCGCACCCGCGCGCGGGCGAGGAAATCGGGGTAGACGCCCCGGGCCACGGCCTGGTCGATGTCGTCGGCGGCGCGGTAGGCGTGCAGGTGCGCGGTGTCGATCAGCATCGCGGCCTCGGCCAGCTGCAGCTGGAACGCGACGGAGTCGGCCTGCGCGGTGTAGAAGGTGTAGGAGATCGGTTTCTTGGCCGCCTTCTGCCTGACGATCTCGAGCACCGCGCGTCCCATGCCCAGCTGCGGGCCGGCTAGCACCAGCGCCAGGATCGGCACGAACGCGGCACGGTAGAAGACCTCGCCGGTGTGCTCGGTGCCGTAGTTTCCCTCGATCGCGGCCGGCACGGAGACGATCCGGTGGTCCGGGACGAAGACGTCCTTGGCGATCATGCAGTTACTGCCGGTGGACTTCATCCCGGCGACGAACCAGGTTTCCTCGTACTCCAGGTCGCTGCGAGGGACCAGCGCCAGCCCCTGGTCGACGGTCTCGCCCTTCTCGTCGGTGATCGGGATGCCCAGCACCGCCCAGCTGGCATGCCAGGAGCCGGAGGGACGTCGGCGAAACGATCGCGCTCACCTCGGACAGAGACAACGGGAGGCCGTGATGCCCGGCATCCGATGAGTCCGACGGCAGAAGCGCGATCACCAACGTCCGGGTCTTCGGCGGCCAGAAGCTAATGGAGGCCTTCCCCATAGCCCGGGCACCCTCCACCGCGGCTCGTCCGGGATCCGTGGCGTGCGAGAAGACGTGCCTGGCCAGCGGTGTGTGCCGGATGGCAGGCTCGCGAATCATCATCGACGTCATCGCGTCCGGTCCCTTCGGTCACGCCGTGACGGCCGGCGTGCGCGGGGTGGTCTCGTGTTCGAGCTTCGCGCCGATGTCGGCGCGCAATATCACCTTGGAGACCTTCCCGACCTGGGTGCGCGGCAGCGCGTCGATGAGTTCGAGGCGTTCGGGCCACTTGTACTTAGCCAGGCCCTCAGCCTCCAGGTGCGCGCAGATGCCGGCGAGTGTGGGCGGGTTCTGCGGGTCCCGGGGCACGACGTAGGCGCAGCTGCGCTCGCCTAGTCGGGGGTCGGGCATGCCGATCAGGGCGATCTCGGCCACGGTGGGGTGACCGGCGATCAGGCGCTCGACCTCTTCGGCGTTGATCTTCTCGCCGCCGCGGTCGATGAGGTCCTTGACGCGGCCCTCGATGGAGTAGCTCAGCGTCCCGGCGTACCGGCGTGCCCGTACGAGGTCGCCGGAACGGTAGAAGCCCTCGGCGGTGAAGGCGTCGCGGTCGCGGTCGGGCGCGGCGAGGTACCCGCGGATGGTGTAAGGGCCGCGAGCGGCTAGCTCTCCGGTCTCGCCCTCGCCGACCTCGATCTCTGTGCCGGGCCGGAGCACCCGGACTTCGTCGAGGGGCGAGATCGGGACACCGACGGTCTCGGCCCGCAGGCTGGCGGGCGCATCGTGCGGGGGTGAACAGGAAGAGTCCCTCGCTCATGCCGAAGGCCTGGGTGACGTGGACGCCCCGTCCGGTCAGCTCGTCGTAGACCGGGCGGGGGACGCGCGCGGCGGTCAGCACCCAGGTGCCGAGCCGGGCGACGGCGTCGTCGAACGCCGGGTGCGGCAGGTATTCCCTGGCCAGTCCCGGCGGGCTTATGGTCCACGTGGCACCGTGCTCCGCCATCAGCGGGAACATGATGTCGGCTGCGGGAGTCGCGAGGAGTAGTGCGGCGCCGGCGCCGTGGGCGGCGTGCAGGCCGTTGGTGAGCGCTGCGTTGTGGGCGAGCGGGAGCCCGAAGGCGAGCACGCTGTGCTCGGTGTGGCCCCACCAGCTGGCGGTCAGGTCGGCGTTGTAGCGGTACTCGGCGTGCAGCCGGGGGATGATCTTCGGTGTTCCGGTGGTGCCACCCGAGAGCTGCAGGACGGCCGGTCCGTGGACGTCGAGCGATTCCGCGATCTGGAGCAGTTCAGCGTGTTCGGTGTCGCTGATCTCGTGGTCCTGCAGGTCCTCGATTCGCAGGCCTGGCTTGTCCGGTGCGGCGCCCACGGTCAGGAGCTGCCGCATCGCGGGCAGCAGGCCGGCCACCTGCTGCGCCAGCCCGACCAGGTCGAAGCTGGGGAAGTCGGCCTGGACGAGGTGGGCTACGGCGCCGGATTTCCGGCCGATCTGCTCGATCTCGAGGCGGCGGTGGACGGCGAGCGTGCAGACCGGGATCAGGCCGGCCTTGAGCAGTCCGTACCAGGCGACGACTGCGGTGGCGGAGTTGGTCAGCTGCACCAGCACGCGTTCCCCCGGCAGCAGGCCGGAGCGCAGCAGCCTGGCGGCCACGGCATCCGAGTGGGCGTCGAGTTCGCGATAGGTGAGCCGCGTGTCCGGCGTGATCAGCGCCGTACGGTCGGCGTAGGTCGTCGCGGCCTGGCGGAAGGCCTTGGGGAGGGAGCGCGTGCCCCAGGCCCCGGTCACCAGGTACCGGTCCACCGCCGCCGCGGGGTGCGGGACGACCCCCGGCGGGGCCGTGGTCTGCGGAGAAGAGACCTCGGTGGCGCCGTCGATGACGCTGTTCCCGGCCTCGCTGCCGTGGAGCGGGTTCATGTCCTGGTACCTCTTGCCTTGGTGATTACCTGGAGGTCAATCTGCCATCGCGACGAGATCTGCGCGGCCGGCCACGATCGCGTCGACGAGATCGTCGATGTGGTCGGCGGGGGCGCCGACCACCGTGAACAACTTGGTCTGGTGACGGACCCGCTCGGCGAGCGCGAGCCGGTCGAGCAGCGCCGGACGGCCCGGTCGTCCGTCCAGCCGGACCCCGTCCGCGCCGGCCTCGGCGAGTGCGAAGCAGCGGTCGAGCACCTCGTCCGCCGCCGGCGACCAGGGATCATCGACATCGGTTCGGAGCACCGCCGCCAGGGTTTCGTCCGGATAGGCCGCGCGCAGGGCGGTGACGGCGGAGGGCTCACCTGGCACCTCGCGATAGCCCTCCTGCCCGTCTTCAGCCAGGACGCGGCCGCTTGTGCGCAGCGATGCCCCTTCGTAGGGCCGGTTCAGGACCCAGGTCCGGATGTCGGCGAGCTCGTCGTCGGTGGGTGCCAGGCCGGCGAACGCCGCGAGGCCGGCTCGCAGCAGGCCGGGGTCGCTCCCGGCGAGGCGCGAGGTGGAAACCACCCCGCCCCGGCTGAGATAGGCCAGCATCAACTGCGGTGCGGGGAGGTCAAGGCGGTGCCCGATGGAGTCCCACCAGCGCTGGCTGCGCACGGCTGCGTCTTGCAGTGCCCCGACGCGAGGACGGCGGATGTCCTCGTACTGTCGCAGCGCACCGGCCAGCGCCGGTTCTTCACCGGTGGTGAGGCTGTCGGCCAGGACGATGGCGTCCTCCAGCGCCATCTTCGTCCCCGAGCCCACCGAGTAGTGCGCGGTGTGGGCCGCGTCCCCGATGAGCACTACGTTCTCGTAGTGCCACTGGGACAGGGATACGGTCCGGAAGTGCATCCAGCGTGAGCGGTTGCCGAGCAGTTTTGCCCCCCCGAGCGCGCCGGCGAAGGCCTTCTGCAGGTAGTCGAGGCTGAAGGCGTCGGACTCGGTCAGCGGGGTGCGCTCGGTCGCGGTGTCCATCCCGGCGCGACGCCAGGTTCCGGTATCTGCCTCGACCCCGAGGGTACTGAGCTCCTCGGCGTAGGGATAGCCGTGGATGGTGAACAGGCCGTGCGGGGTGCGCACCGGCACGAACAGGTTCGACCGTAGCCGGGTCGCGCAGCCGAGCCACATGAACACCCCGCGGCCCGGGTCGACGTGTCCGCCCACGTGCTCAGCGAGCTCGGCGCGGGTCCTGCTGCCCGCGCCGTCCGCGGCGACCACCAGGTCGGCATCCCGCACGTCGTCGAGATTGCGCTCTACCCCGAGATCCACCTCGACACCGGCCCGGACCGCCTCGTCGAGGAGGACGGCGAGCAGCCGGGACCGCGCGATCGCGATGCCTCCGCCATTGCCCTTTGCCCGGACCGGGACTCCGTCGATCAGCATCTCCTGCGGCGGCATCGGCACCGAGGCCCGGACGATGCGATCAAATGTCGCCCGTTCCGCCTCGGCCACCGCGCGCAGCGTGCGGGCGGTGAACGCCACCCCGAAACCGAAGGTGTCGTCGGGTACCGACCGCTCGCTGACGCGCACGCTGGCGTGCGGTATCCGCTCCTTGATGAGCCGCGCGGCGAACAGGCCCGCCGGACCCCCGCCGATGACCTCGACACGTCTCAGTCGCATGGAGGCACGATAAGTACTTGCCGACTGATTCGTCAAGTTCATGACTCACTAGTTGACATACGGATGGTACGAGGGCAGACTCGGCAGCACAGGAGACAGGAAGGAAACGACTGGTGACTTCCCCGACGGCGCAGGTACGCGAGCAGGAGGCCGACCCGAGAGGCACCCCCGGCCACCTGGTGCGCGGCATCAACCACATGGCGTTCCCGACGTTCGACCCGGCGGGCACCATCGGTTTCTACCGGGATGTCCTCGGCTTGCCGCTCGTGCAGACGATGCAGGTCAAGGCGTGGGGGCCGGAGTACCAGCGCGACTTCGTGCACTTCTTCTTCGACATCGGCAACGCCGACTGCCTGGCCTTCTTCTACTACTTCGGCCAGGAGCCCTACCACGACAAGAACCTGCCGCCCCTGCTTGATCTCGGCAAGCACGTCGCGCTCCACGTGGACACCCTGGGGGACCTCGACGGGTTCGCCAAGCGCATCGAGGACGCCGGGCTGAAGATCGACATGCGCGTCATGCACGAGACGGTCGAGTCGATCTACGTCCGCGACCCCAACGACATCCTCATCGAGATCGCCCGTCCGCTGCGGGAGCTGACCGCGGCAGACGCGGTCGATGCCGAGGTCACCGCCCAGGCGCTGCTCGACGTCCTGGCTAGTGACGGCGAGCCGACCCTCGACGCGCTGTGGGCCCGCAAGGCCGAGCTCATCGCCTCCCGGGTCGCGGCCCGATAAGGAGCACCATGACCACTCTCTACTTCCTCGACGCCGCCGAGTTCACCGACGTCTCCGCAGTGGCCGCGGCCCAGCCGGGCGCCCGGGTGGAGCGGCTCCCGGGCTACGTCGCAGTCACCTCGGACGGCCCGCTCGTCATCGACCGCCGCGCCACGGGGGTCCGGCACTCGGTCTGGTACAGCGCGCTCGCCGCCGTCGGCCACGGGCACGTCGTCCAGTACGACAAGGACGCCCTGAAGGTCGAGCCGGCCCCGTGACCCGCACCGTGACGGCACCGGACACCGAGCGGCTCGGCGGCCACCGGCACCCCGACCCGGCACCGATCCCGGCCGGCACCGAGATCAGCCTGCACCGCGTCCCGACGACCGACGGCGCCACCGTCGGGGGCACCCTGTTCCACCCGCCGGGCGCGGCCACGTGCGTGACCGTGATCCACCCGCGACTCGACATGAGCGGGCACCCGATGATCGGCCTCCTGCTCGAGGCCGGCGTCGCGGTATGGAGCCAGGGGATGCGGGCGGTCGGGACGGACCACACCCTGGTCCACGAACAGGCCCTGCTGGACGTCGCCGCGGGGTACGCGATCCCCCGCGGGCGCTACGACCGGGTCATCGCGCTCGGGCACTCCGGCGGAGGCACCCTCAACGCGTTCTACCTCTGGCAGCCACCGCCGCGCCGCAGGACCGGATCGCACGAACCCCGGCCGGCAGGCCGACCAGGCTCGCTGAGGCCCAGATGCCGGTACCCGACGGCGCGGTCTTCCTCGCCGCCCACCCGGGTCAGGGCGAGGTGATGCTGCACGGCATCGACCCGAGCGTGACCGACGAGGCGGATCCGCTGGCCGCCGATCCCGGGCTGGACCTGTTCGATCCCCGCAACGGGTTCCGCGAGCCGCCGGAAAGCTCGAGCTACAGCCCGGAGTTCCTGGCCCGGTACCGGGCGGCTCAGCGGGAGCGCATCCTCCGCCTCGACAACCTCGCCCGCCACTGGGTCGCGCGCCGGGAGGAGGCCCGGGCGCGGTTCACCGAGACCGGCGCCGTCGCCGACAGGCGCGCGGCACTCGCCCCGCGCTTCCTCATCGTCAACCGCACCGAGGCCGACCCGCGCTACGTGGATCTCTCCCTCGACCCCAACGACCGTCCCTACGGCTCGCTGCACGGCCCGTACCCGCACCTGATCAACTACGGCACCGTCGGGTTCGGCCGCATCGCCAGCCCGGACGCATGGCTGTCGACCTGGTTCTGGCCTGTCGACGAACGCCTCGTTCGCCAAGGCCGCACCGCACGTCACGGTGCCGACCTTGTACCTGGAGTTCTCGGGCGACCAGACGCTCCTGCCCGCCGATGCCGGCCAGCTCTACAACGCGATCGGCGCCGCGGATAAGGAACGCGGGGTCATCCCCGGGCTCCACTTCGGCGCCGCCCTACCCGGCCACCGCCCGGGCATCGAACTGGCCGCAGACGCGGTCCTCGACTGGCTCTGACTCATCATCCACCACACCCCGCCATCTGCAGAGGAGCAGCTGATGCGCACGGACATCGACGTCCGCACCCCGGGCGGCTTGCGGGTCACCGGGATCGCGACCGGACCCGGCACTCCGGACACCCCGCTGCTGGTGTGCCTGCCCGGAGGCAGCTACACCGCCCGCTACTTCGACGTCCCCGGGTTCTCCCTGCTCGACGCCGCCGAGGCGAACGGATTCACCGCGATCGCCCTCGACCGGCCCGGCTACGGCGGCAGCGATCCCCTCCCCGCCGGGGAGCGGACGTTCGCCCGCAACGCCGAGGTCCTCGACGAGGCCATCGCGGCGCTGTGGGCCGAATCCGGGGCCGGGCACCCGGGAGTCGTCGTGATCTCCCATTCCATCGGCTCGGCGGTCACGGTCCACATCGCCGCGGGCCAGCCCGCATGGCCGCTGCTGGGGATCGCGCTGCACGGGGTCAACACCGTCTCCCCCGCCCACGTCGCCGGCGCCTGGCACTCGATGCCGCCCGGCGTCCCGGTGCAGTTCAGTCCCGAGCAGCGCCGGATGTTCATGTACGGACCGGACGGAACCTTCGCCCCCGACGCCGTTGACCGCGCCGAGATCTCCGCGGCCGCCTGCCCGATCGAGGAACTGCTCGAGATCGTCGGCGACTGGCCGCGCACCGCGGCGGACCTCGCCGGACAGGTCCGGGTACCGGTCCACTACGTGCTCGCCGAGCACGAGGCCCTCTGGAACCCCGGCCAGAGCCGGGTCGACGCCTTCGCCGCGATGTTCACCTCCGCACCCCGCGTGGATGCCGCCCTGGCCCGCGGCGTCGGCCACAACATCGACCACCACCACCTCGGCCGGGCCCTCCAACTGCAGCAGCTCGCCTTCGCCCTGACCTGCACCCCGGTGCCGGTCCCGGCCTGACACGCGGTCCCGGCGGCGCCTACCATCACGCCATGGCCTCTCCCCCTCCCCGGAACCGCCGCGCGGCGGCCGCTGCGGCCGGCAGCACGGCCGCCGAGGCCCCGGCTCGCGCGACGCGGACGCGCACGTCGTCCTCACGCCGCGAGCTGGTCATGTCGGAGATCCTCGAGCACGCCACCCGGCTCTTCGCCGAGCGCGGATACGACGGGACCACGCTGCAGGACATCGCCGATGCCATCGGGATCACCAGGCCCGGGCTCTACCACTACATCAGCAGCAAGGAACAGCTGCTCGCCGCGCTCGTCCAGGACGTCAGCGAGAACACCGCGCACACCGTCCGCGCGGTCCGGCTCCGCACCGACCTCAGCTCCGTCGAGAAGCTGCGGACCGTGGTCCGTGCTCTGGTGCTCCAGCGCGCCGGAGCGCCGGAGCGCTTCCGGGTCCTCGATCGCACCGAGGCCGCGCTCCCAGAAGAAGTAGCCGCCCTGCACCTCAAGGCGCGCCGGGAGGTCCTCGCCGAGATGCGGACCATCATCGAGGAAGGCGTGTCGCGGGGAGAGTTCCGTCCCCGCGACGAACGGCTCGCGGCGCTGTCGGTCATCGGGATGTCCAACTGGGTCGCGTGGTGGTTCCACCCAAGCTCCAGCCATCCCGCCGAACCGGTGGCCGACCAACTCGCCCAGAACGCCGTCGACATGCTCTCCTACCCCGAAGGCACCGGACCGCCGGCCACCGCGCCGCACCGTGCCCTGCAGAAGGTCCGGGAGAACCTCGACTACCTCGAGCGCTTCCTCGGTCCATAGTCCGTTCACACTGGTGCGTGAGTTGGCTGTGCCGCAGTTGGTACAGCGTCCAGCGCTGTGGCGGAACTCGACCGGGTGGCACTCGGCCATGTTCGAGCCCTGGATCAGGATGCAGTCGGCGTTGGCCCGGGTCCTGCTGGAACGTGGTCGCGCCGCGGCGGCCCGGGGCTGGCATCAGATCCGGTGTGCGCACCGTCCCCCGTTCGGGACATAAAACTCTATTATCCGGGAGAACTTAGCCGGTAATAGCCAACCCACCCAGTGTCTGGATAGCTGATGGTTTACCGCCACGCGCTCCTGGTAGGAGGGTCGTGCCGATCGCGCCGTTTCGGGCGGAGCGATTGCGTAACCTGTGACAACGGGCTGCTCTCGCGATCGGTCGCGGGTTATGAGTAGCGCCGCGGCGCTTGGAAGGAGCATATGGCAGCTGAACTTCGAGCGCTCGGACGGTCACCGGCGAACACCCGGTTGGCATATTCGACAATTCCCGTCGCAAATGGCCGATAGCCGTCCGGTAAGTGACATGGTTGGGGGCGATGCCCCGCCGCTCCTTGACCTGGCATTCGACTCAGGCGTGCTGTATGTCCTGCGAACCGAAGTGCTGGCTCTTGCCGGTCAGGCGGGACTGTCTGATGACCGGGCCGGGGATGTGGTCCTGGCCGTTCACGAGCTGGCGGCCAATGTGGTCTGCCATGGCGGCGGGAAGGGGCGACTGCGGGTCTGGCATCTGGCGGGGGCACTGCACTGCCAGGTCGACGACGGCGACCTGATCGCATCCGCGGATCCCGCGGCCTTGCTGGACCCATTTCCTGAACTGCCCGGTCGCGGCCTTTGGGTAGCGCGGCGGGTCGCGAATCAGATGCAGGCGCTCTCCGGCCCGCGCGGTACCCGCGTCACGCTTATCTTCGAGCTGCCCGCCGCGGAATGAGGGGAGCGAAGCAGGTCAGGCGGATCGGGCGAGCGTCCCCATGGCGTCATCGACGTTCCCGGTCAGGGTGAACCGGCGGGGACGGCGGCGTCCCGCAGGCGTCGCGCAGGCTTGCGACAGCGCGGTAGAGACCTCGGGCCGTCGGCTGGCACGCGCGCCCCGCGGATTCAGCGACCTGCTGCGGACGCTGGCTGACCAGCGGGGTTCCGGCGGAAATACCTCGTCCAATGCCATACGCCCCTGACCTCGGACCGGCCGGCGGGTTCGCGGGCTGGAGAAGTGTGTGTCGGCCGGCTGCGGGTAGGAGGGCAACCCGCCATCACAACCCAGGGAGGCATCTCATGGCCAAACATGACGTCGATCCCGTTCTCCGGTAGCTGGTCCGGGCGGTCAACGAGTCCGGGCAGGCCGCGGTGCCCGTCACGGTCACCGTGCACGGCACGACGCTGGCCGGGACCCTCATCGCCGAGTCCAGGTACTTCAGCGAGCTGGTCGAGGGGAATCCCCTGATGAGCGCGCTGGGGCCTGCTCGGTAAGGAGTACGCCAAGGAAGCGGAGGCTGAATCCGACCACCACCTGCACGTGCGGGCCGCCAGTACCCGCGGCGACGCCGAAGCCGCCGAGGGCCTGTGGCGCATCAGTCTGGAAGCCGTCGACGGGTGGACCCTGCGCGCCAGCGCCGAGGTGGACGCGGGGCCATTCGCGCGCCTGCTCGGCGCCCCGTGACTCCTCCGTCCCGGCCTTTCGTGCCGCGTAAGCAAACGGCGCGGCCGGAGAGTTGGCCGCGCCGTTTCGCGCACTGCCGTTTCAGGGCACATACTGCTCCAGCAGCAGTCCCGGCCTGTCATCCAGGAAGTGTCTCACCGCCAATGGGTGCGAGCACCTCTCCGGAGTAGTAGCTGGACAGTCTCCCGCTGGCGAAGAAGACATACGAGGGGGCGATCTCGTCGGGATGGGCGGCCCGGCCCATGGGAGCCTGCGCGCCGAACGAGCTGACCCGGTCCGTGTCGAAGGTCGCGGGGATCAGCGGGGTCCAGACCGGGCCGGGGGCAACGCTGTTCACGCGGATGCCGCGGTCCTGCAGTGCCTGGGCCAGTGAGTAGGTGAAGGCGAGAATGGCGCCCTTCGTCGCGGCGTAGTCGATCAGCGTCTTGTTCCCGCGCAGTCCGTTGATCGAGGACGTATTGATGATGACGCCGCCGTCGGGCAGGTGCTTCAGCGCCGCCCGGGTGGTCCAGAAATAGCTGTGGACGTTCACCCGGAACGTCCGTTCCCATTGACCGGTGCTCAGCTCACCGAGGTCGTCGACCGGTTCCTGCGTCGCGACGTTGTTGACCAGCACGTCAAGGCCGCCGAGTTCGGTGACGGTCTGCTCCACGGCGCGCTGGCAGTTGTCTTCTATCGCGAGGTCGCCGCGGATCGTCACGCATCGTTGCCCGGCCTGGCTGACCAGTTCCGCCGTGCGGGCCGCATCCTCGTCTTCGGTTTCGGAGAGGTAGGCGATCGCGACGTCGGCGCCTTCCTTGGCGAACGCGACCGCCACGGCGCGTCCGATACCCGAGTCGCCGCCGGTGATCAGGGCGCGAGTTCCGGTAAGCAGGCCACGTCCTTCGTAGTCCTGCATCTCATCGCGTGGCGCCGGGTCCATCTCGGCGGTCCGGCCCGGGTATTCCTGCTCCTGTTCCGGCGGTGGCTGGCCGGCCGAAGGCGTCGTCATGTCTGCTCCTCGTGGTCCGCATCGCTCTGAAGCCGTACTCGCTACCCGGCCTATGCGGGTTAATCCTCCGCCGAGCGGATACTCACCTGGCGGTTCCCGTTTGCTCCCGCCGCCGGACGGTTAGTTCGCAAGCGGGAAGTGCTGGTGTCCATGACGGAAGGCTCCGAGCTATCCAGTCGATCACTGATGCGGCCCTGTCCTGTCTTGATGACCGCGAATTGCTCGTCGAGTTACTCGAGCGCAGCTCACCCTCGAGCACGCCTCCGACGACGAACTGCACGCCACCGCCAGCCAGCATCGGTCCATACGCCAGGCCGCGCTGCACGCCAGCGCCTATGTCACCAAGCCCGCCGACTTCGACGGCTTCACCGACGCGATCCGGGCAGATCGCCCGCCGGTTCCTGGAGCTCATCGAGTTCCCGCGCCCGCCGTAACGACCCGCCGCACATTAGTCCTGCCGATTGCGTGTCGGGGCCATGGCGAAGGGTAGGGCGGCGGCCTCCAGGGGAAGCCATCCGCCGCGCCGCGGCACTGACAGGCATGAGGAGGGTTCATGGCGACCAGGACAAAGACCAGCTCCGATCACCAGGGGACGGAGTATGGCGATCAGCGTATCGAGCGCGGCGCCGGCGGCGAGATTCACCAGGTAGCGGCGGGGGACGCGCCTCGGCTGACGACCCAGCAGGGCATCGTGGTTTCCGACGACCAGAACACTCTGCGGGCTGGCGAGCGCGGCCCGGGTGTGCTGGAGGATTTCCATTTCCGGGAGAAGATCTTCCACTTCGATCACGAGCGGATTCCCGAGCGGGTGGTGCACGCCCGCGGCTACGGGGCGCACGGGTACTTCGAGAACTACGAGCCGCTGACCGAGATTACCCGGGCCGACCCGTTCTCCGAGGCCGGCCTGCGCACGCCGGTTTTCGTCAGGTTCTCCACGGTGGCGGGCAACAAGGGCTCCTCCGACCTGGCCCGGGACGTGCGCGGCTTCGCGACGAAGTTCTACACCAGGGAGGGCAACTGGGATCTGGTCGGGAACAACATCCCGGTGTTCTTCATCCAGGACGCGATCAAGTTCCCGGACGTGATCCACGCGGCCAAGCAGGAGCCGGACCGGGGCTTCCCGCAGGCCCAGACCGCGCACGACAATTTCTGGGACTTTGTGTCGCTGATGCCGGAGTCGGCCCACATGCTGATGTGGATCATGTCCGACCGCGCCATCCCGCGGTCGTTCCGGTTTATGGAGGGCTTCGGGGTTCACACGTTCCGGCTGGTGAACGCCGTGGGCCGGTCGACGTTCGTGAAGTTTCACTGGAAGCCGAAGCTGGGCCTGCAGTCGGTGGTGTGGAACGAGGCGGTCAAGATCAGCGGCGCCGACCCCGACTTCCACCGCCGGGACCTGTGGGATGCCATCACCGCCGGCGACTTCCCCGAGTGGGAGCTTGGGCTGCAGTTGTTCGACGACGACTTCGCCGACCGTTTCGGGTTCGACATCCTGGACCCGACCAAGATCATCCCCGAGGAGGAGGTCCCGGTCCGCCGGGTCGGCCGGCTGGTCCTGGACAAGGTGGTGGGCAACTTCTTCGCCGAGACCGAGCAGGTGGCCTTCTGCACGCAGAACGTCGTGCCCGGCATCGACTTCACCAACGACCCGCTGCTGCAGGGCCGGAACTTCTCCTACCTCGACACCCAGCTCAAGCGGCTGGGCGGCCCCAACTTCACCCACTTGCCCGTCAACGCGCCCAAGTGCCCGGTCGCGCACTTCCAGCAGGACGGGCACATGGCCATGGTCAACCCGCAGGGCCGGGTGAACTACGAGCCCAACTCCTGGGACCCGCCCGGGCCGCGGGAGGACCCGTCCGCGGGCTTTCGCACCTACCCCGACGGCCAGGGCAGCGAGGCCGGGCCCAAGCGCAGGCTGCGGCCGGAGAGCTTCGCCGACCACTACAGCCAGGCGCGGCAGTTCTTCGTCAGCCAGTCCGAGGTCGAGCGGCGGCACATCATCGACGCGTTCGTGTTCGAGCTGAGCAAGTGCGACCGGGAGGCGATCCGGACCCGGATGGTGGCCGGGCTGCGCAATGTTGGAGACGACCTGGCCGGCGCCGTGGCCGAGGGTCTGGGCCTGCCCGGGCTGCCCGACCCGCTGCCCGCCGCCCGGAAAACGGTCCGCGACCTGCCGGCCTCCCCGGCGCTGAGCATCCTGGTCAACGGGCCGGACAGTTTCGCCGGCCGCAAGATCGGCATCCTGGCCACCGACGGCGTGGACGCCGCCAAGCTCGAGGAGGTGAAGTCAGCGGCCGGGCAGGCCCAGGTCAACGTCGAGCTCATCGCCCCCGCGGTCGGCGGCGTCAATGACAGCGACGGCCATCATGCGCCAGCCGATCAGAAGATCGACGGCGGCCCGTCCGTGCTCTACGACGCCGTGGTCCTGCTCGCCTCCGAGCACGGCGCGCCCGCGCTGGCCGCTCAGCCCGCGGTGCGTGACTTCGTGGCCGACGCCTACGCCCACTGCAAGTTCATCGGCTACGCCGGCGACGCTAGCCCGCTGTTCGAGGCAGCCGGACTTGGCGGCCTGACCGACGACGGCTTCGTCAGCCTGGACGAGCACTCCGCCGCCGACTTCATCTCGCGCTGCGCCAAGCTGCGGTTCTGGCCCCGTCAGGCCAGCATCGCGCAGCGGGCCGGCGCGGCGAAGGCATCCGCGGGCCAGGGCTGACAGACGCCGCCACGGTCCGGCGCGGGCAGGCACGGCCGGGCGCGCACCGCCCGCGCCGGACCGCAAGGCACACGTAGAACGGTGAGTCCACCGGCGAGGCTGGAGGAACTATGGCAAGAGCGGACAATGCCCGTGACATCGGGCAATCCGAGGTCAGCATGCTCGGCATCTACCTCAATGACCATCTCGCGGGGGCGACAGCAGGCACCGAGCTAGCGCACCGGATGGCGCGATCGCACGGCGACGGACAGGACAGCGGCACGCTCAGGCGCCTCGCGGCTGAGATCGCGCAGGACCGTGCCGCCTTGCTGGACATCATGGCCGCCCTCGGTATCAAGGTCCGGCGTTACAAGGTGGGCGCCGCCTGGATCGGGGAAAAGGCCGGGCGGCTGAAGTTCAACGGCCGTCTCTTCGCCCGGTCACCCCTCAGCAACCTGGAAGAACTGGAAATGCTGCGGCTCGGCGTGGAAGGAAAGGCCGCGGGCTGGCGCACCCTGCGGACCCTGGCGAACAAGAACACGCGGCTCGACCCAGGGCGCCTGGACGAGCTCATCTTCCGGGCCAGGCGGCAGGCAGATGCCCTCGAGGACCTCCGGGTGGCCGCCGCCAGCCAGGTACTCAGGGCATGTCCGTCCTAGCCACGGTATCCGCAGCATCATCGCCAGCGCGGGCACCGTCATCGCCAGCTTGCTGACGCTGATGGCCGCCGAACTTAACTCCACCAAGGACATGGGGCCGGTACTAGCGATCGGCGTGGCCGTCGCCCTGGTGGCCATGATGACACTGCTGCCGGCGCTCCTGGTGATCTGCGGCCGCTGGGTTTTCTGGCCGGTGCGCCCCACCTACGGCACCGCGGAGCCGACCTCGCGCGGCTTCTGGGCGCGGACGGGCCAGTTGATCGCCCGCCGGCAGCCGCCGGACCAGCGGCCACGGGATCTCCGCCCATTCCCGGGCGCGCTGGTCCTTGCCGGGCGGGACCAGCACGGCGGTGCCCTGGGTGGCCAGCTGGGCGGCGAACGCCTTGCCGTTGAAGCCCTTGTCCGCCAGCAGATCAGGCGGAGCTGGCCCGGCTTCGAGCAGGTCCACGGCGACCTGACGCTCGTTCACTGCGGCGGGCACGATGCTCCAGGCGCGGACGATCCGGCTGCCAAGGTCTGTCTTGATGGCCAGCCGGAAGCCGTAGAACCATTCGGCGTGCGCGGCGTCGCGGCCGAACCGGGCGGCCAGGTCGTTGCCCGGCCCGGTCCAGCTGTCCGGGCCGCGGACCCGGGAGGTGTGCTTGACCGGCAGCGCGCTGGTGTCGATCTGCTGGCAGTCATCTTCGGGCACCCGGGCCGCCAGCATGGCCCGCAGCTGCTCCCCCTCGGACCGGACCGCCTCGATCAGCGCCTCGGCCCGCTCCTTCGCCTCCTGCCCGGTGTCGCCGCCGGATTGGATCATCAGCCAGCCCGATCCCTCCGGCAGCTTGTCCAGGGCCACGCCGCCAAGGTGCTCCTCGCGTTCCAGCAAGATCGTCGGCCCGGTTAGGCTAGCGGGACAGTGCGGTCGGCGCTGGTTTGGGTGATCACGGGAGTGGAGCCGCGATGGGCATGCCCGGCTTTCCCGAAGCGCTCCGGGTCTTGTGCCATGACGCCGGGGGTGACCTGCACCAGGTGCTGGCGGCGGCGTGCGAGCCGGTGCCAGCCTGGGACCCGGTGGTGTACCTGGCCGACTTCGCCCACACGGTCCTGTTCCCGCTGGCCGCCGGGGTGGCCGAGGAGCAGGTGGCGGGGACGATGGCGGGCCGGGCGTTCACCACCGGCCAGCCGGTTACCAGCGCCCGGGACGGCTCGGTCCGGGTGTGGGTGCCGGTGGTGGAACAGACCACCCGGACCGGGGTGCTGGCGATCACCGTCCCCGAAGCTAGCGATCCGGTCCTGGCGCAGGCCGAGATGCTGGGCATGTTCGCCGGGCTGGTCGCCGCCGCGGCCGCGCGGGTCACCGATACCCCCTACGTGCGGCGGCGGGGCCGGGCCATGTCGCTGCCTGCGGGCATGCAGTGGGACCTGCTGCCGCCGCTGAGCGCCCGTACCGCCGGGGCGCTGATCGCCGGGGTGCTCGAGCCCGCATACGACATCGCCGGGGACGCGTTCGACTACGCGGTCAACGGCGCCGACCTGCATTTCGCGATCTTCGACGGCCTGGGGCACGGCATCGGCTCGACGCTGCTGACCGGCCTGGCCGTCGGTGCTTACCGGCATGCCCGCCGGGACGGGGCCTCGGTGGCCGGCATGCACGCGGCTGTCGACCAGGCGCTGGCCGGGTATTACGGCGACGATTCGTTCGCCACCGGCATCATCGCCCGTTTGGCCACCGGGCCGGGGCGGCTGGAGTGGTCCTGTGCTGGGCACCCGCGGCCGCTGTTGCTGCGTGGCCGCAAGGTAGTCGCCGAGCTCGACTGCGAGGCGACGCTGCCGTTCGGGCTCGGCGACGGCACCCCCGAACCAGGCGTCTGCGAGCTGGAGCCCGATGACGCGGTCCTGCTGTACACCGACGGGGTGGTCGAGGCGCGGACCCCGGACGGGGAGCTGTTCGGGCTGGAGCGGCTGGCCGACCTGCTGGAGCGGGAGGCCGCCAGCGGCCAGGCGGCCGAGGAACTGCTGCGTCGGCTGGTCCAGGCCGTGCTGGAGCACCAGGCTGGCGGCCTGCGCGATGACGCCACGCTGCTGCTGGTGCAATGGACCGGCCGCTGAGCGTGTGGGGTTCCAGAATTCAGCCACCGTTCCTGGGCTGGGCTTCTATGCGGCTCGCTCATACTCGTTGATGAGGCCGCCGAGGACGGGCCGGCGCTGGATGCGCTTCCGGGACAGGTCCGCGACAGGGTGATCTGGCCGGGGCGGGCAGCCGGGGCCATCCGCTGTCCGGCCGCGATTTCGAGTTCGTTGTCCACCGGCGCAACTGGGGTGAGGACCGGGTTTATTGCCGGGACGCGGCCGGGCAGTTGTTCTCGCTTTCGGCGGCCTGGACGATGTTGTGCCGGCGGACCCGTTCGTGGTCATCGCGGCGGCCCGGTGCCCCTTCACTGCCGAGGGCCTGCTGGCCGTCGCGGATCTGATTGACCGGCTGCGGTCCCATCCCGGCAGCGGTACGGCTGTAAAGCAGATTATGCCGTGAACGTAAAGGCGATCGGGGTCTCCACTTAACCGGAGCAACGCAGGTCAGCCGTGCGCCGGGGGTCGGCCCGGCAGACAGGCTCTTACGGTCCGTGACCAGCGCGAACGTCGGCCATCGCGGCGGGAGAACTCCTGACGGCGGACTATGGGGTATGGATGGCAGTAAGGGCTGGGCTGGAGGCGGACGCGGATCTTATGCGGGCTGCCCTAGGCTGGGCGGAAGGACGTTTCCGCTGAGCTGGCGCCGGTAGGTCTTCTCTATGACGACTCGCCCCCATGCCGTGGATGTACGGCGCCGTGCCCGCTGGCTTCCGGAAGACCAGGACGAGTTGGAGTCATGGCTCGACGGCCACCGCGAACGGGTCGAAGCCAGAGGCGAGCAGGTCGTGCTCCATCCCGTGCTCGCCGAGTTCCAGGACCTGATCGACACCGATCCCGTGGTGCGTATGTACATCAATCAGATGATCGCCCAGGTGCCGAACACCAAGCCGTACCGCAAGCGGCACCTGAAGAGCGTGACGCAAATGATGCGCCTGGTCAACGAGGTGCTGACCATGGCGCCCGAGTTCGGCGGCCACATGGTGGCCACGCCGCTCGGCGCGATCCTCGACTGGACGATGGGGACACCGGCCGGCTTCGCCGCCTTCCGCGACCCGCGGGTCAACGCGATGATCAAGAAGATCCTCGACGCCTGGTGTGAGTTCCTCAGTAGCGGCGACTCTCTCTATGTGCTCAACGATTCGCCGTCCGGCTGGAAATGCGCCGAGGCCCAGCGCACGGTCGGCATCGAGCAGTACGAACACGATCCGAAGGACGAGCACTGGGGCTTTGCCTCGTGGAACGACTTCTTCACCCGGCGCTTCAAGGACGGCGAGCGTCCGGTGGCCTCCCCAGAGGACGACAAGGTGATCGTCAGCGCCTGCGAGTCCACGCCCTACGGCATCAGCACAGACGTCAAGCGCCAGGACCGCTTTTGGATCAAGAGCCAGCCTTATTCGCTTGCGGACATGCTGGCCAATGACGAGTCGGTCGACCAGTTCGTCGGCGGGACCGTCTATCAGGCCTTTTTGAGCGCGACCAACTACCACCGCTGGCACAGCCCGGTGGCCGGGACGATCGTGCGGGCGTTCGTTGTGGAGGGGACCTACTACTCAGAGGCCGACTCCGAAGGCGCCGACGCGGTCGAGCCCATGAACTCGCAGTCCTACCTAGCTCACGTCGCGGCCCGGGCGATCATCCTCATCGAGGCCGACGATCCTGTCATCGGCCTGATGGCATTCGTGGCGGTCGGCATGTCGGAGGTTTCCTCTTGCCTGATCGGCTGGAAGGTGACGCCCGGCTACCACGTCGGGAAAGGTGAAGAGCTCGGTTACTTCCAATACGGCGGCTCGACTCACTGCCTCGTCTTCCGTCCGGGCGCGATCGCCGAGTTCGCCCTCGCGGCCATTCCCCAACCGCACGACCCCAACGCGCCCCTGATGCTCGTCCGCTCGAAGCTCGCCACCGCCAGCACGGTGGCCTGAGACGCGGCGGGAGGCCGCAGGCCGATCAGGTGCTCATGAGGAATTATGGCTCCTGGCCGCTGAGTTCGCGCTTGCTGACGGTGCCGCATGATAGCGGCGGACCGGGTCGGCAGGTGGACGGCCGGCCCCGCCGCTTGACGCTCAACGAAATCCTCGCCCGGCCGACCCGGCCGGCAGAAATATCCGGTGCATCAGAACGACGTCGGGGACCGCGAACCGGGTTCGGGCCTTGACTTCGGTTCGGCCAAGGTGGAGTTGTCGATGACGAACCGGTATCGCACGTCGGAGGCCAGGACTCGCTCGTATGCCTCGTTGATCTTCCCGGCCGGGATGACTTCGATCTCCGCGCCCAGGTTGTGTTTCGCGCAGAAGCCGAGCATCTCGCGGGTTTCGCGGAGGCCGCCGATCAGGGAGTCGGTGACGATGCCGCGCTGTGAGACGAGGGCGGGGCCGTTGAGCGAGAGCGGTTCTGTGCCCACGCCGACGTTGGCGAGGACGCTGTTGAGGGCGAGCAGCGATAGGTAGGCGTCAACGTTGATCGTGGCGCTGACGGTGTTCACGATCAGGTCCGGGGCCAACCAGGAGGCGATCCCCGGGCGGGTCGAGGAGGGGCGTGCGACGGCGTGCCGCAAGGATGCCCCCATTCTCGGGCGGCTTGCATGGCCGGGGAGCCCAGCGGCCCTGGCGCTAGCCGAGGATGCACGCGGCAGGCCACAGGGCTCCGTGCAGAAGCGACCGTGAGCCCGATCCCGGCCGACCTGACATCAGCTCCGGTTAACGGCAGCCCGGGCTGGACTTCAGCTGAGGCGGCGGTGCCCTCCCAGCCGGTGAGGTCGTCTGCGGCGGCGGCGGTGAAGGCGTCCCACGCGCTGGTCAGCGCGTCGGCCACGTCGGCGGCAGCCACTGCCAGCGTGACCGTCACCCGGACGTAGTTCGCACCCCTGCGATGCTCGGAGGCGATCTCGGCCGCGGCGATGGCCGGGTCGGCCGGATCGGCAAGTGCACGCTCGAAGTCTGCAAGGACGACTCCCCAGGCGCGCCAGCCGCCGCGGCGCGGCACAGTGAGCCGTACCATGTAGCGCGTCGTCCCCCTGCTGGCCGTGCCCTTCGGCACGCCTTCATGATCACATAATGCCGCTGGCCTGCGAGATCCCGGGAGCGGCACATTCCGCGCAGTTGGGATGAATACCCGCGACGAGCTGCGCTCGCGTTCCGGCGGAATCGCCGGGACCTCGGTTGGCGGTGCCGCCAGCCTGAAGGTGATGATCCCGGAGGCCTTGACGGGCCACGGTCTAGTTGGCCGGTACCTTCACGAGGGTGACGGTCATCTTCTCGCCCGCTCTGTGCCCGTCCAGGACGAGGACCGAACCGATTTTGGCGAGGTGGGGCGGGCTTGCCGCAATCGGTACCGAAGATGTCGGCGTGGCGGCCGCCTGCCCCGTCGTCCCGGTATGGCTGCCGTTCTCGGCGGACACGATCGTAACAGCGACGATGATCCCCACGACGGCGACGGTCGCGCCGGTGATGGTGCGGCGGACCCAGTGCCGTTTCCTGCGCCTTCCTGACCGCGAGCTGTAGCCGGGGTCAGGGTAAGGCTGGTGGCGCGAGGGTGCCCGTATTGCGGCTGACCTTGATAGGGCTGACCTTGATAGGTCGGCTGGTCCCGATAATGACGCGGGTCGTCCTGCCCGTACGGATCCCACGACGGTGGCTGGTTCATGTTTCGTCCCTCCCCTGAGCGCGAATCCGCACCATAAGGAAAGACGCGCGATGGCCAGCGGAGGTGCACGCTGACCCGGATCTGCCGTCCCTGCCCGGCTCCCAGTGGTAGCCTCTGGCTCGGTACCGGCCTACCTGACGATCGGCAAGTACGCTATGCGGTATACGTGACGGCGGTATACGTGACGCCGGGCAACGGCGTCGTGGTGCAGTCCCGAGACGCTGCCGGTGACAACTCCATCCAGGCGTCCGCTGCCGGAAGTACGCCGGTCTACCTGCATATCACCCGGACGGGGACCACCTTTCACCGCGGCGACGTCCCCAGATGGGGTCAACTGGACGCCGAACCCCGGCTCCACGGCTTCGCTGCCGAACCTGACCGGACCGGTGCTGGCGGGCCTGGCCGTTACCACGCACAACACTGGCCAGCTGTCCACCGCGGTCTTCAACACCGTCAGCGTCTCGCCCTGAGGCGCTGAGAGATGGCAGAACACCGTCGTGGTGCGCTCACCATTGCGGTAGCGGTCGCAGCCTTCGCGACGTTCCTCACCGTCGTGCGTTGCGACCGCGCGCCGGCGTCCCCGGGACGGGCCGCGAACGAGTGCAGTGCCCTCGTCGCGAGCCCGTTCCAGACGCCCCCGCCGGTGGACCCCAATCGCCCGGTCATGGGCTTCGACACGTACAACACCTTTGGCGTCACCATCGACCAGGCCCTGATCGTCGGCATTGTCCGGGCAATGGCGCGCAACGGCATGCGAGCCGCCGGTTACCGCTACATCATCCTGGACGATGGGTGGCAGGGCGCCAGGACACCCGCTGGCCAGATAACCGCCGATCCCGGCCGCTTTCCGTGCGGAATTCAGCGGCTCGCGGCATATGTGCACGCCGCGGGCTTCCGCCTAGGCATCTATACCAGCCCGGCACCGCGCGCGTGCAGCGGCCGCACCGGCAGCGGCGGCCACGTGGCCGCCGACGCGCGCACCTTTGCCCGCTGGGGCGTCGACTACGTCAAGCTGGACTGGTGCGGCTCCGACTACTCACCGTCCGGTGCCGCGACGATCGCGAGGACATGGCGGGCCGCCCTCAGCGCCACCGGCCGGCCAATGATCCTCAGCATCAACGCCGGTGGCGCGCCATCGGTTGGGTCCTGGGCTCACCTGATCGTGAACAGCTGGCGAGTCGGCGGTGACATCTGCGGCAGCTGGTACAACCAGACCAGGCTTCCGTCCGCCACTGCCCGGCGCTGCTACAACCGCCTCTACGACGAGGGAATCTATGACTACCTGACCTCGCCGGGACTCCAGGCCCAGACCGCGCTGGCCGGTCCCGGCCATTACCTGGACCCGGACAACCTCGAGGTGGGAACCGCAGGCGAGTCAGCCGGCGGACAGAACCTTGCCACGTATGCGCTGGACCCGGCCGAGGCCGGCACAAACTTCGCGATCTGGGCCATGTGGTCAGCGCCGCTGATCGCCGGCAACGACCCGCGAACGATGGACGGATCCGACCCCGCTAGTCAGATCCTGCTCAACCGCGAGATCATCGCCGTCGATCAGGACTCGCTCGGCCGCCCGGCAACGCTGGTGCTGGACTGGGGAAGCTGGCAGGTCTGGCGCAAACCGCTCTCCGGCGGCAAGACCGTGGTAGCTGTGGTCAACCTGGCGGACAGCGCCAGGGTGGTCCTCTTCAGCTGGGCCCAGCTGGGCATCGGCGGCCAGCCCGCCAGCCTGAGCGACGTCTGGACATACCGGGACATCCCCGCGAACGCCGCGGGCGTGCGCGTCCGGCTCGACGCGCACGCCACGGCCATGTACGTGCTGACCGGGCGCTGACCGGCCGGCCTTTACCTCATCCACGGCCTGACTGGCACGCTTCCCGCATCCCTGTCCTTTCAAGATGCCGGCTATAGCGTGCTGCAGGCCGCCGCACGCGCGATTGAAGCAGGTGCCGACGCAAGTTATGCATTCGCCTGGCCGGCCGCGGGGACTCGTCTCAGTCACGACCGGTGATCGCGGGGTTACTGGCCCGCGGTAGCCGTCACCGCCGCGCGACCCACGCCCCTGACCGCGGCCAGGTAACAGCGCGCCAGCACCGGTCGGCTCTCCTGCCGCCCGGCTGATGGCAATGGCTGAGCCGCGAAGCGCGGTACAGCACCCGGCTGCACCGCGCTTCGCGGCCGCTCAGCCGTTACGGGGAAGTCACCGAGACGTTGTCGAAGGTCGAGGTATTCAGCTCGTTGTTGTTGTGGGAGCAGACGAAAAGGCCGATCGTTACCGGGTCCGTCATCGTCATGGTGACCGAGCCAACCTCGGTCCAGGTGGACCCGTCGGGTGAGGTAGAGGCGGTGAAGGTGTTCCCGCTCCGCTGTAGGCGCAGCCAGGCATTCGGGAACGCGAACGTCCCGCCGGAGACGTCGGAATCGAACCCGTACTGCAGGTGCACGCCGTTGCCGGGCGTGACCGCAAGCAGTACGTACGGGGAGCCCGCCGTCGTCGACTGTTTGATCATGATGCCGGACTTGGCCCACGGATCGGTGATGTCCTGGGACGTGACCCGCGCGGTGATGGTGCCGTTGCCGGTCAGGGGCTGGCTGACGTACTGCAGCTCGTCGGCGGATCCCCAGATGTCGCTGCCAGAGCCGTTCACGGTGAAGATGCCGCCGTCAGCGATGTAGTTCGCCGAACCGGGGATCGCCGGACCGCCGATGTCTCCGTTCGTCCACGGCGTGGGGAGCGGCGCGCCGCCGAGGGGAGTGACACTGACGTTGTCGAACGTCGAGGTGTTCAACTCGGAGCCATTGTGCGAGCAGACGATCAGGCCTGCCGTGATGTTCGATGTCATGGAGATCGTCGTCTGGCCGACCTGTACCCAGTTAAGCCCGTCGTTCGAGGTGTAGGCGGTGAACACGTTCCCGATCTTGTCCAGCCGCACCCAGCCGTTTGGGAAGGTATAGGTATTCCCACCGCTGCTGCCGTCGAAGTTCCACTGGAAGTTCACCCCGTTGCCCGGCGTCACGAAGACCGCCGCGTACGCCGAGCCGGCTGTCGTTGACTGCTTGATGATGACGCCCGACTTGGCCCAGTCGCTGGTGTCAGTCTGCGAGGTCACCCTCGCCACGATGCTGAGGTCACCGGTGATCGGCTGTGACACGTAGTTGAACTGGTCCGTGGAGCCCCAGACGTCGTTCCCGCCGCCCTGGACGGTGAACGTCGAGGCCGCGTAGTTAGCCGATCCGGCGGGGGACGAACCGCCTATGTCGCTGTCGGACCAGGGGTACGGGAGCCCCGCCTGGGTGCCGGTGCCGGTGATCGACAAGCCGGTGAAGACCGTGGTGTTGGACTCGACCGTGTTGTGTGAGCACACGACCATCCCGGCCAGCAGCGTCCCGGACAGGGCGCTGATGGTGATGGCCGAGCCGGGGAACTCGGTCCAGTTGACGCCGTCGGTCGAGGTGTAGGCGGTGAAGGTGTCACCGGACCGGGTGATCTGCAGGTAGATCGGCGCCGCGCCGGTAACGCCGGTGACCTGCGAGGTGTCCCCGTTCTGCTCGCTGCGGTACTGCACCACGACACCGTTGCCGGGGGTCAGCAGCACCGAGTAATACGGCGCGGACGGCGAGTCGGTCAGCCTGATCTCAAGGCCGGACTTGGCCCACGGATCGGTGTCGGTCTGCGAGGTGATCTCCGCGCTGATCGTACCGTTATAGGCTTGCGGCTCGGAGATCAGCCGCATCTGGTCCGAGGTCCCCCACATGTCGCCGCCGCCGCCCTGGACGCTCCAGACGCCGCCGGACAGGGTCTGGCTCCCGGCAGGCGTGGGATAACCGATGTCCTCGCAGGTGTAGCCGGTCGGGCAGAGGTTGGGCGGAGTCGGCGCCGTGTTCGCGACCGTCACACTCGAGAAGGTGGCGCTCCCCACGGTGCCAGTGTTATGCGAAGTGACTGCGAGGCCCGCCAGGATCGTGCCGGACAGGTTCGGCAGCGACACCGTCGAGTCCTGGACCGGCGTCCAGGTGCTTCCGTCGGTGGAGGTGTAGGCCGTGAAGGAGGTCCCGGACCTGGCCACCTCCAGATACGTAGGAACCGTGCCGGAGAGAGTGGCCTGCTGCGCCGCGATCCCGCCATCGGTGTCGCGGTACTGCACCTCGATGCCATTACCCGGCGTGACGTACGCGGCGTAGTAGGCGGCGCCCGGGTCGGTGCCGCCCCGCAGCATGACGCCGGCCTTGGCGCTCGGATCGGTGTCGGACTGCGAGGCCACCTCGGCGCTGACCGTGGCGTCACCTGGCTCGCTCTGCCAGACGTAGTGGAACTGGTCGGAGCTGGCCCAGATGTCCCCGCCCGCGCCGCTGACCGTCCACGTACCCCCGGACAGGGTTTGATTCCCGACCAGCGCCGGGTTGCCTATGTCCTGGCAGCTCCAGCCAGACGGACACGCATCGGCGCTCGGCGCTGCCTGCGGGGTCACCGTGGGCGATCCCACGCTGACCCCGGCGACCGTAGCGGTCCCCGATGTGCCCTGCGTTCCTGAGCTGACCATGACGCCGGCCAGGCTGGCCGCCGGCATCGGCACCGTGGCATTCGTCCCGGGTATCAGGGAGTAAGAAGTGCCGTTGGCCGAGATCGCTGCCTGCAGCACGTCGCCGCGGCGCTGGACCATGAGGTACACCGGCTCGGCGGGGCCGACCTCGTCATAAGTGACCGATGAGGCTCCGCCGAACGCTGTGCGGGACGCCACCATCAGGGTGTGGCTCGGCTCCTCGTAGACGGCATAATACGGCGACCCAGGGTCGTTGCTCTGCCGGATCATTACGCCCACCTGCGACCCGGTCCCGGCAGGCTGGCCGGTGATCTCGGCGGTCACCTGGGCGTCGCCGCTGGTCGGCTCGCTGATCATCCGGAACTGGTCGGAGGTGCTGCCCACTCCGGCGCCGCCGGCCGTGACGGACCAGGTGGACCCGGATACAGCCTCGCTCCCGGCGGGCGTCGCGCCGCCGATGTCCTGGCAGGTGAATCCGGACGGGCAGTTCGGGTCGGGTGGCGGGCTGGCGGGCGGCGTGGACGGCAGCGCGAACGCGAGCACCTGCCCGTTGGTGTTGCCGGCGTAGATGACCCCGTCAGCCACCGATGGGCCCGCGTAAATCTGGCCGCCGGTGTCATAGCTGTACAGGCGGGCGCCGGAGGCCGCATTGAGCACCTCGAGCACCGAGCCGCCGCCGTCTAGGACCATGCCGTTGTCGTAGGCCAGGGCCCCGATGACGGGGCCCGGGGCGGCGTGCTGCCAGATGTAGGCGCCGGTCGCCGGGTTGAGCGCACGGACGGTGCCGGGGTACTCGGTGCCGTTGATGTTGCCCAGGTTGCCTGCCATGTAGAGCTGGCCAGCACCGAAGGCGGCTGAGGAGACACTGCTGACGCCGCAGGTTGGGCAGTCTCCGCCTACCGCTATGTTCTGCTGCCAGACCGGCCCGGATGCCAGGCTGGACTGATTGAAGGCGTACGCCTCGCCATTTTTGTTGATGGCCGCGACCATGTTACTCCCGTTGGCGGTGAACAGCGTCGTTGACGTGCCGAAGTCGGAGTCCAGGACGGTCTCGTACTCGGGTAGCTTCCAGCTGTCCACCACTTCCATCGTCGACGGGTCAATGGCCAGGAACGCTTGGGCCCACTGCTGCGTCGGCAGGTTCTCCGTGCCGGTCGCGGTGTAAATGAGCCCGGTGCTCGGGTTGTAGGCCGGCGAGGTCCAGATGCCTCCGCCGACCTGCCCGTTGGGCACCAGGTTGGCGGTGTTCTCAATCGCGTGAGTGGTGAGGTTGACCTTGAGTAGCTGGCCCTGGATCAGCGGGCAGTCACCCAGGCTGGCGATGCCGACGTAGGCGTAGTTGCCGACGATCAGCGGCCCGGACCAGTTGTAGTGGCCGTCGTAGGTCCCTGGGGCGGTGCCGCCGACCCAGACCCGCCAGTCGACCGCGCCGGTGGCAGCGTCAAGTGCGTACCAGTATCCGTCGCCGCCGCCGACGTAGACGGTACCGTCAGTCACCGTCGCCGGGGAGGAGACGCCGAGCTGCGGGGGGATACAGGTCGGGTTGGCCGTGAGCACGCCCAGGTAGGTCTTCCAGATCTGCGCGCCGGTGGTCGCATTCACGGCGTACTCGTAGCCGTCCCAGGAGCCGAAATACGCCACGCCTCCGGTCACCGTCGGGGTACTCGCGACCGGGCCGCCCGTCTGGAATGTCCAGAGCTTCGTCAAGGTAGGCGCGGTGCTGGTGCTGATCGTCGTGTCGGCTGAGGCTGCCGTGCGCTCCACATCGTGCAGCGACGTCGGCCAGTCATCGGTCGTCGGCGAGCTCTGCGCGGCGGCCCGGCCGGCCTGCGGGGCACGCACCACGCGGGCGGCATGCGCCAGACGCACGGAACCAGCGCCGCCTACGGCGCCGAAGGCAGCCGTCGGAGCGGCGAATATGCTGGTCAGCAACAGTAGTGCCGCAAATACGGCAATCGGCCGCAGACGCCGAGCGATTCCCGGATAGCTAGCCATCGGATGATCCTTCCCGCATAAGCGAATTGGCGTGGCCCGCTCAGTGCTGAGAAGACCGCCGATCAGCCGGATCACGGCAGGCGCCACGAAGGTGCCTGGGCGGGACGGGACCCGGAAAACTGCAAACCCGGCCTGCGCGCATGCGGAAATGCGCTACCTCGGTCAGATACCTGGTCGTGCCGGTGGAGCCAGCACCGAACCGATGATGCCATGACGGCCGCTGCGCGGCAGGACTTTTGCTAAAAATCCGGACAACACGGGCTACCTTAATCAGTTATTATCTTCGGGAAACCTGGACGTAACATTAAAAGCGCGCTGAGCCAGATCAGACGGCAAACAACAACGGAAACACGGGGCGGTCAGCGCGCGGATTTACCGGACATATGCCGCGTCTACGAAACATGGCGATACACCGCGTCGATGCTGGCGAAACAGCCGCCCGGCCGGGCATCTTGACACATTTCGGTCACTTGACCTGAAAGCTAGCGAGTACGATTGTATACGAATTCTGCGTATGAAGTCCGTGTAAATTAGCGTAGTTCGGGCTTTGCCCCAGAGCGTAACCGGGTGATACTGGTCCCAGAGGAGGGAATCTGAGCGGAGGGAACCTGACAGTCCTGGGAGAGGAGTCCCATGGCGGCAGGAATCAATAGGGGATTGCGAGAGACCGAGCAAGGACCAGTTAGTTCCGGGCAACCGAATTAAAGGTGAACAATCGCTCGGCGCTGGCTGATCTATCGTTGTTAGCGGGATCGCTGAATTCTCAGCAGCGGTCAGCCCGTGGTGATCCACCCGAGCCGGAACGCACACCACAAGCACGCTTTTTCACGCCGCGAGGCGTGACTTCTCCGCGGAGCGATAGGGGCTGGATCCCTATCCGTGTGCCCATGACCGCCGACGTCGGCGGAATTATCCAGGACAACCTCCGGTCAGCGATGACTGAGTAACGGCTGTGTCATGCCCGGGAGGACACCGACGATGCCTTTTCTACGTAAGAATAGTCGCATTCTCAAATACGTCGCGGTCGGCGCCACGTGTTTTTCCGTGCAGTTCATCTTGCTGACCGCGATGATACATCTGGGTGTCTACCGGCCGATTGCCAACTCGGCGGCCTTCGCGGTCTCTGCTCAGCTCAATTTCCTGCTGAGCTCCAGGCTGACCTGGGGCGATCGTCCCGCGCGCGGCTGGCGGCACACCGGAGGCCGGTGGGCTGCCTACAACGGCACTGCCCTGCTGTCCCTTGCCTGCGACACTGCCGTCTTTACTGGCACCTATCGCGCCGTCGGCACGACGGCAGCTGCGGCTATCGGCGTGATAACCGCCACGTGCCTGACCTACTTGGTGTGCAACCGGGTCGTTTTCCGTCCCCGCGTCGCCGCCGCCGCGGGGATCGGCCCTGTCACGGAGACCGTCGCGCCTCAACTACAGGACCGTCCGCAACTACAGGACCGTCCGCTCAGGGTGGCGCTGGCCAGCGGCCCCGTCCTGGCCAGCGGCCGCGTCAGTGCGGCCGCGACACCTCAGCTACCGGACCACCCGGTAAGGACGGTGGCGGCGGGACGGGCCGACGGCGGCGTGACCGTGGTGCTGCCTGCGTACCGCGAGGAAGCCAACCTCGCCTCGACCGTCGAGGACATGCTGAGCACGCTGGAGACCGCCGCCGAGCCGCATCAGGTCGTGATCGTCAACGACGGCAGCCCCGACGGGACAGGTGAGGTGGCCGAGACGCTCGCGGCCAGGTACCCGGGGCGGATCGAGGTGGTCCACCACGAGGTGAACCAGGGCTATGGCGCCGCGGTCCGCACCGGAATCCAGGAGGCGCTGGAACGGACGGACTCACGTCGGCTGTTCCTCACTGACTCCGACGGTCAGTTCAAGGCCTCAGACCTGCCGGGGTTCATCGAAGAGGCGCGCACCGAACGGGCGGACGCGGTCATCGGTTTCCGCACCCGCCGTGCCGATCCGCCGCTGCGCAAGATTAATGCCTTTCTCTGGGGGTGGGCCTGCCGGATCCTGCTTCGGCTGCGGGCCCGTGATATCGACTGCGCGTACAAGCTGGTCGACCGGCGCGTACTGGACGGCGTGCAGCTGCGCGGCGCGGCGGCCACCATTTCGCCCGAGCTGCTGCTCCGGCTGGAAGACCAGGGTGCCCGCGTGCTGCAACGGCCGGTTGAGCACCACCCCCGCCTGCATGGTGAGCCGACCGGCGCGAAACTGTCCGTCATCCTGGCGTCGCTGCGCGGGTTGCTTGACCTCTGGCTGGAATACCTGCGCCGCAGATGGGCGGGCCGCGCCGGCAGGCGCCTGGTCCGGACGAGGGACAGTACGCTCTGGTGGCTGACCGCGATCTCGGCTCTGGCCTCGGAGGCCGCATTTCTGTATTTCGCCGGCCGTCACGTGGTGCTCGCCTACCCGGACGCGATCTCTCACATGCTGATCGCCCGGCGTGTCTTGGAAGCATCGACACCGGGGGTGGCGCAGCTCGGCGCGGTCTGGCTGCCGCTGCCGCACCTGCTTATGCTGCCGATTGTCTGGATTAACTCGTGGTATTACTCAGGACTCACCGGCAGTCTCCCCTCGATGATCAGCTATGTGCTGACCACCCGCTATCTCTACCTGACAGGCGTGGGCCTGACCGGCAACAAGATGGCGGGCCTAGTCGCGGCCGTCTTCTTCGCCGCCAACCCGAACGTCGTGTACCTGCAGAGCACGCCGATGACCGAGCTGCTGCTCATCGCCTGCATCGCCGCCACGGTTTACCACCTGATGCGCTGGTGCCAGACCGGCTCCTACCGCCAGCTGGCGGCCACGGCTGTCGCCGCATTGCTTGGAACGTTGGCCCGGTACGAGGCCTGGGTGATCGACGCGGCGGTAATCATCGTGGTCGTCTGGGTAACGTGGCAGCGAGAGCGCCCGGCCAGGCTGCGCGAGCGGCTGCGCCATACCGAGGGGCAGCTGATCTTTTACGGCACCGTAGCGTTCGCCGGGATCGCGGGGTGGGTGCTGTGGAATGCCGTGATCTTCCGTAATCCGTTCTACTTCCAGGACGGCGCCTTCGCCAAGTCATCGCTATGGGTGTCGTCCACCGACGCGTCGGTCGGCCACTGGCGCGTGGCAGCAGAGACCTATCTCTACGCGATAGTGGACAACGTTGGATGGCTTGCTCTCGGGCTGGCGGCGATAGGGCTTGGCTTCTATCTGGCCAGGACCCGGCTCCGGGCCGAGTCGCTGGCACCGCTCGTCCCGCTCGTCATCATCCCGTTCTACGTCTACGCCCTGTACGCCGGGCAGCGTCCGCTGCATGTCATGCAGATCAACGGCAGCCTTTACAACGTCAGGTTCGGCGTGCTCACGGTCCTGCCCGTGGCGCTGTTCCTGGGGTATCTCGCCGTGGTCGTACAGGAGCGGTCCCGCCGCTGGCTGCGCGCCGCCGGATACGCGGCGCTCTGCTGTGCCGTCGTGGCCGCGAGCACGCTCATCGTCAAGGGCGGCATCGATACGCTGGCGGAGCCAGAGGCATTCCAGGCGTCCGCCAACCAGCTGGCCGACAACCAGGCCGCGGCGTGGCTGCATAAGCACTACAACGGCGGCAAGGTGCTCATGGAGTCATTCGGCAACGAGGCGGTGACCTTCGAATCCCAGATACCAATCGGATCGATCATTTATGAAGGCAGCTACCGCCAATGGCAGCCCGCGCTGCGCGACCCGCTCGCCCAGGGAATTCGCTGGATTTACATGCGGCGCGCGCCCGGCGGTACGGACGAAGTGTGGCAGGCGTTGCACGGCAGCAATGAACTCAGCCATTACTCGCTAGTGTACGCAACTCCCGACCAACTCATCTATCACGAAAGGTGAGGAGGGCATGACGCACCCGCAGAATACTGCGCCTCTGAAGATGGCTGGGCAAGACCTGCCGCGCGGTCAGATCCGGCGCATTCAGCCGCTACCCGAGCAGCTGAGCGCCCGGCGGTTGCTCAGCCGCGGGCAGGCAGCTACGATCCTCGGGCTCGGTGCCTGCGGTGCCGTAATTGCCGCCGCGCGCCTGTCCGGGTTCGGTCCGTCTCCGGTGTGGTGGGCGCAAGCCGCTGTCGCCGTCGTCACCGCGGCTTACGTCCTCGTGATCGCGTACAAGTTTCTCCTGGTGCTGGCCGCCGACAAGGCCCCCGTGCTGCGGCCCGACGCCGCGGACTGCCAGGCTGTGCCATACGCGGAACTGCCCGACTACACCGTCCTGGTGCCGCTCTACCGTGAGGAGAATGTGCTCACGGCCCTGCTGGCGAAGCTGTCGGGACTGCGTTATCCCGCGGAACGGCTCCAGGTGCTCCTGCTGGTCGAGGAGGACGATCGCCCGACCCGGGACGCCCTCGACGGGATAGACCTCCCTCCGCAGTTCGAGGTTGTCGTGATCCCGCCCAGCCAGCCCCGGACCAAGCCGAAGGCCTGCAACGTCGGCCTGGAACGGGCGCGGGGCGAGTTCTGCGTGATCTATGACGCCGAGGACAGGCCGGAGGCCGAGCAGCTGCTTAAGGCGGCCGCAGCGTTCCGGTCGCTGCCGGACTGGGTGGTCTGCGTCCAGGCCGAGCTGCAGTACTGGAACCCCTACACGAACTGGCTGACTCGCTGCTTCGCCGCCGAGTACGCCCTGAACTTCAGCCTGTTCCTGCGCGGGCTCGACCGTTTCAGGCTGCCTATACCGCTCGGCGGAACCTCCAACCACTTCCGCACCGAGGCGCTGCGGCGCCTGGGCGGGTGGGATCCGTACAACGTCACCGAGGACGCCGATCTCGGCATCAGGATCGCGCGGCGCGGCTGGGGCGTCCGGATGATGGCCTCAGTGACGGAGGAGGAGGCGAACAGCCGGCCCGGCAACTGGCTGCGCCAGCGCAGCCGGTGGATCAAGGGCTACTACCAGACCTGGCTGGTGCACATGCGGTCCCCGGTACAGCTCCGGCGCGAGCTCGGCACCCGCCGCTTCCTCAGCCTGCAGGCGACGCTTGGCATGGCCACGATCACCACCCTGCTCAATCCCATCTTCTGGGCGCTCACCGTGGTCTACCTGGTCGACGGGCCTGCCCGGATCTCCCCGCTGTTCCCGATGCCGGTGCTGTACCTAGGCGTCCTGGCGCTGCTGGGCGGCAATCTGCTCATGGTCTACAGCCTGATGCTGGGCTGCATGGAGCGCGGCCTGCTCGGGGCGATGCGGGCTCAGCTGGCGGTGCCGGCCTACTGGGCGCTGATGAGCGCGGCGGCATACAAAGCGCTTTACCAGCTACTGCACCCCCGGCGGCGACACTTCTGGGAGCTGACTGAGCATGGCCTGGTCGCCGAGCATGGCGATCCGCCCGCGGCGGTGCCGGCGCTCAGCGCGGCTGCCCCGACCCAGGCGTCCGCGGCGGCAGCAAGTCAGAGCCCGGCTCCTTATGCCTCGCGCCCGCCCGGACCCGATAACGGTAACGGGTCGGAGACTGCGCACGATCCGGTGCCGGATACATCCGCGGCCGAGCGCCCGGCCATACCTGGTGAGAGCTCCGGCGTCCATCGCACCTACGCCGAGCGGATACGACTCCCCGGCATGGCGGCGGTGATCGCGATCCTGATATTCGCGGGCGGCGTGACAGTCGCTCTTTCCCGGCCGCACCTCGGCGGCTCACTCTCAGACCGCAGCGCCGGATCCGCTTCCGGGCCCGTCGGCAATGGCCGCGACGGCCCAGCCACGGCCGCTGCGGTCCGGACGGCCGCCGAGTGGATCTCGCAGCAGATCAGTCGTAGTGCGATTGTGGCGTGCGATCCTGCGGTGTGCTCTGCCCTGCTGGCCCAAGGGATGCCTGCAGGAAACCTGCTGGTGCTCGGAACTACCGCCGCGAACCCACTCGATGCCGATTTGGTGGTGGCAACACCCGCTGTCAGGAGCCAGTTCGGGAGCCGTCTGGAAAGCTTCTACGCGCCATCGGTGATCGCCAGCTTCGGCTCGGGGCCGGACCAGGTGAGTGTGAGGGTTATCGCGCCGGACGGAGCAGCGGCATACCGTTTGGCGCTGCGCCAGGATGTGGCGGCCAGGATGGCGGCAGGTGCTCAGTTGCTGACCAATAGGCGGATCAAGGTGGCGGCCCAGGCCAGGATGCAGCTCAGTACCGGCGGGGTCGATTCCCGACTGCTAATCATGCTTCCGGCCATGGCGGCGGAGCACCCGATCCAGATCCTCGCCTTCGGCAATTCCGGACCGGATGCGAGCCCGGGGGTCCCGTTGTCTTCGGCCGATCTGTCCGGTTCCGGCCAGCCGACGGGCATGACCGACGCCAGCTATCTGGGCTGGACGACCGCTTTCGCGCGAGCCCAGCTTCCTCCCTTCGCGGGAAGCGCTGTCATCCTGCGGCGAGGCGAGCAGCTTATCGTGCGTGTGGAGTTCTCCAAACCCAGTCCCATCGGCCTGCTCAGCCACGGGTGAGAACCTCAACCCCCGGCGAGGGACTTCAGGTGGGACTCGTATCCCGCGCCGTAAGCAGTCGGTGTGCCAGAATAGTTCATGATCAATCCGGGGCCGTTCGCGCACTTGAAACTGGCGTTCCAGACCCAGGCCAGATAGCTAGCAGACTTGGAATCCAGATAAGCCATCAGCGGATCGATGTAGTCATCGGTGCAGTCGGTCTCACCAATCTCCCCGGTGACCAGCGGCACTGAGGCGATCACCGGAGAGATCTGGCTGACCCAGCAAGATCCGGTATTACAGCTGCTGAAACTGTAAGAATGCCACGACGCAACCAGATTGTGGTCAGGATCGGTTGGTTCATATTTCAGCCACTCAGTCAGATCGCTGGCGTACGCGAGACCGCCGAGCATAATCACGTTGTCGGCGCCAGTGGCGCGGACCGTGTTTACCAGTGTCTGCATTCCGGCGGCAGTATAGGAGATACCAGGCGAGCATGACGAGCCGCCCTTCCACCAGCATTCCCAGGCCGCAGCCTGGCTTGGCAGCGCCGAGTCCGGGTAGGGCTCATTGAATAGGTCGAAGATGACCGCATCATCGTCCTTGAATGTTGTCGCTACCGACGACCAGAACGGCACCGACTCAGCTGCGTCCGGCATCGGCTTCTGGCAGATCGCTTCGGCCGACACGCACCCGTACGACTTCCCAGTGTACCTGCCGTCAGTCCAGTGCAGATCGAGGATCGCCACGATACCGCTGGAGTTCAGCAGGCCGACGTAGGCTTCGATTGCACTCTGGTAGTTCACGCCAGCGTAGGCGGGGTCAACATAAGACTCGCCATTCCAGCAGGCTTCATTTAGCGGCACCCGCACGGCGTTGATGTCCCAGCTTTTCATAGCCGTTATCGACGCCTGGTCGCTCGGGCCAGCAAGGATTCCTTTGCCCTGGACGCACTCATACTCCGCGCCAGAGCGATCCACGCCATGCAGCACGACAGTGCTACCATTCCCGCTGACCAGCCTGGTTCCTGACACATGCAATTGCGGCGCGCCAGTCGGCACGCTGTCGGCAGTGAATCCGATTGTCGCCAACACGCAGGCTAGCAGGATCATTCGGCTAACCGCTCCGGACATCCTGAATTTCATGATAAATCTCTGATGCGGGATGCTGCGCTCGCCATTGTTGGCACCACGAACACATACATCGAGGCAATTTACGATCACGCTCACGTTGCTGACCTGGTGCTGCAAGAATACCAGCTGCCAGGGCTTTTGGCGTTCTCAGACATTGACCTCGATCTTCGTGATCTTGGTCGGGTGGCCTGAGGCGCGGCTGGTAAGGGCAGCTTCACGGTGCATTTCACCGCGGTGGCGGTTAACCGGCGCGCGAGCTGACCCACCCGGCCACCAGCGCGACGCCGGCCACGGCCAGGACCGTGCTCCACCGGATGGCCCGGACGCCGGTCACTGGCCCGCTCCCGTCACCCGGACGAGCACGTATATCCGTTCCCCGGATCGCGGCGGTTCGCCCTGGCGCTGGAGCGGTGCACGATCTCCAGGGCGACCGTGGTGACGGGCAGCCCTGCGGCCAGCCGCTCCAGGACCGAGATCACCGTGGTGGAGGTGCGCCGGCCAGACGCACCTGCACCACGCCGGGGGCCAGCCTCTTCCGGCGGCTCATCAGACGCTCCCGCCATGCCCCTGGGGGTCGGCGTCGGCGAGCGCAGTACAGCCAGGCGCCGCCCGGCAAGGCGGCAGCGCCACATCGGCGACGCGATGGTGCGGCACGTACTGTCATCCAGCTGGGCCAGCCAAGCGGCGATCCGGCGGTCGTAAGCGCCTGTATCCACGCCCTCCAGGACCACGGCGAACGCCTCCAGCCTAATCTCGGGCGGGCAGTAGCCGCCCAGTGGCGCGGCCTCGACCGGCCCGGCGGGGACGTAGGCGTGGGCGGGTCCGCGCCCGGGTCGGCCTGCCCGGCGCCCGCCTCGTCGAGACTGGCGAGCAAGTCGCGCAACCTGTCCACGGCCGCCCCGTACGCGGCGTAGAAGAACTGGCCGGGATGCCCTGTGCTCACCCCGAGGTAGGCAGCGAGCGTCTCGACCGTCGCCGATGCCTCGGCCAGTCGGCACGCACGCTCGACCGCGCGCCGCTGGTCACCGCTCAGGCTTCTAGTCTTCGGCGTTACGGTGGTCATAGGCACGCTCCTGTCGTGTCCGGGACCCCGCGGCGGTGCATCGCAGGCGGGGTCCGCCCATTGAGGTGGACCGGATGGAGCAGTCGCCCGGTCTAGCTAGACCGTGATGTTGCGCTGTGGCGGAACTCGACTCAACGACAGTCACGCTGCACGCGGCGGCTCGCGCTGGTAGAGATGACCGCTCCGAGCACCGGCCCTCGATCGAGGTACTCACAGAAAGTCGCGCAGCTCGTCAGCGGTCATGCCGATTATCGCGAGAATGTTCCGTAGCGTGCCCTTGGCCATGTCCCGGTTGTGGACTGGCACCGATACTGTCCGGCCATCAGGGTGTTTCATCACGTGATGGCTACCGCTGATCCTCACGACCTCGAATCCAGCCCGTTCAAGTGCTCTGACTACTTGCGCTCCCCGAACGGCCGGGATCGCGGCGGGCATCAGGCAACGTTATCAGGCAACATTAAGGGTAAGCGTCAGCTCGTCCGGGATGCCGACCTCGGCAATCAACGCTTGCAGTGCCTCGCGCAGATCATCGAGCGCCGCTTCGCGTGTCTCACCGTCGCCCACGGCCCCGACACCTGGTCTGAGCTGGGCAGATGCACACCAAACACCATCCTCATCCTGTTCGAGAGTGTATGGTACGTGCACGGTCCTAGACCGGACGCTCATCGTTACTGTCTCCTGGTCATGGTGCGACGGCTGACGAGCGCCAACAGCCGCTTTCAGTAAACCAGCGTATAGCACGGTCGGAGCACGGTATATGCACATGCCCGGTGTCACCAGTCGCGGTCATCCGAGTCACGCCATGCGGCGCCCCGCTCGCCTCGGATCTGGCCCGGCCCGCCTGCCACGCTCGGTGCGGGCCCGGTTAAATTGCCAGCGCCCGTCCGTCCTGGACACGAGCGCTGTCGACGCTAGCCCTTTGATGTTGCGCTGTGGCGGAATTCGACGACGTCGCCGTCGCGCCTTGAGCGATGCGCCTCTACCCATGGCCGGTGCGCGGTGGCCCGGGCCAGCCTGTCCCGCGAACCCGTTACGCGGTTCGCGCCAGCATCCGCTGCTCAGTAACCGAACCGGGCTCGTCTTCCAGCTCGACATGCTTCACGTCCCCCGGCTCGGACAAGTAAAGACTGATCGCCTCGCTCAGGGCCTCGCGCAGCTCCGCCATATCGGCACCGGCAGCGAAACAGCCAGGCAACTCGAGGACTTCGGCCCACAGCTCCTCGCCAGGCTCGTGATGGACGCGCACGGTGTACACCTCTTCGGCCATCACTCGTCGCCTCCCTTGAGTCCAGCCTGCCGCATGATCGCCATCGTCAGCCCGATCGGGTAGCCGCCACGGCCCTTGTCATGGGGTAGCGTGATCGGCCGGTGGCCGGGCTTTGTCATTTTCACGACGTGCTTGCCGCCTGCGGTCTCGGTCCAACCGTTCGCTTCGAGCAGCCGTTTCATCGACCGCTGGTTCTGCCGGGCTGGCTTCGTCACCTAGCTGATCCTGTCTCTCAGTGTACGTAGCCGTAGCTAGCTGCAGCGAGATCTGGCTGGTCGCTACGCTAAGAGACACGTCTGACATTTAGTATTGCAGGATTGCAGGAACCGGCTTCGTCGCAGCCAGCTGCCGCCCACGAAGAGCGTGACGTTTAGCTGTGGCGGAACTCGACCACGTCGCCGTCGCGCATGACATAGTCCTTGCCCTCGATGCGGGCCTTGCCGGCGGCGCGGGCCGCGGGCAGCGAGCCGGCCGCGATCAGGTCGTCGAACGAGACCACCTCGGCCTTGATGAAGCCGCGCTGGAAGTCGGTGTGGATGACGCCGGCCGCCTCCGGAGCGGTCGCCCCGGCCCGGATCTCCCAGGCCCGGGTTTCCTTCGGGCCCGCGGTCAGGAAGGTCTGCAAGCCCAGCGCGCGGAACCCGGCCCGGGCCAGCTGGGCCAGGCCCGGCTCGCCCAGGCCGGCCTCGGCGAGCAGTTCGGCGGCCTCGTCCGCGGGCAGCTCGGCCAGGTCGGCTTCGGTCTTGGCGTCCAGGAAGATCGCCTCGGCCGGGGCCACCAGCGCGGACAGGCGCTTGCGCAGGTCCTCGTCGGCCAGTTCGGACACGTCCATGTTGAACACGTAAAGGAACGGCTTGGCCGTCAGCAGCTGCAGCTCCCGCAGGGCGGCCAGGCCAGCCTGGTCCAGCGGAGTGCCTGCGGCGGCGGCGCCGGCCGACAGCGCGGTCCCGGAGTCCAGGAGCTCCTGCGCCGCGGCCGCGGCGGCGGCCGTCCGCGCCCGCTCGGGATCCCGGGCGAACCTCGCCTCCTTGGTCAGCCGGGGCAGGGCCTTGTCCAGCGTCTGCAGGTCGGCCAGGATCAGCTCGGTGACGACCGTCTCGATGTCGCGTTCCGGCGACACGTCGCCGTCCACGTGCGCCACGTCCGGGTCGGCGAAGACGCGCACCACCTGGCAGATCGCGTCGGTCTCGCGGATGTGGGCGAGGAACTGGTTGCCCAGCCCCTGGCCCTGGGAGGCGCCGCGGACCAAGCCGGCGATGTCGGTGAACCGCACGCTGGCCGGCACCACGCGCGCGGAATGGTACAGCTTGGCCAGCTCGGCCAGCCGCGGGTCGGGGACGCCCACCACGCCGACGTTCGGCTCGATGGTGGCGAACGGATAGTTGGACGCCAGCGCGCTGGCCCGGGTCAGCGCGTTGAACAGGGTGGACTTGCCGACGTTAGGCAGGCCGACAATGCCGATAGACAAACTCACCCGCGCAGTTTAGTGGCGCTGACAGCCCGCGAATGCTGACAGCCCGCGAATAACGAGGCGAAGCGTTAGAACTGGACCTCGTACTGGGCCGGGTCGATGCGCGCCTCGACGACCAGGGGACGCGACCTGGCGCCAAAGCCTGCCAGCGCCTTCTCCAGGCCCGCCGGGCTGTCCACCCGCACGCCGTCGCAGTCCATCGCCTCGGCCAGCGTGACCAGGTCCATCCCGTCCATCCGGGTGGCGGTCGGAGGATAGCCCATCAGCTGCTGCCGCAGCTCGATCCGGTTCAGGCTGCCGTCGGCGAACACCACCACGGTGACCGGCAGGCCAAGGGCGGAGGCGATCCGCATCTCGGTCGCGGCCATCGCGAACCCGCCGTCGCCGACCAGGGCGATCACCGGCCGGTCCGGCCGGGTGAGCTTCGCCGCGATCGCGGCGGGCACGCCGAACCCCATGGCAGAAAGCCCGTTGGTCATCAGCACCGAGCGTGGCTCGGCAGCCTGCCAGGCCTGGCCCGCCATGAGCTTGTGCGAGCCGACGTCGGTGGTCACGATCGTGTCGGCCGGGGCCGCTTCCCTGGCGATCGTCACCACATCGGAGGGGTTGAGCCGGCCCTCGGCCCGCCCCGCCAGCCACGCCGCGTGCAACCGGGCCCGGTGCGCCGCCACCGCGGTCTCGGCCCACCGGGGTGCACCCGACCACTGCGCCGCGATCCAGCCGAGGATGGCCGCGACGTGACCGACGAGCTCGTGCGCGCTGGCGTAGACCTGGTCGGTGTTCGGGGTGGTGTCCAGGTGCAGCACCGGGGTGGCGACCGCCCACGGGCTGATCAGCTCCACCGGGTCGAAGCCCGCCGCCAGGATCAGGTCAGCGCCGGCCAGCAGGTCCCAGACGACCCGGTGACCTGCCATGTCGAGCACGCCGGCGAAGTACGGGTGGTCCTCGGGGAAGGTGCCCTTGGCCATCGGCGAGACCACCACCGGGATACCGGCCAGCTCCGCGAGGCGGAGCAGTTCCGGGCCCGCGGCGCAGCGCAGCGCGGCGATGCCTGCCAGGATCACCGGGCGGCGCGCGGCGCGCAGGACCCGCAGCGGGTCGCCGTCGCCGTACACGTCGACCGATCCCGCCGCCGCGGCCAGCGGAGGGAGGCTGATCTGGTCGCCGGACCCGGAGCCGGCGGGGCCAGCGGGGACGGGCCAGGCATCGGCGGTCACGGTCAGGTGGACGGCACCGGGGCGCTCGGCGACGGCCGTCCGCAGCGCCTTGCGGATGACGGTGTCCGCCGAGGCCGGGTCCAGCCGCAGCGCCAGCTTGGTGACCGGGGCGAACAACCGGTCGTGATCGACCACCTGGTGGGTGAAGAACTGCTCGCGGGAACTCTCGATCTGGCCGGAGACCGCCAGCATCGGTACCCGGTCCAGGGTCGCCGAGGCCACGCCGTTCAGCACCGCCGTCGACCCTGGCCCCAGGGTGGACAGGCAGGCTCCGGGCCGGCCGGTCACCATCGCCGCCGCCTCGGCCATGAAGGCGGCCGTGCCCTCCCGTACCGCGGACACCACCTCGATGCCCTGGTGGCGGGCCGCCTCCATGAAGTCGATGACGGACTCGCCGGGATAGCCGAAGACGTGCCGCAGGCCGGCCGCGTGCAGGTAGGCGGCCAGCAGGGCCGCAGTAGAATCTGGTGCCGGTGCAGAAGCATACCGCTGTGCCATCAGATATGCGCGGAGAGTACCCCGGCGTTCGCGCCGAAGGGAATCCGCGCTGCCTCCCACCCTGGGTGGCTGCCGGGAAATGTCAGTACCAGGCAGCAGAATGGACGTTAAGTGGTCCGGCGACGTCGCGGGCGCCCCCGGGCCATGACCCACACGACCCACAGAAACCCCGGTGCCGGTGAGACGAGCCTACAAGTTCCTCCTGCGGCCGACCGCGAAGCAAGTGGCCATTCTGGAGGCATGCCTGGAGGATCACCGGCAGCTTTACAACGCCGCTCTGGAAGAGCGCCGCGAGGCGTGGAAGACGCGCGCCGCGGCGGTCAGCTACTACCTTCAGGCAGCGCAGCTTCCTGAGATCCGCAAGGCCGACCCAAACGGGCAGGGCGCTGGTCCGCCGGTTCCCCAGCAGCAGACGCTCCGCCGGTTGGACAAGGCGTTCGCGGCATTCTTCCGCCGCAGCAAGGCAGGCCAGAAACCGGGCTACCCGCGGTTCAGGGGGCGGGGCTGGTTCGACACGCTGGACTGGCCAGCCCAGAAGAACGGAGCTCGCTGGGACTCCGTGCCCCACCGGGCGGTGACCCGTGTTTATCGGCTCGGCATCGGGCATGTCCGGGTCCACCAGCACAGGGCCGTCCGAGGCACCGTGAAGACGGTCAGCGTGAAGCGGGAAGGCGACCGCTGGTACGTGATCCTGGCCTGCGACGACGTGCCCGCCCAGTCGCTTCCCGCGACTGGCGCGGTCGTCGGGATCGACATGGGCGTCGTGTCGACCCTGACCACCAGCGACGGCGAGCATGTGCCCAATCCCCGTCCACTGGCCGCCGCCGCTGCCCGGCTCACCGTCGCGCAGCAATCGCTCGCCCGCAAGAAGCGAGGCAGCAACCGCCGGCGCAAAGCCGCCGGCAGGGTCACCGCGCTGCACACCAAAGTGCGCCGGTACCGGCTTGATCACGCGCACAAGACCGCGCTGGCGCTGGTCCGCGACCATGACGTGATCGTTCATGAGGCGCTGAAGACCGGGGACATGAGCCGGCGGCCCGGGCCACGCCCGGCCGCTGATGGCACCTGGAAGCCCAACGGGGCGGCAGCCAAAGCCGGGCTGAACAAGTCGATCCTCGATGCGGGATGGGGGGTGTTCCTCGGCGTGCTGCGCGCCAAGGCTGAAAGCGCCGGACGGGTCGTTGTCGAGGTCGACCCCCGTCACACCTCGCAGCGATGCTCGCAGTGCGGGCACGTCGCGGCGGGGAACCGCGTCACACAAGCACAGTTCCGCTGCCTGGTGTGCGAGTATGAATCGCACGCTGACGTGAACGCCGCGCGGAACATACTCAGGGCCGGGCTGGCCCTTCAGGCTGCGGGAGCGGCCTGAGAAAGCCGCGCCCTGCAGGGAGCGGAGGAGTCACCGCCCCATTGTCCACGCACCGTGGACGGGGCCGCCACCAGGATCGTTCGGCACAAGGAAAGGCGGCGGCGGATCAGGCGACCGCGGCGGCCGGCCGGAGCGGGACGGCGTGTCGCCGCGAGGTTTGCCACTTACGGTGAGATCATCGCGGCATATGGGTGCAGTCTTGTTGCTTGCCGGACTGCTGCTCGGGATCGTCATCGGGGCAGCGATCGGATACCTGTTCGCCCGCGGCCGGCTCGCCGCCGCCGCGGCGGACCTGTCTGGCCGGGCCCGCGCTGCGGACGAGCGGGCCCGCGCCGCGGACGAGCGGGCCCGGATGATCGAGCGCACCGCGGCCGACCGGGCCGTGCTCGTCGAAGGCCAGCTTGCGGAGCGGTTCCAGGCCCTGTCCGCGCAGGCGCTTGACGCGAGCACCTCGCGGTTCCTCGAGGTCGCCGAGGGCCGACTGCAGGCGGCGAACGCCAACGCGTCCAGCGAACTTGAGATCCGCCGCGCGGCGGTCGAGCATCTCGTCGGGCCGCTGCGGGAAACCCTGGCCCGGGTCGAGGAACAGCTGCGGGAATCCGACGCGGCCCGGACCCGGTCGCACGCCGCGCTGGCCGAGCAGGTCGCCATTGCACGGCAGAGCTCAGAACAGCTGCGCGCCCAGACCCAAGCGCTGGTCACCGCGCTGCGGCGGCCGGAGGCCCGGGGCCGCTGGGGTGAGCTGCAGCTGCGCCGGGTAGTCGAGCTGGCCGGGATGAGCGCCCGCTGCGACTTCGACGAGCAGGTCGCCGTGGCCACGCCGGACGGCACGCTCCGCCCGGACATGGTGGTACGGCTGGCCGGCGGCAAGAACATCGTGGTCGACTCCAAGGTCTCGCTCGCCGCGTACCTGGAGGCCGCCGAAGCCGATGACGACGACGTGCGCGCGGCGCGGATGGACGCGCACGCGCGGCACGTGCGCGAGCACGTGGACCGGCTCGCGGGCAAGGCATACTGGACGGCGCTTAGTCCGTCGCCGGAGTTCGTGATCCTGTTCATCCCGGGCGAGGCCTTCCTGGCCCCGGCGCTTGAGCGGGACCCCGGGCTGCTCGAGTACGCGCTCGGCCGCAAGGTGCACATCGCCACCCCCACCACGCTGGTCACGATGCTGCGCACCGCGCAGTACGCCTGGCAGCAGGCGGCGCTGGCCGAGAACGCCCGCGTGGTCTTCGACCTCGGCCGACAGCTCTACGAGCGGATCGCGGGCCTCGGCGGCCACGTGGACCGCCTGGGCCGCGCGCTGGCCAAGGCGGTGTCCACCTACAACCAGGCCGTCGGCTCGCTGGAAAGCCGGGTGCTGCCCGCCGCCCGGCGGCTGAACGAGCTTGGCGTCATCGACGCGGAGCTCGCCGCGCCGGCGCTGGTGGAGGAGACGACCAGGGCGGTGTCCGCCCCCGAGCTCATGGTCGGCGAGCCGACCGAGATCGGCCCGGCTGAAGTCGGCCCGGCTGAAGTCGGCCCGGCTGAAGTCAGCCTGGTGCGTGCCGTTCGATGACACAGACCCGGGCCCCGGGCCGGAAAACAAGGACGCAGGCACCTTGGCGCCTTCAGCTCCCGGGATCCATTCAGCTGACCAGGCGCGGCGGAGTCGTCGCGCTGTTCGCGGTCAGTTTCCTCAGCCTGCTGATCGCGGCCTGGACCGGCTGGAGCGCATTCGCCGAGGTGATGTTCGTCATGACCTGCGGCGTGGTCGCGTGCTATACGCGGGTCAGCGGACTACGCGCGGTGGTGGTGTGCCCGCCGCTGGCCTTCTTCGCCGGGAGCGTGCTAGCCCAGCTGATCACCGCGCCCGATACATTCTCGGCCGCAGAAGGCATCCTCGTGACGCTGGGAAGCTCGGCGCCCTGGTTGTTCACCGGCACGGCCCTGGTCGTCGCCGTCGCGCTCGGCCGTGGTTACCGGCCTGGGGTGCCGGCGATACCGCTGCTTAGCAACCTGCACGAGGCGCTGAGAGACGCCTGGTCGGCGCGCGCCGACCGGTGGGCCCGACGGCGCTAACCGTCCCGGCGCGGTCCGGCGGTCCCGGCGGTGCGGAGCTCGCGCGGAAGCGCGAACGTCATGTGCTCCTCCACCGCCTCGACTTCCTCCACGGCGCCGAACCCGTGACTGGCCAGCTTGTCCAGCACCGCGGTCACCAGTTCCTCCGGCACCGAGGCCCCGCTGGTCACGCCGACCGTCGTCACGCCGTCCAGCCAGCGCTCGTCGATCTCGCCGGCGTCGTCGACCAGGTAGGCGGTCGCAGCGCCGTAGTCCTTGGCCACCTCGACCAGCCGCACGGAGTTCGAGGAGTTCGGCGAGCCCACCACGAGCACCAGGTCGGCCTGGGTGGCGATGACCTTGACCGCGGCCTGCCTGTTCTGCGTCGCGTAGCAGATGTCGTCGCTGGGCGGATTGAGCAAGGCCGGGAAACGCTCGCGCAGGGCGTTGACGGTCTCGACGGTCTCGTCCACCGACAGCGTCGTCTGCGACAGCCAGACAACTTTCGACGGGTCCCTGACCTCGACGCCGGCGGCTCCCTCCGCGCCGTCTACCAGGCGGACCCGGGACGGCGCCTCTCCGGCCGTCCCCACCACCTCTTCGTGTCCCGCGTGGCCGACCAGCAGGATGTCGTAGTCCTTGGCCGCGAACCGACGCGCCTCGTTGTGCACCTTGGTCACCAGCGGGCAGGTCGCATCGATGGCGTGCAGCCCGCGACGTTCGGCGTCGAGACGGACCTCGGGAGCGATGCCGTGCGCGGAGAAGACCACGACCGCGCCGGGCGGCACCTCGTCGACCTCCGTCACGAAGATCGCGCCGCGCTGTTCCAGCGTGCTGACGACGTGCGTATTGTGTACGATCTGCCTGCGTACGTATACCGGGGGCCCGAACCTGTCCAGTGCCATCTCGACCGCTTGCACCGCCCGGTCAACCCCGGCGCAGTAGCCGCGAGGCTTGGCGAGCAGGACCCGTCGCTGGCTTGAAGACATGACTCCATGGTAGGTGAGTATGTCCCGGAACAAGTCAGGCGTCCCCCGGCCACGGCGCGGGTATTGCGGGTGGCAAGCCGGAAGCGCGAAGATAACCCGTCAGGGAAGACGCGCGAACTAGCAGCGATGTACCGGCGCCGACAGATGCCTGCCTGGGTGCCACGTGTGGTATTCCGTCCTTGAGGAGAGTGTGACATGCGCGTTCCGCAGGTCAGCGAACGCATAAAGGAAGCCCCGGCCCAGGCTCTGCGCGGCGTCTTCGCCGGCATCGGCCAGCTACTGCTGATAACCGACAAGCTCAGGAACAAGACCCCCGCGACCAAGGACACCCCGCGCGCCCGCGCGCCCCAGGCGTCGCAGCAGGCCGCCGTCACCAGCCCGGCCGGCCAGCGCGGTCAGACTGCGGCGGCCCCGGCCGAGCCGGCCGCAGCCGAGCCAGCCGCTTCCGCTCCAGCCGCAGCTGAGGCGGCCGCGGCGGATGAGGCAGTCGCCGCGGAGCCCGCCGCCGCCAAGCCGGCCCCGCCAAGCCAGCGACCGCCAAGCCGGCGACCGCCAAGCCGGCGACCGCCAAGCCGGCGACCGCCAAGTCGGCTACGGTCAGGCGCGCCGGGGTTAAGCCGACAGGGCCGCGCGCGGAGCCGCCGAGGCCGCCTAAGCGGCAAAGCCCTAGGGACTTCGACAAGACCGGCAACGTTCGGCTGCTCGGCGACGAGGGAGGCGGATCGGCCCTCAGCGCCACCACGCCCGCCACCGCCGCCGAGCCGGCCACCGCTCCCGAGCCGGCCACCGCTCCCGAGCCGGCCACCGCTCCCGAGCCGGCCACCGCTCCCGAGCTGGCCACTGCTCCCAAGCCGGCCACCGCTCCCGAGCCGCCGCTGCCTAACTACGACGAGCTGTCCGTGGCGTCGCTGCGCGCACGGCTGCGCAACCTTGACGTCGCCCAGGTCAGGCAGCTTGCGGACTACGAGCGGGCGCACGCGGCCCGCGCCGACGTGGTGACCATGTTCGAGCGCCGGATCACCAAGCTGGAGACCGAACCTTAGTGGCGCTCGACACGTCGGCTGATGCTCCCGTTCCCGTCCGCACGGTGCTGCAGCTGGTCGGCGGGTGGATCGGCCGGCTCGGCCGAGTCTGGGTCGAGGGGCAGATCGCCGAGCTTGCCGTGCGCGGCAGCGCGGTGTTCCTGACCCTGCGCGACCCGATCGCCGCCGTGTCCGTGCGGGTCATCTGCTCCCGGCAGGTGTTCGACGCCGCCGAGCCGCCGCCCGCCGACGGGGCCAGGGTGGTCATCTTGGCCCGGCCGGATTTCAACGCCAACCGGGGCTCCTTCGCCCTGACTGCGGTGGAGATCCGCGCCGTGGGCGTGGGCGAGCTGCTCGCCCGGCTGGAGAGACTGCGCCGCCAGCTGACCTCGGAAGGGCTTTTTTCGCCCGAACGAAAGCGGGCAATTCCCTTCCTCCCCGGTGTCATCGGCCTGATCTGCGGACGCGATTCCGCGGCTCAGCGGGACGTCCAGCAGAACGCCGGACGGCGCTGGCCGGCCGTCCGGTTCCGCGTCGAGCAGACGGCGGTGCAGGGACCGTATGCGGCCGCGGAGGTCATCGACGCGCTGCGGCGCCTCGACGAGGACCCCGACGTGGACGTGATCGTCATCGCCCGGGGCGGCGGCTCGCTAGAGGACCTGCTCCCGTTCTCCGACGAGGCGCTCATCCGGGCGGTGGCGGCGTGCCGGACGCCGGTGGTCAGCGCGATCGGACACGAGCAGGACACGCCCCTGCTCGACTACGTGGCCGACGTGCGCGCGTCCACGCCGACGGACGCGGCCAAGCGGGTGGTACCCGACGTCGCCGAGCAGTTCACGCTCGTCACTGCGCTGCGCGACCGAGCCCGCCGGTCCGTGACCGGCTGGCTCGACCGGGAGACGGCGTGGTTGGAGGCGATCAGGTCCAGGCCCGCGCTGGCCGACCCGGTCCGGGAGATCGAGCGGCAGGCCGAGCGCGTGGATGCGCTGCTGCAGCGGGCCAGGATGTCGCTGGCCGGGAGCCTGGCCCGGGCCAGTGACGACGTGACGCACACCCGGGCCCGCCTGCTCGCCCTGTCACCCGCGTCCACGCTGCGGCGCGGCTACGCGATCGTGCAGCACGAGAACGACGGCGTGGTCCGCGGCGCGGCCGAGGTGAAGCCGGGCGAGACGCTGACCGTCCGGTTCGCGGCGGATCAGCTCACCGTGCGGGCGAGCGATGACAGTGACGACGGATAGGGTTGGGGTCGTGACAGACGGCGGCGCAGAAGCGGTCCCTCCGCGCGAGGCCCTCTCCTATGAGCAGGCCAGGGACAAGCTGGCCGCGGTGGTCAAGCGCCTGGAGGCCGGCGGCCTCACCCTGGAACAGTCGCTTGAGCTGTGGGAACGCGGCGAAAGGCTGGCCGGGGTGTGCGGCGAGTGGCTGGACGGCGCGCGGGCCAGGCTCGCCGCCGCCATGGCCAAGCGCGACGACTCGGACCAGGACTCGGCCGAGGACGACGCGCCCTTCTGATCCCGCCTGTCGCGATGCCGGCGAGTTTGCCTGCCCTGGAGGCGGGCAAGCGCTAAAGCAGGCAACAGCAAGGTGGGCGCGATGAATCCCGTCGAGCGGGCGATCAGGAAAGTAGACGCCACGCAGCAGCGGCACACGCCCTTGGCGTTCGTCTTCGGGGTGATAAAGAAGTTCGGGGACGACAACGGCGGCGTCCTGGTGTCCAACCTGGCCTACTCCGCGTTCGTGTCACTGTTCCCGTTGCTGCTCATCTTGCTGACGATCCTCGGCTTCATCGCCTCGGCCGACAAGTCGTTCCGGGAAAGTGCCGTGAAGAGCGCGGTGGCACACCAGATCCCGCTGATCGGCAGCACGCTGACCAGCCAGGTGGGCCAGCTTCACCGCGCAAGCGTCATCGGGCTGATTGTGGGCCTCCTGTTCCTGACCTGGGGCGTGACCGGGCTGGCGCAGGCGGGCTTGTTCACCATGGCCCAGGTGTGGAACCTGCCGGGACCCGCACGGCCCGGGTACGTGCAACGGCTCGGGCGGGCGATTCTGTTCCTGTGCCTGCTCGGCGGCGGCGTCATCGTCACCACCGGACTGGCCAGCCTCAATACCTACGCAGTCAAGGGCTTCTGGGCGGTGATCCTCATCGAGGTGGCGACTGCGGCCTTCAACGCGGGCATGTACCTGGGCGCCTTCCGGGCCCTCACCGCGAAGGGCGTGCCGACCCGCAACCTGCTGCCCGGGGCGATCACGGGCGGCATCCTGTGGACGGTGCTGCAGGTCCTCGGCACCTGGCTCGTGCACCACTTCCTGCACAGCGACTCTCTGTACGGCGTGTTCGCCACCGTGCTCGGCCTGCTGGCCTGGATCTACCTCGCGGTGGAGGTCACCGTGTACGCGGCCGAGACCAACGTGGTGCTGGCCCGGCGGCTGTGGCCGCGGTCCATCGTGCAGCCGCCGCTCACCGAGGCGGACCGGGCCAGCATGGCGCTGCAGGCCCTGCAGAACCAGCGGCGCCCCGAGCAGCACGTCGAGGTGACCTTCGACGACCGTGAGTCCGGCCCGGCCGAACCGGTGACAGCCCCGCGCACGCCGGACGAGGTGGCCCCGCCGGCCGAGCTCAGCATTCCCGAGCAGCGCGGCGCGGCCGACCCCAGCTCAGCCGGCGACCGGGCGCAGTGAGGCGGCAAGCTCACGCAGTTCGGCCCAGGTCGCGTTGCCGGTGACCACGACGGTGAACCCCGCCGGGCTGGTGACGTACATCGACCGCTGCCCCCGGGAGGGGGTCGCGGACAGGCTCCAGGTCCGGCCGTCCAGGCGGGCCGGCGCGAGCGGCGTGCCGTCGTTGGTCATCCGCCTGACAAACGCGCCGGCGCTCGCGTTGGTCTCCTCGAGCGAGGCCAGCGAGCCATCCGGGGTCATGTAGCCGAGCTGCCAGGTGACCGTGCCGGCGCCGTTGGCGCCGCCCACGGCCAGGCCGGAGCTGACCGGCTGCCAGGACGCCGGCAGGCCGACCGGGGCCACCGCCGGGTAGGGCGCCAGCCGGGCCAGCTTGGCCAGGTCCCCGCGGTAGCTGATGGTGACGGGCTCGGCAGCGTGCGGCGCCGGGATCGCCACGACGACGACCGCGGCGGCCAGCAGGCAGCCCAGCGCGGAAACCCCGAGGCGCAACACCCTGTTCACAACAGCCCAGGCTAGCCCGGCTCGCGGGGTGGACACGGAGGGCTTCGCCGTAGCTGCATAAGATCAGACAGCGCCACTAAACACCGGGGCCAGCGGAAGGACACCAAGCAATGACCGCAGACCAGCAGGCCCATGCGCCAGACAGCCACGCCCCCGACCGTAACCTGGCCCTCGAGCTGGCCCGGGTGACCGAGGCCGCGTCGATGGCCGCCGCCAGGTGGGTGGGCCGGGGGGACAAGAACGGGGCCGACGGGGCCGCCGTGAACGCGATGCGGATGCTGATCAACTCGGTATCGATGCGCGGCGTGGTGGTCATCGGCGAGGGTGAGAAGGATCACGCGCCGATGCTGTTCAACGGCGAGGAGGTCGGCGCCGGCACCGGCGCGGCCTGCGACGTCGCGGTGGACCCGATCGACGGCACCCGGCTGTGCGCCAACGGCATGCCGAACGCGATCTCGGTCCTGGCGGTGGCGAATCGCGGCTCGATGTACGATCCGTCCGCCGTGTTCTACATGTCCAAGCTGGCCACTGGCCCCGAGGCGGCCGGCATGGTCGACATCGACGCACCGCCGGCCGCCAACATCGCCGCAGTCGCCAAGGGCAAGGGCTGCTCGGCCCAGGACGTCACCGTGGTCATCCTCGACCGTCCTCGCCACGCCGAGCTGATCTCCCAAGTCCGCGCCTCGGGAGCCCGGATCCACCTGATCACCGACGGAGACGTGGCCGGCGCCATCATGGCCGCCCGCGAGGGCACCGGGATCGACCTGATGCTCGGCATCGGGGGTACGCCGGAGGGCATCATCGCCGCGTGCGCACTGAAGTGCCTCGGCGGAGTCATCCTGGGCAAGCTCTCGCCCAGGGACGACGCCGAACGCCGCCGCGCGCTCGACGCGGGCCACGACCTGGACCGTGTGCTTACCACTGATGACCTGGTCACCTCCGACGATGTGTTTTTCGCGGCCACCGGAATCACCGACGGTGAACTGGTCGACGGCGTACGGTACCTGCGCGGCCACGCGACAACTCACTCCCTGGTCATGCGCTCCCGCTCGGGCACGATCCGGAGCATCAAGAGCGAGCACCAGCTGTGGAAGCTCCGCGCCTACTCCTCAGTGAGCTACGGCTGAGCCCCGGCAACCTGGGCTGGGTCAGTCCCGGCTGAACAGGCGGAAACGACGGCTCTTCCGCGGCGTGCGGACGTCCAGCTCGCCGCCGAGGACCAGCGCCCTGACCTCGATCACCGGCGTGCCTGGCCCGGCCGGCGACGGCGTGCTGCCGCGTTTCCTGCCCAGGACCATGTGCCCGCTCACGATCACCGACACCCCGTCGGGCACGATCAGCCGCAGCCGACCGCCGAACACGGTCGCGTAGAGCTGCACCCGGCTGGTCTGAAGTATCGCCTGGGTGAAGTCGACTTCAACCTCGCCGAACATGGCGGTCACGGTCAGGTTCTCCGGCACCACCCAGCGGCCGTCCCTGCGGGCCGGCCCCAAAATCCCGGCGATCACCCGGCCGCCGTCCAGCCGCACGGGCTGCGCCGAAGGTACCGCCAGATCCGCCGTCAGCTCGGCGAGTTCGCCGAGCGTCCGGGCCGAGAAGGCACGCTGAATCCGTTCGCTATGCTCGTCCGCGGTGAGCCGCCCGTCGCTCATCGCCGCGCTGAGCAGGGCCAGCACGCGGTCCCGGTCAGCATCGGAGGCACGCAAGTCGCGGGGCGACGGCCGTGGGCTCATGGCTCAATTATCCTCCCCGCTCGCTCTACCTTTCCCGCTCGCTCTACCTTCCCGCTCGCCGCCGGGGGCGCCTTTGAGGCGCTGCCTTCCCTCGTCGCTCCTTCGTCGCTCCTCAGTCCAGGCAGCGCCGCGCCCCCTTTGGCTCGCGGGGGATGTCCTGGCCAGGGGCATGTTGGCAGTCCGCTGTACGGATTGGGGTTGAACGTGCTACCCATGGGTGCATGACAGACGGAGCAATCGAAACCGTGATGGAGCGGACCAACCAGGAAGGGATTCGCCTGGTCCGCTTCCTGTACGCCGACCACGGCGGGATCATCCGCGGGAAGGCCGCGGGCACCGCGCGACTACAGGAACGGATGGCAAGTGGTATCGGCCACACGGTGGCGATGATGGCGATGTCCATGCTGGACCAGCTCCAGCCGGTGGCCGGAATGGGCCCGGTCGGGGAGGTCCGGATCGTGCCCGACCCGGATACCTTCGTCACCCTCCCCTACGCACCGGGGGCCGGCGCGATGCTCGCGGACCTAGTCAAGCCGGACGGGTCACCGTGGGAGGCGTGCCCGCGGACATTCCTCAAACAGGCCATCGTCGAGCTGGCCGGCCAGGGCTACGCGATGCAGGCCGCGTTCGAGCCCGAGTTCAGCATCGGCCACCGCGAAACCTCCCCCGCCGCGCCCTCCATCTCGGACCGGCTCGTCCCGCTTGACGACAGCCTGTGCTACTCCGCGACCGGCTTCCATCAGAGTCACGACTTCGCCATGGAACTCGTCGCCGCGATGGAGGCGCAGGGCCTCGAGGTCGAGCACTACTACCCCGAACTCGGCCACGGGCAGCACGAGCTCTCCATCCGGCACGCCGACGCACTGCGCGCCGCCGACAACCACGTGCTTTACCGGGAGACGGTCCGCGGCGTGGCGTTCCGGCACGGCCTGTGGGCGAGCCTGGCCCCCAAGCCGATCCCCGACCAGGCAGGCAACGGCACTCACCTGCACGCCTCGCTCACCGACCTGGCAGCGGACGGCGCCTCACCCGGGCGGAACGCGTTCGCCGACCCCGCCGACCGCTACGGTCTTTCCCAGGTCGGCTACCACTTCATCGGCGGCCTGCTGGCCCATCTGCCCGCCCTGGTCGCGCTGAGCTGCGCCAGCGTGAACAGCTACCGCCGGCTCGCGCCGCAGATGTGGGCCAGCGCGTACACCTGCTACGGGATGGACAACCGTGAAGCAGCGATCAGAATCTGCTCCCCGCTACGCGGCGACCCGGGCAGTTCGGTCAACCTGGAGCTGAAGCCGTCCGACTCCAGCGCCAATCCGTACCTGGCTCTCGGCGCGTTCATCTATGCCGGCCTGGACGGCATCCGCGGCAAGCTCGACCCGGGAGAGGCCGTGAACGTCGACCCGGCCACCCTCACCGACAGCGAGCGGGCGGCGACCAACACCCACCGCCTGCCCGCCTCACTCAACGCGGCCCTGGACGCGCTGGCCGCGGACGAGATGCTGATGGACCTGCTCGGACCACTGCGCAGCACCGCCTACCTGGCGGTGAAGCGCTCAGAAGCCGCCCACTTCGCCCACTCCACCGACCCCTACTACGAGTGCTTCCACCACTTCACCAAGATCTAGCCATACAGTCGGTCCCGCGGGCCGTCGCCGGAGCCAGGTCACCCGTTACCTCGATCGTGCCCCTAAAAGTGGTCACCTTATGCTGCTAGGCAGCGGGAACCGACGCCGGCTTCAGGCCGAGGAGGCAGATCAGCTTGCTGACAGGGCTCGCACTGCATTCGGGACTGGCGGGACTGGCACTGCATTCCGGACTGGCACTGCATTCCGGACTGGCGCTGCAGGTGGTGCCCGCCCGGGCCCAGATGGGGTCCAGTCTGGGTTTCCACATCATCCTCGCCTGCATGGGAGTCGCCTTCCCCGCGATCGTCATGATCGCGCACTACCTCGGCCTTCGCCATAACGACGCGACCGCGCTGCTGCTCGCCCGGCGGTGGTCAAAGGTGATGGCGGTGCTGGTCGCGGTGGGCGCCGTCAGCGGTACCGTCCTGTCGTTCGACATGGGCCTGCTGTGGCCAGGGCTGATGGGACGGTACGGGTCCGCTATCGGCATCCCGTTCAGCTTCGAGGGAATCTTCTTCCTGCTTGAGGCGGTCTTCACCGCGATCTACCTCTACGGGTGGGACCGGCTGCACCCGTGGGTGCACTTCTGGAGCATCACGCCGGTGGTGATCAGCGGCATTCTCGGGGCTGCGTCGGTCGTGGCCGCGAACTCGTGGATGAACGACCCATCCGGCTTTACCCTGACCCACGGCCAGATCACCAGCGTCGACCCGGTGGCGGTCTTCTTCAACGGCGCCACCTACTACGAGGTCCCGCACATGGTGCTGGCGGCGTACATGGTGGCCGGCGGCCTGGCCGCGACACCGTACGCGGTCGGCCTGCTGCGCGGCCGGCGCGACCGCTATAACCGGCTCGGCTTCCTGCTGCCGTTCTCGGTCGCCGCCATCGCGACCCCGTTCCAGATCGGGGTGGGTGATACCGCCGCTCGCGCGATCGCCAGCCAGCAGCCGGTCAAGTTCGCGTCGATGGAGTACGTGCCGCAGACCGCGCGGGGCGTCTCGGAGTGGATCGGCGGCATCTGGTACCACGGTCACGTCGTGACCGGCACCGGCATTCCGCTCCCGGACGTCGATTCCCTGCTGGTGGGCTTCTCGCCGCGCACCATGGTCACGGGCTGGGACAGCGTGCCGCCCGGCTTGCGCCCGCCTATGCCGACGCTGATCCACCTGTGCTTCGATCTGATGGTCGGCATCGGGACGCTAATGCTGCTGTGGGGCCTGTGGCTGGCCGTGTGGTGGTGGCTGCGCCGGGACCTGCCGTACGGCCGACTCGGCACCGTGTTCCTCGTCGGCGGCGCGCTGTCCGGGATCGCCTCGGTGGTGGCCATGGAGAGCGGCTGGGTGGTCACCGAGGTCGGCCGGCAGCCCTGGACCGTCTACCACCTCCTGCTCACCAGCCAGGCGGCCACCACGGCCGGAGGGGTCCTGGACACGCTGGCCGCGACCCTGGTTATCTACGGCGTCCTGACCGTGGCCACCTTCGGCATCCTGTGGCTCATGAAACGTCGCTGGCAGGCTGATTCGCCGGAGCCTGAGGTCGCGGTCCCCTATTCGCCGCCCGCCGGGCGAGAGGGGCGGCGGCCCGGGGCCCGACGGTGATCGCCGACACCGTCGCGGCCGTGCTGGTCGTGGTGAGCACCGCCTACGCCGTCCTGGCCGGGGCCGATTTCGGCGGCGGGATCTGGGACCTGCTGGCCGGATCCGCGGCTCGCGGGGAGGCGCCACGACGCCGCATCGACCAGTCCATCGCGCCGGTGTGGGAATCCAACCACGTCTGGCTGGTCATCGCCCTAGTGGTGCTGTGGACTGGGTTTCCCGCCGCCTTCGCCGCGATCTTCACTACGTTGTTCGTGCCGCTGAGCGTGGCGGCCCTGGGTATCGTCCTGCGCGGGGCGGGCTTCGCGTTCCGCAGCGAGGTCCGGAGGATGCGGTGGGAAGCGGTGGCCGGCGGCGTCTTCGCGATCGCCTCCTTGCTGACCCCGTTCTTCCTGGGCGCGGTGGTGGGGTCGGTGGTGACCGGCCGGGTGCGGGGTACCTCCGGTGATCCGGTGAGCTCGTGGGTCAACCCGACCTCGCTGCTCACCGGCGCGCTGTTCGTGGCCGTCTCGGCGTATCTCGCGGCGGTCTACCTGGCCGTGGACAGCGAAAACGCGGGCCAGCCGGAGCTGCGCAGGTATTTCACCCGGCGGGCGCTGGCGGCGGGACTCGTCTCAGGCGTGCTGGCCGGGGTCACCATGGCCGTTCTGCAGACGACCGCGAAGCCGGTGTTCACCGAGCTGACGCGGGGGCGAGGGCTCCCGCTGGTCGTGATCTCGGTGGCGGCTGGCGTGACGGTACTGATCACGTTGATGCTCGACATCGTGCGGGTGGTCCGGCCGCTGGCTGTTCTCGCGGTCGCCGCCGTGGTCTTTGGGTGGGCGGTGGCCCAGTATCCGGTATTGCTTCCGCCCCGCCTGACGATTGCCGCCGCGGCGGCGCCGGCTGGTGCCGAGGCCGCCGAACTGGTCGTGGTCGGGATCATCGTGGTGCTGGTCATCCCGTCCTTCGCGGTGCTGTTCCGGCTGGCGCAGAGCGGAAGGCTCGGCGAAGCTGAGGTGACCTCGGAAAGCCTGCTCGCTCGCGGTGACCAGCGGCCGGGGAGTCCGGCGGGCCGCCCGTCGCCCGGCGGCACGGCGGTGATACCGCAGCCCCGGCACCTGGGGCTGGCGGCCGCGATCGTCGTGGCCGTGGTCGCCGCGGAAGAAATCCGGCGGCTGCGCAACGCCATGGCCAGACGTGGCCGCGGCCGCCGACGCTCTGCTGGCCGGGGATCGCGTTAACCTGCGGCGCGCGCAGCGGCCTCCAGGCATTCGCACTGTGGGACCACCACGTACTTCGGACCACCAGGCGGCAGTGAAGATAGCGGGCGAAGTCGCAGCGCTGAGCGACTGCATGCGCCCCGATGCCGGCTGACGGCGGCACGTCTGCGGTTCGCCGGGCGGCACCTGCCCGCTTGTTCCGTCTGGTTCCAGCTCTTCCTCTGCTTTGCTTAGTTACGTATCCGATTTCTTTGTTTTACGCCCGCTTACCCTTGACATGCCCCTTATACGGACGTAAAAAGGTAGAAACAAAGATGAAACGGAGATGATCAAAGCGTGTACGCGGAAGAGCGGCTTCAGCTGATCGTCGCCCGCGCCCGGGCCCAGGGCCGGGTCGACGTCGCTGCGCTTGCCGCAGAGCTCGGAGTGACGCCCGAAACGGTGCGCAAGGACCTGACCTCCCTGGAGCGGCAGGGCCTGTTGCGCCGGGTTCACGGCGGTGCCATTCCGGTGGAGCGGCTGGGTTTCGAGCCGGCGGTCGGCCAGCGTGCCGAGCACTATCAGGAGGAAAAGGACCGGATCGCCAAGGCGGCCATCGCCGAGCTTCCTGTGGAGGGGGCGATCCTGCTCGACTCCGGGACCACGACGGCCCGGATCGCGGAGATGCTGCCGCTGGACTGCGAGCTGACCGTGGTTACCAACTCGCTGCCGATTGCTTTGAGCTTGTCGATCCGGCCCAACCTGCAGGTGCTGGTGACCGGTGGCCGGGTGCGGTCCCGCACGCTGGCCGCGGTCGGTGACTGGGCCGGGGACGCGCTGGCCAGCGTCCGCGTCGACGTCGCGTTCCTCGGCGCCAACGGAATCTCCGCCGCTTACGGCCTGACGACCCCGGACCAGGCCGAGGCGGCAGCCAAGCGGGCCATGATCCGCGCGGCGCGGCGGCCGGTAGTCGTGGCCGACCACAGCAAGCTCGGCGCCGACTATTTCGCCCGCTTCGGCGAGCTGACTGAGATTGACACGCTGATCACCGACACCGGTGCCGATGACGACTTGGTTGCGGAGCTGGAATCGGCCGGCCTGCGGGTGGTGCAGGCATGATCGTCACCCTGACGGCCAACCCGAGCGTCGACCGGACGATCGAGGTCGACGTGCTGCGGCCCGGCACCGTCATCCGCGCCGGTGCCAGCCGGGTGGACGCAGGCGGGAAGGGCGTCAATGTGGCCCGGGCGCTGGCCGCGCACGGCTGCAAGGCGACGGCCGTGCTGCCCAGCGGGGGCGCCGAGGGCGCTCAGCTCGAGGCCCTGCTGGCTAACGCTGGCCCGGACCTGCTCACCGTGCGCATCGCCGGGTCGATCCGGGCCAACGTCACGGTCGTCGAGGCCGATGGCACCACCACCAAGCTGAACGAGCCCGGGCCCGGGCTCAGCCAGGCCGAACTCGACGCGCTGGCTGTCACCCTCACCGACGCCGCTGCCCGGGCGGATTGGGTCGTGCTCTCCGGCAGCCTGTCCCCCGGCGCTCCGGTCGGCTGGTACGCCGGGCTCATCCGGCAGCTGCGCGGTACCGGGCCCCGGGTAGCGATCGACAGCTCCGGGCCGCCGCTGGCCATGGCGATCGCCGCGCGCCCCGACCTGATCAAGCCGAACCGGGAGGAGCTCGCCGAGCTCGCCGGCCGCCCCGTCGACACCATCGCCGATGTCGTCGGCGCCGCACTGACCCTGACCGCCAGCGGCGTGCACACCGTCCTCACCAGCCTCGGGCCGGCCGGTGCCGTGCTGGTCCGGCGGGACGCCGCCTGGCACGCCACTGCGGCGGCGCTCGAGCCCCGCAGCACGGTCGGCGCCGGCGACGCGCTGCTGGCCGGTTACCTGGCCACCGGCGCCGACGGCGTCGGCGCGCTGGCCGAAGCGGTCGCGTGGGGAAGCGCGGCCGCCGCGCTGCCCGGATCCCGCATGCCCGGGCCGGCCGACATCAGCCACGCCGGCATCTGCATTACCGACCTGACCGACCAGGCCGGCGGCAACCTCGCCGCCCGCCGCCTTTAAGGAGCACCCATGACCAACTCGATCATCACACCTGATCTCGTGGACCTCGGTCTCGAAGCACCCGACCGGCAAACCGCTACCCGGCAGCTCGCCGAGCGGCTTGCCGCTGGCGGTAGGGTTACCGACCTTGACGGCTTCCTCGCCGACGTCGTAGCGCGCGAGCAGCAGATGCCCACCGGGATCGAGGGCGGTATCGGCATCCCGCACGCCCGCTCGGCGTTCGTCACCGAGCCGACCCTGGCGTTCGCGCGCAGCAAGGCGGGCGTGGACTTCGGCGCCGCTGACGGCCCCGCGCACCTCATCTTCCTGATCGCCGCGCCCGAGGGCGGCGGCTCGCAGCACATGACCATCCTCGCGGCGCTCGCCCGCCGCCTAGTCCACGCCTCGTTCCGCGAGGCCCTCGCCACCGCCCCCGACGAGAAGACCGTCGTGGATATCGTCACGAAAGAGGTGCTAGGGTCATGAAACTCGTCGCCGTGACCTCCTGCCCCACCGGCATCGCACACACCTACATGGCCGCCGAGTCGATCGAGCAGGCTGCCGTAGCCGCAGGCCACTCCATCACCGTGGAGACCCAGGGCGCCGCCGGCGCGGAACCGATCCCCGCCGACGTCATCGCCGCCGCCAACGCGGTCATCTTCGCCGCCGACGTCGAGGTCCGCAACCGGGAGCGCTTCGCCGGCAAGCCACTGGTCGTCGCGCCGGTCAAGCGCGCCATCAACGACGGCCCGGGGCTGATCGCCGAGGCCGTCCAGGCCGCCGAGGCCGGCCCAACGGCAACCGCTCCGGCGGCAGTTGCCGCTGCCGGGGCCGCCTCCGCGGCGCCCGCCGCGAGCCCGGCCGTACCGGGGTCCGCGGGCCTGACGACCAAGGTCGACCAGGACGCGGGCTTCGGCACCCGGCTGCGGCAGTGGCTGATGACCGGGGTCAGCTACATGATCCCGTTCGTCGCCGCGGGCGGCATCCTGATCGCGATCTCGTTCATCCTGGGCGGCCCGCAGGTAGCCAGTAAGGTCTTCGGCGGCACGTTCCACGGCCATACCTATCCGGCCGCCGTCACCGGTATCGAGGGCTTCACCGTCGCCCCGGTGCTGCACGCCGCCGGCCTCGCCGGGCTGCTGTTCCTCATCGGCAAAGTGGCGTTCTTCATGCTGGTGCCGGTGCTGGCCGGGTTCATCGCGTTCGCGATGGCGGACCGGATGGGCCTGGTCCCCGGTTTCGTCGGCGGCCTGATCGCCACCGCGACCGGCGCGGGTTTCCTGGGCGGCCTGATCGCGGGCCTGCTGGCCGGCGCGATCGTGATGGCGCTGAAGCGGCCCAAGGTCCCGCGCGCCCTGGCCGGCATCATGCCGGTCGTGGTGATCCCGCTGATCTCGGCGGCCGTGACCGGCGTGATCATGGCCGTGCTGGTCGGCCGCCCGGTCGCCGCGGCCACCACCGCCATGACGAACTGGCTGCACGGCCTGTCCGGCACCAACGCGGCCGTGCTGGGCCTGCTGCTCGGCGCGATGATGGCCTTCGACCTGGGCGGACCGGTCAACAAGGTCGCCTACACCTTCGCCCTGGCCAGCCTGGCCAGCGGTGACACCAAGATCATGGCCGCCGTGATGGCGGCGGGGATGACCCCGCCGATCGCGTGCGCGCTCGCCTCCGTTGTCCGCAAGGGCCTGTTCACCCCGGGCGAGCGCACCGCGGGCGAGGCCGCCTGGCTGCTTGGCCTGTCGTTCATCACCGAGGGCGCGATCCCGTTTGCCGCCGGCGACCCGCTGCGAGTCATCCCGTCGCTGATGGCGGGCAGCGCCGCGACTGGTGCCCTGTCGATGGTGTTCGGCGCGACGTCACTTGCCCCGCACGGCGGCATCTGGGTCATCGGCCTGATCGGCAAGCCCGGGCTGTGGGCCGCCTCCATCGTGGCGGGCGTCGCGGTCAGCGCCGTCTGCCTGGTCGTGCTCAAGTCGCTGCGGCGCGCCGCCCCGGCCGGCAGCACGGCCGCCGGCCGCATGGCGAGCGTCACAGGCACCACTCGTGTCGCGGTAGGTGCATGATGGCTGAGCGTCAGGTGATCGTCGGATCCTCCGTCGGGCTGCACGCCCGCCCCGCCTCGCTGTTCGTGCAGGCCGCGGCCAAGACGGCGGTCCCTGTCCTCATCGCCAAGCAGGGCGGTGAACCGGTGGACGCGCGCTCCATCTTGTCCGTCATCGGCCTGGATGCCCGCGGCGGCGAAACCGTCGTGCTGTCCGCCGAGGGAGCCGACGCCGATGCGGTGCTAGATGACCTGGCCGCCATCGTCGCCGCCGACCACGACGCACAAGGAGCACCGTCATGAGCAAAAACCTGCACGGCCTCGGCGTGAGCGCCGGATCGGCGGCCGGGCCGGCCGCATGGCTGGGCACTCCGCCGAAGCTGCCCGACGTTGTTCCCGCCGTCGCCGATACCGGCGCCGAAGCAGATCGCGCCGTCGCCGCCCTGGAAGCGGTTGGGGACTTCCTGCGCCGGCGCAGCGCCGCCGCCACCGGGCAGGCTGCCGACGTGCTCGCGGCCGAGGCGATGATGGCCTGCGATCCCGCGCTCGCCACCAAGGTGCGGGACCTGGCCAGAGGCGGCCGGCCCGCCGCGTGGGCCGTCAGCGAGGCGCTGGCCTCCTACCGGGAGCTGCTGACATCGGCCGGCGGCTACCTCGCCGAGCGCGCCGCAGACCTTGACGACATCGCCGATCGCGCGGTCGCGCTGCTCCTCGGCGAGCCGATGCCCGGCATCCCGGCGCCGGGCCACCCGTTCGTGCTGCTGGCCGCCGAGCTCGCGCCCGCCGACACCGCGACCCTCGATCCGGCCGCGGTCCTGGCGATCGTCACTGAACGCGGCGGCCTCACCAGCCACACTGCGATCCTGGCCAAGACGCTGGGGATCCCGGCCGTGGTCAGCTGCCCCGAAATCGTGGCGGTCCCCGACGGCACAGTGGTCGCCGTCGACGGATCGGCCGGCACCGCGGTCGTCGAGCCCGCCCCTGAGCAGGTAGAGCAGGCCGCCCGCCGGCACGCCGAGCGCGCCGAGCGCCTCGCCGCCGCACACGGACCAGGCCGGACCAAGGACGGTCACCCGGTGCAGCTGCTGGCCAACGTGGGCGGCCCCGCCGACGTGCCAGCGGCGATCGCGGCGGAGGCCGAGGGCATCGGGCTGCTGCGCACTGAGTTCCTCTTCCTCGACCGCCATGACGAGCCGTCCGGCGAGGAACAGCGGGCTACCTACGCCGAGATCCTCGGCGGGATGGGCGGACGCAAGGTCGTCGTGCGCACGCTGGACGCCGGAGCGGACAAGCCGCTGGCGTTCGCGTCGCAGCAGGCCGAGCCCAACCCCGCGCTCGGCATCCGCGGCCTGCGCCTGGACGGCCTCCTCCCAGCCCTGCTTGACACCCAGCTCGAGGCGCTGGCGCACGCGGCCAAGGACACCGGCGCCGATGTGTGGGTCATGGCCCCGATGGTGTCAACCCCCGCGGAGGCGGCCGCGTTCGCAGCCCGGGTCCGCGAGCACGGCCTGCCGGTCGCGGGCGTGATGATCGAAGTCCCCGCCGCCGCGCTGTGCGCGGCGCGCATCATCGAACAGGCCGATTTCGTGTCCATCGGAACCAATGACCTGAGCCAGTACACCTTCGCCGCCGACCGGCAGGCCGGCGCGCTCGCTCCGCTGCTGGATCCATGGCAGCCGGCGCTGCTGCAGCTTATCGCCATAACAGCCACCGCGGGCCAGGCGGCGGGCAAGCCGGTCAGCGTCTGCGGCGAAGCAGCCAGCGACCCGCTACTCGCCACTGTGCTGGCCGGCCTCGGCGTGACCAGCCTGTCAATGGCACCGCCCGCCCTGGCCGAAGTCCGCGCCGCCCTCGCCGAGCGGACCCTAGACGAGTGCGAGGCCGCCGCAGCGGCCGCGCTCACGGCCACCACCCCAGCCGCCGCACGCGCGGCCGCGGAAAGCTGACCGGTACCGCCGTTACCCGCGATCCCCGCAAGTCAATGAGTGTGGCGCTCTACCTCATAGATCGGGTAGAGCGCCACACTCATTGACTCTGGCGCGCTTCCACGCCACCCGGTTACCCGCGATATCAGCGAGCAGACCAGGTACGAGCCTGCCGCCGGGGTTCCTGGCTCCGCAGGCTCGCGATGACCTGCGCTGACGGCTCGGGTGTCGTTATCGTGATGGTTGCATCCCCGGCGGGAGGCAACCATCACGATCTTTGTTGACCGCCTGGTTAGTCGCCGGCCGAGGGGCGGACACCGCCTTCGCGGGGGTCACCGGTGCGGAAGATGGCTTCGGCGGGCTTGGCGATGACGGACAGCGGTTTCGCTACGTCCTCGAGGGACTTGCCCTCGGCGTCGACGGCGAGGAACGCCGCGACGACGCCGCCCAGGATCATCGCGCCGGCCCCGAGAAGGTAGCCCCAGTACAGGGAGTTGGGGTCCTTGCCGTCGCCGATGAGGTGGCCGTACAGGTGCGAGCCGAGCGAGCCGAAGCACTGCGCGATGGCGAAGAACACCGCGATGGCCTTGGCCCGGACCTCCAGCGGGAAGATCTCGGAGACGGTCAGGTACCCGGCCGAGGCGCCGGCCGAGGCGAAGAAGAAGATCACCGACCAGCACAGCGTCTGGGTGACGGCGTTCAGCGCGCCCGCCTTGAACAGCTGCGCGGTGATGACCAGCAGGATGCCGGAGACCAGGTAGGTGCCCGAGATCATCTTGCGGCGGCCGATCGTGTCGAACAGCCGCCCGATGGTCAGCGGGCCGAGCAGGTTACCGGCGCAGAACGCCATGAAGTAGTAGGGGGTGTTGCCGGACGGAACATGGAAGAAGTACAGCAGGACTAGCCCGTAGGTGAAGAAGATCGCGTTGTACAGGAACGACTGGGTGATCATCAGCGTCCCGCCGTAGATCGCCCGGCTCGGGTAATGCTTGAACAAGGAACGCAGCAGCGCCAGGTAGCCGATGTTCTCGGTCGGCCGGATCTCCAGTTCCTTGCTCTGGTCCACCGGCGGGAGCTCGCCCTTAGTCGCGGAGACGTCCTGCTCGATCTCGGCGATGGAGGCCTCGGCTTGTTTTTCCCGGCCGTGCATGATCTGCCAGCGGGGGCTCTCCGGCAGGTGCCGCCGGACGAAGATGATGACCAGCGCGAGCACCGGGCCGACCAGGTAGGCGATCCGCCAGCCCAGCGTGGTCGAGATGTGGTTCAGGACAACCAGGGTGACGATGGTGCCCAGGAAGGCACCGGCCCAGTAGGTCCCGTTGACGGCCAGGTCGACCCGGCCCCGGAATTTGGCCGGGATCATCTCATCGATGGCGGAGTTGATCGCCGCGTACTCACCGCCGATGCCCATCCCGGCGATGACCCGGGTGGCGTACAGGAAGATGAACCAGTACCCGCCCCGCGGGGTCAGCGCGGTCAGCCCGGACCCGATCAGGTACACCCCGAGGGTGATCATGAACAGGTTCTTCCGGCCGAGCTTGTCCGACAGCTGGCCGAAGAACAGCGCGCCGATGACCTCGCCGATCAGGTACCAGGTGGCGATGTCCGCGACCGAGCTTGCGGACATGTTCAGCGCGGCCTTCTGGATCAGGTCTGGCCCGACGTTGCTGGCGATGGTGATCTCCAGGCCGTCCAGGACCCACGCCACCCCCAGGGCTATTACCAGCCTGGTGTGGAATCTCGACCAGGGCAGCCGGTCTATCCGTGCCGGGATGAGACTTCGGATACCGGGGCTTCTCGCCGTATCGGGCGTTGCTGTCATCGCGCCCTCCTCCTTGCGCTGACCGCGGGCCCCGATGCCCGCTGGCTGCCCGAACTACCCCGCACGGAGATAAAAAACCAGTCAGACCCGACAAACCTGCGCCTGGTCACGGCGGGGGATCCTGGCCGCCGCAGGGGCCGCAGTTGCCACTGGTGCGGCCGAGGCGGGCGCAGCCAAAGCGGCGCGGCCGGGACGGGGGAAGCGAGAGCGCATTCTCGGATCACGAGAGCGCAGCGACGGAGACAGGAGAGACAGGAGAGAAGTACGGCGGCGGCGCCGCAGCTCAGCCGAACGCGGACGGGGGCACCGCGTGCTCAGCGTGCATCGCGCGGACGGGGGCACCGCGCGGCGCGGCGCCGCCGCATAGCGTCACGATACAAGCTTACCCATACATGTACAAGTGGTGACTAGGAGACATAGTGTTTGTTTCTGCCGAACATGTGCCCAAACACCAACGGATCCGGCCGGGTTTGGGCCCGAGACCTTCGGAATCAGTGGGTGGCCGGGGATCCGCCTGGGCTCCACTTCAGCCGCGGTCCGCGGCCGCCGACGCCTAGCGATCCAAAACCCGGTCCGGGGCTCAAGCCGGACCGGCCTAAGCTGAACACCGGGGCCGAGGCTGCCCCAGGCTAGCAAGCATCAAGGAGGGCGAGCCACGTGCCCGAGTTCACCTACACAGACCTGCTGCCGCTGGGCCATGACGCCACCAGTTACCGGCGGCTGACCAGTGACGGGGTGACGAACCATAGTTCGTTCGGCCGTAATTTCCTCGAGATCGAGCCGCGGCTGCTTACTGACCTGACCGCCGCGGCCATGCATGACATCGCCCACCTGCTGCGGCCCGCCCACCTCCGCCAGCTCCGGGCGATCCTGGACGACCCGGAGGCCAGCCCGAACGACCGGTACGTGGCCCGCGACCTGCTCAAGAACGCGTGCATCGCGGCCGGGGGCGTGCTACCCATGTGCCAGGACACCGGCACCGCCATCGTGATGGGCAAGCGCGGCCAGCACGTGCTCACCGACGGGCGGGACGAGGAGCACATCTCGCGCGGCGTCTATGCCGCCTACACGACGCTGAACCTGCGGTACTCCCAGCTCGCGCCGCTGACCATGTGGGAAGAGAAGAACACAGGCAGCAACCTGCCCGCGCAGGTCGAGATCTATGCCACCGGCGGCGAAGAGTACAAGTTCCTGTTCATGGCCAAGGGCGGCGGGTCGGCCAACAAGTCCTTCCTTTACCAGGAGACCAAGGCCGTGCTGAACCCGGCCCGGATGCTCGGGTTCCTTGAGGAGAAGATCCGCTCGCTGGGTACCGCCGCGTGCCCGCCCTACCACCTGGCCATCGTCGTCGGCGGGACCAGCGCCGAATTCGCGCTGAAGACCGCCAAGTACGCGTCGGCCAAGTACCTGGACACGCTGCCCGCTTCCGGGTCGGCCGCGGGGCACGGGTTCAGGGACCGCGAGCTCGAGGAGCAAGTACTCGGCATCACCCGGCGGACCGGGATCGGCGCGCAGTTCGGCGGCAAGTACTTCTGCCACGACGTGCGGGTGGTCCGGCTGCCCAGGCACGGGGCGTCCTGCCCGGTGGCGATCGCGGTGTCGTGTTCGGCCGACCGGCAGGCGCTGGGCAAGATCACCGCCGACGGGGTGTTCCTCGAGCAGCTCGAGACCGACCCGGCGCAGTACCTGCCGGACATCGAGGCGGGCGAAGACGAGGGCGACGTGGTCGCCATCGACCTGAACCGGCCGATGGCCGAGATCCGCGCCGAGCTGACCAGGTACCCGGTGCGCACCCGCGTATCGCTGACCGGGCCTTTGGTGGTGGCCCGCGACATCGCCCACGCCAAGATCGCCGAACGCCTCGACGCGGGCGAGCCGATGCCCGCCTACCTGCGCGATCACCCGGTCTACTACGCGGGGCCCGCCAAGACGCCGGAAGGGTACGCCTCCGGGTCCTTCGGGCCGACGACGGCGGGGCGGATGGACTCCTACGTCGACCGGTTCCAGGCGGCCGGCGGCTCGCTGGTCATGCTGGCCAAGGGGAACCGTTCGGCCGCCGTGACCCAAGCCTGCAAGCAATACGGCGGGTTCTACCTCGGCTCGATCGGCGGCGCGGCGGCGCGGCTGGCCCAGGACTGCATCACCCGGGTCGAGGTGCTCGAGTACCCCGAACTCGGCATGGAAGCCGTCTGGAAGATCGAGGTCCGCGACTTCCCGGCCTTCATCGTGGTCGACGACAAGGGGAACGACTTCTTCGCCGACCCCTCCGGCCCGGTGCTCAGCATCGGCGCGCACCCGTGAGCTCTGGCGCGCCCGTGAGCTCTGGGATAGGCACTGAACAATCTGATCAAACTTAATCGATGCTTAGGCGTCCCCCAGAGACCTTTCAGCTAACACCGTGTATGGTCCGGCTATGCACCCATTGGCGGACACCGGGCGGGTGATCGCCGGGCGTTACCGTCTGCAGGCGCCCATCGGCCGCGGTGCCATGGGCGTTGTCTGGCGTGCCCGCGATCAGCTTCTTGACCGCGACGTCGCGGTGAAGGAAGTCCAGATTGCCGAGACACTCACAGACGCGGAGCGGGTCAACGCGTACCAGCGGACGCTGCGCGAGGCCAAGACCGCCGCCCGGCTCAACCACCCTGCGGTGGTCACCGTCTACGACGTGTGCGAGGACGAGGGCCGTCCGTGGATCGTGATGCAGCTGGTCAGCGCGCAGTCCCTGGACCAGGTGCTCGCGGCCTCGGGCCCGCTGTCGCCACGGCGGGCCGCCGACATGGCCCGGCAGCTGCTCTCCGCGCTGAGCGTGGCGCACGCCGCCGGAGTGATGCACCGGGACGTCAAGCCGAGCAACGTGCTGCTCGGCAACGACGACCGGGCCGTGCTGACCGACTTCGGCATCGCCACCTTCCAGGGCGACCCCAAGCTCACCCAGACCGGCATGGTGATGGGCTCGCCGGGGTTCACCGCGCCCGAGCGGATCCGCGGCGAGGACGCCTCGCCCGCCTCCGACCTGTGGTCACTCGGCGCGACCCTGTTCGCGGCGGTGGAGGGACACGGCCCCTTCGAGAACCTCGGCGGGGCGATCACCACCATGTCCGCCATCATCAACGAGGATGCGCCCGAGGCGTTTACGGCGGGCGCGCTCGGCCCCGTAATCGCCGCGCTGCTCCGCCGCGAGCCCGCGGACCGGCCAGATGCGAGCGCGGCCGCGCGGATGATCACCGACGTGCTGCCGCTGCTGCGGGACCGGACGCCGGCCTCGCCGACCGGCTACGAGGCCACCGCGCTGTCAGCCTCGTCCCGTCCGGCGCCGCCTCAACCGGGCTGGGCCCAGCCCGGACCAGCTCAGCCCGGACCAGCTCAGCCCGGACCAGCTCAGCCCGGACCAGCTCAGCCCGGACCAGCCCAGCCCGGACTGATTCCGCCTTGGCTGCCTCAACCGAGCGAGACCTCGGTGGATTTCGCCTCGGCCGGGCCGACGATCGCGAAGGAGCCGTCGGCCTCGCCGGCGGCCGACACCGATCCCCTGGCCGCCGCGCAGACCGCTCCGACTGCGCCGCAGCCGGTGCAGGGCGACCCGCCGCGTTACCCGCCGCCGGGCAGCAGCTGGGGGCAGGGCGCGGGGAACGTGGCGGGGGCCGCGGGCGGGTCTGCGGCCCGGCCGGAGGGACCGCCGCCCGACTTCTCTTCCTGGTACGACCCGTCACCCCGATCCGGAGCGGCGCCCCAGCCGGGCTCCGGCTCGGCCTGGTCCGGGTCCGCATCCCCGGCGCCCCAGCCCGGCTCCGGGGCGGCGTACCAGCCACAGCCCGGTTATGGTGCCACGGCCTGGTCGGGTTCGGCGTCCCAGCCGCCGTCCGGCACAGCGCCCTGGTCCGGTGCCGGGTACGAGCCGCCGCAGCGCCAGCGGTCGGGACGGGGGTGGAAGATCGCCATCGCGGCGCTGGCGATAGTCGGCGCCGGGGCGGGCGCCGCCACCGTCGTGCTGCTCCACCAGAATCATTCCGGCTCGCCGCAGAGCGGGACATCGTCTTCGGGGTCGGCGGCCACGCTCCCGTCCGCCGCGGATGCCCCGCAGATCGTCGACGCGATCAACCGGCCAGCCACCGGGGCGCTGCCCAGCGGGTTCACGACGATCTCCCCGCCGGCCTCGGCCAACGAGACCGCAAGCTTCCGACTCGCCGCGCCGACCAGCTGGAAGGAGTCGACGAGCGGCTATCAGACCTACCTGAAGGATCCGGCGGAGCCGAACACCAACATCCTCATCGATCTCACGCCGCACACCTACCCGAACAACATGTTGGCGGAAGCGCAGTACATCGAGATGCAGTCGAGACCCCACTTCCCCGGCTACCAGCGACTCGGCCTGGCGGCGCTAACCATCCGGGGCAGGCCAGGCTCCTACTGGAAGTTCACCTGGACGGACGCGGGGGTCGAGCAGGAGGCTATCGACCTGCTCTTCGTGGCGCAGACATCCGCGGGCCCGCAGTCCTACGCCCTCTACATGACCGCGCCAGCGGATATCTTCGCTCAGATGCGGCCGACCTTCGACGAAGAGGTCGAGACCTTCGCCACGGTGCCGAACTAGGCGCGAACTAGGCGCCGCGGGGCGCCGGATCACGGCGGACAGCCTCCGCTGGCCTGGGCCCGCTGGGGCCGCGCGACTTTAGTACCAGCCGGTGGCCTCCTCATGAGCCCAGGCGCCGCACGGCGATCCGTAGGTGCCCTTGATATAGGTAAGGCCCCACCTGATCTGCGTCGGGACCTTTCGGTGGCTCGCGTCACGCGAACTGCTTCACCCCCGATCGCCACTGCCACCGCGTCGGCGGCAGGGATCTGCGCGTGGGAAGTGGCGCGGGTCAGGGCGCCGGGCTAACTCCAGATTGCCATCGCACGGGCGAGGTGCTGTCGGCTTCCTACCATGCCTGACGGCAATGCTTCTACTGACCGAAATTGACGTGAGCTAGATCACCATAACCGGACATCGTCGGGTAACCGGCCAGAATTGATGCGTTTACCTAAGTGTTCATCGCTCAGCGAAGCGGCCGGAAAAGCTCTATGAGGAAACTCACACTGACTCCGAAACCTCACATAAAGTGCGAGACCGGGCACGGCCGATCCGCTAATCGGTTACCACCCCGGACCGTCCTATGGTGAATCCGTCACCATTATCTGACACAGGTAGTAGTACCGTGACAAGACGTCAGAGAGCCCATAATCAGTAGTAGCCGTTGGCTTCCTCGAAAGCCCATGCGCTACACGGATTCCCGTAGATGGCCTTGATGTAGCCCAGGCCCCACCTGATCTGAGTGGCCGGGTCGGTCTGCCAGTCCGCCCCGGCGCTCGCCATCTTGCTGCCCGGCAGCGCCTGCGGGATGCCGTACGCGCCGCTCGCGTTCTCCGCGTCGTACCGCCACCCGCTCTCCCGGTTCCAGATGTCAAGCAGGCAGCCGAAATAGGTCGACGGGCTGAAGCCGAAGCTGGCCATCAGGTTGTAGGCGATGGACTGGGCGGTGTTCGGGTCGGGCGGCGTGGACGTGACGTAGATGATGCCGCCGCCACCCGATCCGGTGCCGGCGCCGGTGCCGGCGCCGGTACCCGGGTTAGCCGCGGCGACCTCGGCGGGCGAGGCCAGCTTCGGCTTGGCCACCACGGTCAGCGTGCGCGCCGCCGCGGTCATCGCGATCAGCTGCGCGCGCTCGGCTTCGAGCGCGGCCATGGTATGGCTTCCCGGCACGATCTCAATGGCCTGAACGGCGCTGAAAGCGCCCGATCTCGGGGCGAATACCTTGGCGCCGACCGCCACTGCAATGACCGCTACCGTGGCGATAACGGCGGCTGGAAAGACAATGCCGAAACGTCGGATCAGACCCCGCTTGCGCCGACTGCTGCGAGCCCCCGTCCGGTGTCGCGACAAGGCAATCCTTTCGTCCGGCCATGGCCCGCGAGATGTTAGCCGCCGGCTGGAGTGAAATCCCAGCTTTCCGGCCGCGGGCCTGCGCGGTAATCAGGGCGCGCTGCCTGCCTGCTGCACCTGACCTGATGCGCCGCCCGGCCCGCCTCGCACGGGTACCGCTGGCGGTCAACAATGCCAGAAAGACTCCCGATACGCGCAGGACTTGGGTAAGAAATCCCGCGACGGGTTTACCGGAACGGCCGTGACGATGATCCAAGGCCATAACACACTTCGTAACCAATGTAGACCGGAAAGTATCCGGGGGCTGGCTGTGGGCACCCCACTAGTGGGGACCGAGGCTCGCCCGCCCACTCCTGCGATCACCAGTCGAACATCTCGGCCAGGTTGCGGTACTCGAATAGTTCGGTCTTGTCGAACCACAGGTCCACCTCGTACTCCGCTTCGTCCCGGTTGCCCGAGGCGTGCACGAGGTTGGCGACGGCCTTGCCCGTGGTGCTGGCGACGGCCTTGGACTGGTGTGCGAAGTCACCGCGGATCGATCCGGGCTGGGCCTCGTTCGGGTACGTGGTGCCGACGATCTTGCGGACGGTAGCCACCGCTTCCTCGCCCTCAAGCACGAACGCGATGACCGGTCCCCGCTCCATGAACGTCGCGGTCGCGTTGTACACGGTCGGCCCTAGCCGCTCCTCCAGGTCGAAGTAGTGCTTGCGGGCGAAGTCGGCGTCGATCTCGCGCATTTTCATGCCGATGATCTTCAGCGACGCGTCTTCGAACCGCTGGATGATACGTCCGGCCAGGCCGCGGACAACGGCATCCGGCTTCAGCACGACAAGCGTGCGCTCCCGCAACTGCTGAGAGTCGGCCACGGTGATCCTTTCCCCTTTGTGAATGGACACAGGGTAGCGGCCCGCGCTCATGGCCGGCATACGGCCCGGCCGCAGTCACGTCACGCTCTGTATCAGAACGCTAGGGGTTGACGATGAGCAAGGTGGCGACGCCGGGGCGGTGCTGCCGGGTTCGGTCAGTTGCTGGTGCGGTGCCGGTCCAGCCGCGCCGGCTCCGCCGGCCGCCAGGGAACGCCCGGGCGCTCACCGGCGATGCTGACCGCCACCTGGGCGGTCGCCACCACCTTGGCGGAGGCCGCGCCGCACGCCTGCGCCTGCGCGAAGTGAACGCTGCGCCCGCGCCGGGTACACCAGCCTGCGGCCACCAGGTCTTCGCCGGGCGCGACGGACAGGTACTGAACCGACAGGGAGATCGTGGTGAGGCGGCTGCCCTTCGCGAAATCGTGGCCGGCCATCACCGCACCTGAGGCGGTGGTGTCGAGCAACGCCGCGACGACCCCACCGTGGAAGATGCCGTCGTGCGCGCTGAGCACGCCGGCATAGGGCAGGAACAGCTCGACGGCTTCGTCATCCCACCGCCGTACCTCGATGCCGCAGTGCTTGTTGAACGGGATCCCGCAGGCCCAATGCTCGCGGAACCACTCGCGCCGTTCCTGTTCCGTCAGCGTCATCGCACCTTCCGCCCTCGCCTGAGATAACGAGATCCAGTTGTCATTGCGGGTCCGGCAGGCGTCCGGCGGGCGCGGTGCCGTACATCTCGGGCAGCCCGGCGATGAGCTCTCCCGGCTCGGCCGCGCCGCCGGACTTGCTCCGGTACTCCCCGGCCGCCTGCCAGCCGCGCAGCCGCTGCACCCGGTTCCCGTGCACCCGGAACACCTGGCCGGTCAGCCAGGCCGCGGCGGCCGAGGCCAGGTAGACGACGAGCCCGGAGGCGTTGGCCGGGTCCTGCGGGTCGAAGCCCTCTGGACCCTCAGGCACCGGGTTGCGCACCGCGACCCCGGCGACGCCGTTGGTCATCCTGGTGTGCGCGATCGGCGAGATCGCGTTCGCGGTCACCCCGTACCTGGCCATCTCCAGCGCGGTGATCGTGGTCAGCGAGACGATGCCCGCCTTCGCCGCCCCGTAGTTGGCCTGGCCGACCGTGCCGAACAGGCCGGTCCCCGAGGTCGTGTTGATGATCCGCCCCCCACTCCCCACCGGCCTCCCCGTCCCTGTCCACTCCCGCTTCCCTGCCCCGCGCTTGGCCTCCTCGCGCCAGTAGGCGCAGGCGTGCCTGGTCATCGCGAAGGTGCCCTTGAGGTGCACGGCGATGACCGCGTCGAAGTCGTCCTCGGTCATCGAGAACAGCATCTTGTCGCGGAGGATGCCCGCGTTGTTCACCACCACGTCGAGATGGCCGAACTCGCTGACCGCCAGCGCGATCAGCTTCTCGGTGGCCGCCCAGTCGGTAACCGACGAGTGGTCGGCCACGGCCCGGCCGCCCGCGGCGGTGATCTCGGCCGCCACCGCCTCGGCCGGGGTTTCCCCGGTGCTCTCGCCGTGTAGGCCGGCGCCGGGATCGTTCACCACGACCGCCGCGCCGTGCGCGGCCAGCGCCAGGCAGTGCGCGCGGCCGAGCCCGCGGCCGCCGCCAGTCACGATCGCGACCTTGCCGTCGAGCAAGCTCATGATGTCTCCTTTACCTGTTACCTCAGCCGGTACCTGTTACCTCAGCCGACCCGCAGGACCAGCCCCTGCGCGTTGAAGAAGAAGCCCCCCGGGGTCAGCAGGGCGACCTGCGCTCCGGGCACCTGGCGGCGGCCCGCTCGCCCGCGCAGCTGGGTGACCGCCTCGCGCAGGTGCCCGGCTCCCTGGGAGCCACCCTCGGACAGGCTGCCGCCGTGCGTGTTCACCGGCACCCGGCCCTTGATCTTGATCCGGTTCTCCACCGCGTCCCAGTTGTCGGCCAGGAACGCGCCGGCCTCTCCGGGACCGCAGAACCCGTAGCTCTCGAAGCAGCGCAGGGCCACGACGGTGAAGCCGTCGTAGGGGAAGAACAGGTCGATGTCATCGAGCCACAAATCGCTCTTGGCCCGCAGGTCGCGGGCGGCCAGCGGCTGCCCGGTGGCGTCGAGCCCGGCCGCCAGGTGCTCCTCGGGCGGCGTGGTCATGCCCATGGTGGCCGCGTGGATGAGGACCGGGGCAGCGCGCAGGTCGCGGGCCCGCTCGGCGGTGGTCACGATGAACGCGTCGGCCCCGTCGACCGGGATGTCCATGTCGTACAGGCACAGCGGCTCGCGGACCATCCGGCCGCTCAGGTAGCCGGTCATGGTCAGCGGCTCCCGCAGCACCGCGTTCGGGTTGGCCGCCGCATTGCTCCGGCCGTTGATCGCGATGCGCCCGAAATCCTCCCGGGACGCGCCGGACGCCGCGAGGTAGCGGCCCGCCCAGGCGGCGTAACCGGCCGAGCCGCGCATGCTCCACGGCTCGCCGTCGCTGTGCCCGTCGCCGGTGGCGGCGCGGCCGTCGGGCAGCCCGAAGGTGGCCCGGCGCCGGAACGGGTCCGCGGCCGCGCTGCGCGAGAAGCCGCCGACCCGGTAGACCGAGTGGTAGACGAGCGCCACGTCGCATGCTCCGGTCCAGACCGCGTTGATGGCGGCCACCAGGTGATTCATGATCGGCGGCACGGCCCGCGCCCACCAGGTGACCGCGGGCAGCCCGAGCGCGGACGCCACGGTAGCGGGGTCGATGCCACCGGTGAGCAGCCCCCCGCCGACCACGCCGTCGATGTCGGCGGCGGTCAGCCCGGCGTCCCGGATTGCGGCGACCGCCGCCTCAAGCAGCAGGGTCAGCTCGGTCGCGGCCCCCCGGTCCCGGGCGTACGGGGACAGGCCGACACCCGCGATCGCCACCTTGTCCTTGGCCGGATTGCGCGCGGTCATGACGGCGCTGGCCGGCCTGCCGGGCGGCCGACTGGCCGGAACGCGGGCCAGGGGGCCCCGTCGCGGTCAATCCAGGTAAGTTCCACCCCGAGCCCGATGCGCAGCTGGTCCCGGGGGCAGTCCACCACCGTCGCCTCCACCCGCAGCCCGGCCTGCTCGGCCAGCTCGATCGCGGCGAGCGGGAAGCCGCCGGAGTAGTTCACCCCCGGCGGGCCCTGGTGCAGGAAGGTGAGCAGGTGGACGGTGCCGCGGCCGCTGACAGGCGCCGGGCCTACCTCGGACGACCAGCAGGACGGGCAGATCGGCCGCAGCGGGGTGTGCCACCGGCCGCAGGCCCGGCAGCGGCCGGCCAGCAGCTCCCGGCGCAGCAACCCTTGGTAGTACCGCTTGTTCAGGTGATCCATCCGGACCCGAGGGAACCGCTCGAGCACCGTCTCGTCGTCAGGCTGCACCTCGCCCATCACGTCACCCTCCGCAAGCTACCTGTCACACAGCTAAATTAGTTGTACAAGTTAGTTATATCACGCAGATTCGAGTTACACTGCGGGAAGGCCGTCAGTGAGCGAGCGGGAGAAAAAATGCCCGATGAGAGGTTCTTCGAACCGGAGATAGAGACCATGCCGCGGGCGTCTCTTGCGGCCCTGCAGGAAGAGCGGATCCTGGAGCTGGTGCCCTACGCCTACGAGCGTTCGGGCCTGGTGCGCAAGAAGTGGGAAGAGGCGAGGGTCAAGCCCGGCGACATCAGCTCGCTGGCCGACTTCACCGAGCGGGCGCCCTTCATCACCAAGGACGACATCCGCCAGTTCCGCGACCGGGCCGGCGACCCGTTCGGCGGCCTGCTGTGCACCCGGTACGCCGACGCGACCACGGTGTTCTCCACCTCGGGCACCACCGGGGACGCCACCCTGTACGCGCATGCCTGGGACCGCTGGCACCCGTTCTGGGCGGCGACAGCCCGCGACCTGTGGGAGATCGGCGTCCGGCCAGGCGATTACGTGCTTGGCAGCGGTTTCAAGATGCGCGGGCCCCTCTATCACGCGGACCAGATGTGCGGCGCCATCCCGGTGATGGTGAACACGGGCATCGGCGGCTGGGCCGCGGCGCTGGACGCGATCCGCCGCTACCGGCCGGTGTACGCGCAGCTCACCGGGCTGGCCATGGCCGAGCTTGACCATCTCAGCCGCAGCAACGACATGATCGATATCTTCGCCTCCTTCAAGGGCGTCGCCTTCGCGGGCGAGCCGCTCGGCGCGCGGGCCCGGCAGCGGCTGGAGAGCTGGGGCGTCGAGACCTACCTGTGGACCTCCGCCGGCGACGTCGTCGGCGCCTGGGAATGCCGCCAGCACGACGGTTGCCACGCCTGGGAGGACTGCGTGCTGCTTGAGGCCGTCGACCCGGCGGGCAGCGCCGCCGTGGCCGACGGGGAAGTCGGCGAGCTGGTCGCCACCTCGCTGGACAACCCGGTCACCCCGATGGTGCGGTTCCGGTCCGACGACATCATCCGGGTGACCAGGCAGCCCTGCGCATGCGGCCGGACGCACGCGAGATTCTGGCCGGTCGGCCGCAAGGGCGACGAGACGATCGTGGCCGGCCATTCCTTCGTGCCGATGGACATCTGGCGGGCGCTCGAGCAGGTCCCGGAGACCGCCACCGCCGTATTCCAGCTGGTCCGGCCGGCCCGGGAGATCGAGGAGCTGAAGGTCCGGGTGGGCTACGACCCCGAGCTGAGCACGTCCGTGTCTGACCTGCGCGACCGGGTGTCCGAGGTGATCACGGCGGCCGTGGGCGTAGCGCCGGTGCTTGAGCTGCTGCCAGAACCGGAGCTGCTCGCGCGTGGCCGCGGCGGGAAACTGCGCCGGGTGGTGCGGGCATGAGCGAGCCTTGGCCGGTAGCCGACATGAGCGAGCCTTGGCCGGTAGGCGAGCGGGAGGATAGAGCATGACACTGGTGTCCACGACGGCGGCAGCGGAAGTGCTTCCACGGGCACGGCTGTGGGGCGTCAGCCGGTACGAGGCGGCCGGCCTGCCAGTCTACTTCGAGGTCGGCTGGGACGACTGGCAGCGGGACACCGCCTGGGCCCGCGCCATGCTGGCCGACCACGGCGTCGGCCCAGTGAAGGGGGATGGGCCGGGGGGGACGGGGGGCGGGAGCCCCCCGTGCGCGGAGAAGGTGGGTGGGGGCCTGATCATCGTGAGCGGCATGCCGGAATCTCCCTGGTTCGACCCGTTCGAGACCGCGGCCCGCGAGCTCGGCGCGCCGTACTCGATCGGGGAGGTCTACGCCTTCGAGGCCTTCCGCGCCGGCATGTACGCGCGGCGGCTCCCCATCACGATGATCTTCGGCATCGACCGGACGGTGGCTGAGGGCCTAGGCGACGAGCTCGCCGAGGTCGTCGCGCGGGTGCCGGTGATCGTGGCCAGGCCGGACGCGGCCGGCCTGCTGGCCGAGGCGGGCGCCCAGCCGTTCATCGCCGCCCGGGTCGGGCCGGCCATCGCGGTGGAGTGCCCGCACCGCTCCGGGGCCCACCTCGACAACGCGGAATGGACACTGGCCGAGCGGGGTGGCGAGCTGTTCATCAGCACGACAGGCCCGCGTGCCCACCAGGTCAGCCAGGCCGCAACCGGTCTGCGTGGCACTGTTGCCGCCGGCCCGTGCGGCTGCGGGCGCACCGGCCAGCGGGTTTTCCTTACTGAGGGGGCGTGAGCCGGTGGCACCCGGCCAGATCACCATCGGGGACATTATCGCCGAGCACCGCCGCAGCTACCCAGGCAAGCTTGCGCTGGCCGACGGCGAGCATCACCTGACCTGGCCGGAACTGGACGACCGGGTCAACCGGCTGGCCAACGCGCTGCGCGAGACCGGGGTCGGCCGGGGCGACCGCATCTTGTGGCTCGGCCAGAACTCCTTCCGGGTCTACGAGCTGCTCGGTGCGGCGGCCAAGATCGGGGCGATGGTGTGCCCCGGCTACTGGCGCTGGGCCCCGCCGGAGATGGCCTTCGCGATCGAGGATTTCAGCCCCGCCGTGGTGATCTGGCAGGAGGAGGAGATCGGCGGCACGGTGCGGGCCGCGCGGGCCGCCAGCCCGGCGGCCGAGTCCGCGCTGTGGCTGCGCCACGATACCGCCCCGGACCAGGGTTACGAGGAGTTCCTGGCCGGCGGCGACCCGGCCGACCCCGGCCTGGATATCGACCCGGACTCCGCGCTGCTTGTCATCTACACCGCGGCGATCAGCGGCCGGCCGTGCGGCTCGATGCTGTCGCACACCAACCTGATCAGCATGGGCATGTCGGTCGCCTGGCTGGGCGACATCGACGACAGCTGCGTGTTCCTGAATTCCGGGCCGATGTTCCACATCGGCAACTTCCAGTTCTTCGGCATCCCGGTGCTGCTCCAGGGCGGCACCAACGTCGTCACCCGGCGGGTCATCGCCGGCGAGATACTGGACATCCTGGCCGAGCACAAGTGCACCCGCGCCTACCTCATGCCGGCCACCATCACCCAGCTGGTCGGGCTGATGCGGGAGCGCGGCGCGGAACTGCCGCGGCTGAAAGCCACCATCGCTGCGCCGCTTTGGCAGGGCCTGGTGGCGGCGGATGACAGCCGCCACGGCCGCGAGGGCGGCGGCATGGGATACGGCTACGGGCAGACCGAGGTCACCGGGTTCTGCCTGTTCGGCGGGTACGGCGGCCGGGGCGCGGGCAACGCGGGCCGCCCCGCGCCGGTCACCGCGGTCCGGATCCTCGACGCCGCCGGCCGTGAGTGCCCGGACGGCGAGGCCGGCGAGATCTGCGTCCGCGGCGACACGGTGCACCTGGGCTACTGGAATCGCCAGGAAATCAACTCCCAGCGCTTCCGCGGCGGCTGGTGGCGCACCACCGACCTGGGCCGGCGCGAGCCCGACGGCACGATCAGCTTCCTCGGCACGATGACCCGGATGATCAAGTCCGGGGCGGAGAACATCTTCCCGGCCGAGGTGGAGAACTGCCTGGAAGCCCATCCCGCGGTCAGGGAGGCCGCGGTGATCGGCATCCCGAGCGAGCGCTTCGCACAAGACGTCAAGGCCGTCGTCGTCCTCGACGGGACGGCCCCGGTGACCGCCGATGCGCTCATCGAGCACTGCCGGCGCACCATCGCCTCATACAAGAAGCCGAAGACGGTGGAGTTCCTTGACGCGCTGCCGCGCACCCCGGAGCGAGCCAAGGACTACGCGGCGCTGGACGAGAAGTTCGGCGGCGGCGGGTACCCGGGCAGCGGCAACCTCGGCGCCGGGCATTGAGCTCAGCCGGACCCGCGACCGCCTGCTGGCGATGCGCCGCCCGCCTTCCTTACCCGGCGACGGCTGTTGACGCAGGCCCGGGCTCACTGACCAGGTCCGCCGCGCGGGCCAGCATCGCGGCGAGGTCCCGTCTGGGTGGCGTGGTAGAAGGCGGTCCCGCAGGTGTCCGCGGAATGTTCACGCGAGCACCACCGCGGGCAGTGGCCGGTGATGGTTGCCGATGGCATCGCTGCTCCTCTGCGTGCTCAGTAGCTCTGTCTGCTCAGAAGCCGAGGCTGCGGCCCACGATCTCCTTCATGATCTCGGTCGTGCCGCCGTAGAGCCGCTGCACCCGGGCGTCCCGCCAGAGCCGGGCGATCTCGTACTCGTTGATGTAGCCGTAGCCGCCATGCAACTGTAGGCAGCGGTCCACGATCTCCCACTGCAGCTCGGTGGCCCACCACTTGGCCGCCGCGGCCTCTTCCGCGGTGAGCTCGCCGTCGGCGGCCGCCTGCACGCACCGGTCGAGGTAGGCGTGCGCGACATCCAGCTTGGTCTTCATCTCCGCGAGCGCGAACCTGTTGACCTGGAATTCTCCGATCGGCCGACCGAAGGCGCGGCGGTCATGTGCATATTCCCTGGTCACCGCGAATGCGCGGTCCGCGTGGGCGATCGCGTAGACGGCGATGCCGAGCCGTTCGGCGGGCAGGTTGCGCATCAGGTAGTGGAAGCCCTGGCCCTCCTGGCCGAGCAGGTTCGCGGCCGGCACCCGCACATCGCGGAAGAACAGCTCGGCGGTGTCCTGGGCGCGGTTCCCGATCTTGTCGAGCTTGCGCCCTCGCTCGAAGCCCTCGAACCCCTCCTCGACCACGAGCAGGCTCATCCCCCGGTGCCCGGCCTCCGGGTCCGTCCGCGCCACCACGATGACCAGGTTGGCGAGGATGCCGTTGCTGATGAAGGTCTTCGTCCCGTTGAGCAGGTAGTGATCGCCGTCACGGCGCGCGGTGGTCTTGACCTGCTTGAGGTCGGAGCCCGCCCCGGGCTCGGACATCGCGATCGCGACCAGCCGTTCGCCGGCCACGAAGCCGGGCAGCCACCTGCGGCGCTGCTCTTGGCTGGTCAGTTCGGTCAGGTAGGGCGCCACCACGTCGTTGTGCAGCGCCAGGGCGAGGCCCTGCGTCCCGGTCGCGGCGATCTCCTCGGCGATGACCACGCTGTACCTGAGGTCACTGAGGCCCAGGCCGCCGTACTCCTCGGGAACCATCCAGCCGAGCAGCCCGAGTTCGCCGGCCTGGCGCCAGGCTTCGCGGCTGACCATGCCCGCCTCCAGCCACTCCGCGGTGCGCGGAACGCATTCCTTCTCCAGGAAGGCCCGCACCGTCTGGCGGAACTGCTCATGCTCTTGGGTGAAGATAGTCCGGCGCACGGGTTCCTCCTCCGGCCTGGCTGGCCGCTCGTTACCCGGTACCCAGGGGATCTCCGTCGGGTGCCGGAAGCCAATGAGATGGATTATATAACTATTTTAACCCAAGAGCGAGCCGCCTGCCGCGCTCGGATTTTCTTGGTGCGACTGCTGGCGGCCTAGCTATAGCTAGGCCGGCGATCGCGCTCAACCACAGGCCGGCTGAGGCGCTCGTCGCTGTATCTCAGTCGCGGCTGACTGCTCCGTATCGGTAGGGAGCGCAGACTGGGGCGTTCCTCCACACAAGGGGAAAATATGGCCATAGCCACTCCGCTGTCGGTTTCCGGGCGCTGGATCACCGACGCTCACCACAACCGGGTCAAGCTCGCCGGGGTGAACTGGGCTGGGGCGCACCAGGACGCGATGACGCCTGGGGGCCTGGACCTCCGGCATCGCGACGAGATCGCCGCCCGGATCGCGGAGTGGGGATTCAACAGCGTGCGGTTCCCGTTCGCGCTGCAGACCGTGACCTGGGCCTCCCCGGTGGCCTCGGCCGGCGTCGCCGCCAACCCGGATCTGGTCGGCCGTACCCCCTGGCAGGTCTACACCGCATGCGTGCGGGCGCTGACCGCGGCGGGCCTGATGGTAATCCCGAACTGCCATCTGCTGTACCAGGGCTGGTGCTGCTCGGACGACGATGCGAACGGCCTGTGGTGGAACGGGAACTGGCCCAGCTCTAAGTTCACCAGCGACTGGCTGACGGTGGCTGCGGCGTTCGCTGATAACCCGCTGGTGATCGGCTATGACCTGAAGAACGAGCCGAGGAAGGCCACCATCGGCGGGACCGTATATACGCCGTCGTGGGGTGACGGGAACGGGGACACCGACTTCTGCCAGCTCTACTCCAGCACCGCGACCCGCATCCAGGCCGTGGACCGCGACGCGCTGTTCTTCTGCGAGGGCCTGTCCTACGCCGGGAACCTGACCGGCACCAAAGCCAAACTGGTCACCCCGGCTAAGGGCAATTGCGTGGTGTACTCGATGCACGACTATGCCTGGTTTCACCCGTCCGGGCAGTCGCGGGCCGATTACATCACGGCGATGGACAATGCCGGAGGGTTCCTCATGACGGACCAAACGGCCCCGGTGTGGATAGGGGAGTTCGGCACCGGCAACGACAGCCTGGCCGCCGTCGGCGCCGCCACGGTGATCGGGGCATCCAGCCCGGCAGACGGGAACCTCGGGGCATGGTTCGACAACTTCCTGGCGTGGGCCGGGCAGACCGACGTGGACTGGTGCTGGTGGCTGCTGGACGGGACCATGTGCAAGGGCACGACCCCGGCGGTCAATCGGCTGCAGTTCGCGCTCGGCGACCGTTCGGGCTACGGGCTGTTCGCTCAGGATTGGACCGGGGTGTCGAACCCGGCTCTGCTGCGGGCCCTGCAAACCATCCAGCGCCCGGTGACCGGGCCGGGAGTCTAGGCAAGGAAACAGGCAACCGGGCGTTACAACACCAGCAAATGAGCTCCGTGGTGTGCGCGGTCAGGCGGCCCGGTGCGCCCGGCCAGCGGCGGGCCGCGTGGCGCACAGGTCGGAGCTTGGGGCGGGCGGCCAGCCGCCAGGCCTCGCGGCGGCCGGGGCGAATGTCTGGCCGATGAGCCGCCGGATCCATCGCATGCGGCTCACGGCGGCCTCCGGGTGGTCGCCGAACTCCTGGGCCATCCGGCTGGCACACCCCGCGACGCCGAACCGCCGTACGGTGCGGCTGATCACCTCGGCTAGTTCCCCCGTGGCCGGGGTATCGGATCGCTGAACCCCAGACGCGAACAGAGCCACGCACCGTGCGTCGTTCACGTTCAACCTGGTCATGATGGGCCTCCTCGCCTCGTCTACGAGGTTCGGCTATATAGTAATATGATTCAGCTAATTTGGTCAATGCCTGGCTGGTGGCCACCGCCGACACCACCGGATCTACGCCTGTGTTAATGCTTGATGCCGTAGCGGTCCAGCCGGTAGCACGAGATCGCGTTGCCGCGCAGCAGCCGCCAGGTTTCCTGCTCGGACAGGCCGGCTTTCGACGCGATCGTGGCGGCGGTGTCCCTGGAATGCGGGAACGTGGAGTCGCCGTGCGGGTAGTCGGTCTCGAACATGATCTGGCCCATGCCGATGCGGTCCCGCAGCGCCAGGCCGACCTGGTTGTCGAAGACGCAGCCGAAGACCCGGCCCGGGACGTAGCTGCTGGGCCGCTCCGGCACCTTCTGCTGGGTCCTGGCGTAGCCGCGGGCGTGCTCCCAGGCCTCGTCGAGCCGTTCCAGCAGGAACGGCATCCAGCCCACCTGGCCCTCGGACAAGGCGATGCGCAGCGAGGAGAACCGGGCCAGCACGCCGCTGGTCAGCCAGTCGACCAGGGCGTGCGACGCGCCCTCGAAGGTGAGCGCGATGATGACCAGCGGCGGCGCGTCGTCGCTGGTCTTGCTGAAGGTAGAGGACGAGCCGATGTGCATGTTGACCACGGTGTCGGTCTCCTCGCACGCGGCCCAGAGCGGATCCCAGGCGTCGGTGTGCACGCTGGGCAGGCCGAGCGCGGCCGGGTTCTCGGAGAAGGCGATGGCATGCGATCCCCTGGCCGCGCAGCGCCGCACCTCCTGCGCCGCCAGGACCGGGTCCCACATCGGGATGAGGGTAAGCGGGATCAGGCGGCCGCGGGCCTCGTCGGCGCACCATTCGCCGATCATCCAGTCGTTGTAGGCCCGGACGCAGGCCAGCGCGAGGTCACGGTCGCCGCGCTCGAGGAACGTCTGCCCGCAGAAGCGCGGGAAGGTCGGGAAGCACAGCGACGCGTCGGTGTGATTGCGGTCCATGTCGGCCAGCCGGGCCGCGCGGTCGTAGCAGCCGGGCAGGATGTCCTCGAAGAGCACGGCCCGGTTGTGCGCCGCCTCGCGGGGGAAGCTGACCGCGGCGAACCCGCCGGTGACCGGGAACAGCATTCCGCCGAACGACCAGCAATCTGCCCAGTATCCCTCCGTGTCTTCGCGGAAGGCCATGTGCCGCGGCTCGAAGCGCAGCCTCCCCTTGACCCGGGTGAGCCGCGGCCCGCGGTCCCGGAAGGCGGCAGGCAGGTAGTCCTGCCAGACATGGGCGGGTTCGATGACGTGGTCGTCGACGCTGATGATCCGGGGAATCTCCATGATGTCTCCTTTATCGCCTGGTCGGGCCCGCGTTCGTTCCGCCGTCGCGGATGAGGCGGCCGGCCCGCGGGCGGCCGTCGCCATCACCGGACAGTTCGCCGTTGACCCAGACCTGGTGCAGGCCGTGGCTGCGGGCGACGAGCCGGTCGGCGCCCGCGGGCAGGTCGTACACCCGCTCCATCCGCTCCACCCCGACGGTGGCGGGGTCGAAGGCGACCAGGTTGGCGAAATATCCGGGCGCTACCCGGCCCCGGCCAGGAATCCCGAACACCGCCGCGGGGTGCCCGGTGATCCGCCAGACGGCCTTCTCCAGCGACAGCGTGCCGGTCTCCCGGACCCAGTGCTCCAGCAGGTAGGTGGCGAAGACCGCGTCGCAGAGCTGGCTGGCGTGCGCGCCCGCGTCGGACAGCCCCAGCAGGGTGCGGTCGTCCCGGAGCAGCCCGGCGAGCGAGGTGGCGTCGTCGTTGGCGACCACGACCCGGAAGCGGGTGGAGAGGTCGTCGTCGAGCGCCACGTCGCACAGCACGTCGAGCGGGTCGACGCCGCGCTTGGCCCCCAGCTCCGCGAGCGAGGGCCCGCCGGCCAGCTCGGGGTGCGCCACCGTCTCGGCCACGAACACCTTGTCCCAGCCGTAGTGCCACTGCCTGGCCACGTCCGCCCGGGCCCGCTCCCGCCAGGCCGGATCCCGGTAGAACCGGGACCGTTCGGCGGCAGGTACGGACAGCACCTGCGCGAACGCGTCGGCGCGGGCGAACGGCGCCGGCTCGGCCAGGGTGACCTGGAAGACGATCGGGCGGCAGGCGACCTGGGGCCAGACCTCGCCTCCGCGTGCCGAGGCCTTGTCCAGCAGCCGGAAGGCGCCCGGTGAGGCGTTCAGCGCCGTCCAGGTGACCGGCCGCCCGGTCTTGACGGACAGCTCGGCGAGCTCGACGGGGCCGAAGTCAGGCCCGTGCGTGATCGCGAACGTGCCGCGGCCGCGCTCGGCCAGCGGCTCGGCGAGCCGCATCAGCTCATCGGTGGTGGCGAGCCGGCTGGGCACGGGCTTGCCCCAGGCCCCGGCGTGGGCGGGCTGGCGCGAGGATGCGAAGCCGATCGCGCCGGCGTCGAGGGCGTCGGCGACGAGCCGCCGCATCTCCTCGATCTCGGCCGAGGTGGCATCCCGCTCGGCCGCCTCCTCGCCCAGCACGTACAGCCGCAGCGGGGTGTGGCCGAGCATGACCGCCACGTTCAGCTTCGGCCGGGCCCGCTCGACCGCGTCCAGGTACTCGGGAAAGGTCTCGAACGTCCAGGGGATGCCCGCGAACAGCGCCTCCACCGACATGCCCTCGACGTTCTCCAGCGTCCGCGCGATCGTCTCCCGGCCGGCCGGCCGGGTCGGCGCGATCCCGAACCCGCAGTTGCCCATCACCACCGTGGTCACGCCATGCCACGACGAGGGAGTGAGGTCGGGATCCCACAGCACCTGCGCGTCATAGTGGGTGTGGCAGTCGATGAACCCCGGGGCCAGCACCAGGCCGTCCAGGTCCACGACGTCGCCGCCCCCTCCGGAGGCGGTGCCCGGCGCCTGGACCGCGGCGATCCGGTCCGCCTCGATGACCACGTTGGCGGGCCGGGGCGGTGCCCCGGTCCCGTCCACCAGCAGCGCTCCGCGCAGTACTGTCATCGCTTACCTCCACGGCGTCGTGCCTGCTCTGTAATCCGTTAACTGATTAACTAAAGCATATGATTGAACTAGTTATGGCGCTAGGGAGGAGGGCAGAAATTTGACCCAGAGGGATACTGATGGCGTGGTGGCCAGGACTGGCGGGGAACGCGAGCGGACGGGCCACGGCCGAGCAGGTAGTCGAGGCAGTCGAACGGCTGTTCACTGAGCGCAGCGTAGAAGCCGGGTGCCGGACGGCATGACCAGCCGCGTGCACGTGTTCGAGGCCCGCGAAGGCGGCCCGTTCCGGATCTCGCTCACCTACGACGCGCCGGACAGGACCGGCAAATCGACGTCACATACCGACACCTACCACGGTCACTTCGCTAGGCCCATGCCGGACGAGCAGGTGGCCGAGGTGTTCGAGTTCGAGGCCGCAGATCCCGCGCTCGGCGGCACCATGACAACGACGACCACGCTCACCAACGGCGACGGCGGCACTGATGTCCTCATCGTGCACGAAGGGATTCCCGACATCGTGCCCGCCGCCGACAACGAGACCGGCACCCGGATGGCGCAGGCCAACCTCGCCAAGTTCGTCGAAGCGAACTAGTGCCGGCAGCCAAGACCGCACACGCCGGGGCGCGGGTCGCGCGTTTCCGCGGAAACGCGCTCTTCTGCCGAAAAGAGTGCGCTGCGCGCTCGTATACTTATATGCAGGCCTGTATATCTCAAACGGTTATCAGCTGTGGGCACATCGAACGCCGATTCCCCGCTCGTCCCATAGCTGTTCCGGCGGCAAACATGCAAATACAGATTGCCAGGTTCTGCATGCGACCAAGTTCGCACCTTCGTGAAGGAAAGCGCAGCAGTCGCGTGGCCGAATACTCTGCTGGACCGGCTCTAGCTATTAATCATAAGGGGAGCATGAGGAGCAGCGGCATGCCCAGCGTAGTCGCGTCGACGACGCAGAGCGGACCTCCATATCCTGTCTCGCAATTGCACCAAAGCGACCGATTCGCTATCCTTGTGGGGTTCGGGTGCGCTCGGACTGGGGGAGGTGACGGTGCATGTCGTCTGCAGATTTGTCAGCTGGCGCGGGCATCCATGAGCCATCCCCGTTAGTCGCCGCAGCCAGGAACGGCGTTCGCGAACTGGTTGCCGGCAGTGCGTCCGGCAACTCTGAACGCCGGTGGCTCGTGCCCTTGGCAGCAGCGGCAGCTGTCGCGGCGGCAGCGTGCGCGCCGATCGCGTGGCCGCTGCTGGCGGGCGGGGCGCTGGTCGCCCCGGCGACACTGAACGCATTGTTCGGGCAGGTCGGCGGCGTGGGGGGCGGCCTCCTGAGCGAGGCGGTAATCCGTGTTTGGGACAGGCTGCGGGATCGGAAGCACTCCGGGATCGAGCAAAGCGAGTTCCAGGAGGCGCTGGCTACCGAGCTGAAGGAAGCCCTTACAACCTCGTCGGCTAATGCGGCAGGTTTGCGCGCAGAATTGGCCGGGGTGCTGCACGGAGTCGACGCGGTCCGGGTGGCGTTGACCACGACCGTCGAGACGACCGTCCGCGAGTCCGGCGACCAGGTCCGTGCCGTACTGATAGAGGGGTTGCGAGACCTAGGAACGCGGTTCAGCGAGTTCGGCTGGATGCTGGAGGAGGTCAGCGACCAGCTCGCCCGCATCGCTGAGTCGCAGGCCGAGCTCGCGGCGGGTTCGCGAGCGATGCTGGAGGCCCAGCAGCTGACGCTGATGCGCCTGACGATGGTGCTGCAGCAAATCCGGTCAGCGCCCGCAGGCAATGGCGGCCTTGCGGGGATAACGGGACCTATCAGCGTGTCCGGCGATGAAGAACGCGCCGCAATGCTCGACGCTAATCGGGTGCCGGTCAGTCCTGAATGCCCCTATCCCGGACTGGCCCCATTCGGGTCACAAGATGCCAGCCGGTTCTTCGGCCGCGAGCAGCTGACCGCTGTCTTGCTCACCCGGCTGGCCGAACAACTGACCAGCCCGGCGCTGCTGATGGTGCTCGGCCCATCCGGCTCAGGGAAATCCTCGCTCTTGCGGGCCGGCTTGCTGTCGGCGATCGCGGCGGGCGGCCTGCCTATCCGGGAATCCAGCTCGTGGCCCCTGGACCTGATGACTCCGGGGGGGCGTCCACTCCTGGAACTGGCGACGCGCATCGCCGCGCTAGCCGGCATACCGGCGGGCGGGCTGAATGCGGATTTGGACGCCGACCCGACCAGGATCACCGCCGCGATCCGTCAGGCCTTGCTCGTCCAAGCGCGGCGGGCGCAGCTCGATAGGTCCGGCCAGCAAGCCGCCGCATCCCTTGCCGGCGCGGGCACGACCCTGCATGACGTTGATCGGCCCGGCGGCGCAGGGAATCCGGGGTCACTGGCTTTGGCCGACGCCGGCTATGGTCCTGGGACCGTGCCGCCCCGGCTTGTACTGATCGTTGACCAGTTCGAGGAAGTCTTCACCCAGTGCACGGACGAACGGGAACGCCGGGCGTTCATTCAGGCGCTGTGTGCGGCCGCGGGGGCGACGGGCTCGGCCGGGCCGCCGCTCGAGGACGGCGGCAGACCGCAGAGGCCGGTCGATTCCCGGGATGGTCCGGCACTGGTCATAATCGGGCTCCGGGCCGACTTCTATGCGCGCAGCGCCACGTACCGCGACCTGGTCCCGTACCTGCAGGACCGCCAGGTGCTGGTGGGCCCGATGGACCAGACCGGACTGCGTGCGGCCATCGAGGGCCCAGCGGCCTCGGCCGGGCTCGTCGTCGACGCTGGCCTGGTCGAGGTGCTGCTTGCTGACCTGGGAGTGCATCCCGGTCCGGCCGGACCAATGGCCGACGCGCCGGACGGGCCATCCCTGGAGGCGGCCAGCGCAGGTGTTCCCGCTGCCAGCGGTACCTACGAGGCCGGACGGCTTCCGTTGCTGGCGTACGCGTTGCAGCAGACCTGGCAGCACCGGGAGGGTCGTCGGCTGACCGTGGCCGCCTACCGGGCGACCGGCGGTATCGATCAAGCCGTGGCCCGCGCGGCCGATGCCGTCTACCAAGGACTTGACGGCGAGGGCCAGCAGGCCACTCGCCGACTGCTGCTGCGCATGGTCAACGTGGGCGAAGGTACTGCGGACACCCGCCGGCGGGTGACGGCGGCGGAACTGGCCGACGGCACGTCAGGAGCCGTGATCGGCAAGGTGCTTACCGATCTGATCCAGGCGCGCTTGGTGACCACCGACACCGATACCGACGGCACGGACACCGTCGAAATCAGCCATGAGGCGCTGATCTCAGCCTGGCCGAAACTGCACCGGTGGCTCAATCAGGACCGGGCCGGCCAGCGGACACACCGCGACCTGACCGACGCCGCACACGCTTGGCAAACCCAGCGCCGCGACCCCAGTCTCCTGTTCAGCGGTACCCGTCTGACCGTGGCCAGAGAATGGGCTACCGCTCATGAGGACGAGCTGAATCCCGGCGAACGCGCCTTTCTTACCGCTTCCCGACGACGCAAGCAGCGTGCTGCCCGACTGCGCCGTGCTGCCGTCGCGGCCCTGGTCATACTCACGGGCCTTTCCGTCTTCACCGCGGTCACCGCGTTCCAGCAGAACCGTCAGGCGCAGAGCGAACGTGACCAGGCCATTGCCAATGAGCTGACCACCAAAGTCGGGCAATTGCAGAATACTGACCCGTCGCTGGCCGCCCAGCTCGACCTTGTGGCCCGCAATCTTTACTCGGGCGTCAACAACAACTTGGAAATACTCGGGACTGCCAATACTCCCCTCTCGGATCAGCTGACCGGCCCCGCCGGACCGGTGAACGCGGTGGCGTTCAGTCCCAGCGGCCGCACACTGGCGGCCGCCAGCACTGACGGGACAGTTCGCCTGTGGAGTGTGACTAATCCTGACCGACCTGTGGCGGTCGGGAAGGCCCTGAACGGGCATGACCAGTCTCTAAGTTCGCTGGCGTTCAGCCCCGACGGGCGCACTCTGGCCGTTGCCAGCGACAATGGCAGCGTCCTACTGTGGAACGTCACAGATCCATCTCGCCCCGTCAAGCTAGCTAAGCTGTTGACCGGGTCGAGACGCTCCGCCGCCTCGGTGGCCTTCAGCCCGGACGGAAACACCTTGGCTGTGGGCAGCTATGCTTACACGATCTGGCTGTGGAACGTCGCCAACCCGGCTCACCCGGTCCTGCTGGGCAAGCCCCTGGCTGGAGCCAATGGCTCCATTCTGTCGCTGGCCTTCAGCCCGGACGGAAAGACCCTGGCCGCCGGCAACTACAACGACACCGTCTGGCTGTGGAATGTCACCAATCCCGCCCACGCCACCCCGATCGGACGGCCGCTGAAGAACGACGGCTATCCCGTCTGGGCGGTAGCGTTCAGCCCGGACGGCACTCTAGCGGTGAGCAGCGGCGACACGTTCTGGCTGTGGAATGTGCGCAATCCGGCGCACGCCACCTTGCTGGGATTGCCACTGGCCAGCGGCGCCGCCAACACCGTCGTCTCAATGGCCTTTAGCCCCGACGGGAATATCCTCGCCGTGGGCAGCGACGACGACAAGATCCGGCTGTGGAACATCACTCACACTTTCGAGGTTGCCACTCCGATCGGGCCACCGCTCAGCGGGCACGGCGGTCCGGTCTACTCGGTCGCATTCAGTCCGGACGGGTACACACTGGCTTCGGGCAGCGGCGATGACACGGTCCGGTTGTGGAATCTTCCCTCCACCATGTTGTCCGGCCAAGCGGGCGCCGTCGGCACGGTAGCGTTCAGCCCGGACGGCAACGTGCTGGCAACCGGCAGCAACGATGACACCATCCGGCTGTGGAACGTCACGTTCCCGGCTTATCCCGCCCCGCTAGGGCAACCCCTCACCAGCGGCAGCAGCTCGATAACATCCGTGGCGTTCAGCCCAGATGGGCGCACCCTGGCGGCCGGCCTCAACAACGACACCATTCAGCTGTGGAACGTCACCAACCCCGCCCGCCCCACGAAGCTGGGTGCCCCCCTGACCGGGTTCACCGAAAGCGTCCGCGCGGTGGCGTTCAGCCCGAACGGGCGCACCCTGGCCGCGGGCAGCAACGACGACACCATCCGCCTGTGGAACGTCACCAACCCCGCCCACCCCACGAAGCTCGGTGCCCCCCTGACCGGGTTCACCGAAAGCGTCCGCGCGGTGGCGTTCAGCCCGAACGGGCGCACCCTGGCCGCGGGCAGCAACGACGACACCATCCGCCTGTGGAACGTCACCGACCCCGCAGACCCCACCCAGCTGGGGCAGCCACTTTACGGCCATACGAACTACGTCCTCTCGGTGGCATTCAGCCCGGACGGAAAGGTCCTAGCCTCAAGCAGCGGCGACGATACGGTCCGCCTCTGGAATGTCACCAACCCGGCGAAGGCCATCCTGATCGGGCATCCCTTGACCGGGCCCACCAACAGCATATGGGGGGTCGCGTTCAGCCAGGACGGACGGATCTTGGCCGCAGGCAGTGCCGACGACACGATCTGGCTGTGGAACGTTTCCGATCCTGCCCACGCCAGTCCAGTGGGCCAGCCCATCACCGATGCAAGCGCCGTAGACTCTGTGGCATTCCAGCCCGGGAAAGACGTCCTGGCCACCGGCAGCGGCAGCGGCACGACACAGCTCTGGAACCTCAACGTCAATCAGGCCGTCAACCGGATCTGCGCGACGACCGGCAATGACCTCACCCAGCAGCAATGGACAGAGTATATTCATCAGTTGCCATATGCTCCACCGTGCTCCGATCAGTCCTCGCCGACCTCAGCGCTGGCAGGCCCAAACACAATGTCGCCAGCCAGCGACGAAGCATCGATTCTCGCGGGTACTTGGAACGGGACCTATTACTGCGCGCAAGGTGAAACGGGACTCCGTCTGGTAATACAAGTTAACGCAAATGAACAACTGAATGCGACCTTCAATGCCTATCCGCTGCCAGACAATCCAGGCGTGCCCCAGGCAAGTTTCGCGATGACAGGCTCGTATTCTGCCGAGGGAGTCGTTCTCGTGCCGGGTTACTGGATTAACAAACCGTCGGGCTACATCATGGTCGGCCTTACCGGCGAATTGAACGCCAAGATGCCGGATATGATCAATGGGTATATAGTTGCCCCAGCGGGATGCACAACCTTTTCGTTGCAGAAGTCTTAGAGCTTACCGAACTCTCGTAGTTGAATTTACGGCGGCATGCGGCGGCTCAGCGCGCGATCATCAAGAGCTCTTCACCCCGTTGGCAATCCCAATTACAGCCGGGCGGGCACGCGCCCGGTCGTATGTTTATGCATCGCCGGACTTGGCGTTGGACGTCCGGTTCTGCCGCCGAGCGTGCGCACGACCGCCTTTGCCGAAAGTAGTGCATTGTTTTGCCTGATGCTTATACACCGTCCTGCATGGCCATTCGCGATCCCGCAGACTCCGGACCCGCTTTACCGACTTCACGCACAGCGTTGATATGCACACCTGGACGAACCAGATCGCCGAATCCGGCGCACTCTTCGGGTCGGGAGTTCGCGGTGACCGGGCGGCCCGGAACTGCCAGTTCTGGCGCGTCGTGCCCTTTGGCATTCATCCCGGGACCGGATCTGTCCGTGCCGTGTCCGCCCTCGCGGCAGTTACCTGAACGGCGATCGGCAACTTCGGGGACGAGGATGTGCTGGGCGCCCGGCGCCGAAGCGCGGGGCGCCCATCGGTTGCCCGATCCTGGATACGGGCCTCAGTAGCTGAAGGTTGTCGCCCCTTCGTCCCCGATCCACTCCCACAGCTGGACGCTGCCGGCCAGGTCGGCGTTGGGCAGCAGCCCGCCCTTGTCCAGGTGCTTGGCGTTGAAGCAGACCGGGCAGACCATGAACCGGCCGCCGGCCTTGTCATACCGGGCCAGCAGGTCGGGCAGCGGAGGGCAGCCCTCGCACGCCACGCCTGCCGCCACGCCGTCCAGCGCGAGCCGGACGGCTTCCTTGGCCTGGAACATCAGGGTCGGCCGCCCTGATTCGGCGGCGCCGACCGCGACGAGGAACGCCACGGTCACCTTCTCCGGGTCCTCCAGGCCGGTGCTGAGACTGATCACTGCCTTTCCGGCCATGACTGCCCCCTCTCCTGCGGTGCCACTGCGGCCGGCCCGGGTCTGCCGGGTGCGTCCGGCCTAGTTAGCACGATCGTTCGTATTGCGTTAACGTACGACCGGTCGTGCTATCTTGTCAAGACGATGCCCCAGACCGCCAGCCAGGAAACCCGCGCCCGGCGGCGCCCGCGCGCCGACGGGGAACGCACCCGCAGCGCCATCTTGCGCGCGGCCGCATCGCTGGCCACCGTCGACGGGCTGGAGGGCCTGTCGATCGGGCACCTGGCCGCCGCGATCGGGATGAGCAAGAGCGGCCTGTACGCGCACTTCGGCTCCAAGCAGGAACTCCAGCTGGCCACCGTGCAAGAGGCGGGCCGGATCTTCGCCGGCGAAGTCGTCCAGCCCGCCCTGGCGGCCCCGGCCGGGCTGGCCCAGCTCGCGGCGGTGTGCGAGGCGTTCTTCGAGCACCTGCAGCGCCGCACCTTCCCCGGCGGCTGCTTCTTCGCCGGCGCGGCGCTGGAGATGGGCACCCGCCCCGGCCCCGTCAAGGAAAGCGTCGCCGCCTTCCAGGCCGGGTTCGTGGACCTGCTCCGCGGCTTCGCGGCCACCGCCATCGCCCAGCACGAACTCCCCGCCGGGGAGGACCCCGACCGGCTCGCCTTCGAACTGAACGGGATCATCCTGGCCGCCGACACCAACTTCGTCCTGCACGATGATCCCGCGGTCCTGGACCTGGCCCGCCAGGTCGTGCACCGCCGGCTCGGCCTCGGCAGCGGCAGCGACGCCGGCACACGGTAAGGTCGCGCCCCGGCCGCCGTGCACACGAACGCGCCACACCCGCCTCCCGGCCAGGAACGCATACCACCCAAAAGCCCCGATCTGTGCGTGCCCGCCCATCGACACCGAAATGAGCCACCCCGGCACAGAGCGGCGGATCAGCGCGCGGTTATCAAGAGCCCTTCGCATCGTTTGGCTGCATGGCCGCCCTGGTTACGGCTCGGCGGTCAGCCGGCCAGGCTGCATATTTATACATCACCGTGCCTCGGGTGAACGTCCTCAATTACCGCGATTCGTGCCTTCGGGCCCGCGGCGCCGGTGATCGGAGCGGGCCCTTGCGGTCGGCGCAGCTGGCCGGCGCCCGGGCCGTGGGAAGGCGTTTTACGGTCGTGGCGGCAATTGCTGTAGCGCCCAGGTGTTGCCGTCGGGGTCGCTGAAGGTGACGAACGAGCCCCACGGCTGAACGTCGACCTCGCTGGGCTGCACGCCGTGCGCGATGAGCTCTTGCCGGGCGGCCGCGACATCGGCCACCACGCATTGCACGCCCTTTTGCGAGCCCGGCGGCATCTGGGTGATCCCGGTGCCCAGCACGACGGAGCACGCCGACCCGGGCGGGGTGAGCTGCACGAACCGCAGCGCGTCGTTGACCTGGTGGTCGTGGTCGGCGTGGAAGCCGGCCTGCTCCACATAGAACGCCTTGGCGCGGTCGACATCGGTCACCGGTATCGCCACCAGCTCGATCTTCCAGTCCATATCCGGCACGGTATGCCAAAGCCGGACGGTAAGCCGCCGGCGCACGCCGCCAGGCTCACGCACCTATTCCGTTATCGTTACGCCCTCTGATCCGTCCTCTCTTGCCGCTGGGAGCATCGCCGTGGAGGTGCGGCGCCAGCCGGCCGCGTGCGCTCGCCTAGAGTCGGGATGTGGCAGATGAGGAGACGAAGGTCTACGCGCTCAACCTGTTCGATATCGCCGATCGTAGGCGGCCAGGATGTAGTTCGGATGGCGGTCCAGATTGTTGCGGGCCCTCTCTGGTGGACCGCATCGTGGTGCGCGGGTCGGCATGACGGGCGGCGATCTGCACGTCGCGCAAGTCGACGCCACCGCGTCCTGCGGCGATTCGCGGCTGGAAGTCGCTTGTCCCAGCCGAAGCCGCGTGGCACGGGCAAGGCGTTTGCCTCCCGCCTGTTCGGCAGTCATGTTACGTCGACTAACGCGGTGGAGTCGCTAATTTATGTACGGGGTATCTTATCGACGGTGCCGCGGATGTCGTCGACGAGGCTTTTCACTTCACGCAAAGCCTCGACCGCAGGACGATAGTCATCGGTTAGTTTAGAATGAGCCGTAACCTGAGTAATGCGTTTCGTAATCCGCTGGCTGAATTCGCTGCAAAGAGCGGCTAGTTCATCTACGAGCATAAACAACGCGCCAAGGCTCTGCTCATGTTGAGCTGTCAGCAATCCGATAGGAGCATCCGCATCATGGATGGCGAGCGCCAAGGCCACTGTCTCAGCTTGGAGTCGCTCTATTGGACCTATGACGGATGCGGCCGTCCGTTCGTGGATGAAGAGTTGATCCGCGTAAGCCCAGCGGTCGACTCCATACGGGAGTGTCGAGCGGCGCTCGACCTGCCCAAGTGCTTGCAGAGCTCGCCGTACAGCATCGAGTGCTATCTGCAGAGATTCTTCTGCGGGGCCGGCAAGATCGAGCAATCCCTGTTTCGGCGTGCTACGAGGAGTAGTCAAGTAGTCGTGAACATTCTGGCTAGGCGTAGGTTCTTTATCGTCGTCTGCGAGCTCTGTTAGGAAAGCCTCCAGGTCCGAATAGTGCTTTCCGAATGCGACTGGGACGATATTAGAACCGCTAAAGTCGTCCAACGCTGCGCTGAGATCGTAGCCACGCACCAAGATGTAGTGTTCATCTGGTTCATCCCATTGCTCGCCTAGTTTCTTCTCTGACCCGAATCCGCGAATAGCGCTGTGAGCTGACTGTCGCTCGCGTAAATGATCTTGGTGCGCCGGATTCCTGGTAGCAGGCATACTGGCGGCCCGGGCGCCGGCGCCGGGTTCGCGGTCTGCGGGGCCTTTCTGCGGGTCGGGGCTGGCGGGCCGTGGACGGAGACGGGGAGCCGGGGCTCAAGGTGCGCAGGTCAGGCGGGTGCGGGCAGGTCCCGCAGCCGGGCCAGGACCTCGTGCAGGAGGCCGTGGCCGGGCGGGAGCCGCAGGGTCAGGTGGCGGGCGTGGCGGGTCAGCCGGCCGGGGACGGCGATCAGCCGCCAGCGCAGGGTGGCGATCATGGCCTTGCCGCCGCGCACGCCGTGCCCTGCCAGGATGTCCTGGCCGGCGGTGGCCGCGGTGAGCTGGTGCAGCCAGGCGGCCATGGTCGCGGCGAGCAGCGCACCCCACATCCAGGCCAGGTTGACCTGGGGGTATCCGGACGGGAGGTGCCGGAGGGCGGCGCCGAGCTTGCTGTCGCGGAAGATGTTCTCCACCGTGGTGCGGTGCCGGTACCAGTGCTCTACCGCTATCGCCTTGTCCGGGCTGGACACGTCCAGGTTGGTCAGGATGAAGCTGTAGGCGTAGATCGCCCCGGCGCGGGCCAGCTCGGGGATCGGCAGGGCCCGCTGGTCCGGGTGCAGGGTGCGGCGGCGCCGGGACCGCGGGTCGGCGGAGACCTGGGACGGATCCAGCAGCACCCGGCGGACCAGCAGCCGGGTATTGGCCGGCCACCAGTCCGGGCAGTACTCCGCGACCGCGACCTGGGCGCCGTCCATGCCGGTCGCGTCGTGCCAGTCGTCCTCGGCGATCCCGGCCAGCAGCCGCCACAGCGGCGCGATCCGCTTGGCGCCGATCGCGAAGCCGATGTGCGCCTCGTGCGCGGCGCGGGCCAGCGCGCCGGCGAAGTACCCGGCGTCGGCGCGCAGTGCCACCCGGCCCGGTTGCCGTGCCCGCTCCGGCAGGCTGGCCAGGGCGCGGCGCAGCAGGTCCGGCGCGGTCGCGCGCGGGTCATCGGTGCCGTCGCCCAGGTCGGCGGCCAGGACAATCTCGGCCTCGGCCCAGCTGGCCACGTGCGGCCGCCCGACCCGCTGGCCCTGATGGTTATAGGCCACGCCCCGCTTCTTGCGGCCGTAGACCTCCACGTCAGTGGTGTCCAGGTCGATCGTGACCGGCCCGCCGGCCAGCGCATCCGCCCGCGGCGCGGGAAGCAGCGCCAGCATCCGGCCGGTCACCGCCGCCAGGCCGGACTCCACCGCCCGCCACTGCGCCGGGGTGACCCGCCGGGCCAGGCCCGCCGCCGTCGTGGACGCCAGCCCCGGCACCGGCGTGATCTGCTGCCCGGCCGCATCGGCGCGCTGGCGGTCCAGCCCGGTCAGGAAGTCCTCCCCAGCCAGCTGCGCCGCCGCGATCCCGGCCAGCAGCTCCCCGGCTCCGAACCCGCGTTCGCGCTGCTTGACCGGGCCGACCGCCGCATCCAGCGCCGCGATCACGCCGAGCCGGTCACACAGCTCGGTGATGGCCGCCAGGCCCGCGTTCGGCGTCAGCGCCGGATCCGGCGCGCCGATCCGCGGCCGCTGCCGCGATCTGCCCGCCCCGCTGCGTATCCTTTTCACCAGGTAGGTGCCTCTCCGCCTGAGATGATCATTACTTCGCAGCGATCATCATCCCAGGTCAAAGGGGCACCTATCGGCATTTGCGCCGCCGTGTCACCGACCTACTCGCGGATTCGGGTCTGATCGCATCTCTGGGGGCGGCGAGAGCCGCAACTGTACGAACTCTAGGGCTGGGCCTATATTGGGGTCATGCAGACCTGAGCCGCAGCCGATGAACAGTAGTCTGCGAGAGAGCAAAACTCTCGTCCAAAACTGGGCATTAAAGTCGTCGCGCAATGCTTGGTATTGCCAACTGCCAAGGACAATGCTTTTCGGAATTGTCGCGACACCATGAAGATGTATAACAGCACGGCGTCGTTCTTCATTTATTACATGTCGTATTTCGTTTGTGTCTTTCCAATGAACGGTCTTATGAGGCGGCGCCGCTTCTTCTAGAAGGCGATCATAGTTTGTTGTCAACACGATGCGGTTGAGTTTACAAATCGCCTCGTGCATGGCAGAGTCGGCGAACGTGATGTGGCCAACAGTCCGCTCGACCCAGTCATTCCACTCGCCGAACCCATCTAGCCGACGGCTGATCTCGTCGGCTACGGCTAGATATGTGATGAGGTCGCCCGACCGCAACCGTGCTGCTGTGGACTCGGCCCATTCCGTTGACAGGCCCAACTCTTCGCATCTGCGGAGACCGTCCTCGAGCAGCCCATCCCAACTAGCATGGGGGTTGTCGGGTAGGACGGCCATCGTTGCTCCCGTGCCGACGAAGGGTGTGAGATCATGTCTGTTCGCTAGCAAGCGGTCTAGGCCGCTCACGGCTCACGTCCTCAAGTCGATGGTCAAGGTTATGCTCTTACTGTGGCGCATAAGAGATCTAAGTGGAAGGCCCTTCCGAGACAAAGATACGATGAGATGCGGACCGTCTGTAGGAGCGCAGAGAAACTAGGCCGATGAACAAAGTAATCTCACTCCTTTCGTGATGGACCGGATGGCCATTCGGTCGAACGATTGCGCTCATCAGTTCTTTGCAGAGATTGCGATTGCCCGCGGGCCGCTCTTGGAGGTGCGAGTGGCAGGTGCATACGTGGCCCGCCGACGCCGTTTGTCTTGGCTCGATTGATGCCGTGAAACAGATGGGCGCTGGAGTCCCCGCCCTTCGGGCCTCTCCCGGTTGGGTCGCGAACGACTCGATCCGGGTGTCCAGCGAGGCGATCGCCGCTTCTAGGGCGGCCTTGATATCGGTCGGCGGATTGGAGTTGCCTGCCAGCAGCCCGCGTTCCAGCAGGAGCGCCAGCCACTCCGTGCCGGCGGGGTCTTCTCTGAACAATGCAGGCCGAGTTGCATGGCTGGCATGCCATAGCAAGTTACGGGCACTGCCGAGGCGCTCGAGGTCCGCTGCAGCTGAGGCCGAAGACTGGGAAGCGCGCCGTGCCCCGCGGCGGAAACTGCTACCGGTCCTGGCCAGGCAGGATCGCGGGCCTAGATGCATGCCGTACGCGCAGGAGACGGCGTGTTTCTGCACGTCAGCGCGCAGATTCATGGACTATTTGCGCTACATCAACTGCGGAACCCGGGCGATACCCTGCTGGTCGAGTACGCCTGGTCAGCAGGATCAAGAGCGTCCGGCCCAGGTGGGCTCGTCGGCGAGCCCGTCGCAGCGGCTCTCGGTGAACCGGCGCCGCCATCGTGCCACGTCGATTCAATTACGCACAGATGCGCGGTGACGTGCTTGTTGTCAGTACCGTCGGCGCAGCCAGCAGTATCTCGGCCCGTAGCATCACCGCTGGTAGCTAGTGGCACGCCGCACCCACCGGGTCAGCTGCTACCGCTCCTCGCCGGTCGGCTGCAGCCCGGCCTTCGGCCGTCCTGGGCGAGCATGATCGGCCAGCCCGTCCAGCCCAGACTCAGCGTACCGCGTGCGCCGTCTCCGCACCGTGTCGGTGGCGAGCCCCAGCTCAGCTATCGCGGAATTGCCTGCCGCCGAATCCGCGCACGCCAGAACCATCCAAGCGCCCTCCGGCAGGCGTGGTGACCCGGACTGCAGCAAGCGCCCGAGTCCAGCACGATCCGCGCCCGCATCACCAGCCGGTACGGCGCTGAGCCGCACCGGAAAGAAACAGCCCATCGGCGATCAACCTCTGGAGCGGCTGATGACCGGCGGACACTACTGGAAGTGAGATCTCGTCACAGACTGTCTTCTGGGAGAGTTGGCCGGATGACGGGAGAGGCAACAAGTAAGATCACTGCCATGGGCCGTTTTGATCATGCTTTCCCCCCCGGATCGATTCTCGGCGTTGTCCGGGCTGGAGAATGGGAAGGAGAATCAGGCGCCGATCCTGTCCTGGAAGAGACCCCACCAGAATCTTTGCTCGACGAACTCGGAGTCAGGCCGACAGACTACTTTCTCCGAGTGCAAGGTCAGTCGATGAAGGACGCTGGAATCGAAGGGGGCGACCTTGTTCAGGTCCGGCCGATAAGGCCTGGAACCTCGCCACCGGACGGCACGATTGTCTTGGCCGAAGTAGACATCCGCCAGGCAATTGGAGAGAGTACAGGTCGTGTCGTCATTAAGCGGTTCTACCGAGAAGGTGCAGTGGTCCGCCTACAGCCCGCAAGCAGAAGTATGAAGCCCCAGGACTATGAGCTCGACGACATAGTAATTCTAGGAAGAATCGTTAAGATAATACGTCAGTTGTCTCCAACATAACTATGCCCGACATCGACGTTGACATCGATTTAGCTAGCCCTGCCCGAAGCGGCGCACAATTTGGCTTGGCGACTCGACGGTCGTTGACCAGGTTGCATAAATACGCGTCGTGATCATGTCTGAAGAACGCCCGCTCATGCCGCGACTGCGCCGCGAGGCGCTCTGTTATATCCCCGGCGTAGCCGGGAGGAACTCGAAGGGAGGTTCCTGGGTCTGATGGCTTACTCAAGATCCGAAAGGTGAAGGGGACAATAGCATGCCAGGAAAGTAACGGCCGTGTCCAGGCGTACGGGACGGCGCGTTGCGGGACCCGCGTGATATGGCTAAAAGCTGGATTGCCTGAACCCTAATCTCCAGCAGGTGAAAATGAGCACCCGCCGGAAAGACGCCTGAAACCGGTGCCGTATCCTGCGCTGGCATCTATGCGGGGCCAGCGCAACCTCCGGGATGCGGAGCGATGCCCAGTGAGGGCATTGAAGGAGATGAGTGGGGAGCCTAAGTCACGCTGTTACGTATAGCAGGGACGAACGCGGGATCACCTACGGGGCGCGAGCCCTATGGTGACACAGGCCTCGTAGTAGTCGCAGGAGTAACGACCTGCCAGGGAGGACGGTAACGCCGTCCGCAGGGCGAAGGGGGCCAGGCGATGGATATTCAAATAGCAGGGAGGTATGCGTAATGCAGAACGCCGAAACTGTGCTGGATGTCCTCCGTGACCGCGGCAGGCGCGGCCTGCCGTGCACGGAACTGTACCGGCAGTTGTTCAACCCCGGCCTGTATGAGCTGGCCCACGGGCGCATCTACGCGAACCACGGCGCGATGACGCCGGGGGCAGACGGGGAGACCGCCGACGGCATGTCTGCGGCGAAGGCCGGGCGCATCATCGATGCGCTGCGCCACGAGCGCTTCCGGTTCCAGCCGGTGAAGCGGGTTTACATCCCGAAAAAGAACGGGAAGCAAAGACCGCTCGGCTTGCCGTCATGGCCGGATAAACTGGTCGGCGAAGTGATGCGGCTCCTGCTGGAGGCGTATTACGAGCCGCAGTTCTCCGGCCGCTCACACGGTTTCCGCCCCGGCCTCGGATGTCACACCGCATTGCGTGAGGTGGAAGACGTCTGGTCCGGGACGACCTGGTTTATCGAGGGCGATATCTCCGACTGCTTCGGATCTTTGGATCATGAGATAATGGTCTCGATCCTGGCGGAGAAGATCCGCGATAACCGGTTCCTCCGGCTCATCAGGCAGATGCTTAAGGCCGGGTACCTGGAGGACTGGACCTGGCATGCGACGCTTAGCGGCGCACCGCAAGGCGGGATCATTTCCCCGATCCTATCCAATATTTACCTGGACCGGCTGGACAAATTCGCCGAGACAGTCCTGATCCCGGAATACACCCGGGGAATAATCAGGGTCGCAAATCCCGGATACGCCAGGCTGACCAGAGCGGTCAGCGACGCCTGGCGGCGGGGTGACCGCGCCGCAGTGCGGCAGCTGCGCGCGCAGCGGCGCGGCATCCCGCGCGGGGACCCGGGTGATCCCGGCTACCGGAGGCTGAGATATATCCGGTACGCCGACGATCACCTCCTCGGGTTCACCGGACCCAGGGCCGAAGCCGAGCAGATCAAGCAGCGCCTCGCGGCGTTCCTGCATGACGACCTCAAGCTGGAACTCAACGAGGACAAGACACTGATCACGCACGCCCGCACCCAGGCGGCGTCCTTCCTCGGCTACCAGATCACCGTCCAGCACAGCCGGGACCGGCCCGCAGTCAACGGCGTGGTCCGGCTGCGCGTTCCCCGGCCGGTGATCACGGCCAAGTGCGCCCCCTACCTCAAGCACGGTAAACCCGAGCGGCGCGCCGAGCTGATGAACCTGCCCGACAGCCTGATCATCAGCACCTTCGGCGCCGAGTACCGGGGCATCGTCCAGTACTACCTGCTCGCCAGCGACGTCTGCCGGCTGAACCGGCTGCGCTGGGCAGCCGAGACCTCGCTGCTCAAGACGCTGGCCGCCAGGCACCGCTCGACCGTGTCGGCGATGGCCCGCAAGCACCGGGCTACCATCACCACGCCGCACGGGCCGCGCGTCTGCTTCGAGGCCACCGTCGAACGGCCGGGCAGGAAACCACTGGTCACCAGGTTCGGCGGTATTCCCCTGAAACGGCAGAAGAAGGCCGTCATCGCTGACCGCCTTCCCGACCTGCCCACCCGCCGCAAGGAGCTGATCACCCGGCTCCGGGCACGGCGGTGCGAGTGGTGCGACACGCTGACCGACGTGGAAATCCACCAGGTCCGCAAACTCGCCGACCTCACAAGGACAGGACGGCCGCAGCCCTGGTGGGCGCAGCTCATGGCCCAGATGCGCAGGAAGACCCTGGTGGTCTGCGCCTCCTGCCACCAGGCCATCCACCACGGGAGCATAACCGCGCCGGTCACGGCGTAATCGCTGGAGAGCCTCGTGCTGGGAAACTAGCCCGCGGGGTTCGGACCGGGGGTCGCTGGAAAAGGACCCGCCTTCGGCGGGCACCTCGCCAGCGGCCTACCGGTGTTGGGTGAACGGGCTCAGGGGCGGCCGGACAGTTCAGCAGACAGGGCCGCGGCTCGCTGCGACGGCGGTCAGCATCGAATGGACAACGGTGAAGTCGACCGCGGCAGGGCTGCGGTCCCGGATGCATCCCTTACCAGTATCAAGTCCGGCAAGCTGTCCGCGGTGAGCATCGAGGACATCTGCGCGCATCACGTACAAGGAGATGTAGCGCTTCTGGCTGGCCCAGGGACCCCTGCGGCTCCCCCGCGGGGACTATTCACGTATCAGCTGTTGTGCTTCCGGGGCCGTGACATCCCGGAATGGCAGCGGCCCGCGCCGCGAGTTTGCCAGCGGTCGCATGGGTGATTGTTGTACTTCGGCCTGTATACATCGCAGGGCGGAGTTCTAGCTTGGAAGGGTGCGGGTGCGCTAGCTTTGCGGTCGTGTCCTCCACTGCTCCTCGGCCTGCTCGACCAGGCCTGCGATACTCCGTCGCCCGATAGGGTGGGTGCCGTGGATAGCTACGCTCTGGGTGATTTCTCGGTCTCTCGCATCGGCTTCGGTGCCATGCAGCTGCCCGGCCCGGGCGTCTGGGGGCCGCCGCGTGACCGCGGCGAGGCGCTGAAGGTGCTGCGCCGCGCCGTGGAGCTGGGCGTGGATCATATTGACACCGCGCAGTACTACGGGCCGGACGTCGCCAACGAGCTCATCCGCGAGGCGCTTCGCCCCTACCCGGACAACCTCGCGCTGGTCAGCAAGGTCGGCGCACGCCGTGACCAGACCGGAGGATGGCTGCCCTACAGCGATCCTGATCAGCTGCGCAGCGGCATCGAGGACAACCTGCGCAGCCTCGGCGTCGAGCAGTTGGCCGCGGTGAACCTGCGGGTGACGGGCGACGAGCCAGACCAGCGGTTCGACGATCAGCTCGCCGCCATGATCCAGGCCCGCGAGGACGGCCTGATCGGGGGCGTCGGGCTGAGCAACGTCAGCCTCGAGCGGCTGCGGCGCGCGCTGGAGCGCACCCCGATCGCGTGCGTGCAGAATCCGCTGAGCCTGGCCGACCGCTCCTCAATGCCCGTTCTGCAGGAATGCGCCGCGCGGGGAATAGCGTTCGTGCCGTTCTTCCCGCTGGGCTCGGCCTTCGCACAGGACAACCCAGTGCTGGGCAATCCGGACGTCCGGGCCGTCGCCGAACGGCTCGGTGCCACCCCGGCCCAGGTCGCGCTGGCCTGGACCCTGGGCCTGGCGCCCAACGTCCTGCTGATACCCGGCACCTCCTCGGTGGCGCACCTGGAGGAGAACCTCGCCGCCGCCGACGTCGCGCTCGACGAGCAGGCGCATCGCGAGCTCACCGCAGCCCAGGGATAAGCACGCCATGAGGCACTCCGCGGCCATATCTGCGCTCGACGAGGGCGTCGCGCTGGCGGTGGTGCAGGAGAGTGTCCCGGCGGTCCTCCGTCACAGCCGGGTTCTATCGCACCTGCGTCATCGACGGCGTGCTGGAGCACTCACCCGCCGAGCCCGTCCGCCGTCCCGCCGTCCCGGCTGAATCACCGACGCCCGGGTTCACCCACCTGCAGTTCGAAGCCCTGTGGGCCCTGGGCGGGCCTCCGGGGCCAAGGGTTCTGCACGAACCACTGCGGTGAATGCGAAGGGTCATCATGTACCTGCCCGCCGCCCTCGCCGAACCCAAACCGGACACCGCCGCGGGCGCCTACCTCGGCGCGGTCCGGCAAGAGGCCACCCGCGCGTTCGCGGCCAGTGACCAGCCCGGCTACCTGAGGATCCACGCGTTCCCCCAGAACCCGCGAGAAGCCGCACTGCTGGGGGCGCAGGCCGCAGCCGTATGCGTCCTGGAAAGCTTCATAGAGCACGCGCTACGGCTCGACGGCTGCAAAACAGGATCCGGACGCAGCACCACCAGCAGTCAAGCCCCCGCCAGGTAACCACGCACGCAGGCGCGGGGCCGGACTCTTCGCCGCCGCCTCTAGCGGCCCCCGGGCCCGGACCGGCTCATCGCCGACGGCAAGACCCGCGACCTCGCCCGCCGCGAGCCCGCCGACGGCCCCCCGCCCGACGATGCCACCGCCATGGAGGCGAACGCGCACCGGCTGCGGACCCCCAGGGCCGCGCCCTGTACAAGCGCCCCCCATGGTTGTCACGGCGGCCAGCGACAGTTCGGCCATGGTGACGGCTTCCCGGCGCGGTGCTGCCAGCGGTCAGGGTGGCCGGGTCTGGGGTGCCCGTTCCAAGGCCACGTATACCCCGTCGCGGCCCAGGGCGACGAACCCGGCATGCTCCCAGAACCGGCGGGCGGTGCTGTCTTGCAGGACGTGGCATCTGACGCGCAGATGGCCGACATCGGCCTGTTGCAGCAGGCGCCGGACCAGCCCGCTCCCGACACCAATGCGGCGGAACTTCGGAAGCAGCGCGATGTCGACGATGATGATCTGGTCGCCGGCGCGGTTGACGATGAGCCGTCCGGCCCGCTCGCCGTCCACGCAGATGACTGAATAGGTGGCGTCGGGGAAGGATTCCCGGTACTGGCGGGTCTGGGCGTCGAACTGCATGCCGATGAAGGCATCCTGCTGTTTTTCGGTCCAGCCGAGCCCGGTCAGTTCCGGCCGGCGGGTGGACGCATACAAAGACAGGAGGAAGTCGCCGTCGTCGGGGAAACGCTCGGGACGAGTGCTGACTTCGCCGCGCATCAGACGGGAATCCTAGCTCAATAGTCCCGACGGATAGCGTGATCATCGGTCAATGACCGCGCCCGAGGGTCCGGGATCGGTCCGGGATCAGCGTTGTCCGGCACCTTGATCCCGCAGGACGGCCGTCCACGACACTGGGCTATGGGGTGGCCCTGCATCCGGATGCGTAGGCTAATCGGCAGGCAGAGGAGGGGGGCCGGGCCGTGATCATCTGTGGCCGGGTGCCACGCGACAGCGCGGCGCTGGCGCTGGGCGCCGTGCCTGCCTGGACGGTACGTGCTGCTGTTGATGTCGGCGCGGGCCCGGTAACGGTTCTTGCCGTTCCCGGCTCCGCCTCCCCCGTGACCAGCGCGGGTGCGACGCGGACTTCGCGCTCACCCAGGTCAGCGATCTGTACCCGTGGCGCGGACGAGCCGGGAACGCCTGGCGTCTGGCTGCCATCGGCCCCGTGGACCTGTCCGGCGGAGCGTCATGGCCCGTCGGCCAGGCCAGCATCAATCGGCTGTCCGCACAGCGACCCCTTTTGAGGAGATGATATGTCTGAGCCATTTGTCGGCGAGATCAGGATGTTCGGCTTCAACTTCGCACCGCAAGGCTGGGCCCAGTGCAACGGCCAGCTCTTGCCGATCAGCCAGAACACCGCCTTGTTCAGCCTCCTCGGCACGACCTACGGGGGTGACGGAAGGATCACCTTCGCCCTGCCCGACATGCGGTCACGCGTGCCGGTCTGCCAAGGCCAGGGCCCGGGGCTCTCGTCTTACGCCGAAGGCCAGGCCGGCGGCGCCCAGACGGTGACGCTCGCGGCGGGCCAGATGCCCGGGCACACCCACCCAGTGAAGGCCAGCAGCAGCGCAGCCGCCTCCGACCAGCCCGAGGGCCGCGCGCTGGCCCGCTCTGCCAGTCATATCTACGCCGCCAAGCCCGATGCCAGCACCGTCATGAACGCGGACATGCTCGGCGCCGCGGGGGGCAGCCAGCCGCACGAGAACATCCAGCCCTACCTCGCCGTGAACTTCTGCATCGCCCTGAACGGCATCTTCCCGTCCCGGAGCTGACCAGAGACCCAGCCGGACCGCCGCCACGGCGGATCTGGCGTTCCGCCATCCGGCGACGCAGACCCACACCCGCCGATCGTGGCGGTCAGCGACACGCTCTTACATGCCGATAAGCGAGTGTTACCTTTCATGCACAAATACGTCGAGCGACCCACTTCTCGCCCGAGTAACCATCGCACCGCCGGTACTAACGACCTGTCTTGAGTCCAAGATCGGCTTTGAACAAGTCTATTACTTCGTACCGACGGCGATCGACGTCGGCGACCACCACCACCTTTGCCACGCCAGTTCCCGCTGCTATTCTGGAGTGCACGTCGATAACTGTATTCACAAGATTGCGGCAGGCGCGCGGGTGAGCGCTTGCGCGGACAGGGCTGTGAGCCAGCCGAAGCCGGTCACGATGCTGGCTCGCTGGAACAATCCGGCGAGATTGACCAGCCGGGGTGATTGATTAAAGCCAGCGCCGGCCAGCGCCATGGTTGCCAGCATGGTCGTTGCGGTAGCAGCGCAGTACAGGCCGAATCCGCGGTGGCCGGCCCGGGCGGACTGCCAGCTGCAGGTGAACGCGGCGGCGGGCAGGCCGAGGAACACCGGGACGGCTGCGAGGTTATGCATCGTGCCGGTGCGGCTGGGCTGAATGAGCACGTCGGGTGTTCCTGGCGGGTAGCCGCTGACCGGGTCGGTCGCGAAGACGGCTGCGCCGATGAGGCCGGCACCTGCTGCGCCGATCAGGGCCTGTCCCGCCCGGCTGCTGAGCGGGGGATCAGCGGCGCGCCCCAGGCCGGCGGCGGCAGCGAGGACCAGCGTCCCCGTCACGGCGAAGTTCGCGGCCTGGACCCGGCCGCGCGGCCCGAGGGCAAGCGAACTGACAGGATGGCGCGAAGGCCGGTACCGGTCCCGGGTGGCGCCCTCGACCAGGAATGTCGTGACGAAGACCGGCCCGGCAGCCAGACCGCAGTACAGCAGACCGCGAGTCCATCTCACCGGCCGGCCATGCGCGCTGGCGTGCTCCACGGGCAAATAGTAGCGAGCCGCGGCGAGGACGGCACGCCACCGGATTAAGCAAGGCAGGCAACCCGCAAAGCAGCCATCAACATGGACCACCCGCGCTAACGACCGCATCTGCCGCTGGCGGGGCGGCGCGCATCCGCGGCGGCAGGATGACGGCAGAAGGGCGATGCTGCCGGTTTGCCGGCCTAGCGCGCAACGTGTCTGCTACAGCTTTCGGACGCGGGTCGCGACGAACCGGAAGCTGTCCTGCTCGGCGGGTTCGTAGTCGAAGGCGACCGGGTCGCCGGCGTTCAGGGAACGGTAGCCGTCCATCTCGATTGCGCTGAAATGTACCCATGCGTCGAAGCCGTCTGGCAGATCGGGAGAGGTAATGGCCCCCCAGCCCTTGTCCGGCTTAAAGAACTTGACCGTGCCGTGCGCCATGACAGCAGGATCGCGGGTCAGCCGCGCTGCGGCAAGTGGTTTCCGGACGAGGTGACCTTAATCGATCGGTCCAGTGCATGGCGGGCACGGGCCTATCGACCATCGCAGCCAGCCGGAGGTCATCCCGCGGGCTCTTGCCCCCGCTTCTCGTGATATGTCCCCTCGGCGGGAAGCTTCGGGAACGAGACCGTTGGCTCGTACGGGATCGCGTCGAGGAAGCCGGTCAGGCCCGTGCCGCGGTGCAGGCCGGCCTGGTTGTGCCGTTCGGCAAGCGCGTGCGCCAGGAGCACCCGCTCCTGGTCGGCGGTGGCCTCGGTGAACGGCGCGTCCCACGGTCCGTGCGACCGCAGCCGCCTGAGCATGGGCAGCGGCAGCCAGATTCCGTCCAAGCTGATGCCGTACTCCACCACCATCCGCTTCTCGAGCTTTCCGGGCTCGCCGCTGCTCATCATCGCTGTCTCCAGGCCTGCCGCACGCGCGTTTCCTGGGGTAACGCTGGCCGGGCCGCCAGTCATCCGCCCGGGTCAGATACGCAGCCGCGCAGATACTCAGCCCCTCAGATGCCCAGCCGCTCAGATACTCAGCCGCTCAGATACTCAGCCGCTCAGATGCCCAGCCGGTCGAGCAGCCGTTCGTGGTAGACGGCCGGGCCGCCGAAGAGCAGCTCGGCGGACTTGGCGCGGCGGAAGTACAGGTGGGCGGGGTGTTCCCAGGTGAACCCGATGCCGCCGTGCACCTGGATGTTCTCGGCCGCGGCGAACAGGTAAGCCTGCGAGCAGCAGATGTGCGCCGTCGCCGCGGCGACTCCGAACTCTGCCGCGGCCCCGAAGTCCGCCGCGGCCTCGTCGGCCAGGCGGGCCGCCTCGCGGGCCGTCGCTTCGGCGAGTTCCACCCGGACCAGCATGTCCGCGCACTTGTGCTTTACGGCCTGGAAGGAGCCGATGGGCAGGCCGAACTGGAACCGGGTCCCGGCGTACCGGGCGCTCATCTCCAGGCACCTGCGGGCACCGCCGGCCTGTTCGGCGGCCAGCGCCACGCAGGCCAGGTCGAGGACCCGGCTCATCAGCCGGCCCGCCTGGCCTTCGGCGCCGACGAGCACCGCGGGCACCTGGTCGAAGGTCAGGGTCGCCATTGGCCTAGTGGGATCGAGCGTGGTCATCGGGTCGGCGCGCAGCCCGGGCGCCCCGCGGTTCACCGCGAACAGGCCCGGCCCGGCGGTGCTGCGCGCCACGACTAGCACCAGGTCCGCGATCGCCCCGTCGATGACGAAGCTCTTCTTCCCGCTCAGCGCCCAGCCCTCCGCAGTGCGCGAGGCCCGGGCCGCGACCATGGCCGGGTCCCACGACGCGTTGCCTTCGGCCGCGGCCAGCGTGGCGATGGTCCGCCCGGCGGCGATCCCTGGCAGGTACCGGGCGCAGGCCGCCTCGTCCGCCGAGGCGAGCAGCGCCTGGGCGGCGAGCACCACGGTGGCGAAGAAGGGCGAGCACAGCAGCGCGGCCCCCATCTCCTCCAGCACCACCTCGAGCTCGGTGAGGCCGAACCCGTCACCGCCGTACTCGCCGGGCAACGCCAGCCCCGGCAGCCTGAGCTGGCGGGCCATCTGGTCCCACACCGCCGGGTCGTACCCCCCACCCACCTCCCCTGCCCGCCTCATCGCGGCGCGGACGGCACTCTCGCCGGACTTGGCCGCGAGGAACTCCCGGACCGCCTCGCGCAGC
>CAWCUJ010000033.1:0-8801 GCA_963798675.1 uncultured Actinomycetes bacterium | reverse complement strand
CCGAGAAGCTGGTGCCGGTGTTCACCAGCGAAGAACTATCAGCCCTGGAGAAAACCTGCCAGGGCCGCAGCTTCGCCCAGCGGCGTGACACCGCGATCATCGCGGTGCTCACGGCGACCGGGATCCGCGCGGGTGAGCTGGCCGGGATCCGCTACGACCCGCACGACCCGCGGCGCGGTGATGTCGACCTGTGGCGGCGGGAGATCACCGTCCGCGGCAAGGGCGGCAGGCCGCGGGTGGTCCGGATCGGGCATGAGGCCGCCCGCGCCCTGGACCGGTACCTCCGGGCCCGGTCCAGGCATGAGCAGGCGCACCGGCCGCAGCTGTGGCTGGGGGTGAACAACCGGGGGCCGATGACCGCGAACGGGATCTACCAGATGATCGCCCGCCGCGGCCGGCAGGCCGGGGTGGATGCCTGGACGCACCGGTTCCGGCACCATTTCAGCCACACCTGGCTGGACCGCGGCGGGGCGGAGGGGGACCTGATGGAACTCAACGGCTGGTCCTCCCCGCAGATGCTGCGCCGCTACGGCGCCAGCGCCCGCAGCGCCCGCGCCCGCCGCACCTACGACCGCATCATGACCGACCGGCCGTGACACAAGCCATAACCGGTTAAACGGAGGCGCCAGCCCGGGACCGCCTCGCCCGGGCCGCCGCCAGCGATCGCCGTGCGCCGTCAGCAATTCAGCCCGCGGCGCACTGCCCCACGTCTCACCCACATGCCGATGTGAGCGAGTTCCGGCATCGCATTCTTATGCAGAGGCCAGCATCTCCATTCGTGATCAGCAATGCCGTGAGAGGTACGTGGCTGGGCGCTGGTACCCCACCCTCGGGTGGGCCAGATCGCCGAATCCGGCGTCGGTTGAGGCGCAGACCCCTGATGTTGGTCCCGAGCGCGGATCGGCAGTTACGGGCGGCGGTCGGCGCTGACGATCAGCTTTGGGTAGTGCGGGTATACCGCCGGACGGGGATCTCAGTCGATCGGCTCGCGATGCACCCACTCGACGAGGTTGCCGGACGCGAGCGCCCGCACGCGCGCGGCGTACCGGGCGAGGTCGGCGTCGTCGAGGAGGTCGCGCCACTGGCCGCTCGTGCCGCGGCTGAAGAACGCGGCGGGATCGATCCAGTGCTCCGGACCGCCGCCGGGGACGGTCGTGCCGGCCCTGCTGCGCATCGACTCGAACGTCGCCGCCTGGACCAGGCGGGGCCATCGGTGCTCGCCGACGTCGATGCCGAGGCGCGCGGCCATCTGCCGCATCTGCCCCTCCAGGTCGGCCTTGAGGTCGTCGTAGTGCACATACACGACGTCGAGATCGCCGGCGGCGTCCCGGAACGTCTGCAGGTGCTCTACAGTGCGCCGCAGCGACGACCCGACCTGCGTCGACGGCGTCTCGTCGTCGGCCCACTGCCAGAAGCGGTCCCGCCCGCCGCCGGGGCGCGGCCGCGGTGGCCGCAATGGCCCGAGCTCGATACCGTCGATCGCGGCCGCCCGCTCGCGCTGGCTGAGGAACGCGCCGATGTCGGTGTTGCCGATATGGTGGTCCATCGACAGCCCCACGTCGCGCGGGTCCCGCCCGACGCAGATGTACGTGACCGTCGGATCGCTGGGTATCCCGTCGAGCGGCGTGTGGGTCTTGATGAACCGGCGGTGCGTCTGGGCTTCCAGGTCCGCGAACACGTCTGTGCGGGCGCGAGTCACCATGTCGATCCACGGCGAGAGCGTGTCCAGCGGGAGCGGGAGCTCCGGTTCCTGCAGTATGAGCAGGGCGCAGATCATCTGCGTCCACGTCGTCCCGCACTTTGGCGGGGTGCTGATGATGATGTCGCCGGGGCGGAGCTCGAAGCCGTCCCAGCGGCTGCTGTCGTACATACTCGCCTCGTAGCGGCGCACGGCCGTCATCCTTGCAGCGGATCCGATCCCGTGAGGCCCAGATGATTCACCGCACGATATCCTGCCGAGGGCTCAAGACTGAGGTTCCGAAGGGCGTCGCGCAACAGTACGTAGCGCAGCACCCGCCCATAATGTCCGATCTCGAACACTCCGCGAGGGCATCATGAAGGCCAGAGGATGAGCGCCGAACGGCGGGTCGGCGCGCGTTTATCCAGCGGGGCCTCGCGTCGTTGGCGGCCCGGTCATAGCCAATGCACCATCGGCTCGACTGCATGTCTATGCAGCACCCACCTCGGGATGAACGTCCGGTCATGCCGCATATCGGGCGTTAGGTCCAGCCTGATGCAGTCGTCTCCGCGGCTGGGCGCCGCATCGACGAGCACCTCGGGCAGTGGCCAGCACAGGCCTCAACGGAGCCAGCCGTGCAGGACCCTCCTGAGGCTGACCCAGAGGCTCATCACCGGTACATCACACTGAGTGACTGGGAGGGTCAGGGAGAACGCTCACCGAGCCGCCGACATGATCGGCGATCTTGGTGGTCGCCGTGGCCGCTCCGGCCGCGCAGATCGGGCTGTTATGCACTCAACGCGCATTGGGGATTCGTGCCGCCAGCCACCCGGTGTGCGCCCTGGCCAGACCGGATCCACCGGTGCTGTGGCTTAGGGCTGGGCTCGGGGTTCGGGTGGGCGGGCCTCGAAGGAGTGTGTGAGGCCGGCTGTCAGCCACTGCCATTCGGGTTCGAGGTGGAGCGGGGCTCGCAGGCTGAGCCCCTCGAGCACGTCGAGGGCGCAGCCGTGGACGGCGACGGGGACCGCCGGTGCGATGTCCGCGGTGACCCGGACTGCCCGGTCGACGTTGATGGTGAAACCTATGGCCGGGTCCTGGGTCGTCACGGTCGCCGCGAGCCGTTGATCGCCGAGGTCGCCGAGGAGGATCCCGAAGGCCGGGCCGAGGGCCGCTGCGCAGCGCAGTGCCGCGTCGACCTCGTCGGCCTCGACCGCGGGCACGAGGCCTACCCCGAGCGTGATGTCGCGTTCGTGGACCCAGGCGTCCCACAGGGCGTGGCGCACGATGGCCGAGACGCTCACGTGGCCGAGCGGGCTCTCGCCGAGCATCGTCCACTCGCCGCTGGTAAGGGAGCCGAGCAGGTCCGCCAGCGTGCGGGCCGACTTGACGTAGGCATCCAGGACCTCCGCGGGAGGCGGGTTCCCCGCGGCCGCGACCAGGCCCGCGGGGGTGGCCACCGGATCGAAGGCCGCGAGCACCTGGGACGGCGTGCCACGGCGAGCCTGGCTGATCGAGTGGACCCAGAACCGGTTGGCCGACGCGAGGTGCACGACGACGTCGCGGTTCGTCCATCTTGCGCACCGGCTCGGAGCCTGCCACTGCTGGGAGCCGAACCCGGCGAGAGTCTGGGCAAGCCGGAGCCGCTGCCTGACCGCGGGCGCGGCCACGGCGGCGGGGTCACCCTCATAGGCGATGAGCGGGTCTGTTCCATAGCGGGGCCGGATCCTCATACCAGGACTATCCGGCACCGGAGGCCGCACGGGCGAGTGGCGTTATCGCCCCGATTAGGTAGCATTCTCGCCATCGACGCGACACCGATCCACGGGACACCGGCCGATCCGCTTCGGGTGGGCGTACTGGCCTACCCGGGCTGCTTCGGCGTGGGCACCCTGGCGGTCCACGACCTGCTGCTGGTGGCCAATCGGGTGGCCGGCGCGGCGGGCCGGCCCCAGCCGTTCCAGCCGGGCGTCGTCGTGGCCCGGCCCGATCGTTCGGTCACCGCCGCCGGGGGTGTCGTGATCACCTCGACAACCGCGCCGGTCGGCTGCGACCTTCTCGTCGTGCCCGGGTTCGATCTCGTGCCCGGGGCCGATCTCGACGCGATCCTGGCCGGGCTGGCTCCCGAGCTGCGGCTGATCCGACGGCTCGCCCGAGGCGGGGCCGGCTGGCGTCGGCTTGTGGCGGGGCGTTCCTGCTCGCCGAAGCCGCAGTGCTGGACGGCCGGCGGGCGACGACAACCTGGCTGTTCGCACCGGCCTTCGCGCGACGCTACCCGTCGGTTCACCTCCAAGCGGACCGGATGATCGTCACCGACGGGCCGGTCACGACAGCTGCGGCGTTCAGTGCCTCCCACGACCTGGCCATGGAGCTCATCCGCCGGGCACGCCGGCGAGGCGACCGCCCGGCGCACCGCACGGGTGACCCTCGTGCCGGACAACCGGACCAGCCAGGCGCCCTACATCGACCCCGTCCAGCGCACCCCGCCGGACGAGTTCGCCGAAGACGTCAAACGCTGGCTGGCCGCCCGGCTCGCGGACCCCTACGACCTCGGCCGGCTTGCCGCCGCGTTCCACGTCAGCACCCGCACCGTGCTGCGCCGCTTCGCCCGCGCGTGCGACCAGTCACCCCTGGAGCACCTTCAAGAGCTCCGGGTCGCGCGGGCCAAGCGCGTGCTCGAGGCTGGGTTGAGCGCGCAGGATGCGATGCTCACCGTCGGGTACTCCGACCCCGGAACCTTCCGGCGCCTGTTCACCCGCCGCGTCGGACTGACGCCCGCCGCCTACCGGCGAACGTTCGCGTCGCCGGGCCGACAGGGCTCCGCGTCCTCAGAACGGCGATCCCGATACGGGCCTGCCAGCGGCATCGCGGTCATCCTGGCGGCTGAGTCCGGATGATCACCTGGCAGGTCATCTCAGCTGCGGATCAGGGGACCCCAGACACTACGTGTCGATCTGACGGTCACGTCTCGGCTGCGGTGTAAATGACATGGGCGTAGGTTCCCCTCGAGACCAGCCAAGTCTTGGAGGAAGGAGCTACGCCCGTGTCCCCACGAGTATCCCCCACCGAGCGGCTTCGCGCCGATATCGATGCGCTGGTTCATGGCGGCACCGATCTGGCGGCGGCGATCGAGCAGGTCGCGCGGCTAGGTACGCAGTTGCTGCTGCAGTCGGCGCTGGAGGCCGAGGTCACCGCGTTCCTGGGCCGGGACCGGTATGAGCGCGCCGCCAGCAGCGAGACGGCTCGCGGCGGCATGCGCAACGGCTACTGCCCGGTGACGGTGAAGACCACGTCCGGGCCGGTCACGTTGCAGCGGCCGAAGCTGCGCGGCACGACAGAGAAGTTCGCCTCGGCCCTGTTCGGCACCGGGGTGACTAAGACCAACGCGCTGGAGGCCCTGGTCATCGCCGGGTTCGTCCGCGGGCTGTCCGCTAGGGACGTAGAACCGGCCTGGCCGAGGCGCTCGGCCCGGACGCGGCGGTCAGCAAGTCGACGGTGTCGCGGATCTGCGAGGAGATCTAGGCGCAGTAAGAGGCGTGGCGTGACCGACGGCTGGACGGCGTCGAGCTAGGCTACCTGTTCCTGGACGCCAGCTTCTTCAAGTACCATGCCAACGCCGCGGCCGAGCCGGTGCTGGCCGACTGGGGGATCACCACCGAGGGCAAGCCGGCGTTCATCGGCCTGGACGCGGCGGCCGGCGAGTCGGATGACGCGTGGGACGGATTCCTGCGCGACCTGGGCGAGCGCGGCCTGGCCTGCCCGCTGCTGGTCATCTCCGACGGCGCGGCGGGGCTGATCGGCGCCGCCGAGCGGCGTCGGCGCGCACCAGGACGGCAGCAAGATGCGGGTCCGGCGGCAGGACCGGCACCGCGCCCGCCGCGGCCGCAGCCGCGTGGTGCGGCCGCCGCGCAGCCGGACCGCCCGTTCCCGGCCGTATCCCCACCGGGCCAGTCGGCCGGCCTGGCATGACGGGCACGCCAGCGTCCCGGCCGCCAGGTCAGCGGCCACCGCATCGGCATCCAGGCACAGCAGCACGGCAGGCAGGTCTTCCCGGTCGTCTCGGTCATGAACCCCAGCCTCCCCGGCACCGGCGGCCCGGGCCAGGGGGCACTCGTGTTGCAGCATGCACCCCCCGCCGCCCGACCCGCAGCCCGTATCGCGAACTCTGCCGCAAACCGGCACCATGACCACGCGGCACCGCGCCCGGCCCGCCCCGCAGCCAGCCGCGACACGAGCCCGGCACGCTCATGGCCACGGTGACGCCGTCCACGAGCACGCCCCGCCGCCGGACCCCGTGGACACCGCCAGATGACGCTACCCCCGCTCCACAGGGCCATCCTCAGAGGCGCGGGACACCGTAGCCTCGGTCGTAGACCTCGTCGCGGGTCCCCTGGGTGGATTTGCGGTGTGTTCGCGTAGCCGACGTCGGAGGCCTTGACTGCTTGTGCCCTCGCCGATGTAGAGGACTGAGGTTCCTCCGCCTGGGAGTGTGAAGAAGTGGCCGGGTGTGTAGAGCAGGTAGATGCCGGGCCCGGTGGGAACGTTGTTGATCCACTCATCGTCGTCCAGGTCGTAGCTGGGGGCTACCGGCGAAACTCCCTGACCAGCGGCGGCGCAGGCCCTAGTAGGACGCCGATTCCACCAAATTCAAGATCATCTTCCACTACCTGCTGGAGCAGCGGATTCGCGCTCTGGCCTTCCGTTAGCTGGGACCGCTTGACGCCGGGCATGCTACTGGAGGCCTAGGGTGCGGGTGAGGTGGGTGGTCCACCAGCGGAGCTGGGGGGCGGGGGCGGTGGCCGCAGCGCCAGTGAGGCCGGCGCTGCGGCGGAACGCCGGGCCGTACAGGGGCTCGGTGGCGAGGGCCTGGTGGAGAGCGGCGACGGCGAGCCGGGTGTCCTCGACACGGATGTCGGCGGCGTCGGGTCGCAGGGCGTGGAGCGTGTCGACGACCGGGTCGAGCATCCCCGATCCCTCGTCCCGCCACCCGGCGGCGTGGAGTGCCACGGCCAGTTCGCCGTAGCCCCGGCGGTAGAAGACTGCCAAGGCCTCGACCAGCGCACCGAGATCGGCGCCACGGCCGAGCCAGGAAGCCAGCACCTCTTCCACCCCAGCCCGGATCTTCCGGCCGCCGTGGCGCAGCAGAGCTTCCAGGAGGCGGTCACGGGTTCCGAAGTGGTGGTTGACCCCCGCATCGGTCATGCCGACGCGGGTGGCGATGGCCCGGACCTGCACGGCGGCCACGCCACCCTCGGCCAGGAGCCTCTCGGCCGCATCCAGGATCAGGCGCCGCGCCTCGTCGGGAGGACGGCGCGCACGCGAACGTGTCACGCCAGCGACCTTACCTTGACAGGCCAAGGCAGGAGATCCTACCGTCTTACCTTGACACCACAAGGTAAGGGAGCCCGCCGCCATGATCGACCCCACCGTCCACCGGGCGCGGCGCATCGCTCGCCCTGATGTCCTCCTGCGAGGGGAGGAGGCCGGCGTCGGGCCGACCGTTCTGCTGCTCCACGCCGGTGGTGAGCGTCGTCAGGTGTGGACGCCGGTCATCGACGTCCTCGTCGATGCCGGGTTCCGGTGCGTGGCCTTCGATCAGCGCGGTCATGGTGACAGCGGCGGCTCGCAGCAGGCGCTCGCGCCCTGCGCAGCCGACGTCGCCGCCATGCTCCACGCCGAGCCACCGGGATGCGTGGTCGTCGGCGTCTCGCTGGGCGGGCTCGCCGCCATCGCCGCCCTCGGCGATCCGGCGGTGCGGACGAGGGTCGCGGGCCTGGTGCTGGTAGACGTCGTACCCAACCTCGAGCGCCCCCGGGTCCGCCGCTTCCTCGCCGCCGGGGGTTTGCTCGACGCCCACACCGAGATCGTCGAGGACATCCTCGCCCAGGTTCCACGGCTGCGGCAGGTCACCGCGGAGCTCGACCTGCCCGTCCTGCTCGTCCGCGGCGGCAGCGGGTCGGCCGTCACCGCCGCCGACGTCGACCAGTTGCTGCACCTGGCTCCGCAGGCCACGGTCATCCGCATCTGCGGTGCCGGACACCTCATCGCCCGGGACCAGCCGGCGGAGTTGGCCAAGACCATCGCCGCCGTCACCACCGAGTGGCTGGCGCTGGCGCTCCTGCGCGATCTCGGCGCAGGGGAGGCCGGCCATCCCGGCGGGAACCTCCTGGCCCACCTCCAGCGGGTGCGCGAGCTGGTGGTGAGCTGGGGTGGGGGCCGGCGTGTACGCCTCGCCGCGCTCTGCCACGCCACCTACGGCACCGACGGCTTCCCGCACGCGCTGCTGCCGCTCGACCGGCGAGCCCGCCTGCAGGCGGCGATCGGCGACGAGGCCGAGGCCCTCGTCTACCTCTACGACGCCTGCGACCGGACCAAGACCTACGCCGGCCTCGGCGCGACGCCGCTCCCGCTCACCGACCGCTTCACCGGCGAGGTCGTCGCCCTGGCCGCCACCGACCTGTCCGACTTCGCTCTCCTCACCATCGCCAACGAGCTTGACGTCGCCCGCACCGCTCCACTCACCTCCGAAGCCCTCTGCGACATTCGAGCCCTCGTCGCCGCGCTGGCGGCCTATGTCCCCGACGTCACCGCCCAAGCTCTCGCCGACCCGTCCCTTCTCTGATGCCTCGGCAACCAGCCGCCGCTGGGGGCGGGCGTGCGGCGGGCGATGCACGCAACAGCCAGCAAGCCCCCAGCAGCCGAAAGACCCCGAACCCAGAAGCTCCGGGACTCTTGGGGGGACTGTAATTTGACAGCCCCATTAACCGGTACGTGGCCTTGAGTGGCACGTGGCGAGGCATGACTGTCCATAACGGGGTTATCTGCGTGCGGCCACCCGCCCGGTCCGAACAGTTCTCAGCCGCACCGACTCGGCGTTATGGGTGCTTTTGATCCGTCGGCACATGTTCTGTCCGTCACGGTGGGTCATTCCCGGCCTGGCCGGGGGGTAACGGGATGGCTGGCAGGCCAGCGGATAGCCGGCGGCAGCCGGTCTTCGGGCGGCTGTCGGCATCGAGTGAAAAATGGTCGGCGTTGACAGCCGCGGGCCGGCTCGCGTGCTGGTGTTACAGGGCCGGGTCCGGGGGTGCAGGCACGACGGCTGACCGGGGCTGCTGCGGCCAACTGA
>CAWCUJ010000032.1:0-29757 GCA_963798675.1 uncultured Actinomycetes bacterium | reverse complement strand
CGCCGTTAGGTGCCGTTTGCGAGGTCGACGGCATCTTGACGCAGCTGGTTCCTGTGGATTGTTCTGGCGGAGGGCCGGAGCTGGCTCAGGCTACTTGACCTTTCCCTTGGGGCAAGCCGCATGTTCGTGGGGCCGGGAAGGCGCCCGGCGCTGGAGGAGACTGATGGAGCTGATGACAATCGGTGCGTTCGCCGGGCGGACCCGGCTGTCCCCCAAGGCGCTGCGCCTTTACGGCCGGCTCGGGTTGCTGCCGCCGGTGCGGACCGATCCCGTCAGCGGCTATCGCTTCTACAGCGAGGACCAGGTGGCCAGCGCCCGGCTCGTCGCGCTGCTGCGGCGCCTCGACATGCCGCTGCCGGTCATCGCGGGCATCGCGGCGAAACCGCCCGGCGAAGCGGCGGAAGCGGTCGGAAGCTACTGGGCCGGCGTCGAGTCGGTGATGGCGGACCGCCGGGTCCTGGTCTGCTACATCCAGGCGAAACTCACGGGAGCCGACATGGCACGGTACGACGTCCAGACCCGCGTCATCTCCGGGCGCACGCTCCTTTCCATCAGCCGCCACCTGCACGCAGACCAGACGGACGCCTTCTTCGGCGACGCCTTCGCCCGGCTGCGGTCAGCCGGTCCTGGCGTGGAGGGCATCGCCGGCTGCCCCTTCCTCGTGTTCTACGGCGAGGTCAGCGACGATAGCGACGGCCCGGTGGAACTATGCCGGCCGGTGGCCCCCGGCGGCGCCGTAGACACGGCTGCGGCGATGGCAGACGTTCAGCTCCGGGTGGAGCCGGCCCACGATGAGGTCTTCATCCGGCTTGCCAGGAAGGACATGGGCTGGCCCGCGCTGGCGCCGGCGGCCGACGCGCTCGAAGCCTGGATGCGTGAACGGCGGCGCGAGCCGGCGGGAGCGCTGCGCCAGGTCCTGATCGCTGATCAGCGGACCGCCACCCCCGGCACCCTGGTCTGCGATCTCAGCGTCCCGCTGCGATGACGATGCCGCAGCCGCACTGCTCATCGGCGACTACCTGCTCGCCCGGGCCACGGACCGGCTAGCACGCCCAGGTCGCCGCCACCGTCGTGTCGTCCGGCCTGCTCCGCCAGCTCGCTCATGCCGCCGGAGCGACAGCGAGACGCTCGCCGGCTTCAAATGGATCATGCACGAGACGGCCGCTCGGCCTGATCTCCGCTTCCTTTTCGGCTGCGAGGAGGCGATCGGCTGGGCAGTCAGCAACGTCGTGCGCGACAAGGACGGCATCTGCGCTGCTTTGGTCGTGGCAGGGATCGCCGCAGAAACAAAACGCCAGGGACGGACTATCGCCGGCCGGCTCGACGGCATCGCTCGCCGCTTCGGGCTCCACGCCGCCGGCCAATTTTCCCTCGAGCTGCCCGGAGGGGCCGGAACGGAGCGAATCAGCCGGATCATGACAGCGCTGCGCTCCTCGCCGCCAGCCGAACTGCCCGGCCATCTCGTGACCGAGATCGATGACACCGCGACCGGGATCCACCGAACCGCCGGCGGTCACGAGGCAACGCTGGAACTGCCCCGCGGCGATGTGCTGATCTGGCGTAGCGCAGAACGCGCCCGCGTGGTCGTCCGACCCAGCGGGACCGAGCCGAAACTCAAGATCTACCTTCAGGTCGTCCTCCCTGCCGGAGAACTCAACGACGTCCCCGCCACCAGAAAGACGGCCGCCAGCGAGCTCAGCCGCCTCAGACACGACCTGCACGCCATCCTCGAACCGACTGAGCGGGAGCCCTGATGACCGAAACGGGCCGCGAGTTGGCCGCCATGACCGGCCAGTTATGCAGCGCCCCGGCGGGAGAACCGGGTTAAACGGCGCGGGTGTCCTGCTGCCTTCCGGCCGCCGGCCGTCGCTTCCCGGGGCATCCTGTCCCGCCCGGGGATTCCGCCCCTCTTACGATCGGCCTACCGCGCCGCAGGCGGCGCGGACCCGAGCGGGGTTTCCATGTTCCGCACGCGTGAGACCCGGCTGGCTCGGGTGCCCTCTGTACCCCGGGGGCGGCGGTGTCCGCACGACCGGCATTCGTCCCGGTCGCCGCCTGCCGCATCTCAACGGCCTGCCCCTGCCGCCCCGGACTGCAACCCGCCCCGGGACGCATCATTGACGAGGCATCAGCAAGGGTTCACTGTCATTCACCCCACACCAGCCTTCGCCTCACCTGTGACCCCGGGCGGAACGGGGTCCCCGGGCTTTCCCTGAGCTTCGCACCCAGCCGGGCAGGGCCCGGCAACGCACGTCAAGGCGGGGACAGGCCCGGACACTGCCTGGATTACGTCCCTGGCATCAGCCAGCCTCCTTCGACGTACTCACTCACAACGTGCGACCTCATGTCGCAAGGAATGGATGATCTGTGCGCAGCCCTCCGCTTGGTGGTCCCAGATACTGGCCGCACGGAATCGGCAGGGAGTTCTGTTATCGATGCTCTCAAGGTCGCCTAATCAAGTGTGACGTTCCGTCACCATGAGCATGAGGTCCCGTGCTGCGGACGTCTGGTCCAGCTTGGCGCAGCGACTCAGCGGCGTGCACATCTGGGATACGCCCGTGCAGTGGAGCTGACTTGATATGAAGGCTGCGGTGTGGGGATTTTCGCACAGCACGGGATGTGGAGATATTCTCACGTCATGCGATGTGAGGATTTGCTCACGTATACTTGGGGGTGGTCATGGCCCGTAGGACGATCGAGGTGCGTAAGCCGCGCGACATCGGCGACGCAATCCGCGCCGTGCGCGAGGCCCGTGGCATCTCGCAGGAGGAGCTCGCGCAGGCAAACGCCTACGACCGGTTCTACCTCTACCGGCTGGAAGCCGGCCGGAGCACGGTGTATATCACGCGTCTGCTGCGCACGCTGAAATCGCTAGGCATCACTCTCAGCGTGACATTCGATGCCGGTGACCCTGCCGCCGGGGATGGCCGCTCTGATGGCTGACAGGCTGGAGGTCCGTCTGCATGGCGAGCAGATCGGCTGGATTGCCCGCGGCTCCCGGCGGGAGCGCATCGAGTTTGAGTGGGCTGGCGGGTACACCCCCGGGCCTGTCACGCTGACGGAGTTGTTCGGGTCTGTCCTGCTGAAGGCGCCGCCGGGTGCGGCGAGCAGCTTCTTCGGGGGATACGCGCTCGAAGGCCGCCAGCGTGAGCGGCTCACCCAGCGGCGAGGCATCAGCAGCCCGGCAGACCTGTACGCGATACTGCGCGAGTTCGGCAGTTCGATCGCCGGCGCCGTGACGGTAACCGACCCGGACACCGCAAGCCGGACCCAGCCGACCTACGAGCCGATCAGTGACGGCGAGATCATCAGGCGCCTGCGGCGGGCCGCGAATGACGGCGATCTCGGCTCTGATGATCAGAGCCGATCCATGCTTGCTGGCCTGCAGCCCAAGGTGCTGCTCGCCCGGTTCGGCGGTGACTGGTACCTTCCCCGCGGCCGCGCGCACTCTACCCATATCCTCAAGCCGAGGCTTCCGGGACGTCCCGACGGGCTGGCCAGGGAGCACTACGGCCATGCGCTGGCCGCCGAGCTCGGGCTCGCGCATTACGGTACGGAGCTCGTCGGCACAGGTGTCCGCCAGTATCTGGTCATCGAGCGCTACGACCGGGCTGTCGACGGCCAGACGGTCACCTTGGTCCATCAGGAGGACGCCGCGCAGGCACTGGGCCTGGACTGGGTCGATGACCATGCGAAATTCCAGGACCCTAGTGCGCCGCGTGACTCTCGTCGCCCGAGCGCATACCGGATCGCCGAGCTCCTTGGCTCGCTTCAGGGGGAAGGGCGGCCAGTTGCCGACTTCCTGCGCAGGCTCACGTTCACCGTGCTCCTAGGCGACAACGACGCGCATGCGAAGAACCTGGCCATATTGCACCTTCCCGGCCGCAGCGTGCTCGCCGACGTCTACGACGCCGTCCCGAACCTCTTCCAGGACGACCGGATCGACTACAACCTCGCGCTCGCCATCGACAGCAGCTTCGACCACCGGCGCATCAGCGCCGCGCACCTCATCCGCGAGGCCGAGCACTGGAACGCGCTCGGCACCGGCGAACCGGAGCAGATCGTCACCGCCACCCTGGCCGACTTCGCCAAGGCTCTTGACCACGTGACAGTCCCGACGGGCGTCCCCGCAGCGACCGCGACGCAGCTCGCGTGGAACGTCGAGCGACTGCAGGCCGGAGAAGAGATCGGCGAGCGACCGGCTGGCTACCGCCGGCGACGCAGGCGGTCATGACCACAAGTGCGCTGCAAGGATCAGCAGGACCCCGAGCTGGTGAACAACTTCCTGTCAGACTGGACGCACTGTCCCCGGAGTACCGCAGCGGTTTGCCGTTCAACGCTTGCCAGTCCGATGTCGTACAGCCGAACACGGTAAACACTGCGGGCCAAGCCAACCGCGAATCGCGCCGGTCCTGTCGTACTCCGGGCGCCGGAGGCAGCCTAACTGCCGTGGAATCGACATGGAGCGGCCTGTCGGCGAAGGGTTCGTAAGCCGCGAAGGGCGGAGAGGCCGCTAGTGCCAAAATCCAGGTCCGGCATCCTGTCACTCAGTGCGAGGTGCCGGTGACATTGGGCCGCACGAGATTCCGGGCCTGTTCAAGGGCACGCTCAGCGTCAATGACGGCAATTCGCTCTTGTTCGGTGCGCAGATACTTTCCGCCGGTGAGCTGGAGAGCAGCCAGCGCGCGGGCTTCCGGCGGGGTCAGCGTCGAGTCGGGCTGGTCGTACCGGTCGAGTTTTTCCTCGACGCTCAGCGGCCGGTAGGTCTCGATGTCGCCTGGCGTCATGAGCAGTGATTCGAGCTGCGGGATCATGGTGCGGGCGCGGGAGAGGAGAGTGAAGCCGTGCCGGTCGAGGTCTCCCCAGTACCAGCAGCTGTCGGGACAGATCCAGGGCAGGAGGCTGAGGACGTCGAGATGATTGCCCAGGGAGTGGATGACAACCAGCCCGGCTGTGTCGCTCCAGGTGACCGCTGGTTCCTTGTTCTCCACGATCAGGATCGTGTCGGGCTGGATCTGCAGCGCGGCGAGCTCGTTTACGGGGGCGGTGATCTGCCGCAAGCCGCCGGTGGCAGCGCGCAGGACAGGATCGGCGATGACGATGCTGATCTCGCGGGGAAGCGGCCGCAGCCCGAGCGCGTCCAGGTCGCCGTCGGGGATGTCGGCGGGGTCGGGGTCCTCGGGCGGCTCAGCGGATTCGCCGGGGTCGGTGAGGGTGCCGAGGCAGGCGATGACCATGCTGCGGTGCCGGGCTAGCCATTTGGTGTGCATGCCGGGGACGGGCACGCTTCGCACGGTCAGCCCGGAGCGCGGATTGGCCCGGAACCAGGTGGTTGCGGCGAGCAAGGTGGTGAAGTCGTAGTCGTCGAGGTCGACAATGCGGGCGAGCCAGGGCTGCACCGCCTGCCCGGGGTGATGGCGGCTCAGCTGGTCCCATCGGTCGCGGGCGCGCTGCCAGTGGGCAGCGGTGTCCGTGTTGAGGCTGGCCAGTGTAAGAGTGTCCGGGATGTCGAGGTGGGTGTAGACGGGCTGGTCACCGAACTTGGTATGGATTTTCTTGTCGCGCAGGGTAACGCCGGGGTGCTGGGCGGCCCATTGCCGCCAGCCGATCAGCCACGCGGAGACATCGGCGGCGCGGGCAGTGATCGCGGAGGCGGATGGAGGATCGAGTGTCACGGCGTACGCGCCCGAGTCGGCGCCCAGGAGCGCATCACGCCAGATGCCGCGGTACCGGGCCTGCGCTCTCTGCGGGACGTGCTCGGGTCCGCGCATCATGCCGCGTCCTGGTCGAGCTGAAGCGCTTCCTGGATGGTCATCGAATAGATCCGCACGCCGTCGGGGTTGTCCGGGTCGGTGCTGATGTAGGCAACCAGGTCGACGAAGTCCTCGAACGCCGTGGCCTTCTCACGAGGGGCGCCGATAATCAGCTGGAACCCCAGCTCCTGCAAAGCCCGCAGTGCGCGTCCGGTGTAGTCGCTGTCAGCTTTGACGAATCCCTCGTCCAGCACGACACAGCCGTATGTGGGCGGTGCCTGTCCGCCCTCGCCGAGGCGGTAGCGCAGCGCGGCGCCGAGGATGAACGCGATCAGCTCTTGCCCTTCCCCGCCGCTCATCCCGGACACCCCTTCATGAACAACTGGCTTGCCCGAGCTGGGTGTCTCGATGGCGCGGAACGTGACGTGCTCACGAGAGTCGAACACGCTCCGCCGCCAGGACTCTCCGGCCCGGGAGGGGTCAGTCAGCCGCTCTAGGCTCTTGCGCAGCCGCCTGAAAGAGGCCTCGACCTGGGCCTCGTCGTTGAACAGGTCCTCCCCCAGCGGGTTGTCCCGGGTAAAGGCCAGCACGACCTTCCGGAACTCCTGCAGGCTGCTGCTGGGATGGTCGACCGGCTCAATGGCCAGCTGCGAGTCGTGCCGGAACGGCACTCCGGCCAGGACGGCGTTGATCGGGTCCAGGCCGCGGGTGATCTCTCCCCGGTCGACGTCAATCTGCTGCAGCAGGGCGCGCAGGCCCTGGTTGAGGTCGGCGTCGACCTTTCCCAGCCAGTCCCCCCGGGTGCGGGGCAGGTCATCGGTGACCAGCTGCTGGTAGATCTGCTCCAGGGCTGCCAGTGATTCAATGGCCTCGTCGATCTCCCGTTGCGTGCGGTCGTTGATATTGCGGTAAGCGCGGATGGTCGCCAGCAGAGTACGCTCGTGGCTGCTGCGGGCGATGTCATCGTTCCGGATCTGGTCTTCCAGGACCCGGGCGGCGTCCAGGCAACTGGCCCGCACAGCGGCATCGGTCTTCTCGTCCACGTCACGGCCGCCAAGGTCAATCTTGTCCAGGGCAGGTGCTTTGAACGGCAGGGACGCGGCTGCTGCCAGCTCGTCCGCCGTGAGCGGCTCGTGCGCGTCGACGATGTTGTTCGCGGCATCCTGGACCCTCAGGACCGCTCCCCATAGCCGGTTGAGCCGTACGGCGTTCTGCCCGGCCTGTTCGGCCGCACTTCTTGCGTCGAAGAGTTTCTGCTGGGCGGTGTCGAAAGCGGCGCGGCGTGCCCGCTGTTCGGGACTGTCGGCGCTATCCAGCTCGCCGGCCAGCGCGGCCAGGCGCCGCGAGGTCGGCTCCAGATCAAGATCCTCCCACGACAAGTCATCCGTGAGCCGGTTCAGCTCATTGATGCGGCCCTGCTGTGCCTGCAGACGGCCGAGGGCGATCTGGACCTGCCGCGTGACGTCGTCGAACTGCCGCCGCACGCCGTCAAGTTCATCCTCCAGATCGGCGCGCAGGGCGCTGTTGTCGCGCCGACCCACCGGTACCGCCGCGGGGCGTCCGCCTTGATCACGCGCCTGTTCTGGGCGGTGCGCATGCCGGCGCGTGTCACCCGGCCCAGCACGCCATCAACGTGCGGGCCGTCAAGGTCGGTGTCCTTTTCTACGCACAGGTAGGTGAACCGCTCCAGTTCCTCGCTGAGCCACCCTTGGTAGGGTCCGGGTGTGATTTCCAGCATGGCGGCGACTGTCCCGGCCTTGTGGGCGTGCACTGGCAGGTCCGCGACTCCGGGGACCAGCGTGATGTCGCCGCCGAGGTTATGGCTGTTGACCCAGGCCCGTACTGCCGGGAAGTCCTCTGCGGTCACCAGCAGATCGCTGGCCAGGGGCCGGATGATCGTCAAGATGGCCCGCTCCCACCCGCGGTGCTCGGGCGGGATGTCCAGCAGTTCCCCGATGTAATGGAGACGTTCGACCGGGATCCTGACGCCGTCGGCGATGAGCCGCCGCCGTTGGTCGGCATCGTGGGGGATGTTGCCGGCCTGCTTCGATACCCGGTCAAGTTCTGCCTTCAGCTGCGGGATGGCCGCCGCGAGACGCATTTTCTCGCCGACCTTTTTCTCGTGATCCTGGGAGAGCTGGCCGAGATCATCGGCATGTTCAGATGCTTGCTGTGCGAGGACGACCCGGAGCAGCTCCAGATCGCCACTGGAGCTGGGCAGCACCTGACCGAAAGCTTTCAGCCGGGCAGTCATGGTGACGCAGCGCGCCTGGATACCGCGCTGCTTCTCCTGGGCTCGGTCGATCTGCTCACGGATCAGGCCTGTCTGGTCGTCACCGGAAGCTGTGAGCGCGTTGAGCGCGCTGCGCTCTGCGTCTTCCGCCTGGCGTGCGCGTGCCTGAGCACCCTGCAGGTCCTCTTTGGCCTGGGCTAGCTCAAGGCGCACTTCCTCCTCGTAGCTGTGTGCCCAGTCCCGGGTCTTGCTCGCGTGCCATACTTGCAGCCGGGCGACACCTGAGTCCGGCGGCTGGGCCAGGGCACGCCTGCAGGAGGCGTCCCGGCCCGCTGACCGGTACTGCTCGGCCACGACCGGCAGGTCCTTCAGCGTCTCGGTCTTGGTCTTAGCCAGCTCGAACTCGTCATACAGGCGTGAGGCCTCCCGGTAATGGTCAAGTGTGACGTCCCAGCGCGCCAGGGCACGCGGCTCGGTCAGGACGAAGTCCTTGAACAAGTCGTTGATCGAGAAAATCCCCTTCGACGCCTGGGCGCGCCGCAGCAGCTGCATCGCCATGCGCTGAGACTCCTCGGTGTGCCCCATCTGCAGTGCGCGGCGCAGCGCCGCATGCATTCGGGTCTGCCGGTGATCGATAAGGTCTCCGCGGGCAGGATTGATCAGGTGGCGCATCGATGCTTCCGACAGCGGGGCCGTCCCTGATCGGGCCGGCTTCAGCCCGTCCAGTCGTGTCAGGTCAAAGACGTCGTGCACGAATCCGTACACCGTGCTGTTGCCGATCGAGGCGTTGTCGGTGATATCGGTGCCCACCCACGCCAGCCGGAAGGCGGTCACCCGCTTGTCGGCGCCGGTGGACCAGGTGATCGCGGCGCCGCTGATGAATGCCGTCCCCCCGGGCGGGCGCAAGTATGCGGGAGTCGCGGATCGGCCATTGTCGTCCTGATGGCTGACGGTCAGCCCGCGAGCGTAGGTGTAGACCGTGCGCTCGCGCTTGCGGCCCCTGTCGTCGCGGGCGGCCTGGTTGAACTCCTGCGGGTTAGGCATGATCACCGACGCCATCGCGTCCAGGAGGGTGGACTTGCCGCGGCCGGACGGCCCGAGGATGGCCATGCTCGTGCGCCCGGCCCACATCACCTGCAAGCCGGCGTAGCCGCCCCAGTTGAGGATCTGGACCTGCTCGATGCGGTACTGCCAGGCCGGGCCGGTGTTCATCACAGATCCTCCCTGCCGTGATCATCTGCGTCTTCGTCGCCGACGAGGGAACTGCCGCTGCCCTTGCCATCCGGTGACGGCGAGGACCCGGGCCCGGCGGCGGCCTGGCGGAAGGCTGCCTCAAGGCGGTGCATCTCATCGACGCCGACGAGGGGGACGACCACCGGGGAGATGGTGAACAGGTAGTCCACGGCCGGATCAGGTTCCAGGATCTGCCAGGGCCTGATGAGGGCGTTGATCGCAGCGTCGACCCGGCGCGAGAAGCGGGCGTCGTCGCTGTCCCCGTCTTCGCGGTAGGCGCGCAGGAACTCACTGATCTGGTCGCGGCTGATCACCACCGGCCCGTCGTCAGGATCAGCGAACGCGTACTCACGCCGCAGGAAGATCAGAACGAACGAGGCATCTCTGGTCAAGGCCTTCTCGCGGGCGCAGCATGCGCGGGACGTCGTCACCGTCCTGTTGCCGCTTGAACGCGACCTCAGTCTCACGGTCGAGGACCAGGTCAAGGTACATCTCATCCAGGCGGGCACGCACGTCGCTCTCGTAGGCCACGGTCCCTTCCCACGCGGCGCGATTCCGGGTCCTGGAGATGTAACGGTTCATGAGCAGGGACACCAGGGCCCGCCGGGCCGGCTGGGGAGCCGGTCACCGGCCAGGTTGTCCCGATGCTCGTGCTCAACGTCGGCGTCGTCGGCGAACCCGGCCTCGTCGTCGGCGCCTGGCCGCGAACTGCTCACAACTTCACCGCCGCGCGGACCGGGACGGGCTCGTGAAAAGTCAGGTGCGGCAGCAGCACAATCAGTTCACGCTCGCGCTTCCCGCTCAGCGTCACCTGCTCGGCAACCTCCGGGTCAACCGTGCCGTACTGAACGGCCAGGTCGAACATCATCACCAGCGACCCCAGGCGCCGGAACTCAGGCGGAGTGTGCTCGAACACCTCCGCAGCGGTGACCACTCCACGGCCGGCTACGAGCTCGTTGATGCGCCTGGCGACGGCCTTATTGCTTGTCCCTGCGGCCAAGCGCAGCGCGGCCCGCTCTGCGGCGGGCAGCTGGCTCCCGCTCGCAGCGACCGAAACCCTCACGTTCTGCGGGCCGGTATCGCGCCACAACTGCAGCTGGGAAATATCCTGAACCCCGAGCACGCCAACGCCGAGGACGTCGGCGTCAAGCTCGCGGCCGCGAGTATGCGGGTCGGCGGCCACCCAGTCTGCCGCCGCTTCGAGCGCCAGCGAGGACAGGGACAGCAGCCGCGCGTGCTGCCCGTCCGCGGCCCTGGTGAGTACGCGCCGCAAGGACGCGGTCCAGCGCACGTAGGCCTCCTGCACCTCCAGCTCGGCACTCATCAGCGTCGAGAACATAGCTTCCAGGGACTGGCGCTGAGCCGGGGTCATGTGGTCTCGCGCATACGGTGCCGCCATGATCTGATCCAGGTCACGCTGGATCGTCGCGGACTCCTCCGATGAGGACAGCATCCGCGCGAACCGCCGGTAGGCGACGCCCTCTGCGGTGCTCGCAAGGAGGTCGTTCTCGTGCAGGTACGACTCGACCAGGTTGGCTTTCGGGATCTCGGCCAGAGCATCACGAGCGATCACCTTGTGCCGCTCCTCGACCATTGACCGCAGCTGCCGGAAGTCCGCCGGAAGGCTGCGTGTCATCACGAGCACCTCACGCAGCTGCTCACTCAGCTGCGCGACCGTCGCGGTGCCGCCCCGGCCCGCGAGCACCTCCTCCTTGCGCCGCTGCAGCTCGGCGATCTCCTCGTCGATCCGGTCAGCCTGCGCAAACCGGTCCGGGCTGGTCATGTCTGCCAGACGCCGTACCGCGTGCGCGATGCTGCCTAGCCGCGCTCCCGACACCGTGCTGTCGCCCTCGGCGATTTCCCGCACGAACCGCAGCGCCCGCAGCGAATACGGGGAGAGGCGGTACCGGACGCCGGAGTCGCTCATCTCGGTCTCCAGCCACCGCTGCCTGACCCACCACGCGCACCGTGCGCTCGGCGACCGGTCTCCCTGCCATTCCTTGTCTTCCCGGGCTTCCTGCAAGGCCTCGGCGACACGCTCGTGGAACCAGTCCGCCGACACCGATCCCTCAGCCGGCTCAAGGTACTCAGCGAACAAGGGCAGCACCCAGTCCCGGCTGTAGGCCCCCAGCAGCGTAAGCGTGGGATTCGCCGTTGAGATCTCGCCCAGCCGACGCGTCTCGGCCGGCCCGCGCCCGCTCACCGCAGGCAGGCCGGCGAGCAGATGCCGCTCAGGGGCAGACGGCGTGCCGTGTAGCAGCGACCAGCGCGGCACACCAAGTACTGCTCGAAAGCGAGCGCGGAAGAGTCGGCATCTTGCCGTGAAGACCCAGGTTCCTCACCAGCTCGTATTGTGAACTCCATTCAAGCCCCAGCCAACCCGGTACGAACGATGCTCCGTCCGGGACGACGGTACAACCAGCCTCTGACATTCCTGGCATGTATCGCCCTACGGCAGGCCGTTTTGCCCGGATATGTGAAACTAATCGGGTAATTTGCGTAGGCCCTGTTTAGTTGTCGGCGTGGATCTGTTCGGCGCTTGACAAAGCACCTCTGCCCGGGCTCCAGCGAGCTGCAAGCTGAGGCGGGCGGCGACAAGCTGGTCGCCGTGGTCAGCCACCTGCACGCCGTCGCCGAGGCAGTCGAACACATGATGTGGGTCGAGCAGCGTCCCGAGGGATCCAGCGCCCGCTGGCTGACCGCAGCCGAACGCGACGACCTCGCCAGGGCGGACGTCACAAGCGGCCTGCTTACCCTCGTCTAGCCAGCTATCCCGCAAGCGGCCACCCTCCGCTTCCGCCGCGCGCCAGCCACCCGGTCGGCGCACGACAGGAAGAACCGAAGCATTATATGTAAAATAATGCGAATTGGCCTGCCTTCGTAGCTGTTCTTATCCTGGCATGTCACTGGTTTTGGCATTCCGGGTGACAGCACAGCGTGTTTTCCGTAATCCTGCACGTAGGTGAATCTAATTTGCCGGAGGGGAACGGTAAATGGTTGCGGCGAGCGCGCTGGCGGAGTGGGTCCAGAGATCGGGCCGGTGCCGTGACGGGGACCCGGCGCCGGGGCGGCTGCGGTTCGCGTTCTACGGGCGGGTGTCAACCGAGGACTGGCAGGACCCGGTGACGTCCCGGACCCGGCAGCGTGAGCAGGCCGAGGCGCTGGTCCGCGGCCACGGGCAGATCGTGGCGGAGTTCTTCGATGTCGGGCATACGCGAAAGCTGGCCTGGCCCCGCCGCCCGCAGTCCGCCGCGCTGGTCGCGCAACTCGCTGATCCGGACCGGGGCTGGGACGCGATCGTGATCGGGGAGTACGAGCGGGCGTTCTACGGCAGCCAGTACGCGACGATGGCGCCGCTGTTCGAGCATTACGGCGTGCAGCTGTGGACACCGGAGGCCGGCGGCCGGGTCGACTTCAGATCCGAGCAGGATGAGAGGACAATGACCGAGCTGGGGCTGTCGTCCAAGCGGGAGGTCACCCGCACCAGCATTCGGGTCCGCACCGCGATGATGGTCCAGACCCGCGAGCAGGGCCGGTGCCTGGGCGGCCGCCCGCCGTACGGGTACCGGCTCGCTGACGCCGGGCCGCACCCGAACAAGGCGCACGCCGCGTGGGGAAGGCGCGCGCACCGGCATGTGACCTGCGGAAACGACGAGGGCGGTGAGCCGGGATCGGGCCGCACGCAGGGCCGGACCGCGGCAGCCGCAGCACAACGTTTAATCATCGGGGAAGCACGGTGACAGCCTCCCGCTGCTGCTCGCCAGTCCCCGCACCGCAGCCGCAGCCCCGTAAACCCGGCCCAGATGACCTTGCCACCGAGTTGAACCCCCATAAAACCGAGTTGAACCCCCATAAGGCGGTCCCGACGACTAGCCGCGCCAGAGCAGATCAAAAGCGCGCTTCTCCACGCACGGCGCATAGCCCACCAGCACGCAGCTGACAAAGGCAGGGCCGGCGGTCACGTCGCCTGCGATCCGCGGCACCCGTGACGCACCGCCACCGCCACTGGCGTAGCTTGCGCGCGCGTACCCGCCGATCTGGCGTGTTGCCCGGAATGACGAGTGCACGATTGCTGGAAGCCATAACGGGCGTTCTAGCACCGCTGAACGACCCCGCTTACTTCATCGAAGTCACGGTCGATCCGGAGGCGGGAACTCTCGGCCTGACGGCATTGGCCTGCACCCGAGCCCTCTACGAGCAAGCCAAGGCCCGTCCGCTCATTTGCTTCCGTTCTGCGAACAGCCGGAAGAACAAGCCGGGCCGGGCCGGGCTGGCCGCCGGGTCTGAAGAGCGGCCAGGCTGGATGCAGGAGGACGTGCAGGTTGCCCTGGTGGAAGGCTCCGAGGACAGTGGAGGTAGTGAGTCCCGCTACCGGGCCAGCGGCGGAGCCCGGCCCGGAGGTCTTGTGCGCGTGAATATCTGCGCTGGGCAGGTCGCAGCGTTGGGGGCAAAGCTCGCCCTGAGCCGGGCGAGGGCTAGCGGTAGCGGCCCGGCATCATCGGTGTCGTGGTGGCGCAGCGCGGTCATGTACGAGGTCTACCTGCGTAGCTTCGCCGACGGCGACGGGGACGGCATCGGGGACATACCCGGACTGCGGTCCCGCCTGCCGTATCTGCGGGATCTGGGCGTAGACGGGATCTTGATCACTCCGTGGTATCCGTCGCCGATGAAGGACGGTGGTTATGACGTCAGCAGCTACGTCGGCATCGAGCCGCTGTTCGGCACCCTGGCTGACGCGCGGGAGCTGATTGATGATGCGCACCGCAACGACCTGAAGGTCGTCGTCGATTTCGTCGCCAATCACACCTCCGATCAGCATCCGTGGTTTCAGCGTGCGGTGGCCGCGGCGCCGGGCAGCGGGCGGGCCCGCTACCACTTCCGCGACGGCAAAGGGCCGGGCGGGAGCGACCCGCCCAACGACTGGATCAGCGCCTTCGGCGGATCCGCGTGGACTCAGATCATCGAGCCGGACGGCATCCCGGGTCAGTGGTACCTGCACCTATTCTCCCCGGCGCAGCCCGATCTGAACTGGGACAACCTCGAAGTCCGGAGCGACTTCGAGTCGATCCTGCGGTTCTGGTTCGATTTCGGGCTCGACGGCCTGCGCATTGACGCGGCGTCCGGCTTCGCGAAAGACCCGGCACTGCCCGACTTCGGGTTCGCCGCCGGGGACATCTTCCAGCCCGTGAAGTGGACCGGCAGTCCGCTGTGGGACGTCGAAGGCGTGCACGACATCCTGCGATCCTGGCGGGCTATCGCCGACAGCTACGACGGTGAGCGCATGTTCGTCGGCGAAGTCGTCGTCAACGGGCCGCAACGGCTGGCCCGCTACATGCGCCCCGGCGAACTGCATACCACCTTCAACCTCGACTTCCTCAAAAGCCCCCTGGATCCCGGGCAGCTGCGCCAGGTCATCGACAGCACCACCGCCGCATTCGGTCAAGTCGGCGCGCCGGCCGCCTGGGTGCTCTCCAGCCATGACGAAACCCGCCACGTTACCCGCTACGGCCGGGCGTCCACCGGAGTCCCGGTCCCGCCGCCCTATCCGTTCCCGCCCTGCGACCGGGCCCTAGGTACCCGCCGTGCCCGCGCCATGCTGCTGCTCCTGCTGGCACTGCCGGGACTAGCGTTCCTCTACCAAGGTGAGGAACTCGGGCTCTGGGAAATCGAGAACCTCCCCGACGGCGACATCCACGACCCCGTCTGGGAAAGCTCGGGACACTCCATTCGCGGCCGCGACGGCTGCCGGATCCCGCTGCCGTGGTCCGGAACCCAGCCCCCGTTCGGCTTTACCACACCAGACGGGAAGCCATGGCTGCCCCAGCCTCCAGAGTGGAGGGAATTCACGGCCGAAGCAGAAACCGGCCGCGAGGACTCGATGCTGAACTTGTACCGCGCCGCCCTCCGCATCCGCCGCACCCGCATCACCGCACACGACGCGCCCCTCGCCTGGATACAGGCAACCCCCAACGTGCTGGCCTTCGACCGGGGAACCCAGCTTCGCTGCACCATCAATCTCTCCGGCCAGCCATGCCCGATCTCCGGCCACGTCCTCATCGCCAGCCAGAGCATCCCCCCAGGACAACTACCGGCCGATGCCGCAGCATGGACCAGCTGATCGCGACCCAGAACCGGACCCGCCGGGAAACCGGCACATACCTCCCAAGCTGACAATGCAGCTCCCTGGAACCCCGGCTGCACGGCACAGGCGAGACGGCCCGGCTAGGCCCGTCGAAGTCGTCGCGGCCACGGCCCATCGTGAGACGGGCGAATTGCGGCACGGCCCGCCCGCTCCTCCATCGCCGTCAGCCCGCACCAGCATCCGCGGCGAGTCAGCGGCGATCCAGCCCTGCCACTGCCAGCAGGCCCCGGCCGAGCGGACGGCATCCAGCGAGACATTCCACGTGGACGGGGCCCGATCATACGCAGGCCAAGAGTCGCCAACCCCTCTTACGTGTCCAGGAAGAGTGGCGCGGAACAGGCGACCTGCCGTCCGGATCAGGAGCTGGCGCTGGCGGCTGGTTCCGCTCCCCTGCCACGGCATGGCCGCTATAGGTACTGGCTTGGCCATTGGCCATCTGCGGCCGGGTCATCGCGATCCATATGCTCATTGTCCGCGTTACGCCCGACGATGTACCTGTGGATCAAGCTGGCCTGCGTGCCGCGACCGTCGGCATGCTGCAAGGGCCTCCGATCCCAATCCTCTCGCAAGGCCGGGCGGCCAGGGCGCCGCCATGGACCGCGAATCTGATGCCGGAGCCTGGGATGTGACGGAGCCGTGCTTAGCCTGTCTTCCCGATGATGGCGGTCATCTCGTCGGCACTGAAGGCCCGCATCGTGTTCGAGCGGATGCTGCCGAGAGACGCGACCTGGAGCAGGGCCGCCGTCGCCGTTTCATCGTCGGGGAAGTCGACGACGCTGACGAGGTCGTACTCGCCGACCGTCCAGAGCAGTTCGCGTACCCGGCCGCCTGAGCTCTCGGCGAGCTTGGTGAAATCCGCCGCGCGACTCGGCGAGTCCTTGTAGTTCTTGATGCCCTGGTCGGTCCAGTTGATCAGGGATACATAGGTCGGCATGCTCGCAACCCCCCATTTGGTGCCTGCAAAGACCGGATCATCCTCTACCCGGGTAAACGCAGAGGTCAAGGTCGGCACGAAGTCATGGCTCGGCGCAAACGGCCGGATACTTAGCAATCGAAAATAAATAATTCAGGTCTTCCGTCGGCGTGTCGCCTGCTTCCGGGTTGGTATGGGCGTTTCGTGGGGTTCTGGCCGGATGGTGTAGTTCCAGTCCGGGTGGAAGCCGTGGCGGTCGACCGGCAAGGCTTCCACCTGCTTCTTGGTGTAGATGAGGCCAGTGGCGTATTCACTGGTATCCAGCTCGGCGGTGACGGTCAGCCCGGTGGACGTGGTGGTGGCTGAGATCAGCTCGACGACGGCCTGGTGGCTGGTCAGCGGCCGGCCGCGCCAGTTGCGGGTGATCTGCGCGAACAGCCGGTGCTCGACCTTGTTCCACTTGGAGGTGCCGGGCGGGTAGTGGCACACGGTGACCTCCAGCCCGGTCTCGGCGGCCAGCCGGGCGAGCTCCACCTTCCAGGCCCGGGCCCGGGCGGCATTCGAGCCGCCGGAATCGGCGCAGATCAGCAGCCGCCGCGCGCCGGGATAGCGGTCCGACCCGTCGGCCCGCCACCAGCGGCGCAGCGTCGCCGCGGCGAACGCGGAGGTGTCGTGGTCGGTGCCCACGCTCACCCACCCGGTGTTCGCGCCCAGGTCGTAGATGCCATACGGGATCGCCTTGCCGATCGCGTCGGAGGGGAAGTCGTGCACGTTGACCCGCTCCGGGCGGCCCGCGGGCCGCCATTCGGCGCCGCCGTTGGCGAACTCGCCGACCTTCTCCTTCTTCTTGGCGTCCACCGATACGACCGGCTGGCCGGCGTCCAGGAACTCGCGCGCCCGGCGTGCGATGTAGCGGAACTGGGCGTCCCGGTCCGGGTGCTGCCTGCCCTCGGCGACCTTGGCGTTGCCCTGCAGGCTGTAGCCCTCGCCCTTCAGCAGCCGCGCCACCGTCGGCGCCGAGCACCGGTGCCCGGCCGCGGTCAGCGCGCCCGCCAGGTTCCGGGTCGACAGGCACGTCCAGCGCAGCGGCGACTCCGGATCCCCCCGCGACTCCGGCTCCACCAGCGCCATCAGCGCCCGGCCCAGCCCCGGGTCGGTCTCGGCCAGCCTCTTGCGGCCGCCGCCCGGCGCCCGCACCCGCGGCTCGGGCCTGCCGTCCGCCTCCCGCACCCCCCGCGCCACCGTGTCCGGGTGCACCCCGGTCGCCCCGGCCACCGCCTTGATGCCGCCACGGCCCAGCCGGATCGCCTCCGCCCCCAGCAGCAGCCGCCGCTGCCGCTCATCCAGGTGCGGCCGCAATACCCCGTACAGCCGCGCCACCCGCTCGCCGTCCCGGTCGCCGTTCGCCATACCACAAACGGTAGGGCCTCCGGAGCCGAAAACCTAGCTTATTTTGATGCGACTGCTTAGCGGCGACTTCCGCGGGCCAGCGGCGGCAGACGTGCTGAAGATGCGGCCCGGCACCTGTTCGCCACCTGCGAGCTGGGCGAGGACAGGCTGAGACGAACGGCTTCGCCGCATCACCGACCGGGCAAACCAGCGTAGTCTGATGCGGCACTAGACATCACATTCTGTTACAGGCCTTCGCGAGTTCGACGTGCTATATCCGCCTTATGGTCGGTTTATTGGTGAAGACCGCCCCGGCCAGCGGTTGGTGCAGAGCTGGGTTATATGGACTTGCAGCGGGCAGTGCGGTGAGGCGTGTTCACCGATGAGCGCCGGAGTGCGCTTCCGCGTCGCCTCGGCCACCTGCCCCAGGGACTTACCGCTGGAGGATAGCGGAAAGAACAGGTCGGGATCGGCCGACCGGCAGGCGGCCAGCGTCTGCCAGTTCCGTTCAACCAGCTGCGTCACCCGGCACCTCCTCGATGGTCTCCGGCGCGCCAAGAATTGCGCGGCTGGGTGAGCCCCGATCACGCGAACCGCGTGATTGCAGACCGTGATCCAGCCTTGACGGACCTTTCCGGCGCACGGCTGGGCACCAGGTGGCGCTCCGCGCCGACCGGGTTCCGCCTGGCCCGCCCTCGCGGGCGCAATAAGCAGGACCAAGCAGCCGGCTCACGGCCGCCTTAATCACGCGGACTAGGTGATGCCTCCTCACCTAGCCGAATCTGACGGTGGGACAGGTGCTAACCGAAGGAGGCCGTGAATGAGCACAGAATCTGTGAGTGCACCCGTCGCGCTGGTCACCGGCGCCGATAAGGGCATTGGCCTGGAGACGGCCCGGCGTCTGGCCGGAGCCGGATACCGGGTGTATCTCACTGCCCGCAGCAGCGAACGCGGACGGGCCGCCGCCGCGACCGCCGGCGCGCAGTTCCTGGAACTGGACGTGACCTCCGATGAGTCGGTCCGTCACGCCGCCGGCTGCGTCGAGCAGGCCGGGGGGCACCTGGACGTACTGGTCAATAACGCCGGCATCACTGGCCCGATGCGTGACCCGCACGACTACACCGCGGACGACATGACCGAAGCGGTCGCACTTTTCACCCGCAGCTAAGGCGGCTTTACATGCAAGAGATCAAGGTCGGCCGATCACCAGTACCGGAGGAGGAGATCGTTGTGACAACTGGAACACCGGAAGCTAGGCCTACCGTCCTGCAACCTCAGGCCGCGATGACCGCCCAGGCGCCCAGGCGGCTGGGCCTGGTGCTGGCCGTCATCGCGACGGCTCAGCTCATGATCATCCTCGACCTGACCATCGTCACCGTCGCCCTGCCGCACATCCAGTCCGCGCTCGGCTTCTCCGGGTCCAACCTGGAGTGGGTCGTCAACGCTTACGCCGTGGCGTTCGGCGGGCTGCTACTGCTCGGCGGCCGGTCCGGCGACCTGCTGGGGCGCCGCCGGATCTTCATCGCCGGCCTGCTGGTTTTTGTGCTGGCCTCGCTGCTCGGCGGGCTGGCCGCCGGCCAGGCCTGGCTGATCGCCGCGCGCGCCGTGCAAGGCGCCGGCGCGGCGATGGCCGCGCCCACCGCGCTGTCGCTGGTCGCCGCCACGTTCCCGGAGGGCCCGCCGCGCAACCGCGCGGTGGCGGTGTACTCGGCGATGGCTATCGTGGGCATCCCGGTCGGGCTGATCGTCGGCGGCCTGCTGGTCACCTACGCCAGCTGGCGCTGGGTGTTCTTCGTCAACGTGCCGATCGGGCTGGTCGTTGCCGTCCTGGCCACCCGCGTGCTGCCCGCCACCGGGCGGCGTGCCGGGCGGTTCGACCTGCCCGGCGCGGTCACCGCGACGGCCGGGGTCGCGTTGCTGGTGTACGGGCTGTCCAACGCCGCCACCACCCCGGACGGCGTCTCGCACTGGGGCGATGCCAAGGTGGTCGCATCGCTGACAGCCGCCGCGGCGCTGCTGGCGGCCTTCGCGGTGATCGAGACCCGCAGCAGCTACCCGCTGCTGCCCATGCGGCTGCTGCGCAGCCGGGACCGGTCCGGGGCGTTCCTGATCAGCTTGTGCGCCGGCACCGCGGTCCTCGGCATGTTCTTCTTCCTGACCCTGTTCATCCAGGAGGTCTGGGGGGACAGCGCGCTGCGGACGGGGGTCGCCTACCTGCCGTACGTCCCCGTGATCTTGGTGATGACGGCGGTCGCGCAACGGGGAGTGAGCCGGATCGGCGCCCGGCCGCTGCTGATCGCCGGCAGCGCGCTCGCGGCCGGCGGGATGTTCTGGCTGTCCCGGATCACCGAGCACAGCAGCTACGCCGGCGGGATGCTCGGCCCGACGCTGGTCCTCGGGGCCGGCCTGGGCCTGCTGTTCGTGCCGACGTCCCTGGTCATCTTGAACAAGGTGAACACCAGCGACACAGGCGCGGCCTCCAGCCTGAACAACGTCGGCCTACAGGTCGGCGGCTCGATCGGACTGGCGGTCGTCGGCACCGTGGCCTGGAGCGCGGTGGCCAGCAGCCTGCGATCTGCGGCAGCCGCGGCAGCGAAGGCCGGCGGGCACCCGCCCGGCGCCCAGGCAGCCTTGCTGCAGACCCGCATCTACCACCACGCACTGGCGACCGGATTCTCTAGGGGCTACCTGGTCTCGGCGGGCATCCTGGCGCTGATCCTGATCATCGCGCTGTTCATAATGCGGGTCAGCCGCCAGGACCTGTCCGGCGCGGACCCGGCACCAGAGCCGGCCGGTGACACCAGCTCACCACGCCTGGCGTGAGGCCCGGGGAACCCGCCGGCGAGACCCATGTGCCTCAGCAGGTGCAGCAGGCGACCGCGATGCTGGCCATAGCCGCCTGTGAGCCGAACGCCGCTATCAGCCGACGGCTGGGCCGCGGCCTGGGCACCGTGCGATCTCGGCGCAAGCGATTCACGCCGGACGCCTGGCCGCGCTGCGCGACCGCGATCAACATGATGACCGTGCAGTTCGCGAGCCTGCTGCCCGATATCCGCATCAACGCCGCTGACCCCGGCCTGACCGCCACCGACCTCAGCGGCGGACAGGGCCATTCAGTCCATGACGGCACCGACGCCATCATCGCCCACGCCCCCGCCGCCCGCGGCGGCCCCAGCGGCACCTTCGCCGGCCGCGACGGCACCGTGCCCTGGTAGCAGCGCGGCGCCTGGTAATCACCACCGATCCGAAAGGAACCGAAGATGTATCTGGTCACTGGAGCGACAGGCCACGTCGGCGGAGCCGTCGCGCGGCAGCTGCACGAACAAGGCCGCAGCGTCCGCGCACTAGTGCACGACGCCTCCGGCGCGGCCAGCCTGCCGGCGGGTATCGAGCTCGCCGTCGGTGATCTCGACGACCCCGCAAGCGTGGCCAAAGCGGTCACCGGCGCCGAGGCCATCTTCTTGATGCACGTCGGAACCGAGACCGAGCAGACCAGGACGATGATCGCCGCCGCGCAGACGCGGCAGTGCCGAGGATTGTGCTGCTCTCCTCCGCCGGCGCGCGCCTGCTGCCGCTGGACGGCAACCCCATGGGGGCCGCCTTCGCGGCTCGCGAGCAGATCCTGCGCGAGTCCGGCCTTGGCGTGACCTACCTGCGGCCCAGCGCCTTCGCGTCCAACGCCTTCGCCTGGCGTGACGCCATCCGGGCCGGCAACGTCACCGACCCGACCGGCGACGGCGTCCTTGCTGTGATGGACCCCGAAGACATCGCACGCGTCGCCGTGGCCGCCCTCACCGATGACGGCCACGCAGGCAAGGGGTACCTGCTCACCGGCCGGCAGGCCCTGACCGCGCGCCAGCAGGTCGCGACCATCGCCGAGGTGACCGGCCGTCCCGTCGACTTCCAGGACGTCACCCCGCACGAATTCGCCCAGGCCGCTGTTCAGCGGGGAACCCCGCCTGAGCAGGCTCAGCTCATGGAACGCCTCAACGAGGTCTTCCGCGCCCGCCGCTCGGTCAACATCACCGACGACGTCCAGAACATCACCGGAACAGCCCCCGCGACCTTCCGCGACTGGTGCGAACGCCACGCCGACGCATTCCGCTGAGGCCCCGCCTCGCCACCCATCGACAGTGAACGACATCGCCATGCTGAGATCTGCCTGGACCCGGGTGGCGGGAATCACCCAGACCAGGTGATTCCCGCTCACCAAGGCCGGGTCCAGGATCGCCAGCCAGGACCGGGACAGGAGGGTCATCATCAAGTTCGCTACCCGCCGCGAGCGTACGTCATTGCCTGCCGTCGACTCACTCGCGGGGCGCCGGTGACTGGGGAGCAGCGCGAGTCCCAGGCGCAGCTGTACCAGATCCGTGTCCGCGGCCGGCTGGGCCAGATGATCCGTTCGGCGTTTCCCGCCCTGCGGGCCCAGGTGGACGGCGGCGACACCGTGCTGACGGGGGTGCTGGCCGATCAGGCCGCGGTTTACGGTGTGCTGGCCGAGGCCGAAGCGCTCAGCCTCGAGCTCATCGAGGTCCGTCGGCTGCCGTCAGACGAGCCGCGGGAGCCATCGTCGTGAGACTGCCCCGCATGCCGAGCTGAGTGCCGCCGGGCAGCCTCATACAGCTCGAGGAGATCCCGTCGATAAGCCGCGGTGCGGGGCTGGCTGGTGTCGCCCGGCCCCCGCCGAGGGCGCGAGCAGTCCCAGGGCGCGGGCACGCTCGACGGCCACGGCCCGGCCATGCGTGCCAAGCTTGGCGTACAGGCTCTTGATATGGGTCCTGACCGTGTTCGGCGAGACCGACAGCTCGCGGGCGATTTCCGGCGCGGTCAGGTTGGTGGGCAGGTAGCGCAGCACGCGGACCTCGCTGCCGCTGAGCGGCTCGGCCAGCGGCCCCGGCATGGAAGGCTGCGGCACGAGCCTGGTTCCGGCGAGCAGGCTGCGGATCTCGGCGATGAGAGACGCGTGCGTGGTGCGGTGCGGTGCGTGGCGCTCCAGCAGTGCCAGCACGGGAGACAGCAGGAACGGGGTGAGCACGCGGTCCGGCTCGGCCACGTCGAGCGCATGCTCCAGGGCGGTTTCGGCGGCGGCCCGGTCGCCGAGCTCGTCTTGGGCGGCCGCCTCCAGCGCGTATGCCGTAACCAGCCGGGACCCCACGACGGCCGGAACGGGGCGGCCCAGCACCGGGGCGAGCTCGGCGAGCGCGGCAGCTGGGTTGCGTTCGGCAAGCCGCAGCGCCGCGGCGGCGATGCGGATCTCCGGATGGTCGCGGTCCTGTCCGCCGAGCCCGTCCAGGACCTGCCGGGCATGTCTGAGCTGGCCAAGACGTACCAGGGACTGAACCTGCCGTGTGCGTGCCCGCGGAAGAATGTACTGCGGTGAGGCGACCCGCCGGGCCAGCGGCTCGACGGCCTGGAAGGCGGCTATCGCCTCGGTGTCACGGCCCCGCGCCTGCTCCAGCATCCCCCGGACGTAGCGGATCTGCAGGCTCGCTGCGAGCTCGGTTTCGCTTCTGACGCTGCGCTCGGCGCGCTGAATCCAGGGCTCGGCCTCGTCCGGCCTTCCCTGGGTCGCCAGCACGGCTCCCAGTATTGCGCAGGCGACGCCGAAGGCCGGGTCGTCGGTCCAGCCATGCCGCCTGGCCAGTTCGATCGCCTGCCTGCCGTAATCAGTTTGTGCAGCAATCGAGCGGGACAGCACGGTAGCCAGGTAACCGAGCCCGCTGAACGTGAGATAGGGCCGCCCGATCCGGCGTGCCAGCTCGACGCCGCGTTCTAGATGCCGCTTCGCGTCAGCCGAGGCGCCTGCCCAGGCCTCGGTGCTGCCGAGGCTGATCAGCGCCAGCGTGCTCAGCTCCTCACCCAGGCTGGGCTGCACCGCGTCGCTGCCGGCGTGCTCGGTCATGTCCCGCAGCCGGGCGGCGCGTTCGGTCACGGCCGGCAGGTCGCCCCGCTGGCGGGCCAGCAGCAGCCGGACAACCGCCAGCAGCAGCCGCGCCTGTCCCTGCCCGGCCTCGGGCAGGCTCTCCAGCCCGTTCTCGGCCAGGGTCAGGTACCGCTCGGCCGCCTCCAGCGACCCGCGGGCCAGCTCATCGGCCGCGGCCACCACCGCCAGCCCGGCATCGGCGGCGGCCAGCCCGGCCGGGAACGCGGCCACCAGCTCGTGGATGGCGTCGGCCTGCCCGTCCAGGTACAGGCCGGGCCAGTGCCCGGCCAGCAGCCGCGCGGCCAGTTCCCAGTCCTGTGCGGCCTGGGCGTGCCGGATGGCTTGCGCCGGGTCCCCGTGCCCGGCCAGCCACCCGGCGGCGGCCCTGTGCAGCCCGGCGATCTCACCCGGCGCGGTGCGCCGCAGTTCCAGCCGCAGCAGCCCGGCGAACATCTGGTGGTAGCGGAACCACGACCGTGCCTCGTCCAGCGAGGTCACGAACGCGTTCGCGGCCTCCAAGTCCTGCAGCATCCGCTCGGCGCCCTCGTCCCCGGTCAGCAGGTCCGCCAGCTCCCCGTTCACCCGCTCCAGGATGGAGGTGCGCAGCAGCAGCCGCCGCACCTGCTCACCCTGCCGCTCGAGCACCTCGGCCAGCAGGTACTCCGCCACCGTTCGCTCGGTGCCGGAGAACCCGGCCGCGAACCGTTCCGGATCCGGGTGCTCAGCCACGGCCAGAGCGGCCAGCCGCAGCCCCGCCGCCCACCCTTCGGTCCGCTCATGCAGCACCGCCACCGCCGGCCCGGGCAGTTCCAGCCCTGCCGCCGCGAACAGCTCCGCCGCCTCGGCCAGGCTGAACCGCAAGTCCCCCGCGCGGATCTCGGCCAGCTCGCCTTTCAGCCGCAGCCGGTGCAAGCCCAGCCGCAGGTCGTGCCGGGTAGCCAGCACGAAGCGCAGCCCCGGCGGCGCCCGCATCAACAAAAGCTCAAGCTGCCGCAGCGCCTGGTCCGGGTCCAGCTCGTGCACGTCGTCAACCACCAGCCACAACCGCTTCTCCAGCGGCGCGAGATCGTTAAGCAGCCGCTCCACCAGCGCCCACCCGTCCAAGTCCGGTGCCGCCGACACCGCCCGCACCAGCTCAGACCCCGGGCCCGTCGCCCGCAGGGCGCTGACCACCGACAGCCAGAACGGCTGCGGATCCCGCACACCCCGCCCCGCGTCCACCCATGCCGCGCGCCCCGCGAGGCCCGCCTCGCCGATCCACGATTGCAGCAGCACCGTCTTCCCGCTGCCCGCAGCCCCTGACACCACACTCACCCTGGCCAACCCCCCGAGCCGGTCGAACAGCCCCGGGCGCGACACCACCCCGTCCGCGCCACGGCCAGCCCCGCCCCCGACCGCGGACTCCGACCTCGCAGCAGGCTCCACAGCGACGATAATCTCACGGCTCCGCCGGTTATCGCCGTGGCCAGGCACGTGATACGCACTGAAGGTCCTGGGAAAGTCCGCCGATCGGGTTGCCCGCTGGCTCGTTCAGCGCGCCTGTATCTCACCCAGATCGCACGATACGCGGCCACCCACCGTCCGCCCATGCTCCTCTCGTGGAAGCACGCTGGAGTGCCGCAACCGAGAAGGAACGTCATGGGAAAGATCGCGCTTGAAGAGCACGTCGTTCTCAACCGGCAGGAGCACATCGACCGCTGGCACACAACTGGTGCCGAGGAAGATCGGCCTGCCTCGTCACGTCCCACTTCGTCATCCGTCGGCCGAGGATCGTGTCGGTAATCGTCAATCTGCCTCCTTGGTCCGTTGACACCCGAGATTTGACACCAACCGCCATGGTTGCCCAGCTCAGGGCGGTCAGGGACCCCGATCGGTCGGATTCCCAAGCTGACAGTGCGAGTTCGCTTCGCGTGGCCGGGCTCTCATGTGAAGCCCAGGTCGGAGAAGCTGTCTCCAATCTGGACGGTCCGTTCGCTAACCCCAGAAGATGCAAGTGAGGTCGGCTTCAATCTCGTTGAGCGCCTCGCCGACAGGGCCTGGGTCGAGGGCGACGTAGCGGTGCCAGCGGCCGTTACGGTCGGCCCAGTACAGGCTCCAGTAGTAAGTGCCGGTGTTGTAGCGCAGCTGGCTGTCCGGACTCATAATCTGCCGATCATGGGAGAGAAGCCAGACGCCAGAATGGTCGTTCTGGACATAGGGACTCGCGCGCTGCCTCATGATCGATCGACGTAAATATTCGGCGTTCGGCTCGCTCACGCTTGAGATCGCCAGTCGCGCAGCGTGACGGTCGCTGGTCGCGGGCATCGCGCGAGATCCGCCGCTATGTGCGGACATCCACGCTGACCAGTGATAGTCCGGCGGCGCGCGCGAATGGCCGTTCTGGGCATCGTCGTGGACTTGCCGTCGCCTCGGGCTTGCGCCTGTTGCATGGGTTCTGATCCGTATCGCCGGGCGGCTCGCCGGCTCCGGGCACCAGCCGGCCTTGGCTGCGCTCTGGCTGACGACGTGTTCGGTTGCCTTCTCACAGCGGACGCCGTGACGGGCCAGCGCCCGCACAAGTGGCAGGATCGGGGCGTGAGCGAGTGGGTCTTTTCATGCATCCTCCACGGGATGACTTCATCGCGACCATGAGCGGCGCCGAGCGGGCTGCTTTCGACGCCCACGCCGCCTGGCTGCGCAGGCTGCTGGCCGACGGCCGGCTGATCGCGGCGGGCCGTGCCTGGGCCAGGTCAACACCGGCATCGCGATTTTCGAGGCAGCCAGCGAGGGTGAAGCGCAACGGATTGTCGCTGGCGAACCGGTGACCAGCGGCGGGTATATGCGCGGCGACCTGCGCTCGTTCCGGCTAGGCATGCTGCGCGGCCGTGACGGCGCGGCGCGTGATCGGCTAGCCCTGCCTGTCAGCAGCCAGCCTGCGCACCGCCCGGGCACCGGCCCGCCGCCATTGTCCGCGCTCGGCCAGGACCGCCCCGATGTCTCCGGAATTGCCTTCGTCGCCTCCGGTGCGGTGCTCATCGGACGGATCATGATCGGCGCTGAGGCGAGCGTCTGGTATGGGGCGGTGCTGCGCGCGGACCGTGACGCCATCGTGGTAGGCGAGCGCAGTAACGTGCAGGACGGGTGCGTGTTGCACGCCGATCCCGGCGTGCCGCTGTGGGTGGGCTCACAGGTCACCATCGGCCACAACGCGACGCTGCACGGGTGCACCGTGGAGGATCTGGTCCTGATCGGCATGGGCGCGATCGTGCTCAACGGGGCGCGCGTGGGGTGTCATTCGATCATCGCCGCTGGCACGGTGCTCGCCGAGGGGCAGCAGGTCCCGGAGGGGGTGCTGGTGGCGGGGGTGCCGGGCAAGGTCCGGCGTGAGGTATCCGAACAGGAGCGCGCAGCGATCCAGCGCAACGCCGCCACCTACGTCGGGCTATCGGAGCTGCATCGCCGGGGCGAAGCGTGAGATGCGCAGTTCCAGGACCAGGAACCGCAGTCGGGGCGGAGCCCGCGCGGCTGCCCGGACCCGCCGTCCTGCGGCCCTGATCGCCCGGCGGTTACCCCCGCCAGAGGATCAGCCGGGTTCGGGGAACCGCTGGGCAGCCCGCGACGCCGCTCACCTTTTCCGGGGGTTCCGGCTGCGGCGTGTTGTGCTTTTGGGTTGTTGCCGGACGGGCTGACCGGCCGGCTTGTCACGGTCGGCGCTGGGACCCTGCAGCTCAGCCTCGGGGTCATCCGCGTGGGTCGGCTCGGCCGCGTCCTGCCCGGCCTGCCCGGCCCGGGACTCGGCCCCGGCCGCCCGGGACTGGGCGCCGGTCACCGCCTCGTCGCGTTCCTGCCGCGCCGCGGCCGCCTGCTCCTGAGCGGCCCGCGCCTCCTGCTCGGCGGCGGCCTTCGCCTCCCGCGCCTCGGCCAGCCGCGCCTCGGCCTGCCGTGCGGCCAAGCGCGCCTGCCATGTATCAGCCTCGGCCTGCTCGGCCCGGGCCTGAAGCCCGGCCCGGGCCTGTTCGGCCGCCGCGATCTGCGCTTCCAGGCCCGCCCGCTGCTCGGCCTGGTCCCGCGCGGCGTCCTGGCGGGCCTGCGCCACCTGCTCCTGCGCGGCCCGGCGCACCCGGTCCAGCTCCGCCCGGGCCGACTCGGCCGCCTCCCGCGCCTCAGCCAGCCGCGCCTCAGCCTCAGCCTCCGCCGCCGCAGCACGCGCCTCCCGCGCCTCAGCCTCGGCCCGCCCGGCCCGGGCCTGAAGCCCGGCCCGGGCCTCCTCGGCCGCCGCGATCTGCGCCTCGAGCCCGGCCCGCAGCCCGGCCTGGTCCCGCTCGGCATCCCGGCGGGCCTGCGCCACCTGCTCCTCCGCGGCCCGGCGCACCCGGTCCAGCTCCGCCAGGGCCGCCTGCTCCTGAGCGGCCCGCGCCTCCTGCTCGGCGGCGGCCTTCACCTCCCGCGCCTCGGCCAGCCGCGCCTCAGCCTCCGCCGCCGCAGCACGCGCCTCCCGCGCATCAGCCTCGGCCCGCTCGGCCGCCGCGACCTGCGCTTCCAGGCCGTCCCGCAGCCCGGCCTGGTCCCGCTCGGCATCCCGGCGGGCCTGGGCCACCTGCTCCTCCGCGGCCCGGCGCACCCGGTCCAGCTCCGCCAGGGCCGACTCGGGCGCCGGGGACTGCGCGCCGGTCACCGCCTCGTCCCGTTCCTGCCGCGCCGCGGCCGCCTGCTCCTGAGCGGCCCGCGCCTCCTGCTCGGCGGCGGCCTTCGCCTCCCGCGCCCCGGCCAGCCGCGCCTCAGCCTCCGCCGCCGCAGCACGCGCCTCCCGCGCATCAGCCTCGGCCTGCTCGGCCCGGGCCTGAAGCCCGGCCCGGGCCTCCTCGGCCGCCGCGATCTGCGCCTCGAGCCCGGCCCGCAGCCCGGCCTGGTCCCGCGCGGCGTCCTGGCGGGCCTGCGCCACCTGCTCCTGCGCGGCCCGGCGCACCCGGTCCAGCTCCGCCCGGGCCGACTCGGCCGCCTCCCGCGCCCGTGCCGCGTCCTGCCCGGCCTCGCCGGCCCGCGACTCGGCCCCGGCCGCCCGGGACTGGGCGCCGGTCACCGCCTCGTCCCGCTCCTGCCGCGCCGCGGCCACTTGCTCCCGCGCGTCCTGCTCAGCCTGGGCGGCCCGTGCCTCCGCGGCCTCCCGCGCGGTCACCGCCTCCTGCTCGGCGGCAGCCTTCCCCGCCAGCGCCTCCGCCAGCCGCGCATCAGCACGCGCCTCCCGCGCATCAGCCTCGGCCCGCTGACGGCTCCGCCAGAACGCGAACCCCGGCCGACCCGGGTCCCCCTGGTCGGCCGGACCGCCACCTCGCCGGGCCATCTAGCGCCACCGGAACGCGGTCAGCGCCAGATGTGGCTCCCCGGCCACCGGGCCCGGCAGCCCGCAGCACCCCTGCTCTGCCGCCCCCGCCTCCCCCGGCCGCGGCTCATTCACACAGCCCGGATAGGCGCATCTGAGGACTTCCTCACCGGCCTTAACCATCGGCAGGCTCCGTTCCGCTCACCAGGACAGCGTAATCGGGCCACCCCGGGAGGCAAACCCAGCGCATCACGGGGAACTGCAGCCCGCGCTTCTGCGCCCCGCCGACGGCAGCCGTGCCGACGAATTGTGCGCCGCCGCCTCCACGACGTTCGTCACTCAGCCGCCTTGCCGGCGGCACACGACGACGACGGGAGCGCCCACCAATGGGGTGCCTCCCCCGCCACCGGCGTGATCGAACACGCGCCGTCCCGCACCAGTGCGCCGGTGTCCGCCAGCACGTGCTGCCATCGGGCGCGGACCATCTGGGGCGAACCGTGCACAACAAGGCGGTATGGATGGCCTCCCGCTTCGCGATCCTGTGATACGGCATGCGCTCCGATTCGGAAGGAAGAGTTATGCGGGTGATCGAAGATCACCAAGCCCTCCGGGCCGTATATCACTCGATAAGGTCGAGCATGCCCCGGAGCGCCTGTGACGCTGCGTCACGATCGCTGGCTGCGGCCGTCACGCGAGATCCGCCGTTCTGCGCGGCCGCTGGCTCGATGCCGATAAAGACAAGGGCCGTGCAGATCTGGGAATTCTGCGCGCATGAGCTGGTGGGGGATCGCTGGTCTACTTCCTGGGGGTCCGCCAGACCCGTGCTGAAGGCCGGGCTGTACCTCACGTGACCCTTACCTGTGAGTGCGTCG
>CAWCUJ010000031.1:0-83441 GCA_963798675.1 uncultured Actinomycetes bacterium | reverse complement strand
CACTCGCGGCAGAGGGCATGGCGTTGCTGGCACAGCGGGGGATCCGGGTGTTCACCGAGCCAGCCCGGATGGCCGCATCGGTCGGCCATCTCGTGAGCGCGGTCGCCCGGTGACGGTCCGCGGCGTTTCCAAGTCCCCGATCGAAAGGAGAAGCCGGTGAGCGGTCCTGCCGACGTCGAGGATCTTCGCATCCAGGTTGCCCTTTCGTGCAGAATACTTGCCGCCACCGGTTGCATGCGGACATGCATGTCAGCGCTCGAGTCCCCGGTAGCAACCAGGTACTCGTTCGATGCCGTCCTGCTCAGGACCCCGGCGTCCAGTTCACCATTTCCGATGACATCAAGCTCCTGCGACTCGATGCGACGAACGCCGATCTGTCCGGCGGGTACGCACTGCCGGGGGAGTGGCCGCTACACACCGAGCTGTATCGTGCCCGCGCGGATGTAGGGGCTGTGGTCCACGGCCATCCGCGGTCGTCGTTGCTCTGCGGGATCCTCGGCCTGCCGATGCAGCCGGTGATCGGTGCCTACGACCCTGGGGCAATGGAACTTGCCGTGCGCGGAGTGCCCGTATACCCGAGGGCCGTGCTCATCAGCACCCGCGAACTCGGCAGCGCGGTGGCGGCAGCCATGGCGGACGCCGACGCTTGCCTGCTGCGCGGCCACGGGGTCGTCACGGCTGGCGCGGACGTGCAGCAGGCCACCATCCGGGCGATCAAGCTCGAGACGCTGGCCGACCTGACACTCAGGCTGCGATCCGTTGCTGACGCCCGCCCGGCGCTGCTGGCCGCGGATGACATCGAAGACGTCTCCGCGTTCATCGCCAGCCGTGATGCCGCGACGACATACGCGCATTGGACATGGGATTTCTACCGGCATTCGCTCGGCAAGGCCGCAGACATCTCCAGAAGGACCTGAAATACCAGAAGGAGTAACCACAATGGCTCGAGTAGTTGGCGGAGTGGGGGTCTCGCACAGTCCTCAACTATCGATCGAACCCGGCGGCTGGCGCGCGCACGGCGATCTCGAACAGGAAAGGCTCGCCCGGCTTAACTTGCCTCCCTCCGGGCGGACGCCGGACCAGCTTGCAAGCGAGCTGTCGCCCGTCCAGATCGCGACTAGATACCAGGCCTGCCAGCGTGCCCTGGCACGCAGCCGCGATGAGCTCCTGGCGCTGCGACCAGAGGTTCTCATCGTCATCGGTGACGACCAGCGAGAACTGTTCCTCGATGACATCATGCCCGCGATTTCAGTCTTCTGGGGTAAGTCCCTCGACGACCGTCCGCCGGGAACGGAAAGCTATCCGTCCACGATGGAGTCCGCCTACCCCTACTACCACGCCAGCAAAGATGAGACCTATCAGACCGAGCCTGATCTCGGCCTGCACCTGGTATCGCAGCTCGTCGAATCGGGGTTTGACGTCGCACAGTTCACCGAGCAGCCGGCCGGACGCAGCCTCGGGCACGCATTCACTTTCATCTACCGTCGGCTTCTTGAGGGACTGCCGCGGCTGCCGCTCGTGCCCATCATGCTCAACACCTACTACCCCCCCAACCAGCCCACGCCCGCTCGGTGCGTGCAGCTTGGCCGCGCTCTCAGGGCCGCAATCGACAGCTGGCCGCCAGACCGCCGGGTCGCGCTTGTCGCCTCTGGCGGCCTAACCCACCCCATCATCGATGAGAAGCTCGATCGTCGCCTGCTGGCGGCGCTGGAACGCCACGACCACGATGATCTGGCCCGGCTGCCGGTCGCGAGCCTAACCGAGGGCAGCTCAGAGATCCGCAACTGGATCGCGGTCGGGGCGGCACTGCACGATGCCCACGGCGAAATCGTCGATTACGTCCCCGCCTACCGCTCGACGGCCGGGTCCGGCTGCGGGATGGGCTTCTTCGCCTGGGCCCGGGCCAACGCGTGAACGCATCTCGTGACCGTCTTATGGTCCTGGACACCTGCGTGGTCTCGGACGCGCTAGATGCGCTGGGCTTGCCTGGCGCGGTGGCGGGCGTGCTTCCCATCTGGGAGGGCAGCAAGCTCGCGGGGCGCGTCGTCACCATGCGCACGGTGCCTGCGGACGGACGTACCAGCCATCGTCACCTGGGGACGGCGGCGATCGAACGCGCCGACGCCGGGGAGGTCATCGTCATCGAACAGGCCAGCGGCGGCTCTCCGGCCTCGGCCACCTGGGGCGGATTGCTGGCACAGGCGGCGCACCTTCGCCGGATCGGCGGCGTCGTCATCGACGGTGCCTGCAGAGACGTCGACGAGATCCGCGAGCTGAGGTTGCCCGTCTCGGCCCGCGCTGTTCTCCCTTTCACAGCACGGGGCCGCTTCGTCGAGGACACGGCGGGGGAGCCGGTGGTCATTGGCCAGGTCACCGTGGCCGAGGGCGACTTCGTCACCGCCGACGGCAGTGGCGCCGCCTTCATTGGCGCTGCGCACATTGCCGATGTTCTCATCCAGGCGGAGCTACTGGCGGCCCGGGAACGACTCATGGCCGACGACCTGCAGCGCGGCAGCCGCCCGTCAGACGTCCTGGGCCGCGACTACGAGGAGATGCTCCATGAACGTTGACCGCACGGTCGAACAGCTGCGCGAGATCGGCGTGTCTACCCTGTCCGACGCGTTGGATCGGCTCGGGCTGCCGGGCGCGGTGCCGGGAGTACTGCCGTTCGACCCGGGTCTTCGGCTCTGCGGGCGTGCGTTCACCGGACAGTACGAGCCCGTCGATGAGACTGGCGGCACTGTCGGTGACTACATCGACGATGTCCCCCCCGGTCAGGTCGTCGTGCTGGACAACAATGGCAGGCTCGATTGCACGGTCTGGGGTGACATCCTCACCTGCGTGGCCTCGTCACGCCGGATCGGCGGGACGGTCATCAACGGCGCATGCAGGGACGTAGCGGCCAGCCTGCAGATCGGCTACCCGGTCTTCGCCTGTGGGCGCAGCATGCAAACCGGAAAGGACCGCGTCCGGCTGGCGAGCATCAATGGCCCAGTGCGGCTCGGCGCCGTGGGCGTGCACCCTGGCGACATCGTGGTAGGGGACGCCGATGGCGTCGTCGTCGTCGCAGCACGGCAAGCGGACCGAGTCCTCGACGTGGCCGTTGGAATCGAGGCTGCGGAAACGCGGATCCGGGAGGCAGTAGCTTTGGGTCAGCGACTCGACGCGGCCCGCGCCAGGATGGGCTACCACCAATTGCAGACACCCGGCGAGCCACGATGACGGGGCCGGCAGAACTGCTGGCTGACTTCAGCACGGCCACGCTGCACGAAGCGGGCGCCACGCCGCTCCCGCCGCAGGTACGCCCGCTCGATCCGAGCTGGCACGTGTGCGGTCCGGCGTTCACAGTAGACCTCGCCCCTGGCCACAACATCTGGCTGCACCGCGCCGTCTATGCCGCGATGCCGCGCGACGTGCTCGTCACGGCCACGGGCCGTGCGTATGAACATGGCTACTGGGGTGACATCCTCACCCGTGCGGCGGTGGGCCGCGAACTCGGCGGGCTAATCATTGATGGATCAGTGCGTGATTCGGCCGATCTACTCCAACTCGGCTTCCCGGTATTTGCGCGTGGGCTGTGTGTGCGAGGAACTGGAAAGGACGCCTCGGCGGGCGGCCTCGGCGTGCCGATCACCGTCGGATCTGTGACGGTACGGCCCGGCGACATCGTGATTGGCGATGCCGACGGCACCGTGGTCGTCTCACCTGCGCAGATCGGCCAGGTGGCCGAGCGTGCCAAGCTTCGGGAACGGGAAGAGAAAACCATTCGAACGCGTATCTTCGCAGGAGAGTCCACGCTCGATCTCTACGGACTTAGATGAGAGCGGCACGCGGACTCGGCATTGTCGGCTGGGGGGCGGCTGGCCGGCTGATGGCGGAAGCGGTCAGCCGCACCAGCCGGTTCCGCCTGGCGGGCATCGCAGACGTAAGCGCGGTTGCGCGTGAGCGCGCCGCGGCCGAGGCGGGATATGCGGTGTATGCCGAAGCCGAGCAGCTTTGCTCGGCTGCCGACATCGATGTGGTCTATGTCGCGTCACCAACCGCGCATCACCTTGCTGCGGTGCGGAGCGCTGCCATGCACGGTAAGGACATCATTTGCGAGAAACCGCTGGCATGCCAGATCGATGACGCCCGGCAGGCGGTCGAGGCTGCCCGGGTCGCGGGTGTCACCTTGCTGGTCGGCGCGACCCACGGCTACGACGCCCCGTTCCGCATCCTCCGCCGGGTCGTCGCAGATGATCGCCTGGGGCCACTGCTGTCTGCGTGTTCTACCTGTCACACCGACTGGCATCGGCGGCCGCGAAGCGCAGCTGACCTTGACGCTAGCCAAGGTAATGGGCTGGTGTTGCGCCAGGGCGCCCACCTGGTCGACATCCTGCGGTATGTCTGCGGCGGAAAGGTCGCTACTGTCTCCGGCTCGACGTTCGGGGGAAGCGCAGGCACCGAACTGGGTTTTTCCGCGCAGCTGATCTTCGAAAATGGTGTCCACGCCACCGCGCACTACACCGGAACCGGCGGTTTTGACAGTCGGCTGCTGACGTGGGGGGTAGGCGAACTCGGCACGGTTGACATCGAGCCGAATCCGGCGCTGACACCCTATTTCGTTCTGCCCGGACCCGGTGTGGCGCCGCCGGTATCCCCGGTGTTCGGCACCACCGTAGCGACGTTCGCCCAGGGCGGCGCCTGGGTCACGCCCGCCGGGCTGTTGCTCCTCAACGGCTCCGATGTCGAGGAAATCATCAGCGCCGATGAGCCGTCCGGCTGGGACGCCGTGCTGGCAGAACTCGACGCCGTGGCCGCTGGCGTGCCGCCTGTGCACAGCGGGGAGTGGGGACTGGCCACCCTGGAGGTCTGTCTCGCCGTCCACGAGTCGGCGCGCACCGGCACACCAGTCGCGCTCCAGCATCAGGTCGGCCTCGCGTCGCAGCCGATGCCCCGCCCGGCACGCAAGAAGGAGAACCGATGATCATTGACGCACATGCGCACCTCAACGCCCCGCCCGAACTCTACGCCTACCAGGCATCACTGCTGTCGTCCCGCGGAGCCCACGGTCAAGGTGCGGCTGGTGTAACGGATGCTCAGCTCAAGGACTACGGCGAGCGGACCCTGGCGGTAATGGACAGCGTTGGCACCGATATGCAGCTGATCTCCCCGCGCCCGTTCTCCTGTTCACACTCGGCGTCACCGGCCAAGATCGTGCACTGGTGGACAAGTGCGGTGAACGACGTAATCGCACGCCAGGTATCCCAGTTCCCAGCGCGGCTGGCCGGAGTGGCCGGGCTCCCGCAGGCCTACGGCGAATCCCCGGCGCAGTGGGCGGACGCGCTGCAACAAGCGGTGACCGGGCTCGGCATGGTCGGGTGCGTCCTCAACCCCGACCCGTCCGAGGGCACCGGCCACGTGTCGACACTCGGTGACCCGTGGTGGTATCCGCTGTACGAAAAGCTGGTCGAGCTGGATGTGCCGGCACTGATCCATTCGGGCAGCTGCCAGAGCGGACGCGAGAGCTACAGCGAGCACTTCATTACCGAGGAGAGCATCGCCGTTCTGTCGCTACTGAACTCCGAGGTCTTCCTCCGCTACCCGACGCTGAAAATCATCGTCGCTCACGGCGGCGGGTCGGTTCCGTACCAGATAGGCCGCTGGCGCGCAGCACGCGCCCATCCCCGGCTCCGCCAGGGGCACCTACTGCACGAATCGTTCGACGAGAGCCTGCGCCGGCTGTGGTTCGACACCGTCCTGCACAATCCACTGTCCCTCGAGTTGCTACTGCGCACCGTAGGCTCCGACCGCTGCGTGTTCGGTACGGAGAAGCCGGGTAGCGGCAGCGCCCCGAATCCAGACACTGGCCGGGACTTCGACGATCTACGACCGGTCATCGAGGGATTCGATTTCCTCGATGACGACCAGAAAAAAGCCGTGCTGTCCGGTAATGCACGCTTGCTCTTCCGGCGCCTGAACAGCCAGCTCAGGCTGGTCATTGGGAGGGCTCACGGTGCTCGGGACGCGGCTGCACCTTGAGCGCATCAAGTGCCTGCATTCGTCACGGGAGCCGTCACCGATCACCTGACGCCGTGGAAGGGCCGCTACCAGACCACGCAGCTGCTCGGCGGGCCGTCCACCTTCGTGCTCAGCTATTCCGGGCATATCGCCAGCCTGGTGAACGCCCCGGGCAACCCCAAAGCGCACTGCTGGACCGGCGCCGCACCCGGCGCCGGCCCGGAGAAGTGGCTCGCCACCGCCGAGAAGCAGCAGGGCAGCTGGTGGGAAGCATGGGCCAGCTGGGTGATACCGCGAGCCGGCCGACAGTGGCCAGCACCCAGCTGTTGCGCTGCTCGGCCTGGCGCGCTCAACCGCCCTGGCCTGGCATACACCCAGATACCCGAACTCGCTTCGCTGTTCCCATCCGATGGTCGCGACCGGCGAGACATGGTTGTCCGTGTGATTCGGCAGATCCTTGACCAATAGGAGCGGGGAGCGCTTGAGCAACGTTTCGCCGAAGGGGCGACGGCATCCGAACCGAGCTGCTCCGGTCGCAGTTGCATTGGTGGTCGTATTGATCTCCTCCGACTTCTACGCAGGTCGGTTCTGGCTCGACCATCCCGTAACGACGGCGATCCTGGCCTCTCTCACCGTCGTCCTGGTATCGGTCACCGTGATCGAGGTCATCCTCAACCGACGATCCGAGCGCAGATGGCGGCTGCTCGCCCAGTACGCGCTCCTGGAGCTGGCCGAGGCCGCTCGCGGAGCCTGGGGCGTGCTGCTTGGTGTCGTTGACGAAGGGAACAGCGGCAGCGACGTCATGGCTGACCCCTCCCGCGTCACGCAGGTTCTTAATTCGCCAGAGCGGGCGCCAGTATTGAAGCGCAAGATAGAAGCGATCCTGACTGATCCGCACAAGCGGGATGAGCTCCGGGAATCGCTAGAACGCACCCTTGACACGTCCCGCGAGCTCATCAGTCGCTGGGGAGCCGTACTAACCGGCTCTTCCAGCTTCTCCGAGCTTTTCGATCGTCACGTCGAGATGATCGGACGTATCCACGGGCTGTGGTACTTCCTGGCGTATGGGACGCGCCGGGGAAGCCGGTTCCGGTCTCCGGGAGGCAGCCACAGCGACGACTGGTTCGTCGACAACCTTCTGTCGATGACCCGCATCGCGATTCGCCTCGAGGGTGAAACCTGGGCGATTGCACTCCGTGTCGTGCCACCGGACTGGTGGGACATGAGAACGGATGAATTGGCCGCGCCGGCACACGCCGCGACGCCATGACGGCGGAATCGGACTCCTGCGGGGTGTCGGAACTGTGCCGGTGGCTGCGTGGCCCACGGCCCGTCCGGGTTGGCGGTCACCGCGAGGATGTGCACGTAGCGGGAGCCGATCTCCATGACGAACAAGCAGTACAGGCTCCGGAGGCTGACGGCGCGGTCCACGTGACGAAGTCGGTGGCGAGCATCGTCGCCGCTTGCGCGTGCAGGAACTGCCGCCAGGTCGTGTCGGTGTGCCGCTTCGGCGCCGGAGGGATCTTCAGCGCCTGCAGGACGCGGTAGATCGTGGATGCGCCGACTCTATGGCCGAGCTTGAGCAGCTCACCTTGAATCCGCGGGTTATGCCGAACTCGGCATAACCGCGGTATCCCCAGCCGGGGTTTTCCCTGGCCAGCCGGAGGACCAGGGCCTTGATGTCCCGGCGGATGGCCGGGCGGCCGGTGCTGCCCCGCTTGGATCTGGCAGCCCAGCGGCGCCGGAGGATGTCGCGGTGCCAGCGCAGGATCGTGTCCGGGGTGACCAGCAGCCGCAGCCCCTGGCGCTGCGCTTTCGGTATCACGCTGAGTAGGGCCGCGAGCAGTACCCGGTCCGCCCAGGTCAGGAGCGGGCGGCGCGGCTGCCGCCGTTGCAGCACAGCGAGCTGATGGCGCAGGATCAAGATTTCTGCAGCCTGCCACGCCCCCTCACGCCGCGACAGCCGCAACCATGAGATCATCCGCGTGATCAGGAGGAAGGCGAACCGCAGACACATGACCGGTGATCATCACGGGCGGGACGCCGGGCAAGCAACTCTGCTGGTCAGAGCCGTGGACGGGATTCTCGGCACGCACACCGCCCGCAGATGACCCCGGGGCACGGGAACCGTCTACACGTTCAGCAGCACGAAGCGACCAAGCTGGAGGACCCGTGCGGAAGATGTTCTCGTTCATGATCATCAGCGCCGACGGCTACCACGCCGACCCGGGCCAGGCGCTGGACTGGCAGACCATCGACGAGGAGTTCAGCCACTTCGCGCTGACGCAGCTCCGCGAGGCCGGCACGCTGGTATTCGGCCGGGTGACCTACGAGCTCATGGCCGCTTTCTGGCCCACGCCGGCCGGCCATGAGTCCGACCCGGACGTCGCGAAGGCGATGAACACCACCCCCAAGATCGTCATCTCGCGGACGCTGGCACAGGCCGGCTGGGCCGGCACGCAGGTCATCAGCCACCATGCCGAAGAAGAACTGGCCAGGCTGAAGCAGCAACCCGGCAAAGACATCGTGATCGCGGGCAGCTCGACGCTGACCGCCGGCCTGCTGCAGACAGGCCTGCTCGACGAACTGCGGATCATGGTGAACCCGGTCATCCTGGGCCAGGGCAGATCCCTGTTCGCAGGAGCCGGCAAGACCAGTCTCCAACTGCTGAAGACCCGGCAGTTCACCTCCGGCAACGTCCTGCTCCACTACCAGCCCATCACACAATGATCCCCACTGGAAAAGTTGATCCACAGGTCTTGACAATTCCTCCGGCGGGCGATTTCGGTAGCCTTGCCGCCAGGCCCTAACCCGCTCAGGTCGCATAGGGTGGCAAGGTTTTCGGTACCGACACGCTCACGTGCAGAGATGATGGCTGACGATGGCTTGGCGTCGCCTAGATACTGTCCCTGTTGGCTCCCCAGGGATCTATGATCTCGATGCCAGTGCCTTCAAAGTCGGACACGTTGCGAGTCGCCAGCGCGGCGCCCTGGGAGCGGCAGACGGCCGCGATCAGCGCGTCGAAGCTGGCGATGGGTTTCCCGGCTCGCTCGCGGCTGCTGGCGATGACGGCGTAGTTTTCTGCGGCTGCGGTGTCGACCGGCAGAACCTGGTCTTCGAAGGCCGTGAAGATATCGTCGGCTGCGGCGAGGAGGACCTGCTTCCGGCGTCCGTCCGGCAGCCGGGCAATGCCGTACCGGACCTCTGCGAGCGTGATGGTCGTGGTGCGTAGCTCGCGCCTGTCCCGGTCTCGGACCCAGCTCGCGACCTGAGGGGCGGGTTCGGGGCGCATCAGCTCGGAGACCACGTTGGTGTCGAGGATGATCATGCGGAGAAATCTGCGGCGCGCGCCGGTTCGTCGCGTCCGGGCAGGTCCAGGTCGACTCCGCCGAGCGCGCCGAACCGGTCGAGGAGCGTCGTGAACAGCCCGGCGGAGTCCGCGGGCTCGCGAACGGCCTCCTCGAGAATCGCGCGCACCTCCGCCTCCATCGACCTGCCGTGACGAGCCGCGCGGACCTGAAGGCGCCGTTTCACCGTTTCATCGAGGTTGCGGATGTTCAGGGCCGCCACTGCTACCACCTCCTGACAGCGATGATAGCATCTATGGTAGCAATCGGACACCCTTCCGGTTGCAAACTCCTGATGATGGATGTCCGGCAAGCGGGGCAGGCCCACCCCAACTCGCTCTTTAGGCGAGGGGTCAGCAGACTGCTCCGGGAACCACTTGCGGGAACCACCGTGCAAACTACCCCAGGCACCCTGGGACATCTCAGGGCATGGTTTTCGCAGTTCAAGTGCATGAACCAACGCGCAGAGCTGGGCGTAATCGGTGCCGTATTCCGCCTTACAAGCGAGGGGTCACTGGTTTGAACCCAGTTGTGTCCGCCAGGTCAGGAGCCTTTTTCGAAATGCTGCCCTAGTAACGAAAGCCAACCAAGAGCCAAAGGGCTTACCGCCGGAGACACCAAGAGACCCTGGACGCGCTGGCCGGGCGGCTTTTCCACGCGCAGCCTTCAGATCACCCGTAACTGCCTGGAGCGGGCCGTCCGGCACGCCGAAGTCCGGGATCTGGTCGGCCGGAACGTGGCTGCCCTGGTCAAGGCTCCCGCCGGACGGGCAGTCGGCCTTCCAAGAGCCTGACTCTGGAGCAGGCTCAGGAACTGCCGCGAGCCGCTGGGGGTTCCCGGCTGTACGCCTACGTGGTGCTCTCGGTGACGACCGGGCTGAGGACCGAAGAGCTCCGGGCGCTCAGGTGGAACGAGGTTGACCTCGACGCTGGCACCGTCGCGGTTTACCGCGCCGTACGGGCCACTGCAGACACGAAGACGCCGAAAGCCGGCGCGTCTTGTCGCTGCCGCGGCTAGCGGTGCAGGCGCTCCATGCGCATCTCGACCGCCGGGCCGAGGGCCGGCTGCTAGCCGGAGCGCTCTGGCAAGATCACGATCTGGTCTTCGCTTCGTCTATTGGCACGCCACTTGATCATCACAACGTGCGCCGCGAGTTCAGCAAGATCACCCAGGCCGCAGGTCTCGGTACCGGCTGGGTGCCGCGGGAGATGCGCCACACGTTCGTGTCCAGTTGCTCCAACGGGACAGCACTCGACATAGCCGAACCTGGTCGGGCACAAGGACACGACAATGACCGAGACGGTCTACCGGGAGGTCATCGTGCCCGAACTGCGGCACGGCGCTGAAGTGATGGACCGGCTATTCAGCTGAGAGCAGTCAGTATCGCCACGCTGAGCAAGGTCTCAAGGATCAGCCGCAGACAGACACCTCACCGGTCACGCTTCTCGCGTCACGCCTGCCTAGACCCATCCGTGACTCCCTCTATGCGGACGAGATCCCCATCGTCGGCCAGTGTGGCTTGTCGGCCAGTGTGGCTCGACGTAGTTAAAATGGCTCCCCACTTGGCTCCCATGACTGGACTGCATCGCTCACTTGCGGGATTGTCAGTAATGATCATCCGCATGAGGCAGTGATTCGTGGGGGTGGGAAGAGTGGTTCCGAGAGGATCATTGATTACGAGAACGACAGCGTGGCAGGCCAACGGCAGAGAGGGGATCGCCCGGAAGCTGCTGCTGGAACACGAAGCCCGAGGGCAACTGATAACCGTGTAGGTCAGTCGCTGGTTCTGATGATAACTGGTTCTGATGATAAATTGTCAGTATCGGCTAGCGGCCGAGAAAGTGAGAAGCCAATATGAACACTGGTTCTGCAGACGGCACTGGCCAGCAGCAGCCAGAGATCGCGGAGGCAACGCTGCCTGTGATCGCTGTCTTTGGTGGTGCCGACGACGAGATCGCGCTCGAAGCGGCGGAGCAGATCGGATACCAGATAGGCCTGACGCAGGCGATCTTGCTCACCGGGGGAGATGACGCAAGTGCTGGTGACCTTAAGGCGCGTGTGCTTGCTGGTGCGCTGCGGGCGCGAGCAAGCGGCGCCATGGCGCCGTGGATAGGCGTCGTCAGGAATAATCCGACGCATGTAGCCGACGGTTGCAGCCTTGTCTTGACGCCGGGAGGCAACCACCGTCGGAACTATGTCGAGGCGGACCTATGCGATGCAGCGATCGCATTTGAAGGTGGTGCCGGCACCAGTTCTGAAGTCGTCTTCTGCATTGCGCTCGGTAAACCGCTGATATTGATCGGCGACTATTGGCTGTCGAAGTATCCGGTGGTTTCCGGAGATGTTGCTCGAGACATGCTAAAGATAGAAGCCCAGCGCCGTGTGCCGCTGCCGCGTTTTGATGAACACCAGCGTCTTGATCCGTTTATCCGCAAGGCTTATATGATATTTGATCAGGTTGTAAGTCCATCTTTTCAAGTTTACCCGCTACTGCCTGAAATAGCGGCGAGGGCAGTGGTGGAAGCGGCACTAATTTACGGCACTGAAGCCAGCAGTCGTCCCGTCAAGCCAGCTGCCAGCCTGAGTGACGATGAACGACTTGCCATTCGAAAGCTTCATTGCGTCATTCAGAGTAGATCCGCAGCAGGTGGCGGGTGATCCCTGATTTGCGGACAGATGGCGTCATCTCGGGGAGATGCGGGCCTGTGCGGTGCAGGCGGGAGCGACTTCCGAATAGACGCGTTCTGCGAGTAAAGGGGTTTCTCTGTCGTAAACGAGCAGCCTGAGGGGAACGTTCGCGGAAGTTGGATAACGTCCTCAGCATTGTGATTCTTCCCAAAGGGTCACGGTCATATATTATTGCATTGCGAAAATCCCGGAGCAAGGCGTCCTTCTCAATAGGCGGCAGGAGGGAGCCGCTAGTGTGCATAGGAAAATCTTGACTACTCCAGAAGTTTCCCTGATCGTTTGTCAGCCGGAACGCTGCGATCGGTACGGCGGCGCTTGAGCCCTTGGCGGGAATTCCCGAGAATGACTCTCCCCGAAAATAGTGCCCGACGAGAACGCCATCTTGTAGGTGGGGGCGTACTGCGCTAGGCGGACAAACTGAGTTCAGCCGTATCGCTAGTTCTGTGCCTTTGAACTTCATAAGGTCACTGCATACTGATTTGACCCCCACGACGAAGAGGTAGCCTACCGGCCGTTTGGGATCGAGGCCGAATGCGAACGACGCGGAAATTCGTAGAGACGTAGAAAAGTCCAGCAGGGGAGTGGGCCACAACTCATAGTGCTGGATTACCGCCCAACGCGCGGGCTGATGACGCTGGAGGTGACGCCATCTCGGGAGCCCATGTCGCTCGAGGACTGGATATAGCACTTCACCGACCTCTCGGAGGATAGTCCAGTAATAGGCTCTATTACTACCATCAAGCGAAGCCGGAATTTGATCACCAGGTGGTGTCCAGTGCGCCCTGAAAAGCGATGGTCTCGGTTCCCAATCTCGCTGCTGCCCTCGAAATAGCAATATGAGGTTCTTGTTCATGACCGAGAGGAAGGCGATTATGTCAACGAGCCGGGTGTACGAATCGACGTCGATCACCTCGGAAGTCATCATTTCAGGCCGTTCCTTGGTGTCGCTGAGATCCTTCATTTTACGTTGGTCCCCGAGCCCAAGCCTTGCCTCCCACTCCCGAAATGATTTCGTCCTGTACACTCCGGGCATCCTGCGCTCCTCAGTCGAAATCTATTTTTGCAGAGGGCTATCGCTAAGTTTCAAGGGAACCGTCGAGCACCTGGCGCCAAGCCGGTCCCGTGACTCCTCGGGAATCCGCCCTTCTTGTAGTCATGAGTCTCAACTTTCCCCGTGGCGTCAGTTGGCAAAAAGCGGAGTGATCCATCACGACTATTCTTATGATACTCCGAAGTGGTATTGGAGCACAAGGAATACTTGCTGGGGCAGATTCCGAATCATGACCGTGTCGTCCGCGGGCAGACTGAGCACTGCCTGCCCGGTTGCACCGCTCAGTCCCGCCGATAGTGCCACTAGATCGGCAGGCGGGGTCACGGACACAAGTTCCTGTGAGTTTCCCGTACAGGGTCAGGCTGTCGACCGTCAGCTTCCTGGCATTCTGCACGTAATAGGGAAAGAATTGTCTGTCCAGCGTAACCGTGAAAGCGGCGTTCGCGTTGACAAAGGCCGACCACTGCGTCGGGAAGTCGTAGCGCAGGCAGAACAGTATGGCCTGGCCGCTCTGGCCCGCGGTGTCGAGCATCGCGGTGAGTTCCTTGGTGGCCTGCGCCTCCAGCGGATCGCCCGCCTGCCTGGCGGTGTACCGGATGTGCAGGACGACATCGGAGATGGTGGTGTAGTCGAAGGAGCGCAGCTGCGCGGGCAGGGACAGGTTCCACGTGCTAATCGCGCCCGCGCCCTCGAATGGCAGGAACCGCTTGTCCCGCAGGTTCGTCTCGAACATCCCGCTGTCGTTCGTGGCCTGCTCGGCCTTGCGGGCTGTGTCGCAGGCGAACCGGTAGTACTGGTAGTACAGGGCGGACAGCTCGCTCTGCATCCTGGCCGTGCGGACCTCGGCCGTGGCGATCCGGCGGCCATCCGCGTAGCCGCCATAGATGACCAGCCGAGCGACCCGGGCCGGGTGGGCCGCCGCGAATGCCAGTGCCACCGGCGCGCCCATCGAGGCGCCCAGCAGATCGAGGCGGTCCAGCTCAAGATGGTCAGCCACGGCCTGCAGCACCTCCACTTCGGTGCCGAGCGTCTGGCGCCCCGGCCAGGGTTCTGAGAGCCCGCAGCCGGGCCTGTCGTACTGAACCGCAGGCACCAGCAGCGCCAGACCCCGGCCGACCGTGGCATACGCAACCCGCACACCGTGCGGTATGCCAGCGAGGCCCCGTCCACCCCCGGTGGTCGGCTCGTTCGGTTCCATGTCCTGGTCACCGGCCTCCTCGGCACCGTCCAGCTCTCCTGGACGCGGGCGGCCCCGGGCCAGCTCCCGGGGACCGCCCGTCCATGGTGATCAGGGCTGGATGCGGAGAATCTGGCCTTGTCCGGCGCCGAAGCCGAAGCCCTGGTTAGAGACGTAGAACGCCCCGTCCGGGCCGACTGTCATGCCGGTCGGGAACTTCAGGCCCGAGACGATCGTCTCGGGCGAACCGTGCCGGTTGACGCGCACGATCGCTCCGGTACCGGGGGTTGGGCTGCCTGCGGTGGTGCTCATCTCGAGCGCGTACAGCTGGCCGCCGCGGAAGGCGAGGCCGAGGACCTTCTCTACCCCCGTCGCGCGGACCCTGAGCGTGCGGTGGTCCGTCAGCCGCCACACGTGCTCGTCACCCGCGCGGTCGCTCGGATCGAACAGGCCCAGGTTCGCGATGTACAGGCCGCCGTGGTAAGTGAGTGCGGTGGGAACCACATGGCCCTGGCTCGCTGAGATGTCGATCACGCGGCTGATCGTTCCGTACGGGGTGACCCGGTCGAGCTCACCGTGGTTGGAGTCCATCGGGTACAGCGCCCCGCCGACGGAGATCATGCTGTACCAGGTCCCGTCCGGCTCGAAATCCTCCGGGTCCGGCTTGGCGACCGGATGCGCCTTCTGGAAGGCGCTCAGGTTCGCGATCAGCTTCCACGTGCCGCCCGGGCCGACCCTGATGACGCCGTTCGGGACGGTGGGCACGCCGTGCGAGCAGCCCGCGCCGGACAGCAGAGCGTAGAGCCGGTGGCCGATGAAGGCAACGCTCGAGACGCCGCTGACCAGGCTGCCAAGAGCCGGGCTGGTCTGGCTCGAGGGCAGCGCCTTCACCACCGTGGTGACCACGCCGCCCGGGCTGACCTTCGAGATGCGCCCGCCGCGCACCGGGTCGCCGGTGCTCCCTGTATAGGGGGCCGCCGCGCCCGCGGCCTGCGGGCACAGCCCGACCGTGGAGTGAGAGCCGCCCAGACCACCCTCGGCGACATAAAGGTTCCCGTCCGGGCCGAACGTCAGCCCGCGCGGATTGTTCAGGCCGGTCGCGAAGACCGAGACAACCGGGGCGTGATGCCCCTGCTGCTGGTGGCCGGCGGACGCCTGGGCGGCTCCCGCGAAACCGACGCCGCCGAGCGCGACCGCAAGCAGCACGGTCAACAACCGTCTCATCTTGCTCCCCTTCCCGAGCAGATCTAAGTAAGGGCGACGGGGACGACGAAGCACGCCACCGGCGGATAGATCGATCACAAAGCCGGACATCGGCATCCCCCCTGGCCGGTCCCGCACGGCAAGTGGCCGGTACGACGCGAAAGCCCTCATGGCTAGCCAGGCCCGCCACGATGCACGGACAGTGGAGATGATGTGGACACCAGATGGAGATCACCACATTCCAACGCCAGCCGCGTTTATGCCCCAAGTCAGCCGAACATTCTTGAACCCCGTCCAAGGTCTCAGGCAGGCCGAATCGGACAAGCAGTGCTCCGGCGCCCGTGGCTGAAGACGGCGGAGATGATCAACCACCTCCAACGACACCCCGCCTTACTACCTGCTTCGAGGACCTCGCCGAGGCGATCCGCGCGTGGGCGAAGGGCTGGCTGCCCACCGAGGCGGCCGCTGAGCTGCTGATCGCGCACCGCACGTGGCTGCTGCGGGAGGACTTCCTGCAGGTCGCGGTCGAGGTCGGATGGGAACCGTTCCGAGACCAGGTGGTCGCGGCTATCGATTTCGCCGCCGCGGCGGACGCGGTGCAGGGGATGCTGCCGTGCTCGGACGGCGAGCGGCAGGTGCTGCTGGTGGCGGCCAGCCTCGCCGGAGGCATTCCGGTTGACCTGCGGGAGGCGACGCTGTGCATGGATGCGGTGAACGCCGCGCGGCCGCCCGGGCAGTGTGCCATGCGGCTGGCCGCCGTGTGCAGGTAGTCACGGTGGCCGGCCAGTGACCGCCGGGCAGCCGGGCACGGTAAGGCTACCCGGCCCCGGCACCCGTTCGACGGCCGCCGGGCGGGATGATGACGGCAGGTGATGAGTAATGCGAGTGCTGATGATCGCGCCGCCGGGCGCGGGCAAGGGGACTCAGGGCGCGCTGATCGCCGCGCATTTCGGCGTTCCGCACATCTGCACTGGTGAGCTGCTGCGCGATCACGTCGCGCGGCGGACCGGTCTCGGCCGGGCCGTCCAGGCGTATCTCGACCGCGGCGAACTCGTTCCCGACCAGGTCGTCCTCGACATGGTGCGGGGCGATGGCCGCCAAGGAGGCCGGAGGCGGGTTTGTCCTGGACGGAATCCCGCGGAACATGCACCAGGCCCGGGCGGCCTGCCTGATCGGCCGCGAACTGCAGATGACCGCGGATGTGGCGCTGCACCTGCAGGCCGGCGATGCCGAGGTCGTGCGCCGGCTGCTCACGCGGGCCGCGCTCGAGCATCGCTCCGATGACACGCCCGAGATCATTGCCCGGCGCCTTGCTCTTTACCGTGCGGTGACATCTGCCGTCCTGGCGTGGTACCGCGACCGCGGCATCCTGGTTTCTGTGGATGCGATGCGGTCCGCGCAGCAGGTCGGCCGCGAGATCCTGGCCGCCCTCGAGGCGATGCGCCCGTTCCTGGCCCTGGTGCCCGAGCAGGCACGGCTGCCCGTCGACCTCACCGGCCCTGGGGCAGGCGTCGGGCGCCACCGGCCCCGCCGCCTGCACATCCGGCTGAGCCCCTCCGCCCGGCCACCAGGGCTGGCCGCGGCCTGGCATGGCGGCTGCCGGATATCGGCCGCTGCGGGACCTGCCCGGCGCCGCCGGGGAAACCGCCCGGGGGATACTCCGCGAGGCTTGACGGCCGGTTCGCCTCGACATGGACAACCCGCCCCGGCCCCGCCAGGACGGGCACGATAGACGCGGGACCGCCTGCCACCGCCAGATCCGGCGGAACCGAGAGGATCGAACCGGCGGCAAATCGGGTCAGAGGCGACCCGCTGCCCATCACGTTCCATGACGAGATCCCTGTGCTCCACGCGCGCCGGATCCGTTATGGACGGTTGCGCCGTCGAGCCCGGATGGACCGTCGCCCGTGGCATATCAGGGTGATCTGCTGGCCGGCGCTGGGCTGGCCGGGCACGGACTGGGTGCGGTGCCGCGACCCGGGCAATCCGGGCGGGCGCCGCAGCGGCCCGGCGCTGCCCCGGGGGGCGGCTCATCGGGCGGGGTTGATATTCGGGGTTGCGGGGCAAGCAGATGCGCAGCTCGCTGATCTGGCAGCCGCGCGGGTCGCAGACAACCGGGCAGGGACGCGGAGACCTCCCGGCCGGCGGGCGCCATCCGGGCCAACTCGCCGGCAAGGGCATGGTGCGGGTGGCTTGTTTTCCTCACGGTGTCCTTCGCCTCGTGCCGCTTCGGTCAGCGTGATCGGGGGGCTGGCTGCTTGCGGCGCGCAGGTCGATGGCTTCGATGATGCCGGTGGCTGGCACGCCGGCCAGGGTGTTGACCGCGGTGACGTCGGCGGCGGTGTCGGCGTCGAAGATGCAGATGGCCCGGGCGGCGGCGGGGAGGAAGAACCCTCCTAGGTACCTGACCTTGCGGCCAGCCGCGCTGGTGCGGCGGGCGGCGCCGGCGGCGGCGTGCTGCGCGGCGGCGTACTGGTCGCGGGTCACGCCGGGCAGGTCTCGGAACACCAGGAAGGAGGCCACGGGGCGAGGGTAGCGCCCGGGGCGGGCACCGCGGATCGGGGAAATGGCGTACCCGAGGTACGTATCGCGGCCCGGCCGCCGGCTGCTGCGTGGCCGGCGAGCCTGAGGGCGGGTGGCGAGCCTGAGGGCGGGTGGCGAGCCTGAGGGCGGGTGGCCACTCGGCGGCAGGGCCGCCAGGGCCGCCGGGGGGTGTGGTAGCCGCGGTCGCCGCCATCGTGGCGGTGATGATCGCGGCGACCTGGGCCCGGCTGGCGCAGCCGAGCTTGGCCAGTATCCGGCCGACGTGCGTGTCGACGGTTCGCTCGGCGATGACCAGCCGGGCGGCGATCTGCCGGTTGGTCAGGCCGTGGGTGATCAGTTCCGCAATCTCGTGCTCCCGTGTGGTCAGCGGCAGCCCGCTGGTGGCGGCCGGTTCCCGGTCGCGGTCCGCGGCCGGCCAGAGCGCGGTGCCGATCTGGTCGCCGCGACCGAGCAGCCGGCCCGCCTCCCGGGCCGTGTCCAGCGCCGATCGGAGTTGGTCGCGGGCTCGCGCGCGCAGCACGCTCAGGCCGTTCTGGGTGCGGGTGAACGGCTGGCCGCCGGTTCGATCACTCAGGACGTCGACGACGCCCAGCAGTATGGCCGTTCGCGGCCAGTCACCGAGCGCTCCGCAGGCCTCGGCGAGCAGGCTAGTGCGCTGGCCACGAACGTTCACCGGCTGGGCTGACATGCCGTGGTGATTGCTTCCACACTCGATCATGTGGTGGATCGAGCGCAGGAGGCGGTATGGCTGAGCCGGTGCGGGCGCGGCGGCTGACTGATCAAGAGGGGCAGCGGCTGCTGCAGATCGTGCGGCGGGGTATGCACGAGTCGGTCCGGGTGCGCCGGGCGATGATCATCATGGCGTCGGCGTCGGGGACGCTGGTGCCGGCGATTGCGCGGCTGGTCGCGGCCGATGAAGATACGGTGCGGGACGTGATCCACGCGTTTAACGCCAAGGGGCTGGCGGCGCTGGACCCTCGGTGGGCGGGAGGCCGTCCCCGCCGGATCAGTGACGAGGACATCGAGGTCATCGTCGCGGCGGCCACCACCCGGCCGGGGAAGCTGGGACAGCCATTCACCCGGTGGAGCCTGCGCAAGCTGGCGGACTATTTAGCCTGCCGTCCGGGCGGGCCGGTGACCATCGGGCGGGAGCGGCTGCGGCAGATCCTGCATGAGCGCGGCATCTCCTTCCAGCGGACCCGGACCTGGAAGGAGTCCACCGACCCGGACCGGGACGCCAAACTGGACCGGATCGAGCACGTGACCAGCGCCTATCCGGACCGGTGCTTCGCCTTCGACCAGTTCGGGCCGCTGTCCATCCGCCCGTGCCACGGCGCCTGCTGGGCGCGGCGCAAACACCCCGTCCGGCTCCGCGCGACTTACCATCGCACGCACGGCATCCGCTACTTCCACGGCTGCTACTGCGTGGGTGATGACCAGCTGCGGGGCGTGACCCGCGAGCACAAGGGCGCCGTGCACACCCTGGCCGCGCTGAAGCCGATCCGGGCCTCCCGGCCCGGCGGGTACCGGCTGTTCGTCATCTTGGACAACCTGGCGGCGAACAAGACCCCGGCGATCCGCCGCTGGGCCCGGCGGGAAAACGCCGGGCTGTGCCTCACGCCGGCGAACGCGTCGTGGGCTAATCCGGTACGAGGCGCACTTCGGTCCGTTGCGGACCTTTGTCATGGGCACCTGCGACCATCCGAACCACCCGGCGCTGGCCCGCAGGCTGCAGGCCTGCCTGCGCTGGCGCAACGCCCACGCCCGCCACCCCGGCGTGCTGGCCGCCCAGCGCCGCGAACGAGCCCGCATCCGCAGCGAACGCCAGCAACGCTGGGGCCGCCCCAGGCCTGAAGCTGCATGACCAAGCACGGTGGACCTTCGTAGCCAGCGCACTAGAACAGCGCGGCGACGTGAGCTGGGCCAATTTAGTGCGTACCTGAGTGCCGGTGGATGCGGGCCGAGCGCGTCGGGGAGGTGGCCGGGCAGGGGATCTGCGGCGGTGACGGTGCGGGTCACCCTGCGGGTGGCTATTGTGCGTCCATGGGCGACGACTGGCGCGTCCGCATCGCGTTCGATGAGGATGACCCGCCGGAGCTGCCGGAGTCCGGCGAGCAGGCGCTTGCCGCTGCATTGCGCAGCCGCCTCAGCGATCAGGTAGCGGTCACCTCGAACGGTACCGAGATCTTCTTGTATGCCCCCGCCGCCGGATCGGCTGATGAGGCCGCACAAGTGGCGCGTCAGGTGCTTGCGCGGCACGACGTCAGCGCGTCCGTCCGGACGGAGTTCTGGAGCTCACTAAAAGAGGAGTGGCGGGATGTGACGGACGAGCCGTCCGCCGATCCCGTTGCCGAGCGGCGGGCGGCAGGGCGGGAAATGTCGCGGAAGATCGGCTTTCCCGCCTGGCAGGTGCGGGTCGAAGTGCGGTCACACCGCGATGTGGTAGCGCTGGCCGGGTATCTTGCCGCCCAGGGATGGCGGGTACGCCGGCGCCGCAGGCACCTGCTCGTCGGGGCGGACTGCGAAGACGACGCTAAGGGCCTGGTCCGGGAGCTCTCCGGTGACGGCGGCGCTGATGCGGAGACTGCCTTCCGGGTCGGGCGGGTCAGCTATAGCTACATGCTGTTCGACGCCTCCAGCACCCAGGTCTTCGGCGGTGGGAACAGCTAGCGCCCGACTTGGTCTTCACCGTCGTGACATACGGCACCAGCCCACCCTACGGGCTGCCGTCAGTGCGCAGTTTCAGCTCTCCCGGCCAGCAGACTCGCAGGTCATCGCGCCGCACCATCGGTTACACCCGAATCTTGTCCCAAGTCAGGGCAGAACGCCGGGCTGTGCCTCACGCCGACGAACGCGTCCTGGGCCAACCCGATCGAGGCCCAGTTCGGGCCCTGGCGCACCTCTGTCATGAGCAACCCGGACTACCGGAATCACCCCGCGCTGGCCCGCAAGCTGCAGGCCTACCTGCGCTGGCGCAACGCCCAAGGCCCGCTACCCCGACATGCTGGCCGCCCAGCGCCGCGAGCGCGCCCGCATCCGCAGCGAACGCCAGCAACGCTGGGGCCGCCCCAAACCCAAGGCTGCCTAACCAATCCGGTGAACGTTCGTGGTCAACGCACTAGCTGCCCTGAGCAATCCCCAGCGTTCTGGGAGAGCCTCAAAGAAGGCAACGGCCTCACGCAGGACTTCGATGGCTTCGGCGGCATTCCCTTCCCGCGTCAGGCAGTCGGCAAGCACTATCTGGCCATAGCCGCCGGCGAAACAGCACTCGTTCGTGTTCAGACAGCAGCCCGTGGCTCCACTCGACCGAGGCTCGCAGCGTCTGGTGCCGCGCCGGGCCGATCCCGGAACGGCCCAGCAACTCGAAACATCCGGTCAGCCGCTCGGCTATCTCTCTCAGGCTCAGAGCGCCTGCCCGCGCGCCAGCCAATTCCAGAGCCAGCGGTATACCATCCAGGACGAAGCAGATGGACGTGATCGCCGCTACCTCTGCCGGGCCGACGCCCAGTCCGGGGCAGGCCGCGCGGGCTCGGGCCAGGAACAAAGCGACCGCCTCGAACGCCTCCAGATCCGTTGCGGCTGGTGGGCGCTCCGGCCAGGGAAAAGCCAGAGAGGGCACCCGCCAGGTCACCTCGCCCGGCACCTGCAGGCTCTGCCGGCTCGTCGCCAGCACCACGACCCCCGGGCACGAGCTGAGCACCATCGTCACTAGGTCAGCGCAGGCGGGACGCAGGTGCTCGCAGTTGTCGACGACCAGCAGCCGGTGCTGGCCGCGAAGCACCCGGAGCATCCGCTCTTCCAGGCCGGTGCCCGCTCGCTCCTCCAAGCCCAGGCCGCGCGCCACCGCACCGGGCAGCAGCGCCGGGTCGGTCACCGCGCTCAGATCAATCAAGTCGGTTCCGTCGCCGAAGCTGGCCGCTAGTCCCGCAGCAACCTCGATGGCCAGCCGGGTCTTCCCCACCCCTCCGGCACCGACCAGCGTGACGAAACGGTTCTCAGCTACTAGCCGCGCGACCTCGGCCAGCTCGCGCTCCCGCCCGACGAACCGGGTCAGCGGAACCGGCATGCCGCGCGGCCATCCGCTCCGCGCCGCCGCCGGTGACCTCGTAGCCGGCGCCGATGAAGCTCCCCCCACAGCCGGTTACGCAACCACTCTTCCCGATAAAGGTCAATAGCAGACAACTCCAGCTGCCCAGGCCATTACCCCACGACAGAACTACGTACCTCGAATACGCCCTTTCCCCGATTCCCGGCCGCAAGCCGGGCGGCTATGGTCACGCCGAATGGCTGGCCTGGTCGTGATGCCAGCCCGCCCGGCAGGAGCAGGAATGCCGCACATACGCCGACGTCGGCAGCGGAGAGGCTCCCCAACCCCATCGCGCAACAGAGCGGCCATGGGCACCGCGATCCGCTGCGGCGCTGCCTGCGCGTGTGCCATCGTTACCACACTGCTGGCCACGGTGGCCGATTTCCCATCAGAACGATGGAAAAGGCCGTACGGTGATCACCGGAAAGGCCGAGAAACCGTGAGTTAGTATTCCAGGCCGTGCATAGATATGTAGGCGGATGAAGTACTCATTTCGGCATGTGAGTAAGATACCTTTGCGTTGACGAGCGGGCGTGCTGTACCCTACTGACCGGTCGCTGCCTCGAACTTGACCAACAGTTCAGCGGGTACCCGCCCGCGGTCTTTTACCTCGATTCCTTGCGCCTTAGCCCATTCACGGACCCCAGTGGTGTTCCGTCCGCTCGCCGTTCCCCTGCGTCCGCCGCGAGCGGGCCGGCGGGAGCCACCGTTAACCCGCCGTCCAGCCCTCACGTAGGCCGCCAGCGCGTCCCGCAGCTGCTGGGCATGCCCGGCGGTCAGGTCGATCTCATACTCCGTGCCGTCCAGCCCGAAGCGGACTGTCCCTTCAGCGGCGCTGCCGTCGATGTCATCGATGAACAGGGTCTGCACCTTCTGGGTCACGGCTGCTCCGTTCCTCCTGCCGACTGGCGCACCATCCTAGACACTTCGGGCAGGACAAGCGCGCAGCCGCACTGGTACGTTCATCCTTCGCTATCGGATGAAGCGGCAATAGGTATCAGCGCTTCATGGCGGGACGGAAAGTGCTGAGCCTGAGGGGCGCTTTGAGGGGGCGAAATGGCGTTCGGCGGTGCTGGCTCGGGCTCAGATCTCCGGAAGCGGTTGAGTTACGCGTCAGATGACCTGGGGTTCTTTCGTGCCGATTATGCTGCATAATTGTTAAATTAGCGGTATGGTGCCGGCATGCGGGCAGTGACGCGGGCGATGCTGGATGACATGCCTGATCCTTGCGACCTGCACCTGGAGCGAGCGGCCGGCCGGTGCGCGGTGATGGTCGGGTCTGCGGTGCTGGCGGAGTACGCCGAGTCCGACGTGGTGATGCGGAACTTCGCGGTCACGACGGCGCGGCTGGCAGGGTTCGGGGGCACGCGGGTCGCGGAGGTGTTCGGCCTGTCGGCGCCGTACGTGTCGACGTTGCACGCGGCGGCGCTGCGGGACGGTTCGCAGGCGCTGGTGAAGCAGCCCGGGCCGGGCAGGCCTCGCACGCTGGAGGGAGAGGCGCTGGAGCGGGCGCGGCAGTGGCGGGCGGCCGGGGTCAGCGACCGGGAGATCGGGCGGCGGCTGGGGATGGCCGGGACCACGGCCGGGCGGCGGCTGGGCCCGCGGGGCGCGGAAGCCGCCGCCCCGGAAGGCCGGCAGGGGGAGGCGGCGGGCTGCGAGCCGCTGGTCAGCGTGGAGGAGGCCGCCGGGAACGACCCAGGCTGCGCGGCTGAGCCTGGCCCTGCCCCGGAGGCTGCCGCGGATGCCGGTCCCGTTCCGGGTCCGGAGGCCGTCCCCGGGCCGCCCGGCGTCCCTCCTGCTGCTGTCCCTCCTGCTCCTGCTGCCGCCGCTGTTCCTCCTGGTGGCGGGGCCGGCGCTGCCGGGGGCGGGGCGGGAGGCGGCCTGGTGCCGGGAGCGGGCGGGGCGGTCGCGGAGGGCCGGGTGCGGTCGCGGTATGCGGGGGCGATGCTGCTGCACGCGTTCGGGGCGCGGGCCGGCGCCCCGGACGTGCTGGCCGGCGCGGCGGGCGGGCAGCCCGCCGCGGCGCGGCTGCTGGCGGCCGTCAGCGCCTGCATCGGGCTGGGATACGCCACGACCGAGCAGTTCAAGCACCTGGCTGCGGCCGAGGCCGGGCCGCTGGCCGGGCTGGTGGCCCTGCCGGACCTGCGGACCCTGCGCCCGGCGCTGGCCGGCATCGCCGACCGCACCGACCCGCTCCGGCTGCAGCAGATGTTCGCCGCTGCGATGCTCGCCGCGGACCCGGTGACCTCCGGCGTGTACTACATCGATGACCACTTCGTCCCCTACACCGGCGCCAGGCCGGCAGGCAAGGGCTGGAACAACAAGCGGGGCCGGGCAGAGAAAGGCCGCGCGGACACGCACGTGACCGCGCACGACGGGCGGGCGGTGTGTTTCGTGACCGGCGAGCCGTCCGGGCTGTCCGTGACCTTGCCGAAGGCACTGGCCGAGCTGAAGAAGGCAGTCCCGGCCGGGACACCGGTCATGGTCGGCTTCGACCGCGGCGGCGCCTACCCGCAAGTCTTCAGGCACTGCCGCGAGCAGCAGGTGCACTGGGTGACCTACCGGCGGGCGCCGCTGGCCGTCCCGGCCGTGCTCCCGGTCATCACCACGGTTACCGTCGGCGGCAACACCCGGACCGTCGCCTGGGCCGAGGAGAAAGCGCAGCTCAAGGACTACGGCGAAGCCCGGCAGCTCACCCTGTTCGAGCACGGCAAGGTCATGCTGCAGATCCTCACCTCCGACTCCGGGTCCTGCCCGGCGGACATCCTGGACTGGCTGAAGTCCCGGTGGCGGGAAGAGAACTTCCTCAAGTACGCCAGCGAGAACTACGGCATCGACAAGATCTGCGACTACGCAGCCGAGATCACTGTCAGCACCAAGGTCACCGCCAACCCGGCACGCAAGACCGCGAACGCCCGGGCCCGCGACGCGGAAAAGGAGCTGGCCACCGCCGAGCGTGCCCTCGCGGCGCTGCTCGCTGACCCGGACACCACGGCGGCCGCCAAGAACACGGCGATCCCCGCCGCCAGCCGCGCGATCAGCACGGCGAAGAAGAACGTCAAGGACGCCATCGCCGCCCGGGACAAGATCCCGGCGAAACTGCCCGCCGACCAGATAGACCCAGGCGCCCGCACCGCGGTGCTGCGCGCCGGGCGCCGCTGCCTGCAGATGGTGCTGCGGCTGCTCGCGCACAACGCCGAGCACTGGCTGTCCGGGCAGCTCAACGCCTACCTGCGCGACGACGACGAATACCGCGCCATCACCCGCGAAACCATCATCCGCGGCCTCTCCGGAACCATCACCTTCACCCCCGCCGCGATCACCGTCGCCCTCGAACCCCCCGGCCAGCCCCGCGTCGCCCGTGCCCTCGCCATGCTCATCGACGAGATCAACCACACCCCGCCCGTCATCCCCGGCGACAACCGGCCCATCACCTACCGCATCGCTCCTCAGGCAAGCCTTTAACCCCGACCGCAGCAGGCCTTCCGGAGATCTGGGGCTTGCCTACGCTAGCGTCAGCCAGTGCATTGCTTGGTCAGGAGCTGTATCTGGGCCGCGGGAACCGTTCGTCGATCCGTGGTAAGGAGAAGGTCTACGGTTCGATTCCGTAACGGGGCTCCATAAGGTCTTCACGTTTGACCTGCGCTTATCTTCTTACGCTGGTTTGGGCATGCTCATCTGCCGAAATGAGGGCATTGCCCATCCGGAAACCTATGCGCTGTTCGGCATAATCATTCGTGGATCGGTCAAATCCGGTGACGCCTGGGCGTGGTTTCGGCGCAGCATTGGCCGGCAGGGGATGGCGGCGTCATAGTGTGCCGGGTTTGATCACCCCGTCGAGGGCCAGGAGTGCTTCGAGCAGGAAGTAGTCGCCCCAGATGAGTTCGTTGGCCGTGGCAAGCTTCTGGTGCTGGTCGTAGCAGCCGTCGCGAAGGCCGCCGTACGGGGTCAGGTGGCGCTCGGCCAGAGCATCGACGATACGCTCGGCGGCCGCGCGGTAGCGGGCCTCGCCCAGGGCAGCCAGCTTCAGCAGCGAGGCGGCGGCGATGGCTGCGGCCGAGGTGTCGCGCGGCGCGTCCGGGATTGCGGGGTCGTCGAAGTCCCAGAAGCACACGCCGTCCGCGGGAACGTGATCTAGGTACCAGTCAGCGACGCGCGCCGCCGTCGCGGTGAATTCCCCGGCTGCCAGGCGGGCGGCTTGGGTGAGTCCGAGCATCGCCCAGGACTGCCCGCGAGCCCAGGTGCTGTCGCGGGAGGAGCCCTCGATCGTGGCTTGCCCGGCGAGCCGGCCCTGCCCGTCGTAGGTGGCCGACTGCGCCACCGAGCCATCTGCGCGCACGCAGAACGCGGAGAGCGCGCGCGCATGAGCCAGCGCGATGCCGCGCAGCCGGTCCTCGCCGGTCCGGGCGGCGGCGAAGGCCAGCAGCGGCACGGTACCGGGCATGCCGTCGATGCAGGCACCCGGCCGCGGCCACCGGTACAACCCGGCGTCCTCCTGCCCGGGCGGCAGCAGCCCGGCGACCGGGTCGACGTCCGCAGCCAGGGACCGCGCTGCCACTACTGCCAGCTCGGCCCGGGCATGCCGAGCGGGGTCGAGTACCGATGAGATCCCGGCGCCATACCAGAACAGGAAGCCGCGCAGCACCGTCGGCGCGCCGACCCGGCTCCGCAGCCGCCGCGCGCTCTCGGCGGCCAGGCCGGCGAAGCGGCGCTCCCCGGTGGCAGCCCCGGCGAGCCAGAGCATCCCGGGCCAGAACCCGCCGAACCAGCCGCCATCCTGCGACCACGTCCATGCGCCGGTCGCCGCATCGGCGAACAGCGGGAACCGCCCCGACGCGACCCGCCCGGTCTGCTCGACCCGCCGCAGCAAGCCTGCTAGCACCTGCGATCGCACCATGCAGCTCCGTCCCCAGTCCCGCATGCGCCGTTACCAGCTGTAACCGGCGACGCCCGGCCTCGCCTCGGCACCCGACGCACGGCCCGCGCCCGACACGCCCATCCTGCCAGCAGCATCCCCTTCCGAGCCCCAGCCGGTCACCCGGGCGGCTGCCGCCAGCACCAGCCCAGCCCCGGCCCACCCCGAACATTTATACCTCGCGGCCCGGCACGAGAATGCCCGCACATGCATGCCGCAATGAGGGACGGCCGGGATCACCAAGCCCCGTCGTGGCTTCGGCTTCAAGGTAGCGGGCCGGACGGTGCCACGAACCGGCCGCTGGCCGGCAGTTCCGGGCCTATTCAGCGTCTTCGTTCTCCTCGGTCTTCTTAGTGCGTCGCAGTTCCCGGACGCTGTATGCCATGGTCGCCAGCACGGTCAGGCCCGCGACGGCAACACTCGCGCCAGTTGCGATGCCGGAGAATGGCAGGAGGTCCGTGAGTGCCAGCACAGCGCCAAGGCTGAGGGCGCCAACGCCGAAAAGGACGGTGCAGGCCGTGGCGACGCGGCTGGTTGCTGCCTTGAGGGCCGCCGAACGGGCGCGTGCCTGCACAGCAGCAAGGTGGCGTCTGGCCCATGGGTACTCGATGGCGAACACGGCCAGCGCCAGCGCTATTACCAGGAGGCCTGGCCCGGGCGCCACCAAGAGCACCACACCGACGGCGAGGATCACGGTGCCCGCGACGGTGACCGCGATCCGGCGGAGCAGCCTCACGAGATCCTTCATCTCTGCAAGGATGCCAGCACACGGATGACGATCCGGCGTTCGGGGCAGACGGCGGCATGCTTGAGGTCAGCTACGCCGGATGGTGGATCTCAGCGGCAGATCTGCACGTTTGTACAAATTGCTGCTGATTATCTCCATTCGGAGATTCTTGCCGTCACCTCGTTACCGTCACGTGCTGATATACCGACCCCGTGGTGATCTCCGTCTGTGGCCTAATCCGCTGGATCGTTATGCGCTCGGCGGTAGCGCGACACGACGGCCCCAGCTACAGCGTCTCCCGGTTGCCGATCCTTAACAGCGCCAGGGATCACGAGGGTCGCGTCGGCGCTCGGTTCGCCTTCCCGCCGAGGAAGGCTGGGAGAATGACGGAATGAATCAGGTCCAGGCCCGGACCCTGTCCGAAGGGCGTGAGGCCGCGCTAGAGCGTCTGCGTTCGAACAGTAATCTCTGGCTCGCGACGGCGAACGATGGGCGGGGTCCGCACCTGATACCGGTGTCCTACTGGTGGGATGGCGCTCGCCTGCTGACGGCGACGTTCGAGGACAGCCGGACCCTGAGGAATGTCCGAGCCCAGCCGAAGGTCCGAGCTTCCATCGGAAGCACGGGAGACGTCCTCATGATCGATGCCACGGCAGCCATCATGGCCGCGTCCGAGATCGACGCAACAGCGGCGGAGGGATACGCGCAAGCGTCGGGAGTCCCCCGGTCCGCGCCGGGCTTCACCTACGTCCAGCTGCACCGCAGCGGATGCAGGTGTGGAAGGGCGCCGCGGAGTTCTCCGGCCGGACGGTGATGCGCGCAGGCGCGTGGCTCGACGATCCGGTCGACTGAGCTATGAACGGACCACGTGGCACCTCGTCCGGTCAACCTCGTTCCGCTGACCGAACCCGGCACCAGCATCCGGCGACCGGGCGTGCCGGCGTCGGAGACCGCGTCATGCCCGGGCCAGACGTAAGGTTGTCCGCCCACGGTCAGCGCGCCGGGCGGTCACGGGATGATTCTGATCGAGAGGTGCGTTGACAGAAAGGACACGACATGTCGTGTTATTTAGGTAGGCCTGGGTCCCTGAAAAGCTCCGGGCCTGGAGAGGTGAGCGTGATGACCGGTTGGTACGCGGAGCGGACGCCGGACAGGTCGGCCAAGGCCATGATCGCCGTGACGCTGCTCGCGCTGCTGCTGGTGGCGGCCGTACCGGTGGCCCTGCTGGCCGGAGTGGTCATGATGATGCTGGGACACGTTCTCGGCGGGCTCGCGCTGTTCGGCGGCTCGATCCTCGCCGCCGCCATAGCTGTCGCGTTCGCGGGCATGACCGGGATGCGGCACCTGCGCAAGCTGCTTTCCGGGCGCAGCATCCGTGTCGTGCAACTGGACGGCAGCCAGTACACCGACGTCGCAGAGCCAGAGGGCAGCGACTACACCGACGTCGTGCAGCTGGACCGCAGCGAATACACCGAAGTTCGCTGACCTGACCCCTCCTGACGGGATGCTGGTGTCCCGGACATTGCCCCGCCGTAATCTCAGAGCGCCCGATCTTCTGGTCTGCGCAGGACTGGCGAAGGCGAATCTCGCCACCCGCCAGGTCAGGCGCGCAGCGCAGCGCATATCAGATCCTGGAATTCTGCGTCGAGGATGCACGCGGCGTCTCCGGGGCTGAGCTTGATGGTTCCCTTTCCCGCGGCCAACTCGGGATGACGCGCCGAGAAACCACCGTCCCGGTTTGGCGATACATACAGCGACAGCCCATGCTTCCAAGCCCCGATGTTGAGCCGACGGCGCCCGATCCGGTATGTCGGCATCCCGTAGGACAGCACCACTTCGGCGTCAGGGCACATCGCCACGATCAGCCGATGCAGGCGATCAAACACCGGCCGGTACTCGCTGTCCATCTCGTCGCGGTAGCGACGCACCGCCTCATCCATGAGGCCAGTCTCGGGAGTCCGCGCCTGCCCGCTCATGGTCGTCCTCCTCATCCGGCGGTTTCACTTACGATATGACCGCTTTCAAACCGGGAATTCATCGCACCGGCAGATGGGTTCGCTTGACCCGCGACGCACTGATCAACCAGCACTGCATCACTGCAGCCGGGCCAAACTAGGAAACAGCATCAACGCCAGGCGGGTGGGTGCGCCTTCCCGCGCACGTACCCGCCTGATGCGTGACGTCGGCTGTTCAGTGCTGGCCCGGCAGCGCGGCACAGAGCGGCACTTTGGTGCCCCGGTGCCAGCTGGAAGATTCCACCTGGCATGTCCACTTTCGAGTGACGTCAGGGGCTGGCTGGCCCCCTAGCGTGCAGAGGACGCCAACCATCGGGAGGAAGGGAATGGCCGCTTCAGGCCCGACCAGGCCAAGACCGGCGCCGCCGGCGCGGCCGCGGGCAGCACTGCGTACGCCGCCGACCCGGCTGGTTCACCCGGGTCCAGCGCGGTGATGGTGGCCGGGCTGCGCAAGAGCTACGGCTCGGTGCAGGCCGTGCGCGGAACGAGCTTTGCCGTCGAACACGGTGAGATCTTCGCGCTGCTCGGGCCGAACGGCGCCGGCAAGACCACCACCCTGGAGATCCTCGAGGGGTTCCGCACCCGCGATGCCGGACAGGTCGAAGTGCTCGGCCTTGATCCCGGCGACCGGTCGCACGGACGGGCTCTGCGCGAGCGGATCGGGCTGGTGCTCCAGGGCATCGCGGTCGAGCCCTACCTGACGGTCCGCGAGACGATCGCCCGCAACGCCGGTTACTACCCGGCACCACGCGACGCGGACGAGGTGATCGCGCTGGTCGGCCTGGCCGGGCAGACACGGCAGAAGGTCCGGGCCCTTTCCGGTGGCCAGAAGCGGCGCCTGGACCTGGCGCTGGGCCTGATCGGCGGCCCGGAGTTGCTGTTCCTCGACGAGCCGACCACCGGGTTCGACCCGAACGCGCGCCGGGATGCATGGCAGATCGTCCGCAACCTGCGCGGCCAGGGAACCACCATCCTGCTCACCACGCACTACATGGAGGAGGCCCAGGCGCTGGCCGACCGGGTAGCGGTGATCTCCGGTGGCCGGATCGTCGCGGAAGGGACGCCAGCCACCATCGGCGGCCGTGACACCGCCCGGGCCCGGATTCGCTTCGCCCTGCCCGTGGGATACACGACAGCCGACCTGCCAGCCGATGCCGTGCCAGCCGACGGCCTGGTCGCCGTGGAGACCGCCGAGCCGACCCGGACCCTGCACCAGCTGACCGGCTGGGCGCTCCGGCACGGCACGGTACTGGACCAGCTCATCGTCGACCGGCCCAGCCTGGAGGACATCTACCTGCGGCTGACCGACCACGACGGACCCGAGCACACGACGGAAAGGAATCCATGGTGAGCCTCGCCCACCACCAGGCCCCGCGCCGGGACTTCGCCCTGCTGTGGCATCAGATCCGCTACGAGCAGCTGTCGTTCTGGCGCAACCCGCAAAACGCGTTCTTCACGTTCCTGTTCCCGGTGGTGATCATCACGATCTTCGGCGCGCTGTTCCGCGGCGTCATGCCGTGATCGTCATGCCGACTGGTACCACCATGCCGCTGGTTAGGTCCGGCCGGACCGAAGGCGGTCACGATCCCGAAATTGCCGCCGCCACCGCGAATCGCCGAGAACAGCTCTGGGGGGCTGTTCGCGGGGCTCGGCCGGGCGGTGGTCCGTCACCCGTGGCGGGTGATAGCGCTGTGGGTCATCGTTGCGGTGGCGGTGATCGCCACCGCCCCGAAGCTGCCGACCACGTCTAGCGAGAGCAGCTTCCTGCCCAGCAGCTACGAGTCGATCCGGGCCGCGAACCTGCAGGACCAGGCGTTCCCGCAGACGGGCCACGTGACCAGCTCCGCCGCGATCATCGTGTTCGCCCGCTCCGAGGGCGGGCGGCTGACCGCCGCCGACGCCGCGAAGATCACCGCGGTCGCCGCGACGCTGGACGGCAGGCACATCCGCAATATCGCGAGCGTCACAGCCGGACCGCGGTCGCCGAATGGCCTGGTGCAGACGGCGCTGGTGGCCATGCCCGACAGCGTGGTCAACGGCTCGGGGACGACGGCCGGCGACGCCGTCAAGGTATTGCGCGCGGACATCAAGCCGCTGATGGCGGGAACCGGGCTGACCGAGGGCGTCACCGGGTCGGCGGCCCAGCAGCTCGACAGCCAGCAGTCCAGCCAGCGGGCCCAGCAGATCGTGCTGCTGGCCACGCTCGTGCTGATCCTGGTGCTGCTGCTGGTGATCTTCCGCAGCCCGGTCATCGCGCTGCTGCCGCTGGTCGTAATCGCGTTGGTCTCCCAGGTGGCGACCGGGCTGATCAGCGACGTCAATAAGGCGCTGCATCTCAACGCCGACAGCTCGATCTCCACCATCCTCATCGTCGTGCTGTTCGGCATCGGCACCGACTACATCTTGTTTTTGATGTTCCGGTACCGGGAGCGGCTGCGGGCCGGCGAGGACGCCAAGCAGGCGATGGTGAGCGCGGTCACCCGGGTCGGCGAGGTGATCGCCTCGGCGGCCGGGGTGGTCATCGCCGCGTTCCTGGCGCTGCTGCTGTCCACGCTGAGCGTGCTGCGGTCGATGGGCCCGGCGCTGGCGATCGCCGTCGCGGTCACGCTGGCTGCCGGGCTGACGCTGATCCCCGCGGTGGTCTCGCTGCTCGGCCCGCGGGTGTTCTGGCCGTCCAGGTCGTGGCGGCGGGAGCCGCAGGCGGCGCGGTTCACTGCCCTCGGCCGCGCCCTGGGGCGCCGGCCCGGCGTCTTCGCGGCCGTCTCCGGGCTGGTGCTCGTGGCCCTGGCCATCGCGGCGTTCGGGTACAAGCCGACCTTCGACCTGTCCTCGGCGGGCATCCCGGCCAGCGCCGAGTCGCAGACGGCGCTGAAAACCCTGGAGAAGGGCCTGCCGCCAGGCGCGACCGACCCGACCGACGTGCTCCTGCACGCCACCTCTGGCCGGACGCTGCCTGCCGCGGAACTCGCTGCCTACAGCGCCAAACTGAGGACGCTGCCCGGCGTCGGCTCGGTAGAGATGCCGAAGCTCAGCGCGGATGGGACAACCGCCGACTACCCGGTCACGCTGTCGTATGACCCGCAGTCCACGGCCGCGGTGAACGTGATGAAGAACACGCTGGTGCCAGGCGCCCACGCGGCCGCGCCGCCCGGCACCTACGCGCTGGTCGGCGGCACGACGTCGGTATACGCCGACATACAGCGCGCGGTCAACCACGACTACGCGGTGGTGTTCCCGGCCGCCGCGGTCATCATCTTGCTCATCCTCGCGCTGCTACTGCGCAGCGTGGTCGCGCCGTGGTACCTGATGGCCTCGGTCGGGCTCGGGTTCGGCGCGACCCTGGGCGCCAGCGTGCTGGTGTTCCAGCACCTCCGCGGCCAGGCCGGGCTAGTATTCCTGCTGCCGGTGTACATGTACCTGTTCGTGGTCGCGCTGGGTACCGACTACAACATCCTGATGATCGCGCGGCTGCGCGAGCAGGCCGCTGAGGGAGTTGAGCCGCGGCAGGCGGCGGCCATCGCCTTCCGGCACGCCGGGCCGGCGATCGGCGCGGCCGGGCTGATCCTGGCGGGCACGTTCGCCTCGCTGACCCTGGCCGGGAACACGATCCTGTCCCAGATCGGGTTCGCCGTGTCCTGCGGAATCGCGCTCGCCGCGTTCGTGATGGCCATGTTCTTTTCCCCCAGCCTCACCGCGCTCATCGGGCACCGCGCCTGGTGGCCAGGCCACGCGAGCAAGCACAGGAGAGACTTCGAGGGGAGTAGCCAGTGATGGACGCCGACGTGATCATCGTGGGCGCCGGCCCGCCCGGCCTGATGCTGGCCGGTGAGCTGTGCCTGGCCGGAGTACGGCCGCTGGTACTGGAGCGGCAGCCGCGGCTGCGAGAGACCCCGAAGGCCAACGGTTTCAACGGGCAGATCGTGGAACTGCTGCGCTACCGGGGCCTGCTGGACCGGGTCGAAGCAGCGGCTGGCCGCCCCGTCGGCCCGGCTCCTGCGGCCCCGTTCGGCGGTGTGCATCTGGACTTCTCACACCTGGCAGATGCCCCGATATGGGCGGTGCATCTCCCGCAATCGCGACTCGAGCGCCTGCTCGGCGAACGCGCCCGCGAACTCGGCGCCGGCATACGCCGCGGACACGAAGTGGCCCGGGTCAGCCAGGACGACGCCACGGTGGCCGCGGACGTGCGCGGCCCGGACCGGCCCTACCGGGTGAGGGCCCGGTACCTGGTGGGCTGCGACGGCGCGCACAGCCGGGTCCGCGACACGGCCGGGATCCCGTTCCCCGGCACCACCTATCCAGAGGTCAACCGGCTGGCCCAGGTCACCTTGCCCGATTCGGTGACCCGGCTGGGCAACGGCGACCTCGACGTCCCCGGGCTGGGCCGGATCCGCGCGGGTTTCACCCGGACAGACCGCGGCGTGTTCGGGTTCGGGTCGCTCACCTCGGGGGTTCTGCTGCTTCAGACCACCGAAGACGAGCCCGCCGAAGTCGACGATGACGCCCCGATGACCCTGGCCGAGTTCCAGGACAGCATCCGCCGCGTGCTCGGCGCGGATCTGCCCCTGGGAGACGTGACCCGGCTGTCGCGCTACGGGCTCCAGGCCCGGCAGGCCGAACGGTACCGCGACGGGCGGATCCTGCTGGCCGGCGATGCGGCCCATCAGTTTCCCGCCACGGGCATAGGCATCAACGTCGGCATGCTCGACGCGGTCAACCTGGCCTGGAAGCTGGCCGCCGACATCGGTGGCTGGGCGCCGGCCGGCCTGCTGGACTCGTATCACAACGAGCGCCACTTCGCCGGGGCACATGCGCTGCTACAGACCCAAGCCCAGGTAGCACTGCGGCGCGGACACGACCCAGCCGCGCAAGCGCTCCGGGAACTCTTCCTCGAACTGCTCGCCGACGAGCAGCCATTGCGCCGCATCGGAGCGCTGATCGCCGGCACCGACATTCGCTACCCGATGCCCGGCCCCAGCCAGCACGCCCTGGCCGGCACCTTCACACCCGACCTCACCCTGCACACCGACCAGGGCACAACCAGCGTCGCGGAACTCATGCACCCCGCACGGCCCATCCTCCTCGACCTCGCCGACCGCGCAGACCTCCGCGAGACCGCCCGGGACTGGCGGCATCGCATCGACATCCGCACCGCCCAAACTGATCAGCGGCCAGCCGACGCCCTGCTGATCCGCCCGGACGCCCACATCGCCTGGGCCGCAACCACCGGCCAACCCGCCCACACCGCCGCGCCCGCGCTGCGAGAAGCGCTCTCCTGCTGGTTCGGGACACCGCGGTGACTGCGCCGCCTTCTCACAGCGCTGCCCTGCGAGGGAGCCGCGAAGGGCGGCTCAGCCATGTCCGCCACCCTGCCCGGTATTTCCGCGAGCAACCGCGCACGACGAGCGCGAAGGCGACGGCACTTTCGTGCCCTCGCCGCCGCGGAAGATTCCACCTGCAATGTCCACTTTCGGGCGACGCCACGCATGCCGGGCCTTCGTTACCTTCGGCTCACGACCTGCCCAACGCCGATGACAGCAGCGCTAACGGCGAGTCCTATCTGTAAGGAGGCCTCACATGAAGCAGATCCACAGGGCCAAGCGCCATCGCGGATCGGCCAGCGGACGGCAAGAGCCGCTGGCCGCCGACCCGCGCGACCCGGACATCGTGCACGCCCACCGGATCACCCGCCGCAGCAGCCGTCCCGGTGCCGGCCGACAGCGGTCCGGCAGCCACAACCCCGCCGCGCCGGTCCCCGGGCGGTAGCAGGCCATGGCCAGCTCCCTGGTTCTGCTGACCACGCAGGCAACGGCACTGGATGACCCGCTGCCCTGCCGCCGCGAGAACCCGCAGCTGTGGTTCTCGGACCTGCCGGCCGACCTGGAACTCGCCAAGGCATACTGCCAGCCCTGCCCGATACGCCGGATCTGCCTGGCCGGCGCGGTCGAACGCCATGAACCACACGGGGTCTGGGGCGGCCAGATCTTCGCCCACGGCGCGATCACCACCGAGAAAAGACCCCGCGGCCGACCCCCCAGCAGACCGAGACCCATCATCGGAGCTGACCCGCGCACGACCGCCTCACCCCCGAGGTAAGCCACCAAACACCGCGACGTACCTTTCTGGTTGTGTCAGGGGATCAGGTCCAGTTCCCGGGCCCGGGCGACGGCCTCGGTGCGGTTGGCTGCGCCGAGTTTGCCCAGGACGTGGCTGACGTGCTTCTTGACGGTATCGAGGGTGACCACGAGCTGGCCCGCGATGGCCTGGTTCGACCGGCCTGCCGCCAGCATCTCCAGCACCTCCAGCTCACGGCTGGTCAGCTGCTCGACCAGGCCCGGCACCGCCGTGACGCTGCCCCGCCCGGCACCCGGGGCGACGTCCTGCGCGCCAAGCGCGCGCTGCAGCCGGGCCAGGCAGCCGAGCGGAACCTCCGTGGCCGCCCCGCCGGACCGCTGAGCCGCGATCAGCCGGGCCAGCAGCGCGGTCATCGGCGGCCCCTCGTCGGCGAAGACCCGGACGCAGCCCTGCGGGCAGGCCAGCGTGAGCGCCCCGGCCAGCTCGGCGACCGCCGCGGCCTCCTCGCCGCCAGCGGCCAGCGCCAGCGCCCGCAGCGCGCCGATCTCGATCAGGCTGCCGACCCGGCCCTGCACGGCCGCCGCCGCGCCCAGCCGGTCCAGCAGCGCGAGCGCCTGTCCGGGCCGGTCCTGGGCGAGCAGGATCCGGGCTAGCGCCAAGTGCCCCGGCTCGCGTGCGTAATTTGGCTCATCGTCCGGGCCGAGGCCGTTCTCCTGCGGGAAACGGGCGGCTTCGGCCAGATCGCCCTGGGCCAGCAGCAGCCGGGCCCGCTGGGCGGGTACCGGGTTGAGCAGGCCGGCCGGGCCCGGTGAGGCCTGCATGGCCTCGCCGATCGCCTCCAGCGCCCGGGCCGGATCACCGGCGGCCTGCCGGATCATCGCCAGCGTGGCCAGGCCATCGGCCAGCGGGGGGGTGTAGACGAACTGGCGGCACAGCGCGATGCCCTCGGTCGCGTGCCGCAGGGCCAGGTCGAGCTCGTCCCGCTGGTAGGCGATCTCGGCCAGGCTCACATACGCGGGGCCCGCGGCCGGCGGCGGCCGGCCGGACGTGACCAGGCTGTCCAGGGTCTGCTCACAGGTCAACACGGCCGCGCCCAGGCGGCCCTGGGCGCGCTGGATCAGCGCCAGCTCATAGCAGCCCCAGGCGATCAGCGTGGGCTGGCTGGTCTCGCGCCACCCGGTGACGCTGGACGCGAAGGCGCGTTCGGCCTCGGTGAGCCTGGCCGTGCAGCCATTCGGCCACGGCCAGGAATCCGTGCGCGGTGGCGCTCAGCATCCGTTCTCCGGGATCGATCTCGGCCAGCATCTGCGTGGCGAACGCGGCTGTGGCCTCGGCGTCGCCACGGAGCTGGGCCAGAGCGCCTCGGTGTAGCGTGGTCAGGGCCGGGACATTGATCAGGTGGCTGGCCGCGACGCCGGCCGTCGGCTCGAACGGCTCATCGGCCCAGCCGGGAGGCGCGCACTCAACCGCGTCCAGGAGCGGTTCCACGACCTCGATGTGGCCGCTGGTGGCGGCCATAAGGGCCTGCGCCAGCAGCAGCCGGGGGCGGGACCTGACCACCTCAGCGGGGAGGACCGACAGCCACCGGTGGACGGTAGCCGCCTCGCCGCGGAGGTTAAAGACTTCGTTGAAGTGCTGCTCGATGATCCGGGCCGCCCAGAGCATCTCCCCGGCGGCGACCGCATGGCCGATGGCGGCATCGGCCAGCCCGTGTTTCTCATGCCAGGCCGCCGCCTTACGGTGAAGTTCTGCGACCCGGCCCGGCTGCCCCTGCTGTAGGCGGGCGCGCAGCAGGTCGGCGAACAGGTGGTGATAGCGCCACCAGCCGCGCACCTCATCCAGCGGCAGCAGGAACAGGCCCGCCTGTTCCACCTGCTCCAGCAGCGCCTGGCTGCCGGTGCGGCCGGTCACCGCGTCGCACAGCGGGCCGGACAGCCGCTCCAGCACCGAGGTCTCCAGCAGGAAGGTGCGTACCTGCCCGCTCTGGCGTTCGAGCACCTCTTCGGCCAGGAAATCCAGCACGTATCGGTTGCTGCCGGTGAACGCGGACACGAACCCAGTGACATCGGCCTGTCCGCGCAGCGACAGGGCTGCCAGCTGCAGCCCGGCCGCCCATCCCTCTGTGCGGTCTGCCAGCGCGGTCATCGCCGCATCGGGCAGGTCAGCGCCGACCGCTTCCCGGAGCAGGGCGGCTGCCTCGTCGGCGGTGAACCGCAGCTCGGGTGCGCGTAGCTCCGCCAGTTGCCCGCGGGCCCGCAGCCGGGCCAACGGCAGCGGCGGGTCGGCTCGGCTGGCCAGCACTGGGTGCAGGCCCGGCGGCCGGTGTTCCAGCAGGAAATCCAGCGAAGCGTGCACCGGCGGGGAGCCGATCAGGTGGTAGTCATCCAGGACCAGCAGCGCCTGGCCGTCACCGGGCTCGGCGGCCAGCTCGTTGATCAGCGCCGTCACCAGCCCTTCGAACGACGACGGGGCGGGCGGGCCGAGGAGCGGGCCGACCCGCTCTTCGATGCCCGGGCATGCCCGGTCCAGCGCAGCCACCGCATGGCGCCAGAACCGGGCCGGGTCGTTGTCGGCATCGTCCAGCGACAGCCACGCGGCCGGATGGCGGCCGGACCGGGCCCAATCGGCCAGTAGAGCCGTCTTACCGGACCCGGCCGGGGCGCAGACCAGGACCAGGCCCCGATCCGCCCCCTCATCGAGCCGCCGGGCCAGGCGCGGACGGGGCACGAACCCAGCCCGCGGGCCAGGCACGTTCAGCTTGGTAGCCAGCAGCACATCCCGCGCCGCCGCGGGCGGCTCAGTCACCGGTGACCTGCACGCTCACTGCCCCCAGCCATCTATCGTGCGGCGATAGACCCATCGTAGTCCCCGGCCGGTCCCCCCACGCGCCTGGGAACAGACGTGAGCTGCCGCCGAGAGACCAGCCTGAGGGTGCCAGGGTCCCGAGGCGCCGCCACCATCAGGGGTCCTCGTTCACCCTGGCGACCAGCCATACCGGATTCCTGCTCCAACCGGCGGAGGTCGCCGGCATCCTCGACCAACTGGCCGCTGAGCGCCCGTATGGCGGGTCATGAGCGTAGCCAGCGGCGTATGGCATCAACGGTCACGGTTCCGTGGGAAGACGTACGTCCCCGTCATACACGGATCTGCTTCGGATCTGGGCCCGATCCTCGACAGCTGGCTCGCCGGGCGTGCCGACGGGATCGCCTGCTGCTCGACGCGGTCAGCCGAGAAAGGCGATGGGCTGGCGGCCTGGGTGCAGGCGGTGGGCCAGGGCGGTGTGGCGGCGGCCGGCGCCCCTGGTGCGTACCGCGGCGGCCAGGGCGCGGCGGGAGCCGGCCAGCACGACCAGCTTCTTGGCCCGGGTCACCCCGGTGTAGAGCAGGTTGCGCTGCAGCATCATCCACGAGCTGGTGGTGAGCGGGATGACCACCGCGGGGTACTCGCTGCCCTGGGAGCGGTGGATGGTGACCGCGTAGGCGTGGGCCAGCTCGTCCAGCTCGTCGAACCCGTAGTCCACCGATTCGTCCTCGTCGGTCTGCACGGTCAGCGTGTGCTCCTCCAGGGACATCCCGGTGACCACCCCCACCGTGCCGTTGAAGATACCCGCAGCGCCCTTGTCGTAGTTGTTGCGCAGCTGGGTGACCTTGTCACCGATCCGGAACACCCGGCCGCCGTACCGCCGCTCGGGCCGCCCCTCGGCAAACGGGGTCAGGGCCTCCTGGAGGAGCAGGTTCAGGTTCCCGGCTCCGGCCGGTCCACGGTGCATCGGGCATAGCACCTGCACGTCCCGCCGCGGGTCCAGGCTGAACCTGGCCGGGATCCGCCGCGCCACGATGTCCACGACCAGCCCGGCGGTCTGCTCGGTGTCCTCGCAGCCGAACCAGAAGAAGTCGCCGAAGCCGCTCAGGGCGGGTATCTGCCCGGCGTTGATCCGGTGTGCGTTGACCACGATGCCGGACTGCTGCGCCTGCCGGAAGATCTTGATCAGCCGCACCACCGGCAGCGACCCGGCCGCGAGCAGGTCGGCCAGCACCTCCCCGGCGCCGACCGAAGGCAGCTGGTCCACGTCCCCTACCAGCAGCAGGTGCGCTCCCGGCGGGACCGCCTTGACCAGCTTGTTGGCCAGGATCACGTCCACCATCGAGGTCTCGTCCACCACCACCAGGTCCGCGTCCAGCGGAGAGGTGGCGTCGAACGACGGCTCGCCGCCCGGCCGCAACTGCAGCAGCCGGTGGATGGTGGCCGCCTCGTGGCCGGTCAGCTCGGCGAGCCGCTTGGCCGCCCGGCCGGTCGGCGCGGCCAGCACGATCTTGGCGCCCTTGGCCCGGGCCAGCTCCACCACCGACCGCACGGTAAACGACTTCCCGCAGCCGGGGCCGCCGGTCAGCACCGCCACCTTTGAGGTCAGGGCGAGCCGTACCGCGTCGGCCTGTTCCGTCGCGAGCTGCGAACCGGTCCGCCCGCGCAGCCAGCCCAGCGCCTTGTCCCAGTCCACGGCGGCGAACGCACTGAGCCGGTCAGCGCGCGCGGCGAGCAGGCGGAGCAGGGCTTGAGCCAGGGACCGTTCGGCCTGATAGAAGGGCGGCAGGTAGACGGCGGGGACCTGCGGTGCGGTCTCAGCCTGGGCCGACAGGGCCGAAGCGGGCACCGCCTCGCGGACCACCCCCTCGGCCGCGGCCAGCTCGTCCAGGCAGGGGACGATCAGCTCGGCCGGCACGTCGAGGATCTTCGCGGCATCGGCGATCAGGTTGGGCGCGGGCAGGTAGCAGTGCCCGTCGTCGGCCGCCTCGGACAAGGTGTAGGCCAGGCCGGCCTTGATCCGCTCCGGGCTGTCGGGGGCGATGCCGACCGCCGCGGCGATCGTGTCCGCGGTCTTGAACCCGATCCCCCACACGTCCGCAGCCAGCCGGTACGGCTCGGATCGCACCACGGACACCGACGCGTCGCCGTATTTCTTGTAGATCCGCACCGCCAGCGATGTCGACACCCCGACGCCCTGCAGGAAGATCATCACCTCCTTGATCGCCTTTTGCTCGGCCCACGCGGCGGCGATCATCGCGGTGCGCTTGGGACCCAGTTCGTCGACCTCGATCAGCCGTCCCGGCTCGTCGTCGATGACGTGCATGATGTCCACGCCGAAGTGCGCGACCATGCGCTCGGCCATCACCGGGCCGATGCCCTTGATCAGCCCCGAGCCCAGGTATTTCTGGATGCCCGCGGCCGTGGCGGGCAGCACCGTGGAATAGGAGTGCACCTCGAACTGCCGGCCGTACCTCGGGTGGCTGGACCACCGGCCGCGCAGCCGGAGGAACTCGCCCACCTGCGCGCCCAGCAGCGGACCCACCGCCGTGACCAACTCCGGGCCGGCCCAGAACCCCGCTCGGGCGCGATCCGGGCGATCGTGTACCCGGTCTCCGGGTTGGCGAACGTGACCCGCTCAAGGACCCCGTCCACTACCGCGCCGCCACCTTGGCCGGCCACCGTCGCTGGCATAAGGACAATCTTTCACCCGAACGGCCCAGAGTTATTACTACTTCCTGAGGCGGTTCACGCGGACGGCCGGTGCGCGCTGAGGTAGGCGGATGCTTCAGATTGCACAAGATCGACGAGGTTGCCGGTCGTCTGTTTTGTGCCGTGGATCTAGGTCAGGAGCTGGCCGTGCCGAGGGCCGCGGTGATCTGCTGGATGGCTTCGGCCTCCGCGGGACTGACGCTTTGCCCTGCCTCCTTGTGGGCGGCGGCCACCTTGCCGGCCAGGGTGAGGACGAAGCGCCGGTAGTCATCGCCTTCCTGCGCGGTCGCCTTGCTGTCGACCAGCGCCACCGCATCGCGGAGGTGCTTGAGCCCGTTGTCCCTGAGTTCTTCGGCCGAGTGGTACCGGGTGTGGTCTACGTGGGGTTTGGCGGTCACGATCTCATCCAGGAGCTCGCTGTCGCCGTGCTCGGCGCGCGCTTCGCCGTAGGCCTTCGACATCGCGACCGTCTCGCGGAACATCCCGCCGCGCGCCGCGGTGATCACGATCATGCCGGCGGTCGGCGGCCCTTCCAGCACGACCTTCCAGTCCTCGGGTGAAAAGGCGGTCTTGGTCGTCATGTCACGCTCCTGCGTCCAGGGGACTAACGGTGCACTCACGTCAAGGATCTCGCATCCTCCGTGATGTGCCCTCGCCCTGCACGGGTGAATCGCCTGGGTCACCCACCACATCCGGGGCAAGCGGCTGGCAAGTCCATGGGAGGTCAGCGGCTTGGCGGAGATCCCGTGGCATTCCCTGACGGCTCTGCGGCCGGGGCATCGGTGCGCTGGCCCATGCTGGCTGCTTCGCGCGGGGTGGGACGGATAGGTCTTAGTTCCGGGGGACGAGGGCGAGCTGACGCGACTGGCCGACCAGCCGCCCGGTGCTATCCCAGACTTCGCCGTCTTCCTCGAGGAAACCGGCGGTGACGAACCGGGTCGAAAAGCGGCAGCGGAGCCAGCCGGGCGCCGGGCGGGCGCGGACATGAGCGGTAAGCTCCACTGTCGGCGTCCACGCGACGGGCAGCCTGGCGTTGAAGGCGGTGGGCGGGAAGGCGTCGACCGCGCACAGCAGGGCGAGGCTGTCGACGGGTTCGGCGCCGGGGAGCCGGAACCAGCCCCGCATCAGCGCACGCCCAGACTGGCGCCCGGTGGCGAACGCGGCGTCGTCGGGATGCAGCCGCAGATCGACCCGGCCCATGAACGGGGGCGGGAAGGTGCCGGACGGATCCAGGCGGACGCACTGCTCGGCCGGGGGCAGCTCGGGGGGCGCGCCCTCGACGAGCTCGGGACCCTCGGCTTGTGACAGGTCACCGAACGTGCCCAGCACGGCCAGCAGCGGGTGGGTACCGGAGAACATCGTCGCGGTGCCGGTGGCGAAGCGCCGTCCCTCCTTCAGGACCTGGGCGGCGATGCGGACGCTGCCCGGGCGGCCGGGCGATAGGTAGTGCGCGGTGACCGTCACGGGATCCGGGCGCCCGGTGGCGCCGGCCAGGGCGCGAGCGGCCACCGCGAGCAGGTAGCCGCCGTTGGCATTACCCGCGATGTCCCAGCCCGGATGGATCGAAGCCGACCACTGCCCGGCCGCAGCGGGCCGGACAGCTGTCGCAGTGGCAAACGGACCGGGCAGGGGACACCTCGCTGGCAGGGGTTCCGGGCGGATCATCAGGCAGTGGCGCACCGGCTGCCTGTGGCGACAGACCTATCATCGAACCGGATCGGTGTCGACCGGGAACAGTTCTCCATACGGCACGGCACGCATTTGGCACGGTACCGGGCATCCGTGGCGGATGCCCGGCACCGCATCACCGACCTTGACTTCGCCATGGCGCGGCAATTGAGCGATCCCGGCGGGCCTCAGCCTGGTGCGGTGAAGTGACCTGGCGTCTGGCTGACCTCGATGCTGAAGTGAGCCTGGGTTCCGCTGATCGAGTCCACATGCAGCTTCACGGGGTAAGCGGTGGTAGACCCTTGCGCCGTGAGCGAGCAGTACATGACGGTGCCGACCTTGCCCGTGAGGTCTCCGGGGCACACCACTTTCGGGACGGGCTGGTTTTCCTGCCGGGCGAGCGTGGTGGCTACCTCGGTCTCAACAGAGTGCTTGGGAACCGTCGACGTGTCGCCGACGCTGACATGGGCGCTGCAGCCAGCCACGAGCCAGCCTCCGGCCGCCACCGTCACGATGACGGTCAGAACGTGCCCTTTACCGTTAAACATGGCGATCATCCCCCGAGGCAGCCTGGGGCTCCGTGAGCGGCACCCTCGTCTGGGCGCGGCGGCGTGGGGCCCGCACGTACCGGATAATGAACAGGGCGATGCCGCCCGCGACCCCCAGCAGCATGAGCAGGGCCGCGGGCAGCGCGGTGCCGGCGATACCGCCGGCAATGCTGGACCCGAAGGCCAGGTCGCTGCCGCCCGCCACGGCGGGTGCGCCCGCCGCCACCACCCGGAATGTGCCGGGATGGGCAACCTGGAGAGTCAGCACGGCCCGTCCCTGCCTGGAGCCGAAGCTGTAGGTCACGTCCGCGGTGTAGGGCCGGAGGCTCTGGGCACTCGCGGCAGCCGCCGCGGGTGCCACCGTGACGTTGAAGGAGGGGAGCTGCCCGGACGCAGCCCCTGGCGCCTCGTAGTACAGGACATAGCCGCCGTTGTGGTTGAGGCTGATCAGTCCTCCCTGCGGTAGCGGCACCCGCTGGAAGGCGTCGACTTGTCCCTTCACGCCGGAGATGCCGAATATCAGCCACCCGGCACCAGCGAGGAACACAGCCAGTGCCAGCAGGTACCAGGCCCGGCCCGGCCGTGCTTTGCGCGGTGACGTCGTTAGTGTGCCCGCAAGGGGCGGTGGTGATGAGCCGCCGGGTTGCCACTGCGCCTGCCCCGTCGTGCCTGGCCCATTCGTTGCCATTCTGACCCCCTTCATTCCGTTGTTGCACGCGAGAATCCCGGCGAGGGGCTATGCCACGGCCATGCGCAGCCTGGCGCACGAGCGGCTGGCGACAGCGGCGCTTTCCGCAGGCCATCTGTGCACTGACTGCCTCGCCACCCGGTCCCGGGTGCTACCTGTCGCAAAGCCGGAGGACGCTCGAGGACTATTTGATACAGCATCACCACGGACCCGGTAACGACCAATCGGTCGACTCCGAACTGCATCAACCGGACCGCCATGACGCTCCGAGTGGTGACAGAACCATGCCAACCATCCGACTTACCCACCCAGACCGGAGCGGCGTAGTCAATTTCTGGCGGCCCCACTGCGTACGGCTGCCGATGTGCTAGCGCCGCTTCCGCTCATCATGGGGGTAGGAGGAAAAGAGGGGGACCGTGATGGACTTCAAGCTGGTTATAGGGCTGGTCGCGGGTGCCGTCGGCCTTGTCGGGGCCTTGGCGGCCGTCCTCATCGTGCTTCTGGGCCATCCCCAGACCAGCACCGTGACCCCCTATCCGACGCCGCGGCACACGCCGACGCTCAGCACCCTGATTCACACTCACATCGGGACAAGCACCTGCCGCCGTCACTGCTAGCCTCGGGGCTGGAACGGCGGATCTCCTGCATCCACCGGAGTACAGCTCGAGATGCGGCCGCCGGGCGGCCAGCGGGTCCAGGCCGCGCTCCGCGGACCAGGCCAGGCGGCGTCTCGGCTCTCCGGAAGGATCACGGAAGGTACGCGGCCATATTCCACCGAGCGGTTATGATCGCCATGGCGGTTGCGCAGATACGCCGGACTCTGCTGTAGGCCGGATGCCGCGGCTTGCATCCGGTCTGCCGGCACCGGGACAGGCGCCGGCCTGGCTGGAGCGCAGCCGACACCGCCGCAGTTGATCACCCGGCAGGTCGGCCTGCTGGCGATCCGCAGCGGAGCGACCTACAGGGTGACCGCGGGGACTGTCGCGGGGGTGGTCGACGATCCTGTTGCCGGTTTGGTCGACGACCCTGTCGCCGGGGTAGCCGACGATCCTGTCGCCGGGGTAGCCGACGATCCTGTCGCCGGGGTAGCCGACGACCCTGTCGCGGGGTGGTCGAGACCCGTCGCGGGGTAGCCGACGATCCTGTCGCGGGGGTGGTCGACGATCCTGTCGCGGGGGTGGTCGAGGACCCTGTCGCGGGGTTGGTCGAGGACCCGGTCGCCGGGGTCGTCGACGACCCTGTCGCGGGAGTGGTCGAGGACCCTGTCGCGGGGGTGGTCGAGGACCCGGTCGCGGGGGTAGTCGACGACCCGGTCGCCGGGGTGGTCGAGGACCCTGTCGCGGGGGTAGTCGACGATCCTGTCGCGGGGGTAGTCGACGATCCTGTCGCGGGAGTGGTCGACGACCCGGTCGCGGGGGTCGTCGACGATCCTGTCGCCGGGGCGGTCGAGGGCCCTGGCGGCGGGGTGGCCAGTGGCTGGTCGGCGCTGCTGCTCCTGCTGGGCGCGCGCCGGAACGCGTCGCCTGTGACGGGGTTAACCAGCGTAAACGAAATCTCGGGGGTGGTTGTCTTTTGGATGTAGGTGACTGAGGTGGCTGAGAACGACGGCCACCGTTTGCCGGTGTAGGTGGCCTGCGTGTAGGCCATGGGCTTGGTCAGCGGGTTGCCGCAGAAGCATTTGGTGACCGGCTGGCCGTACCGGTCGATCAGGACCGCAGTGCCGGCTTCCAGCACGGCCGGGAAGGAGGTGATGTGCCCGTCGATGTATCCGTGGTTGGTGATGGCGGTGTCGGAGCGCAGTACCGCCGACGTCAGGCCAGCGACAAAGCCGGGGATGTCGGCCGGCCGGATGCCGAAGACGCCGGCCCAGGCGGCCGCCTTGCCCGGGTGCGTATGCAAGAAGCTGACCAGCTGTTGCGGGTTGCAGCTGGCTTTCCTCAGGGTCCCGCCGTACAGGCCCGGCGTGGCGCCGGAATAGGTGCCGCCGCTGCCTGGCAGCAGCCTGAGCCCCGTCTGGTCGGTGCCGACCGGAGGCATGAACGGGTTAGCGCCCTGCGTCCCCACTGGCTCGAGGGTCACGGCGGCCGGAGAGGACGTGGGGGTCAGGATGAGCGCGGCCACCGAGCCGGACAGCACCAGCACTACTGTCGCCAAGACCCCGATGATCGCCTTGCGCGAGAACCGGCCGTGTTTACCATCGAAGCTGGCGCTCCCGGGACTGCCGGGTCCCGGTGGGCGGGCGTAATTGCTCGGGTGAGGGCGGCCGGGCGCGGCCGTGCTGGACCCGGCTGCTTCGCTGCTGCTGGGTATTACCGGTGGTACGGTCGCGGTTGGTTCCGGCCAAGCTGCAGGCGGCGCTAGCCCTAGCGGCAAGTTCGGGAGTGCTGCTCGCTCCGTGGCGGGGCGCGGTGGGGCCATGGCCCTGGCGGCTTCATCGGGCGCCGAGCCTGCCAGGCCGTGCCCAGGAAGCCCCCTGATGACCGGTTCTGGCAGTGGGCGGACCCCGGGCTGGGCGGTACTCAACTCCGCCAGTAGCTGAGCCGCTGTCGGCCTGTCCTGTGGACACTTTGCCAGACAGTGCCCGATCAAGCGCCGGATTTCGGCAGGGAGGCGATCGATATTCGGCTCGGCGCAGACCACCCGGTACAGCAGCGCTGCACTGGACGCCTCTCCGAACGGCCCTTCGCCCGTAGCGGCGAAGGTGAGGACAGCCCCCAGGCTGAAGATGTCGCTGGGCGGCCCGACGTCATGGCCTTCGGCCTGTTCCGGGGCCATGAACCCGGGCGAGCCGACCACCATGCCAGTACGGGTCAGCGATCTTGTCTCCACGGACCGGCAAATCCCGAAATCGATCAGTCGTGGCCCATCTTCCGCCAGGAGCACATTCGATGGCTTCAGGTCACGATGCACCACACCCGCGGAGTGGATTGCGCTCAGGCCCTCAGCAAGCCCCGCGGCCAGCCTCAGCACCGACGTGGGAGGCAACGGTCCGCGGTCGGACACCGCATCGGCGAGGGATGGCCCGGCTACGTAGGACGTAGCTAGCCACGGCAACGGCCCGTCCGGATCAGCATCCACAACTGGTGCCGTGTATATGCCACTGACCTTCCGCGCAGCGGATACTTCCCGGGCGAACCGGGCGCGGAACTCTGCGTCTTCAGCCAGTTCTTCCCGGATGACCTTGATGGCGACATGTCGGCCGCCCGGTGACCGGCCCAGGTAGACGCGGCCCATTCCCCCGGAGCCCAGTCGCCCCTCGAGCCAGTACGGTCCTATCCACTGCGGATCCCCAGATTGCAGCTCGTTCAACTCCCTCACCTCCAAGGTGCAAGTCGAACGCGACGGCCCGGCTGGGCGTCCGGCCTGGACGCTTCGCCAGACGACCGGCGAGCCAAGCGGCCTCTACATAGCCAGAGGCGGCGACTTGGGCAGTGATACACGAATCGCAGACCTAGCCGTAACAGCCGAATTCTTCGTCCGGCGTACAGGAAGGGAACCACCACGATGCCAGGGCCGATCCGGGAATCACGCACGCGCAGGACGGATCAATGAGGGAACGGCGCGGACTAGGCGCGCATCCCCTCCAGCATGGCCGTGAGCAGCCGCGCGACGCGCGGCTCGACGTCGACCACGGCGTGTGCCAGCCGAGGGTCGCTGCGGTAGAGGGCCGCGGCCTCGGGCCCAGGCGTCGCCATCTGCCAGAACGCGCCTGCCATCGCGGTGGCGGCCGCGATGAGGTCGACGCCGTCCCGCTCGGTCAGTCCCGGCAGCAGCCGCCGGACCACCGCCACGATCGCGTCCACCTCGGTGAGGGTGACGAGCTTAAAGGCGCGGACCGTCTCCAGGCAGACGTTCCGCTCCAGGTTGAGTGGCGCCTGCGCCAGCAGATCGCAGAACAACCCGCGGGCCGCGAGCGTCCTGGCGAAAGCGTCCGCCACGGCCGCGGGCGCCGGCGCCGCGAGCCCCTCGAGCTCTGCCCGCAGCGCGGCCGACCACTCCCGCCAGCCGTCCGCGGTCAGCCGCAGGAAGATCTCCTCCCGGGTCTCGAAGTAGCGCAGCAGCGCTGACTTGTGCATGCCGACCGCCTCGGCGATCTCGGTCAGCGTGACCTGCCGGATGCCGCGCTCGGCTCCCAGCACGCGCGCCGCCTCCAAGATCGCCGACTCGCGCAGCTGCTTGGCCGCGGCGCTGCGCGCCCGCTGGAAGTCCGGCACCGTCATCCGCCCATCGTAACGCAACCAAGTTGCGTTATTAACAAAACTGTGTTGTACTAAGTGGCATGAAACAAGTCTGGTTCGTCACAGGTTCCTCCCGCGGCTTCGGCCGCGCCCTCGTGCGCGCCGCGCTCGAGGCCGGCGACCTCGTCGCCGCGACCGCCCGCCAGCCCGGGCAGCTCGCCGGCCTCAGCGCCGAGTACGGAGACAGCATCTGCCCCATCGCCCTTGACGTCACCGACGCGGCCGCCGCCCGAGCAGCGATCACCAAGGCCCGCGAGCGCTTCGGCCGGCTGGACGTGATCGTCAACAATGCCGGCTACGCGAACGTGTCGCCGATCGAGACCACCACCGACGAGGACTTCCGCGCGCAGTTCGAGACCAACTTCTGGGGCGTCTACAACGTCTCGAAGGCGGCCGTCCCCGTACTCCGCGAGCAGGGCGGCGGGATCGTCATGCAGTTCTCCTCCATGGGCGGGCGGGTCGGCGGCTCGCCCGGCATCGCCTCCTACCAGGCCGCCAAGTTCGCCATCGACGGCTTCAGCCGCGTGCTCCAGGCCGAGACCGGCCCGTTCGGCGTGAAGGTGATCGTCGTCGAGCCGAGCGGCTTCAAGACGGACTGGGCCGGCTCCTCGATGATCGTCCGCGACATCCCCGAGGCCTACACCGAGACCGTCGGCATCATCAACCGGCGCGTCCGGCAGAACCCCGCCGGCCCCGCAGGCGACCCCGTGCGCGCCGCCGAGATCCTCGTCCGGATCGCCAAGCACCGCGACATCCCGTACCACCTGCCGCTCGGCGTCACCGCGGCCGAGGGTTCGATCCGCCTCGACGAGCAACTCCTCGCCGAGGACCGCAAGTGGCGCGCCGTCAGCCGCTCCGCCGACTACGCCGAGCCCTACCCCGTCGAGTTCCCGCCCGACACGGCCGATTGAGCAACCGCCACGACCGCCTACTGGCCCCGGCCCCTACGGGGCGGCCGCGTTCCGCTGCGGGCGGCCCAAATGGGCGCCTTAATGGCAGCCAACGGCCACAGCCACCCGAGCATCACACGCCGCCGTTGGCGTTCATCCGGATCGCGCGCAGCGCTGAACCTCCCGGATTATGCAAGCTAGCGGCGGACAGGACAACAGGCCCCGCGATGCTGGCATTGCGGATCCTGGACTCGCCGTCGATGATCATGCCCGTGCCGTCGAACTCGCCGACGATCCAATCGATGCTCGTCGGTGACGCACCGCGATCCCAGCGCGAACGCGAACCGCCGTTCGGTACGCCGCGGACGACGATTGTCCGGCTGGTTGCGGACATTCAGAACCGGTCAACTGTGACGCCCCATGGCAGCGTGCGCGGTTTCGCGTACCTAGGCGCGCGGCGCACTGGACACGCCGTTGAAAACCGTGAGAAAGGTGTCAGACCGGCTCCCCTGCGCCTCACCGCATCGTCGTACCCGTGTGCCGTTCAGGCGGCCAGGGGCGGAACGCGGCCACCCGGGTGCACTTGCCGAGCGTTGCGGGCATGCGGCCCAGAACTGGACAGGGAGCGATTGGCGACCGGTTAGCGACAGGCTGTTGGGTCACATTTGTTACCGAGTATGGTTGCTGCCTGCTGGGGCATGCAGGACCAGCCTGCGGCAATTCCCCGGGCGGGGCGATGACACTGCCAAGGCCCCCGGGAGATTAACGGACTTAGCCGTGCGCAGGTCCCGCTCCTGCTGCGCGCTATGACCGGACCGGGCAGATCGGGGCGCACCGGCCGATGAGGTCGCGGGCCACCTGCCGCCACACCTGGCAGCGCGCTTGCTTCACCGGCAGGCCGAAGCTCTGGGCGTACACCTCAAGTCGCGGCACGGCGGTGGCCAGCACGTCGTAGCCGAGGCCTTCCAGCGCCTGCCTGGCGTCGGACGTGGAGTGCGCCCGCGCGATGCAGCGGTTCAGCAGGACGGCCGACCGGCCGGGCTTGCCGCAGAACGCCCGGACCTCGGCGATCTCCTGCCGGACCGGGGAGGTGCGGTTGATCTCGATCGGGCTCGGCGCGCACGGGATGACGATCTCGTCGGCGTACCGCAGCGCCGACCGGGCGATGGCGGCGTGGTCCTCGATCTGCGGCGTGTCGATGATCACCACGTCATAGTTCCGGGCGATCTCGGGCAGCCGGCGGTGCAGCTCGCGGGAGGGCAGGGCCACGATCCGGAACGGGAACACCGCCTGGGCCGGCGCCAGCCGCGGGCACATGGCCGCCAGATCGGACCATTCCAGGGCACTGCCCGACGGGTCGGCGTCCACCAGGAGCAGGCTGTTCCCCGCCTGCGCGAACACGTGGGCCAGCCAGACTGCGGATGTGGTCTTGCCCGTGCCCGGCTTCAAGTTGGCCAGGGCCAGGCTCAGCCCTGTCATCCCGGCATTATCGCAGCACCCGCGTCATTACGGTACCCACCCCCCGGGGCCGGGTCCCGCCAGATGATCGGACGCGCAGTAGTGCATTACTTACTGTATTACTGCACCCCCGGCGCTGCGGGATGAGCACGCCGGTAATCCGGGAGCCGACGCGGCTCATCCTGCCCAGGGGTAACTTCGCCGGCCAGCTTGTGCTCACCGATTCCGGCAAGCCCCGGAACCGGCAACGTCTTGGCCTGAGTGCCGGCCGGGCATGCGGGACGGCATCGTGAACGGCAACCAGATGCGCCCCCGCGCGGCGAGTCCCGCGTGTCAGGCCCGCGCGCTCGAGGGCATCGGCAACTGCGAAAATTCTAGAGATCGGGCCCCGGTATGACGGCGTATATCTCCGCCGCGCGCTGGGACTGTATCAACAGATCGGATCCCGCACGCGGCACGCGTAAGCGAAACTCTCCGTTTCGTGGTCTATGAAGATCGGGTCGTCTGGTTGGCAGCCCATGTCCGCGTGCATCCAGAGGCTGGCCGCAGGCTATCGGGTCACATTCTGTGATGAGAGCAGCGGCGGAAGTAGCGCGATATCCGCCTGATTGGAGATCTGCGCGCTGGCAGGCGCATAACAGAATGGCCTGCACGGCCACGCAGAGTCGGCTGTTCTGGAGCAACCACCACGGTGACCCACTACGCCGACGGTGGCAGTGGCAGCGGAGACGTTCCGATTCCTTCCACGCGGCGTGGGCGCTGCTCTCGGAGCGCGCGGAGGCCACCTCGTCTAGGATCGGGCACACCATGGACGTTCCCCAGTTCCCCAGCCATGACGGCGTGCAGCTCGCATACCGCGAGACCGGGTTGGGCCGGCCGCTGATCCTGCTGCACGGCTTCATGGGCACAGGATCGGACTGGCTTGACCATGGCCCTGGCGACACGCTCGCAGAGACGGGATTCCGCCTCGTCCTGCCCGATTTCCGCGGTCACGGGCAGAGCCCGAGACCGCACGATCTGCCCGCTTATCCGCCCGACGTGCTCGCCGACGACGGGCTCGCCCTCATCAGGCACCTCGGGCTCGGCGCCGGCGAGTACGACCTCGGCGGTTACTCGCTCGGTGGCCGGATCGTGGTGCGCATGCTCGCGCGAGGCGCCGAGCCCGGTCGCGCCGTCGTGGCCGGGCAGGGGCTCGCGAAGATCGCCGGCCCGCAGGGCGGCGGCGCGAACCGCCGCGCGCTCACCGCGCTCGCCGACGGGATCGCCCTGCCTCCCGACTCAGCCGACGCCCAGATAGCGCACTGGGCCGCGGAACTCGGCGCCGACCCCCGGGCGCTGCTGTGCGTGCTGGGCTCGCTCGTCCCCACGCCTGAGGACGACCTGCGCCGGATCACGACCCCGACGCTCGTGGTGATCGGCGACCGGGACGAGCGCTCGGACGCCGACGAACTGGCCGCGCTGCTGCCCGCCGGCCGCTTCGCCCGCGTGCCCGGAGGCCATGGGGGCGCGTTCGCAGCGCCTGAGCTCGCCGCGGTGATCAAGGCATTCCTCGCCGACACGGCCGATCAGCCGAGCGCGCCGCCTCCGCCCGCGCACTCCTGACACCCCCATCCCGCCTACCGGCCCTCGCCGCACCGGCAGGAGCTCTAGCCCGTAACCCGGTGAACAGGCGCGAATAACCGCCGTTCGGCGATGGTAGCTCGCGTCCGTTGTCGGTGAGCGGGCTTGCACAGATCGGGGCTTGCGGGCGGCGGTCTGGATGGCGGCCCGGGTGGTTGCGGCGCTACTGTCCGCCGGTGTTGCCGTCGGTGCCGAGGCCCAGGCGGCGGCGGGCGACCTGGCGGGCCAGGTCCAGGACGGCGGGGTTGTCGTGCAGGACGAAGTTGGCGTCGGCGGCCAGGCATATGCCGTTCAGTTCGAAGGCGAGCTGGTCGGGGTCCTCGCCGGGCGGGAGCTGGTTCTGCTCGATGGCGGTGGCGGCGAAGCCGCGGAGCAGGTCCACGAACCCGGCCTGGAAGCCGGCGACTGCTTCCTTGACCGGGCCGGGGCGGGTGCCCATCTCCAGGGCGGCGCCCGCGAAGAAGCACCCGCCGGGGAAGGTGCGCCGCCGCAGGTGCTCGAAGAACGCCTCGCATACCGCGGCGAGCTGGGCCACGCCGGGCGGGGCGGCGAGGGCGGGCTGGACGACCTCGCCGGCGAAGATCCTCCCGGCTTCTTGCACGGTGGCCAGCTGGAGTTCCTGCTTGGAGCCGAAGTGCGCGTACAGGCCGCTCTTGCTCATGCCGATGGCCGCGGCCAGGTTCCCGATCGACAGGCCCTCCAGGCCGTCCACGGTGGCCAGCGACGCGGCGGCGCGCAAGATCGCGCTGCGGGTGCGTTCCCCGTCGGCGCGCGGGCGCCGCCGGGCGCGGTTTTCCTGTGCGGCGGTGCCGGTCATCGTCTTGACAAGATAGCACGACCGGTCGTACTTTCACCTAGTACGAACGATCGTGCTAACTAGGGCTGACGCGGGCCATGCGGACCCGGGCGGCCGCAGGTGGCACCGAAGGAGAGGGGCCAGTCATGGCGGGAAAGGCAGTGATCAGTCTCAGCACCGGCCTGGAGGACCCGGAGAAGGTGACCGTGGCGTTCCTGGTCGCGGTCGGCGCCGCCGAATCCGGGCGGCCGACCCTGATGTTCCAGGCCAAGGAAGCCGTCCGGCTCGCGCTGGACGGAGTGGCCGCAGGCACCGCCTGCGACGGCTGCCCGCCCCTGGCCGGCCTGCTCGGCCGGTATGACAAAGCCGGAGGCCAGTACATGGTCTGCCCGGTCTGCTTCAACGCCAAGAAACTCGACAAGGCAAGCCTGCTGCCCAACGCCGAACTGGCGGGCACCGTCCAGCTATGGGAATGGATCGGCGACGAAGGAGCGACAACCTTCAGCTACTGACGCCCGCGTCCAGGACCAGGCAAATGACACGCGTCCCGGATCGCCCCGAAGCCGGGCAGTCCCCGCGGTGCCCATGTCCGAGCGCCGGTGCGAGCTGCCTAGGGCGCCAGGGCCGTCCCGGGCCACCACCGGGCCGGCCTAGGCCAAATCCAGGTCCGCCGAAAGTGATCGCCGTGCCCGAACAGCACGCCGGCGCGTAGCTCCTGGTCGGTGCCGAGGGTCTCATACGCCGCGCCCAGCGCCTCGATGACCGCCAGGTCGAAGGCGTTGCGCTGTGCCGGCCGGTTCACCCCGATCAGCAGCACATGTCCGTCGCGCTCGGCAGTAACCGGATCAGTCACTTTCCCTCCCAGGCGGCCGGAGGCGGGTGGTCGACTCGACTGTACGGGCTGCCAGCCGGCGCAACGGGGCACGGGTGGCACCGCGCCGCAGCGCGCCGCCCCGGTTGCCCGGAGAACAGCGGGCCCAGCTGAGCCTTAAGGGCAAAGACAAACAAGGCGCGCGCGAAACCCAGGAGGCTTCAAGCCAGGGTTGACAAACATCAGCATCAGGCGGGCAGGGATTCGCGTTTCCTCTCACGCTGCGCGATCGGCATTCGATCCTGGCGCCGCGCGCATCGCCGCCGTTATCTGCGCGGCATCGGGCCCGGCGTCGATCCGACCTGCGGCCAGCGCAGAGCTGCTCGATCTGCGCGGTGAGACGAGCGAGGCGCAGGCATTCGAGCCCGGCCCCGTGCGTTCGCGCTCCGCGCGTTACTGTCTCACCGCGCCGGGGACGGCCGGGCCAGCGGGCCGGTTCAGCTGTCGATGTCCTGCCGGTGCACCTCGGTTTCGAGCAGGTCCATGGCCTTGAGGAAGGCTTCCTGCTCGCCGGCGGTGAGTTTGTGCAGGACGCGGGCCAGCGGTGTGGCGGCGCCATCGAGCCAGTGGCCGATCAGGGTTGTCTGGCCGGGGATGATCTGGACGATCGTGCGCTGCCGGTCGGCTGGGTCAGGGCGCCGCTCGACCAGGCCTGCGCGGTCTAGGTCGGCGAGCACGCCGACCTAGACCGCGGGGAGGGTCAGGTCCAAGCCGGGAGGCCAGTTCCCCGACGGTGAGCGGGCCGCCGCGGATCTGCTTGAGCGCGGCGTCCTGCCTTGACTGTCTGCACCCAAATATATACGGTTTTGCTATCAAAACTATTCTGATTCAGGAACGAAAATTTACGGAGGGCGGCATGACAACGCAGGGACAGCCGACCACCTCAGCGCTGCAGGCACTGGTCCAGGACGGCACGCTCACCGGGTCCTGGATCCTGGACCCAGCCAGGTCCGAGGTCCGGCTGGAGACCAGGCACACCTGGGGGCTCCGTCCGCTCCACGGCGTCTTCCGCCAGGTCACCGGCAACGGCACGGTGACCGCGGCCGGCCAGGTCACCGGCACCCTCGCGGTCGCTGCCGGGTCGATCGACACGAAGAACAAGATGCGTGACAAGGACCTGCGGTCGGCCAAGCTCTTCGACATCGCCAACCACCCGGACATCACCTGCACCGTCGATGGCATGCAGCCCGCCGACGGGGGCGTCCGGGTGACCGGCAGCCTGACCGTCCGCGGCTGCACCCGCTCGCTCTCCTTCGACGCGAAGGTCTCCGCCGCCGCAGGCGAGGTCCTGGTGGACGCCGAGGTCCCGGTCAACCGGGCGGACTTCGGCCTGACATACAGCCCGATGCGCATGGCGTCGCTGAACAACACCATCACTGTCCACGCCGTGTTCACCCGCCAGTAAGCCCACGGCGCTGCACGCGATGGCCCTGCGCCGACCGGGGATACGTAACGTGATCAACGTTGACGCAAGAGCCGTGAAATACCCGCCGTTATGGACGGTCGTAAGTACGCGTCTATCGTCGCTCATGGCCGCGCATGAGTGGATGATCTGCGGCCTGATTGCTCGACACGGCGCTCTGGGATGCTCTCTGGTGCAGACAGTCCTGGACGGTCTGCCCAGTCTCCCGGAATAGAAGGGCAGGGATACTAGTGGCCATCAGCGCCCGGCCCTCGACCACGTTGTCCTGATGGTTGGTGGGACTGTCTGATGACATCCGCGCCGGGCAGGCCGGACCAGTCGTGAGCCGCCGAGGCAAAGGCCGCCACCGCGTGAGAGCGATTCTGGATCCTGACCCTGCCGCCGCAGGGCCGGGCCCGGCGCGAACGAGCAGGCCGCCCGGACCGGCCGCCGGCTGATCGGCTATCGGCCTTCGGTTACGAGTCTTGCGTGACCCGGATGATCGTCTTGCCGTGCACCCGGCGGTCAGGGGCGAACGCGGACGGCACCTCGGCGAGCGGTCGCACGGCCCCGATGACCGGGTTCAGCCGTCCGGACCGCGCCCGCTCGGCGAGGTCCGCCAGCCGGAACCGGTCCGGCTCGACGACGAAGAAGATCGCCCGGCCGTCGGCGGGCCGCACCTTCGGCGGGCCGATGGTGGTGACGAGCGTGCCGCCGGCGCGTACCAGCGGGGCGGTGCGCTGGAGGACTTCACCCCCGATCACGTCGAACGCGACGTCGACCTCGCCGGCGTCCTCCAGCCGGTCGGCCTGCAGGTCCACGAACGCGTCCGCACCCAGGCCGAGGGCGGCCTCCCGGTCCCCGGCACGGCCGGTGCCGATCACGCGGGCGCCCAGCTCGTGTGCGAGCTGCACCGCGATTGACCCGACGCCGCCCGCGGCGCCGTGGACCAGGACGGTCTGGCCCGTCCTGAGGTGGGCGTGGTGGAACAGGCCCTGCCAGGCGGTCAGCCCGGAGATGGGCAAGGCGGCGGCCACGGTGTGGTCGATGCCCGCCGGGAGCGGGGCGAGGTTGCGGGCCTCCACCGCGGTGTACTCGGCCAGCGACCCGTCGCGGGTCCAGTCGGCCAGTCCGAACACCCGCTGGCCCACGGTCAGGCCGGTGGTGCCGTAGCCCAGCTCGCTGACAACACCCGACAGCTCGTGTCCGGGCACGCTCGGGGTCCGGTCGCGGCCGGCGCGGTCGGTCCATGTGCCCGGCCAGTCCAGCTCCCCCGGGGTGAACCCGGCCGCGTGGACGCGCACGATCACGTCGTTTTCAGCCGCGTGGGGGTGGGAGATGCCGGACAGCGTGAGCCCGGCGGCACCGGCGGCACGGTCTCGTACGGTGATGGCTTGCACAACGGTTCCCTTCTGCGACGAATTCAGGTTCTGGCCGGCGCAGACGCGCCAGATCACCCCGCGGGTGGGCTCGAGCTCACCGCGGTTATCGGCCAGGGCTGGCTTGATCGGATCATGCCCGGCCGCCCGCTTGCCTGAAACCGCCCCGGCCGAATGGTGCCGCTAACGTTTGGCAGGGCCGTATACCGCAGCATCGGAAGCCCTTCGAGCGGGGCCGGCGGGCAGCCGAACAAAGCTCAGATCTGGTCAATCTGCGTTCCAACCCAGTTCCAAGCACCAGCACCGACAGTCGCGCGGAGTCGGCGGTCTGGAGCATTTCTCGGATTGCCTGTCGTGGTCTGGCGCTCGCTCGTTGGTGGCGCAGTGTGACCCGCTCGGGCGGCTTACGTTGGGTTTCCGTTTAACCGCTGGGATCGGAACTAAAGAAGCTGGACGCGTAGACGCGGCGCGCCGTGGGTAGTCCCTGCGCCAGGCGACCGTGGCGCGCGGAGGAGCACTGGAGGTGGACCGGCCGCCTGACGCTGGCTGTGGCTTTCACTGCGGTGGTTGCTTGACTCTTCGATGCGACCTGACTGACGCCGATGTGCACCGATCAGCGCAGCGACCTGAACGCCGCTCGCATCTCGCCCGCAAAGAGTTCCGGTTGTTCCCAGGCGGCGAAGTGACCGCCCTTCTCGAGTTCGTTGAAGTACACGAGGTTGGGGTAGGCGCGCTCGGCCCAGCTGCGCGGTACGGGGATTATCTCTCCTGGGAACCTGCTCACGGCCGCAGGGATCGAGACTCCGCCGCCGACCCTGGTCTTGTGGGCGCTGTCCTCCCAGTACAGGCGGGCCGAGGACGCCGCTGTGTTCGTGAGCCAGTAAAGCGTGATGTCATCGAGCATCTCGTCTTTCGTGAGCGCGCGCTCGGGTTCACCGTCCGTGTCGGTCCATTCTGCGAACTTCTCGTAACACCACGCGGCCAAGCCGACCGGCGAGTCCGCGAGCGAGTAGCCGATCGTTTGCGGGCGCGTGCTATTCATCGCCCGAAAGCCCGAGCCGCGCGCGGCAAAATTTTTAGATCCTTCATAGGCGATCGTTTCCTCGGCCGAGAGGCCCGGCGGCGCCGGTTCACCGTACTTGAGCGCGTTCGCGACCTCGGGAGGCACGGTCGTTTGCATGTTCGGCGTTGGTGGCCGTTCGATCGCGCCGAGCAAGGTGGTGACGTGGATACCCGCGAGACCCTCCGGCGCCTGGCGGCCCATCACGTCCGTGACGACCGCACCCCAGTCGCCACCCTGGGAGACGTAGCGCCCGTAGCCCACTCGCCTCATCAGCTCAACCCAAGCGCCGGCGATGCGATCGGGATTCCAGCCTGTCGCCCGCGGCCTGGCTGAGAAGCCGAAACCGGGCATTGAGGGCACGACGAGATCGAACGCGTCCTCCGCGCGAGCTCCATGGGACTCGGGATCGCTTAGCGGCCCGATCAGCTTCACGAACTCGAGGAACGAGCCCGGCCAGCCGTGGGTCATGATCAGCGGCAGCGCGTTCGCATGCGGCGAGCGGACGTGGAAGAAATGGATATCGAGCCCGTCGATCTCCGTGATGAACTGAGGGAGCGCATTCAACTTGGCCTCGAGCTTGCGCCAGTCATAATCAGTGGCCCAGTAGTCGACGAGCTCCTGCACCTTCGCCAGCTGCGCGCCCTGGGCGCGATCGCTGACGGTCTCACGGTCGGGCCAGCGGGGCACCGCCACACGGCGGCGGAGCTCTTGGAGCGACTCCTCCGGGATGTCGATCTGGAAGGGGCGAATGCTGTCATTCGAAGACATGTGGGTCTCCTTAACACTCGCGATTGTGCGCGACCGGAGGTCGATGCTCCGAGCCAGCCCAGTCGCACCAGGCCGACGGCCGGCTTGAGCTTGACCGGATGATGCTGCCCGCGAGCAACCCCAGCCAAACCGAGCCCAGCATCGCGCGTATAGAGGCGTTTGTCGAGTGCCAAACCACCAAAAATCGCCCAAATTACGACCAAGTCGGCACCGTAAAGTCCCGAAATTGCGTAGAGGCGGAGTCACGCCTCACGAGGTTCGCCGTCAACACCAGTCCCTCGCCTTTGCGTATGGGCTTCGGCCAGCTCCGGCACGTCCGCGCATTTGCCCACCCGCTCCCGGCATCCTCGTAGACCGCGTTGAAGGTCAGCGTGCTCATGCCCCACTAGCCGGCGCACAACTGCCGGATCGGTTGCCCACCCGCCCGGCACTTCCCGGCCGTGCGAAGTTTCGCCGACAACTGGAGCCGCCGAGCCGCCGAAGCACGTGCCAGCTGGGAGACCGCGAAGCCGGAAGTCCCGGACGCCGAACTGGACGATCGGCGCGTTCAGCGCCGCGACGTGCCCGCCGCTCGCCAAGGCGCGTAATCGGCGATCCGTCGTTGGGATGGAGTGCATGCCTGGTTACGCTTCGTTGTAGGCGCCGGTTCGGGTTGCCGGTTGTGCTGCGCTGCCTGATCCCTGGCTCAGCAGCCGGGCCGGTCACCGGAGCTGGACACCGCGGCCCGGGCGGCTGCATGTCGTGGCCCGCGCCGCCGTGGCGTCGATACCGGCCCCCTGGCCGGCCACGGTAATCCTGACGGTCTGCTTACGCCGGGCCGCGCGGGCCGGCCGCACGGCGTGCCGCGCGGGAGAATCAGTCACGAACCGTCCGCAGGCATGCACACGATGCATTTGTGACTAGCGGGACGACAGATAGGGCTGGGAAGCTGATGGCGGTACAGCTGCACGACACCATGACCGCGCGCCGCGCTTATCACGGCTCGGCCCGGCTCGGCCACCGCGACATCGACGGCCTTTCGCTGTGCGCCGAGCACTACGGCGCACCGTATGATCTGCTCGCCGCCGCGCTCGGCGTGCAGCCCGCGCGGCTGCGCGGGATCGTGGCGCGGTGGCGGCGGGCTGGCTACGCCGCCACCGGGCGGCTGTGCCCCGGCCCGGCCTGGTGCTGGCTGACCCCGGCAGGCATGGGCGCCGCCGGGCTGGCCTACCCCGCCCGCCGCCCGGCGCTGGCGCGGCTGGCACAGATCCGCGCCGTGCTGGCCGCCCGGCTGTGGCTCCAGGCCTCTCCGGCCTGGCACCAGGGCCACGCCTGGTGGCACTCCGGGCGGCACATCCGCGCCGTCCGCCCCGGAGCCCGCGCCCGGCATCTGCCCGCCGCGGAGATCCACTGGCCTAGCCTCCCCGCCAGCCCTTACGCAGGGCAGGTGTGGGCCGTCGAGGTCGAGCTGACGCCCAAACCGCTGGCCCGCACCGCAAGGATCATCAGCGCGCTGCAGGGACCTGCGTGGTACGCGCAAGTCATCTACCTGACTACCCCGGTCGCCCGGCTGGTGGCGGCCATGGCCGCGGACGCCCTTCCCGCCCACGCCGCCCCGGTGGTGATCCGGGACCTGCCGCCGTTCGCCTTCACCCCGGACCCGGCCTGATAACCGTGACGTCCGGCCGGGATCGGCCACCTGCAGGCGGCTGCCGCGCAAGGCAGTCAAGGCCGCCGGGTGGCTGCTGCTGGCTGCCACCCGGCCGCCGAATGGCACCACCAGGCCGGGCCGGCGCCCGACAGAACCAGCCAATCTGCGCGTGGGTCGCCGTGCGAGCCGAGCCAGCTTTGGGCCGCGCTAAATCGGAAAGGTCGCTCGCTTTCCAGAAGAGCGGTTACGTCTGGTGACAGTGGCTGGTTACGACCGTCGCGCGAGATCCGCCGCTATGTGCGGCGCCCTTGGCGCCGCACAGCCGGACGAGTCGGTCGCAGATCCGGTTGATCTGCGCTGTCGGCTGCGCCACCTTCAAGGCAGTCAGTGCGCGGACGCGTCGATGCCGTAGGGGCCGCCCTAGCCAAAGGCAACAGTGCACTCGGCGCTCGGGCGTGATGAGCCATCCGGAGAACTGACCCGCCGCTGGTTCTGCTGATCCAGCCGTCATTGTCGCTAACTTCCGCGACGGCAAACCGTCAGCCGACCATCAGCTCCAGATGCCGGGAATATCGGCACCCTCTCGTAAGGTTTCTTGCAGCAGCGAAGGCGAGAATCATCGCCATGACTGACCTGCTTCTGGAGCGTCCAGCCCGCCGAGTCTTACCGTCCGGACCAGGCAAGGGGTCCCGGCGACGCTCTGTTGCCTTTATCGTCCGGGCCGAAGCGCTGCCCGGTCATCGGCTGCGACCAACGGATCGACCCTTCCCGCCTGATGTGCCGCAGGGACTGGTATCTGGTCCCCTACGACATCCGCGGTCGAATCTGGGCTACCTGGCGGCCAGGCGAAGCAGCCTTCAGCCCCGAGCACCAGCGAGTCGTCCATCAAGCAATCGCCCTCGCGCAGGCGGCGCGATCGGCCCTGGGCGATAGCCGCACCTGGCGTCCGGTTCCAGGAAGCAAGCGGTCCAGGAACGTAGTCGCCGTCCGCGGCCGTGATCACCCGGCCGGAGAACCCTGGACCGCAAGCTTCCAGGTTATGTCCCGCCACCGTCGTCATCGTCTGGTTCCCTTCGCCAGGAACCGGAGCTGGCTGGGCAAGCTGAAAGCCTCGGGCGGGGAGACCGGCTACCCGGTGATCCAGCTGATGACCGTGTGCGAGACCGGCACCCGGGCGCTGACCGGCGCGGTCTTCGGCACTACCGCCGAGGGCGAGCTGGCCTCGGCCCGGCGGCTGCTGCACCTGCTGGATGACACGATGCTCGTGCTGATGGACCGCGGCTTGGACGCCGGACGTTCCTGGCCGGGGTCGCCGCCACCCCAAGCTCACCGGGGAGCGCGACGAAGTCCGGCAGATGCTGGAACGCCAGCCCGCTATTAGCTGAGAAGGGCTCTGACTGCGTGCCCGATCTTTGCCGGGTCAGGCTGTCCGCCGGTGATCATGTCCACGTAGATAAAGGATTCGCTGATGCGGACGACGAGGTATGCCAGGTCCGCGAAGTCGAGCGATGCCGGCGGGCTGTTGAGCTCCTCCCGCAGCAGCTGCTCGATGAAGCCGATGACATTCTCCTGGAGATCGCTACGGCTGGTGGTGAGGATGCGCAGCGCGATGTCGGTCTCGCGGTTCAGAAATGCCTGCATGAAGTCCGCCGCTAGCACGGTCCGGGCGAACACCTCGACCGTGTCGGCCACGGCATCAGCGCCGCTGCCTCCGGCTTGGGCGCGGGCGTCGCGCAGGCTTATCTCTGCCAGCGACCAGTTGACCTCGCCCAGCAGCTTGTCACGGCTGCCGACCCATCGGTTGAGCGTGACGCGCGAGACGCCGAGCTCGTCGGCCAGCGCGCCCATCTCAATCCGGTGGCCGGCGATGAAGTGTCGGCGAGCCAGGCGTATCGCGACCTCTCGGCTAGGGCTGACCTGCTGGTCAGCCGCCGGAATCGGGCGCGGTATCTCCACACTGCACCTCCCGCCTGGACACGCAGCTATGTTACATTCCCCTATATGTAACACCAATCGTTTTCGGAAGGACGGCAAGGACACATGACCGAGACGACAAGCTCGTCCGAGGCCCGCCGCGACGGCCGGCTGGAAGACCCGGACGTGGAACTGCGCACCGATCCGCGCCTGCATCCGGGGCTGCTCGCGGACCTGGCGGCCCTCGGCCTTGACGGTCGGGCAGCTCCTCCGCCGTTCGACCGCAGCGCTGGCCTCGAGGCGATCGCTGAGTTCCTGGGGGGAGCGCATGCGGGATTCACCCAGGTCTACGAGGCGGTACCGTCAGCGTGGCCAGATGAGCAGCCAGCGTCAGTGGACTACCGATCCGAGGCCATAACTGGCCCGGGCGGCAACGAGATCAAGCTGCACATCCACCGTCCGGCCGACACCGCGGGCGTTCTGCCGTGCGTGGTCCATATCCACGGCGGCGGGATGACCATCCTGGACACAGACCATCCTGTGTTCCGGCGGTGGAACACTGATCTGGCTGCTGCCGGGCTGGTCACCGTCTCCGTCGGGTTCCGTAACGCCTGGACGCCTGGCGGACTCAACCCGTTCCCGGCCGGTCTTAACGACTGCGCAGCGGGCATCGACTGGGTACACGAGCACCGGACTGACCTTGGTATCACGAAGATCGTCCTGGAGGGTGAGTCAGGCGGCGGAAACCTGGTCCTGGCCAGTGCCCTCAAGGCCAAACGCGAAGGTCGTCTCGCCAGCATCGACGGCGTATTCTCTGTCGTCCCGTACATCAGCGGCGGCTACGGCTGGGACATCAGCCGCAAGCTGCGCGAACTGCCGTCACTGGTCGAGAACGACGGTCACTTCCTCAACGTCCCGATGATGGACCTGCTCGTAGCCGCATACGACCCGACCAGCGAGAACGCCGAGAACCCGCTCTGCTGGCCGTACTTCGCGACCGAATCGGACGTTGCAGGGCTCCCGCCGCACGTCATCACAGTCAACGAGCTCGACCCGCTCCGCGACGAAGGAATCGCGTACTTCCGCACGCTGCTCCGCGGCGGAGTCCGAGCCGTCGGCCGGGTAAACCTCGGCATGGTGCACGCGGCGGAGGTGTCATTCAGGCAGTCGGTTGCGGACGCTTACAGGGCCGCCGTGCGGGAGGTCAGCGGCTTCGCCGCATCGCTGTGAATAGAGGTTAATCGGCTACCTGATGCTCAGCGCATCGATCCGTTTCAGACGCTTCGGACTAGGTGCACGCGCGCAGCTACTCGTCCTTTCGTCTGGTGCCGAACCGATCCGGGGAGGGTCCACCGTCAGCGCAACTCAGTTCCCGATCTGCAAGGACCTGGGCAGACTTCGACAGCTTCCTGAACGGCCACTGCCTGAGCCACTGCGGTCATCGCTGGCGAAGAGCAGTCTGGCCATCGCCGATTAGCCAGTCGATGACCTCGTAGATCGCTCGGACCCGGATGGGTTCGCCGCTGGCCTCATCGCGGATCTGGGCGGCTTGCGCCTTCATCGGTTAGTGCTGGGCAAGCGTCACAGAGCCGGTGCTGGTGGTAGCCGACGCGCCGAGAGATCCTGTCGACCGCGCCCAGAAACGGCAACTGCTCGCTGAAGCAGCCTGGTAATGACAGGCTGCTATGCCATGACTCACCGGTGCGCTCTTAGCGAATGCAAGTGGACATTGGCGAAGAGTTGGTGTATTTCAGAACTGAGCGGCGCGATCCGGCGCATGACAACTCTTGACGCAGCCATCGATGGACCGGAGCTGCGTCTCTATGGCGGACCGGCCGACGATCTTGAGCTCCGGTATATTCCCTTCGATCCACTGCCCGCCCCCGATGCGCGCGTGGTGCTCGTGGGAATCACGCCAGGACAGACGCAGTTGCGTCTCGCCATCGCCGCAGCACGACAGGCCCTGTCGCGAGGCTTGGACGACGACGAGGTGATCCGTCGGGCCAAGAGCGGCTTTCGGAGGTGCGACGCGCGCGAACCTGATCTGGATGCTTGACCGCGTCGGATTACCCGGCGCGCTCGGCATTGCGTCGACGGGGACCGTGTTCGCCGCCGATGCGCACCTCGCCGTCACGACTTCAGCGGTGTGTCACGCCGTCTTCGTCCACGGCGAGAACTGGAATGGCCAGCGCCCGACTATCCTGCGTCATTCGCTAACACGAATGTTCGTCGAACATGTCCTGGCGCAAGAACTTCGCTGGTCGTCGGCTGCGCTCGTCATTCCGCTCGGTGCGGTCCCAGCGCTAGCTGTGGAACACTGTGTTCAGGCGGGAGTCCTCGATCCCACACGCGTGCTCACGGGCATCCCGCACCCCTCAGGTGCGAATAACGGGCGCATCTATGGCGCTATGTTCCGTGAGCGGTTGCCGGAGTTGCAACGACAGCTCGCAGGTTGGCGATCGCAGTCCTTGAGCTAAAGGCATCCGCGCGCCCGTGCCAGCGAGACGGCAGCCGGAGAACTCGAGTGCTGAGCGCTTGTTGGGAATTCGTTGCCTACGCGCCACCTAACGCCGTAGGCAATCGACGCTTACGCTCACCGCTGCCGCCCGGCAGTACGTCGCGTCTGGCCCGTCGGATGCCTTCGACAGCGTCCAATTGCGCTCGCGGCACCCAGGTGTCTCCTTGTGGTCCTGTGCCAGAGCGGGTACCGGCTGGGACACTGACAGGCATGGTGTTCGTCGCTGACGACCTTGGCGCGTGGCTGATCGGGGCGCTCGCCGATGCGGGCCGCAAGAAGCTCACTGCGATCGTCGTCGGCACTGATCAGGAGCGGGCGCTGCGGTCGGCCGCGACGGCTGCTGTCCAGCGCGCCGCCGGGGAGGTGCGCCCAGATGATGCTGAGCGGGCCGAGACGCTGGCAAGGCTGGTCAACCGGGCCTTCATCAAGGGGCTCGTGCCGGGCGCGCCGATGGCGGGGTATGCGACCCTGCTCGAGGCGCTCCAGGCGGGATTGCCGTGCGGCTGGCGGCCGTGGACGATATCGGCCCGGCGGCGGCCCCGGGGCAGGCCCCGCGGGCATGGGTGAGGTGCCTGGCCCGGCGCTGGCCGAGCGGCTGACCGCTGACCTGCTGCGGGAGATCGTGGCCCGCGGTGCCCGCGGGGGGCCGCTGTTTCCGCTGGCGTCCCAGCTGAACGATGACGTGACCCACCTGCAGGGTCAGCGGCTTGAAGGCATGCTCGGCGACGTCCTGAGCAGGCTGGCCCGGCTCGATGTTGCCCGCTCGGTAGCGGCGCCGACAGCGCTGGCCCAGCTGCCACCCGAGGTGACGGGGTTCACCGGCCGCGACGATGAGCTGGCGGTGCTGGCCGGGCTGCTGGACCCGGACGCGACGGCGGGGCCGGTGCTGGTGTCAGCGGTGGCCGGGCTGGCCGGGGTGGGCAAGACGGCGCTGGCGGTGGCGGCGGGGCACGCCGCCGTGCGGCAGGGCTGGTTCGGCGGCGGGGTGCTGTTCATCGACCTGCACGGCTACGACGAGGCCCCGGTGGAGCCCGGCCAGGCGCTGGATGCGCTGCTGCGGGCGCTAGGGGTGCCCGCCGAGCACATTCCGCCGACCACCGAGGAGCGGGCTGGGCTGTACCGGTCGGTGCTGGCCCAGGTTACCGCGCCGGTGTTGGTGATCGCCGATAACGCGTCCTCCGAGACGCAGGTCCGGCCGCTGCTGCCGGGCGCGGGACCGCACAAGGTGCTGGTCACCTCGAGGCATACCCTGGCCGGGCTGGATGCCCGGCTGGTCGACGTGACGGTCCTGGACGATGACGCGGCGGTCGGCCTGCTGGATGGAGCGCTGCGGGCCGGGCGGCCGAGCGATGACCGGATCACCGCCGACGCGGGCGCCGCGGGGCGGCTGGCGGGGGTGTGCGGCGGGCTGCCGCTGGCGCTGCAGATCACCGCGGCGCTGCTGAAGGCCGACCCGGCGCTGGGCGCCGGTGAGCTGGCCGGTGAGCTGGCCGGTGAGCTGGCCGGTGAGAAAGACCGGCTGGCGGGGCTGCGGTATGACGACGGCGGCGGGCAGGGCGGGCCGTCGGTGGCGGCGGCGTTCGAGCTGTCCTGCCGGCGGCTGGATGCGACCTCCGCGCGGGTGTTCCGGCTGCTGCCGGTCAATCCCGGCCCGGATATCTCCACCGCCGCGGCCGCGGTGCTGGCGGACCTGCCGGTTACCGGGGTGCGCCGGGTGCTGGCGGGGCTGGCGCGGGCGCACCTGGCCGAGGCCGCTACCGGCCCGGCGGGCCGGTGGCGGATGCACGACCTGCTCCGCCTGTACGCTCAGCGCCTGTCTGAGGAGCACGCGGACGCCGATGGCCGGGAGCAGGCCCGGGACCGGCTGCTCGGCTACTACCTGGACATGGCAGGCGCCGCTGACGGTCATCTGCGGGCACTGCCGGGCGGTGCCGCACAGAACTGGGCGTTTGGGCGGTTGCTGGCCGGTGCGTGAGGGCGATCGGCTGCTGCAGCGCCGGGATCGTCTGCGTGGTGCCTGTGCTTTGCTGCTCCTTTACTGCGCCGGCTGGGGGTGTCACCCTGGACCGGTGAGGCCGAGGATCATGTACTGCAGCACGCCTGCGGGGCGCGTCGCGTACTCGACGTCGGGCGCTGGGCCGCCGCTGTTGTTCGACTCGGGCTGGGTTTCCCATCTGCGCGGGCAGCTGGAGCTGTTTGCCTTCGGCAGCTTCGTCGAGCGGCTGGCGGAGCGGTTCACCGTGATCCGCTACGACAGGCCCGGGTGCGGCCTGTCCGGCAGGGACGGGATAGATCTGTCGTTCGATGGGCAGGTGGCCGCGGCGCTGGCGGTGGCCGGCGCGGTGGGCGCCGGCCGTTTCGGCCTGTTCGGGGCCTCGCAGGGCGGCCAGCTGGCCGCCGCGATCGCGGCGCGGTGCCCGGACCGGGTCGACGCGCTGGTGCTCTACGGGATGTGCGCCAGCGGCAGCGATCTGGCGCCTGCCGAGGTCCGGGACTCGGTGGTGGCGCTGGTGCGGGCCCATTGGGGCCTGGGGCTGAAGGCGCTGGCCGGGGCCTTTGTCACCGATCCCAGCGCCGGGGAGCTGGAGGGATTCACCCGGTTCCAGCGGGCCAGCGCCTCGGCCGCCGTGGCGGCTGAGCTGCTGGAGGTCTACTACCACACCGACATCAGGGCGCTGCTGCCGGCGATCCGCGCGCGCACGGCGGTGCTGCACCGCGAGGCGGACAAGGGCACCAGGTTCGAGCTGGGGCGGGAGGTCGCCGCGCTGATCCCGGGGGCGACGCTGATCCCGCTGCCGGGTTCGAGCCACCTGTTCTACCACGGCGACTGGCCGGCGGTGCTGGATGCGGTGCTCGGCTTCTTGGGCGAGCCCGCGAGCGCGGGGCCGCGGCTGACCGGCCGTGAGCTCGAGGTGGCCGGGCTGGTCGCCGAGGGGCTGACCAATCAGGCCATCGCCCGGCGGCTGTCGGTCGCGCCGCGGACCGCCGAGGCGCACGTGGAGAACATCCGGCGCAAGCTGCAGGTGCACTCGCGGGCCCAGATCGCGGTGTGGGTGACCGAGCACCGGCTCCGCACCTGAGCGGCTCGGTAGTTCACCGGACGCATTTACGGGGGACGGCCGCCCGGGCCGGGGGGAACGGGGGAATTGCCGGTAGTTCCCCCGATAGCTGCCCCAGGCCGCGCGGTCTTAGCGTCGAGGTATGACATACGCCACCAGGCCGGCCCGCCCTCTGGCGGCCGCCGGGCGCCCGCAGCCGGCCGCGATGCCCGCGCTGACTATCCCGCCCCGTTTCTGCGGCCCCCCGGGCAGCGGCAACGGCGGCTACGTCTGCGGACGGATCGCCGCGTACCTCGATGGCCAGGTGACAGTCACGCTGCGCCGGCCACCTCCGCTGGCCACGCCCCTGGCCGTGGAACGGGGCGGCGAAAGCTCGGTCCGCATCCACCACGGCCGCACCCTGATAGCCGAGGCAGCCTCCTCGCCGGGCAGCCCGGCGCTGGAGATACCGGGCCCGGTCTCCATGGCGGAAGCTCGCATGGCGGCCGGGCGCGCGCGCTACTACTCCGATCCGGTCTTCCCTGCCTGCTTTGTCTGCGGGACGGGGCGCCAGCTAGGGGACGGGCTGCGGATCTTCCCCGGACCTGTGGCTGGCAGGCCGTTGTGGGCGGCGCCGTGGACACCGGATCCCTCGGTCACCGACGTCAGCGGGAGGGTCCGGCCGGAGGTGGTCTGGGCGGCGCTGGATTGTCCCAGCGGGATCGCCGCAGCTGAGGCCGCCGACCTGGCCCAGGACACCGCGATCCTGCTCGGCCGGATGACGGCCAGCCTGGCGGTGCTGCCCGCGGCCGGCGACCAGTACCAGGTGATCGCCTGGCCGGGCGAGCGTGACGGCCGCAAGCTCACCGCCGGGTCGGCGCTGCTCGGGCCCGGCGGCCAGGTGCTCGCCGCGGCCAGGGCCGTGTGGCTGACCGTGCCGCGCCCGGATCCGGCGCTGGCCGCTGAGGGAGCGTCGTGACCTCGCGACGGCGCGGCGTCGGGCTCACGCCGATGGAGACCCGGCGCGATGTCATCGTCCGGACCGCGGTGCTCGCCGACGAGCTGGGGTATGAGATCTTCGCGGTGCCCGAGGGCTGGGGACTGGACTCGACCCCGGTACTGACCGAGATCGCGCTGCGCACGGCCAGGATCCACCTCGCCTCTGGCGTCCTGTCGGTCTGGGGACGCACCCCGGCCACGCTAGCGATGACCGCCGCCACTTTGTACCAGGTCTGCGGCGGGCGTTACCTGCTGGGCCTGGGCGCCAGCACCAAAGCGCTGGCGGAGGGGTTCCACGACACCGCATTCGAGCACCCTGCCGCCAAGCTGCGCGACGCCGTGACCAAGGTCCGTGCGCTGCTGGCCGGGCAGGCCGCCCAGCCCAGCCGGGTCCCGGCCGCGCGCCCGCTGCGCCTAGGCCAGCCGCCCGCCCCCGACCTGCCCATCTGGGTCGCCGCGCTGGGCCATCACACCACCCGGGTCGCCGCCGAGCTCGGCGACGGCTGGATCCCCGCGCTGGTGGCCCGGGACCGCCTCCCCGGCTGGACGGCCCAGCTCAAGCAGCTGCGCGACGCCGCCGCCCCGCACGCGCGGCCCCTCACGGTGGCGGCTGGGCCCATCACCGCCGCTGACGAGAACGCCGGCGCGGCCCGCGACATCGCCGCAGCCTGCACCGCCTGGTACCTGAGCGCCATGGGCCAGGTCTACGCCCGGTCCGTGTCCGGCCAGGGCTACGCCGCCGAGGTCCAGGCGATCATCGCCGCGAACCCGCGTCCCAGCCCACGAGGAGGGACCATCCCACCCAGCGCCCAGGTCATCCTCGACCAGCTCGCCGCCTACGGAACCCGCGATCAGGTCCGCGAGCAACTCCAGCCCTGGGACCACGCCGCCAACATCGTCACCATCCTGCTGCCACCAGGCCTGCCCTGGCCCACCATCGAAGCGACCCTCCTGGCCGCAGCGCCAAGCGCCCGGCCGGTGCGCCCCAGGAGCCTGTCCGCCTCCGCAGCCGGTCAGGCCACTCCCAGGGTGGCGGCCGACCATCATAGGTAGCGCGGCGCGCAGGACAATGCTCAGTAACCAAAGATCTGCGCCCTCTTTCCGTCCGGCCCATACACGCTGTCCGACGTGCCGAATCGGCGATCAGGTCGCTCGCTTTCCAGAAGAGCGGTTACGTCTGGTGACAGTCGCTGGTTACGACCGTCGCGCGAGATCCGCGGATCTGACGCAGGTTGCCGCTGCCTGGATGTGGGCTGACTGGGGCGGCAGATCCGTTGTTCGGGAGCGGCTTGGGGCATCGGCGGCTGTTCCCTGGCAGACCCGCGAGCGGTCATCCGGCAGCGCGGGCCCAGGCCTTTTTGAGGGCAAGGATCTCGGCGGTACTGTTCTCCCGGGCGATATACGGGATGTCCAGTGCGTAGCGCATCCGTCCGCGCGGGATCCGGCGGTGCACCCCGGCGACGTCTTCGAGGATCTTGCGGTACAGCGACGCCCCATCCATGCAGAAGACGTCAATCAGGACAAGCCGCCCGTCGGCGGCTCTGCGGATGTGGGCCTCGTTCAAGTCGCACCTGCCCCACCAGGGCGTCGACTTCCGGTACCCCGCATCGATCATCTGCGCTGCCCGCCGTACCTCCTCGAACTCCGCATCACCGGCTGCGGTCCGCCACTGCCCGGCGACCTGCCCGGCGACCGCATGGTCCACGGGAGCGGCGAACTCCAGGAAGACGACCGAACCGCCGCCTTCGAGGTCGGCAGCCAGCTCGATCCTCGGCAGCCATCGATTGCCGGCGCACTCGCGGCACAGGTCCATAAATGCCCGATATGCCGGGTCGAACGGGCATACCCTCGCGACGAGGGTTCCCTCCGGGGACCGCAGCGCCACCGCCCAGTCGCCCACCCCGCATGGCACCCACCCCGCTGCGGCTAGCTCGGCCAGGACCTGGCGATGAGACAGTGACTCCCAGGGCAGGCCGGGAATGGAAGGAAGGCCCGCACTCAGTTCAGGCACCGCAGCAACATAACGGCACGCCACCGGGCGACGCACCTGATTTACCAGGCCGCCATCCACCATCGATGCGGCCTGCCGGCATAGCCACCCCGTCATCTGATCCACGGACCCGGCCTCGTCCTCGGTGATCTCGTAAAGCAGAGCGGGGTGGGCCAATGCGAGGATGCGGCCGGAAGCCTCGTGCATCTGATGAACAGAATTGGCGATTCTGCACCGCATAACGGATGAATTATCGGCCGCTGTCAACAACTCGTAATCGGCGATCGCGATCAGCGGAGGCCCGACGCTTCGGCTCACGTTGCGTGACCTGACCTCGACGTGAGTAGGCGCGCATCGCCGCCGGTACGGAGCAACAGGTTGATCTGGGCGCTGCCCTGGCGCCGGCTGGTGAGCCCCGGGCCGAGGGCCGGCCCGGTTGAAACACGGTACCGTCCCGGTCATGGCCACCAAAGCCGAGCGGCGCGCCGCGCGCGAACGCGTGAGCGTCTACCACGAATCGCAGTTGGCCGGACTTCTCGGCCGTGTCGGGGTAGAGATCGACCGCTACCGCGCCGGCGAGGTCGACGCCTATGCCGCGGATGAGACGATCCACCACTACCACCGTGCCGCCGCAGAACTCTGGAAGTTCTGCTTCGCCCGAGGCGGCGGCGCTCATGCCGAGTTCGTCGCCGACCTCCTCGACCGCATGACCGCCGACGCAGAAACCATCGACTGGTGGGAACGCGCCGCACCGCGACGACACCAATGACCCGACCGTGCTGCGCTCCCGTGCGGCGTGCCGGGGTTCTGTCACGGACCGTGGCCACGCCTCCAGACGGTTGAGCGCGCTAACCGCCGTTATGGACGGCACAGGGAACTCTGGCGTTCGTTGGTTAGGGTGCCCAGAACGTCGTGATCTGGCGTGCTACGCGAGTGCCTCAGCTCCAAGCCGGCTTGCCGTGGTGTCCGGGGCAGGTTACGTCGTCTGGTCAGGTCCTGGACTTCAGCGTCCTTCTTCGAGGGCGGCCGTGAGGTTTTCGGCACTGGCACCAGTCGGACAGCTGCCGCAGCCGGGGCCGGTCGCTGGGCGGCGTCGGCGCGCCGTGGCTGGGGATGCCGGTCACTCGGGTGGCTGTGCGGGCGTGGCGGCGGGCTGCGGCTGGTGGTCGGGGCGGTGGTCGTCGGGGTCGATGGCGCGGGTGATGCGCCGGCCGATCTCGCGCAGCTGCCGGGACTGGGTTTTGGTCAGCGGGTCGAAGACCAGGCGGCGGACTTCCTGGACATGGCCGGGCGCGGCCTGGGTCACCTTCGCCTGGCCGTGGCCGGTCAGGGTCGCCAGGGTGTAGCGGCCGTCGGCCGGGTCGGGGGTGCGGCGCACCCAGCCGCGCTGTTCCAGCCGGGCGACGACCTGGGACAGGCGCGGCAGCGAGCTCCCGGCCCACATCGCGAGTTCGCTCATCCGCAGGGTGCGGCCGGGGGCCTCGGATAGCAGGGCCAGCACCTGGTACTCGAAGTGGCTGATCCCGGCGTCGCGGCGCAGTTGCGCATCGAGCGCGGCGGGCAGCCTTTCCAGCGTCTTGGCCAGGGCGCGCCAGGCCTGGCTTTCCTCGGCGTCGAGCCAGCGGGGCTCCTGCGGGGTGTCCATGAGGACAGCATAACTTAAAAGTTGAAGTAACCCGGCAATCTGATGACTTGCATCGTGAAGTCACGTCGAGGTACCATCAGTTAACGCTTTAAGTCACTGGAGCGCCGGGCGCGGGCATCACCCGCATGGTCGCCCGTGAATGAACCGCATCGGAAGGAAGCAGTCATGACCACCACCGTCAGCCTGAGTTTCGCAGCCCTGACCATCGACTCCGCCGATCCCGCCGCCCTGGCGGGCTTCTGGGGCAAGGCCCTCGGCCGCCCGGTCAGCCCGGGCGCGATCGCCGGGGACACGGCGGTCGACACCACCGGCCCCGACAGCGGCCCCCGGATGATTCTCCACAATCCCCCCGGACCCGGGACGGCCAAGAACAGCGTCCATCCGGTCCTGGTCACCGACCACCACGACGAGGAGACCGAGCGGCTGACCGCCCTGGGCGCCAGGCCGCTCACCGAGATCAAGCTCCCGCCTGCGGCGCTGCCACCGGGCGTGGCGGCGGTCCGCCAGACCACGTTCGCCGACCCGGAGGGCAACGAGTTCGATCTGGTGACATGGCAGCCCGCGTAGCTGCCAGGCCCGGGCGCTAACCGAGGCCCCATCGACGATCTTGGACCGGCTGCCACCTGTCGCGGTGACCCCGGTCCAAGATCATCAAACTGGCCGAAGGACCCGTGAGACAGCCAGAACGGGCCGATCTGCACCACCTCATCACCGGCGAACACGCAATCGGCACATCACGCCGAGTCGGCGATCCGTCGCTGCGGAGGAACCCAGATCGGTTACTTCCCGCGTTCTAGGCAGGTCAACGGTTGACCACGCGCGGTCCGCCCTGGCACATCTGGTCGGCGTTCTTACCAGTCCCTTCACTGGTGTGGAATAGAACGCCCCTGCGCGCCGGGCTGGGTGCGGGTGATGGCCTAGAGCGTTGCGGCGTGCGGGAGGGCGGCGACGGCGGCCGCGCCGGGGATCTCACCGCAGCACGAATCCGGGGACCAACGGGTCGTGCGGGTCGATCGAGAATACGTGCTCCCCAGTGCGGTATGCCGTTCCGGTGACCTGGGGAAGGATGGCGGAGCGCCCGCCAGCGTCGACGGTGGCGAGCACGGTCCCGGTGAACGTGCTGCCGATGATGGACTCGTGCCGCAGCACGGTGCCGGCGGGCAGGCGGCCGTCGGCGGCGAGTACCGCGAGCCGGGCGCAGGTACCCGAACCACACGGGGACCGGTCGACCTCGCCGTCGGCGAAGACGGTCACGTTGCGCTGGTGCACCTGTCCGGCGGCATCACCCAGGTCCTCGAACCAGATAGTGCCGTAGATGCCGTTCAAGCGCGGGTCTGCCGGGTGCACGGCCTGCTCGGCGTCGTTGAGGGCCCACTTGATCTCGCGGCCGAGCGCGATGAGGTCACCGAGGCGCTGCGGTGTGACGGTCAGGCCAAGCTGGGCGGCGGGCAGGGTCGCGTAGATCGCTCCGCCGTAGGCCACGGTCACGCGGGCCTCGCCGAGGGGGGTGGACACCGGCACGTCGCGGGCGACCACCCAGCTGGGGACGTTGACGAAATCGACGGCGACCACCCGCGCGTCTTCGCGGTGCACCCGTGCGGTCACCCGCCCGGACGGCACGTCGATCACCACGTCGACGGTGCCAGTCTGCGGGGCCGCGACCCGGCCGGTTTCCACCGCCCAGACCCCGAGCGCGATGGTGCCGTGCCCGCAGGCGGTCGAGAAACCGTCCTTGTGCCAGAACAGCACGCCCAGGTCAGCGCCCTGATCGTCCGGCGGTACGATGAACCCGCCGTACATGTCCGCATGGCCGCGCGGTTCTGAGCACAGGACCGCGCGCAGGTCCTGAACCGCGGAATCCTCGATCGCCCGGGCCCGCCGCTCGGCCACCGTCCGCCCCGGGATCGGCACGGGAGGGTCTGCCACGATCCGGAACGGCTCCCCGCCGGTGTGGTAGTCCATGGCCCGGATTGTCAAGGGCAGCATGCTGGCAGCATGCCACGTGGGTCCAGTTCCGGGGATGGCCAACGCCACACCCCGCACCAGCCGGCGCGCGGTTACCAGTCAAAGACCCGCACAGGCAGTCAGCTACCCTGCGAACTGATTCATTGCCGCGTGTACATAAAGGATCACCCGTGTATTAGACGTTAGCGCGGACTTCCGGTCCGGTAAATCCACCCCACCCTATTGATCTGGTTTGGTCACGGACCTGCGGCGTTACTGGCGTCTGTACCGGATTCGCGGCCCTGGTAAGGGTAAGAGAGCGGATCAGCTGGCCGAAGTAAAGATTGTTATCTATGCGATACATGCGAGATGCCGGGTGAAATGCCCCGGTTTGAATCACCCCAGATGAGATCAAGCTGGCACGAAAGAGGTGTTACCGGGCGCTGGCCGGGTGCGGCGAGGAGGCACGGTCCTGTGATAGATCAGCGGCATGACCGCTGTATCGGCCCCACGGCCGGGCTGGGAGCTGCTGGCCGGGCAGGTCAACCAGCGGCGGTACGAGGCGCTGCGCGCCTACCTGCACGAGGGCGCCTCGCTGCAGCAGGCCGCCGACGCCACCGGGTATACCCGCGACGCGGTGGCGTCCCTGGTCCGGGACCTGCGGGCGGGCCGGCTCACCGTGTTCGCGCCGCCGGGCACGCCCGGCCGCAAGAGCGCCCCGAAGAAGGACGCCGCCCGCGGCCGGGTCATCGAGCTGCGCCGCGCGGGCCTGTCGGTCTATGAGATCAGCGCCCGGCTGGCCCAGGAGGGCACCCCGCTGGGCCGCACCGGCGTCAGCGGTATCTTGCGCGAGGAAGGCTTCGGCCGGCTGCTGCGCGGCCCCGCGCCCGAGGCCAGCATCAGCCCGGCCACCTCCGGCCGCGACACCCGGCTGCCGGCCGCCGCCGTCACCGACTTCGCCGCCCTGCCCGCCCGCGCCCCCACCACCATGGCCGGGCTGCTCCTGGCCATCCCGGACCTGGTCGCCCTGGACCTGCCCGCGCTGGCCGCCGCGGCCGGCTACCCCGGCACCCGGGTCATCCCGGCCGCCTCGTGGCTGCTGTCCCTGCTCGCGCTCAAGCTCACCGCCACCCGGCGCGTGTCCCACGTCGATGACCTGCTCACCGACCCCGCCCCCGCGCTGCTGGCCGGGCTGTCGATCCTGCCGAAGAAGACCGCGCTCACCGATTACTCCTACCGGCTGTCCCACGACCACCAGCAGAAGTTCCTGGCCGCCCTGGACAAGCAGATGATCGCGGCCGGCCTGGCCACCGCCGGGGAGGCGATCTTCGACCTGGATTTCCACGCCGTGATGGCGTGGGGCCACGATCCCGCGCTGGAAAAGCACTACGTGCCCACCCGGTCTCAGCGTTCGCGCAGCGTGCTGACCTTCTTCGCGCAGGACACCGGCACGCACAACCTGGTCTACGCCAACGCCGACCTGTCCAAGGCCACCCAGAACCGCGAGGCCATCGCCTTCTGCGACCACTGGAAAGCCGTCTCCGGTGCTGACCCGAAGATGCTGATCATGGACCAGAAGGTCACCACCCAGGCCATCCTCGGCGAGCTCGACGACCGCGGCGTCAAGTTCGCCACCCTGCGGATGCGCTCACCCAGCCTGGTCAAGCGCATCAACGCCCTCACCGGCAGCGACTACAAGACCGTGGCCCTGGACCGGCCCGGCCCCCATAACCGGCCCAAGGTCTGTGAATCAGCGGCCGTGAAGCTGACCAGCTACCCGGGCACCGTCCGCCAGCTCATCGTCACCGGCCTGGGCCGCGAGGCCCCCACCGTCCTGATCACCAACGACCACCAGATCACCACCAAGGCCCTGATCGGGCACTACGCCCGCCGGATGACCATCGAGCAGCGCCTCGCCGAGATCATCCAGGCATTCTGCGCCGACGCCCTGTCCAGCGCCGTCAACCTCAACGTCGACCTCGACGTCGTGCTCTGCGTCCTGGCCCAGGCCCTCACCGCCGCCTTCCGGCTCCGCCTGCCCGGCAACTACGCCCACGCCACCCCCGACACCCTCCAGCGCCGCTTCCTGGACACCCCCGGCGAGATCATCAGCACCGGCACCGGCATCACCGTCAAGATCAACCGGCGCGCCTACTCACCCGTCCTCCGCCACGCCGACCTCCCCGACGACACCACCGTCCCCTGGTGGGGCGGACGCCAGCTCCGCTTCGAATTCGCCTAACCCCAGGGGCCGAAGTACCGGTGCGGAAATCCGCGCTGAAGGGACGCGCTCTGGACCGGCTGGCAATCCCCTGGAAGTGTGGAGACTTCCTAATAGCGGATTCGTGTAATTTTTCCCGCTCCTTCTGAGTATCGAACGCCAGTTCAATCTGTTTCCCCGGCGTTCGGGTGCTCGCGTGCGCCCGCCACCGCGGGGGGTTGCGCGCCGCGCGCGGCGGGGGCAGGCCCTGGCCTGCCCGCTCTTCCTGCCTCCAGGGGCCGCCGAGGTCTCCGGGGTCCAGGGCAGCCCGCAGGGCTGTCGCGCGCAGCGCGATGCGCAGCACCCTTGAGGCCGGAGGAGCGGCCCCGTACCCTGCGCGGCGAACCAGGAAAGAGCGGCGGCGAAGCCGCCTCCTTCTGGTCTTGCGGCCCGCGCAGCGGGCCGGCCGCGCTCACGCGGCCTCCAGGTCCCGGCGGCAGGGCCAGCTCCCAGGCGACCGGGGGCATCATCTGGCAGGCCGAGTGCCGCCGCCTGGTGTTGTACTCCTCGATCCAGGCCGCGACCCTGGCCCGGGCCTGCGCCCGGGTGGCGAACGCCTCCACCGACCGCAGCTCGAACTCCAGGGTCGAGTGCCACGACTCGATCATCGCGTTATCCAGCGCCGACCCCGGCCGGCCCATCGACTGGCGGATACCCAGCCGCGTGCACGCCGCCCGGAAGGCGCCCGCGGTGTACTCGCTGCCCTGATCGGTATGCATGATCACCCCGGGCACCTGCCCGCCGCGCACCGCCACCGCCATCGCCAGCGCGCCATAGGCCAGCTCCGCGTCGTGATGCTCGCCCAGGGCGAACCCGAGCACCCGCCGCGAGGCCGCATCCAGCACGCTGGCCAGGTACAGCTTGCCCTCGCCGGTGACCAGCTCGGTGCCATCCCCGAACCACTTGCGGTTAATCCTCCCGGCCCGGAAATCCCTCTTCACCAGGTCCGGCGCCCGCCACCGGCCCCTCCCCGGCCGGGTCGTGGCCTTCCGCCTCTTCTTCTGCCGCGCCGCCAGCCCATGCTCGCGCATCAGCAGCGCGACAGTGTTCTCGCTGACCCGCCAGCCCTCATCCTTCAGGTCCGCGGTGATCCGCGGCGCCCCGCACTTACCCTCATGCTCGCGGAACAGGCGCGCGACCTCGGCCTTCAGCCGGTCCCGGCGCGCCGCCCGCGGCGGCAGCGTGCCCCCGGCCCACTTATAGAACCACGACTGGGACATCCCCAGCGCCCGGCACGCTGTCGCGTGCGGGATACCGTGCTGCACCCTCTGGGCTGCGATGAAGGCGGCCAGGCTACCGGCCCATCGCGTCCTTGACCCAGAGGGCCACCGAGCGCTTGAGCACATCACGCTCCATCGCCAGCTCGGCGTTCTCCCTCCGCAGCCGGGCCAGCTCCGCCCGCTCATCCTCGCCCAGCGCGCCATTACCATCACCGCGCTGGCGCCGGTCAGCGTTCACCCAGTTGCCCAGCGTGCCCTCATTGATGCCCAGATCCCGGGCCACCTGCGCGACCGGCCTCCCGGTCTCACGGACCAGCCGCACCGCGCCCTCCCGGAAATCCCGATCGAACTTCCTGCGCGACTCTCCCATCGCCCCTGTCCTTCCCTTTAAGGCGATGTCTCCACGCTACGAGGGGAAGCCCACCGTTCGGCCTCCGGAGCCATGAGCCTGCTGGTGCGGTTAGCTGCAGGCATGGATGCTGACCACTACGCTGATGCCATGTCGCCCGAAGAAAGCTCGCAGAATCGGCAGCCTGAGGTCGACCCAGAAGACTTGCGCAAGCACGGCGACGCAGCCCTGCGCCTCGCGAACGACCTGAGACCCGGTGAGACCTCCACGTGGGCGAACCTCGTTAACTCGGCTGTCTCGATGGCTGAGATCGAGGACTAGGACTCGTCGAAGCAGCCGGAACCGAGTAACCAATTGAGTAACGACCGTCGCTGACGAGGACAGACGCCCGTGGACGATACATTGCAGTTCAGAAACAAGATGCGAAAGCTAGGGCGGTCGACGAAATTCCCTGACACGGAAACGATCTGCCGACCTGGGGGAAACCCCCGCTTGAAGAGGGGTGGATGCTTCATTCCCTGCGGTACAGGCAGGTATGTAGCGTGAGCTTCATGTATGAAGACGAACATGACGACCGCTTTGAGGCGGCGGCAAGATTGGCCGAAGTCGACGAGGCCCATGCGGCCGAGGCTTGCGCAGCATCGTGGCCGATGACGCGTTCGATCCCCGATATCCGCTCCGAAGCAGCGGCAAGACTGGCCGAAGTCGACGAGGCCCAGACCGCCGCGCCCTTCCCCGGCTTTGCCCCGTGGGCGCCGCGAGGGCCGCGAGGACCGCGGGCGCTGCAGGCTCCGCGGCGATGGTGATGGCCAATGACTGGCATGGCGTCCATGTTCTGAGCGTCAACCCGTACAGCAGGAAAAAGAGCAACGGGGGCACACAACCGCTTGCACGCACAACCGTAGACAGCACTCGTGAGCTGCCGAGCTCGTCCGGACCTGCCCTTTCCGGTAGTTTGCATCCAGACGGCCTGGCCGCGCTGGCCGCTTTTGGCCGCCAAACGACGCTCAACGTCGCCATCTACTGCGCACTAGTGAGTAGCATCTCGGCAGGTCAGCAACGATATGGGCAGGTAGCAGGTGCGCGTGACACAGTCTACGGATCAGATGCTCATGAGCGTTGCCGAATCTAGCCATAACTGATCAAGCGGCGCCGCTGCCAGAACGCGCGGCGAGACCTCCAGGACTGTACGAGGCACCTCCGAGTACCGTTAAACGGCTGTTCGATCTTCAAGAACCCCAGGTCCTGAGATTTTATCGAAATAGATGATACGAGACAGTGGCTATGACCAGCGACGATCCGTGAGCGACGCCCGGCTAGGACACGCCGGCCCCGCTTAATCGAATCTCCGTTCGATCTGCGTTAGACTGCGCGAGACGAGGGCCGAGGGTGGGAGCGCTGATGGCAGATCGCAGCTCGATCGAGTGGACAGAGGCTACGTGGAACCCGACCACAGGATGCGACCGCGTCTCCCGCGGCTGCGATAACTGCTATGCGCTGACGCTTGCGAAGAGGCTGAAGGCGATGGGCCAGCCGCACTATCAGCAAGACGGGGATCCGCGCACGAGCGGTCCGGGCTTCGGCGTAACACATCACGCTGACGCGCTCCGCCTGCCTTTTGCCTGGGGCAAGCCACGGCTGGTGTTCGTCAACTCCATGAGCGACTTGTTTCACGCCAAGGTGCCGCTGTCCTTTGTCCAGGAGGTCTTTGCCGTCATGGCGGCTACACCGCAGCACACCTATCAGATACTTACCAAGCGGGCGCGACGGCTGCGGCGGCTGGCCCCGGAGCTGGACTGGCCGTCCAATGTCTGGATGGGCGTTTCGGTGGAAGATGCCAGTGTCACCGACCGGGTGGACGACCTGCGCGCGGTGCCAGCGGCTATCAGGTTCTTGTCCTGCGAGCCATTGCTCGGGCCTCTGCCTCAGCTGTCCCTGGACGGCATCCACTGGGTGATCGCGGGCGGGGAGAGCGGCCGGAGCGCCCGGCCCGTAGACAGCGCCTGGGTTGAAGCGCTGCGGGACAAGTGCACAGCTCAGGGCGTCCCGTTCTTCTTCAAGCAGTGGGGCGGCCGGACACCGAAAGCCGGAGGACGGGATCTGGACGGCCGAACGTGGGACGATATACCGGAGCCTGTAAGCGCTGGCCAGGGAAGTCGATAGTCACTCCGGCCGCGAACTGCCTCTTACCGGGAGGCCGGTTCACGCGGATGATCTTGTCCGCTTCGAGCTTCTTCAGCACCGGCCTGACGTGGGTCTCACGGAACGGGGTTTCGAGTATGGCGTGCCATTCGATGTCGTCGACTGATACGCCGCCGTAACCCGCGTAGAACCGGAGAAGGTCATCACGGAGAAGGGCAAGATTCGGCTCCGGGGTGAACAGGACATCCTGGCCAGCCAGGCGATCGGAAAACGTATACTCCCCTACGGGATCAATTTTCCACATCGCGTCTTTCATCAGCTTCGCGCCCTTGGGATGACGGGTTCCGTGGAATAGGTAATAACCGATGTTTCCCGTGCTATTGATCATTCCGAAGGACCGCACGTATTTAAAGCCAACGCGCTCCTCCAGCTGGCGCATGTACACGTCGTGCAGGTGCTGCACCCGGTCAGCCTGGCCGTCGTAACCGCTGAGCACGTGGTGCAGGTCCGTTCCGAACAGGGAGCTCATCGCCCGCTCCTGGCCGTCGCGCTGGATGAAGCGCTGGACGTGGCCCACCATGAAGTTGACGAACAGCTCTGACCGCGGGTACGCGAGGAGGTCGGCGACCAGGTCCATCGGGAGCCCGCTGTATCCGAACGGATCAATGAAAGCGAAGGTAGGAGCCATGTTCTTCTTTTGCTCGCGCAGTTGCGTGAGCATCTGGGCTGGCCGTCTGGTCAAACTTGTCGTTGATCACGAATTCTTTGATATTGGGCGGCCACGGGGCGCAGGCCTCCTTGAGCGCGTCGATCTCCCTCTGAAGGGAGGCTGCGTTGTCTCGATTGGCCTCGATGAAGAAGAAAACAAACTCCCGGTGACTCAGCTGAGGGAAAGATCTGTGATGGATCAGGCGCTTGAGCGCGATAATCGGTGATCCTTCTGAACCGTCGGTATAACGACCGCGGCCGGCGAAGCCATCGAGGAAGACGATGCGCCCGTTCCAGCTCGACATGATCGGGTACCAGCCGTCCAGGTACCTGGCCAGCATGTCGTGCTTCGCCTTGGTATGTGGCGGACAAGCCCACTTGCTGGGATCCGCGTCACTAGGCACCTTTACCCCCGAATCATCACGGAGACAGCCATCGTCTCACGTTTAGCTACCGTTCGGAAGCGGTGCGCAAGCGGCTATCCTGACCCTGCCCCGTATCTCACCCGCGTGAGCGCGCGGTGACCTGCCCGGGGATGAGATATCGGGAGATTAGCGGTTCGCCGGGTTCGGGGGTGGATGACACGCCCGTGAACTCTTCCGTCGTCGCCATCTGGCCTGCCGGATGGCCTATCGATCCGGCGACGGGAGCGCTCGCCGGAGCGCCCGGCTCGTTCCCGGGTGCATAACTATGCAGGATCCGGGTGCATAACCGGGGCAAACCGGGCCGCTAGCTGAATGTTCAACATCAGCCGGGGGAAGCCGCAGGTCACGGCGCTGCGCAGCTTGACATAAGCGCTGATACCGGCGTTATCACCCCCGGCTGGCAAGCAAAACGCTAGCTCCGGCAAGCGCGAGGATCCTTGCCGCCCATGCGGCCATGGTAGACGCAGCGTGACCGCCAAGCGCGACACCGGGGGAGTGTGTTACCGCTGCCCGCCGCCGGGCCGGCTACTAGCCGGCGCGCCGGCTGACTATCCGGAGCCGGGCCGGCGAAGATGCTGTGCGTTCCCGTCTGCCTTCGCACATGGAGCCCTATAGCCCCAGACATGCCGAAGGCCCCCAACTAGGGGGGCCGCAGCACAACCGCATACCCGCTCGTTCAGACCCGTTCTACGCCGCCAAGCAAGCCCGGGTCACGAACAGAAAGCCATCATCCGTGGCCACGATAACAGGCCAGCGGGCTAGATCAACATTGCCCGGCCGCGACACGCCGCGCGATGCGGAGGGATTTTCCCCGCGTCGTGACGGGCTCCCGTGCGCCCCCGGCCCGGCACAAAGCGCACTCCGGCCTGGCATGCGGTCACTCCCCGGCTGGCCGGTACGCCGCACGTCAGGATCTCGCGCGACGGCGGCCGCACCTACCCGCCCGTCATGCTCGGCCGCTGCCCGCTGAGCCCCCGGGCCAGCCGTGCACGGTGCCGGTCTACGACCCTGGCTCGGCCACCGGCCGGATGCTGGCCCTAGACCTCGACCCCGGCCGCGGCCGCGCCGGCCTGGGTACAGATGGCGACGGGGTTGAGCGCCAGGCGGCCGAGCTCGGCCAGCTGCTCGAGCGGCTCGGCGGCCGCCACGTCGCCGACGTCTCGCCGTCCGGCGGCCGCCACGTCTACGTCCTGTTCGCCGCGGCGCTGCCCTGGCGCGAGCTGCGCGACGTCGCCCGGGCCCTGGCGCTGCGCTTCCCCTCGATCGACACGGCGCCGATGTGCGGCCTCGGCGGCCAGATCGCCCCGCCCGGCAGCCGTCACAAGTCCGGAGGCTGGCGGCTGCTCTCGAGTCCGGAGGCGGCCTCCGCGGCCGCCGGGCACCCATGCGGGCCCGGGGTATGGGCTGCGCTGCTGACCGAGCTCGCCGCCGAGCTGCAGCAAGTCGAGGCCAGTCCTGCGGCACCGATTCCGCGGCCGCGGCCGAGCTGGACGACACCGGCGTCCCGTGGGTGCCCCGCCTCGGCGGCCGCGCACCGCTCGGCGCTGAGCTTGAGGACACCGCCCGGACGGGGCGGTGGGACCATACCCGCTACCCGGGCCGGTCTGAGGCGCGCATGGCGGTCCTGGGCTCTGCGGTGGCCCGGGGCTGGCAGCTGGCCGAGGTTCAGTCGGCGATCGCCTCCGGAGCCTGGCCGGGCCTGGCCGGGCTGTACGGGCGACGCTCGGAACCGGGCCGGATGGAACGGCTGCTCCCGCTGGAATGGCGAAAATGCACCGGCAAGATCTCGCGGGAGGAAAACGTACGCCGATGGCACACTAGCGACCTCAGAACACGCCCCCCGGTAGAGGAAACTGCTTCGTCCGCGGAGTACGGCCTGATCCGGCAGTGGCTCACGGCGATCCTTTGCGCTGCCGAGGACCCGGAG
>CAWCUJ010000030.1:0-227134 GCA_963798675.1 uncultured Actinomycetes bacterium | reverse complement strand
CAGAAAGATGGTCGTGGAAGTCGCCGTGCGCCCTGACCCAGGCAGGGCGGCCACCGCCATGGCCACCACACCGTCCCCGAGGACGATCAGGACGAACGTGCCGAAGAATTCCGCCAAGCACTCGCCCCACGTGCCGGCGATCCGCCCGACGGTACGGCCCTCTCCGCGCAAAGGCGTTATATTAGCCACTACTTCCCTCCTAACCCTACCTACGCATGCGGGTATTACCCTGCATGCATCGCAACTTCGCGGCCAGGACCAATCTGGTCGCGCCCAGTACCCTTATTACTTATGTGACTTGAAGCGGAAAACCAGGTAGGGGCTACGGGCATCCCACCTTCCCCGAGCTGCTTGGCCCTAGCGTCCCCGCCGCAGGGCAGGCGTGTCTGTCCACGCCCCCCGCGGCCGGATAAGCGCGTCGGTGAGCTGGCAGGCCGATACCGGGAAGCCCCGCATCTCCAGGCGCTGCCATGCGTTCCCCCTCGGCCACCTGCGCGGTCGGGGATTCTCACCTCCTCCGGCGAGACGGTATCCCCTCAACTTGTTCGACATCGCTGAACGACGTTTCACGAAACATAAACCTGCCACCGGGCTCAGTCAAGAGAGGCTGGTCCGAAAATAGGACCTTAGTGAGGCAGACGGCTCTCCTGATGCCGTCGTGGCGCGGCGCTGGGGTGCTCCAGCGCCTCATTGACCCGGCCCCGCGCCCCGCTACCTGCCCGCCGCCACAGGAACCGGTGTACATCCCGCCGGAACCCTCGCCAGCCGATCCAGGACATCTCGGCCCGCCGCCTGACCCGATCGCTGCTATCCAGTGCACGGCCTCATGAACCTGAAGGGCCGGGGCAGCGCGGCGCTCATGGCATATCCTGAATGTTCGGTATGACTGAAAGGGAGTCATGATCCAGTCGGTGCAGCGCGCAGCCCAGATCCTGGGCGTTCTCGGCTCAGGCACGCCACGTCTCGGCGTGACCGAGATAGCCGACCGGCTGGGCCTGGCCAAACCCACGGTGCACGGGATGCTGCGTACCCTGGAGGCGCACGACCTGGTGGCGCAGGATCCCGACACGGGGAAGTACAGCCTCGGGCCCGGCGTGCTGCAGCTCGGCAACGCCTTCCTGGACGGATCTGAGCTGCGGGCCAGGTCGCTGCGATGGGCGGAGTCCCTGGCCCAGCGGGCCGGCGAGGCGGTCTGGGTCGCCACCCTGTCCGGGTCCCGGGTGATCGTGCTGCATCACGAGCTCCGGCCGGATAACACCATACAGATCCTCGAGGTGGGCGCGGCGATTCCGTGGCATGCCTGCGCTCTTGGCCATGCGATCGTGGCGCACCTGCCCGCCGCGCAGCGGACCCGGGCGCTGGCCGGTGACCTGGCCCCGCTGACCGGGCGGACGAAGACCACCAGGGCCGCGCTGAACCGGGCGCTCGCCCAGGTACGCCAGCGCGGCTACGCGGTGGAGAACCAGGAGGCGACCGTGGGCGACGCCGGGATCGCCGCACCGATCCTGTCCAGGGACAGCGTGGTGGCCGGGGCGATCGGCGTGGTCGGCGGGGCCGACCGGCTGCTCGTCCCTGGCACCCGGGACGAGCTGGTGCGCGCGGTCACCGAGGCGGCCCGGGCTATCTCCAGGGACCTGGGCGCGGGGCGCGGCGGCGTGGTCCTTTCCGCGCTCACCTGAGGGGTCGGTAGCGGCTGGGTGCGGTCATGGCCCGGTCCTTGCGGCATCCCGCAGGGCGCCGAGGATGAGCGCGGTCGAGGCGGCGCCGGGGTCCTCGTGGCCGACGCTGCGCGGCCCCAGGTAGCTCGCGCGGCCCTTGAGCGCCTGCATGGGAATGGTGGCGACCGCGGCGGCCTCGGCGGCCTCGGCGAGCACGGACAGGGCATCGTCCTGCGATACCCCCTCCGCGATCGCCTTGCTGAAGGCCCTGGTCGCCGCCGTGAGCGCGTCGACCATGGTCTTGTCTCCCTCGCGCGCGGCGCCGAGCTGCTGGACGCCCGCGAGCGCCGCCTCCAGCGCGGTGGACAGCGCGGGCAGGTCCACGTCGGCGGCGCCTCCCAGGGACTTTCCTGCACGGTGGAAGGCTATGCCGTACAGCGGCCCGGCGGCGCCGCCGACCTCGGAGATAATGGTGCGGCCCGTGATGGTCAGGATCTTTCCGGGGGTCTTGGGCGCTGCAGCCCCCGGGTTCGGTGCGTGCAGAGCGCCGAGTACCGCGGTGAAGCCACGGGCGAGGTTGATGCCGTGATCGGCATCGCCGATCGCCGCGTCCAGCTGGGTCAGGTGGTCGCGGTTGGCTTGGATGACCTCGGCGGCCGACGTTATCCATGCCCGGAAGACTTCAGCGTCCATGCTGACTCCTAGCAGGAAGGGAATCGGTGATTGACCTCGTCCGATATTTAGCACGTCCGCCTGGATCGCGGATCGTGCAAGTCCGCACCGAGGTGACCTCCATACGCCTGTTACCGTCAGCTCTTGGCCGCGATCGTGGCGATTAGCCAGAAGCTGTACACGGCAGTGACGGCCCGAGCACGACGCCGCGTGTGATCAGGGCCTGACCGCGGCCGCCGAACCCGAAGTCGAGCAGCCATCCTCATAGCCTTCATATCACCCCGGACATGGCCAGCACCACCACTAAGTACAGCCGGATGATCATCTGGTAAGGACAGCAGGTACCAGGGCCGAAAGTCCCTCCCGAGCGGGCATGGGTCAGGGAGCCAACTGCCGGTCAGCAGAGCCGGATTGCGCTCAGGCCGTCCGGTTAACCTCGGCAGCAGAGCCGGATTGCGCTCAGGCCGTCCGGTTAACCTCGGCAGCCTGTTGCCCGGAGAGCACGCGGATGGCCGCCATCACCTCATCGGTGGCGGCCCGGGTCAGCGCTGGATCCTTCGCCTCGTCGCCGGGCACATCAAACCTGATGGGCGACCCGAAGACGATGCGCACGGTGTGCGGCCGGGGCAGCCTGGCACCGCGCGGGAAGGCGAGCTCGGTGCCGATGATCCCGGCCGGGATCACCGGCGCACCGGACTCGAGTGCTACCCTCGCCACCCCGGTCTTCCCCCGGTGCAGCCGGCCATCTGGCAACCTCGTCCCCTCAGGGAAGATTCCGACGAGCCGACCGGAAAGTACGGCCTGGACCGCTGCCGTCACGGCGCTTCTGGCCGCACCGAGATCGTCCGTGGCCACTGGTATGACGCCGACGCCGGCCAGAAACCAGCGCAGCAGCGGTTTGTCAAGGTACTTGACCTTGGTCAAGAACATGACTCGGCGGCGGGGGACGACGAGCGGCAGCAGCAGGGCATCCAGGAACGAAACATGATTGGCCGCGACGATAGCGCCGCCCTCGCGCGGGATGTGCTCCAGGCCGGTGACCTTGGGCCGGAACAGCAGACGCAGCGCAGGGCCGAGCAGCACGAACTTCAGGAACAGCCAGAAGGCCGGGGAACCATCCAGGTTGGGGCGACGCTCTGCCATCGGTCTCCTTCTGCCTCAGCAAATAATATCGGGCTGACCTGCCGGTTGCGGCGTGCTTGCGAGCACGACAGTACCCAAGCTCGGTTGCGGCCCCGGCGCGTCGTCCAGCCTGAACACGATGGCCCGATGGCCCGATGACCCGATGGCCGATCATGGCGCCATTGACAGGCTCTGGCATACACTTGAACAATGCACAAACTATCGACGTCACTTCCGGATGCGGTGGCTGAAGGAGGGCGGGACCGCAGGGTCCGCGCGCATGCTCACGCCCTGGGTGCCCGGTGACCCAAATCGAGCTGCGGCAAGATAGTGAGCATGACGGTGTGGTCGACCTGCTCGGGATGCTGGCTTATACGACCCTGAGTGGTTTCTTCCGGCTGTCCGATGAAGCGGCTATCGCGACGTCCCTGCCCGACAAGATCGCGCTAGCCGAAATAGCCGTCGCCGAGTACGGCCACTTCCGGCAGCTGCTACGGCGGCTCGAGGAACTTGACGCCGACCCGGACGCCGCCATGCAGCCGTTCGTGCAGGCGCTTGACGCGTTCCACGCCCGTACCCGTCCCGCCGACTGGCTCGAAGGACTTGTCAAGGCCTACGTGGGTGACGGTATTTCGGCTGATTTTTACCGCACGATTGCGGACCTCCTCGATCCGAAGACACGGGCCCTCGTTAACGAGGTACTGGCGGATACAGGTCACTCCGATTTGGTGGTTGCCAGGGTACGCGAGGCGATCGTGGCGGATCCCTCCGTAGCCGGCCGGCTGGCGCTTTGGGCTCGGCGCCTCGTCGGCGAGGTGCTTGGCCAGGCACAGCGCCTGGCTGCAGAGCGCGAGCCGCTCGCCCGCCTCCTGGCCGGCGGCGACTCGTCGCAGCTCGGCAAGATTGGCCGGATGTTCGCCAAGCTGACCGACAGGCATTCCGGTCGCATGGCCGCACTCGGGCTTGCCAAGCAGAGCGCGGGGGGACAACCCAAGCAGAGCGCGGGGGGACAACCCAAGCAGAGCGCGGGGGGACAACCAGCGAAGCTCCCCGCTGACCGCCCCTGACCATCCGGTCCCGGGCGATGGGTCTTGCCGGTCAGCGGGCTTGGGGTAAGGCGGGCTGGCGGGACGCTAGCTGCTGGCTGATGACGGTGGAGACGCCGTCGCCGCGCATGGTGATGCCGTAGAGGGCGTCGGCGGCTTCCATCGTCCGGCGCTGGTGCGTGATGACGATGAGCTGGGAGCTCTCCCGCAGCTCATCGAAGACGCCGAGCAGGCGCTGCAGGTTCGTGTCGTCTAGGGCCGCCTCCACCTCGTCAAGCACGTAGAACGGCGAGGGGCGGGCCTTGAAGATCGCGAACAGGTACGCGATGGCGGTCAGCGACCGCTCCCCGCCGGACAGCAGCGACAGCCGCTTGACCTTCTTGCCCGGCGGCCTGGCCTCGATCTCGATGCCGGTGGCGAGCATGTCGTCCGGTTCGGTCAGCACCAGGTTGCCCTGCCCGCCGGGGAAGAGCCGGCCGAAGAGCTGCTCGAACTCGCGGGCGGTATCGGCGTACGCGGACGCGAACACCTCCTGCACCCGGTCGTCGACCTCCTTGACCACGGTGAGCAGGTCGCGCCGGGTCTTGCGGAGGTCGTCGAGCTGGGTGGCCAGGAACGTGTGCCGTTCGGTGAGCGCCTCGTACTCCTCCAGGGCCAGCGGGTTCACCTTGCCGAGCCGGTCGAGCTGGCGCTGCGCGTCGGCGGCCCGGCGCTCGGCCGCGGCCCGCTCGTAGCGAGACGGCAGGGCTTCTTCGTCGCCGATCACCGGCACGAGCGCCTCGGGTCCGTACTCGGCCACCAGGGCGTCCGACTCCACCCCGAACTCATCAAGCGCGTGCTCGGCCAGCTGCTGCAGCCGCAGCCGGTGCTCGGCCCGGGCGATCTCGGTGCCGTGCGCGGTGTTCACCACCGTATCCAGGTCGGCGGCCAGCTCACGGACCCGGGCCCGGACCGCCTTCAGCTCGGCGGCCCCGCCGGAGCTGGTCGCCTCGGCCTCGGCCCGCCGGGTCAGGGCCTGAGCCACCGACTGTTCGGCCGCCTCGACTGCGTACCGCGCGCCCAGCGCGACGGCCCGGGCCACGGCGGCCTGGGTGGCCCGCTGCCTGCGGCGCTGCGCGGCCCGCTGGCGCGTGGCGCGCTCGGCGGCCGCGGCGGCGGCGAGCGAGTCGGCGCGCCCGCCGATCGCGCGCAGCCGCTCCTCCGCCGTCCTGACCTCGAGCCTGGCCTCCATCTCGGCGTTCCGCGCCGCGATGCAGCGGTCGGCGAGATCCTCCCGGCCCCCCTCGTCTTGCGGCTCGGCAGGCTCGACGGCCTCAGCTTCGGCCGCGGCGAGCTCCTGCCGGAGCTGCTCCAGCTTGGTCAGGTCCTTCTCGGCCGCCAGCCGGGCCGAGGCGATGGCGGCGTCCAGCCGGTCGGCCTCGTCCCGCGCGGCCCGCGCCGCGCCCGCCAGCCGGCCGAGTCGCCCGGAGATCTCCGCCGCCGCCGCGTCGGCCTCGTGCCTGCGGGCCAGCGTCTGCGCCACCGACTGCCTGGCGGCCTCTTCGGCCTGCGCCGCGACGGCCAGCTCGCGGGCCGCCTCATCGCATCGCTGTTCGGCCCCGGCCAGCCCCGCCGCCGCCTCGTCCGCCGCGGCCCGCACCTCGAGCAGGCTCTGCGGCCGCGCGCCGCCGCCCTGGGCCCAGTGCGACCCGAGCAGGTCACCGGCCCGGGTCACGGCCTTAAGACCAGGATTTTCCCGAACGATCCGGCGTGCTTGCTCCAGGTCCGCGACTACCACCACGTCGCGCAGAAGCTCGGCCGCGGCCTCCGCCAGCCCGTCAGGCGCGCGCACTAGCCCCGCGGCGTGGACAAGACCCGAGCCCTGGGGGGCAGGCGGGGCGGCTGTGGCGGAAGGGTTCGGCGGGGCGGCGTTGGCTACAGGGTCGGCTGGGGACGCCAGGGCGGCGTTGGCTACGGGGTCGGCTGGGGACGCCAGGGCGGCGTTGGCTACAGGGTCGGCTGGGGACGCCAGGGCGGCGTTGGCTACAGGGTCGGCTGGGGACGCCAGGGCGGTGCCGTCGGCGGCGATGACCAGGGCCGCGCTGCCCGCGTCCTCGCGGCGCAGGGTGGCCAGGATCTCGGCGGCCGCGTTCAGGCCGGCCACCGCCACGGAGTCGGCGGCGGCGCCCAGGGCCGCAGCGATGGCCACCTCATAGCCCTCGGCCACCCGCAGGGCCGCGGCGAACGAGCCGACCACGCCGCCGAAACGGGCCGGGTCGGCGAGCACGGCCGCGGATGCGTCCGCGCCGCGCCGCGCGGCTTCGGCCAGCGTCTCCGCGCGAGCCCGCCCGGCGGCCAGCTCACGGGCGAATTCACGTTCCGCCGTGCGCAGCACCGAGGTCCGTTCGGCATATTCAGCCAGGATCCCGGCGGCCCGCTCGTGCGCGGCGGCCAGCCCGCCACGGTCTTCGTCCCGCCCGCCGCTGGCGTCCTGCACCTGCTCGTACTCGTCCTGGGCGAGGAGAGCGCGCTCCCGTGCCTCGGCGACGGCGACCTCGAGCCGGTCCATTTCCTCCTGCGCCGCCACGCTGCGGCTGCCGGCCGCGCCGACCTGCTCGCGGAGCCTGGCCACGCGCTCGGCCCGGGCCGCGGCGGTCCTGACGCCGGCCGCCAGCCGGCGCTCGATCGCGCTGAGCTCGGCCTCGGCCGCGGTGCGCTCCGCGACCGCGACGGACATGACCTCGCGGCCCGCGGCCAGCCGCGTGGTCAGCGCGTCCTCTTCTTCGCGCAGCTCATCGGCCTGGCGGTCAAGCTCGTCCGGGTCGCGGCCGGGCCGCTCGGGCTCGGTGGCCTCGGTCAGCAGGCTGTGCCGCTGCGCGGCCAGATGCTGCGTGCTGCGCAGCCGCTCAGTCAGTGAGGACAGCGCGAACCAGGTCTCCTGCGTCCGGGCCAGCACGGCCGAGGCCTGCTGCGCGGCCTGGTCGAGCTCGGTCTCCCTGGCCCTGGCCTGAGCCAGCTCCTGCTCCAGGACGGCGCGCCTGGCCAGCACGGCGGCCTCGTCCGCCTCGTCCCGCTGCAAGTCGGCGGCCAGCGTCACGTAGTCGTCGGCGAGCAGCCGCAGCCGGGCGTCCCGCAGCTCGGCCTGGATGACGGCGGCCTTCCTGGCCACCTCGGCCTGCCGGCCGAGGGGCTTGAGCCGGCGGCTCAGCTCGGCGGTGAGGTCGACCAGCCGGGTCAGGTTGGCCTGCATCGCCTCCAGCTTGCGCAGCGCCTTCTCCTTGCGCTTGCGATGCTTGAGCACGCCGGCCGCTTCCTCGATCAGCGCCCGCCTGGCCTCGGGCCCAGCGTGCAGGATGTCATCGAGCTGCCCCTGCCCGACGATGACGTGCATCTCCCGGCCCAGGCCCGAGTCGGACAGCAGCTCCTGCACGTCGAGCAGGCGGCAGTGGTCGCCGTTGATGGCGTACTCGCTCTGCCCGGACCTGAACATCAGCCGACTGATCGTGACCTCGGCGTACTCGATCGGCAGGGCGCCGTCGCTGTTGTCGATGGTGAGCGTCACCTCGGCCCGGCCAAGCGGCGGCCGTGAGGTGGTGCCCGCGAAGACGACGTCCTCCATCTTGCCGCCGCGCAGCGACTTGGCCCCCTGCTCCCCCATCACCCAGGACAGGGCATCGACGATGTTGGACTTGCCCGAGCCATTCGGGCCGACGACACAGGTGATGCCGGGCTCCAGGCGAAGCGAGGTAGCGGAGGCGAAGGACTTGAAGCCGCGCAGGGTGAGGCTCTTCAGGTACAAGCGCCACCCCTCCTCCCCTGCTGGCTAACTGGGCTGGCTAACTGGGCTGGCTAACTGGGCTGGCTAACTGGGCTGGCTCGGCCGACTCAGCCGGCTCCCCGCACCTTATCGCCCCACGGCGCCCGATACAGCGAACCGCAGCTAAGACCGCGTGCCGGCACTGGAGGGGACGGGAGGCATGCCGAAGAGGCCGGAAGTGCCCAGCGGAACACCCGGCGTCAGCGCCGTATACGGCCAGCTCTTGAGGCCGTGCCCTTTGATACCCGTGTGACTAATGACATATAACGGGCAGATATACAACGAAGAGGGGCGCCGCCAGAGGCGCCCCTGATCCGTTCTTGTCGTTTTGGTCGCGTCTTGCCAGCGTTCGTCAGACGAACGCGGGCTCGCGATCCGGAACCAACACGTCCTCATGGCCTGCCTCAACCGCGAGCGCGTCATTCTCTTCCTGAAGCCGCACGAGCTCGGCTTCCAGGTCGCGTACTCGCTGCTGGAGGCGGCGCATCTCGGAAACGATGCGGGGATCCGGACCGCCGACGTGGCCGAATAGAGCCTTCGCCATTGTAAAAGGTCCTCCACGCTGAGTGACCAGAGTGGGCACATTACTTAACACGCGCGAACCCGCGCGCGCAGCCAACAGCCATTAGTTTCCCACCCATGCCTTTGCTGGTCAAGTTGAGCCCCCGCCAGATGCCTGTTATATACCTTATCGGCCACAACAAACCGTTTTGGCGACGTCATGCTAACAGGGCGTAACGGAACGGCCCTACCAGCGAGCACGGCGGGGGCGGGGCTGGCAGTGCGGGCAGCTGTAGGCGGACCGGTTCATGAAGGAGTCGCGACGAACCGGCGTGCCGCACCGCAGGCAGGGGAAGCCTTCCCGCCCGTACACCGCCAGCGACCGGTCGAAGTATCCGCTCTCCCCGTTGACGTTGACGTACATCTCGTCGAACGAGGTTCCGCCCGCGACCAGGGCCTCGCCGAGCACCTCGCGGACCGCGGCGAGCAGGCGGCTCACCTCCGGGCCGTTCAGCGTCTCGGTGGGCCGGGCCCAGTGCAGCCGGGCCCGCCACAGCGCCTCGTCGGCGTAGATGTTGCCGACGCCGCTGATCAGTGACTGGTCGAGCAGCGCCCGCTTGACCCCGGTGTGGCGGCTGCGCAGCCGCCGGGCCAGAGCCGCCGGGTCGAAGGCCGCCTCGAACGGATCGGGCGCGATGTGCGCGATCGGCGCGGGTAGTTCGGCGCCGTCCCGCACCACGCACATGTGACCGAACGTCCGCTGGTCGGTAAAGCGCAGGTCGGGCCCCTCGTCTTTGAAGGTGAACGAGATCCTGACGTGGGGCGACAGGGGCCGGTCCGGCTCGACGACGAGCAACTGCCCGCTCATCCCCAGGTGCGCGAGCAGGGCGTCCTCGCCCACCGACAGCCACAGGTACTTGCCCCGCCGCCTGGCGCGGTCGAGGCTGCGCCCGGTCAGGGCGGATTCGAATTCGGCCGGGCCGGCCAGCTGCCGACGCACGGCGCGCGGATGCAGGACGCGGACCACCTCGATGGTCCGGCCCACCACATGATGTTCGAGGCCGCGGCGGACCGTCTCGACCTCGGGCAGCTCAGGCATCCCTCACTGCTCCGGAGCGGGCTCGTCCCCGTGGTCGGAGTCCTCGTCCGTGTTGTCGTCCTTGGCGTCGTTGTCGTCGTTGTCGTCCTTGGTGTCCCGCAGGTCGCCGTTGCCCTCCGCGGTGATGGCCCGCCAGGCCGCCTCGGCCGCCTGCTGTTCGGCCGCCTTCTTGGTGCGTCCCTCGCCGGAACCGAGCGCCCGGCCGGCCACCCTGACCACGGCGCGGAACGACTTCTGGTGGTCGGGCCCGCTCTCCTCGACCTGGTACTCGGGCACCCCGAGCATCTTGACCGCGGTGAGCTCCTGCAGCGAGGTCTTCCAGTCCAGGCCCGCCCCCAGCCCGGCCGACTTGGCGATGACCGGGTCGAACAGCCGGTGCACCAGCGCGCTGGCCTCGGCCAGGCCGCAGTCGATGTACACCGCGCCGATCACCGCCTCCAGGGTGTCGGCCAGGATCGAGGGCTTGTTCCGGCCGCCGGTGACCTGCTCGCCCCGGCCGAGCCGGACGTAGTCGCCCAGGCTGAGCTCGCGCGCCACCTCGGCGAGCGCGCTCATCTGGACCACCGCGGCACGGAGCTTGGCCAGCTGCCCCTCGGGCAGGCTCGGGTAGCTACGGAACAACGTGTCGGTCACGACTAGGCCGAGAACCGAGTCGCCGAGGAACTCCAGCCTCTCGTTGGTGGGCGGATTGTCGTTCTCGTAGGCGTAGGAGCGATGCGTCAGCGCGCGCTCAAGTGACTTGGGCATGATCGGCACGCCGAGAGCGTGCCGGAGCTCAGCGGGATCTTTTCCGGCGTTCACACCACCGTCCCAGGACCGGCTCACGACGCCCAATGCGTCCTCCTCCTAGCACTGGCTGATCATGCCCGGCCGGACGCGATGGATGTATAACCCTCCGTATCTGGCCCGGGACCGGTCAGCTTCCTCAGGATGGCGTGATGACCTGGCGCCGCCGGTAGGTGCCGCAGGTCGGGCAGGCCACATGCGGAAGCTTCGGCTCATGGCACTGCGGGCAGCTCACCAGCGTGGGCGCGGTGGTCTTCCAGTTCGAACGTCGGGATCGGGTGTTACTGCGGGACATCCTCCGCTTGGGAACAGCCACGTCAGCCCTCCTGTAGGTCGACGGCGCCGGCGCGCCGGTCCGTTTGGTCAGTTGCCTGGTCGCCGAGCTGCTTCAGGGCCGCCCACCTCGGGTCGGCCGCCTCGTCGTGCCGGTGGCCGGGTCCCGCGTCGGCGAGGGGCGCGCCGCACTCGGCGCACAGCCCGGGACAATCCTGGAGGCACAGCGGTGACATCGGCAGCGCGAGCACTACCGCGTCACGCAAAGCCGGCTCCAGGTCGAGCAGGTCGCCGTCGAGATAGCGCTCTTCGTCGTCTTGCTCCTCGTGCTCGTCGTGCTTGTCGTGCCGGTCCTGCCGGTGGTGCTTGTCGTGGCGCTCGTCGGGATACAGGTAAAGCTCCTGAAAGCCGGCGGTCACCGACGAGGTCATCGGGGCCAGGCACCGCGCGCACTCGCCCGCGAGCGGCGCGGTAACGCTGCCGGTGGCGAGAACGCCTTCGGAAACCGCCTCGAACCTGACCTCGAGGGCGACGTCGGCGCCTTCGGGGACGCCGATGAGCTCAAGGCGCAGTTCGCCGGGCGCGGGGACGGTCCGCGTCTTGGTCAGCGCGGAGCCTGCCTGACGGCCGAGCAGGCGCATGTCGAAGACAAGCGCCCCTCGGGGTGCATGTTTGCGTGTATTGGGCATGACGGTGTACTGGTGTAGAGCTAATGGAAACCGAGCGCATAGCCTACCGGCGGTGCGCGGTATTCCCAACTTGACGGCATCCCGCAGGTATTCCGCCCTGCTTGTTCCTGTTGTTCCTGGTCCGTGTTCCCTTGTTCCTGGTCTGTGTTCCCTGGCCTGCTTCCCGGCCCTACTCCTCGGCCAGGCGCTCCCGCAGCCGGGACAGGACGAGCTCCGGGACCAGCCCGCTGACGTCTCCACCGTACCTGGCGATCTCCTTCACCAGGCTGGAGCTCAGGAAGGAGTAGAGCGGGTTGGTGGTCATGAACAGCGTCTCGACCTTGGCCATCCGGTAGTTCATCTGCGCCATCTGCATCTCGTACTCGAAATCGCTGACGGCCCGCAGCCCCTTGATCACCGCGGTGATCCCGTTGGCGGCGCAGAAGTCCACCAGCAGGCCGTAGAACCGCTCGATCCTGACGTTGCCGTAGCGGCTGGTGACCTGGCCCATCATCTCGATGCGCTCGTCGACCGTGAACAGGCTGCGCTTGGTCACGTTGATCAGCACCGCGACGATCACCTCGTCGTAGAGCCCGGAGGCGCGGCCGATGATGTCGAGGTGACCGTTGGTGACAGGATCGAAAGAACCCGGGCAGACTACGCGGTGCACGTGGCGCCACCCCTTCTGCTCTGCTGTGAGCACTCGAGGACTTGGTCCTGGCCGGTCATCGCGCTCGTTCCCCAGCGGTTTCCGGGAGGAGACCATACCAGAAGGTTGCTTCGCCGTACCGGCGGGCCCGGTCAGGCGCGAACCCGTCCGGCCAGCTCACGGGTCCGGACCGGGTGGCGCGCTCCACGATGACCAGGGCCCCCGGGGCCAGCCAGCCCTGCTCCGCGAGCAACGAAAGAACCTGCGTCACCCCGGCGTCGGCCAGCGCGTACGGCGGGTCGGCGAACACCACGTCGTACCGGCCCTCGGCCGGCCCGCGGGCCAGTACCCGTTCCACCCGGTCGGCGATGACCGCGGCCCCAGGCAGCCCGATCGCCTCGATGTTCTGCCTGATGACGCGCGCGGCGCGGGCGCCGTGCTCCACCAGCAGCACGTGCTCGGCGCCCCGGGACAGGGCTTCGAGCCCGACCGCGCCCGACCCCGCGTACAAGTCGAGGACCCGCGCTCCGGCCAGCGGTCCGGCGATCGAGGAGATGGTGGCGAACAGGCCTTCCCTGGCCCGATCACTGGTCGGCCTGGTATCCCGTCCGTCCGGGACCGCCAGCCGGCGGCCGCCCGCCTCGCCAGCGATCACGCGTGCCACCCCTTAAGTGTGCACGCCCCCGGTGCCAGCCTTGAGGCCGGCTGCCACCCCTGCCCCAAGGTCATGACGGTGCGCAGCGGGCCTGAAGCAGCGCGTCAGGCGACGTCCCGGCGTACCGTGGTGCTCGCCGCCGCGGGCGAGCCGCGTGCTGCGGCGTCCTGGCTGGCGCACCTGCTTGGGCTCATCCGCACCGCAGGACACCCCCGCCATCTTCCTGGGCACCGGGGACGCCGTTCCAGGCGTTGAACTCGGCGACGGTGGGGAAGATCAGCAGTGACCGGTCCAGCCCGCTGACCCGCATCGTCTCGCGTGCCTGGGGATCAGGCGCGACCAGCCTGCCACCAGCGAATACAGGTTGAACGCGCCGATCGTATCGCTGCCGCTGCTGAGCGGGAGCGATAGCGAGGATCGGATTCCGTGCTGAAGGGCCGTTGCCGCGTAGGCGGCCCACCGCTGGTCGCTGGCCAGGTCCTTGATGGACACCTGGGTGCCGGTGCGCAGCGCGTGCAGGCACGGGCCCTGATCCAGGCCGTACTGCACCTCGTCCACCTGCGCAGCCAGGGCGTCCGTGGAGGCCACCGTCAGCGGGCGCCCGTTGGGCTGCAGCGTGATCCCGCACGACAGCCCCTCACCCACCGACAGGATCGCCAGGCCGGCCAGTTCAGCCAGGAACTCCTGGATGGTCTCGGTGCCAAGCAGCAGGCCTGCATCTCCACGATGCTCGCCGCGACATCGCGAGGCTTATCCGCATCGGCCATGATCCGCGACCCCGTCCCAGGAGCCCGCCCTCGGCGGACAGCTATCTACACGCCACACCCTGGGACGGCCCGTCCTCGGCAGACGGGCACGGAATGCCTCAAAGCAGTACCTTCACCATCCTCCCGATCCGGTACCCGCGCAACTTCCGGCCAGCCCGGCGCCAGTCCGGGTGCCCGTGACCAGGAGGCAACGAGATACCCGGTCAAGCGTTCTAGGTCTTGTCGAGGTATTCGGCCTGGACGCCGAGTAGTTCGTCGATGGCCGCGCGCAGGGCCGGGTGCCCGGCTAGCTGCGGGTCGGCCGAGACCACCGCGGTGGCGTCTTCCCTCGCCTGCCTGATCAGCTCCTCGTCGGCGAGCAGCCGGAGCAGGCGCAGGCTGGACTGGCGGCCGGCCTGCGCGGCGCCGAGGACGTCGCCTTCCCGGCGCTGCTGCAGGTCGAGCCGGGACAGCTTGAACCCGTCCAGGGTGGCGGCCACCGCGTCGAGCCGCTCCCGCGCTGGGCTGGCGGGCGGCGCCTCGGTGACCAGCAGGCACAGGCCCGCCGCGGTCCCGCGGCCGACCCGGCCGCGGAGCTGGTGCAACTGGGACACGCCGAACCGCTCGGCGTCCATGATGACCATCACGGTCGCGTTCGGCACGTCGACGCCGACCTCGATCACCGTGGTCGCGACCAGGACGTCGATGGTGCCCGCCGAGAACTCCCGCATCACCCGGTCCTTCTCATCCGGGTGCAGCCGACCGTGCAAGATGCCGGTCCGCAGCCCGGCCAGCGGGCCCGCCTCCAGCGTCGCGGCCACGTCGAGGACCGCCAGCGGCTGGCGCCGGCCCAGGACCACCCCGCGGGGAATGGCGTCCCAGTCATCGGGGGCGCCGTCGCCGGGCTCGCCCGCGTCATCGGGATCGGCCGCATCGCCGATGCGCGGGCAGACCACGTAGGCCTGCTGGCCCCGGCCGACCTCCTCTCGGACGCGCTCCCAGGCCCGCTCCAGGTACCGCGGCTTGTCGGTCACCGGCACCACGTGGGTGGCGATGGCCGAACGTCCGGCGGGCAGCTCGGTCAGCGTGGCGGTCTCCAGGTCGCCGTAGACGGTCATGGCCACCGTCCTTGGGATCGGCGTCGCCGTCATGACCAGGACGTGCGGCCGGTTGTCCGCGGCCTTGGCGCGCAGCGCGTCCCGCTGTTCCACGCCGAACCTGTGCTGCTCGTCGATGACGACCAGGCCGAGGTCGGCGAACTGGACCTGCTCCTCGAGCAGGGCGTGCGTGCCGATCACGATCCCGGCGTCGCCGGTGAACACGTCAGAAAGCGCCGTGCGCCTGGCGGCCGCCCCGACCGACCCGGTGAGCAGGGCCACGCCGGTGGCGTGCTCGGCCGCGCCGAGCTGGCCCCGCCGGGCCAGCGGCCCGAGCATGTCGGTGATCGACCGGTAGTGCTGCTGCGCGAGCACCTCGGTCGGCGCGAGCAGGGCCGCCTGGCCGCCGGCGTCCACCACCTGGAGCATCGCCCGGATCGCGATCACCGTCTTGCCCGAGCCGACCTCGCCCTGCAGCAGCCGGTGCATCGGGTAGGCGCAGCTCAGCTCGCCTGCGATGGTCTCGCCCACCTCCACCTGGCCGTTGGTGAGCGTGAACGGCAGCCGGGCGTCGAACTCGTCGGCGATGCCGCCGGCGACGTGCGGCCGCGGCATGGCCGGCATGGCGGCGGCCGCCAGCCGCCGCTGCGCCAGCGCCGCCTGCAACATGAACGCCTCGTCCCACTTGAGCCTGTTCTTCGCCCGGTTCAGGTCCGCCACATCCAGCGGCCGGTGGATGGCCCGGATGGCCTCGGCCCGGCCGGATAGCCCTTCTCGTTCCCTGACGTCGGCCGGCAGCGGATCCTCCCCCGCGTCCAGCGGGTCGAGCACGGTCTTGACCGACTTGGCGATCAGCCAGGAGCTGAACCTGGCGCTGGCCGGGTAGACGGGGATCATCTCGGCGGCGAACTCGGCGGCCAGCTCAGGGTTCAGGTCGGCGTTGGGCGGCGCCCCGGGCAGCATCTCGCACTCCGGGTGGACCAGCTGGCGGCGGCCGCGGAAGCTGGACACGGTGCCGGCGAACATGCCGACCACGTCGGGCCTGAGCACCCGGCGGTACCGGCCAAGCCCGGAGAAGAAGGTCAGGACCAGCTTGGCGCGGTCATCGGTGACCACCACCTCGAGCCGGCTGCGGCGCCCCTTGCCCGGGATCGGCGGCAGCGGGATCTCGGCCACCGTCACCACCCGCGCCAGCACGGTGACGTGGTCGCCCTCGCGCAGCGAGGACAGGTCGGTCAGGTCGCCGCGGGTGTAGTAGCGGCGCGGATAGTGCCGGAGCAGATCGCCGACCGTGCGCAGGCCAAAGATCTCCTCGAGCTTGTTGGCCGTCCTAGGGCCGAGCGACCGCTGCAGCGGTTCGCGAAGCGTACTCACACCTGGCAGCATAGAAGCGCCCGCCGACAATGCGCTCAGTTCGCACCGGGAGCAGGACATCGGGTAGCGCCCGCCGACAATGCGCTTGGTTCGCACCGGGGGCGGGACATCGGGTAGGCTTCGACGGCTGCCTGATCCGCCTGGAGCGGACCCGGCCGCACCCACAAGACCCGTCACCCTATTCAATGGAGCGAACCGTGGCTTCCGTCTGCGACGTATGCGGCAAGGGGCCGGGCTTCGGCAATAACGTCTCGCACTCGCATCGCCGCACCCGCCGCCGCTGGAACCCGAATATCCAGCGGGTCCGTACCGTGGTCGGCGGCACGCCCAAGCGGGTCAACGTGTGCACCTCCTGCATCAAGGCAGGCAAGGTCACCCGCTAGGACGGTGCTGGCCCGGTGGTGCTGGCCCGGTGGTGCTGTGCTGGTCGGCCGCCGGGCGGCGGGCCTAGGCGGTAACGCGAAGTGATCCCAGCCGGGGGCGTCCGCCCACGGCTGGCCGTCGATGACGACGCCATGACCCGGGCGCACCGCGCCTATCACCCGCCACCGCGGCGGCAGCCGCGTGCCCGCCGGGAATGCGGCGGCGAGGGAGTGATCCTCGCCGCCGGAAAGCACCCACCGAAGGGCTTCAACCTGCCCGGCCTCCGCCCAGGCCGGCGTGCCAGCGGGGCCGGGGCGTGAGCCGGGACCCGTTCGGCCAAAAGAAGCGTGACGGGCGGCATCGGCGACGGCGCGCGCCGCGGTGAGCAGAGCCTCACCTGGCCGGAGTGCCTCTCCGGCGAGGTCGATGCGAACGCCGCTGGCGACCGCGACGTGGCCCAGGTCGGCCAGCAGGCCGTCGCTGATGTCGATCATGGCCGTGGCACCCAGGTCGGCGGCTTCCGGGCCGGCGTCATACGGCGGCGCGGGCCGCAGGTGCGCGGCCACCAAGGCGTCATGATCCAGGCCGGCGGTGAGCAGGGCCAGGCCCGCCGCGGCGGGGCCGAGCGGGCCCGCCACCGCCACCAGGTCGCCGGGCGCCGCGCCCGAGCGGAGCACCGGGGCCCGGCCGGCCAGGTCACCCAGGCCGGTCACGGCCAGGATGACCGAACCGGCGCGGGCGGTGTCCCCGCCGATCACGCTGGCCCCGCCCCGGGCGCACTCGGCCGCCAGCCCTTGCGCCAGCTCCCGGGCCCAGCCGACGGGCAGTTCGGCCGGCGCCGCCAGCGCGACCAGCAGGGCGGACGGCTCGGCGCCCATGGCCGCGAGGTCGGCCAGGCTCCTAGCCGCGGCCTTGTGCCCGACATCGGTGGCACTTGACCAGTCCCGGCGGAAGTGCCTGCCCTCGAGCAGGAAATCCGTGGTCGCCACCACCCGGCCGTCGGGCACGGCAAGCACGGCCGCGTCGTCGCCGATGCCGACCAGCGTCCTCCGGCCCGGCGGCAGCCACGCCGACAACGCGTTGATCAGGCCGAACTCCCCCAGCGCGGCCAGCGTCTTTGGGTCTTCCCCAGTGATAACGGCCTCCGCCACAACAGAGGTAGGTGTGGTTTTTGACAGGTCTTAACCTCTACGTTTATATCCTCTCCGCCCAGAACGCTCGACCGGCTCACATCCAGTCTCCCGCACCATCGGCCTGGAGGCCGGAATGGCGTCCTTTACGGTAGCGTGAGCGACGAGGGGCGCCTGTCCCGCAATGCCCTGGAGGACCTCATGGTGGAGGCTTACATCCTCGTCCAGACAGAAGTCGGCAAGGCCGCCGACGTGGCCTCGCTTATCGGGAAGATCAGCGGTGTCACCCAAGCCGAGGACGTCACCGGCCCCTACGACGTCATCGTGCGCGCCCAGGCGGACAACGTTGACGAGCTCGGCCGGCTGGTCGCCGCGCACATCCAGTCCGTGCCCGGGATCACCAGGACGCTCACCTGCCCCGTGGTGCACATCTGAGCAGTTCGGCCGCAACCGGCGCGCTGTGCGGGCCTAGGCCGAGCGCGGCCGCGCCGCGCAGGTCAGACGGGGTGTCCACGTCCCGGCGCAGTCCCGGTATGCCGTCAAGGCCGAGTTCGGCGGCGCCGCCCGCGGCGTGCCGCGCCCGTGACGCCAGGCCGAAAGCCGGCCGGAACGCCGCGCCGGGCGCCGCCGTGTACAGCGTCGTGCCGTCGCCAGCCGCGTCGGCCACGAAGGCCGTCGGCCAAGCCTGCGCGGCGCGCAGCGCCCGGCCGAGTTCGGCGGGCCGCAGCGCGGGCAGGTCGGCGGAGAGCGCGGCCGTCCCGGCTTCTGGCCACCGGGCGGCGTACGCCGCGCCGTGCCGCAGCGCCGCGTTGAGCCCGCCGCGCGGCTCGTCGGGCACCACCAGCGCGCCAAGACCCCCCAGCGTCACCGTCGCAACCTGGTCATCTGTGATAACAATCACGCGGGCGGCCGCCTCGCACCCCAGCACCGCCGTCACGGTGTCGCAGGCCAGGGCGAGGGCCAGTTCGCCCCGTCGCGGCCCGGCGAGCCCGGCGAGCCGGGACTTGGCCCGGGCCAGCACCTTGACGGGCATCACCACTGACCAGATGGTCAGGGCATTATCGGTCATGGAATTGATCCTGCCTCGACACCGGACCACCTGAACAAGGAGACTGACCTCATAAGCGACCGCGCTGACCAGCGTACGGCCGGTTACAGCTGCTCCAGGGCTGGCGCTGTTCTCGGTGGTGGCCCGATCGCACCACGTCGAGACGCCGATCACCGAGGTCTCGAGGTGATCATGCGCGACGGTCTGCCTGTCGAGACGGCCGCGTCGATGCTAGCGTCACGTTCAGCCAAGCCCGAGTGGTACGGTCCCTGATGCCGCCGGCCCAGATCAGTGGGAATGATTTCGTGGAAATAGTGCGCAAGCAGACCGGCGAGAACACCCGCGCGGTGCACCTGCCGGCCCCACCGACGCCTTCTCAGCAGCCGCTCGGCACGCCGGTGTTCCGGACCGCGGCGTTCACGTTCGGCACGGCCGAGGAGTACCGGGCCGTGCTGAACGACGAGATGCCCGGCTACACCTACAGCCGGATCGACAACCCCACCGTGGACGCGTTCGCCCGCGCGGTCGCGGCGCTGGAGGGGGTGAACCTGCCGCGCTGGCCCGCGGCGCAGGCGTTCGCCTCGGGGATGGCCGCGATCAGCGGGGTGTTCTGGACCTTCGCCCGGACGGGTGCGCACGTGGTGGCGTCGTCCGCGGTCTACGGCGGGACCTACGGGTTCCTGCGCAACGTGCTGTCCCGGTTCGGGGTGGAGACGGATTTCGTCGACATCACCGACCTGGACCAGGTCCAGGCGGCCATCCGCCCGGCCACCAGGATCGTGTACGCGGAGACGATCGCCAACCCGACCACGGCCGTCGCCGACCTGCGCAAGCTGTCCGAGATCGCGCACGACGCCGGGGCGCTGCTCGTGGTCGACTCGACCCTGGCCCCGCCGGTGATCTGCCGGCCGCTCGAGCACGGCGCCGACCTGGTCGTGCACTCGGCGACCAAGTACATCGGCGGCCACTCCGATGTCACCGGTGGCGTGGTCACCGGGCGCATCGAGCTGATCAGCAACATCCGCAGCGTCCGGGTGGACACCGGCGGCTGCCTCGCGCCCGACGAGGCGTTCCTGCTCCGGCGCGGCCTGGAGACGCTGCCGCTGCGGGTCCGCCGGGCCTGCTCGACGGCGTCGGTGTTCGCCGCCGCGCTGTCCCGGCACCCGGCCGTGCTGCGCATCGACTATCCCGGGCTGCCCGAGCATTCCGGGCACCAGGTGGCCAGGCGGATGTTCGACGCGGGCCCGGAAGGCGTGCGGTTCGGCGCGATCGTGACGGTGACGCCGCACGGCGGGCGCGAGGCGGGCATGGCGTTCGCCGACAAGCTGCGGCTCGCGCAGAACGCGACGTCGCTGGGCGGGACGCACACGGTGGTCAGCCACGTCGCCTCTACCACGCACCGGCAGCTCGATGACCGGGCGCTGGCGGCCGGGGGCATCGACCCGGGCGCGGTACGCTTCTCCATCGGCCTGGAGGACGCCGAAGACCTTATTTCGGACGCCTACGTAGCCCTGGAGTCCCTCGGCAGGCCGTAGGGTTTGGGAGTTCGCTCCAGCTGGGAGTTCGCTCCAGCCTTGGAGTCGTTCGACGGGAGGACGCGTGCAGAGGCAGCGCAAGATCCGGGTCGCCGTGGTGTTCGGCGGCCGCAGCAGCGAGCACGCCGTGTCCTGTGCGAGCGCGGGCCTGATCTTGTCGGCCATCGACCCGGACCGGTACGAGGTGCTGCCGATCGGCATCGCCACGGACGGGCGGTGGGTGCTGACCTCGGGCGATCCGGCCCGGCTGGCACTTTCTGCTGGGGCGGCTGCCCTCGGTCGAGTCGGTGGCGGTTACCGGGGCGGAGATCACGCCGCGGACCGGCTCGGGCGGCGTCTTGCAGGTGACGAGCCCTGGCTCGGTACCACGCGATCTCGGCGAGGTGGACGTGGTGCTCCCGCTGCTGCACGGCGCCTACGGCGAGGACGGCACGCTGCAGGGCCTGCTCGAGATGACCGGCACGAAGTACGCGGGCGCGGGCGTCTTCGCCAGCGCGGCCGGCATGGACAAGGAGTACATGAAGCTGCTCATGTCCGCGCGCGGCCTGCCGGTCGGCCGGTACGTGGTGGTGCGTGACCGCGACTGGCGCCTTCTCGGAGAGCGCAAGCGCGTCCTCGACGAGATCGCCGAGCTCGGCTGGCCGGTGTTCGTCAAGCCGGCCCGCGGCGGCTCGAGCATCGGGATCTCCCGCGTGACCGGTTTGAATGAGCTTGAGGAGGCGATCGAGGCCGCCCGCGCGCACGACCCCAAGGTGCTGGTCGAGGCCGCGGTGGACGGGATCGAGATCGAATGCGCGGTGCTCGAGGGCCTCGACGGCGGGCCGCCCGAGGCGAGCGTGCCCGGCCAGGTCCTGGTGGATCCTGGTTCAGTGTTCTATGACTTCGAGGCGAAGTACCTGGCGTCGGCGACCACGATGCGGATCCCGGCGCCGGCGCCTCCGGCGGCCGTGGCTGAGATCAGGCGCGTCGCCTGCGCCGCCTTCGACGCGATCTCCTGCGAGGGCCTGGCCCGGGTCGATTTCTTCTACACCCCGGCCGGGCAGGTCCTGGTCAACGAGATCAACACGATGCCGGGGATGACGCCCGCCTCGGGGTTCCCGATGATGTGGGCCGCCTCGGGCCTGCCGTTGCCGCAGCTCGTCGACCGGATCATCCAGACCGCGCTGCGCAAGCGCCCCGGCCTGCGCTTAGCCCTTGCGGACATGCGGTTAGCCGTTGCGGACATGCGGTTAGCCGTTGCGGACATGCGGTTAGCCGTTGCGGATCATGATCGTGGCCGCGGGCGCCCTTGCCCAAACTGGCCACGATCATGAAACCACTGGCTACTTCTTGGGCTTCTCGCCGTTGACCAGCGCCTTGAAGTCCGCGCCGGGACGGAACTTGGGCACCGAGGACTTCGGCACCTCGATGGTGGCGCCGGTGGCCGGGTTGCGGGCCGTGCGCGCGGGGCGCTCGCTCTTCTCGAAGACGCCGAACCCGGTGATGGCTACCTTGTCACCGCTCGCGACAGCGGACTGGATGGTCTCGAGCACCGCGTTCAAGGCTTCGGTCGCGGATTTCTTGTCCCCCAACCGTCCCGAGATCGCGTCGATCAGATCACGCTTGTTCATTTGTTCACTCCTGCGCTTCCCCCACAGGTCGCGTGGGCTCCGATACGAGATCGCGACCTCTAACCTGCCCGAAAGTAGGCGATCCAACGCCGTTGCACAATAACCATGGCCAGATTGGCCGGCGTGTCGGCCAATATCCCACGGCCCAAGCATCCAGCAGATATACGCAAAGTATCCGGTAATGCCGGTTATCTGCTTTGTGCGCGCCCGCCCGCCAACTCACCAGGCCTTCGCGAGTCCGCGCGACCAGCACGATGGAACATCGAGCCGGTCATCGCCGGAACGGTGGAACATCGAGCCGGCCAGATACGGGGAGCCACGCGGGGACGGGCGGGTGGCGGTCGGGGACGGGCGGGTGGCGGTCGGGGACGGGCGGGTAGCGGTCGGGGACGGGCGGGTGCCGGGGGACGGGCGGAGTTAGGCGGTGACGGGGAGCCAGGAGGGGCGGTTGTGCTCGAAGGCGGTGATGTCGTCGACGTGGCGGAGCGTCAGGCCGATGTCGTCGAGGCCCTCCATCAGCCGCCAGCGGGTGTAGTCGTCGATCTCGAAGGGCGCCTTGATCCCCGCGGCCTCGGCCAGCACCACGCGGTTGTCCAGGTCCACGACGACCTCGGTGCCCGGGTCCGCCTCGATGGCGTCCTGCAGGGCGGTCACGGTGGCCTCGGGCAGCGCGACCGGCAGCAGGCCGGCCTTGGTCGCGTTGGTGCGGAAGATGTCGCCGAACCTGGGCGCGATCACGGCCCGGAAGCCGTAGTCGGTGAGCGCCCAGACGGCGTGCTCGCGTGACGAGCCGGTGCCGAAGTCGGTGCCCGCGACCAGGATCGTCGCGCCGTCGTACTGCGGCTGGTTGAGCACGAAGGACGGGTCCTCGCGCCAGGCGGCGAACAGGCCCTCGCCGAAGCCGGCCCGGCTCACCCGCTTGAGGTACTCGGCCGGGATGATCTGGTCGGTGTCCACGTTGTTGCGGCGCAGCGGCACCGCGCGGCCAGCGTGCGTGACGAACGGTTCCATCTTTCGGACTCTCCTCTACAGGTCGGCGGGTGCGGCCAGGTGGCCGGTCACGGCGGTGGCGGCGGCGACCTCGGGCGAGACCAGGTGCGTGCGCCCGCCCTTGCCCTGGCGGCCCTCGAAGTTGCGGTTGGAGGTGGACGCGCTGCGCTCGCCCGCGCTCAGCTTGTCCGGGTTCATGCCCAGGCACATCGAGCAGCCCGCCGAGCGCCATTCCGCGCCGGCCGCGGTGAAGACCGCGCCCAGCCCTTCCTCCTCGGCCTGGGCTCGCACCGCCATGGACCCGGGCACCACGAGCATCCGGACCGACGGCGCCACCTGCCGTCCCCGCAGCACCGAGGCGGCAGCCCGCAGGTCCTCGATCCGGCCGTTGGTGCAGGAGCCGACGAAGACGGTGTCCACCGCGATGTCGCGCAGCGCGGTGCCTGGCTTGAGGTCCATGTAGGTCAGCGCGCGCTCGGCGGCGGCCCGGGCGCCCGGGTCGGCGAACGAGTCCGGGTCCGGCACCGACGACGCGAGCGGGAGCGCCTGCCCCGGGTTGGTGCCCCAGGTCACGTACGGCGTCAGCGTTCCGGCGTCGAGGACGACCTCGTTGTCGAACGTCGCGTCCTCATCGCTCGGCAGCGTCCGCCAGTAGTCCAGCGCGGCCTCCCATCGCGCTCCGGACGGCGCGTGCTGGCGGCCCGCCAGGTAGGAGAACGTCACGTCGTCCGGGGCCACCAGGCCGGCCCGGCGCCGGCCTCGATGGACATGTTGCAGACGGTCAGGCGCCCCGCCATGGACAGCGCGCGGACCGCCGGGCCGCGGTACTCCAGCACGTAGCCCTGCCCGCCGCCGGTGCCGATCTTCGCGATGATGGCCAGGATCAGGTCCTTGGCCGTCACGCCCGCCGGCAGCGCGCCGTTCACCGTGATCGCCATCGTCTTGGGCCGCAGCTGCGGCAGCGTCTGGGTGGCCAGCACGTGCTCGACCTCGCTGGTCCCGATGCCGAAGGCCAGCGCGCCCAGCGCGCCGTGGGTGGAGGTATGCGAGTCGCCGCAGACGATCGTCAGGCCCGGCTGGGTCAGCCCCAACTGCGGGCCGATGACGTGCACGATGCCCTGGTCGGCGTCGCCCATCGGATGCAGCCTGATGCCGAACTCCGCGCAGTTCTTCCGCAGCGCCTCGACCTGGGTGCGGGACACCGGATCGGTGAAGGGGCTGCCGGGGCCATACAGGGGGGTCGGGGAGGTGGGTGGGGGTACGCCGGGGCCGGTGATCCCAGTCGTCGGCACGTTGTGGTCTTCGGTGGCGATGGTCAGGTCGGGACGCCGCACCTTGCGGCTGGCCGCCCGCAGCCCGTCGAACGCCTGCGGACTGGTCACCTCATGCAGCAGGTGAAGGTCGATATAGAGCAGGTCGGGCTCGCCCTCCGCGCTGCGCACCACGTGGGCGTCCCAGATTTTCTCGGCGAGCGTACGGCCCATCACGCTCTCTCCCTTCGGTTTGCGTCTCGCATTCCGAGACGGCAGTATTCAGTACATGAACAACTCTAGCGGAGTCGGCGTCCTGGACAAGACGGTTTCCGTACTGTCGGCGCTGGAGGGCGGCCCGGCCTCACTGGCGCAACTGGTCAAGGCGACCGGCCTGGCGCGGCCGACCGCGCACCGGATCGCGGTTGCCCTGGAGAGCCACCGGATGCTGGCCCGCGACGCCCAGGGCCGGTTCGTGCTCGGCCCGAGAATCGGCGAGCTGGCCGCCGCGGCCGGGGAGGACCGGCTGCTCGCGATCGCGCAGCCGATCTTGACCCAGCTCAGGGACATGACCGGGGAAAGCGCTCAGCTGTACCGGCCGCACGCCGACACGCGCATCTGCGTGGCCGCGGCCGAGCGGACCAGCGGGCTGCGGGACACCGTCCCGGTCGGCGCCGCGCTGCCGATGACGGCCGGCTCGGCCGCCCAGGTCCTGCTCGCCTGGGAGGAAGGCGGGCGCATGCACCGCGGGTTGCGCGGCGCCAAGTTCACCGCGACCACGCTGGCCCAGGTCCGCAGGCGCGGCTGGGCCGCCACCGCGGCCGAGCGCGAGCCCGGCGTCGCGTCGGTGTCCGCCCCGGTGCGCGGGCCCGGCGGCCGGGTCCTGGCCGCGGTCTCGGTGTCCGGCCCGATCGAGCGCCTGACCAGGTCGCCGGGGCGGATGCACGCCGCGGCCGTGGTGGCGGCCGGGGACAAGATCAGCACGCTGCTGCGCGCCGAGACCTAACCACGGGTGGCTAGCGGCTGGCGTCCAGCGAGCATAGTGACTTAAGGCCCTGCCCGACGGCGGCCCTGGGCCCTTAACTGGACTCAGGTAATGATGGATATCGTCAGGTTCCGGTAGCACCCGCAGAACCTGAGAACCGGATAATGAATACGAGGTCCCGCGCATGAAGGCAGCAGTCGTCAAAGAGACCGCGCCAGGCGAGTGCCGGGTGGCCCTGGTGCCGGACGCGCTGGCTAAGCTGCGTCCGGCAGGGATCGACGTGCTGGTGGAACGGGACGCCGGTGCCAGCGCCTGGCTGACCGATTCGGCCTACGCAGACGCGGGCGCGACCATCGTCAGCACGGCCGAGCTGTTCCAGGACGCCGAGGTGATCCTCACGGTCACCAAGCCTTCGGCCGCGATGGTGGACCAGCTCAGCAAGGGGCAGGCGATCATCGGCATGCTGGCCCCGCTCACCGATCCGGAGCTGGCCGCCACGCTGGCCGCCAAGGGCGTGACCGCGGTCAGCCTGGACGGGCTGCCGCGCACGCTGTCCCGGGCGCAGCCGATGGACGCGCTCAGCTCCCAGTCGAACGTGGCCGGCTACAAGGCCGCCCTGGTCGCCGCCACCGAGTTCGGCCGGTTCTTCCCGATGCTGATCACCGCGGCGGGCACCGCCCGGCCCGCCAAGGTGCTCGTGCTCGGCGCCGGAGTGGCCGGCTTGCAGGCGATCGGCACCGCGAGGCGCCTGGGCGCGGTGGTCAGCGGCTACGACGTCAGGCCCGCCTCGAAAGGCGAGGTGGAGTCGCTCGGGGCCACGTTCGTCGAGCTGACCTCGGTCGAATCGGGGGCCGGCGAGGGCGGTTACGCCCGCGAGCTGACCGCCGACGAGCGCCAGGCCCAGCAGGACGAGCTGACCGGCCATATCGCCCGGCACGACGTGGTGATCACGACCGCGCAGGTGCCGGGCCGCAGGCCGCCGCTGCTGGTGACCGAGGACGCGATCAAGGCGATGTCCCCGGGGTCCGTCATCGTGGACATGGGCGCCAGCGCGCTCGGCGGCAACGTGACCGGATCCAGGCCCGGCGAGACGCTCGTCACCGGAAACGGGGTCACCATCGTCGGAGCGGACAACCTGCCCGCCACCGTGCCGACCGCGGCCTCGAACGCCTACTCGCGGAACATCTCCGCGCTGCTCCTGCACATGACCAAGGACGGCGCGCTGGCCATCGATACCAGCGACGAAATCCAGGCCGGCGTGGTGATCGCACATGACGGCAAGGTCGTGCACGAAGGCGTCGCCAGCCTGCTCGCCCCGCAAACCAAGGGAGACGCCGATGTCGACGGCACTCGTAACTGACCTGACCATCTTCGTGCTCGCGCTGCTCGTCGGCATCGAGGTCATCGGGAAGGTGCCGGCCACGCTGCATACGCCGCTGATGTCGGCGACCAACTCCATCCACGGCATCGTCCTCATGGGCGCCCTGCTGATCGGGGTGACGGCGGACAACCTCGTCGGCTACATCCTCGCGTTCATCGCCTCGTTCTTCGCCGCCGCCAACGTGGTGGGCGGCTACGTGGTGACCGAGCGGATGCTGAAGATGTTCCGCAAGAAGGCAGCACCAGAGGTGAGCCAGGAAAGCCTGGAATCACTCGATGGCCACAAGGGCCTTAAGGGCCTGGCGGGCAAGGTAGGCATAGGCAGGGCCCAGTCATGACCGGATTCCTCGGATACATCCAGCTCGTCTACGTGCTGGCGGCGGCGTGCTTCGTGATCGGCCTGCACCTGATGAACAGCCCGGCGACCGCGCGCCGGGGCAACCAGGTGTCCATGGCGGGCATGGTGATCGCGGGCGTGGCCACGCTCGTCCTGATGATCCATTACGGCACGGTCACGGCGACCGGCTGGATCGTGCTGATCGCCGGTGCGCTGATCGGCTCCGCAGTGGGCCTGTACGCCGCCCGGACGATCCAGATGACGGCGATACCGCAGCTGGTGTCGATGTTCAACTCGGTCGGCGGCGGCGCCGCCGCGCTGGTGGCGATCTACGGCTACTACTACGCCGAGTCCCACGCGGGCGGCGTGCTCGGCACCACGACGGTGTTCACGGTGCTCGACGTGATCATCGGCTCGGTGACGTTCTCCGGGTCGATCATCGCGGCGGGCAAGCTGCAGGGCTTGATTGGCGGCCAGCCGATCATCTTCAAGGGCAGCCGCCTGCTCAACCTGGCCCTCGCCGTCGTCGCGATCGGCACGGCCGCGTACATGCTCAGCACCGCCAGCCTGCCGGCGCTGCTGATCGTGGTGCTGGCGTCGCTGGGGTTCGGGGTGATGATGGTGCTGCCGATCGGCGGCGCGGACATGCCGGTGGTGATCTCGCTGCTGAACGCGTTCACCGGCACCGCGGTGGCGATGGCCGGGTTCGTCATCGGGAACTGGGCGCTGATCATCGCCGGCGCCCTGGTGGGCGCGTCCGGTGGCATCTTGACCAAGCTGATGGCCGACGCGATGAACCGGTCGCTGGCCAACATCATCGTGGGCGGGTTCGGCACCGGGGACAGCGCCGTCGCCATCGGCGGGCCGGTAGACGCCCAGGTCCGCTCCATCGCGGCCGACGACGCGGCGATCCAGCTCGCGTACGCGTCCAAGGTGATCATCGTGCCCGGCTACGGCCTGGCCGCCGCCCAGGCCCAGCACGGCGTGGCCGAGCTGGGCAAGGTCCTGGAGGATCACGGCATCGAGGTCAGCTACGCGATCCACCCGGTGGCGGGCCGGATGCCCGGCCACATGAACGTCCTGCTGGCCGAGGCGAACGTGCCGTACCCGCAGCTGGTGGAGATGGACGACATCAACTCGGAGTTCGCCCGCACCGACGTGGCCCTGGTCATCGGCGCGAACGACGTGACCAACCCGGCGGCCCGCCGCCCGGGTAACGAGATCTCCGGCATGCCGATCCTGGACGTGGACCAGGCCAAGTCCATCATCGTGATCAAGCGCTCGATGGGGCACGGCTACGCCGGCCTGGAAAACGAGCTGTACTTCGATCCCAAGACCAGCATGTACTTCGCCGACGCCAAGAAGGCGATGACCGAGCTGACCTCGGCCGTCAAGACCCTCGTCGGCTAAGCCCCGCCAGGTCGGGCCACCCCGCAGGGGACGAGCCGGGGCCCTGGAGGATGGAGGCCAGGGCTGACGGCCCGACTGACCCCCGCAGGGGTGTTGGGGGGATGGGTCCCCCAGTGGGGGGTCCGGGGGCGGATGAAATCCCCTAGAGCGGGGGTTCCAGGGGGTCGTGCCCTTGGGCCAGCAGTGTAGGGTTCGGGAAAGATGTTCCGACCCCAGCGTCGGAGGTCTTCGTGACCGAGCGCACCAAGATCACCCTGGATGAGTCCGAGATCCCCCGCCAGTGGTACAACGTGATCCCCGACCTGCCCGCGCCGCCGCCCCCGCCGCTGCACCCGGGGACGCTCCAGCCGGTGGGCCCGGAGGACCTCGCGCCGCTGTTCCCGATGGAGCTCATCCGCCAGGAAGTGGCCACCGACTCCTACATCGACATCCCGGCCGACGTGCTCGACGTCTACCGGCTGTGGCGGCCCACCCCGCTGTACCGCGCGCACCGGCTGGAAAGGGCGCTGAACACCCCCGCGCGGATCTACTACAAGTACGAGGGCGTGTCCCCGGCCGGGTCGCACAAGCCGAACACCGCGGTCCCGCAGGCGTACTACAACGCGGCCGAGGGCACCAAGCGGCTCACCACCGAGACCGGCGCCGGCCAGTGGGGCAGCGCGCTGGCCTTCGCCTGCGCCCAGTACGGCATCGACTGCGAGATCTGGATGGTCCGCGCCTCCTACGACCAGAAGCCGTACCGGCGCACGATGATGGAGACCTGGGGCGCCACCGTGCACGCCAGCCCGTCCCGGGCCACCAAGGCGGGCGCGGACGTGCTCGCTGCCCACCCGGACTCGCCGGGCAGCCTGGGCATCGCGATCAGCGAGGCGGTCGAGGCGGCCGGGGGCAGCGCCGACACCAGGTACGCGCTCGGCAGCGTGCTCAACCACGTGCTGATGCACCAGACGGTGATCGGCGAGGAGGCGCTCAAGCAGTTCGCCGCGTTCGGCGAGTCCATGCCGGACCTGATCGTCGGCTGCACCGGCGGCGGCTCCAACTTCGCCGGCCTGTTCCTGCCGTTCCTGCGGGAGAAGCTGGCCGGCCGGGCCAATCCGGTCTTCCGCGCGGTCGAGCCGACGGCCGCCCCGTCCTTCACCCGCGGGCGGTACGCGTACGACTTCGGCGACACGGCCGGGTTCACCCCGCTGCTGAAGATGCACACGCTCGGCCACGACTTCATCCCGGACCCGGTGCACGCGGGCGGGCTGCGCTATCACGGCATGTCGCCGCTGCTGTCGCACGCCTACGAGCTCGGCCTGTTCGAGGCGGTCGCCAAGCCGCAGCGGGAGTGCTTCGCGGCCGCGCTGACCTTCGCGCGTTCGGAGGGGATCATCCCGGCGCCGGAACCGTCGCACGCGCTCGCGGCCGTCATCGAGGAGGCCAAGCGCTGCACCGAATCCGGCGAGCCGAAGGTGATCCTCACCGCGCTGTGCGGTCACGGCCACTTCGACATGGCCGCCTACGAGCGCTACCTGTCCGGCGAGATGGTCGACTACGACCTGTCCCAGGAGCGCATCGACCAGGCTCTCGCCAACCTGCCCGCCGTGGGCTAATCCGCCATTGTCGCGATCGTGTGCCGAAGAGCTCCGAATTTGGCGCTCTAGGGCACACGATCATGGGACACCGGGGCGGGACAGCTGGTTCGTTCGGGATAAAGACTTACGGCGGGAACGGACGGCGGCGGCCAGGTTGTCGAGTACGGCGGCGGTGGTCTCGAAGTCCATGCACGCGTCGGTGACGCTCTGCCCGTAGGTGAGCGTCGCCGGAGGGCCGGGCTCCTGCTTGCCCGCTCGCAGGAAGCTCTCCAGCATCACGCCGGTCAGGCCGCGCTCCCCGGCCGCCACCTGCTCCGCGATCGAGGCGGCCACCACCGGCTGGCGGCGGTGGTCCTTGCCGCTGTTGCCGTGGCTCGCGTCCACCATCAGCCGGCGCGGCAGCCCGGCCGCGGCGATCAGGTCCAGCGCCTTGGCGGTGTGGCTGGCCTCGTAGTTCGGGCCGGTCCGGCCGCCGCGCAAGATCACGTGGGTGTCCGGGTTGCCCGCCGTGGTCACCACCGCGGCGACGCCGTTGATGGGTGACGCCGAAGAACGTGTGCCCGGTGGCCGAAGCCCGGCACGCGTCCACCGCCACCTGGACGTCGCCGTCCGTGCCGTTCTTGAACCCGACCGGCATCGACAGGCCGGAGGCGAGCTGGCGGTGGACCTGGCTCTCGGTGGTCCGGGCGCCGATCGCGCCCCAGGTCACGGTGTCCGCGATGTACTGCGGCGTGATCGGGTCCAGCCATTCGCAGCCCACCGGCAGGCCGAGTTCGACGATGTCGAGCAGCAGCCGCCGGGCGGTGCGCAGGCCGCGGTGCACGTCGTGACCGCTGTCCATGCCCGGGTCGTTGATCAGGCCCTTCCAGCCGGTCACCGTGCGCGGTTTCTCGAAGTACACCCGCATCACGATCAGCAGGTCGGCTTGGCTGGCTTCCCGCACGGCCTTGAGGCGGCGCGCGTACTCCAGCGCGGCCCTGGGGTCGTGCACCGAGCAGGGCCCGGCGATCACCAGCAGGCGGTCATCGGAACCGTCGAGCACGGCGCGGACCTCGGTGCGGCTCCGCTCCACGGTGGCCGTGGCCGCCTCGCTCAGCGGCAGCTCGTCGAGCAGGCCCGCGGGGGAAAGCAGCGGCTCGTAGCCGGTGATTCGGGTATCCCTGGTGCGCGTCATCGGGCGCGTCTCCCTCCCCGGGCGGGTGGCTGCCGGGGCCCCGGGAGCCAGCACACCCCTTAGCGATACAGGGCTGTCTGTCGTCTTACTGGCTCCAGGCGGTGATAAGCGCAGGCGCGAGCGCCTGGCTCCGCCTGGAGCCAGGGTAAAGCGCCGATACCGCTGTGACACGCGACCGATGCTACACCCTGCGGGCCGCGGCCCATCCGAGGGTACGAGCGGCCGGCCACGCGGGCGGTCATCCGGCCGCCAGCCAGCGAGTTCTCGGCGTGGACACACATTCCGCCTAACTAGTTCTCAGACTGAACGATCACCCTGGTTTTGCGCGTCCGCGTCGTCGCTTTCCGGCGTGCGCGGATTCACGGCACGAGGCCAGGGCCGGGGCCATCCTTCAACACCAGGGAGGCAGCCGCCTTGGCACGCCTGCTGATCACGCCGGGCACCCGTGGCCCCGCGGCGCCGGAGGCCGTCGGGGCGCGAGCCGGCCAGGCATCGGCCGGCCAGGGATCGGCAGGCCGGGGATCGGCGGGCCGGGCCGGCGGTGGGTCGTGCTGCTGGTGGCGGGCTGGGTGTGCCAGGCTGGGCTGCGGGCGTGGTTCGGCCGCATGCAGGTCATGCCGCTGGCCAATCCGGACGAGATCGCGTACCTGATCGCGGCGCGGGTGCTCGGCGGCGGCCCGGGCGCCGACCTGTCCGGCTCGACGCTGTACCCGGGTGGCTACCCGCTGCTGATCACGCCGGTGTACTGGTTCACCAGCAACCCCGCCACCGTCTACCATGCCGTGCTGATGATCAACACGGCGATCAGCGCCGCCATATTGCCGCTGGGCTACCTGGCCTGCCGCAGGCTCGGGCTTGACCGCCCGGCCGCGTACGGCGTGGCCACGGTCGCCGCCCTGGTGCCCGCCGGGTTCTTCTACAGCCAATACGCGATGACCGACGCGGTCTTCCCGGTGATCACCCTGGCCTGGCTGCTGGCCACGCACAGCTGGCTGACCGCCTCCGGCGCCCGGGGCCGGTACGCGGCGGCGGCCGGTTCGGCGCTGCTGGCCGGATTCGCCTATATGATCCACTCGCGCGGGCTGGTGCTGCTGGCCGGCTACGCCGCCGTCGGGGCCTTCATCGCCTGGCGCCGGCCCGCCGCCCGCGGCAGCGTGGCCGCGGCCGCCCTGACCGCGCTGGCCACCGTGGGCGCGGCCTGGGCGCTCAACCGCTACCTCGCCTCGGCCATCTACCCGGAGGGCACCCGCAGCCTGTCCGGTCAGGTGGCGACCCGCCTGCACAGCGTGCAGGGCACGATCCACGTGTTCGAGATGGCGGCCGGCCAGCTGTGGCGGCTCGTGCTCGACAGCTGGGGCATCGCGGGAATCGGCCTGGTGGCCGCGCTGGCCGTCGTCGTGCGCCGCGACGTCCGGACCGACCTGCGGATCATGGCCGGGCTCGCGGTGGCGGTCACCGCGGCCATCACCTGCACCGCGCCGGCCGCGCTCCCGTCTGACCAGTCGCAGACCTGGGCGTCCGGGCGCTACCTGGACGGCATGATCATCACGTTCTTCCTGGCCGGCGCGGTGGTGCTGCTGCGGGCAGGCCTGCGGGCCATTCTCGGTTGCTTTGTTTGCACCACGGCCGTGTTCGGGCTGGCTGCCGTGACGGTGGCCGTCTACGCGGGACCGTCGCTGCCCACGTCCGGGTTCGGGTCAGCGTTCAACTTCGCCGAGCCCGCCGTGCTGACCCAGAACTGGACCCGGGCCAGCGTGCTGCTGGCCACGGCGGTGGCGCTGGGCCTGCTGGCCTGCTGGGTGGCCTTGGCCCTCGCCGCGCGCCGCTGGCGGGCCGTCGCGCCGGTCCTCGGGACCTGCGTGGCCGCCGTGAGCCTGGTGGCCGTGACCCAGATGACCAGCCAGGTCTCCCAGGCCGGGACCCGGCAGGCGCAGGCGGTGAACGTACCGGTGCGGACCGGCGGGGTACGGCCGGGCGAGCAGGTCGCCGTCGCCTCCGACGTCGGCTGGCAGGCCTGGGTGCCGCTGACGTACCAGGTTTCCTGGACGAAGCTGCAGTTCTTCAACCCGGCCAGCCAGCCGCCCCCGGCCGGCGTGACCGTGGTCGAGATGCCATGGCCCGGCGGCCAGCCCGCGCAGGCCGGTTGGCCGCACGCCCCGGCGGGCTGGCGGGTCGTCGCCGCCAACCAGGCCATCGGCTGGGTCCTGTGGCGGAAAGCCTTACGGGCGGAAAGCCTTACGGCGGACGGCCTTACGGGCGGACGGCCTTACGAGCCGATGGCCGCCCGGGACAAGCGTGATCGTGGGCCGCTACCTCCGTCATGCGCCAGGTTCCCGGTCCGACCTGCGCGTCGGCTCGCTGTCGAAGCGACGATCCAGGTAAAGGTCGCTTGACATCGCATGATGGTAAAGCTACCTTTACATCATGCTGAACCGGGTCCGGGAGGCGCGTACGCAACGGGGGCTTTCCCAGGCCGAAGTCGCGGCGGCCCTGGAGGTATCGCGGCAGACCGTGATCTCGATCGAGAGCGGCCGCTACTCGCCGTCGCTGCCGCTGGCCTTCCGGATCGCGCGGTTCTTCGACTCAACGGTCGACAAGATGTTCGACCCGGAGGAGGATGCGGGCACATGATGGGCACAAGGCATTCCCGTCTGAGGGCGCCGGCGAACATGATCATCGGCGGTGCGGTGATCACTGCCGCCGTCGCCGCCGGCTACGGCTGGGGAGCCGCCATCCCGTGCGCGGTAATAGCGGTCGTCGCAGCGATCGGCTATTACGTGCTTGGCGGCAGGGACAGTGACATAGGCGCGATGTACGGCGCCCGGGTTGACGAGCGGCAGGATCTGCTCAGGATGAAGGCACGGTCGTTCGCGGCCCAGGCGGTGGGCGCCGTCGTCCTCGTCGGCACCGTGGTCACCGTCGCGCTCAGGGAGCCCATTTGGCCGTTCGCCCTCTTCGGTGGCGTCGAAGTGCTCGCCTTTTTCGCCGGCCTGGCGATCTTCCGCGGCCGCGACGCCTAAGCTCAGCGGCCCCTGCGTTATCACCCGGCCGCACGATGTGCGCTGCCCGTTCCGCGGTGGCTGCTCTGGCGCTAGCGGAAGCCGCCAGGCTGCACACCTGCCCTCAACTAGCATGAGAACGGACTCACCGGAAGCCGGGGATCGGAGGTTGACCAGCGTGGCCGTCGCATGCGAGCACGGCGCGGAATGCCACGACGGGACCATGCCCTCGCTGGCCTCGGCGCCCGAGGCGTCCCGCGCCTGGCTGCTGATCGAGCACCCGGGGCCGTGGCCGCACGAGGCCGCCGACGCCGCGCTGCCCGCGCCGCTACGAGCCCTGGTCTCCTCCGCCGTGGCGCTGGGCATCCGGGTCCAGATGATCCGCAGGCCGGGACGGCGCCAGGTGGGCGACGTGCGCCGCGTCTTCGCTGACTGGACCGCGGGCCGCCAGCCCTGGCTGCGGCTTGGTTCGGTGTCCGCGACCGCACCGGACCTGACCGAACGTGACCTGAAGGAGCTCGCGGCCGGCACGCCGCCGTCGTTCGGGGCCCCGGCGGCCGAGCCCGTGTTCCTGGTCTGCACGCACGGCAAGCGCAGCGTCTGCTGCGCGCGATTCGGCGGGCCGCTCGCGGCGGCGCTCGCTGAGCGGCATCCCGGCCAGGTATGGGAGTCGACGCACGTCGGCGGGCACCGGTTCGCCGCCAACCTGGTGATCTTGCCGCACGGCCTGTACTACGGCCCGGTAGGCCTCGACGCGGCCACCGCCGCCATCAGCGCGTACCAACGAGGCGCGGTCATGCCGGGACGCTACCGGGGCCGGGCGGGCCAGCCGAAGCCAACCCAGGAGGCCGAGCACGTCCGGCTGACTCGCACTGGGTCGCTGCCGCTCACCACCCTGGCGTAACTGGCCTAGCGTGACTGGACTTACGCTCCGAACGTGAAGCGGGGCTCGTTGGGGTTGAGGAGCGCGGCCGACGGGGTAACGGACCAGACGGCGCCGAGTTCGGCGGCCAGGGTGGCGGTGAGCTCGCGGACGTCGGACGCGGCCCCCTCGTGCAGCGCCTCGGCCACGATCAGCACGGCGGCGGTGGAGTCCCGGACGGCGGAAAGGCCGCTCTGCCGGTTCGTCCAGCGCCGCGCGTGCGCCCGCCCGGCCTGGTCGGCGAAGATCACCTCGCCGGGCGCAGGGTACTCGGTGTCCCCGCCGAAGGTCAGGTAGTCCTCGTCGCCGGCTGCGCGCCGCACCTCGAGCGGCCAGGCGACACGGGCGGCGTCGAAGACCGCGACCGGGGTGGCAAAGGCCAGCGAGACGGCGTTGCACAGGTCGACCAGCGGGTGCAGCCGCGGCAGGCTCCCTTCCTTGCGGAAGCGGCGCAGCAGCGATTCCGACGCGCAGCGATACTGGGTGGGCTTCAGGCCCATCTGGGCGAAGGCGCGCCGCCACGCCTGGATCTCCGGCAGCTCGCCCTCCGGGCCGTCCGCCAGCCGCGCCTTGGCCACGGCGGCGAACCTGTCCACCCGGGCCTCGACCTCGGCGTGGCTGGTGATGCCGTCGCAGTACAGGACTCCGGGGACCAGGGCGGGAAAGTCACGCCAGATTTCGCCGGAATGCTGGAAGTGCATCAGTCCTTCCCTTCCCGGAAGCCGAACGCCAGGCCTGCGGCGACGACCGCGATGCCGACCCAGACCAGCGGCCTGGGCGCCGGGCCGCCGAGCAGGACCCCGGTGGCCGCCGCGGCGACCGGGGCGATGCCGGTGAGCAGGCCGGCCCGGCTGGCCCCCAGCCGCCGGACACTGGAATACCACAAGACGAAGGCCGCCGCCGTGACCGCGACGGCGAGGTAGCCGACGGCGAGCCAGTCCGGCCGGCTCAGCCGCGTCACGGCGGCCGGTCCTTCCCGTGCCACCGCCAGCACGGCGAACATCACCGTGGCGAGCCAGGTGGCGTGCACCGACACCCCCCACGGGCCGTGCCAGGCGCAGGACCGGTATGGCCAGCAAGGTGAACGCGGCTTCGCAGCCGAAGACCACGGCGGCCCAGGCCACGCCGACGGCATCGGTGCGGCCCAGCCCCTGCACTAGGCCGGCGCCGCAGGTCACCACCAGCGCAGCGGCCACCGGGGCCGAGCGCGGACGGGACCCTTCGAGCAGCGGCCCGATCACCGCCAGCAGCGCTGGGACGCAGGCCACGGCCACGCCGAGGACGGCGGGTTCGGCGTGCCTTGATCCCTGCACCAGCGCCACGTTGAACACCACCAGGCCGGTCACGCTGATGCCGGACAGCCACAGCCACTCGGCGCCGCGCGGCCTGCTCAGCCGGCGGCCGGTGAGCCGGGCGAGCGCGACGAGCAGCAGGCAGGCCCCGCCGTACCGGACCGCCTCGGCGGTGAATACCGGCGCCCCGGCGAGCACCGAGGAGACCGCGACGCTGCCGCCCACGCAGACCATGGCCGTGGCCCCTGCCGCCCCGCCTATCGCCGCACCCCGCGCCGGGGCCTCGGCGAGGGCTTCGGCGAGCGGCGCCGCCGTCGGCACGGCGGCGGGCGTAGCGGTCGGCACAGCGGTCGGCACAGCGGCGGGGGTAGCGGGAACATCGGGAGCGCGGAGACCAGGCACGACGCTACGGTATGAGCCCGATGGTCCAGTGAACAGGGCCAATTGAGCATCTCTATGCTAGACCAATGACGGTCACCAGCGGCGGAGCGGACTTCCTGCAGCTGAGCCCGACGATGGCGCCGACCCGCGGGCTGACCGGCTGGCTGGCCGACGCCATCCGGGCCGCCATCATCGACGGGCGGCTGCAGGCCGGGGCGCCGTTGCCCGCGACCCGGCTGCTGGCCGGCGACCTCGGCGTCTCGCGCGGCGTGATCGTCGAGGCCTACCAGCGCCTCGCCGACGAAGGGCTGGTCAGCGCCCGCTCCGGGGCCGGGACGCGGGTCCTCGGGATCTCCCGGCGGGCACCGGGGCTTCGGCCCGCGCAGGCGCGGCCCGGGCCGGCCGAGCGGCCTGAACCCGCGCTGCTGCCGCAGCGCTGGCGAGCGCGGGCGGAGATTGACCTGTCCCCCGGCGTGCCTGATCTGTCCGGATTTCCGCGCGCCGCCTGGCTGCGCGCCGAAAAGCTGGTGCTCGAGCAGGCCAGCGTGGCCGACCTCGGCTACGGCGACCCCCGCGGCAGCCAGGGGCTGCGGACGGAGCTCGCGGGCTGGCTCGCGCGCACCCGCGGGCTGCGCGCCGATCCGGACGACATCATCGTCGTCACGGGGGTGGCCCAGGCCCTCGCCCTGCTGGCCCGGGTGCTGCGGGATCTAGGCGAGATCGCGGTCGAAGACCCGGGCTCGCGCGGGTCCCGCGACGAGCTGGCCTACTGGGGCCTGCGCCCGGTGCCTATTCCGGTGGACGACCACGGGCTCCAGGTCGATGACCTGGCGCGGGGCGACCTGCGCGCGGTGCTGCTCACGCCCGCGCATCAGTTCCCCACCGGGGTCGTGCTGGCCCCGCGGCGCCGCCGCGACCTGCTGGACTGGGCCGCCGGGGCCGATGCCCTGATCATCGAGGACGACTATGACGCGGAGTACCGCTACGACCGGGCGCCGGTCCCGGCGCTGCAGGCTTCGGCGCCCGGGCTGGTCGCCTACGCGGGCAGCACGTCTAAGACGCTGGCTCCCGGCCTGCGCCTGGGCTGGCTGATACCGCCGAGCCGACTGCACGCCGACCTGGTCGAGGCCAAGCATGCCAGCGACCTGGGTAGCCCCGCGCTGCCGCAGCTCGTGCTGGCCCGGCTGATCGCGAGTGGCGACCTCGAGCAGCACATCCGGCTGGTCCGCAAGCGGCAGCGGAGCCGGCGCGACGCCTTGCTCCGGGCGCTGCGCGAGCACCTGCCCGCGGCCCGCGTCCAGGGCATCGCGGCCGGACTTCACCTGCTCATCATGTTTCCCGGCCGCGCCGGCCGGGACACGGACCTGGCGGAGGCGATCCTGCAGGCCGGGGTGCTCGTCCACCCGTTGTCCTGGCACCGGCAGCGGCCGGGGATGGCCGGGATCGTGCTTGGATACGCCGTGCATAGCCCGGACCAGCTACGCGAGGCCGTACGGCGCATCGCGCAGGTCCTCAGCGGGTAGGGTCGGCCCTCTCGTCGGCCGCCGTGACGCGCTTGGCGTCGGCGCGCCGGTGCCGCCGCGCCACGGCCCGCAGCTGGCTGATGCGCGCCGCCCCGGCCAGGACGACCAAGAGCACGCCGCAGACGGCCGACAGCAGCAGGGCCACGCCGAGCGGGAGATGACCGTGCGCGCCCATGTAAGAGATGTCTACCTTGGTGCCGTTCTGCAAGATGAAGATCAGCAGGAGCAGCAGGACGACGGCGAAGAAGCCGACCGAGACCCACAGCCCGCTGATCCTGGTGCGCTTGATCTTGTGCTCGGGAAGCGGCGGGGCGGTCTGCGGCGGAACCGCCGACGCCGGACCGCCCGGCGTGAGTTCCCCGGTAGCTGTCCCCGGCTGGGGCCTCCCCGCGTCCGTCACCGGCCTCGTGGGCTGCGGTTCGGTGGTCATCTGACACCCCCTGGTCTGCGGCTGGTGCGCGCGCAGCTCTACTCCCCAGCTCCGGAGAGGTTATGCATCCCGCAGCGGTCGCACGGCTCGTCCCATCGCGGTGGCGCCAGGAAAGGGCCGGCGGTCAGCGAACCGAAGCTTTCATCCAAATAAAGCAGAAGGCGCCCATCGTGTGCGGTATGCAGGCGCTTACCGGTTCAACTTAATCCCTACTCGTTAGGAAATTGTAAGAGGTTCTCAATAGCTGCTACTTTATCGGTTTTCATGACGATCTCGTGTCATATCTCTAATCTATAACTGGGGCGCCGAGGGCCAGCTCAAACAGGCAAGAGAGGAATCCCAGGTCATGCATAACCGGAATCTTCGTGGTGGCTGCCGAGGGGGCAACGGGACGAGATCGCGCCGGAACCTGCGGCCGGGTCCCGGCCAGATGATTGCGCTTGGTGTTGCCATTCCCGTCCTCGTCGCGGGCTATTTCCTTGCGGCGCGGGGTCCTGAGCACGCGGTTTCCTCCGCGGACGTGCAGGGCCCGATACCGGCTGCGCCCGCGCCTGCTGCAACCGCGCTGGCCGGGGCTTCCGGCGCATCGAGCGTCGGAGGCTGGGGCAGAGGCGGCTATCCCATGGTGACGGGCCCGGCGAACGGGACCGGCTCGAACGGGGCCGGCTCGAACGGGGAGGCGGCCAACGCGCCGGGCGGCGGCACCGCCAACGTGACGGACCTGGCCAGCGAGAACTGGGCCGGTTACGCCGCCACCGGCATGGCGGGCTCGTTGACCAGCGTCTCGTCGTCATGGGCACAGCCGGCCGTCACCTGCGGCGCGACCGATACCTTCTCCTCGTTCTGGGTGGGGCTCGACGGGGACGGCACCCCGACGGTCGAGCAGACCGGCACGGAGGCCGACTGTGCCGGCGGAGCCGCGTCCTACCAAGGCTGGTACGAGATCTTCCCGAATGCCCCGGTGTTCTTCCCCAACCCCGTCCAACCGGGCGATGCCATGTCGGCTTCCGTCGTGTCAGACGGCGACGGCACCTTCACCCTGACCCTGACCGACGGCACGCAGGGCTGGACCCAGACCACCGAGCAAGCTGAGCCGGACGCGCAGCTCGGATCGGCGGAGGTCATCGCCGAGGCGCCGAGCAACGGCACGGTGCTCCCGCTGGCGGACTTCGGCATGGTGAACTTCACCAACGCCACCGTCGATGACGCCCCGATCGGCGACAGCGCGAACCTGAGCGAGCTCACGATGGAGTCCGGTTCAGGCGCCGCCCTCGCCACCCCATCGGCGCTGACCGGAGGCAACGCCTTCTCCGTCACCTGGGACAGCGGCGGCACTGTCACCACGGCACCCGGCGGCGGAGGGGGTGGCGGCGGCACTGTCACCACGGCGCCTGGCGGTGGAGGGGGTGGCGGCGGCCCCGGCCGGCACCACCACCACGACTGGGGGTTCTAAGCGCTGCCGAGTTAGCTGGCCCGGGTGCGGCAGGGGCACCGTTTCCCATTCGGGATCCGGCCCTGCATAGCACCCGAAACTGGAGACAAACCGGCGGTTATCAGCCGCCGAGGTAGGCGAGGACGGCGAGCACCCGGCGGTTGTCGTCGTCGGAGGGCTGCAGGTCCAGCTTGAGAAAGATCGAGGCCGTGTGCTTGGCCACGGCGCGTTCGGTGATCACCATCCGCTGGGCGATGGCGGCGTTTGACCGGCCCTCGGCCATCAGGGCGAGCACCTCGCGTTCGCGCGGGCTCAGCGCGGCCAGGCTGCCGTCGCCGGTGTTACGAGCGAGCAAGCGCGCGATCACCTCCGGGTCCATCGCGGTGCCGCCGGCCGCCACCCGGCGGACGGCGTCCACGAACTGGGCGCTGTCAAACACCCGGTCCTTGAGCAGGTACCCGATGCCCCCGCTGCCGCTGGCCAGCAGCTCGCGGGCGTACAGCTGCTCGACGTACTGGGAAAGCACGAGCACCGGCAGGCCTGGCACCTCACGCCGGGCCGCCAGCGCGGCCCTGATGCCCTCGTCGGTGAACGTGGGCGGCAGCCGGACGTCGACGATGGCCACGTCAGGGACTTCCGCGGCCACGGCGGCGAGCAGGTCGGCCGCGTTGTCGACGGCTGCGGTGATCTGCAGGCCATGAGCCTGCAGCATGCGCGTCAGGCCGTCCCTCAGCAGGAAGAGGTCTTCGGCGATGACCACGCGCACGGGATCTCCATGGTGACCGCGGTCGGGCCGCCCGGCGGGCTGCTGACAGCGAGGACGCCGTCGAACGGGGCCAGCCGCCGCTCAATCCCGCGTAGCCCGCTGCCGCGCGCCGGGTCGGCGCCGCCGTGGCCGTTGTCGGTGACGCCGATCCGCAGCATCCCGTCGGAGTGCCGGATGTCGATCCAGGTCTGCCGGGCTTCGGCGTGCTTGGACACATTGGCCAGCAGCTCGCTGACCGCGAAGTAGGCGGCCGACTCGACCGGGGCCGGCGGGCGGCCGTCGGCGTCACTGGCCAGGTTGATTCGCATCGGGCTGTCCAGGGCCAGCGCCCGGATCGCAGCGGCCAGGCCGCGGTCGGCCAGCACCGGCGGGTGGATGCCGCGGACCAGGTCGCGCAGTTCGGCCAGGGCCTTGACCGAGGCGTCGCGGGCCTCGATAAGAAGCGCCCGGGCCGCGACGGGATTGGTGTCGATGATCTGCCCCGCGGCGTCCAGGGTCATGCCCATGGCCACCAGCCTGGCCTGCGCACCGTCGTGCAGGTCCCGCTCGATCCGGCGGATTTCGGCGGCCCCGGTGTCGAGGGCCTCGGTGCGGGTATCGGATAGCTGGCGGACTCGCAGTGCCAGCTCGGCCTGTCCCGTCGGCGCGAGCATCGACCTGGCGAAAACGCCGTAGCCACGCAACAGCCACGGGGCCGTCCACAGCCCGAGCACCGCGGCCACGATGGTCAGCAGTCGCACCTCCAGCGAAGCATAGGGCGCGATCAGGCCGACCAGGCCGAGCGCCAGCATCCCCGCGGGCACAATCGCCAGAATCCAGCCCCCGCATGCGTTCACGGTCACCCACAGCAGGTCCCGCCAGGTCGCCCGATCGGTCAGCAGCCACCCGAGCCACCGGCGCAGGCCTGCCTTCCCGCCGTCAGCCCAGGGCCGCGGCAGGTAGGGCTCGGCGATGGGCACGCCGCTCCACTGGCCGACCAGCCGCCTGGTCAAGCTGGCCAGACGGCGCATGACAAGCAGCAAGCCCGATATGCCGAACACGCTGACGGCGAGCGCGGGGAGGGCCAGGGTTAGCGCCAGTCCTGCCGCGTTGTGATGGTGCCCCAGGCCGTAGGCGAGCAGGCCGGGCCCGGGGAGCGTCAGAGCCAGAATCAGCAGCAGCAAGCCGAGTCCGGCCAGCATGAGCACGAAGAACGCCACCCCGTGGCCGACGGCGGCGATGCCGGTGCGGGCCGCGTCCCAGAGGGGTGCCCACAGGTTTTCCCGTGCTCCCTCGGTCTCCTCGGTCTCCGGAAGGCCGCGGCTCACCTGGGTCCCTGGAATACCAGGGATGTCCGGGATGCCCGGGGTAGGTCCCGCGCTCATGGCCGCCTCCTGTACCAGGGTCTCACTCTTCTTCCAGTCTGCGCGACAGCAGCCGGGCCGGCAGTGAGGCTGGACCCCGAACCAGAGGTGTACCTAGGTCTACCCAGTAAACGCCGCTCAGCCGTCTGTCGTGACCGGACGGCCGGTGCCTACCGTAAGCGATAACTAACGGAAAGGAATCGGATGAACGTCATAGAGTGCGTTGACCTAGGCAAACGCTATCGCCACGGATGGGCGCTGCGGGATTGCACGCTGGGGTTCCCGGCCGGACATGTGGTAGCCCTGGTCGGCCCGAACGGCGCAGGCAAGACCACCTTGCTGAATATGGCCGTCGGCCTGGCCCTGCCGACGACCGGAGTGGTGTCCGTGCTCGGCGGCACGCCCGCCGGGTCGCCGGACGCCCTGGACCGGATCGCCTTCGTGGCCCAGGACGCGCCGCTGTACAAGAACCTGCCGGTCGCCGACATGCTGCACGTCGCCCGCAACCTGAACCGCCGCTGGGACTCCCAGCGGGCGCGGGCCAGGCTGGCCGAGCTCGGCATACCGCTGAAGAAGAAGGTCGGCCAGCTGTCCGGCGGCCAGAAGGCGCAGCTCGCGCTCACGGTGGCCCTGGCCCGGCGACCCGACCTGCTGGTGCTGGATGAGCCGCTGGCCGCGCTCGACCCGCTGGCCCGGCACGACTTCATGCAGTCCGTGATGGAGACGGTGGCCGCGGACGGCATCTCGGTGGTGCTGTCCTCGCACGTGGTGGCCGAACTGGAGCGGATGGCCGACTACCTGATCGTGCTGTCCGCCGGCCAGGTTCAAGTGGCCGGGGAAGTCGATGACCTGGTCGCCGAGCACGGCGCCAGCCTGGAGAAGATCGTCCTCGCGGCGATGCGCGAATCCGAAAGGAAAGTGGCGGCATGACCGCGACCACGATAACCGCCCCGGCTCCGAGGGCCGCGCGCCGGCATCCGGTGCCCTGGACCAGGCTGGCCTGGGTCACCTGGCGCCAGCACCGGCCCGCGCTGACCGGCGCGGCCTCCTTCCTCGGCCTGGTGAGCCTGTACCTGCTGATCATGGGGCTGCAGATCAACCACGCCTACGCCAAGATCGCCGCCTGCCACCCGGCCGGCTCGGGGACATGCCAGCAACTGGCGCGATCCTTCACCCAGGAATACTGGGGCGGCGGGGGCGGGGGAGCCCTATCCGCCGGCGGCGCCCAGACCGTCTCCAGCTTGATGCTGGTCGTGCCGGTGCTGCTTGGCATCTTCCTCGGGGCGCCGGTGCTGGCCCGCGAGTTTGAGACCGGGACGTTCCGGTTCGCCTGGACCCAGGGGTGCGGAAGGTCGCGCTGGGCGGTCAGCAAGCTCGTCCTGCTCGCGGTGGCAGTGGCCGGGGTCACCTGGGCCTTCACCGAGCTATTCAGCTGGTACTACCACGCGTTCCTGGTCGACGGTCAGGTGAGCAGGCTGCTCCCGCTGGCGTTCGGCCTGCTCGGCGTCGCCTTCGCCGCCTGGACGCTGGCCGCCTTCGCGATCGCCGCGTTCTTCGGCGCGCTGATCCGGCGCACCCTCCCGGCGATGGCCGCGACCCTGGTCACCTGGACCGTCCTGGCCATCGGGACCGCGACCTGGCTGCGCCAGCATTACCAGGCCCCCCTCAAGACGACGGCTCTCAATCCGCCCAGCGGCGCCTGGGTCCTCAGCAACTATGCGACAGGCCCGAACGGCCAGGTGCTGAGCCAGCGAGCGTTCAACCAGCTCGCCCAGCAGGCGCCCGCCAGCGTGCAGAATTCGCCGAACCCGAACGCGCTGCAGAACTGGCTGACCCAGCAGCACTACACGCAGTGGACGTCGTACGAGCCGGCCAGCCGGTTCTGGCATTTCCAGCTCATCGAGGGCGGCTGGCTGCTCGCGCTGTCCGTCGTCCTTATCGCGGCCGCCGTCTGGCTGGTCCGCCGCCGGGCCGCCTGACCCACAGGTCAAAATCTCCGGCCGAACGAGGCCAGGTCCACGTTGTCCGATCAGGCCCAGGGTTAACCGGGGCCTGATCGGAGGAGGTGACATCGGGCCTTATTGACGGCAATTCGTCAGCCGCCGCCCAACAATGTTCATCACAAAGTGTAATCGTTCGATTACACGACGCTGACATGGCGCATAACTGCCGTGTGAACCGCATACCCGGCTCGACCACCGGCGGCAACGCCGGAACGAGCGGACGCGCGCGGCGGACGGCGGCACTGGCCCTGGTCGTACTGATGCCCGTAGCGGCCTTGCTGCCGGCCGACGCGGCCAACGCGGCCAACGCGGCCAACGCGGCCGGGCTGGCGGCGATCCCGCCGCGCTACCTGACCTGGTACCGAGCCGCGACCCGGACCTGCCCGCGGCTTTCCTGGGAAGTGCTCGCGGGGATCGGGACGATGGAATCGAACAACGGCCGGTCCAACGCCCGCGGCGTCCACCAGGGCAAGAACCGCATGGGCGCCGAAGGGCCGATGCAGTTTGAGCCGGCCACCTTTGCCGAATACGCCGTCAAGGTCGACCCGTCCCGCAGGCTCACCCCTTACGACCCCGCGGACGCGATCTTCACCGCCGCCCGGATGCTGTGCGCCGACGGGGCCGCAGGCGGGTCGCCGACGGGGCTCAGGCGGGCGATCTTTGCCTACAACCATGCCTGCTGGTACGTCAGGGACGTGCTCGCCATCGCCGCCAGGTACACGGCGGCAGCGCGGCCCCTCCATCACGCCAGAAAACACCGGGCCAAGCAGCACCAACAGCACAAGCGACAGCACGGGCAGCACAAGCAGAAGCAGCACGGGCAGCACGGGCAGAAGCAGCGCGGGCAGCACGGGCAGCACGGGCAGCACGGGCAGAAAGCAGAAGCAGCGCGGGCAGCACGGGCAGAAGCAGCGCGGGCAGCACGGGCAGCACAAGCAACAGCGCAGGCGGAACCGCCGACGTCATAGCCTCCGGGGCAGGCCAGGCGCGGCATGCTGACCCACGCGGGTCAACCGCCTGACGCGCGGGTAAGGTCGGTTCATGGTGCTCGCACAGCGTAAGGTCCTTCTCCTGGCCGCCGACGACTTCGAGGACATGGAATTGCTTTACCCGCTGCACCGGCTCGCCGAGGAGGACGTCGAGGTGACCGTGGCCGGGCTGGATGACCACCCGGTCCGGGGCAAGAAGGGCTACGGGCCGCTGCCCGTGGACACCACCGTGGGCCAGGTGGCCGAGGGCGACTTCGACGCCCTGGTCATCCCGGGCGGCTACGCGCCCGACAAGCTGAGGCGCTCGGAAACCGTGCTGGACCTAGTGCGGGCGTTCGACGACGCGAAGAAGCCGATCGCCTTCATCTGCCACGCGGGCTGGGTGCCGATCTCGGCCAGGATCATCAAGGGGCGCCGGGCCACCAGCGTGGGCGCGATCCGCGACGACATGGTCAACGCGGGCGCCGACTGGGTGGACGAGGCCGCCGTGGTCGACGGCAACCTCATCTCGGCCCGAACCCCGGCCGATCTCGGCCCCTGGATGAAAGCCCTCCTGAAGGCACTGGGCTGAAGGCACCGGACTGAAAGCCCTCCTGAAGGCACCGGGCTGAGGGCACCGGCCCTGGGCTAGACCTGCCTGGCCTGGCCGAGCGCCGCGGCCAGCGCGGTCACCGCCGCATCCGCCGCGACCCGGGCGGTCAGCGCGTGGGTGTGAGCCCGGTCGAGTTCACCAAGGGCGATGCAGTCGAAGGCGACCTGCGCGTCGTGCCTGGCGGCCCGTAGTTCGCGTGCCGCCTCCGCCAGTGCCGGGCTGCTGCTCTCGATATCCGGCTCAACCATCCTCGCTCCACCCTCCTGGTCTGCGGCCACTAGGCCTGGGCCTACCCAACGATGCGGACGTCATGTCTCGGGGGGCGGAGACACGGGTCATCGTACCTGCCAGCGAGCCCGTTCATCTGGCCCCGCTCCCGGCCGGCAACCTGACCATCGACACCTGACCCGGGCGGGCGTCATCCTCGAGACCTTTTCATTTCCTTTCCCGCAAGCCAGATTGTGGTGAATTGGTGGGGTCTGGATGGGCGGCCGCAAAGAATCGCGGGACCAGGGGCGTATCACGATGGCACGAGGCTGCTCCGGATTACTGGGTCCAGGACGGAATTCTGGGCTCCGCCGGCCGAAATTGTGCCACATTAGGAGGACATATGCCGTACAAATATGGTCGCCGACCGCCCAAGAACGCGCCCGCACTGCGGTTCGGACGCATCCTGGCCAGCACGGTTCCGGGCTACCCGCCGCAGGAGGATTATCTCGCTAAGCTAAGCGGCTGGCAGCTGCTAGGCAACGACGTCGCCGGTGACTGCAACGCGGTCACCTGGGCGAATACGCGCCGTCTGGTCACCGCGACGCTGGCGACCGAGTACTACCCCACCCAAGCGCAGGTGTGGCAGTTCTACCAGACCCAAAACCCTGGCTTCGACCCGAATGGCAGCAGCAGCACCGACGGGCCAGGGAGCAGCGATGACCAGGGCATGGACATCCAGACCGGCCTGGAGTACCTGCAAGGGACCGGTGGCCCCGACGGCGTGAAGGCCGTCGCCTTCGCCAAGGTCGACCACTCCAACCTCGACGAGGTAAAGGCCGCCCTGGCCATATTCGGGGCGCTGTGGCTGGGAATTCAGGTGCTCGACGCGAACCAGCAGGAATTCACCGAGGGCCGCCCCTGGACTGATGTCAAAGGCTCCGCAATCGACGGCGGCCACGCCATTCTCGGCGGCGGCTACACTACCGCCGACATCAAGTTCATCACCTGGGCCAAGGAGACCGAGTTCGCCCGGTCCTTCTGGAACGGCGTCGTCCAAGGCAATCCCCTCGTCGAGGAGGCATGGGTCGTCATCTGGCCCGAGCACCTCGGGACCACGGCGTTTGAACAGGGCGTGGACCAGGCCCAGCTAGCCGCCGACTACCAGGCCCTGACCGGAAACCAGCTGGTGCTGTCGCAGTAGCAGCGTGGTCAAGGCCCGGGAGGCGGATACATCAGCTGACCTAACGAGTGCCAGGCCGTTGGCCTGGCACTTCGTTTGGTAGCCCCGACCGGATTCGAACCGGCGTTACCGCCTTGAGAGGGCGACGTCCTAGGCCTCTAGACGACGGGGCCGTGCGTGGCACCGACAGGGCTTCAACTACCCTGCGGAGCCGAGATGCTGGTGTGGCCAGCGCGGTACAGACTACCGCCTCATAACCGGTCAGGCCAACCGGAGGAGAGGAACCCGGCGGGCGTCGCGGCAAAGACGGATGCTCATCGCGAGTCCTGCCGCCGTTCAGGCAGGCCTTGATCGGCGCGGGAACCCCCGACATGAACAAGCGCGGACGTGAGTCACGTCCGCGCTGTCAACTGAACTGCTGGGGTACCAGGACTCGAACCTAGACTAACAGGGCCAGAACCTGTCGGGCTGCCAATTACCCCATACCCCAATGGCATCGGACCCGGTGGCCGGGCGCGCTCACGCAGTCTAGCGGACTCCGCGCGCGCCGGCCAATACGGGACCGGCCGGAGGGTCGGGGCCCAGCCGGGGCACGGGGCCAGCCGGGGCACGGGGCCAGCCGGGGCACGGGGCCAGCCGGGGCACGGGTTAGGGCGCACCGGGGGCGGCTAGGACTAGGCGGGCGGAGCCTGCGGCGTGGACCGGGGCGTCGGCGGCGGAGATGAAGCAGGATTGGCCTCGGCTCAGCTTGAGCGCCTCGCCGGACGCAGCGCACAGTACGCAGCCGCCGTCGAGGCAGAACGCGATCCGCGGACCGGCCCCGGGCAGGGTGACCGATGGTCCGGCCAGGTCAAGCACGTAGAGACCGAACTCAGGGGCCGGGGTGTGGAATCGGCTCACGCCATCGGCCAGCACGCAGGGTGAAAGCACGGGGACCGAGACAGCCGGGTCGAGGAGCTTGAGCAGTTCGGGCACGTCGATGTGCTTGCCGGTAAGTCCGGCCCGGACCACGTTGTCGGAGTTGGCCAGCAGCTCGATTCCGGTGCCCCGCAGGTAGGCGTGCAGCCCCCCAGCCGGCATGAACACCGCCTGGCCCGGTTGCAGCACCTCGTGCCGCATCAGCAGCAGCGCCAGCACGCCGAGGTCACCCGGGTGATCCGCGGCCACGCGCACGGCCGCCGCACAGGCGTCCGCATAGGGCCCAGAACCCGCGGCGGCCAGCCGCGCGCAGGCGACGACGACCGCGGCGACGAGTTCGGCGGGCTCTGGCCATGCCAGGACGGCGGCGAGCGCGCCCGCCATGGCCGACGAGCTGGTCGCAGCCGCGAGCCGGCCGGCCAGCGGCCGGAGCTTGTCCACACCGAGGGCGCGCAGGATGCCCGCCGCGTCGGCCGGGGTGCGCAGGCCGGCCGCCACCTCGAACGGGGTGAGGGCGTACAGGAGCTCGGGCTTGGGCCAGTCGTCCACGTAGTTCCTGGCCGGGTCGCCCGACGCCAGGCCACGCTCGTTCTCGGCGGCGAACCCCGCCTGCGCCTGAGCGCGCGACGGGTGCACCTGAATCGACAGCGCCCGCTCGGCCGAGAGCACCTTCAGCAGGAACGGCAGCCGCCCGGAGAACCGAGCCGCGCACTCCGGCCCGAGCTCGGTGTCAGGATCAGCTGAGATCAGTGCGTCCAGCGTCGAGCCCGCTCGTTCGGTACCCGAGGGCGCGGACGGGTGCGCGCCCATCCACAGCTCGGCTTCCGGGCCCGGAGCCGGGACGGGCCGGCCCTGCAGTTCCGCGATCGCGGTCCGCGACCCCCACGCGTAGGGCCGAACCACCGCACGGAGAAGATCCATCCGGGCATGCTAGCCGGGATTACCCGGCGCCCGAGGTGTCGGCCGGGTGCTCGACCAGGGCGACCACCCGGCTGGCCATGAACCGCGCGGTCCTGACCGCGGTCCCGGTTCTGGTCACCTCGCTGACCTCGACGACGCCGCGCCGGTTGGCGATCTCGACGCGGCGGCCGGCCCGGGTGGCCGTCAGCTCATACGTCTGGGTTCCCTCGCCGGAGTCGATCACGATCTCGACCCGATCCCCCTTCACCGGGGCCGCCTCAGTAGGAAGGGAGCGCGGGATCGACCTGGTTGATCCAGGCCAGCACGCCGCCGCCGACGTGCACCGCGTCGGTGAAGCCGGCGTTCTTGACGATCGCCAGCGCCTCCGCCGAACGGGCCCCGCTCTTGCAGTGCAGCACGATCCGCTTGTCCTGCGGCAGCCGCTCCAGGACGGCACCGCTCACGAACTCGCCCTTGGGGATGAGCGTCGCGCCGGGAATGGAGACGATCTCGTACTCGTTCGGCTCGCGGACGTCGACGAGGAAGATGTCGTCGCCGGCGTCCAGCATGGCGGCCAGGTCCTTCGCGCTGATCGTCGAGCCGGCGGCCGCCTCGGCGGCCTCCTCCGACACCGCGCCGCAGAACTCCTCGTAGTCGATCAGCTCGGTGACCGTGGGGTTCTTGCCGCAGACGGGGCACTCCGGGTCCTTGCGCACCCGGACCGTGCGGTAGGTCATCTCGAGCGCGTCGTAGATCATCAGCCGCCCGGCCAGCGGCTCGCCGATCCCGGTGATGACCTTGATGGCCTCGTTCACCTGGATCGACCCGATGGAGGCGCAGAGCACGCCGAGCACGCCGCCCTCGGCGCAGGACGGCACCATCCCGGGCGGCGGCGGCTCGGGGTACAGGCAGCGGTAGCACGGGCCGTATTCGGCCCAGAACACGCTGGCCTGCCCGTCGAAGCGGTAGATCGATCCCCACACGTACGGCTTGCCGAGGAGCACGCACGCGTCGTTGACCAGGTACCTGGTGGCGAAGTTGTCGGTGCCGTCGACGATCAGGTCGTAGTCGGCGAAGATCTCCAGGGCGTTGTCCGAGTCCAGCCGGACCTCGTGCACCACGACGTTGACGAACGGGTTGATCTCGCGGATGCTGTCCCGGGCCGAGATGGCCTTCGGCCGCCCCACGTCGGACTGCCCGTGGATGATCTGGCGCTGCAGGTTGGACTCGTCCACCACGTCGAAGTCGATGATGCCGAGCGTGCCGACGCCGGCCGCGGCCAGGTAGAGCAGCGCGGGCGAGCCGAGGCCGCCGGCCCCCACGACCACGACCTTGGCGTTCTTGAGTCGTTTCTGCCCGGTCATCCCGACGTCCGGGATGATCAGGTGGCGCGAGTAGCGCCTGACCTCATCGACCGTCAGCTCGGCGGCGGGCTCGACCAGCGGCGGCAGCGACACTGTGCTCTCCATGAAGGTGTGCTTTAAAAGACTTTTGTACCAAACGGAGCGGGTGTTACCTTCCCCCGCCCGTGCCACCGTCAACCGGCGGAAGCGAGCGGGAATTCCCGCGTCCGGCCAGCGTCGGTGCGCTGGCCGGACGCCTCCGGCTCGGTCAGGCACTGGCCTTGCGGCGCGTTCTCGGCTTAGCGGGCGCGTCCTTCTTGCCATCGTCGGCCTTGCCATCGTCCGCCTTGCCGCCGTCGGCCTTGCCGCGGCCGGTCTTGACGGCCGCGACGCTGGCCCGCAGGATCTCCGTCAGGTCGGCGGGCTGCTTCTTGGTCTCCTGCGGCTCCAGGCCAGCCGGGCGGACGACGTTGTTGCCCTCGACCTTGGCCTGGACGACGGCTTCGAGCGCCTCGCGGTAGGCGTCGTGGTACTGGTCGGGCTCGAAGTCCTCGGTCATCGTGTCGATGAGCGACGCGGCCATCTTCAGCTCCTGCGAGCGGACCTCGATGTCCTCGTCGAGGAAGGCGAAGTCGGGCTTGCGCACCTCGTCCGGCCACAGCAGGGTCTCCAGCGTGATGACCCCCTCCCTGACCCGCAGCGCGGCCAGCGCCTCGCGCTGGCGCAGCGCGACCTTGGCCACCGCCACCTTCCCCGACGCCTCGAGCGCGTCACGGAACAGCACATACGCCCGGGCGCCTGTCGGCTCGGGTTCTGTGTAGTAGCTCTTGGCCGCGTAAATGGGCTCCACCTGGGCGGCCGGCGCGAAGTGCAGCACCTCGATCCGGTGGGCGGTCACCAGCGGCAGGTCGGCCAGGTCCTCGTCGGTCAGCACCACCATGTCGCCGGTCGGCAATTCGTAGCCCTTGGCGATATCGGAGTACGGGACTTCCTCCCCGTCGAGCGTGCAGACCCGGCGGAACTGGATCCTCGCTCCGTCCTTGCGGTGAACCTGGCGGAAGGTGATGTCACGCTGCTCGGTGGCGGCGTAGAGCTTCACCGGGATCACGACCAGGCCGAAGGAGATCGCACCGGCCCATATGCTACGCATGGTCCTCCCCTACCCCGGTTGGCATGACCCTGATCATCCGGTGTTGCCATAATTCCCGAAATCGAGCACACATTCGAGCGTTTTGCGGACTAGCGTGGGTGGATTTCCCTCAACTCTGGTGGCGAGCTTAGCCGCGGCTGCGATGATGAGGGGGCACGGACCAGCCCTTCGGGGTCTTCGGGCTCCTTGGGGGTCCTTGGGTTCAGGCTGGGCCAGCCACGGCTCGAAGTTCGAGGGGGACGGAGAGATATGGGCGCTTTCGATGTGGTCGTGCTCGGCGGCGGCACGGCCGGCGTGCACGTCGCCGCCGAGGTGGCCGGCGGCGGCAAGGCGGTGGCGCTCGTCGAGGCGGGACTGATCGGCGGTGAGTCCGCGTACCTGGCCTGCCTGCCGTCGAACTCGCTGCTGCTCTCCGCGGCCCGCGGGAAGACCTGGGAAGACGCGGTGGCGCGGCGGGATGAGGTGACCGGCGGCCTGGACGACTCGGCCCCGGCCCGGCGGCTGACCCGCGCGGGCGTGACCGTGATCCGCGGCACCGGCCGGATCACCGGCCCGGGCACGGTCGAGGTGACGCTGGCCCCTGGCGGGGGCCCGGGTGGTGCTGCCGTCTCGCTGACCTACTCGGACCTGGTCATCGCGACCGGATGCGAGCCGGTCGCGCCGCCGATCGAGGGCCTTTCCGACATACCTTCCTGGACCACCGCGCAGGGCCTGTGCTCGCCCGACCTGCCGCGTCGGCTCATCGTGCTCGGCGGCGGGCCCGCCGGATGCGAGCTCACGCAGATCTACGCCTCGTTCGGCTCACAGGTAACGCTGGTCGAGGCGGAACCCTCGCTGCTCCCCGGCGAACCCGCGTTCGCCGGGGAGATCCTCGCGGCGGCGCTGCGCCGGGCCGGCGCGGAGATCTACCTCGGCTCCCCCGCCACCAAGGCCGAACGCACGTCCGACGGGCTGACGCTCGCGCTTGAGGACGGGACCAGGATCGACGCCGACCGGCTGCTGCTCGCCTCCGGCCGGCGCCCGCGGCTCGGCGGCCTGGGCCTCGACGCGCTCGGCCTGCAGGTCACCCCCGGGATGGCGCTGCCCACTACCACCAGGTGCGAGGTGACCGGCGTCAGCCGGGTGTGGGCCGCAGGCGACGTCACCGGCACCACGCATACCCACGCCAGCCGCTACCAGGCCAGCGTGGTCGCGGCGAACATCCTCGGCCAGCGCCGCGAGGCCGACTACAGCGCGATCCCGCGCTGCGTGTTCACTACGCCTTCGGTTTTCGCAGTGGGAGTCGTCCCCGCGGACGAGGTTGCGGAGGATTCCGGGGCCGGGGCCGGGGCCGGGGCCGGGGCGGCCAGCGGCCCGAACGGGACCGACGCGACCGACGGGACCGACGCGACCGACGCGACCGACGGGACCGACGGGACCGACGGGACCGACGGGACCGACGGGACCGACGGGACGCGGCAGATGCTGCGGATCGCGAAGATCCCGGCCGATGCCGAGACCGCGGCGCGCCCGGCCGAGACCGCAGCGCGCCCGGCCGAGACCGCGGCGCCGGAGAGTGCCCGCGGCGGGGGGCTGATCACGGTCCGGGCTCACCTGGGCGACACCACCCGGGCTCAGCTGGGCCAAGATGATCTCGGCTGCCTCGAGCTCTACGCCGACGCCGAGTCCGGGGTGCTGGCCGGCGCGGTCGCGGTGGGGCCGAACGCGGCCAGCTGGATGGGCGAGGTTACGCTCGCCATCAGGGCCAAGATTTCGTTGGCGGTCCTCGCCGATGTGGTGCATGCCTTCCCGACTTATGGGGAAGCACTGGAGGCAGCGCTCCGAGAACTGGCGGGAACCGGGGGCGGTACGGTAGTGACCGACCAGAAGGAAAAGGGGATCGGACCGTTGAGTGAGTTGGACATGGAGATTCCCGAGGATGACGCCTTCGAGCAGCACCAGGACGTGATCGCGGACGAGACCGTGACCGGAGCGCGGCGCGAAGTCCCGTTCGACGTGGACGAGGCGGATGCGGCGGAACAGGAACGCACCGTCGGCTTCGACGATGACGACTACCGCTGACGGCAGCTTAGAATTGGGGCAAACGCGGGAAAGCGGCCGCGCGTAACCACCCGGAGACCGAATTTTGACTGCAACGCCCGATACCAGGCCACGCAGCAACCGGCTGCCACGGCATGAACGACGACGGCAGCTACTGGACGCGGCGCTTGAGGTGTTCGTATCCCAGGGGTATCACGCCGCCGCGATGGATGAGATCGCCGAACGCGCGGGCGTCAGCAAACCCGTGCTCTACCAGCATTTCCCCGGCAAGCTCGAGCTCTACCTAGCCCTGCTCGACGAGAGCGTGGACACCCTGGTGGAGACGGTGCGCGAGGCGCTCCGCTCGAACCCCGATCCCAAGCAGCGGGTGGCCGCCACCTTTGGTGCCTATTTCGAGTACGTGGGCGGCGAGGGCCAAGCCTACCGGCTGGTGTTCGAGTCGGACCTGAGCAACGAGACGGCCGTGCGCGACCGGCTCGACCGGGTCCAGCTGGAGTGCGCCGCGATAGTCAGCCAGACGATCAGGGAAGACGCCGGGCTCTCCGCCGACGAGGCGCACCTGCTGAGCGTGGGCATGGTCGGCATGGCCCAGGTCACCGCGAGATACTGGCTCGGCAAGCGGGATCACATCCCGCGCGAAGCCGCCGAGCAGCTGGTGGCGAGGCTGGCCTGGCGCGGCATCAGCGGCTGGCCCCGCAGCGAACACTGAGCAGGACCTGGCGGTAAGGAGCACCGTGGAAGTCAAGATCGGAATTCAGTCCGTGCCGCGTGAACTTGTCGTGGAGACGGATACTTCGGCGGACGAAATTGAGCAGCAGCTGGCCAGCGTACTGGCCGATGGCGCGCATTCCGTCTTCGCGCTCCCGGTGAGCAAGGGCGGCAAGATCCTGGTACCCGCGGACAAAATCGCGTATGTCGAATTCGGCGCTCCCGAAGCCCGTCGCGTCGGTTTCGGCAACATCGGCTGAACCGGTCCCGGCGAGCCGGGCGTTCCTAATTTCTCCGGCAGGCCTGCCGAGTGGGCCGAACCCGTTTCTCCAGCAGGCCTGCCGAGTGGGCCGAACCCGCTCCTGGTATGCTTAGCGACGACTGGTCAACGGAATGACGTAACCAAAAGTCGTGTTGTCCAATCGGCTGCTGTTTTTACGGCGGGCGTCCCGCCCGGCGTACCTGGGGGGATCCCGAGTAAACGGCAGTGTCCCGGACGACGGTAGCGGGCTCCCTGGCCGTCGCCGCGTCAGACAGGCGTGGCGACGTCAGCCACAAGGTCGCAGCTCGCATCGCGGCGGGTCACCGCAGGCAGCCACCGTACACGACGGGCCCGGTCCCGGAACCGCTGGGGAGGGCCACGATGAAGGATGGAACCCTGACAACTCAAACTTTTAGCGGGGAAGAGGCGCAACCGCCGGCCCCGTCATCCGGGCCCGTGACGGCCCTGCCGGGCGCCGAGCCCGGAGACGGTGCGGCCGGCCCGGCGATCGGCCCGGTTGGCGACGGCGTGCAAGCCGTCCCATTCCGTGATCTTGGCATCAGCGAAGAGATCTGCTCCGGCCTGGATGCCGCGGGCATCTTCGCGACCTTCCCCATTCAGGCGCTCACCCTGCCGCTGGCATTGCGCGGGCAGGACATCATCGGGCAGGCCAGGACCGGCACCGGGAAGACCCTCGCCTTCGGCATCCCGCTGCTTGAGATGGTCGGGGCGAGCCCGGCCCGCGTGCCGCTCGCCCTCGTAGTCGTGCCCACCAGGGAACTGGCCATCCAGGTCGCCGACGACCTGCGCACCGCCGCGGTCAACATGCGCGCGCGGGTACTTACCGTCTACGGCGGCCGGGCCTACGAACCGCAGATCGACGCGCTGGCGGCCGGCGTCGACATCGTCGTCGGCACCCCGGGCCGGCTCCTCGACCTCGTCCAGCGCCGCCACCTTGACCTGAGCGCGGTCCGCGCCCTCGTGCTCGACGAGGCGGACAAGATGCTTGACCTCGGGTTCCTGCCCGACGTGGAGCGGATCGTCAGGCTCACCCCGGAACAGCGCCAGACCATGCTGTTCTCCGCGACCATGCCCGGGGACGTCGTCACGCTCGCCCGCCGTCACATGCGGCGCCCGACCCACATCCGGGCCGAGGGCCACGACGAGCCCGCGCCCGCCCCCAGCACGCGGCAGCACGTGTTCCGGGCGCACCAGATGGACAAGATCGAGGTGCTGGCGCGGGTGCTGCAGGCCAGGAACCGGGGCCTGACGATGGTGTTCTGCCAGACCAAGCGGGCCGCCGACCAGGTTGCGGGCGCGCTGGCCACCAGGGGCTTTGCCGTGGCGACCGTCCACGGCGACCTGGGCCAGGGCCAGCGGGAGCGCGCGCTGCGCGCGTTCCGCAGCGGCAAGGTGGACGTGCTCACCGCCACCGAGGTGGCCGCGCGCGGGCTCGACGTGGACGACGTCACCCACGTGGTGAACTACGAATGCCCCGACGACGAGAAGACCTACGTGCACCGCATCGGCCGGACCGGCCGGGCCTGCCGGGCCGGCGTCGCGGTCACGTTCGTCGACTGGCGGGACATGCACCGCTGGAAGCTCATCAACGACGCGCTGGACCTAGGCAAGCCCGAGCCTGAGGAGACCTACTCCACCTCGGAGCACCTCTACACCCAACTCGACATCCCGCGCGAGGTCACCGGAACGCTCCCCCGCGCGATGCGGGAGCGGGCCGGGCTCGAGGCCGAGGCCATCGAGGACATCGGCGAAACCGGCAAGATCCGCACGCCCCGGCGCGGGTCGGCGGGTCGGGGCTCCGCGGCCCAAGGTTCCGGGCGCGCCGGCACCGGGCGCGGCGGCACCGGGCGCGGCGGCACCGGGCGTGGCGCCGGCCAGCCGCGGAAGGGCGCGCGGGACGCGGGCGACGGGGCCGTCCAGGCGGGCGGCGACAGTGCCCGCGGCGACAGTGCCCGTAGCGACAGTGCCCGTAGCGACAGTGCCCGCGGCGACAGGGCCAGGCGGCGGCGCCGGACCAGGGGCGGCCGTGACCTCGGCGGCGAGCAGCCGGCCCGGTCGGCCGACGGCGAGTCGCAGGCCGGTAAGCCGGCCCAGCGGCTCGGCGGCAGGCGAGAGGCCCCGGGAGAAAACCAGCCGGAGGAAACCCGGCGTAAAGCCTCCTGACCAGGGTTCTCTCCCCCGGCTTGGTTTTTTCGTGGAGCTGACGCAGAGGTTTTGTTCAACATGGCCGGGTAAGGTTCGCCACTGTGAGCACACCAAACTCCCTCGACCTGCCCGATGGGGTCCGGCGAACCACGATCCATACCGGCCGGGGCGCGTTCGCGGCCCTGGAGGCGGTTCCGGCGTCCGGAGTGTGCGAGCGGGAGGCCGCCCTGCTCGTCCCCGGCTACACCGGCAGCAAGGAAGACTTCGTCGCCATCTTGGACCTGCTGGCCGACGGCAGCCGCCATGTGGTCGCGATCGATATGCGCGGCCAGTTCGAGACGCCGAGACCCGATGACCTGGGCGGCTATTCCCCGGCTGCCCTCGGCGCGGACATCGCCGCGATCATCCACACGACCGGCGCGAGACACCTGGTCGGGCACTCCTACGGTGGGCTGGCCGGCCGCGAGGCCGTTCTCGCCCCTGGCAGCGCCGAGATCGCGTCGTTCACGCTGATGAGCTCCGGCCCGGCCGCCCTGACCGGGCGGCGGGCGAAGGAACTACGCGCGATGCTCGCCGCCCTCGGCGTCGGGGATGGGACCGGAAATGGGACCGGGGAGAGGCAGAGCGCCGACGGCACGCCGAGCCCAGCCGAGCTCCGGGCCGGGATCTCCGAACTCTGGCGGGCCCGCCTGGAGCCCCAGGCCGTCACGGCCGGAGTCCCCGGCCATATCGTCGCGTTCCTGGGCCAGCGGATGCTCAGCAACGATCCGGACGGCCTGGTCCTGATGGCCAGGCACATGCTCACCGCGCCGGACCGGACCGCCGAGCTGGCGCGGCTCGAACGGATCCCGATGCTGGTCATCTACGGCGAGAACGACGACGCCTGGTCCCCGGCCGCGCAGGAAAACATGGCCAGGCGGCTCGGCGCCCGCCGGCTGTGCATCCCTGCGGCCGTACACTCCCCCGCCGTCGAGGCGCCCGCTACGACGGCCGACGCGCTGACGCAGTTCTGGGATGCGGCCGAGGCGGCGATGGCCAGGGGCGCCGTCGGCAGGCGTACCGCGGTCACGCGAACGGCGTAGAACACCGCCCGAGCCCACTATCACGCGAATCCGAACTTCCGCCGCTCTCGGGTGGCTGGCCGCTCGGCGTCGCTTTCCTTGGCCGCTATCCATTCCTGCCTCGCCGACGTCGGTAACTGGCTCCATTTGTCAGACCAATTTGCCCTTTTTGGGTGGTTTGACGGTAAGGCAAAACAGACCATGAGGATAGGTCTCGTCGCCTGTTGACGGTCGTGTTTTCGTGATAATATTCGAATCAGATCTTCCGGCATTTACCCTCTCAAACTTAAGGCGGTACCGGCATGGCTAGAGGACCGGCGCCCGACAGCGGGCGGGGCGAGGACCCCGCCGGCCTCGGCCCGGTCCCCGGCCGCGGGCGCAGGCTGGCGCGGGGGTTCGCGCCGGGCGGGCCGCTGGATCAGGCGCTGCCCGGCACCGCGCTGACCCGGGTCCTGGACCAGGCATCCGGGCCGACCCGGCGGTGCGCGGGGGCCGACGACGATGAGGCGTTCGGGATGCTGGGCCGGTGGGAGGCGACCGAGGCGTGGTGCGCCGGAGCCAAGCTCGGTATGATCCGGGCGCTGATCCGCCGCCGCGCCCAGCCCGGCTACGAGGCGTCCCGGCCCGGCGGGCTGCCCGGCGCCTGGCAGGAGGGGCTGACCCAGGAGGTCTCCAACCAGCTGGGTGTCTCGCTGCGGGCGGCGGACGCGCTGATCGGGCTAGCCGCGGACCTGGACACTCGGCTGGTGCTGACCCGGGAGGCGCTGGATGCCGGAGTGATCAGCCTGGCCAAGGCCCGGATCATCCACGAGGCCACCGCCGTCCTGGACGACAAGCACGCCGCCGTGGCCGAGACCCTGATCGCGGATCAGCTCGCGGGCAAGACTCCCGGGCAGGTCGCCGCGCTGATCGCCCACGCGGTCGTGAAGGTGGATCCGGAGGGGAGCGCGAAACGGCGGGAACAAGCGCAGCGGGAGGATGCGCGGGTGCGGTTCTGGCGGGAGCATGCCGGGACGGCGGCGCTGGCCGCGTTCGGGCTGCCGCCCGATGAGGCGCTGGCCGCGAACCAGCACATCCAGGACATGGCGCTGGAGTACAAGGCCGCCGGGGTGCCCGGCACGATGGATCAGCTACGGGTCCGCGCGTTCCTGGATGCCATCAACGGCACCAGCACCCGCCCGGCCCCCGGCGACGCAGACGCCGCAGGCAAAGTGGCCGCCGGCCCGGACGGCGCCGGCAGCGGGGACCATGGCGGCACGGACGGGACCGGCGGCACGGACCATGGCGGCACGGACGGCACCGGCAGCGGGGACCATGGCGGCACGGACGGGACCGGCAGCGGGGACCATGGCGGCACGGACGGGACCGGCGGCGGGACCGGCTCGGGCGGCAACGGCGGCGGGCCAGCCAGGAACGACGGCTCCGGGGGCGGGGCGGGGCTGGCGGCCAACACGATGCTGACGATCCCGCTCGTCACCTTGCTCGGCCTGGCCGACAACCCTGGCGAGGCCCGCGGCCTAGGCGCCATCGACCCGGCGATGGCCCGGCAGATGGCTGCCAGCGCCGCCCGCAACCCCCGCAGCACCTGGTGCGTGACCGTCACCGATGAACTAGGGCACGCCATCGGCCACGGCTGCGCCCGGCCCGCCCGGGGCAGGCGGAAACCCGGACACGACGGAGCCGCCGGGAACCGCGGCAGCACCCCGGATCCCCCCGCCCGCGACGGACCGGGGCTCACCTTCACCAAAGCACCGGACCCCGGCCCGGACGGCGGATACGGGACCTGGCACCTGACCACCGGCGGACGGGACTACACCGTCACGCTGATCCCGATCCCGGTCACCGAATGTGATCACCGGTACGAGACAGCCGGATACAAGCCCGGCGCCCTGCTCCGGCACCTGGTCGAGGTCCGGGACGGGCAGTGCACCCAGCCGACCTGCGTCCGCGCCGCCCGCCGCTGCGACTTCGAGCATGCCGTCCCGTATGACAAGGGCGGCCGGACCTGCGGCTGCAACGGCGGATGCCGCTGCCGCCGCGACCACCGCATCAAGCAATCACCCGGCTGGACCGTCACGCAGCCCAAACCCGGCTACCATCGGTGGACCACCCCATCCGGACGCACCTACACCGCCGAACCCATGCGATACCCCATCTAAGGGTTCTGGGACTCTAAGGGTTCTGGGACGTCAGTCCGCGGACAGGCCGTCCCAAGGGCGCCGCGCGGATGCGGCCGCGGCGCCCTCCGGGCAGTGTCGCCGGTAGTCGCACCATCCGCAGGATGGGCCGGGGCGCGGCGGGAACACCTCGTCGTACCGGTCGGCGGGCAGGCCGTCACGCATCCGCTCATCGGCCGCCGCGCATTCCGCGGCGATATCCTCCGCCCGGCCCAGGTGCCTGGCCAGCGCTTCATCGGTGTGCGCCCAGGCGAGGACCTCGCCGGTGGGCAGGTGGTGCAGTTCCACCCGGTGCGCTGGCCGCCGCAGCGACCGCCCGGCGGCCAGCGCGTACAGCGCCAGGGCCATCGAGCTGCGCGCATCGTCCGTGGTGAGCAGGCGCCGGCCGGTCTTGTAGTCCACGACCACGAGCTCGGTTCCAGTGCCTCCGGCTGGCCCCGCAGGCCCTGACCCTGCGGTCTCGGCTGGCCGCGCGTCGAGACGGTCGATCCGGCCGGAGACCGCGATCTTGTCCGTGCGGGTCGCCACGGTCCGTTCCACGCCGAGCGGCTCGTCGGCCGGGTCGAGCCCGGCGACGTAGCTCTCCGCCATGGCGATGGCGCGCTCGCGGTGCCGCACCGACTGGGTCTCGTCGGCGAAGCCCTCGTCGATCCAGCCGCGGTCCACCAGGGTGCCCGCGGCCGCGACGGTGCGCCGCGCGAGCGGCAGCCGCCACCAGCCGGCCAGGGCGTTGTGGATGCTGGCGCCGAGGCTGTTGTGCGCCCACGGCGGACCCTTCGGCGGCGGCGGCCGGTCCAGGTAGCTCATCCGGTACCGGCGCGGGCAATCCAGCCAGGCGGCGAGCCGGGTCGGCGTGCACGGGTACAGCCGGCGGGGCATCCCCTCGAAGCCAAGCTGCTCCATCGGGACCTAGTCGCCGAGGCTGGACGGAGAGGTGAAGACGGGACCGGCGGAGACCCAGGAGTCGAACCTCTTCTCGACCGCCGCGATCGTGGTCTCCGGCCCGTGGCCGGGCAGCACGCGAGTGTCCGAGGGCAAGGTCAGCAGGTGCTCCCCGATCGCGGTCAGCTGTTCGGCGAAGTCGGGGAACTCGCCGTCGTGCGGAACGGGCCCGGCTGCCAGCAAAACGTGCCCGGTGAACACCACGCCGAGGTCCTCGCAGTACAGGCACACCGAGCCGTCGGTATGGCCCGGCGCGTGCATGACCTCGAGCTCGACGTCGGCGACCTCGAAAATCCCGCCGTCCTCCATCTCGATGTCGGCGACGTCGCCGGGATGAGCCTCCCGCCACAGCATCCGGTCCTTCGGGTGCAGCGCGACTGACGCCTCGTCCCGTTCGGCCACCTCTATCGCGGCGGCGACGTGGTCGGCGTGGCCATGCGTGCAGATGACCGCGAGGACCTCGCGGTCGCCCACCGCGTCAAGCACGGCTGCCGTGTCGGTACCCGGATCGATGACGATGACCTCCTCGTCGTCGCCGACGATCCAGACGTTAACCTCGTCGGTTCCCGAGCCGCCGCCGGCGGCCGCGGGCGACGAGAACTGATCGATCCGAGTGGTCATCCGGGCGTTTCCTTCCTCAGTTTTCCTGACCCGCCGACCTTTCTTACCACAGCCACCCTAGGACCCGGTCCCGCAGCGGGCTCCGAGGGGCGGAGCCGTTACTTTGACCGGCGGCGAAGGGCCCGCAGCAGGGGCAGGGCGGCGAAGTAGGTCCCGGCCAGCGAACTGCCGCCGACGCCCAGGTCGACCGAGATCCGGCCCTGTTTGGCCCAGTAGACATCCTTCAGGTCCAGGAGCAGGGCGAACTCATCGACGATGAGCGCGAGCCCGGCCCCGTAGCTGATCGCCACGACCGGATGCTTGCGCCGGGAGTCCTCGCCGTGGACAGCGACGCCGCCGACGCCGCTGACCAGGCCGATCCCCCACATGTAATGGTGCAGGTGCTCGCCGCCGACGCTGAGGTTGCCGAACGGCCCCCGGCCGGCCCTAATGCTGTAGGTGATGCCCCGGACCGCGCCGAACGTGACCGTGAACGCGAGCCAGCTGAGCAGGGCCGCCCGCTGCCCCGCGTCCAGTTCCTCGTGATAGACGCCGCGGACGTCCTTGACCAGTGACGATGAGAAGCCCATTCAGGCACCATATCCCCCGGCCCGGGATATCAGGGCCTGGTAAGCATCGGCGCCCACGGTCTCGCAGCCGATCCGGTGACCGGTCAGGCTGCCGTGGTCGTCGCTGCCGCCCGTGGCCACCAGGCCGAGATCGTGCGCCAGGGCGAGGAGCCCGGCCCGTTCGGTAGCTGGCTGGTCGGGATGGAAGACCTCCACCCCGGCCAGACCCGCGGCGGCCAGCCGGCCGATCTCCTCGTCGGAGACTACCCAGTCGCGCCCGGCCCGAGGGTGGGCCAGCACGGCGACGCCGCCCGCGTCGCGGACCAGGCGGATCGCGTGGACCGGATCGAGCGCGTACCGGCCGACGTAGGCCCGGCCGCCGTCACCGATCCAGTCACGGGTGAACGCCTCACGGGGCGAGGCGATGGCGCCGGCGGCCGCCATCGCGCGGGCTATGTGCGGGCGGCCGACCACGGCGGAGCCTGCGATGGCGGCCACCTGGTCCCAGCCGATGCCGACGCCGAGGTCCGCGAGCCGGCCGACCATGGCCCGGGCGCGCAGCACGCGGTCGTCCCTGATGCGGCTGAGTTCGGCGGCCAGGTCCGGGTGACCGGCGTCGAATAGGTAAGCCAGCAGGTGCAGGCTGTGCTGGCCGCCTAGACGCTGGTCGGCCAGGCGGCAGGACAGTTCCATCCCGGGCAGCAGGGTCAGGGAGGTCAGGGGTCCGGCCAGCGCCCGGCGCGCCTCGGCGTGGCCGGCCACCGTGTCGTGGTCGGTCAGCGCCACCACGTCCAGGCCTGCCTGCGCGGCGCGGCGCATCACCTCAGCAGGCGGCTCGGTCCCGTCCGAGGCACTGCTGTGCACATGTAGGTCGGCCCGCGTCAAGGGGCGGGCAGGCGCGGAGAGACGGCCCCGAAGGGCAGGTCGAGGTCCTGGCCGGGGTCGCGCAGGTCGCGCAGCCCGATCGGCTCGACGAGCAGGGCACCCGCGGTGTCCGGCCATAGCACGAGCCACAGCCACAGTCCCTTGACCTCGCCGGCGAACACCGCGCGGTCCTTCGAATCCACCGGCCAGAGCGGGAAATGATTATTGCCGAACGAGGCGGTGGCGACCGGTGGCGCAGCGCAGAACCCCGCCCCGGGATCCACACCGTCCAGGCCGGCCAGGGCCGCGCCGAGGCCGACGCCCGGTTCCTCGGCCACGACCATCATGTCCGCCGGCCCGCCGAGCGGGTTCGGGCCGGAAACCGCCACCGCGCAGGCGCGGACGCCGGTGCGTTCGTCGCCCGCGCCGGCGAAACCTGTGACCAGCCAGCCGACCGGAAGCGGCCAGGGCAGCCAGACCGGGACGCCCGCGGTCCGCAGCAGTCCGTCCAGCCCGTCCTGGGAGGGACTGAACGCGGGAAGCAGCGGATGGACCTCGCCGTGCCAGTCACAGCGCCAGGCGCTGGACCACACGGTCGGTTTCTGCAGGGTTCGGCCGCATCGGGGGCAGGCCGCTGGCGCGTGACGGCGACGGTCTTGACCCACGTCTATCCCCAGTGCGACGGAAGGTGCCGCCCATGGCGGCCGACGTGAGCCGTCTTACCCTGTTTGCCGCCGGAACATGCCAGCGCCGGCCCTCGGTGAGGGCCGGCGCCGCTGGTGTTGCTGTGGTGCTGGTGGAGCGGTTACGGCAGGACGCCGAAGTTAGCGCCCCACATCTCGTTGTCGAACACGGTCCCGTTGGAGTACGTCTGCAGCGTGTAGGTGTTCAGCTGCGGGCGCGGGACGTCGGTCGGGTAACCGTTGCCCGGGTAGTGCAGCACGTACGGGTGCGAGAAGTTGGTGTCCGAGCCGTTGATCAGCGGCACGTAGAAGCCCTTGATCGTGTTGGCGGAGTCCACCACCCAGACGGTCTTCGCGGAGGCGCCGCACGGCTGCAGCGAGACCGGCGTGAGGTTAACCGCGGTGCTGCCGACGCCCACGCACAGGCCGCTGCCCACGCCGTTGGGCGAGTACTGGATCTCGTACGCCCAGTCCTTGGCGTAGTGCAGGTCCAGCGCGGCGGACACCAGGCCGGCGGCGTAGAAGTCGGCGACCGTCCCCTGGAAGGAGATGGTGAAGTCTTCGGCCAGGTCGGTGTTGCTCGTGCGGTACAGGATGATCGGCTGGCCGACCCTGGCCGACTGCCGCCATACGTCGAGGACGAAGTTCGGGTGGTGGTGGGTGCCGAATTCGCGGCTGAAGACATCGATGCAGTTGTGACCGCACGACGGCGTGGCCGCGTTCGCGGCGACCGCCCCTGCCGCGCCGAGGCCGCCGACCAGTGTCAGCGTGGCCGCAGCGGCCAAGACCTTGCTCTTAATGGACATACGTGGTTCCTCCTCGGGGACCTTCTGCGGTGCCCCGTGCACCGCTGGTGAGCCTGCCCGACCGAGGCAGGGGCGGCTGACCCGGTCGCTCACATAAGAGACGCACCAGACGTATACATGGTTGTCATATTTAGTGTCATACTGTCCACCGCTTGTCACATATCACCAGCCATACACAGATCCGGACGACGGTCCCTGGCGTACGGTGACCGCAGGCAGCACAGTGACCCCGGACAACACAGTGGCGCCGGCCCTTCCCCCGCGGGAGAGCCGGCGCCACTGAGTGATTCAGGGTAAGACTGTGCTGCTTACCTGACTGTGCTGCTTACCTGACTGTGCTGCTTACCTGAGGATGCCGAAGTTGGCCGACCACAGCTGGGTGTCGTTCACGGCGTCGTGGTGAGCGTTCAGCTGCAGTTCCTGGGTGAAGAGCTGCGGCCGCGGCACGTCGGTCGGGTAGCCGTTGTGCGGGTAGTCAAGCACGTACGGGTGGGAGAAATTGGTGTCCGACCCGTTGATGTACGGAGCGTAGGTGTCCTTGAAGCCGGTGGCGTTGTCGATGTCCTGGATCCACACGGTCTTGGAGGAGACGCCGCACGGCTGGAGGGAGACCTCGGTGCCGCTGCGGGCAACGGTCGGGACGCCGACGCACAGGCCGCTGTCTACGCCGTAAGGTGAGTACTCCACCTCGAACGCGAAGTCGTTCGGGTAGTAGTGCACGCAGGTCTGAACAGGCGGGAAGCCATGGGTCACCGAGAGCTCGCAGCCGCCGCCGTAGTGCAGGGCCACCGCGGGCAACACCAGGCCCGCGGCGAGGAAGTCCGACACCTGGCCCTGGTAGGAGATGGTGAAGTCCTCCGCCGGGTCGGCGTTGCTCTCCCGGAACAGGATGACCGGCTGCCCTAGCTTCTCGCCCTGGCGGAACACATCCAGCACGAAGCTGGGGTCCTTATGGGTGCTGAAGGCGCGGGTGAAGACGTCGATGCACGTGTGGCCGCAGGACGGGGTGGCCGCGCTTGCGGACGTCATGCTTGCCGCGCCGACGCCACCGACCAGGGCCAGCGCCGCCGAGGCGGCGAAGACCTTGCTCTTGATGGACATCAAATAGTCCTCTCTTGGAACCCGCAGCCGTACCCTGCGCACGGCTGTCGAGTTACCACCGCGCCGTGACGCGGCGGCTAGGCACGGAACGTCATTAGATACCTACGCTCCGTGTCTACTTAGAAGGACGCACTGGAGGACGGCAGGGTTGTCAACGTTCGGTAATTGAACGTGTGCAATTTGTGCTGGCCTGCCGTCAGGTGCGGCTAGCCGGCCTGGCCCCGGACATGGCAGTGGCGCCGGCCCCTGCGGGGCCGACGCCACTGTATTACTTTGAGGGGTCGAGCTCAGCGTTCCCTACGGGAGGACGCCCTGGTCGAAGCCCCACAGCTGGTTGTCGTCCACGCCGGACGGGTTGTTGCCCGTGCCGTTGGAGAAACCGGTGAGGTTGGTGACGAACAGCGAAGGCCGCGGGATGTCGGTCGGGTAACCGTTGCCCGGGTAGGTCAGCACGTACGGGTGCGAGAAGTTGGTGTCCGAGCCGTTGATCAGCGGCACGTAACCAGAGAAGGTCGAGTCCGAGGAGTCGACGATCCACACGGTCTTGGAGGAGACGCCACACGGCTGGAGGGTGACCTTCTCGCCCGCGATCGCGGTCTCGGCGATGCCGGCGCACAGGCCGCTGTCCACGCCGAACGGCGAGTACTGGATCTCGTAGGCCAGGTCGTCGGGGAACCCGGTAGCGCCGCCGCCGTAGTGCAGGTTGACCGCCGCGGACACCAGGTCGGCCGCGAAGAAGTCCGACACCAGGCCCTGGTAGGAGACGGTGTAGTCCAGCGCCGGGTCGCTGTTGCTGACGCGGAACAGGATCTGCGGCTGGCCGATCTTCTCGCCCTGGCGGAACGTGTCCAGGGTGAAGTTCGGGTGCGCGTGCGTGCCGAAGTTGTGGTTGAACACCTCGATGCAGGTGAAGCCACAGGACGGGGTGGCCGCGCTCGCGGACATGGCGCCTGCCGCGCCCACGCCGCCGACCAGGGTCAGCGTCGCCGCAGCGGCGAAGACCTTGCTCTTGATGGACATCAAACAGTTCCTCTCTTGGAACCACAGCCGAGCCCTGCGCACGGCTGCTTCGAACTGGCCTCCTGCGGCGCGTTCGCCAGAGCGGTTTCCTGCCCGCTCGGCGTGCTGCCGGCTCGTGGTGGCCTGGTCAGGACAGGAACGGCTGGCCTGACCGGTCGTGCTGTTCAGAAAGGGGAAGACCCGGGCAAGCCCGGATGCTTAAGAGGTACTGCAAACAGCGCTACAACATGGGTAAAACCACGCCACTGGAGTCAAACCGTTACCACAGACTGAAACCAGCACAGACCGAGGAGGTCGACGGCGGCTACCATGGTGCATAGATCCTCAGTCCTCCTGTGCAGGCCCGGGGTCTAGGTCCCGCCCGGTGAGTTGCGGTCACCGGGCCGGGCCGTCTTGCTGCCTCAATCTCGTATCCGAGCAGCGACGGCGCGGTTCGTGCGCTTCCGCTGATCTTTGTCGGGATCTGGGGCTCTCGGCCCGTTACCCGATAAAAAGACGCGGTACGCGGGCACTCGGTTGACGCGGATTGGCCAAATTATCCGGCGTGACCAAATCGCAACTTTAAATATCATGCCGACCCATGTGACGACAGTGTCCGCCTGACCGCGAGGAGCACCGTACCATGCATATCCCTTATAGCGGAAAAGACCAATACATGCCGGGATGTCCGGCTTGATAATCCCCTGCGTGGGCGCCGTCGTGACCGACGGACAGGGACGCCTGCTGATGATCAAGCGCGGGCACGACCCGGGGGCCGGGCTCTGGTCGATCCCAGGCGGCCGGATCGAACCCGGTGAGACGGACGCCGAAGCACTGGTCAGGGAGATGTTCGAGGAGACCGGGCTCGCGGTGGAGGTCGGCCGCCTGATCGGCAGCGTGCAGCGGCCTGGGCCTGCGGGCGCGGTCATCGACATCAGGGACTACGCGGCCACGGTCACCGGCGGCACGCTGCGGCCGGGCGACGATGCCGCGGACGCGCGCTGGGTGGATTTGCCGGACATAGGTTCCCTGGAGATAACCGAAGGCCTGATCGAAGCCCTTACCGACTGGGGCGTTCTGGGCTAGTAACGGCAATTAACGTCCGGTTTTTCGGTTTCTTACCCGAGAGGAACTATCTGTTCCCCTATGGCGTTTGTCGCGACCTTTGATCGTCTGGCCGGGCCATCCTGGGGGCATCGGGAGCTCTGAGTCCGTGACGGATTCTTGACCGCGCGTTTGCCTTCTGGTCAGATTGTGTGCGCATCTGCGTCATCCCGTTATGCCAGTTTTGTTCCTGGGCGCGCGCCGCGCGTAGCGGCGCCGCAGCCCGGAGTCCGGTGGGGGTTCGCCAGGACATTCAGCCAGCAGACTCAGGAGGACGAGATGGGCGAAGGCCCAGCCACGGTCCGTGCCAGAGGTAGGAAAGCCCGGCGTTACGCGGCCATCACCGCGGCCACCGTCATCAGCGCCGGCCTCGCCGTCGGCGCCACGGTGACCGGCGCGAACGCGGCGCCGAAGGCCGTCCCCGCCAGCCCGGCGGGCAGTTGGACCTTCAGGCCAGGCGGCACCGCGACGCCGATCAAGCACCTGGTTGTGATCTTCGACGAGAACGTGTCATTCGACCACTACTTCGGCACCTATCCCTACGCGGCCAATACCGACGGGAGCACCTTCCGCGCCAAGCCGGGGACCCCGACGGTGAACGGCCTGTACGCCAAGATCACCCCGAGCGGCCCGGTCGGTCCGCTGCTCACCAGCAACCCGAACCTCAACAATCCCACCCGGCTGACCCACTCGCAGGCCCTGACCTGCGACCAGGACCACGCCTACACGCCGGAGCAGGAAGCCGTCGACGGCGGGAAGATGGACAAGTTCGTCCAGTTCACCGAGACCGCCACCTGCACCGGGACACCCACCACCCCGTACGGCACGCCCGGCCTGGTCATGAACTACTACGACGGCAACACGGTCACCGGGCTGTGGAACTACGCGCAGAACTACGCGATGAGCGACAACAACTACGACACCAACTTCGGTCCGTCCACGCCGGGCGCGCTCAACGTCATCTCGGGCAGCGACGGCGCCAGTTACGCGGTCAGCCCGTCCACCGGAGCGGTAGAACCAGACCCGGGCACGGTCAGCGCGCTGAACAGCGGCGGCCTCGGCACCATCTACGGCGACCTCGACCCCGCCTACGACGACTGCTCCGACAGCAGCCACACCACGACGAGCCCCGTCGGCGTCGCCACCGGCAAGAACATCGGCGACCTGCTCAACGCCAAGGGCATCACCTGGGGCTGGTTCCAGGGCGGGTTCGCGCCCACCGGGACCAACTCGGCCGGCTACGCGGTCTGCGGCGCCACCCACAACAACATCGGCGGCAACGCCGTCGCCGACTACTCACCGCACCACGAGCCGTTCCAGTACTACAAGTCCACCGCCAACCCCAAGCACCTGCCGCCGAGCTCAGAAGCCGCCATCGGGCGCCCCGATCAGGCCAACCACCAGTACGACCTGTCCGACTTCTACACCACGCTCACCCACGGGAACATGCCGGCGGTCAGCTACCTGAAGGCGGCGGAGTACCAGGACGGCCACCCGGGCTACTCCGACCCGCTGGACGAGCAGACGTTCCTGGTGAACACCATCAACCAGATCGAGCAGTCTAAGTACTGGGCGTCCACGGCCATCGTGATCACCTGGGACGACTCCGACGGCTGGTATGACCACCAGGTCATGCCGGTCGTGAACGGCTCGAACACCGCCGCGGACACGGCGTTCTGCTCCACGGCCGCCATGACCCTGGGCAGCTACCCCAACCGCTGCGGCTACGGCCAGCGCCTGCCGATGCTGGTCATCTCGCCCTGGACCAGGCAGAACTACGTCAGCCACAACCTGACCAACACCGCCTCGATCCCCGCCTTCATCGAGGACAACTGGCTCGGCGGGCAGCGGATCGGGGGCGGCTCCTTCGACGCGATCTCGGGCCGACTGGACGGGCCCACCGGCCTGCTCGACTTCTTCACCGCGCCGCACTTCCGTCCGGTCATCCTCAACCCGACCACCGGCGAGGTGGTCAGCGGTTAGGCGAAGGGCAGCGCCGGAAAAGCGCCCCGGCGGCGAGCGGGAAACCCCGCGAGCCAAAGGGGCGCGGTGCTGCCTGGACTGAGGAGCGACGGAGGAGCGACGAGGGAAGGCAGCGCCTCAAGAGCGCCCCGGCGGCGAGCGGGAAGACAGAGCACCTGCCCGCGGGAAGCGCGGCCGGCCGTGGCCGTTTCCGCGCCGGGTGGGCGGGAAACCCAGCTCGTTCGGGATCATCGGTCTTGATAAGACGTGGGTAGCATGAAGTCATGACCTCCCCGCGTACGTCCCCGCCCACCGCCGAGCAGGTTACCCGCGCGCTCGATGGCGTGCAGGACCCCGAGATCCACCGGCCGATCACCGAGCTCGGCATGGTCAAGAACATCGACATCGCGGCCGACGGGGCGGTGCTCGTCGAGGTGTGGCTGACCGTCGCGGGCTGCCCGCTGCGGGACAAGATCACCCGGGACGTCACCGCGGCGGTCGGCAAGGTGCCCGGCGTGTCCGCGGTCCGCGTCCAGCTCGACGTGATGAGCGACGAGCAGCGGCGCGCCCTGCAGACGCAGCTGCGCGGCGGACGGCCGGAGCCGGAGATCCCGTTCGCCCAGCCGTCCTCGCTGACCCGCGTGTACGCGGTGGCCAGCGGCAAGGGCGGCGTGGGCAAGTCGTCGGTGACGGTAAACCTCGCCGCCGCGCTGGCCGCCTCCGGCCAGAAGGTGGGCGTGGTGGACGCCGACATCTACGGGCACTCGGTGCCGCGGATGCTGGGCGTCACCGGCCGGCCCACCCCGGTCGAGAACATGATCATGCCGCCGTCGGCGCACGGCGTGAAGGTCATCTCCATCGGCATGTTCACCAAGGGCAACACGCCGGTCGTCTGGCGCGGGCCGATGCTGCACCGGGCCCTGCAGCAGTTTCTCGCCGACGTGTTCTGGGGCGACCTGGACGTGCTGCTGCTTGACCTGCCGCCCGGCACCGGCGACGTCGCCATCTCGGTGGCCCAGATGCTCCCGGCGGCCGAACTGCTCATCGTGACCACCCCTCAGCTGGCCGCAGCCGAGGTGGCCGAACGAGCCGGCGCGATCGCCTCCCAGACGCATCAGCGCCTGGCCGGGGTGATCGAGAACATGTCGTATCTCGTCTGCGCCCACTGCGGGGAGCAGACCGAGGTGTTCGGCTCGGGCGGCGGGGCCACCGTGGCGGCCGCGCTCAGCCGCCTCGGCGGCACCCAGGTGCCGCTGCTCGGGCAGGTGCCGCTGGACATCCGGCTGCGCGAAGGCGGTGACGCGGGCCTGCCGCTGGTGCTCAGCGATCCCGACTCCCCGGCGGCCCTCGCGCTGCGGAAGATCGCGGACGAGCTTGGCGCCCGCAGCCGCGGCCTGGCCGGGCGCAGTCTCGGCCTCACGCCGCGGTAGGGATCCTGGGTTCAGGGGTTCAGGGGTTCAGGGGTTCAGGTCGCGTCGGGGTCGAACGGCGGGCGCTCGCCCGGGGCTAGCACGGTGCCGTTCGCCCGGGTCTGACGCGGTGGGGCCGAATCGCCGTTGATGTCGTCCAAGAGGTGCTTCTGCACGAACCGCTTGGGGTTCAGGTCCTCGATGTCAAAATCGGCGAACTCCGGACCCAGCCCTTCCCGCAGGTCGTTCTTCGCGCCCTCGGCGATCTTGCGCAGGTCACGGAGGGCTCGCCCGGCCTGGGAAGCGATCTTGGGCAACTCGTTCGGCCCGAAAATGACGAGCGCGATCACCGCGAGGATCAGCAGCTTAGAGATGGACAGGTCAAACAACGCTCAGCTCTCCGTCGGGCAGGTAAAGCACACGCTCGCGACTCCACTCTAAACCGTGCTGCCGCCTGGCGTGGCTACGGCCGGGCCGGGACCCGTGATGACCGGTGCCCTGGCCTTGGCTGACACGTGTCTCTCCCCCTGCCCCGGTCACCGGAATCAGCGGAACGGATTGACCCAGGACGCCAGCCGGACCAGGCCCCGCGTCATGCGCTTCCAGAAGCCCGGCGGCCGGTCATGCGGCAGCGCGCCGACCACCGCGGCCACGGTCTGGGTCGGCGCGTCCGCCACCACCGTGTACACCATGCCATGGCCGGACCAGGTCAGGGACCGCTGATCCGGCTCCGCGGCGAATATCACGTGGCCGGCCACGGTGGTCTTCCGCCAGCCGGCCAGGCTGGCCGCCAGCTGGCCGCGCTGCTCGAACACCGAGATTACCGACAGGCCATCGGAGTAGCCCAGGTCGAGCACGGTGCCGGTACTGGCCTCCGTCTCGGCGCCGGTGAACAGCGACAGGCCGCCGGGCAGCTGGGCCGGGACCAGCCAGCCGCGGGCCCGCAGCGCGAGCAGTTGGGCCTGCGAGAGGGGGTCGGTCCACAGTCCCTGCGGATCGGCTGGCGCGCTGCCCGCGGCCGGCGCGCTGGCGCCCGCAGGCGCCGACGCCTGCTTGGCGAACCGGACGTTGATGAACACGTCGCGGCTGATCACGTGGGCGGCGGTGTCGAAGACCTCCCGCTCGAGCGGCAGCTTGGTCGCGTCGTCCAGCCAGAACCTCGCGGCAAGGCTGCCGTCGGCCCGCCGGGCCTCCACCACCTGCGCCGTCCGGTCGCCCGCCGAGCCCGCTCCCGCGTACGCCACGACGTAGTGCGTCTGGAGCAGTTGCACGAGCGGGACCGTGACCCCGAGGACGCCCTCGGGCGCCTGGCCGTCGTCATCGGAGGACAGGTAGGGCTGGCTGCTGGACGCGGCCCCGGCGTCGAGGGTCCGGGTGACCGTCTGACCGCCGCTGACGTGCCAGATGTCGGCCACCAGGACGCTGCCGCTGCTGCCCCCGCTCCAGCGGGTGACCACTTCCTCACCCTGGTAGGAGGTCACGATCGCCGCCTGAGCCGCCTCGGCCAGCAATCGGACGGCCAGGATCGCACCCGGCCGCCGTTCCGCTACCGGCGCCCTGCTTCCAGTCGCGGGGCCTGCGGTGGCGGCGCGGGCCGCCGCGACGGCGTCATTCTGCGCCCGTGGGCCCGCCTGGCCGCCGCACGCGGCGACCAGGAACCCGGGCATGGCCACCGCCAGCACGGCCGCCAGCAGCAACGGCGACCGGCCCGCACGCCCGTGATGACCGGCCCCGTGGTCATGAGCCCCGTGGTCATGAGCCCCGTGGTCATCAGCGGGGCGGCTCGGGGGGCAGGTCAGGGTGAACACGCGAACCTCACGGTGCCGACGCCTCGGAATCGGGCCCGGACGAGGCCGGCTGGGCCGTCGGGCCGGGGAACGGGACCTCACCAGTGGTGATCGCGTGTTCCACGCTGTACATCTGTACCGGCGGGGTGATCCCGGGCCCGGGCGCCGCATCCCCTCCACCGCCCGCCGTGAAGGCGGCCGTGCCCAGGCCGACGACCAGGAACACAGTGCCGAGCACCAGGTTCCGGCGGCGGGCCAGTCGCGGCGGGCGGGCTCCCACCCGCCCTTTCGGCGCCGGGCCTGCTATGGGCCGGCGGCCCGGCACGACCCGCAGCAGCCGGCGCCGCGGCGGCATCGGACCGCCCGGCCCGGTCATGGCGATCAGGCGCCTGGTCATTGCCGCCTCGGCCGGCGCCCCGGTCATGAGCGCGCGCAGCTTCTGCTTCAGCGCCCTGAGCTCGGCGGCTTCGGTCCGGCACTGCTCGCAGCCGGCCAAGTGCGCATGCGCCCGGTCGAGTTCGGCTCCGTCAAGCTCGCCGTCCACCAGGGCAGACAGCCGGTCACCGAGATGGCTCATGACTCACCCGCCCGCTTCAGGCGCCGCGGGACCAGGCCCTGGCGCCGGAGCCCCTGGCCCCGGGCGGACTCGTTGTCTGCTTGTCTGGTGGGTGTGTTGGGTGGGATGGTAGCTGAGGTGCTGGCCGCGCCGTGATCGACGGCGACCGGGCCGGGCCTGCGGTGCTCGAGCGCGGAGCGCAGCTGAGCCCGCCCGCGGTGGATCCTGCTGCGCACCGTGCCCAGCTTGACCCCGAGGGTGGCGGCGATCTCTTCGTAGGAGAAACCCTCGATATCGCAGAGCACCACGGCAGCCCGGTACTCAGGCGGGAGCGCCTTGAGCGCGGCTTGGACGTCATCGTCCAGGTGATTGTCGTCGAAGGCCTGAGCCGGCGTGGGCTCGGAGCCCGCCAGCCGGTGCGCCATCTCGTCGGCCAGCCCTTCGAACCGGATCCGCTGCCTGCGCCGCGCCGAGTCGAGGAAGAGGTTCGTGGTGATGCGGTGCAGCCAGCCCTCGAACGTGCCCGGCGTATAGCTGGACAGTGACCGGAACACCCGGACGAAAACCTCCTGGGTCAGGTCCTCGGCGTCGTGCGGGTTGCCGGTTAGCCGGTAGGCGAGACGGTAGACCCGAGCGGAATGCGTGCGGACGATCTCCTCCCACGTCGGGAGGCTCCACTGTGCTTCTTGAGCGTTCCGCTGTGCTTCTTGAGCGTTCCGCTTGGGCCGAGCAGGGTGCGTGGCCGACGATTGGGCTCGGCCGGCCTCCTCCAACAATCTGCCCTCCGGGTCACAGAGTGCCGCGCCTGTCACCATCGTGCCCTGGATTCTTTCGTTACGCCAGTTGTGTCCGGTCAGCCGTGCCTACGGGCTCGGGCGAGCCCTTCAGGCCCGTTGCGTATCGCAACAGCTAACGGCCTAGGCCCCGACAGAGTTCCCGGACCTGCATAGCTGGCGCTAGGCTGCTGCGGGTGGGGCCACTTGAGTACGCCACCGGATACCTACCCGAGGACGAGCCACTGCTCGCCGCGCGGGCTAATGCGGCCGATGTCGGCGGCACCGAACCGGTGCTCCCGGCCGTCGGCGCGGCCCTGCGTTTCCTGGCCTGCGCGGTCGGGGCCAGGACCGCCGTCGAGATCGGCACCGGCTGCGGCAGTTCCGGTATCTGGCTGCTCCGCGGCATGCGCCCGGGCTCGACGCTCACCAGCGTGGACACCGAACCCGAATATCACCGGATGGCCAGGAAGGCATTCACCCAGGCGGGCTTCGCGCAGAACCAGTGTCGGCTTATTCTCGGCCGCGCGCTCGACGTGCTTCCCCGGCTGTCCGACGGCACGTACGACATGGTGTTCTGCGACGCGGATCCGCGAGACTACCCGGACTATCTGTCCGGCGCGCTGCGCCTGCTGCGGGCGGGCGGGATCGTTGCTTTCAATAACGCCCTGCTGGCTGGAACTTCTCCGGACGCCGAAGGAGATGACCTGGCGTTCGACCTCGCCAGCCAGCTACGGGCCGACGAGCGGCTGGTGCCCGTGCTGGTGCCGCTCGGAGATGGCCTGCTGGCCGCGGTCAAGAGAAGCGACTAGGCAGCGGCTGGGTTAGGGTCACCCAACCACGGACTTCAGAGCGTCACCAAGCTTAGCCGCCTCGTCGGCGGTGAGCTCAACAACTAGCCGCCCGCCGCCTTCAAGCGGGACACGCATGACGATGCCGCGCCCCTCCTTGGTGACCTCAAGCGGACCGTCACCTGTCCGCGGCTTCATCGCCGCCATTCTCCCATCCCCTTCCTCCGGACCCCGCCACACAGCCGTCTCGGCAGTACCCTGCTGGGTACTGCGCACGCCATTACCCCGGCACCTGCGATGGAACCGGCCAGCCACAATCGTTTCTATCTGTCGCCCTATTATCCCGTGTTCGGAAGCAGAATGGTAATGATCGGCCATCCTGGCGGTCGTGAATGCGTGCTCAACAGCCCTTTTTCGTGGGTGGTTCGGCGATTTCGCCGGCGCGTCGTGTCGAGCAGCCTCGGGGCGCGGGCCCGGCGGGCTCAGGCTACGCCCGCGGCGCGCCGGAACAGCTGCTGCGCGGCCCCGATGAGCCGGGCGTCGTCGGGCTCGTCGCCGCCGCGGCCGCGGAAACTCTGGTCGAAGGCGTGCATGCTCGCGTAGCACAGCACGGCGGTGGTTTCCGGATCGGCTACGTCGAAGGCGCCCGCGGCCGTACCGGCTTCGAGCAGTTCCTCGATGACGCGGGTCAGCGGGGCGTGGGCCGGGTGGCGTGCCTGGGCTGGATAGCCTGGCTGGTCTGGGTGATCTGCATGGTAGAACAGGACCTCATGCAGGTCATGCAGATCGCGGTAGCACTCGAAGCCGGCCTGGACGCAGGCGTCGAGCTTGGCCGTCCAGTCCGCCTGGATGTCCGCCGCCGCGCGCATGCGCGCGGCGGCCTGACGGGAGAACTGCTCTTGCAGCGCCACTACCAGTTCTTCCTTGGCATGGAAATACAGGTAGAACAGGCCCTTGGAGACCCCGGCCCGGTGGGCAATGTCCTCGAGCGATGTCGCCGCGATGCCCTTGGCGCGGAACAGCGCCTGGCCGGCCGCGAGCAGCTCGGCCCGCCGCTGTTCGGCGGGCTTGGTGCGCGTCATCACCAGGCCTGCCTCCCGTCGTGTGGCCTCCGACCGATGCGTCCGTTCACCAGGCCGGCGTCGGGCGGGCGTCGTGGGTAGGCTATCCCACTGAATGACCGTCAGTCATTTTGGGAGGACATCGGGATGAGCGAGCCCGCCGAGCCGCCGGCCCGGCTCGCGCGCCGCCTGCTCATCGACCTGACGCCGCTGCGGCGGTCTCGCGATTTCCGCCGTCTGGTCTCCGGCGAGCTCGTGTCGGTACTCGGCACCCAGCTGACCACGGTGGCGGTGCCCTACCAGGTGTACCAGCTGACCCGTTCCTCGCTGGCCGTCGGGCTGGTGTCGGCGACCCAGCTGTTCCCGCTGATCTCCGGGTCGCTGCTGGCCGGATCGGTGGTGGACGCGATGGATCGGCGCCGCCTGCTGATGGTGGCGCAGGTGCTGATGGCCGGCTGCAGCGCCGGGCTGGCGGTCAACACCGACCTGGGAGCCGCGCTGTGGCCGTTGTTCGTGCTGCCGGCCCTGGCGGCCGGGTTCAGCGGGCTGGACAGCGCGGGGCGCAACGCCATCGTGCCGAACATGGTCCGCCGGTCCGAGGTGTCTACCGCGAACGCCATATTCCAGGCCCTGTTCCAGCTGGGCGCGGTGGCGGGCCCGGCGGTGGCTGGCTTGCTGCTGGCGGGCGCGGGCGTCCGCTTCGTGTACTGGCTGGACGTGGCCAGCTTCGGGGTAGCCCTGCTGGCGGTGTTCCTGATCTCGCCGCAGCCGCCCGGGAAGCCAGGCCACCGGCCCGGCCTCCGCTCGGTCCTCGAGGGTCTGAAGTTCGTCCGTGGCAGGCAGGCCATCCAGGGCGCCTACCTGATCGACATTAACGCCATGGTGTTCGGCATGCCGCGTGCCCTGTTTCCGGCGCTGGCCACTACGTTTTTTGGCGGGGGCGCGACGACGCTCGGCTTCCTCTACGCGGCGCCCGGCGCGGGCGCCCTGGCCGGCGCGCTCACCACCGGCTGGGTCAGCCGGATCCAGCGACAGGGCCTCGCGGTGATCGTCGCGGTCATCGCCTGGGGCGCCGCCATCACCTGCTTCGGGCTGGTGCCCTGGCTGCCCGCCGCCCTGGCCCTGCTCGCCGCCGCGGGCTGCGCGGATGTCATCTCGGCGGTGTTCCGCAGCACGATCATCCAGCTCGCCGTGCCGGACGCGCTGCGGGGGCGCCTGGCGGGCCTGCAAATTGCCGTGGTCACCGGCGGTCCCCGCCTAGGGGACCTGGAGTCAGGGGCGGTAGCGGCCGGCTTCGGTGACACCGTATCGGTCGTTTCCGGCGGCCTGGCCTGCATCGCGGGCGCCCTGCTGCTGGCCCGCCTGCTACCTGGCTTCCGCCACCAGCGGACATCTGCGGCTCCCGCGCAGGAGCCACGCGTGCCCGGCGCCCCGTAATGGCGTACCCGACGACATCGGCCAGAAAATCTCGAACTCTGGAGCCGGCCTCAGCCACCCGGCATCCTGGTGAGCGATGCCATCGCGTCGGCACACGAAATACTCGCTGGATATACAGGGCATCGGACACCTCCAACAATGCTCAAGGTCTGCCTTGAGCACTCTTGGAGGTGGCGGGAATCGAACCCGCGTCCTTCAGTACCTCACCAGGGCTTCTCCGGGCGCAGCTTGCTTTGCTTTTCTCAGCCCCGGCGATCACGCAAGCGAGACGCCGACAGGCTCAGCCACTGTTAGATGTCCCGCCTGGCCCCGCGGCCGGGTTAGGCGGTGAATCCTTCTAGCTGATGCCAGGCACCGGGTCGAAGGCATCCCCGGGCTGACAGACCTCTTAACTCGTCTTAAGCGGCGAGTGCGAGGTCAGTGCGCGTTGAGTTGGCACTTATTGGTTTGCGGTCACAGGATTAACGAGGTCACAACCGCAACCCTCGGCCCGCTTCCCCTGGTTCGACCACCGAAGTCGAAACCGATCACCCCCTATTGAGTTGTCCGGCCGGTACGGCTACTGCACCACACCGCCACACCAGACCGTACACGTACAACACCCGTTAGCCAACCCGGATTCCCGTCTGGACGACAAAGTCGGCGGCTCGCCGCGAGAACCTAGAGCAAGGGCGTACACTGCCCCGGGCGCATCGCGGCCTTCTTCGTGACCGAGACCATCCCGCGGCGACGAGGACAGCCAGTACGTCTCGGCGGTCCGTGGCGGAGCCTATCCGGTGCCGGGCCCGGAACGTCCCGTTCTGGAAGCATGCCTTGGACAGATAACCGCGCCCGCGTGGCTGATGTGCATTACTGGCTGATGTGTATTAAGCGTCGACGTAGCATCACGCACGGTACCCATGCTCCGTCATTACCGTCCCGCTCCCTCCTCCGCCCCGCCCCTCGCCGCCCCGCCCCTCGCCGCCCCGCCTGTCCCGAAGCATGACATCCCGCCCATACCGGTCCCCAGTAGGGTGGCGTGGAAGGGCGCCAGAGTCAATGAATGTGACGCTCTACCCAATCTTTCGGGTAGAGAGCCACACTCATTGACTCTGCGGGGAACGGGGATGGTGCGGATGGGGAGAGGGGGTCGGGTGGGGCCGCTTCTCGGGCTTCCTGGTGCTTGGGTGTGGTGGCGGAGGGCATGCCCCCTCGTTAGTACTGTGGGGGCGGGGGATTCAGGGTGTGCGGGGGCTGGCGCGCGACTCATGGAGCATGCGGGAATGCGGTGGCGGGTGCAGGCTGGCGGCTGACCGCACGCCTGTGGCTGAACGGGGACATAACGTGGCCCCTGCAGGCGCTGGCGGTGGCCGAGGCGCGCCCGCAGGGGCCGACCGGCAGGGTCGGAGCCGGTCCTGTGGCCGGGTCTCCCCCGAGATGAGGCCCGGACCTTACGTTGACTGGGCCGCAACCCCCCAAGCGAACCCCAGTCACACGTAAAGACGCCTGCGGGTATCCGTATGGTTGCTTACAGCGAGCAAGTTTTAGTCACATATAGATAACACAGAGTGACGGAGATCAGTGGGCGGCCGAGAAGAAGGCGCCGGCTAGGGCGGCGGCCGAAAGCTGCGGCGTCTTGCCGGACTCGATCGCGGCAATCGCGATGCCGTTGCGGTAGCCGACGAACCAGCTCATCCAGCCTGACCCGGTGTGGACCAGGCCAACCTGCCCGTACACCTGCGCGCCACGCGTGTCGGCCGCGTGGGCGGCGCCCGAGCGGACCGCGCCGCGCATGAGTCCGCGCAGCGCGGACAACATGCCCGGATCGAGGGTGGTACCTGGCGTGCTGACCGGATCGGGCGACGTCTGGGTCACCTGCGGGACGTGCCAGCGGCCGACCTCCACTGCCCCGGCCACCATGGCCATAGACAGCAAGCTCATCCGCACGTTCCCCTGGCCGATAGTCTGGGCGGCGAGGTCCGCGCCGCCCGCCGTGGACGGCACCGACCCGGAGAAGGCGGGCACGGGCAGCTGCGACCAGTCAGATCCGATGCCGAATTCCCGGACCACCTGGGCCCACTGGCCCGCCGTAAGCCGCTCGGACAGATCGGCGAACGCCGTGCTGCAGCCTTCGGCGAAATCCGTGCTGAACGGCTTCAGCTCACCGGTTCCGTCGCTGGTGAAGGTCTGCCCTCCCACGATGAAGGAGTTTGCGCACGAGATGGGGGTCGTTACCGCCACCAGTTGGTTGCTGACCAGCGCGGCGGCGGACACGATGGTGAACGCGGTGCCCGGCATCAGCTTCGCGTTTAGTGCGCCCGCCGCCGGCAGGGCGCCGGACGCCTGGTGCTGCGCGACCGCCAAGACCTCACCGGTCGACGCCTGGACGGCGACGATCTCCCCTGAGCTGGACACGCCGTCGAGGGCGGTCAGCGCCGCGTTCTGCACCGTCGGGTTGATCGTGGTCCGCACCGGCGTGCCCGGCGCACCCGGCCACCGGGCCAGGACGCCGGTCTGCGCGCCGGCCGAATTCACCACGACCACCTCGGTCGTGGGCGTACCGACCAGCTGACGCTGATAGGCCTGCTCAAGCCCGGACAGCCCGACCGTGGCGCCGGGGGCGTAGAGCGCGCCGTCGGCGCGCAGCCGCTCGTTGATCTCGCTGCCCACCTCGCCGACCAGCCCGGTGGCTTCGGCTTGGAATAGCCGCTGCGATTCGGGCCGGACCACCAGGCCAGGCACCTCATGAAGGACACTGCGCAGGTTGGCGTAGGTGGTGGAGTCAACGGTGGCGAGGCGGAGGAACTGATCCGGCGGGGCGGCCGCGATCTGGCCGAGCACCTGCCCGGACTGCAGTCCGGTGAGGCGGGCGAAAGCCCGGGCCGTCGCCGCCTGGCTGGACAGGTGTTCCGGCCACACACCTAGCACGTAGGCCGGGGCCCGAAGCTGAAGCGGATCACCCTTGGTATCGAGCACAGACGCGCGGGCCGGGAACTGGGTCACCACCGCCAGCCGATCGCCTGGGCCCAGGCTCGGGTTGACGACGCCCGGCGTCCAGTCGATCTTCCAGGCGCCGTCGACGCGGCGCAGGCCGAACCGGCCGCGATACGTCCACACGCGCCCCTGCTGGGCGAGATTGACCGTCGCCATGAAGGACGCTTCCGCGGTGTCGCCGTGCTGGACGACCGACTTCATGGTCAGGAATAGCTGCGTCGCGTCAAGCTGCGCGAAGGCGCCCTGCAGGGCCGCGGTGGCGGTGCCCGGCGCGGCCGTGGTCAGCGCGCTCGCAGCGGCGTACTGCTGCTGCTGCCAGTCGAACAAGAACGCCTGCGCGGCGGGCTCGGCAGAGAGCTCGGAGCCGAAGCCGGTCGCCAGGCCGATAACCAGCACGCCGACGGCGACAACGGCAAGCGCGGCGACGCGCGACCGTTTCGCCCGCCGGATCGCCGACGAGGACTTGCCGCCGGGCCGGGCCGCCCGGCCGGGAGCCACGTGACGCGCGGGGCGGCGGCTCCCGCTCGGGGCCAGCCGGGCCGCCGGGGCCGCGCGGATCCCGGGTGGCGGGCCGTTCTGGCCGGACGGGCCGTCGGCCGGCCCGTGCCCTCCGCCATCCTGGCCGGGACCGTACCGGCTGGGGGTTCCGGGGTCGGCGGGCTGCGGCGGGGTGGCGTCGCGCTGACCGGGACTCCCGCTGTCGCGCTGACCGGGGCTCCCGCTGTCGCGCTGACCGGGGCTCCCGCTGTCGCGTGGCCTGGGCGCAAAAGGGCCCCGCGGCCTGCCATGGCCACCGCGCTCGCTCGCAGGAGAGGACACGATCCGCCTGCCCGTCACCTTCGCCGTTTCAGGGCTCGGTCCATTTCTCTGGCTGCATCACGTTTAGCCAGGTCCTGGCGCTTGTCGTAGGTCCGCTTGCCGCGCGCGAGACCGAGCTCCACCTTGACGTTCCCATCCCTGAAATACAGCGAAAGCGGGACCAGCGTCAAACCTTGCTCGGCGATCTTGCTGGCGAGGCGGTCGATCTCCTTGCGGTGCATCAGAAGCTTCCTGATCCGCCTGGGCGTGTGGTTGGTCCAGGTGCCCTGCGTGTACTCGGGGATGTGGACGTTGTGCAGCCACACCTCGTCGCCGGTGATCTGCGCGAAGCCGTCCCCGAGCGACGCGCGGCCCGCGCGCAGCGATTTCACTTCGGTACCGGTCAGGACGAGCCCCGCCTCGTAGGTGTCCTCGATGTGGTAGTCGTGGTACGCACGGCGATTACGGGCGATGACCTTTTGCCCTTGCTCCCGAGCCACGTCCCTCCCGTCACCGTGCCAGCAGCCACTCAGCCACTCAGATACGCAGGTAGCGGCGCAGTGTCAGGAACGACGTCGCACCGCACAATACAACCCCCACGACCATCGAGAACAAGATGACCTCGATCAGGTCGCCGACGGACAAACCTACGTTGAAGGAGAAGTACTGCTCCAGGCTATCTAGCATCAGGGACTTGACCGCAACCAGGAGCCCCGCCGCGATCGCCCAGCCGATTAGCCCGGCGATCGCCCCTTCGAGCAAAAACGGCAGCTGGATGTAGAAGTTCGACGCGCCGACCAGGCGCATGATGGCGGTCTCCCGGCGCCGGTTGAAGGCGGACAGCCTGATCGTGTTGGCCACCAGCAAGACGGCGGCCACGATCAGGATCAGGGCGATGATGATCACCGCGTTCCTGGCGCCGTCGAGCAGCCGGTAGAACTTGTCCAGGATGGTCATCTCGTCGACCACGGTTTCCACCCCGGTGGCGCCGGTAACCGCGCTGGCCACGATGTTGTAGTCGGCCTCGGGGTTCTTGAGCTTCACCTCGAATGAGTCCGGGATGTCGCCCTGCTGGGTGTCCTGGACGAGGGCTGGCTCGTTGGAGAAGTACTGCCTGAACTCTGAGTACGCCTGCTGCTGGCTCACGTAGTAGACGTTCTGGACCTGCGGCATGGACGTGAGCTGCTTTTGCAGCGCCGCCCGCTCGGCGTCGGTGGCGGGCCCGTTCTGCTCGCACTGCGGCTGCGGGCTCGTCTTGATGCACAGGTAGATCGACAGCTCGACTTTGCCCTGCCAGTAAGTTCTCGTCCGGTCCACCTGCTTGACGAACAGCAGGCCCGTACCGAGCAGGGACAGGCTGATCGCCACGACCACAATGAGCGCCATCGTCATGGTGAGATTCCGGCGCAGCCCGATCCAGATCTCCTGCAAGACGAACTGTGAACGCATGCTGGCTGATCCCTTGATAGTCCTAGGTTTTACGGGTCGGCGCCGCGGCGGCCCGGCGGGGGCGGCCCAGCCCGGCGATAACAGGTCAGTATGCCTGGCCGTACACCCCGCGTGACTGGTCTCGGACAACCTTGCCGTACTCGAGCTCGACGACCCGCTTGCGCATCGAGTCGACGATGGCCGCGTCATGTGTGGCCATCACGACGGTCGTCCCCGTCCTGTTGATCCGGTCAAGCACCTTCATGATGCCGATCGAGGTCGCCGGGTCGATGTTCCCCGTCGGCTCGTCGGCGAGCAGGATCATCGGTCGGTTGACGAACGCTCGGGCCATCGCGACCCGCTGCTGCTCCCCGCCGGATAGCTCGTCGGGCATCCGGTCGTGCTTGCCCTCCAGACCGACCAGGTTGATCACTTCGGGTACGACCTTGCGGATGAAGCGCCTGTGCTTGCCGATGACCTCAAGAGCGAACGCGACGTTCTGGTAGACGTTCTTGTTGGGCAGCAGCCGGAAATCCTGGAATACGCAGCCGATGCGCCGCCGCAGGTAGGGCACCTTCCAGTTAGTGAGTCGCGCGAGATCCCGGCCGGCCACGTGAATCCTGCCGCCCGAAGGCCGCTCCTCCTTCAAGACCAGCCGGAGGAAGGTCGACTTCCCCGACCCCGACGGGCCGACGAGGAAAACGAACTCCCCCTTGGCGACCTCGATGTTGACGTTCTCCAGCGCAGGACGGCTCTGATTTGGGTAGACCTTGGTGACGTTATCGAAGTTGATCACGGGACCATCACAAGCTATGTAGGTGGACAAGGACCGTGGCTGCTGCCGCCAACCTCGGCAACTTGCGGGTAACCTGGTTTGGCCAGGGAACAGTCTAGAGGGAAACTGGCAGCTAAGGCCTTACATCGCGGCAAGTGCCGGGACGCGGGCCAGGCGGAAGGGGTTCCGATGAGCTGCGAACACCTGATCTGCGCGCAATGCGCCGGACCGGTGGTGGAGGGCCGGTGCCCCGCATGTCGGGCTTCTCGGGACCACGTTCACCACCACTTCGGCGCAAGCCCGCAGCTGATCATCGCCGCGATCCTGGTACTGAGCGTCCTGCTCCTGCTGGCCACGCACCTGGCCGGGTAAGCGGCCTGGCCGACGCCTACCGGCCGTTCTGGCGCATCCAGCGGACCTCGGCGTCGATGAACCCATCGATCTCCCCGTCCAGGACCGCCACCGCGTTCCCTGTCTCCATCCCCGTCCGCACGTCCTTGACGTTCTGGTACGGGTAGAGGACGTAATTGCGGATCTGGGTCCCCCAGGCGCGGCCGCCGTCACCGCGCAGCGCGGCCATCTGCTCGGCCTCCTCCTGCCGGCGCCGCTCCAGCAGCTTGGACTGCAGCACGGCCATCGCCGACGCGCGGTTCTGGATCTGGCTGCGCTCGTTCTGGCAGGAGACCACGATCCCGGTGGGCAGGTGGGTGATGCGGACCGCCGAGTCCGTCGTGTTCACGCCCTGGCCGCCCGGGCCGCTGGAGCGGAACACGTCGACCCTGATCTCGTCCTCGTTGATGTCAATGTGATCGGTCTGCTCCACCACCGGGGTCACGTCAACGCCGGCGAACGAGGTCTGCCCGGCGACCCTGGTTGTCATACTTGGAGATCCGGACCATCCGGTGCGTACCGTGCTCGCCGCGCAGCGTTCCGTAGGCGTAGGGCGCGTTCACCGCGAACGTGGTGGACTTGATCCCCGCTTCTTCGGCGTAGGAGGTGTCGTACACCTCGGTTGGGTACTTGTGCCGCTCCGCCCAGCGTAGGTACATCCGCATCAGGTTCTCCGCGAAGTCGGCGGCGTCCGCGCCGCCCGCCTGCGCGTTGATCGAGATCAGGGCTTCCCTGGCGTCGTACTCGCCGTTCAGCAGCGTGCGCACCTCAAGCTGGTCGATCTCGGTGCGGAGCGCGGCGAGTTCGCGCGCCGCCTCACCGCGGGTGGGCTCGTCGTTCTCGCTCTCGGCCAGGTCGAACAGCACCTGGGTGTCCCCCAGGCGCTGGTGCAGGGCGGCCAGCCTGGCCAGCTCCGCCTCCAGGTAGGACAGCCGCCTGGTCACCTTCTGTGCGCGATCCTGGTCGGCCCACAGCCCGGGATCGGCGGCCTGCTCGCGCAAATCGGCCGCTTCCCTCCGCATTTCGCCAGGATCGAGCACCGCCTCTATGCTGCCGAGCGTCGAGGTCAGTGCCGCGATCTCATCAGCGGGATCGGTAGCTGCCATGCCGGCAAGCCTACGCGAGTGGCGCAGGCAGAGCCCGCATCCCTGCCCGGAGCGCGAAACCGGGGGCGCAAACCCGGTATCCTGCCTTAGCGTGACACACCGAAGGCGGCGGACCTGGGCGAGTACCGCGATCGGGTCAGCGGCGCTGGCTGCGGTTACGCTGCTGGCCGTCCAGGGGTGCGCCCCGGATCCGCCCGCGGACGCGATCACTAACGCCAGCCACAGCGTTTCCCTGGCCTCGGCGGAGGCCGTCTACGGCTCCCACCTGGTGGCCAGCGACGCGGCCGCGGCTGCGGGCAACGAGGCGCAGGCGCTGTCGATCGTCACGGCCGCGCAGTGGACTCAGGTCAAGGCCCAGTACACGGCCCTGGCCGCGGCGGGCACGCCGGTCCCGAGGTACCGGTACGGCAAGCCGACGTTCTACGTCCCGGCGCTGGATACCTACCCGGAGTGGTTCATGGTGGCGGTGCCGAGGAGAGCCGACACCGGCGGCCGGCTGGGCCCCGCGGTCAACACCCTCATGGTGTTCGCCAAGGCCAAGAACAGCCTGCCCTGGGCGCTGAGCGGCACGGCCGTGCTCGGCGGGCCGCTGCCGGCCATCGCCCGCGACAGCGACGGCTACGCCATAGACGTGACCACGACCGATCCCACCCTGCTGCTGCGCCCGGACGTGGTCGGGGCGACCCAGGCGGCTGTGGTGGACGACGGGCCGGCCAGTCCGGCCGCGGCGGTGGTCGGCGACGGGCCGCAGACGACCGGGCTCTATCAGGCACAGGCCGCCGAGGCGGCCGCGGCGCAGGCCCAGGGCCTGCAGTACCAGTGGCTGCTGCAGGGTGCGGCCTTCCCGCAGTACGAACTGCGCCTGGCAGGCGGCGGAGCCCTCGTGCTCTACGGGATGTACCTGAACACCACCAACGAGCACCCCAACCTGGTGGCCGGGTCCCCCATCCCGGTGCCCCCCGCCTTCACCCCGCTACTCGCGGCGCCCACCGAGGTCGGATACCACGCGGTGTTCGCCAACTGGACCTATGAGTTCGCCGCGATCGACCCGCCAGCCACCGCGCCCAACGCCAAGCTGCAAATCATCGCCGCCCAAGCCGCCCCCACCTACGGCCACGCCTACTGACGCTCGGCCAGCCCCCAGGAGTCCCCCCCGAAGGGGGGCCGAGGGGTCTTGGGACAATGCCAGGAACTCAAGGAAGCACCCTCGGCCCGGGCTGTTTCATGATCAGCGCCCGAAATGTCTCAAGATAAAGTTGAGGCATAGCGGGGCATAACGGGATTCCGTCACCCCGCAGGCCGGCAGCCGGCGCCATACCGCAGCAGGCCGGCACCCGCGCCGCCCCCCGGCGTCGCTCCCACCCGCAGTGAGGACCCTGACCAGCAGCAAAGCCCGGAAATTCGGCACCCCGGGCTCCTTTAAGTTCCTGGCATTGGGTCTTGGGGGGAACGGTTTCCCCCCAGGATCGGGGGGGCTAGGGGGGTCGCCCCCCCTGATTACTGAGCCTCGGGCAGCGAACTGGCGGCCACCAGGGTGCGGACGGCCCGCAGCGCCACCGACAAGGTGGTGAACGTGAAGCGCTCGCTCTCCCAGATCTCGCCGAGGGTCTGGGCGGCCATCCCCACCGCGGCCTCGTTGCACGATGCCCAGGCGGCGAGCCGCTCCTCGGGGGACTTCGGCCCGTCGGGTCCGCTGACCCCGAGCACGTCTTGCGTGAGCGAGGCGAGCGCGGCGTACAGATCGTCGCGCAGGGCCGCCCGGGCCATCGTGGACCAGCGGTCCTCCCGCGGCAGTGCGGTGATGCGGTCCCGCAGCCGGGTGATCTGCAGCCGGTCGGCCAGGTCGAAGTAGACCTCGGCGGTCTCCTCGATCCCCCGCCGGGCGGAGGCGGCGGCCTGCACGATGTCGAAGGCGGCGTACGTCGGCACCATGGCCGCGACCCGCTCGGCTAGGTCGAGCGGCACGCCGAGGTCCAGGTAGGATCCCCGGCGCTCCTCGAAACCCGACAGGTCCCGGCCGGTGAGCAGTTTCGGCAGGCCCGAACGGACCGTCCGCACGCCATCGGCGAAGAAGGCCACGGTCGCCTGGATATCGAACGGCGGGCGGCGGTTGTGCAGCAGCCACCGGGCCGCGCGCTCGGTCAGCTTGCGCCCCTCGAGCAGCAACGTGATCTGGGCAGCGATGCCGACCCGTCCCTCCAGCGCCTCGACCTGACGCCAGAAGGCCGACATGTCGAACACCTCGCGGGCGACCAGCCAGGCCCGGGTGAGATCGGGCACCGACGCGCCGGTCTCCTCGATCAGCCGGAAAAAGAACGTGGTGCCCGAGGTGTCGATCATCTCGTTGACCACCGAGGTGGTGATGATCTCCCGGCGCAGCGGATGGGCCTCCATCCGGTCCGCGAACCTGGCCTGGAGCGGGGCGGGGAAATAGGCGTCAAGCACGCGGCGCAGGTAGGGGTCATCGGGCAGGCTTGAGGTGAGCACGTCCTCGCCCGCCGAGATCTTGGTGTGCGCCAGCAGCAGTGCGAGCTCGGGATTGGTCAGGCCGCCGCCTGACGACCGGCGTTCGGCGATCTCCCGCTCGTCGGGCAGCACGTCCTGTTCCTGGTCGACCCGCTTGTCCCTGATCAGCTTGCGGAGATACCGTGCGTGCACGTGCAGCAGGGACGGGGCCTGGGACCTGGCCACGGCCAGCGCCATGTTCTGCCGGTAGTTGTGCCGGAGCACGAGGGCGGCCACCTCGTCGGTCATCTCGTTCAGCAGTTGATGCCGGCCGGACGCGGGGATGGCTCCGTCCCGGATCGCGTCGGCGAGCAGGATCTTGATGTTGACCTCGTGGTCGGAGGTGTCGACCCCGGCCGAGTTGTCGATGAAGTCGGTATTCATCAGCCCGCCGCCGAGCGAGTACTCGATCCGGGCGGCCTGGGTCAGGCCGAGGTTGCCGCCCTCGCCGACGACGCGGGCGCGCAGCCGGGCGGCGTTGATCCGGACCGCGTTGTTGGACCGGTCCCCCACGTCGGCGTGCGACTCGGAGCTGGCCTTCACGTAGGTGCCTATCCCGCCGTTCCAGAGCAGGTCGACGGGGGCGGCCAGGATGGCGGAGATCAGCTCGTCCGGGGACAGCGCGCTGACCCTGGCGTCGATGCCGAGGGCGGTGCGGGTCTGCGGCGACACGGGCACCGACTTCACGCTGCGCGGCCAGACCCCGCCGCCGGGCGAGATCAGCGCCTGGTCGTAGTCCGCCCACGAGGACCTGGGCAGCGCGAACATCCGCGCGCGCTCGGCGAAGCTCGCCGCCGTATCGGGCGCCGGGTCGATGAAGATGTGCCGGTGGTCGAAGGCCGCGATCAACCGGATGTGCTCAGAAAGCAGCATGCCGTTGCCGAACACGTCGCCGGACATGTCGCCCACGCCCACCGCGGTGAAATCGTCGGTGCCGGGGTTCAGCCCGAGCGCCGCGAAGTGCCATTTCACCGACTCCCACGCGCCGCGCGCGGTGATGCCCATCTTCTTGTGGTCGTAGCCCTCGGACCCGCCCGAGGCGAATGCGTCGCCGAGCCAGAAGCCGTACCTGGCCGCGATCTCGTTGGCCGTGTCGGAGAACGTCGCGGTGCCCTTGTCGGCCGCGACCACCAGATAGGGGTCGTCGCCGTCCCGCCGGACCACGTCCGCCGGCGGCACCACCTTGTCGCCGGAGATGTTGTCGGTCACGTCGAGCATGGCCGCGATGAACGTCTGGTAGCAGCCCAGCACCTCCGCCTGGTACGCCTCCCGGTCGGCGGAGTTGGGCAGGCGCTTGCACACGAAGCCGCCCTTGGCCCCGGAGGGGACGATGACCGCGTTCTTGACCTCCTGCGCCTTGACCAGGCCGAGCACCTCGGTGCGGAAGTCCTCGAGCCGGTCCGACCAGCGCAGCCCGCCGCGCGCGACCCGGCCGAAGCGCAGGTGCACCGCCTCCAGCCGGGGCGAGTAGACGAAGATCTCGAACTTGGGCCGCGGCGAGGTGAGCCCGGGCACGCTGCCCGGGTCGAGCTTGAGCACCAGATACCTCGGGGGGACGACTCCCCCAGACCCCCCCGCTCCGGAGGGAGAATCTTCCCCCCCAGACTTGTAGTAGTTGGTCCGCAGGGTCGCGTCGATCAAGGCCAGGTACGACCGGAGAATCCGGTCGTGGTCGAGGCTGACCACCTCGTCGAGCTGGCCGCGGATCTCCTCGGTGATGGCCTCGCAGCGTTCGCTGGCGCCGCCCTGCCTGGCCGGGTCGAACCTGGACTCGAACAGCCGGATCAGCAGCCGCGTGATCGCCCCGTTCGAGCGCAGGACGCGCTGCACGTAGTCCTCGCTGAACCGCATCCCGCCCTGCCGCAGGTACTTCGCGCAGGCGCGCAGCAGGGTCACCTCGCGCCAGGTCAGGCCCGCCGTCAGCACCAGCGCGTTGAACCCGTCGTCGTCGGTCCGCCCGTTCCAAAGCGCGGTCAGCGCGTCCTCGAAGATCTGGCGCAGGCCGCCGGCCGCGGTGGCGGCCGGGGGCCGCAGGCCGAATTCATAGATCCAGAACGAGCCGGCGCCCGAGTTCCCTGCGAACTTGTACGGATGCTCGTCGACCACCTCGAGCCCCATGTGCTGCAGCTGGGGCAGCACCTCGGACAGGGTGATCAGCGTGCCCGAGCGGTACACCACCAGCGTCCACCGCTGCGGGTGCTCCACCAGCCGGACCGCGAATTCCGCCCCCGATTCGCGCAGCCCGAGCATCGTCGACAGGTCGTCGACCGCGTCCGCGGCGGAGACGTCCGCCTTGTACGTCTCGGGAATGCTCGCGGCAACCCGGTCGAGCAGCGTCCTGGCTCGATCTTCGCCGAGCACGCGGGTTGCCTCGGCGTCCAGATCCTCATCCCAGGACCTGACCGCCGCGGCCAGCTTGCGCTCGATCGCGGCCGGGTCGACCTGCGGCACGGGCCGTCCCGGCTCCCCCCTGACCACCACGTACAGCCGGGCCAGCGCCGAGTCGCCGACCATGGCGCTGTAGTCCTCCGAGACCCCGCGCAGCTCTTCCTTCAAGATGTCCTGCGCGCGCAGCCTGACCTTCGTGGTGTACCGGTCCCTCGGCAGGTACACCAGGCAGGACATGTACCGTCCGTACCGGTCCCGGCGCAGGAACAGCCTGGTCTGCTTGCGCTCGCTCAGCCGCAGCACGCCGAGCGCGATCGGGGTGAGCTCCTCCGCCGAGATCTCGAAGAGCTCCTCACGTGGGAAGTCCTCGAGTATCTCGACGAGGTCCTTCCCGTCGTGACTGTCCCGCCACAGCCCGGCCGTCGCCAGGACCTGGGCCAGCTTGCGGCGGAGCACGGGAATACCGACGATGGGCGCGGTGTGCGCCGCGTGCGTGTACAGGCCGAGGAACCTGAACTCCCCGATGACCGGGCCGTCCGCGCTGAGCTTCTTGACCGAGACGTAGTCCAGGTAGCTGGCTCGGTAAACGGTAGACCTGGAGTTCGCCTTGGCGAGCACCAGCCGCTCGGCCGGGTCCTGGGCCCTCCTGACCACCTGACTCGACAGCTTGCGCAGCGGATCCCGGCCCTGCCGGGCGTGGCGGAGGATGCCGAGCCCGGTTCCAGGGACGGCGCGCATGCCGAAGCCGTCCTCGGTCTGCACCAGGTTGTATTCACGGTAACCGAGGAAGAGGAAGTTACCGCCGCCCAACCAGCGCAGCAGCTCGCCGTGCTCGGCCTGTTCGCTGCCTGGTTCCCCGCCGAGATCGTCGGCCAGGCGGCGGGCCACCGAGCCCATCCGCTGCTGGTCCTCGGCGGCCACCCGCACGTCGTCAAGCACGTGCCGCAGGTCGGCCGCGAGCGCGTCGGCCGTGACCCGGTCCCGGGGCGGCCCGAGCTCGACGTGGATCCAGGACTCGGTCTGCTCGTCCGTCGTCATGGCCGGGTCCGCGCCGTTGCCGCTGATACCGAGGATCCGGCGCAGCCCGCCGGTCACGTCCCGGCGCACCCGCAGCAGCGGGTGCAGGATCAGCAGGATCTCGGCCTCGTGCCGGTTCAGTTCGGTCGTGACCGAGTCGACCAGGTAGGGCATGTCGTCGGTGACGATGTCCACCACCAGGCCGGACCGGGTCACCGGGTTCAGGTGTGCGTCCGCGGGCTCGCGGACCTGGACCAGGGCCCGGCCCTGCGGCCGGCGCAGGCCGAGCTGGGCGTGCGCCTTTGCCACCGTCGCCAGCCGCGACGGCGGGGCCAGGTCCTCGGTGGCGACGCGCTGGTAATAGGCGGTCAGGTAACAGGCAACGCTGTCGCTGCCGCTCCGGTCGCCCAGCGCCTGCCCGTCCAGGGCGGGATCGTCCTGCCACGCCTCGTCCGCCTTGGCCAGCAGGGCGTCCCTGGCCTCATCCGCGTAACCGTCCGGCATCGCGTCCACTCCTTCGTGTCCACTGACCTGATCCGCCCGTCTTGTCTCATCCCCGTTCACCTCGGCCTCGCACGACTCTGCCACCTCATTGTGACAGGGACGTTTCTTTACGTAACCGAGGTGGATCGGCGTCTTCCCCGGAACCCTGGAACCTGCCGAAGTAACTGAGCACATCCGGGTCGGCCAGCGCGTTCAGGTCGGCCGCCCGCTCCGGATCCGTGCCTTGCAGGATCTTACGCACCGGCACCTCGAGCTTCTTACCGGACAGCGTCCGCGGTATGCCAGGCACCTGGTGAATCTCGTCGGGCACGTGCCGGGGCGACAACTGCGCCCGGAGCACCGCGCGGAGCCTGTTCTTCAGGTCATCGTCCAGCTCAGCTCCCTCGGCGGGCACCACGTACAAGATCAGCCGGCCCTCGGCGCCGAGCCGGCCGGTATCCACGACCAGGCTATCGGCGATCTCATCGAAGGCCTCGACCGCGCGGTAGAACTCGCTGGTGCCCATCCGCACGCCGCCGCGGTTGAGCGTGGCGTCGGAGCGGCCGTAGATGATGCAGCCGCCGTCGGGCAGCACCTCGATCCAGTCGCCGTGCCGCCAGACCCCGGGGTACATGTCGAAGTAGCTCTCCCGGTACCGCACGCCGTCGGGGTCGTTCCAGAAGCCGACCGGCATCGACGGCATCGGCTGGGTGATCACCAGCTCGCCGACCTGGCCGGTGACCGGCTTGCCACCCTCGTCGTAGGCTTCCACGCTGGCTCCCAGGCAGCGCCCGGAGATCACCCCGGCCCGCACCGGCAGCAGCGGGCACGGCCCGACGAAGCCGGTGCACAGGTCGGTGCCGCCCGAGAACGACCCGAGCAGCAGATCCTGCTTGACCTGCTCGTACACCCAGCCGAACGCCTCGGGCGGCAGCGGCGACCCGGTCGAGCCGATGGCGCGCAGCGCCGACAGGTCGCGTTGCTCACCCGGCCGCAGCCCCGCCTTCATGCAGGCCACCAGATAGGGCGCTCCGACGCCCAGGTAGTTGACGCCGTGCTCGGCCGCCAGCCGCCACAGCCGGTCCGTCTCCGGGTAGGTGGCGCTGCCGTCGTACAGCACGATCGTCAGGCCGACAAGCAGCCCTCCGGCCAGGTAGTTCCACATCATCCAGCCGGTCGTGGTGTACCAGGTGAAGACGTCGCCAGGCCGCAGGTCCTGGTGGAACGAGAGCGCCTTGAGGTGCTCGAGGACGATGCCGCCGTGCCCGTGCATGATCGGCTTCGGCAGCCCGGTGGTGCCCGATGAGTAGACCACCCAGAGCGGGTGCGCGAACGGCACCTCCTCGAACTCCGGCTCGCGTTGGTCTGCCCCGCCGCCGAGGCCGAGGTCCTCCCAGCGCGTCACCTCGACGGGCGGGCTGGCCGCGCCGATCAGGCTGACCAGTACCACCGCGGACAGGCCGGGCAGGGCCGCCGCGACCTCGCCGAGCATCCCGGCGCGGGAGAACTCCTTGCCGCCGTACCCGTAACCGTCGCAGGCGATGAGCACCGTCGGCTCGATCTGGGCGAACCTGTCGATCACGCTGCGCGCGCCGAAGTCCGGCGAGCACGAGGACCAGATCGCGCCCAGGCTCGCGGCGGCGAGCAGGCCGATCACCGCCTCAGGCACGTTCGGCAGCAGCGCCGCCACCCGGTCGCCACGGCCGACACCCAGCGAGCGCAGGCCACGGGCTACCCGCGCCACCTCAGCAGCCAGTTGAGCGTAGCTGAGGCGGCCAGCCCGGCCTCGTTCGGAATCAAAGATTATGGCCGTACGGTCGGGATCGGTCCACGCGGTCCGCAGCGCATTACGGGCATAATTCAGCGTGGCACCGTCGAACCACCGGATGTCCGGCATGACCTCGCCGGCCAGGGCCGGACCGTCGCCCCCGGCGCCCCGGTCGCCGAGCACCTCGAAGTAGTCCCAGATCGCCGTCCAGAACTCCCCCGGCCCCGACACCGACCACTGCCAAAGGTCCTCGTAGCCGTGCAGGTGCAGCTCGTGGCGGGCTTCCAGCCAGCTCATGAAGCGGGTGACCCGGGCCTGGCGGACCGTCTTGTCATCCGGCTCCCAGAGCACCGCGCCGTAGCCCCGGCTCAGCAGATCACCCTCGCTCGATTCCATGCCTTCAGCATCGTGCCATCATGGCTCGCCTGGCAACGCCCAACGGGCCCTGTTGTGGCACAGATCATGATAAATCGGTGGCTGGGATGCGGCGTTCTGCTGCCCGCTCTGCTGGGGTTTACTGGGTCGGCGGCCCGGTGAGGCGGAGGATCAGGGCGATCAGCCCGGCCGTATCGGTCAGGTCAGGCAGCACCGCGTCGGCCCCGGCGTCGCGCAGTTCGGCGGCGCTGGCCCGGCCGCTGGCCACCGCGAGCGACCGTGCGCCGCCGATCCTGGCCGCGTCCACGTCACGAGGCGAGTCCGCCACGTACACGGTGACGTCCTCGCCGAAGGGCAGGCCGTGCTTCTCCGCCGCCCGCCGCCTGGCCACCCGGAGCAGGGTGCCCTTGGGATAAGCCTCGGAGCCGTAGCCGCCGATGTCGAAATCGACAAAACCGTCCAGGCCGAACGCGCGCAGTTTCAGCATGGCGCTCGGCTTGCTGCTACCGGTGAACACGGTCTGGACCACGCCGTCGAGCTTGGCCACGGCCGCGAGCGCCTCGGCCGCGCCGGGCAGCAACTGTCCCTGGAGGTCCAGGTCGTCGCGCCTGGCCTCCAGGGCAGCGAAAAGCGCGGCGCTGAACGGCTCGAGCAGGCCTTCGGCCGTACCGCCGGCGCTCACGTCGGCCGCGTTCAGGGCGAGCGCGTCGAAAAAGATCTCCGACTCCGACCGGCCTGCCACCTGCGGCAGCTTGATAAGCGGCCGACCGGTTATCGCCGGGAACGCCTCGGCGTACGCCGCCCTCGTCACCCGGACGACATCGACCAGCGTCAGGTCGATATTCCACAGAACCAGGCGGTGAATGGCGTCCTCCGTGCGATCGGTCAACCCATGTGAGGGTAACGGTAGTCGGACGGGGGCACGAAGAGTTCCTTGATGGCGCGCGCGGACACCCACCTGATCAGGTTGAAGACCGAGCCGGCCTTGTCGTCCGTGCCGCTCGCGCGCGCACCGCCGAACGGCTGCTGGCCCACCACCGCGCCGGTGGGCTTGTCGTTGATGTAGAAGTTGCCCGCCGAGTACCTGAGCTGGCTCGTGGCCTGGGCGATGGCTTGGCGGTCCGTGGCCAGGATCGCGCCGGTCAGCGCGTAGGGCGTGCTGTCCGCGGCCTGGGCGAGCATCTCGGCGTAGTCAGCGTCCGGGTAGACGTGCACGGCCAGGATCGGGCCGAAGTACTCGGTGGTGAAGATCTCGTCGGCGGGATCGGCGCCCTCGAGCACCGTCGGCCGCACGAAGAACCCCTCGGTGTCGTCGGCGCTGCCGCCGGCCAGCACGCTTATCGATGCTGTGTTCCTGGCCCGCTCGAGCGCCGCGGCGTGCTTGGCGAAGGCCCGGGCATCGATCACCGCGCCCATGAACAGCGACAGGTCGGCGGCTACGTCCCCCATCGTCAGCGACTCCACCTGGGCGATGAAATCGTCGCGGGTACGGCGCCAGACCGACTCGGGCACATAGGCGCGGGAGGCCGCGGAGCACTTCTGCCCCTGATATTCGAACGCGCCCCGGATCAGCGTGGCGGCCAGGCTGGTCTGGTCGGCCGACGGGTGCACGATCACGAAGTCCTTGCCGCCGGTCTCGCCGACCAGCCGCGGGTAGTTCCGGTACCGCGCGATGTTCTCGCCGACGGTGCGCCACAGGTGCTGGAAGGTGGCGGTGGAGCCGGTGAAGTGGATGCCGGCCAGGTCGGGGTGGGTCAGCGCTACCTGGGACACCGCCTGCCCGTCCCCGGTGACCAGGTTGATCACCCCGGGCGGCAGCCCGGCCGCCTCGAGCAGGCGCATCAGGTAGTGCGCAGAAAGCTGCTGGGTCGGCGACGGCTTCCACACCACCACGTTGCCGAGCAGCGCGGGCGCGGTCGGCAGGTTGCCCGCGATCGAGGTGAAGTTGAACGGCGTGATGGCCAGCACGAAGCCCTCGAGCGGGCGGTACTCCATCCGGTTCCAGGTGCCGGGCGCCGACTCCGGCTGTTCGCTGAGCACTTTTCTGGCGTAGTAGACGTTGTAGCGCCAGAAGTCGATCAGCTCGCAGGCCGCGTCGATTTCCGCCTGGAACGGCGACTTGGACTGCCCAAGCACGGTGGCTGCGTTCACGGTGGCGCGCCACGGCCCGGCGAGCAGTTCCGCCGCCTTGAGGAAGATCGCGGCCCGGTCCTCGAAGCTGAGCGCTCGCCAGCCGGGCGCCGCCTGCTTGGCCGCGTAGATCGCGCCGGCCACCTCGACGTTCGTCGCGTTGCCCAGCTGGCCGAGTACGTGGGTCTTGTTGTGCGGCTGGACCACGTCGATCTTCTCACCCGCGGCCATCAGCTTGTGACCGTCGATGGTCATGGTTAGTTCGGCCCGCTGGCCCGCTAGTTCCTTGATCTTGCTCTCCAGCACGGCCCGCTCGTGGCTGCCCGGCTGGTACTGCCTGACCGGCTCGTTGACCGGCACAGGAGTCCTGGAGACGGCGTCCATCACGATCGCTCCTGGCGTTCGTCGACTGTTGCGGATACCTGTATCGTCGCACGCCCCGTCGGCCGGGTAAGTCGGTGCTGGTCAGCCGGGCCGGTCAGCCGGGCCGGTCAGCCGGGCCGGTCAGCCGGGCCGGTCAGCCGGGCCGGTCAGCCGGGCCGGTCAATCGGCCAGGTAGGGCAGTTCCTGGGCGGCGTACCAGCCGAGTTCGTGGCCTTCGGCCCCGTCCACCGCGAAGCTGGCGTCCTCGTCGCCGGCGTCGGCGGCGGGCAGCGCGTCGGCCGCGGCGCGCACGTCGGCACCTGCCTCCGCGGCGTCCACATGCGCCGAGGCCAGGCGCGTTACTGCGATGGCCTCGGCGATCAGCACCCGGGCGGGCTCTTTGTCTCGGGCGTCTAGTTTCACCTGGTCGGCCGGGATCTCGGCGGCCAGCACCACCCGGCGCGGCGGCGCGGCCGGATCATTTGCGAGCAGCCGAAGGGAGGCGCGTGCCGCCTCGGTGAGCGCGGCGTACTCGAGCTCCTCCTCGTCGCCGCTCGCGTACGCCTCACGCAGCGAGGGCGTGACGGCGAACCCGGGCACCGGGCCGGGGCCGACCTGGCCGACCCGCAGAGCCTGGGCCAGCGCCGGCAGCGTCGAGGGCAGGAATACGCGCATGGTGCCCCAGAGTCTGCCACAGCCAGCCGGGCGTCGGCTAAGCGAGTCGTCGCCGTGGTGAGGGCGGCGACCACGGTCGTGACGGCGTCGTCGACCGGCACGTGCTCCCAGAGCCGGATCACGGTCCAGCCGGCCAGGATCAGCGCGGCGTCGTTCATCCGGTCGCGCTCGACGTTCTTGATCAGCTTCGGGCCCCAGTACCACTCGTTCGCCCTCGGCTTGGATCCGTGCTCGGGGCAGGCATGCCAGAAACAGCCGTCCACGAAGACGGCGACCTTCCGCGCGGTGAACGCGATGTCCGGCCGCACCCGCCGGCCGCTGTCCAGGTCGAGCCGGTAATCCTTGCGGTAGCGGTAACCCAGCTGGTGCAGGGCGTGCCGCAAGGCCAGTTCGGGCTTGGTGTCCGTCCGTCGGTTGGCCTTCATGTTCGCCGACCGGCCCTGGCTGGACGGATGCGGATATTCCGGCACACCCCACAGGCTAGTCCGGTCGGCGTCGCCGCGCCTGGCGGTTATCGCATCGTGTTGCCGGTCCCGGGGTTTACCGGTCAGGGGGTTTACCGGTCAGGGGGTTTACCGGTCCGGGGCCGGCACTGGGCCGCCGAGCGTGACGCCGAGCAGGTCCTGCAGCGCCGCCGCCGTCGCCGCTGCCTCGGTGTGGTGCACGCCGGTCATGCCGCACGCGACGGCGGCGGCCACGTTCGCCTCGGTGTCATCGATGAAGACGCACTGCTGCGGCTCCAGGCCCAGGATCTTCGCCGTGTGCAGGAAGATCTCTTCCTCCGGCTTGCGCATGCCGCACTCAGCGGAGATCACCACCGTGTCGAACAGGCCAGGGAAGTCCGCGCGCGGGTACTCATCGCTGCCCCAGGAGTTGGAGAGCAGCGCGGTGCGCAGGCCGGCGCCGCGCAGCACGCGGATCATGTCGTACATGGCGGGGATCCGCACGCTGGCCGCGAACATGCGCTGCAGCAGCCCCTCGGCGGCGACGGCCGCGCCGTCCACGCGGAACAGGTGAGCGGCGAGGACCTGCTCGAACTCGGCGCCCGAGCACTCGCCGCGCTCCAGTGCATGGATCGGGTTCCGGCTGCCGTTGGCATCGTAGGCGTCGAAGACCCACGCCCGCATCACGGTCCGATAGCTGTTCCAGTCGATGCCTTCGGCCCGGATCCAGGCCTGGACCGCGGTCAGGATCGGGGTCGTCAGCACCCCGCCCCAGTCCGTGATGACACCCTGGAATTCCGTTCCGCTGATCACAATAACAAATTTTAAACGCTTATTCGTCCAACGGGAAACATCGCTGTTCTAGCCCGTGAAAGCTCCGTAACCAGGCAAGACGCCAGAATGTCGGTGGCCTGGGGTACAAACGAGTTCAGCCGGAGCCTGATACGAACACGGCCGCTAAGGGCATTCGGGGCCGTTCGCATTCTCCGGACCTGGAAGACGAAACATGCCGTCGTCGACGACCCTCACGCCCGACCCGCCGGCCACCCTCGGCCAGCGCACCCCGCCCGAGCCGCCCGCCTCCTCGGGACTCCGGCTCATCACGGTTCCCGCGGGCTGGCCACCTTACGACTGCGAGACCTACGGCGCCGCGTGCCCGGTGGCGCGCGAGGCGGCCAGCACCAACCCGCACGTCAGCCGCCAGGCTCCGGAGCGTACCGGACCACCCGGGCCGACCGCGCCGCCCGCGGGCACTGCTCCGGCTGCCGCCGCGGGTCCGGCGAGCGCCGGTCCTGTTGTCGCCGCGGCTCGGGCTGACGCCGGGGGTCCTGCTGTGGCCCCGGCTCGGGCTGATGCCGCGGGTCCGGCTGCGGCAACGGCTCGGGCTGACGCCACGCCTGGGACCATGGGCCGGGCCACCGCACTGCCTAGGCAGTGCGCCCAAGTGCTGGTGGAGATACTGGCAGGCTTTCGGCCGCTGAGGCAGACCGCCGGCTGGACGACCGACCGCGTCCGGGCCCAGGTCGGGGACCTCACCCAGTTGCTCGCCTCAGACCAGCGACCCAGAATCCGGCGCATCGTGACGTCGCAGCCGGTGGCTTCGGTCGTCGAGATGACGGTCGTGGTCAGTTTCGGGGCGCGGTCACGGGCGCTGGCCATCCGCTTCGAGCACGTACCCGCGCGCCAGGCCGCGCCCGGCCTGCCGGCCCGTCCGGCGCGCTGGCTCTGCACCGAAATCGAGACCGGCTAACCCGTCGTCCGTATGAGGCCGACGCGACCCATTGTCATCTCCGCCTCGCCTATCTCAGGGGCCTGGCTGGTGGCGGGCCGGTGCCGGCTGGCCCGGGCCAGCGGTGATTGCCGCCGCCGGCCCGGGCAGTGTCCGGTGCTCAGTGTCCCGGTGCTCAGTGTCCGGCGATGAGCGGCCAGAGGGGATGGACCTGGGCGGAGTCGCTCGTGTAGCCGAGCTTGCCCAGCCCGAATCCCTCCTCAATGGTGAGCAGCATCGAGTAGTGGTTGGACGGCGTGGCGTCGGTGGCGTGCCGCGGCCCCAGCCGGCTGACCACGATCATCGGAGCCGAACCACCGCCGTAGACCCCTCCGGGCCAGCTGGCACTGATCTGGGGGTCGCCGGCCGGCAGGACCGGCGAGTCGCAGCAGCCCGCGACCGACGCGTAGTCGTTGTCGGCGGGGTTGGAGCCGTCGAAGTCGGTCTCGTCGGCCACGACGAAGATCACGCTGTTACCCGTCCAGGCCCGGCTGGACATGATCGTCTGGACCGCGCCCTTGACGAAGGCATCGGCCTTAGCTTTGAGGGCCTCGTCGTTGGCGTCCCCGGCCACGTCGTTGTACGGGCATGGGGTGTCGGGGAAGCCGGCGACCGCGGTGTAGATGCCGCCGTGCATGTTGCTGCACTCATCGGGGCTGATCCACACGTAGCGCGGCGGGTTCGGGCCGTTCAGGTCAGCGGCCATGTCGGTGTAGGGCTTGATGTGGGCGGCGCGGGCCGGGTTCAGCCGGACGTCGTTGTACAGGATGAACGGGTTGTGCTTGCTCGCGTACAGCGCATTGGAGCTGCTCGGCCACGCGTCGGGCAGGTAGCCGGGAGTGGGCATGGCCTGCATGTAGGCGTCCCACGGGATGTGCGCCGCCTCGAGCTCGTCCACGATGTTGGTGTGCGCGTACTGGTTCGGCCCGAAGTTGTTCGCCGTGGTGGGGTACCAGCCGTTGTCGTTGTTGACCCACCAGTTGTTACCGCTGGTGGCCGCGATGTAATTGGGCTCGCTGGTGTGGGTGACGCCGTAGTAGTTCGTGGCCTGCCCGTACGTCGAGGCCAGTGAGGTGATGAACGGCGCGTTCGGGTCCCCGATCACGTGGTCGGCGGCGTGGTTCTCCAGCATGATGATGAACACGTGGTCAAGGCGCGTCCCGAAGCCCGGGTGAGCACCTGATCCCTGAGCGGCGCCCGCGGTGGCGCCGTAACTGCTCTGGACCCCGGCCGCCGCGAGCGCCGCGGTGGTCAGCGACACCGCTGCCGCGGCCACTATCCACGCCCTCACCGGTCCGACCCGGCGGCGGAAAACTCTCTGCATGTTCACCCTGACCTCCCGCTGTAATCCCCTGCTGGCATCGCCCCGGCGGTAATTCGAACCTGGAGCCAAAGCAGCATAACCCGACACAGCCGGAACAAATTAAACGATTTGGTCCCGTTTCAGCCTCTAGTGCCACGTGAACTGCTCAAGCGTGATCGTTCGGAGGGCACTTACGAACGCGAGTCACATGTGTGGCTGAGGCTGCGCAGCGCGAACAACGCCGCGCACTGCTCGCATGTCCCGGTCTCAGCCATCCCCCGCAGCACGTCGATGCCGCTGCCCGAACCCAGGTCCAGCACCGTCTCACGGGGTCAGAGCCGAGCCGGGGACCCAGGCAGAAGGAAGCCCGCGGCTAGGCGTCCGGGCGCATCCGGGGGTCGCCGTGGCAGCGCTTGAACTTGCGGCCAGAACCGCAGGGGCAGGGGTCGTTGCGCCCGGCGCGGGCGAAGTCGTCGCCCACGGTCGGGCCCTGGCTGGTCTCCACGTGCGTTCCGCCGTCGACGGACGGGGCCGAGTACTGCAACCGCTGCGGACGGCGCGGGGCGAGCCCGGCCGGGATCGGCGCGGGTTGGCCCTCGGGCGTGCTTCCTGCTCGCCGGGCATGGGCGCCGCTGCCGGCCCGGCCGTCCCGCTTGGGCGCCTGGGCGCCGCTGGTGCGGCCGTCCCGCTTGGGCGCCGCGGTCCCACTCTGGGCGCCACGGCCAGCGCCGGCCCCGGCCCGCGTGCCACTTCCGGCCTGCGCCCCCGGGCGACCCTGCGCGGGCACCCCACGACGGGTACCCTGCCGAGCACCACCAGGAGCAGCACCACCAGGAGCAGCACCACCAGGAGCAGCACCACCAGGAGCAGCACCACCAGGAGCAGCACCACCAGGAGCAGCACCGCCAGGAGCGGGACCAGAAGTAGCGCCACCGGGAGCGGCACCGCCGGTAACGGCACCGCCGGGAGCAGCACCGCCGGGACCGGAGCCAGCCGGGGTGGCGGGCGGCAGGCCGCCGGCCGCGCCGCCCTCCTCGACGATCGGGTTCTCCTGGACCTGGATCTCCAGGTTGAACAGGTGCCCGACGGATTCTTCCTTGATCCCTTCCATCATGGCGCTGAACATGTCGTAGCCCTCGCGCTGATACTCGATCAGCGGGTCGCGCTGTCCGTAGCCCCGCAGGCCGATGCCCTCACGCAGGTAGTCCATCTCGTACAGGTGCTCGCGCCACTTCCGGTCGAGCACGGACAGCACCACCCGGCGTTCGACCTCACGCATAACTTCCGAACCAAACTCCTGCTCACGCCGCTCGTACGCGGCCTGGGCGTCGGCAATGACCGCCTCGGTGATGAACTCGCCGGTCAGCCCGGCTCGGTCGCCGCCCGCGTCCTCGATGACGTCATCGATGGAGATGCTGACCGGGTACAGCTGCCGGAAAGCCTGCCAGAGCTTGTCCAGGTCCCACTCCTCCGGATAGCCCTCGCCGGTGGCGCCCGCGACGTACCCGGCGGTCACCTCGTCGACCATCTCGCCGATCTGCTCGTGCAGGTCAGCGCCCTCGAGCACCGTGCGGCGCTCGCCGTAGATGACCTTGCGCTGGCGGTTCAGCACGTCGTCGTACTTGAGCACGTCCTTGCGGATCTCGAAGTTCTGCTGCTCGACTTGGGTCTGCGCGGACCTAATGGCCCGGGTCACGACCTTGGACTCGACTGGGACGTCCGGCGGGATGCTCAGCCGTTCCATGATGGCCCCGACCCGCTCGGAGTTGAACATCCGCATCAGGTCGTCTTCGAGCGACAGGTAGAAGCGGCTCTCGCCCGGGTCGCCCTGGCGCCCGGACCGGCCGCGCAGCTGGTTGTCGATGCGCCGCGACTCATGCCGCTCGGTCCCGAGCACGTACAGGCCGCCCGCCGCGACGACCTCCTCGTGCTCCTCGGCCACCGCGCGCTTGGCCTTCGCCACCGCCTCCGGCCAGGCCATCTCGTAGTCTTCCGGCGTCTCGACCGGGGACAGGCCGCGCTGGTGCAGCTCGGCGTCGGCGATGAACTCGGGGTTGCCGCCGAGCATGATGTCGGTGCCGCGGCCGGCCATGTTGGTGGCCACGGTGACCGCGCCGCGCCGCCCGGCCTGAGCGACGATCGTCGCCTCACGCTCGTGGTGCTTGGCGTTCAGCACCTCGTGCGGGACACCGCGCCGCTTGAGCATCCGGGACAAGATCTCGGACTTCTCCACGCTCGTGGTGCCGACCAGGACGGGCTGCCCGGCCTGGACTCGCTCGGCGATGTCCTCGACGCACGCCTCGAACTTGGCCTGGGCCGTCTGGTAGATGACGTCGGCCTGGTCGTCGCGGATCATTGGCATGTTGGTCGGGATCGGGACCACGCCGAGCTTGTAGATCTGATGGAACTCGGCGGCCTCGGTCATGGCCGTGCCGGTCATGCCGGACAGCTTGTCGTAAAGCCGGAAGTAGTTCTGCAGGGTGATGGTGGCGAGGGTCTGGTTCTCGTCCTTGATCGCCACCCCCTCCTTGGCCTCGATGGCCTGGTGCATGCCCTCGTTGTAGCGCCTGCCGTGCAGGATGCGGCCGGTGAACTCGTCCACGATCAGGATCTCGCCGTTCATCACGACGTAGTCCTTGTCCTTCTTGTACAGCTCCTTGGCCTTGATGGAGTTGTTCAGGAAGCTGACCAGCGGCGTGTTGACCGGGTCGTAGAGGTTGTCGATGCCGAGCCAGTCCTCGACCTTCTCGACGCCCGATTCCATGATGCCGATGGTCTTCTTCTTCTCGTCGACCTCGTAGTCGCCCTCGCCGTCCTCGCCGCGGCGCAGCCGGGGCGCAATCTTGGCGAACTCGGTGTACCAGCGCGGGCTCTGCTCGGCCGGGCCGCTGATAATCAGCGGCGTCCGCGCCTCGTCGATCAGGATCGAGTCCACCTCGTCGACGATCGCGTAGCTGTGGCCGCGCTGCACGCAGTCCTCGAGCTGCCAGGCCATGTTGTCACGCAGGTAGTCGAAGCCGAACTCGTTGTTGGTGCCGTAGGTGATGTCGGCGGCGTACTGCTTGCGGCGCGTGGGGGGGTCCATGTCCGCGAGGATCACGCCCACCTCGAGCCCCAGGAAGTGGTGCACCCGCCCCATCCACTCGGAGTCGCGCTTGGCTAGGTAGTCGTTGACCGTGACGACATGGACGCCCTGCCCGGCGATCGCGTTGAGGTAGGCCGGGAACACGCCGGTGAGCGTCTTGCCCTCGCCGGTCTTCATCTCCGCGATGTTGCCCAGGTGCAGCGCCGCGCTGCCCATCAGCTGGACGTCGAAGGCCCGCTGGCCAAGGGTGCGCTGGGCAGCCTCGCGCACGGCGGCGAAGGCCTCAGGCAGCAGATCGTCGAGCGTTTCGCCGTCGGCGTACCGCTGCCGGAACTCATCGGTCATGGCCCGCAGCTCGGCATCGCTCATCGCGACGAAGTCGTCTTCAATGGAGTTGATCTGCTCGCTGATCCGCTTCAGCTTGCGCAGGATCCTGCCTTCGCCGGCGCGAAGGACACTATCGAGTATGGGTGGCACTTCTCGTCGCGCTCCTCGCGGATCGTCTGACCTCATAATGGCTGGTGACCGTGTCCGGCTCCCGTTCACTGCCTCAACATGTCATGGTAGGCGAGATGAGGCACCAAACCGAGTCGCAGGCGAGCCCGTGAGATCGGCAGCCCCCGTGAGCCGGGCTTTGAGGGGCCGGCTGGTGCTAAGTCTCGCACTTCACGGAGAATAATAGGAGCCTTAGCGAGGAGAGGAGCTGCGAGTGACCGAGCAGGCGGCATCGGGGACCATGGCGGACGCGGCGGGAAACACCGGAGCGCACGGCCTTGACGCACAGACGGGCGGGCCGACCACGCACGAGGCGCACCACGGCCGACCGGCCTCCTGGGTCGCGGTCTCGATCATCATCATCGGCTTCGTCGTCGGCGGGGTCGCGATGGTCCCCAGCCCGAAGTGGTGGCTTTTCTGGACCGGTGCCGGGATCGTGGTCATCGGCGGCATCATGGCACTGTCGGTGCACATTCTCGACGACTGGTATTAAAAAGATTCATCCCGAACGGGCCGGGTTTCTCCTTTCGCTCATCGTTTCGCTGGCCTTCCTGGGCGCCCCGGAAATGTCGTAGCCGCAGGTTACGCTGTCGATCATGGGTCTGGACGCTCCCGCCGCGGAGGTGACGCTTGCCCCCGATGAGGTCCGCCGGATGACGCTGCGCGCCCAGGGGTTCCTGGGCGCGAACTCGTGGAACCGCTCCCGGCCGGGGGTCGCCGCCATGCTCCGCCGGGTCGGCGCCGTGCAACTGGACACGATCAGCGTGCTGGCGCGCTCGCACGAGCTGGTGGCCTACGCGCGCCTCGGGCCGGTCGCGAGGCCGCAGATCGAGCAGGCCTACTGGCACGCCACCAAGCCCGCCGCCTTCGAGTACTGGGCGCATGCGGCCAGCGTGCTGCCGATCGAGCAGTGGCCATACTTCGCCTTCCGCCGCCGCGCGCTGCGGGCCAGGGGCGTCCGCTGGCACCAGATCCACCAGGAAACCTGCGACAAGGTGCTGGCCCGGCTGCGCGCCGAGGGGCCGCTGACCGCGACCCAGCTGGGCGGGGCCAAGGCAGGCGGCCCGTGGTGGGACTGGTCGCAGGTCAAGATCGCGGTGGAATGGCTGCTCGACACCGGCGACGTCATCTGCGTGCGGCGGACCGGCTGGCGGCGGGTCTACGACCTGCCCGAGCGAGTGCTGCCGGCGGAGTTGCTCGGCGCGGAGCCGTCCGACCCCGAGTGCCTGGCCTACCTGGCGGGCGTCACCGCTCGCGCGCTCGGCGTGGTCACCTACGCGGACCTGGTCGACTATCACCGGCTGAACTCCCTCACCAGCGAGAAATCCCAGCACACGCGGCTGGTGGCCGACGCGGCGCTGGCGGCGGGCCTGATCCCGGTCTCGATCGCGAGTCCAGGCGCTGCGGGACCGGGCACCGCGAGACCGGGCACCGCGAGACCGGGCACCGCGAGTTCAGGCGCTGCAGGACCGGGCACCGCGGGCAGAGCCACGGCGGGCTGGGCTGATCCGGCGGCGCTGGCCGAGGCGTCCGCCGGGCGCCGCGGGCGGCACCGCGTCACGCTGCTCTCGCCCTTCGACTCGCTGATCTGGGACCGCAGGCGGACCCGGCAGATGTTCGGCTTCGAGCACAGCCTCGAGGCGTACGTGCCGAAGCACAAGCGGGTCCACGGCTACTTCACGATGCCCCTGCTCGCGGGCGGGCAGCTGGCGGGCCGGGTCGATCCGGCCCGGGAAGGCAGGACCCTGGTCGCGCGCAAGGTCTCGCTGGAACGCGCCGTCGCAGCCGAACCGATGGCCGAGGCCCTGCGGGAGGCGGCCAGCTGGGTCGGCTGCGACGACGTGCGCCTAGAGCAAGTCGAGCCCGCCCAGTACGCCTCACGCCTCGCAGCTGCGCTGGCTCGAGCGGGCTGAAGGAGGCCTCCGAGCGAAGGCAGGTTAGGAGAACTCGATCAGCTTCTGCCGGACGGCGATCATCACGGCTTCCATCCGGGAGTGGATCTGCAGCTTCTCCAGGATGTTCCTGACGTGGTTCTTCACCGTGTTCTCCGAGATGAAAAGCTCCTTGGCGATGTCCCGGTTGTTCATGCCGCGCGCGACGAGCTTGAGCACCTCCATCTCACGGTCCGTGAGCTTGGGCGGGGCGACGTGCTGCACCCGCTCTTCCTCGGAGTCGCGCTTGGCCAGCGTCGCGAACTCGCTGAGCAGCTTGCCCGCCATCGAGGGGTTGATCAGCGACTGGCCGCCGTGAACGGCGCGGACCGCCTCGGCCACCTCGTCCAGCGGGATGTCCTTCAGCAGGTAGCCGCTGGCGCCCGCCCGGATCGCCTCGAACAGGTCCTCTTCCTCGTCGCTGATCGTCAGCATCACGATCTTCGCGCTCGGCGCGACCTCCTTGGTCGCCCGGCACGCCTCGATGCCGCTGCTCTTCGGCATCCGGATGTCCATGAGCACGACGTCGGGCAGCGACTCGCCGGCTACGGCCACCGCCTCGGTCCCGTCGCTCGCCTGCCCGACCAGATCGATGTCGTCCTCTTCCTCCAGGACCATCTCCAGGCCGCGCCGGAACAACGCATGATCGTCGGCGATCAGCACCCGGATGGGCTCCGGACGCTTCCCACCCACCTCCCCATCCTCCTTCACTGACCGCCGAGCAGCAGCCACCGCCCTGTCGCTCATGGCGCTCACTTCGTTGCCTCCCTCGGGGAACTCACCCGCATCAGCCTAACCAGGCGGCCAGGCTGACCTTGATCGGCACGAACCGTCATGTGATCTGACTCTCGCCGACCCGGGGCCATGATGCAAGCCGGGCACACCCCTCAGGATCCGATCAAACCGTGCCCGGCATGCATCGTGAAATTTCCGTCCGGGAATTCTGATCCCGGCCGACCCGGAAATTACTCTTCGACCAGGCGGATCACCCCGTAGTCGTAGCCGCGACGGCGGTAGACGACGCTGAAGCGGTCGCACTCGCGGTCGTGGAACAGGTAGAAGTCGTGGCCGACGAGTTCCATCTCGAGCAGGGCCTGGTCGATGGTCATCGGCCGGGCCGCGTGTACCTTCTCGCGCAGGATCAGCGGGCCGTCACCCTCCATCTGGATGGGGACGAGGCCGCTCTCGGGTTCGGCCTGGCCCTCGCCGTTCATGGCGGAGGAGGCCGACGCGGGCCCGGAGGCAGGCACCAGCGGCGCTGCAGCCGCTGCCGACTCCGCCATGGCCAGGGTGCCCGGCATCCGTACCGTGTCGTTGTCCCCGTGCTTGACCTTGCGTCGGTCGGCGGCTCGCCGGAGCCTGGACTCGAGCTTGGCGAAGGCAAGGTCCAGCGCGGTGTACCTGTCATCCGCGGCTGCCTCAGCTCTGATCGCGGGGCCACGAGACCGTATCGTCAGCTCGACGCGTTCACGGCGATCAGACTGCCTCGGGTTGCGCTCCTCGGAGACCTCCACGTCGATCCGTATCGCCTTTTGGTCCAGCTTCTCCAGCTTGGCTAGCTTGGCGGCGGCGTGCTGACGGAAACGTGCCGGGACGGTGATGTGGCGTCCCCTGACTATGACTTCCATCATGATCCCCCTTCCAGTCCGATTTCGCTCAATCCGATGAAGCGTGACCCGATTGAGCAGTGTCTGCGTGAGGTGGGTGGCACCCGCCCGGCCGACCTGGTCTTCGACCCCACATTCGCCTGCTGAGGGGTTCGCGGCTCTATAGCCACTACTACCCTTCTCCCGGTCCGGGAGACTCGGTATCTCCCGGCGAGGCAGGGCTTACTTCTAAGCCGCACCGTGATCAGTCGACGAGAAGTCGCCTTACGTGGGCCGTTTCGCCTGCGGCTGGCATCGGCTTGCCTGCCGTGGTGCCCCGGCGGGGCGCCACGTCCGGCGCAACCACGGGCCCGGGCGAGTGCCATGAATGAACGCTAGCTCGCCGGAGCGTGAATGTCAGGTGGGACTTGTAGGCGATTGATCGCAAATTGTCACATAACGGCTGCATAACGTGGGTATGGGCCCGGGCCCGGGCCGCACGCCGGTTCGCCGGCACCGCTGCAGCGGGTGATTACGATTGCGCCGGGACGGGGTTCACCGGGACCGGGAAGGCCGGGTTCTGGCCGCCGCTGCCGAGCGGCTGCCAGGGCCCCTCGAGGCTCGCCGAGACCTCTATCCCGCCGTCCGACAGCCCGAGCACCAGGGCGTTCAAAGGGCCATCCGCGCTGATGGAGACCGCGACCGGCAGGACACCCGGCAGTTTGGTGGCCGGCTGCCCGTCCACCGGAACCTCCCACAGGGTGCTCCCGTTGCTCGTGCCGTCGAGCACAAGCAGGTCGTCGGCATCGTACCAGGTCAGGGCGATCGGATTGGTGATGTTGGGGCCGAGCAGGACCGGCTGTCCGATGGACGAGGGTCCGGTGGCAGTGCGGCTGGTGGGGGTTTCCCGCTGGGCGGAGGTCTGGAGGCCACGGTCGATGGCTGCGAGCTCGAGCAGGCGACCCGACCCGGTCTGCGCGATGGCCGCGACCCGGACTCCATCGGGGGCGATGCCCAGGCCGATGATCTTCCCGCTGAAGGCGTTGGGGATCGGCGCATTGCTGCTGCCGTTGCTGGTCTGCGGGACAGCCCAGGTGGCGCCGTCCTGGGCTATCCAGAGGAAGCCGCTGCGATCCCAGCTCATCGCGGTGACGCCCGACGTGGTCATGGAATTGGATGGCTTAACGCCGCCCGACGCCCACACGTCAACGGTCTTCCCGCCAGCCGAGACGCCCGCCGCGTACTGGTTGCCTGGCGACACCGCCACCCGGGACAGGCCGGGTACGCTGCGGGGCTGAGGCGGCGGCATGGCCTGGGAATTGGCCTGCTCCGAGACCCCGCAGGACTGGTTGAGCTTGGCCGCACCCGTCCGGCCGAAGACCGGGACGACCGAGCTGATGGAGCCCTCGGTCACCTGAGACTCCGCGGCGCATCGCGACCAGGCCTGCCCGTGGCCGACGTAGTAGAAGCTGGTCGAGTCCGCGGCTGGGTACGGGTTGTAACAGCTGTACATATTCAGCTTCTGCGCGGGACCCTGGCTCTGGCCGACGGCGCCCGGGCAGGGTGGGGTGGTCGGTATCCACGACTTGCCGTTGATCTCGAGCTGGACCGCCTGAATCGGCAGGCTGGCCTGCTGCCCGGCCAGGGTCCAGAGCAGTTGCGCGGAAATCTGCTTGCGGACGAGGTCATCGGCGGTCGCCGCCGCCCCGCCGAGATTCACCGTCGCGGTGGTCCCGACAACCGTCACGCTGATCGTGGTTCGGGGGGGAAACTCGGTGATAGCGGGGGGCACGGGGCCGGTCTCAGTCCTCAGCCATTGTGACTGCGGATCATTCAGGAGCGCCCCGACCAGGTTAGTCACCAGCAACGTCGGCGAGGTTGCCACCGGCACGAACACCGAGTCGGGTACGAGCACCTGTCCGCCCGGGTCGAAGAAGTACAGATCCTGCGGCTTGTAGACGGACGCGAAATCAGGCTCAGTCAGCATCCGGCCAAGGGGCAGCGGATTGGCGATTCGCCATTGGCCGTTCACCTTGACCAAGTGGAATACCTGGTTTGCCAGCGGCGCCCCGCCGCCCTGCTGGGCCCCGACGTACTGGCCAGATCCGTCGAACGATGCCTGAACCGTGCCCGAGACGTCCACCGTGGCGTACCGGCCGCCACGCTGGATGGCGGCCCGAGGGGGCAGGTCGACCTGATCGACCACCTGAACCGACCAGCCCGGATTCCACCTCTTGCTGGCCGCGCCGTCCAGGTACTCCTTGGCGACATCGGAATAGGTTGGGTAGCTGGCGCTCGCGTTGAGGAATCCCGTCACGATCTCGCGCGGGGTCCAGTTCGGCGAGGGCCCGGCCGGGATGGCCCCGATGAAGTTGAAATCCGGCGCCGTGTCCTGCGGGATGGCGCCGAACGTGCCGGGCGAGCCGCTGTTGCGCATGCCCACGCAGCCCGCCAGGGACGCGACCACGGCCACCAGCACGCACGCCAGGCGAGCGCGGGCCGGCCACCGCACTGTCCCCGGGCGGCCAGTCCCCGGGCGGGCCCAGCCGGTCCTAGCCATGCGAGATCACCCCGGTGACCTCGCTGGCGGGGTACGGGCTCCCGTTCAGGCTGGTGGCGATCTCCGCCTCGTCCGGGCCGAGCGGCAGCGGCGAGCCCGCGAGGGCATGCCCGGCGACCCGCGGCAGGGTCAACCGGAACACCGAACCCTTGCCGCGTTCACCCCAGGCCTGCAGCCAGCCGCCGTGCAGCAGCGCGTCCTCCAGCGAGATGGCCAGGCCCAGGCCGCTGCCGCCGATGGTCCGGGCCCGGGCCGGGTCGGCCCGCCAGAACCGGTCAAAGACCTTCTGCTCCTCGCCCGGCCGCAGCCCCACGCCGTAGTCCCGGACCGAGACGGCGACCGCGTCGCTATCAATGGCGGTGGTGACCACCACGTTTTTGCCCTCGCCGTGTTCGACCGCGTTTACCAGGATGTTGCGCAGGATGCGTTCCACCCGGCGGCGGTCCGCCTCGGCGAAGCATCCGGTCGCGGGCAGCCTGAACTCGATCCGGCTGCCGCGACGCTCGGCGAGCTGCTGCGCGTCGTCGGCGGAACGCCGCACCAGGTCGCACACGTCCACGAGTTCGGCCTCCAGGGTGGCCGCGCCCGCGTCGAACCGGCTGATCTCGAGCAGGTCGACGAGCAGCGACTCGAACCGCTCGAGTTGGCTCTGCAGCAGCTCCGCCGACCGGGCGCCCGCCGGGTCGAGCTCCTCACGGGACTCGAAAAGCAGGTCGGCGGCCATCTTGATGGTAGAAAGCGGCGTCCTGAGCTCGTGCGACACGTCGGAGACGAACTGCCGCTGCACGTTAGAGAGTTCCTCGAGCTCGCGGAGCTTGCCCTGCAGGCTGGCCGCCATCTCGTTGAACGACGTCGCCAGCGCGGCGAGGTCGTCCACCCCGAGTACCTGCATGCGCTCTCCCAGGTGCCCGGCCGACAGGCGCTGGGCCGCCTGGGCCGCGTGCCGGACGGGCAGCACCACCCACCGGGTGACCAGCGACGCGATCGCGGCCAGCAGCACTACAAGCGCGAGGCCCACGCCGACCAGGATGCGCTGCACCAGCAGCAGGGTCGCCTGCTGCTGGGTGAACGGGAACACGTAATACAGCTGGTAGTACGTGCCGAGCGGCACCCCGACGGCGAGGGCGGGCACCGAGGTGCCCTGTCCTGGGTTGTAGACCAGCGTGGTCGGCTCGTAGACCGGCGGCGCGATGGTGATGTTCTGGTTGTCGTACCGCTGGCTCTGCTGCTCTGCCGTCACCTTGGTGATCAGAGTCGGCGGGATGGTCTCGCCGATGTTGACATCGGTCTGGCCGACCCAGTGCACGGTGGCGGCGGGAATGTTGGTCAGCCGGATGAAGACCAGGTAGCTGCCGGTATTCCCGCTCGCCTGCTGCAACGTCCTTGCGGTGGTCTTCGCCACGCTCGCGTTGCCAGGAGGAGGCATGGCGAGCACGTTGACGGCGGACTGATTGACCGCGGACGTCAGGCCGTTCCTGACCTGAGCGTCCGCGGCGGTCTCCGCGCTATTGAGCAGCCCGGCGGCGATCGACTGAATCAGGAAAAAGCCGAGCACCGCGATAACCAGGACGGAAAGGACCAGGGTGGTCGATACCACCCGCAGCTGCAGCGAACGATGCCAGCGCATCTTCACCTGCGCCACAGCGCCCCGCTGCCACCGGCGCCCGGCCCGCAGCCAGCGCTTGAGCCGGGCCGGCAGCCGCCGGATGATGGCCCGGCCGTAAGCCGACCGACGGAAGGCAGTGATCCAGTTACGCTGCCTGCCCGCTCGTGCCAGTGCCACCTTCATGAACCTGGACTCAGCCAGGCCCCGCCTTGTAGCCGACACCGCGGACCGTCACGACGATCTCGGGATGCTCGGGGTCCTTCTCGATCTTCGCGCGCAGCCGCTGCACGTGCACGTTGACCAGCCTGGTGTCCGCGGCGTGCCGGTAACCCCAGACCTGCTCGAGCAGGACTTCCCTGGTGAAGACCTGCCTCGGCTTGCGGGCCAGCGCCACCAGCAGGTCGAACTCGAGCGGGGTGAGGTTGAGCGTCTCCCCCTCGCGCTTCACCGAATGGCCGGCCACGTCGATGACGATGTCGCCGATCTGGAGCATTTCGGGCGCGGGCTCGTCGGTCCGGCGCAGCCTGGCCCGGACCCGGGCGACCAGTTCCTTGGACTTGAACGGCTTGACGATATAATCGTCGGCGCCGGATTCAAGGCCCAGGACCACGTCCACGGTGTCGGTCTTCGCCGTCAGCATGACGATGGGCACCCCGGACTCGGCCCGGATCTGACGGCACACGTCAATTCCGTCGGAGCCGGGGAGCATCAGGTCAAGGAGGACCAAGTCGGGCCGGGAATCCCGGAAAACCTCGACCGCCTTGTCGCCGTCGGAGACGAAAGTCGGCTCGAACCCCTCACCGCGAAGCACGATCCCGAGCATCTCGGCGAGGGCGGCGTCGTCATCGACGACAAGAACACGACCTTTCATGAGGCCCCATCGTTCCATGTGGTTGACTCTGCGTGGACGCAGGCTACCGTCATTTACCAGCCACTGACACCGGTTCACGGATAGCTTTTCCGACAACTAGGTAAATCAAACCCAATCCACCCCCGAGGGCCGGGGGCCCGCGGAGACCGCGGCGGTCCGGGAAACGGCAGGCCGGGAGCGGCGCCGCTACCTCATCCACCCGTCGCCCGCCACGATCGCACCCGCCATGATCGCCCCGCCATGATCGCCCCGCCATGATCGCCCCGCCATGATCGCACTGCGCAACTGGCACGCACCTTTACATCATCGCCAGGTCACGCCTCGCCGCACAGCGCCTGCCGCCACGGGGTCATATTCAGGCCGGGGTACCGTTGCGCCGTGCCGGCGAGGGTGGCTTGGGTCCAGTACGGGTGACCGGGCGGCGGGAAGCCGAAGAGCGCGAGCTGCCGTGGTGTCGCCCGGTGCGCGAACCGGTACCACTCGAGTTCGTGGCTGCGGCTGACCCAGGGCATCCGCTGGCCCCACTCGGCACGGGCCGGCCGGTAGGCGAGGTGGATCGTGTAGCGGGCGCCGCGGGGCAAGGTCAGGGCGGTGCCGCGATGGAAGGTTCCCGGCGCCCAGGCGACGACCGTGCCCGCCGGCCCCGCGGCGCGGACCTCGGCATCGTAGAGATCCGGACTTCCGGCGGTCTCGACCCAGCCTCCTTCGGCGTCGGCGCCGCCTTCGCGCGGGTACCAGTTCGGCTTCGCGGGTAGCCCCGTCGTCCGGGTACGGGACAGCATGCTCGGCGGCCCGAGTTCCTCGGGGACGTCGACGAGGTAAACGAACATTTCCAGCTGCCGGAACCGCGGGTCATCCGCGGGAACCATCAGCGTGTGGTTGAGATAGTCCCGGTGCAGCGGCTGGTCGTAGTCGGCGGCGCCGGTGTACTTCGCCCACGCCTCGGCCGAGGAGATCCGCAGGTCCCTGTCTGCGAGCAGGGTCTCTGCGAGGTCAATGACGCGGTCGCTGACGGCGAGGAGGCTCAGCTCGACGCCCCGGAACGGGAAGCTGCCGATCCCCGCCCACTCGTCCACGGTGAGCCTGTCTCGCCGCTCGTCGGTACCGTCATGGAATCCTTCGGCGGTGGGGTACATGGCCGGCAGCTCGTCTAGCGCGGCTTTCAGCTCCGCGGCCGGGACGAACCCAGGGAAAATCACGAACCCGTGCGCCTGCCACTCCTGCGCCGCGCTGTCGAGATCCACCGCAGCAGCCTTCCGCGCGGCTCCCCTCCGCCGCAACAGGTTTTCAGCCGGCCACCAGGCATCCGGGAAGTAGCGGCACGCCCGGCCGGAAAGACGAATGGCTCGCCGCCCGCGCGGAAGACCTGGGCTACCGAGACACCGGCGGCATCTGCCGCGCCGCCCGCGCCTTCCCGCCCGACGGCATCAAGAAAGACGAACAGGACACCGCCCTGGGCTACTTCGAGAACAACGCCCCCGCATCCGCTGCAAGTGGTTCCGCCAGCGCGGCCTGCCCGCCGGCTCCGCCGTGGTGGAAGCGGGCGGCACCCCAACAGGTTTTGACCCTCGTCTTGTCAGTGGCCGGGGCTAGAGTGCTGCCCATGGCGGAGCCGTTGCGTAACATCATCGACGCGGGCTGGGCCGAGGCGCTTGAGCCGGTCGCGGACCGGATCGTCGCCATGGGCGACTTCCTGCGGGCCGAGGTCGCCGCTGGGCGCAGGTACCTGCCTTCGGGCGAGAACGTGCTGCGGGCGTTCAAGCAGCCGTTCGCCGATGTCCGCGTGCTCATCGTCGGCCAGGACCCCTACCCGACGCCCGGGAACCCGGTCGGCCTGAGCTTCTCGGTCGCGCCGGACGTGCGGCGGCTGCCGCCAAGCCTGGTCAACATCTTCACCGAGTACTCCGCGGACCTCGGATACCCGGCGCCCGCGAACGGGGACCTGACCCCGTGGAGCGAACGCGGGGTGCTGCTGCTGAACCGGGTGCTCACCGTCCAGCCGGGCAAGCCGGGCTCGCACCGGGGCAAGGGCTGGGAGGAAGTGACCGAGCAGGCCATCCGGGCGCTGGCGGCCCGGAAGGCGGGCGAGAAAACGGCACCGCTGGTCGCGATATTGTGGGGCCGCGACGCGCGGACGCTGGTGCCGCTGCTCGCCCCGGCCAGCGACGCGAGCATCGGCTGCATCGAGTCGGCGCACCCGAGCCCGTATTCGGCCAATAACGGCTTCTTCGGCTCCCATCCGTTCAGCCGAGCCAATCAGCTCCTTGAACAGCAAGGCGCCGAGCCGGTCGACTGGAAACTGCCATAGCCGCGATACCTGTCCGCAACCCGAAAGGCGGCTCGGTAGCACCTGAGTGGTAGGCTGATTTACCTGCTTTCGGGGGCAGTTCTACCGGTCTTCATTGGAGACAACTGAACCAGCAACAGGGGAATATCGCGTGGACGGGCGGGTACCGGCACAGTGGAACGCACGCAGATAGAGAAGGAACGAATCCAGGTAGAAGGCAACCAGCACCCGGCGCCAGTCCACCAGCACTGGCTCAGTCGGAGCCGGCTCCTCGCCGCGAACGGGGCATTCACCGTCTACGCTATCGCGCTGGCCGTGGACACTGGCCACGCGGACCGGACCTGGGCCATCTGGGCGGCCGTCGGCTACGGGTTGACGACGCTCGTCCTCTGGCTGACCCGGCACACTAAGGTGCCGCTCATCTGGCCGATGCTCGTCTCCCTGGCCGGGGCGCTCGCCGCGCCGGTGACCTGGCTGGTCACCCGGGTCAAGCCGACGCCCGAGGTCCAGGTCATCTCGCGCTCGGCGGCGCTGCTGCTGCAGCACGGTACGCCGTACCTGCTGCAGGGGCAACTGGACAACTGGCTGTCCTACAACCCGTACCTGCCGGTCATGGCGGTGTTCGGCATGCCGAAGGCGCTGGGCGCGACCGGCCTGTTCGCCGACCCCCGGCTGTGGCTCACGGCCGTCTCCATCGCCCTGATCTGGGCGGCCTTCATGGTCGCGGCGCCGCACCGGCACTGCGACTCGTGCCGGTACAACATCATGCTGTCCACCGTCTTCTTCGCCGCCTCTCCGGTGATCGCGTTCCCGCTGGCGGTCGGCATCACCGACCCGCCGGTCATCGCGCTGCTGTTCCTCACCCTGGCGCTGATCGCCCGCCCGTCGGGGTTGTTCCGCGCGGCGGCGGCCCTCGGCGTGGCGTGCGCGATGAAGGCGACCGCCTGGCCCGCAGTGCCGGTCTTCGCCGCGATGGTGGCCGCCCGGGACGCGGCCAAGTCGGCCTGGCGCTTTGTCGCGGTCACAGTCGGTGTGGCCGTGGTGTTGGCCGCCGCGATGGCACCCGTGGCCCTGGCGCACCCTTATGCGTTCCTGCAGAACACCGTGCTGTTCCCGCTCGGCCTGACCAAGCACAAGACGCCCGCGGCCAGCCCGCTGCCCGGGCACCTGCTGGCCATGACCGGCATGGCGGGCCACTGGGCCGCGGTCGGCCTGCTGGTCGCGGCCGGGCTCGGCTTCGCCGTCTCGCTCATCGTCCGGCCGCCGGCAGGCCCGCGGGGCGCGGCGTGGCGCCTTGCGCTCGGGCTCACGGTGATGTTCACGCTGGCGCCCGCCACCCGGTGGGGGTACTTCGTGTACCCGATCGGGCTGGTCGGATGGTTGTTCTTGTCCCGGCTGCCGTCCCCAGGCGCCGCGGAAACGGGCGGCCAGGACAAGGACACCACGTCCGTCGCGATGCCCGCCCGGGCCGCAAGCCGGGCCTGAACGCCTCACCGGGCCTGAACGCCTCACCGGGCTGAACGCCTCAGGAGCCGATGCGCCACGACTCCCGGTAGGACAGCTGCGCGGGGGTGAGCGTGTCGATCGACCTGCCCGTGGTGGCCAGCACCAGGCCGGCGGCCTCGGAGTCGATGTCCGCGGGCACTTCGTGCACCCCGGCCGGGAGCTTGTCACCCGTGTTTCTCAGCACAGCCCCGGCTAGCCAGGCCAGAGCGAGCGCCTCGATGCCGAAGGCCAGGTCCATCACCTCGGGTGGATGGCCTTCGGCCGCGACCAGGTTCACCACCCGCCCTTCGGCCAGCAGCAGGAGGGTCCGGCCGTCGCCGAGGTCGTAGGCGTCGACGTGCGGCCGCACGTCCGGGTGCACCGCCACGGCCAGCCCGGCTAGCGCCCGTACGTCGATCTCTACGTCGAAGTGCCCCGCGTTGGCCAGGATCGCGCCGTCGCGCATGACGGCGAGGTGCGCGGCGTCTATGACGTCGACAGAGCCCGTCGCGGTGACGAACACCTCGCCGAGCGGCGCGGCCTGGGCCATCGGCAGCACGCGGAAGCCGCGCAGCGAGGCGTCCAGCGCTCTTACCGGGTCGACCTCCGTAACGATCACCTGCGCGCCGAAGCCGCGGGCGCGCTCGGCCACCCCGCGGCCGCTGGCCCCGAACCCGGCCACGACCACGGTCTTGCCCGCCAGCAGCGTATTGGTGGCGCGCAGGATGCCGTCGATGGCGGACTGCCCCGTCCCGCAGGTATTGTCCACCATGCGCTTGGTCGCGGTGTCGTTGGCCGCGATCACCGGGAAGGCGAGTGCGCCCTCGGCGGCCATCCGGCGCAGCCTGATCACGCCCGTGGTGGTCGACTCGCAGCCGCCCAGGACGCTGGGCAGCAGCGCCGCGGCCCGCGTGTGCAGCGTGTTGACCAGGTCACCGCCGTCGTCGATGACCATTTTCTGGCCATCCGCGGCGTCGGCCAGGGCCAGCTCGATATGGCGGTAGTAGCCACGCCGGTCGACCCCGGCGCGGGCGAAGACCGCTATCCCGTACCTGACCGCGAGCGCTGCCGCGATGTCGTCCTGCGTCGACAGCGGGTTGGACGCCGCGAGCGAGACGGCCGCGCCGCCCGCCCGCAGCAACCGGACCAGCATGGCGGTCTCGGCCGTGATGTGCAGGCAGGCGGCGATGCCGAGCCCGTCGAAGGGCCGTTCCCCGGCAAACCGCTCCATCAGCGCGGCCAGCAGGGGCATGGCCCGTTCGGCGTAACGGATGCGGGCATCGCCCTCGGCGGCGAGTCCCGCGTCGGCGATGTCAGTAACGGTAGTGCTCCGGCTTGTACGGGCCGTCGACGCTGACGCCGATGTAGTCTGCCTGCTCCTTGGTCAGCTGGCTGAGCTTGACGCCGAGCGCGTCCAGGTGCAGCCTGGCCACCTTCTCGTCCAGGTGCTTGGGCAGCGTATGCACGCCGAGGGGATACTCGTCGGTCCTGGTGAACAGCTCCACCTGGGCGATCACCTGGTTGGTGAAGCTGTTGGACATGACGAAGCTCGGGTGTCCGGTCGCGTTGCCCAGGTTCAGCAGGCGGCCCTCGGACAGCACGATGATGCCGTGCCCATTCTCGAAGAACCACTCGTCGACCTGCGGCTTGATGTTGATGTGACGGACACCCGGCCACTTCGCCAGGCCGGCCATGTCGATCTCGTTGTCGAAGTGGCCGATGTTGCCGACGATCGCCTGGTGCTTCATCCGGCTCATGTGCTCGGCGGTGATTACGTCACGGTTGCCCGTGGTGGTGACGAAGATGTCGGCCGTCTCGAGCACGTCCTCCAGCGTCGTTACCTGGTAGCCGTCCATCGCCGCCTGCAGCGCGCAGATCGGGTCGATCTCGGTCACGATCACCCGGGCGCCCTGGCCGCGGAGGCTTTCCGAGCACCCCTTGCCGACATCGCCGTAACCGCAGACCACCGCGACCTTGCCGCCGATCAGCACGTCGGTGCCGCGCTTGATGCCGTCGATGAGCGAGTGGCGGCAGCCGTACTTGTTGTCGAACTTGGACTTCGTCACCGAGTCGTTGACGTTGATGGCCGGGAACAGCAGCGTGCCGGCCCGGGCCATCTCGTACAGACGGTGCACGCCGGTGGTGGTCTCCTCGGTCACGCCCTTGATGCTGTGCGCGGCCTTCGTCCACTTGTCTGGGTGGTCGGCCAGCGAGTTGCGCAGCCGGTCGAGGATGATCACCCATTCCTCGGGGTCCTCGGCGGCAGGCGACGGGACGCCGCCGGCCTTCTCGTACTCGGCGCCCTTGTGTACAAACAAGGTGGCATCCCCGCCGTCGTCCAGGATCATGTTCGGACCGTCGCCGTCGGGCCAGGTCAGGGCCAGCTCGGTGCAGCGCCAGTACTCCTCGAGCGTCTCGCCCTTCCAGGCGAAGACCGGGATGCCCTTCGGGTCATCGGGGGTGCCATCCGGCCCGACCGCGACCGCGGCGGCCGCGTGGTCCTGGGTGGAGAAGATGTTGCAGCTGGCCCAGCGGACCTGTGCGCCGATCGCGACCAGCGTCTCGATCAGCACCGCCGTCTGCACGGTCATGTGCAGGGAGCCGGTGATCCTGGCCCCGCGCAGCGGCTGGCTGGGCGCGTACTCGGCGCGCACCGCCATCAGCCCGGGCATCTCGTGCTCGGCCAGCTGGATCTCCTTGCGCCCGAAGGCGGCGAGCGAAAGGTCGGCAACCTGGTACGGAAGCTGATCCGCGGACATGCGTTCTCCCTAAGTCGGCTCGTGTCTGTTCACACGCTAAGGGAGCCTAGGCGGTCGCCGCACTTGTTCTGGCGTCTTCTTGACACGAAATTGTTAGAATCAGTGTTCATGCGCATCTCGGAGGCCGCCCGGCGGCTCGGCACGTCGGCTCGCATGCTCCGCTACCGTGAGGATCTCGGTCTCCTGCCGCAGGTCCGCGACCAGCTAGCCGGCCCGGGCGTCCTGGCGGCTGGCATCGCGGCCGGCCGGGCGGGCGCACCGGAGTCGGCCGGTCTGCACGGGCCTTCGCACCGGCAGTTCAGCGAGGCGGACCTGGAGGCCGTGGCCGCCGCGCTCGAACTCGAGCGCCGCTACGACATCAGCCCCGCGTCGCTGGCGTTCAGCCTGCGGGTACTCGCCGAGCCGCAGGTCCGGGCCGCCGTCGCGGATCTCGGCCGCCGGCTCGGCCGCATCCCCGCCACCCCAGGCCGGGCGCTCGACTTCGAGAAAGAACGCGCCCTCCGCCTGCTGTCCCGCGGCTGAGCCGTTGCCCCTTGACCGGGGTTGCTTTCAGACAGGGGGTTGCCGATTTTCCAGGGTGTTTTCGGGCTCCCGGGTGGCCCGGGGGGCCTATCGTGCACAAAACTCTCCGCTGAGCCCCAATCCTCCCGGATATTTGTTGACGCTGCGCGACGTGGGGTGTGCAAAGAGAGGCGTGCGACCAGGAACGTTCTATGGCCCGCGGCGGTCCCGGCTGGCATCACGCTCACCGAACTCGAGGTGACAGCCGTCGTGCCGACCCGGCAGGACTCACTGGTCACGCCGGGGCTGGGGTTCCCTGGGCCTTTCCTGGCCGGGGCCTGCGGCCTTTTCCTGGCCGGGGCCTGCGGCCTTTTCCTGGCCGGGGCCTGCGAGGTGGCTGGGGTTTTTGGGGCGTTCGCGGCGGGATGAGCGGCTGCGCAGGACGGCGCGGATCGAGGGGTCGGTGTCGTCGGGCTGCTGCGGGCGGTAGATGTCGGGCTCGAGGTAGATCGTCGTGGCGACGGGGACGGCGGCGCGCACACGACGCTCGGCGGCGTCGATACCGGCCGTGATCTGCGCGGCGGTATCGCTCTCGCGGATCGCGATCTTCGCGGCGACCAGCACCGCATCCGGACTCATGTGCACGGTCCGCAAGTGGATGACCCGGACCACCTCCGGCCCGTCCTCGATCGCGGCGATGATCATCCGCTGCATGTCGGGACTGGCGGCCTCGCCGATGAGCAGGCTCTTCATCTCCACCGCCAGGATGGCCGCGGCCGTCGCGAGCAGGACGCCGATGGCCAGCGAGCCCGCGCCGTCCCATCGGCCGTCGCCGGTGAGTACCGACAGCGCCACCCCGCTGAACGCGAACGCCAGCCCGATCAGGGCGGCCACGTCCTCCAGCAGGACCACGGGGAGCTCCGGAGCCTTGCTCCGCCGGATGAAGGTGCCCCAGTTGCGGTCGCCGCGGACCCGGTTCGCCTCCCCGATCCCGGTGCGCAGCGAGAACGCCTCCAGCACCGCGGACAGGGCGAGAACGCCGAAGGCTATTCCAGGCGAGCGCACCGTCTCCGGGTTCAGGATCTTGTGCACGCCGTCGTAAACCGAGAAAGCCGCGCCGACAGTGAACAGCATCACCGACACCACGAAGCCGTAGAAATACCGCTCGCGCCCGAAGCCGAACGGGTGCTCGTCCGACGCTGGCCGGATGGACCGGCCTCGTCCGACGAACAGCAGTACTTGGTTGCCGGTGTCCGCGACCGAGTGCACGGACTCGGCCAGCATCGACGCGGACCCGGTGAGCAGGAAGGCCACGAACTTGATCACGGCGATGCCGAGGTTGGCGGCAAAGGCGGCGACCACCGCCCTCATCTCACGCCAGGGGACCCGCACTCGCGTTACTCGATCCGGGTCTGAAGATCCTGGATCGCCACGGTCTGGCCCGGGTCGATCCCGGACGCGATGGCCAGGTAGACGCTCGCGTAGTCGGTCAGCTGGATGACGCCGGCCAGCCGCACCAGGGGATGCTCGCCGTCCATGGCAAGCTCGGACATCCCCACCCCGCGCTGTCCCGCGAGCTCGGTGACCGCCGCCCGCTGCGCCCCGACCCGCAGGTTCTCACCGGGATCGGCGATCAGCACGAGCCGCAGCGCGGTGAAGCCGCTGGCCTGCTCGGTCTCCTCGTAATCCAGGTCCCAGCCAGACATGCCCGGGATATCGGCCATGTCATCCGGGTTCACCAGCGGTGAGCCCGGCTCCTGGCCGCCCGGCGCGGACAGCCGGGACGAGCGCGGGGCGAACGGCCCGTCGAACGCGGCGACCTGGTTGTGCGCCGCCTCGGGCAGCACTCCGGCGATGGCCGGGTACTTGGCGTTCTCGTTGAGCTGGCTGGCAAACCGCCGCGCCGCGACCCCGCTCAGCACCGAGGTGCCCCACACCATCGGCACCGTGCCGACCAGGTCGAGGGCCAGTGACTTACCCGGATTGACGAACGACTCGCTGGCGGGCCGGCACTGGTGGGACACCTCTTCCAGGCGGCTTGCCGCCAGCTCGTAAACGTCCGGGCCGATCCGGGCCACGCCCAGGCGATCGGCGATCACAAGCAACGGGATGGCCAGCGCCCACAGCATCGACCGCGGGAGGCCGACCGGAACCAACGGGACGAACGGGGCGCGGGCCTGCTCGGCGATCCGGTGCAGCGGGGATCCCTTGGAGCCGACGCCGGCCAGCCGGCAACCGCGCCTGGCTGCCTCGGTCGCGATGGCCAGCGTCTCCGGGGTGGACCCCGAGCAGGACACCGCGAGGACCGCGTCGGCCGCGCCGACCCAGCCCGGCAGCCGCTCGCCCTGCGATACCACCACCTGGACCGGGCTGCTGAGCCCGGTCATGGCGTTGAGCATCTCACCCGCCAGGCCCGAGCCGCCCATCCCCGCCACGACGATGGCGCGCGGCCTGGCGTCCGGGGCGAAGGCCGACAGGTCGGTCTCCGCGCACGACCGCAGCGCCGTGCGTACTTGAGCCGCCGCCGAGGCCACCTGCCGCAGCATGTCCGCGGGATCCGCCGCCTCGATGACGTCGGGCGTATCGAGCCGGTCCGCGGCCAGCACGAAGTCCGCTCCGCCCCAGCCGTCCACGTCGTCGCTCACGCTGTATGGTCCGGCCGCCTGGCCTCTTCGACCAGAAGGACCGGGATGTCGTCACGAACCGGGTAGGCCAGCCCGCAGGTGGCACTGGTGCACACGAGCTCGCTGGCATCCTCGTCGACCCGCACCGGCGCATGGCATTCCGGGCAGGCCAGGATGTCAAGGAGCCAGTCATCGATGCGCATGAGAATCTCCCTTCTCGGGGGTTCCGGGGGTCGCCCCTCGGGCTAGCAGAGCTCGGGACGGCCCGTGGTGGCCCTGACCACGCCGAGCACCTCGTCCCGCAGGGCGGCCATGGCGGCTTCGGTGTCCGCCTCGACGTTGAGCCGCAGCAGCGGCTCGGTGTTGGAAGGCCGTACGTTGAACCACCAGGTGGCGGTGCTGACGGTGAGCCCGTCGAGCTCGTCGGTGCTGACCCCGGCAGGCCGGCGAAGGCCCGCCTGACCCATTCGGTCGAGGCGGCCTGGTCCGCCACCTCAGAGTTGATCTCACCGCTGGCGAAGTACCTGGTGTACGCGGCGAGCAGCTGGGACAGCGGCCGCGGCTGCTCGCCCAGGGCGGCCAGCGTGTGCAGCGCGGCGAGCATGCCCGAGTCGGCGCACCAGAAGTCCCTGAAGTAGAAGTGCCCCGAGTGCTCGCCGCCGAACACCGCGCCGCACTCTGCCATCTTTGCCTTGATGAACGAGTGGCCGACCCTGGTGCGCACCGGGACGCCGCCGGCGGCCGAGACGATCTCGGGCACGGCGCGGGACGTGATCACGTTGTGGATGATCGTCGCGCCCGGCTCGCGGGCCAGCTCCCGGGTCGCGATCAGCGCGGTGAGCACCGAGGGCGAGACGATCTGGCCGCGCTCGTCCACCACGAAGCACCGGTCCGCGTCGCCGTCGAAGGCGAGCCCGATGTCGGCGTGGTGCTCGATCACCGCGCGCTGCAGGTCGCGCATGTTCTCCGGCTCGATGGGGTTGGCCTCGTGGTTCGGGAACGTGCCGTCAAGGGAGAAGAAAAGCGGGATCAGCGTGACCGGCAGCCCGTCGAAGACCTTCGGCACGGTGTGGCCCGCCATCCCGTTGCCGGCGTCCACCGCCACGGTCAGCGGCCTGATCGAGGAGATGTCGACCAGCTTCCTCAGGTGGTCCGCGTACCCGGAGAGCAGGTCCCGCCGGGTGACGGTGCCGGGCCCGGGTGCTGGCGGCAGAGTCCGTTCGGCCAGATCCTTAATTTCTTTCAGCCCGGTCTGGATCCCTACCGGCTTCGCCCCGGCGCGGCACAGCTTGATGCCGTTGTACCTGGATGGGTTGTGGCTGGCCGTGATCATCGCGCCGGGAACGCCGAGGGCGCCGCTGGCGTAGTAGAGCATATCGGTCGATCCCAGGCCGCCGGCCACCACGTCGGCCCCCTGCGACGCCGCGCCGCGGCCGAAGGCATCCGCCAGCGGGCCTGAGGAGGCGCGCATGTCGTGCATGGTCACGATCGGGCCGACGCCGGTCACCCGGGCGAACGCCGCGCCGACCGCCTCCGCTACGCCCTCGTCAAGCTGGTCGGGCACGATCCCCCTGATGTCGTACGCCTTGACGATGCTCGCAAGATCACCCAAATCGGGACCTGCCCTCCCGTGACTCGCCCGGTGCCGCCCCGCGTGGTGCGGGCGGCACTGCCGAGCCTATCGGTCCTGCGGCGGCCCGGAGCGCAGCACCCGCAGGTGGCCCCGCCGGCCGACCTCGACCCCCTGGCCCACGGGCTCCTTCTCGGCCCGCGCCCTCGGCGGCGTCTCCATCACCGCGTTCGCGAGCGCCTCCAGGTCATCGGCGCGGTCCTGGACCGGTTCCACCGGCAGTCGCACCACGTCCCAGCCACGCGGCGCGGTGAGCCGGGCGGCGTGTTTTTCGCACAGGTCGTAGCAGTGCGGCTCCACGTAGGCCGCGAGCGGGCCGAGGACCGCGGTGGAGTCACGGTACACGTAGGTCAGCGTGTAGACCGGAGGATGCTTGCACGCGGTGCGCGAGCAGCAACGAGAACCCACCAGCCCACCTCGCCCTGAAACCATGTCCCGTAACCCGGGACGGCGTCGGATACAACGGTGACGGTATCTGTCCGCGGGCGGTAACGCCACCACCCGCGCTTCGCGCCGCAATCGTGTCGTGCTTTGCGTGTCTTGCCCAGTGTCGGCCCGAGAGTCGGCACCGCTATCGTCGTACATCGCGATCGGATACGCTCGGTGACTGTGCAGACCGGTGAAGGCGGCTCCAGGCCAGGTTCCGGCTCCGGACCGGGGCCGGGCTCCGGACCGGGTTCTGGCGGCTCCGGGCATTTCGGCGGCTCCGGGCATTTCGGGAGCTCCGGGGCCCGGCCGCGGCGCCGCGACCGGCACGGGCGCGGGCTGCGCGGACGGCTGGTGCCGCCCGGCGTCCCGCTGTACCGGAGCCGTGCCCAGCAGTTCGACGACATGGTGCTCGAGGCGGTGGCCCGGCTGGAGCCGCGCTGGGAAACTGAGCTCGCCAGCGTGGAATTCGCGGTCCAAGAGGTGCCCGACGCCGACGCCAGCGACGACGACGGCGTGCCGCTGGCCCGCATCGTCCGCGGCTCGCCGGACACCAGCGACCCGGGGAACCCGGCCACCGGGCCGCGCATCGTGCTGTTCCGGCGGCCGCTGCTCGCCCGGGCCGAAGACGAGGACGAGCTGAGCGAGCTGGTCTTTGACGTGGTCGTCGAGGAGTTCGCCGAGATCCTCGGGGTAGACCCGGAGATCATCGACCCCGGCTACGGCTGAGTCGGCTGTGCTGGCCCGGGGGGACGACCCCCCGGAACCCCCCGCTCCTGGGGGGACCCATCCCCCCAGACCCCCCTTGGGGGGGACCCATCCCCCCAGACTGCCCTTGCTAGCCCCCCAGGGGGGGCGAGACCGCGTCGTAGGAGTCGCGGACCGGGGGGAGGCTGAGCGTGGTCAGGGCGCTTACGGCGGGCAGGATGGAGACGATGGTGTCCTGGCCCCTGGTTTCCACCCGGGCGGCGTAGAGCAGCCCGGACCCGGCCAGCGGCGTGATTACGACGGCGAACGCGGATCCGCGTCTGGCCCCGCGCGGGACCGTGATGGGCGCGACCAGCGTGTGCCCGGCCCGGACCGAGACGACCTGGCTGCCGGTCGCGCCGGTGCCTGTGCTGCCGCCCGGGCTGGGCTGGGCGATCTCGGTCAGCCGGACCCGCGCCGCCCCGGCCGGGGCGGACAGCACGACCGAGGCGGCCAGGCCCGACCCCGTCGTGTTTCCCGCGACGACCGCTTGCTCGCTGATGGGCGCGGTGGCGGCGGTGAAGGCGCCCGCGCCGCTGCCGGGCACAAGCACCCCGGCGACGACCGGCACGTTCGAGGTGATCTCCAGGGCGGCGGCCGTGCCGCCGAGCGGCGTGAGGGCCACGTAGGAAGCCGATTCTCCGGGCAGGTCGACCGTCTGCGAGCCGAACGGGCGATAGTGCCCCTGCGGGGTGATCGCGAGCACGTTCACCTTGGCGCTCGAGGTCCCGGGCACGGCGAGGAAGAGCCCCGCGGCGCTACCGGACGGCGGCACGCCCGGAATCAGCAGCTCAGTGGACGGCGCGGCCGTGCTGGGCAGCCAGCTGGCGGCGCCGTGGGACGGGCCCTCGGAGACGTCGGCCGCCACCCGGCCGATGCTGGTGTGCACCTCGATGGCCACCACGCTGGACCCGCTGCCTATCGAGGAGAGGGATTCGGTCACGGTCTGGTGCGGGGGGACCGTGATCCCTGTGTCGCTGCCCGCCTGGGCCTGGCCGGCGTCGGTGATGACGCTGACGTCCACGGTAGCGGCCAGCGAGTCGACGTTCATCAGGTCGAGCTGGATCTGCGCCGCGCCATCCTGCTGTCCGGGTCCCACGAACCAGATGTCCGAACCGGGCTCGCCGCAGCGGACACTGGCCAGCCCGGAGCTCTGGGCTACTTCGGCCTCCATGGCCTGGGCCATGGTGCCGCTCGCGGATACCGACCAGCCCTCGGCCACCGAGGCGCCCTTGGGGGACGTACTTGACCCGGCGGGGACCGTCAGCAGGGAGAGCATGCCCGGGCTCGGCCCGCTGACGGGGCCCGTCGTGCGCAGCGGCAGGCCGGCCGGCGGCAGCGCGGTCAGCTCGACCTGACCCCGAATCCCCGCCGTCGCCGGTCCCGCAGCGCCAGTGGCACCCGCGGCGCCGGCGATCAGCGCGACTGGGCCCGAGCCGTTGCCCTGGGCGGGAGGGCAGGCGCGGGCGGCTGAGGTAACCGCAACCTGCCGCGTCACGGCGGCGGCGGAATCCGGGCCCGGCACCGCGGGATGGGCTAGCTGCGCGGCGGCGGCGATGACGCCGAGCGCCGCCAGGACCACCCCGGCCGGCACCAGGTGAACAAGCCTCATGACGGGTCCTCGGACCGGTCCGCGGGGCCGTCCCGCCGCCGCCGCGGCGGCTTCCCGTGCCGGGCCGCGTGCTGGCCGCCGCGCCCGCGCCGCGGGGCGGCGTCCGGGGCGGCGCTCAGCGCGGGCTCTGAGCCGTACGCCGAGATGCGCGCCGCGCCGACCGCGGTCCGGCGCTCCGGCCGGAGGGCGATACCCTGCGCGGCCCCGAGTCCAGCGTCCTCCGCAGCGCCGTACCCGGTGTCAGCGCCGGAGTAAGTGTCCGGGCCGTACCCGTCCGTGTCCGGGCCGTACCCGGTGTCCGGGCCGGAACTGGGGCCTGCTGCGCTGGTGATCCCGTCGGCGGTGGCGCCGGCCAGCGCGACCTGTGGCCGCCGCAGGCGGCGGGCCGACGGCGCGCCCTCGGCGCGGGCCCGCCGTCGGCCGGTGGCGGGGACGGCATCGGAGTCCGCGGCGACCGACGACCTGGTGCCGGGCAGGGCAAGCACGAAGACGGCGAGCAGGGCAGCGGCCTCGCCGCCGAGGCTGACGTCCCGGGCGGTCGCGCTGCGCGTGATGATCAGCCGGCCGCCGCCCGCGGGGAGCACGAAACCCTGCGCCCACCCGTCTACCGGCGCCGCGAGCCGCCTCAGCGGCTTTCCGTTGAGGGTCGCGGACCAGCCGCCCGCGGGCTCCGCCAGCACCAGCGTGCCCGAGGTGTCCGGGGCGATGACCGCGTTCACGCCGACCGGCCCCGAGGGGACCGCGACGGCGGTGCCGCCCGCGACCAGGACGCGGACGCGAGCCACCGTCCCTGACACCTGCCACAGGTAGTACGAGGACGCCTGGGTCAGCGGCTCTAGGCCGGCGGCCGCGTCAAGCTGGCGCGCCAGCGCCTGGTCAATAGGGGCGGGCAGGAGCACGTAACCGATGTCGAACTGGCTCAGCGCGTGCCCGGTATCTCCGGCGTCGCCGCCGCCCGCGGCGGACAGGGAGGCCACGACGCCGTCCAGGGCGCGGGTGGAGGACGCGGCCTGGGCCAGTTCGGGCTCGCCGAGCAAGGGGTCGGCATCGCGCAGGACGGCGTAGGACAGCGCCCCGCCAGCCTGCCGGAGCACCAGCGTCCTGGTCCGGTCCTGGCCGGCCGCCGTAGCCGCCACGAAGGCAGGCAGGATTTGCGGGCTGGCTGCGGCCACCGGCCCGCCGAGCCCGTCAGCCAGCCAGTATCCGGCTGCCAGCGCCGGCGCCGAGACCGCCACGGCGAGACCGGCCACCGTCGCGAGAAAGCGCCAGTCAGCGCCGAGCCGCCGGCCGCCGGCCGGATCCCCGCTCCGGGGGTGGGCGACCGCCTCGATCAGCGGCGTGGCCGCCAGCAGCAGACCAGCCGCGGCGATCGCGATCGCGATCCCCGGCCAGACGCTGACGGCGGTGCCGCCCTGCGGCGGCGTGACCCGGACCCGGCTCACCGCGAGGGCCATGATCAGCCCGTACAGCGCGATGCCCCAGCCGGCGTACACCAGCGTGGTGCGACGGCGGACGAGCAGGGCGCAGAACGCGGGCAGCACGAGCCCGGCGGTGACCCAGGCCGGCGGCAGCCCCGGGCCGCCCGGGCTGAGCAGCAGCAGCGACTCCGGCCGCAGGCCCGCCGCGGCCAGCCCCGGCCTAGCCAGGCCCGCCTCGCCGAAGAACGCGGACGGGCTCGCGACCAGGTGGAAGGTCCACGGTATGAGGATGACGGCCGGCACCACGGCGACGATCGCGGCGTTGAAGACGGTCCGCGGGCCGAGCCAGTGCCAGGCTGCCACCGTCCCGAGCGCGGCGATCACCGCGACCGGCCAGGCCAACGGCACGAAGGCCGCCGCGATGGCGGTCAGCAGGCCGGCCGCCCAGGCCGCGCGACGTGCCGCCCGCGGCGGCCCGGTCAGGATCCGGCCGACCATGATGCCGATCAGCGGGAGCAGCACGAAGGCGGCCGCGGTGCCGATCCGGCCGGCCGCCACGGCGCCGGTGGCCACCGGGAGCAGCGCGTAGCTGGCCGCGATCCAGATTCTGGCCGCCAGGACGGGCGTGAGGCGCCGGGTGGCAAGGAACGCCGTCACCCCGGCCGCGGGCACGCAGCCGAGCACCAGCACGTCCGTGGCCAGCCAGGGCTTGCCGCCGAGCATGGTGGCCAGGGCGGCCATCACGCCGACGTAGGGCGGGGTGCTCGCGGCTGAGCCCATGCCCGTGTCGTGGTAACCCGCCAGGTACTCGTGCCACAGGCTGCCCGCGCCGCCCCAGGCCGGCACCAGCGCCCCGCCCCCGAGCGTGGCGGAACCCGAGAGCACCGAACCGGTCAGCGACCGCTCCGCGACCAGCGCGATCACAGCCAGGCCTGCGAAGAGCAGGAAGCCGGGGCTGGTCAGCACGCGCCGGATGACCGAATCGGTAGCGGGCAGCGGCAAATCGTCGCCCGGCTCGTCTACCACCGCGTGGTGCAGCCCGCCGCTGTCGTAGCCGGATCCGCGGGACAGCAGGCCCGCGGCCGATTCGGCGAGCCGAGCCAGTGTGCGGCCGCGCGGCAACTGGCCGCGCAAGACCGCGTAGCCATGCTTGCGATCGGCGGCGCGACGGCGGCGCTCGCGCCGCAGCAGCAGCGGGTGCCGCAACATCCAGGCCACCGCCCCGAGGTGAGCCGCCGCCTTACGCTGCTGCTTGGTGATGAGGAAGTACGCCGCACGCACCGCGGATCCGGCCAGGCAGCCGCCCACCACCCCGAGCATGGGCCGCAGCGGCAGGTTGACCGCAAAGACGTACAGCGCGCTGCGCCGGTCGAGCAGGCCCGGATGGCCGCCGGCCGCGGGCGTCCTGCGGATCTGCCTGGCCGAGAGCTCGCGGTGGTACACCACCGCATCGGTGATCACCCGCACCTCGTAGCCGGCCGCGTGCGCCCGCCAGCAGAAGTCGATGTCGTCGCGGAACAGGGGCAGGTTGGGATCGAAGCCGCCGAGCTGATCCCAGACCTCGCGGCGGATCAGCATGCCCGCCGAGCTGACCGCCAGCACGGCCCGGCTGCCGTCGTGCTGGCCCTGGTCGATCTCGCCTGGCTCGACCCCGGTGAGGCGCCGCCCGGCCCGGTCGGTGGTGATGCCCGCCTCGCGCACCACGCGCCGGTCCGACAGGTCCTTCAGCTTCGGGCCGAGGACCGCCACTGACCGGCTGCGGCCAGCCGCGTTGAGCAGGTGCTCGAGGGCGTCGGCGGCCGGCTCGCAGTCGTCGTGCAGCAGCCATATCCACTCTGTCCCCGGAACCGGGGCGTCCCGCGATCCCGGCGCGGGCCCGCCGGCCGCGGGGTGCTGCAGAGCGCGGGTGATGGCCGTGCCGTAGCCCGTGTCCGGATCCATGCCGAAGACCGCGTCCTGGCCGAGCAACTCGGTCAGCGTCGCCCCGCTGCGGTCCTGGCTGCCAGTGTCCACCCCGACGATGCGCGACACGGAATGCGTCTGCTCGTGCACCGCGTGGATGAGTCCCGGCAGCAGCCGCGCGCTGTCGTGGGCGACGACCACGACGGTGACGACGTGACGGAGGTGCGCTGCGTTCTGTGACAAGGGTCCTGTCTGGTGGCCTGGGCGACGGCGCCCCGCACGGCTACCCGCCCGGCAAGAGCGCGTGGACTACGTGAACGACAACCCCCCGGCGCTCACGCAGGACTAAAGATACACAGCGCAGACTCACGCAGCAGGGTGAACGCGGGATGTCCGGCCGACCGGGCTGGCCTGGGAGGACGACCCCTGAAACCCCCGCTACACGACCTGGCGCTTCAGCCGGCGGCGCTCGCGTTCTGACATGCCGCCCCAGATGCCGAACCGCTCGTCGTGCTCGAGCGCGTACTCCAGGCACTCGGCCCGGACCTCGCAGCTCCGGCACACCCGCTTGGCCTCCCGGGTCGATCCTCCCTTTTCCGGGAAGAATGCCTCCGGATCTGTCTGCGCGCAGAGCGCCTGGTCCTGCCAGCTCAGCTCGTCATCCTCATCTGGACTGACGAAGACCTGCGCCAGCGGGACGATGACCTCAGTCACAGCGCATTCCTCCCTCCCCAACTCGGAGCCCCCGGTCTCGCCCCCACTCCCCAGGAAGACGAGAATCACACCAATGAAATTACACTCGCGTGTCTTGCTTCAAGTCAAGCGGAAAAGGTGATAGTGGTCCCCCCGTTGTCCGAGATGCGAGATAAATTACTCAGAGAAAATGTGGAGACACACAGCGTTACTATCACTGGTAACGCACCGGCACCGATGGTCACTCTGGGCCAACGTGCGACCTGGGGAACCAGGAGGCCGGAACGGAGCCGGGGATCTCGGCCGGACGTCAGGCGGGGTCCGGATCGCGGCCAGGCGGGCCGGGACCCATCAAGCCCCACGGAACCTGCCACACTTTACAGTTATGCGCATCACCGTGCTCGCGGGCGGCGTGGGCGCCGCCCGTTTTCTCTGCGGGCTGCAGCGGGCCGCACCCGAAGCCGAGGTCACCGTCATCGGGAACACCGGCGACGACATCACCCTGTTCGGTCTGCGGGTCTGCCCCGACCTGGACACCGTCATGTACACGCTGGGCGGCGGCATCAACACCGAGCAGGGCTGGGGCCGGGCCGGGGAGACCTTCAGCATCCGGGCCGAGCTCGCCGCCTACGGCGCGAGCCCGGACTGGTTCACGCTCGGCGACCGGGACTTCGCCACCCACATCCTGCGCAGCCAGCTGCTGGCGGCAGGCCAGCCGCTTTCGGCCGTCACCGAGGTGCTCTGCCGGAGGTGGCAGCCCGGGGTGCGGCTGCTGCCGATGTCCGACGACCCGGTAGAAACCCATGTCGTGATCCAGGGCGCGGGCGAGCGGCGCGTGGTCCACTTCCAGGAGTGGTGGGTGCGGATGCGGGCCGAGACGCCCGCGGCGCAGATCATCGCCTCGGGCGCCGCCGACGCCGTCCCGGCCCCCGGCGTGCTCGACGCCATCGGCGCGGCCGACGTGGTCCTGTTCCCGCCGTCCAACCCTGTGGTCAGCATCGGTACCATCCTGGCCGTCCCCGGCATCAAGGCGGCGGTCGCGGTCAAGACCGTGGTGGGCGTGTCGCCCATCATCGGCGGCTCGCCGGTGCGCGGGATGGCCGACGCCTGCCTGGCCGCGATCGGGGTGGACACCTCGGCCGCGGCGGTCGGCGCGAACTACGGGCCCGAGCTGATCAACGGCTGGCTCGTGGACGATCAGGACAAGGCGGCCGGCGACGACCCGGCCCTGGCCGGTATCGAGGTCCGCGCCCTCCCGCTCTACATGCGTGACCTGCCCGCCACCGCGGCCATCGCCCGCGCGGCGCTGGACCTGGCCCAGGAGCTGAGGTAATGGCCGCCACGCCGGTTACCGTCCTGCCGGTCACCGGCCTGCCCGAGATCGCGGCCGGCAGTGACCTGGCGGCGCTCATCGCCGCGGCCGTCCGCAAGACCCCGGACCTGCTCGAGGGCGACATCCTCGTCATCACCTCGAAGATCGTGAGCAAGGCGGAGGGCCGGGTGGTCGCCGTCACCAGGGAGCAGGCCATCGAGGCGGAGACGGTTCGGGTGGTCGCCCGGCGCGGCGCCACCACCATCGCGCAGACCCGGCATGGCCTCGTCCTGGCGGCGGCCGGCGTGGATGAGTCCAACACCGCCCGGGGAACCGTCGTGCTGCTGCCAGCGGACCCGGACGAGTCCGCCCGGCGGCTCCGCAAGGCGCTGCACCACCGCACCGGGCGCAGGCTCGGCGTGATCGTCACCGACACGATGGGCAGGCCGTGGCGGGCCGGGCAGACGGACAACGCCATCGGCGCCGCCGGCATCGTCCCGGTGCGGGATTACCGCGGCGAGGCCGACACGTTCGGCAACATCCTGGAGGTCACCGTCGCGGCCGTCGCCGACGAGATCGCCGCGGCCGCGGACCTGGTGAAGGGCAAGTCGCGGGGCGTCCCGGCTGCGGTGGTGCGCGGGCTGGCCGAGCTCGTCACCGAGCAGGACGGCCCGGGCGCGCGGGCGCTGATCAGGCCGGCCGAGGAGGACATGTTCCGGCTCGGGTCGGCAGACGTGCCGCTGGCCCGCCGGACCATCAGGGCATTCACCAGCGAGCCGGTCGACGCCGGGGCGGTCCGCCGGGCCGTCGCCACCGCGCTGACCGCGCCCGCCCCGCATCACAGCGAGCCATGGCGCTTCGTGATCGTCGAGTCGGCCGCGGCCCGCTCGGCCCTGTTCGACGCGATGCGCGAGGCCTGGATCGCCGACCTGCGCCGCGACGGGTTCACGCAGGAGCAGATCGCGCGCCGTATCCGGCGCGGGGAGCCGCTGCGGCAGGCGCCGCTGATCGTGGTGCCGTGCCTGGTCACCGACGCGGCGCACGACTATCCCGACGAGCGGCGTTCGGCCGCGGAGCAGGCCATGTTCATCGTCTCGATGGGTGCGGCGGTGCAGAACCTGCTCATCTCGCTGGCCGTCGACGGGCTCGGCTCCGCGTGGATCTCCAGCACGCTGTTCTGCCAGGACGTGGCCGCCCGCGCGACGGACCTGCCGGCCGGCTGGCGCCCCATGGGCGCGATCGCGGTCGGCCACCCGGCCGAGCAGGCCAGGCCCCGCCCGCCACGCGACCCAGGGGACTTCCTCCTTACCCGGTTACCTAGCCAAGCACGGGCAGCGGGGACCGGACGGACGCGCAGACGCCGTCGGAGGCGGCGGCGGCGGCCTGCCGGTCCGCGGGGACCTCGCCGTAGGTGGTGGTGCGCTGGCGCATCGGGCGGCCGAGGGGTTCGGCGATCGCGCGGAGCTGGCTGATCGTCTTGTAGGACCCGTGATCCGCGCCGGCCATCCGGCTGATGGTCTCCTCCATGAGCGTCCCGCCGAGGTCGTTGACGCCGCCCCGCAGCACGTCGCGGCAGCCTTCGTCGCCCAGCTTGACCCAGGAGCACTGGATCGAGTCGATCGCCCCGTGCAGCAGCAGCCTGGATATCGCGTGTACCGCCCGGTTCTCCCGCCTCGTCGGCCCGGGCCGGGCCAGGCCCGCCAGGTAGATGGGGGCGTTCTCGTGGATGAACGGGAGCAGGACGAACTCGGTGAAGCCGCCTGTCCGCTCCTGGATCGACCGGATCACCCGCAGGTGGCCGACCCAGTGCGCGGGCGTGTCGACGTGCCCGTACATCATCGTCGACGAGGTACGCAGGCCGAGTTCGTGCGCCGTGGTGATCACCTCGATCCATACCGAGGCCGGCAGCTTGCCCTTGGTCAGCACCCAGCGCACGTCGTCGTCGAGGATCTCCGCCGCCGTCCCCGGCAGTGAGCCGACCCCCGCCTCCTTGGCCCGGACCAGCCACTCTTTAATCGGCAGGCCGGTGCGGGAGGCACCGTTCACCACCTCCATGGGTGAGAACGCGTGTACGTGAAGACCTGGACGTCGTCGCTTGACTTCGGAAGCGATTTCGAAGTAGGCTGTTCCTGGCAGATCGGGATGGATGCCTCCCTGCATGCACACCTCAGTGGCGCCGGCGTCCCACGCCTCGGCGGCGCGGTCGCCGATCTGCTGCAGCGACAGGGTGTACGCGTCGGCATCGGTCCGGCGCTGCGCGAACGCGCAGAACCGGCAGCCGGTGTAGCAGACGTTGGTGAAGTTGATGTTGCGGGTGACAACGTAGGTGACGTCATCGCCGACGACGTTGCGGCGGAGCGCATCGGCGAGGCCGGCCAGTGCCTCGAGATCGGGTCCGTCCGCGGACAGCAGGGCGATGGCCTGGCCGTCGGTGAGGGCGGCGGGGTCACGTTCGGCCTGGCGGAGGGCGGAGGCGACCTCGCCGGCGGACAGCACGGCCGGGGCGCCCTGCGGGGCGGGACCCTGCATGGCGGCGCCCTGCGTGGCGGGGCGCGAGGCCTGACCAGGAGCAGGCACCGTGGTCCGTTCGGCAATTTCATTCCAGTCGCCGTAGACCTCGGCGAAGTCCTCCCGGCGGTCACGGGTACGGCCGGTGGTGTCGATGGTCACGTGCAGGTCGGTCCGGCCCGACCCGGCTTCCTCAGCCCATTGGCCCCAGCCGCCGTCCGGTTCCTGCCACGGCAGGCCGCGCGGGCTGGCGCCCCGGGCGGCCAGGCCGGTCGCCGGGTCGGCCAGCGCGGCCACGTGCCGGGCCAGCCGCGGGTCCAGCCACGGCTCGCGGATGTAGGGCGGGTAGATCGTCAGGCGCTCGCACAAGGTGAAGCCGGCGGCCGCGGTGCGGGCGGCCAGCTCGTCGATGGCCGGCCACGGGCGCTCGGGGTTGACGTGGTCCGGGGTCAGCGGGGAGACACCGCCCCAGTCGTCGATGCCGGCTCGCACGATGAGGTCGTACTGCGCGCCGACCAGGTTCGGCGGCGCCTGGATGCGGGCCTTGGCGCCGAGGATGAGCCGGGTCACGGCGATCGTCGCGGCCAGGTCGTCGAGTTCGGCGTCCGGCACGTCGCGCATCTTGGTGTCCGGCTTGGCCCGGAAGTTCTGCACGATGACTTCCTGGATGCCGCCGTACTCGCGCGCGACCTTCCTGATGGCGAAGACCGACTCGGCCCGTTCGGCCATCCTCTCGCCGATGCCGATGAGGATGCCCGTGGTGAACGGGACGTTGCTCCGGCCTGCGTCTTCGAGCACGCGCAGCCTGACGGCGGGATCCTTGTCGGGGCTGCCGAAGTGCGGGCCGCCTTTCTCGCTGAAGAGCCTGGTCGCCGTCGTCTCGAGCATCATGCCCATGGACGGGGCGACCGGCTTGAGGCGCTGGAAGTCCTGCCAGCTCAGCACGCCCGGGTTGAGGTGCGGCAGCAGGCCGGTTTCCTCAAGCACGCGGATGGCCATGGCCCGCACGTAGGACAGGGTGTCATCGTAGCCATGCGCGTCCAGCCAGTCCCGGGCCTGGTGCCAGCGGTCTTCGGGCTTGTCGCCCAGTGTGAACAGGGCTTCCTTGCAGCCCAGGGCCGCGCCCTGGCGGGCGATGTCGAGCACCTCGTCGGGCTCGAGGTACAGGTGGCCCAGCCGGTGCGGAACGGTCGCGAACGTGCAGTAGCCGCAGCGGTCCCGGCACAGCCGGGTCAGCGGAATGAAGACCTTGCGGGAGTAGGTGATGATCCTGGCCCGGCCCGCGGCCTCCAGGCCGGCGTCTCTGGTCCGGCTTGCGTAGGCCAGGAGCGTGTCCAGGTCCTCGCCGCGGGCGTGCAGCAGGACCGTCGCCTCGTCCACGTCGAGCGACTTGCCGTCCCGGGCCCGCGCGAGCGTCCGGCGCATGGCCGAGGGCGTGACCCTGCTGGACCCGCTTGCTTCTCTGCCCTCCTTCGGCCCTCGGATCTCGCCAGTACCAGGACCGTCGGGGATAACGCTCATGCTCGCACTTTACGCGGCAAGCTTCTCCGGCTCACGCGGCCCTCTCCCGCTCGGCGGGGCCGGCCCGGCCCGTCAGGCGATGATCGTGGATGGTCACCCCAAGGAAACGGGGGCGGCGGCTAGAAGGCGCGGTAGTCGCGGACTCCAAGGCGCGGGCCGCGGCGCGGGGGGTGGCTGCCGCCCAGCTCGATGAGCCTGGTCACCCGGTACCGATGCCCGGCGTAGGGCGCCAGGAGCTCGAGCATGCCGTCGTCGTCGGTGGTCCGCCGGGCCAGCGTCCAGCCGACCGCGTTCGGCAGGTGGTAGTCGCCGACCGAAACCGCGTCCGGGTCGCCCATGGCGCGCTGCCTGATCTCGGCCGAGGTCCACGGGCCGATGCCGGGCAGCGACACCAGGCGGCGGTCCGCCTCGGCCGCGTCCTCATCCAGCGCCCGCTCGAGCCGCGCGGCGGCCGCCGCCGCGGTGATGATCGTCCTGGCCCGCACGCCCTCGACGCCGGCCAGATGCCAGTCCCAGGAGGGAATGCGCGTCCAGGTCCGGGGAGACGGGAACACGCGCATCCCGTCCGGAGCGGGACCCGGCGCCGCGGCGCCGAACTTACCCAGCAGGTACCGCCAGGCGCGGTGGGCCTCGCGGCTGACCACCTTCTGCTCGAGCACCGCCGGCACGAGCGCCTCGAAGACCCGCCCGCTCCGCCCGACCCGCAGGCCCTCGTACCGGCGGGCCAGCTCGCCGATCACCGGATGGCGCGCGGTGAAGCCGACCCGGTCGTCGTGGAAGCCGAGCTGGGCGGGCAGGCTGTCCAGCAGCCAGCCCGCGCCAGGCCCCCAGGCCTCGCCGGTCACCACGGGGCCGGTCACCACGGGGCCGGTCACCACGGGGCCGGTTACCACCGGGCCGGTCACTACGGGGCCGATGACAACCGCGCCGGTGACGACCGGACGGCGTGACCTGACGCGCAGCGTGCCCGGGCCGTCCGGGGTCAGCGACGTGCGCCAGACGGCACCGGCCGCGTCGGTGCGGTACGCGGGATCTCCGCCGCCGCGACGGTGCACAGACAGCGTGCCGGGGACGTCGAGCGGGAACGGCGCCGACCACTCACGGACCAGGCCCGACGCCGGAACCGCGGCCACCGCCGCGGTCAGGGCTGGGTCCGCGGTCAGGGCCGGGCCGTCAGACGTCGGAGGAGAAGCGGACCGAGGTCGGCTCGAGCCGGGTGCCGGGCCACACTCGGATGCCGCGGGCCAGTTCGTTGCCCGAGCCGATGACCGCGCCGTCGCCGACCACCGCCTCGTCCAGCACGGCGCCAGGGGCCACCACGGCGCCGCGGCCGAGGATCGAGTCCCGCACCACGGCGCCCTCGCCCACGGTGGCGGAATCGAAGAGCACGCTGCCGAAGACCGTCGCCCCGGCGCCGACCGAAGCTCCCGCGCCGACGACCGTCCCGCCGGCCACCAAGGCGTCCGCGGCCACCGAAGCGCCGGGGAGCAAGAGCGATGGCCCGGGCGGGCCGGGCACCGCCGGGGCGGGCAGTCGCCCGAGCACCAGGTCACACGAGCCGCGCACGAACGTCTGCGGCGTGCCGACGTCAAGCCAGTACGCCGACTCGTGATAGCCCATCACGAGCGCGCCGGACTCGATCAGCGCCGGGAACGTTTCCCGTTCCACCGACACCCGCCGACCGACCGGGATCTGGTCGATGACCTCGCGCCGGAACACGTAGCACCCGGCGTTGATCCGGTTGGTGACCGGGTCCGGCGTCTTCTCAAGGAAGGCCGTCACCCGGCCGGCGGAATCGGTCGGCACCACACCGAACCGGGCCGGATCCGCCACCTCGACCAGGTGCAGCGTCACCGCGGCTTCGGTCTTGACGTGCAGGTCGACTTGCGCGTCCAGATCGTGCCCGGACAGGATGTCGGAGTTGAGCACCACCACCGGATCCAGGGCGCCGCCGCCGCGCAGCGACGCCGCCGCGTTGCGGATGCCGCCCGCGGTGTCCAGCGGCACATCCTCGGTGACGTAGTCGATGGACAGCCCGAACGCGGCGCCGTCACCCAGGCTCGAGGCGAACATCTCCGCCTTGTAGCAGGTCGCGAGCACGACGTGGGTGACGCCGCCCGCCGCCGCCCGGGCCAGCAGGTGAGCAAGGAACGGAACGCCCGCGGTTGGCAGCAGAGGCTTCGGCGCGGACAAGGTCAGCGGTCGTAGCCGGGTTCCCTGGCCCCCGACGAGGACGATCGCCTCAAGTGGTTCACGCGGCATGACAGATGAGGTTACACGGCGCTAACGTCCGCGGCGGTCTGTTCCGCCGCCCGGCGGTAACTCGCCATGTGCGCCTCCGCCGAGGCCGCCCAGGTGAACTCCTGGCTCCGGGCATAGCCAGCCGCGCCGAGCCACGCCCGCCGGGCGGCGTCGCCGAGCAGGGCGCGGAGGGAATCGCGGATGCTGTCAGAGTCGGGTTCGGTATAGGCGACGGCCTCGCCGCCTACCTCGGGCAGCGAGGTGCAATGAGTGGTCAGCACCGGTGCCCCGCACGCCATCGCCTCGAGCACCGGCAGCCCGAACCCCTCCCCGCGGCTCGGGAACGCCACCACCGTCGCCCCGCCGAGGAAGCCGGGCAGGTCGGAGAAGCGCAGGTAACCGGGGCGGATCAGGCGCAGGTGCGGCGGTATGGAGGCCACGGCCGCGTCCACCTCATCGCTCCAGCCCCCGCCGCCGCCCAGCACGAGCGCGGGCGGGTCGTCGATGTCGGCCACCGCGGCGGCCCAGCCCTTGATCAGCGAGGCGACGTTCTTGCGCGGCTCGAGCAGGCCAAGGAACGCCACGTACGGCTTGCCGTGCAGGCCCAGCCGGTTGGACACCTGCAGGACCTGCTGCGGATCGGGCCGGTGGAAGAGCCGGTGATCCACGCCGTGGTAGGCCACGTCGATCTTGGTCGGGTCGGCGCTCAGCACGCGCTCCAGCTCATCCTTGGTCGCCTTGGACGGCACGATGAGCCGCGCCGCGCGGCGCGCGGCCGTCCGGATCGCGGACTTGAAGAACATGGCGCCGACCGGGCTGTACAGCTCGGGCTCGGTGAAGAACGTGACGTCATGTACGGTCACCACGGTGGGCCGCCCCGGCCGCAGCGGCATCGAGTAGTAGGGCACGTGGATGACGTCGGCCTTGACCTGCTGGGCCACCACCGGCAGCCCGCTCTGCTCCCAGGCCAGCCGGGCGGACCGGTGCGAGAGCGCCGACGGGCCGGCCACCACGCGCGCCCCCGGGGCGAGTCGCCCGTACCGTTCCTCGTCGGCGCGCTGGCAGACAACAGCCAGGTCCGCGCCCGCAGCGTCGAGCGCGCCAATCAGCCCGTCAACGTACCGGCCGAGCGCCCCCCGGTCGGCTGGCACGTCGGTCGCATCAATTAGTACGCGAGGTGCCACGACCGCACTTGCTCCTTCCCTGGGCCACCCGGGCAGGCAGACAACGCAGAGCTCGCGTCGACCGCACGGCCCCGGCACGCCTTCGTGGATGTCCCGTCAACTACGAAGCCTACGCCCTGCGCCGAGTCACCGGTTAGCACTTGGCCCGGTGGCTGGCCCGTGGCTGGCTGCAGGCTGTCGCCCGCGTCGAGCACGGACGAGCACGATGGCGCCGCCGTCGCCGTGCGCACCGCGGTCCGAGGCGGCCACCAGCGGCGCCGCCGGCGCCGCCGCGTTGAACCCGAACTTGCCCCCGTAGGCGGAAAGGCCCAGGTACATCCGCTGCGCCCACCGGCTCCTGAACTGGTACTGATGCTCGATCACATGCAGCCCGCGCTGGCTAAGCAGCCCGGCCAGCTCGCCGTGGGAGTAGGTGCGCTGCACGTGGTACCGCTCGCAGTGCGCCCGGTACAGCCGCGGCCACTGCTCCGCCAGCGTCAGCGCGTCCGCGGACATGACCAGCTCGCCGCCGGGGGCAAGCACCCGGGCCATCTCATCCAGCGCCCGGGCGCCGTCGTCGAAGTGCTCGATCGCGCAGATGGACATCACCCGGTCGAAGCTCGCGTCGGCGAACGGCAGTTCGAGCGCGTTCCCGCGGATAAGCGCGGGCGGCGCTGCCAGCTGGGCGCCCCGGTGCAGCTTGGCGCCCGCGAGATCGAGCGCGACGGCCCAGGCCCCCCGCCGCCGCGCCTGGGCGGCCCAGTAGCCGTCGCCGCCCGCCACGTCGAGCACCCGCAGGCCCCGCAGGTCCTGGCCGAGCCACCGCAGCAGCGTACGGGCCTCGCGGTAGCGGCACACGTGCACCTCGTGGCCGGCCACGGCCACCGCGTCAGCAATCTTCACGGATGAAAATCTATTCGCCGAACGGACCATGTGCGTGCCCCGGCGCCCCGCGTGCCCCACCGGGACACGCCTCGGCCGCCGGGGTGCGTTCCATGATCGTGGCCAGTTCGGGGCGGATAGCGCCCATTTCTGGCCATGATCATGAAGCGGGCTCAGCAGGAGGGCACGGGCTGGCCGGACTTGAGGTCCTGGAGGTAGGTGACGGCCTGGGTCAGGGTGCTCACCTTGACCAGGCGCAGCCCGGCCGGCACGGCGCCCTTGGTGTCCGCGCAGTTCGACGCGGGGGTCAGGAAGATCGTCGCGCCCGCGTCGCGCGCGCCCACCATCTTCTGCTGGATGCCGCCGATGGGCTGCACCTGACCGCTGGCGGTGATCTCCCCGGTCCCGGCGATGAACTTGCCGCCGGTCAGGCTGAGTCTGGTCAGCTTGTCGATGATGCCGAGCGCGAACATCATCCCGGCGCTCGGGCCGCCGATGTCACCCACGCTGATCTTCACCGTGAACGGGAACTTGTACTGCTCGCTGATCTCCACGCCCATCACCGGATGGCCGCCGGATTCCTTGGTGCCGACCTGGACCTGCTCGGTCTGGCCGTTCCTGGAGATGGTCACGGTCAGCGTGCTGCCCGCCGGGTGCGCGTAGATCAGCCCGGTCAGGCTCGACTGGCCGGTCACCGGCTTGCCGTCCACGGCGGTGATCACGTCGCCGGCCTTGAGCACGCCCGCGGCGGGGAAGCCCGGCTCCGTCTGGACCACGACCACCTCGGTGGAGTAGGGGATGTGCAGTTCGGTCAGCGCGGCGGCCGTCGCGTCCTGCTGCGAGCTGGTCATCTGCTGCGTGTCCTGCTGCTGGGTCTGCTGCTGGGTCTGCCCGGCGGGGCATATCTCGGTCTGCGGCACGACCGCCTCGTGCGGGTTCAGCCAGGCCACCAGGGCGGTGAAGATGTTGAACTGGTTGCCCTGGCACCCCTGATAGCTCACCGTCACCATGTTCAGGTGGCCGTTGGTGGGATAGGACGAGGTGCCCGAGATCGTGATCAGCGGGTGCCCGGAGGAGTCATTGCCCAGCGTGTTCAGCGTCGGGCCCGGCCCGAGGATGACGTAGGGAACCGGCACGAGGACGCTGACCGCGATCGCCACGGCCGTGCCGATGGAGGCAATGAGCAGCGTCAGGGAGCGTCGGGACAATGTTTCCCTCTCGCCTCAGGGGCGCCCTCGAGGCGTCGCCTTGCTGGCCTGGCCGCCTGCGGCGGCGGGCCCTCGTCGCTCCTTCGTCGCTCCTCAGTCCAGCGTCGCTCCTCAGTCCAGGCGGCGCCGCGCCCCTTCGGCTCGCTCACGGGCTGCCGACCCACTCGCTCGTGCCGTCGGCGAACCGCTGGTGCTTCCAGATCGGCACCGAGGCCTTCAGTTCGTCGATCAGCGCCCGGCACGCGTCGAACGCCTCCGCCCGATGCGTGCAGGCCACGGCCACGACCACCGCCAGGTCGCCGATGGCCAGGTCGCCCACGCGGTGCACGGCCGCGACCCCGATGACGGGGAACTTCTCGGCTATCACCTCGGCGACACGCCGGAGTTCGCCTTCCGCCGACAGGTGCGCGCTGTACGACAGCCCGGTGACCCCCTGGTCATGATCGGAATCCCGGACGGCCCCGGCGAACAGCGCGATGCCGCCGGCCGCGGGGTCCGCGACCGCGGCCCGGACCTCGTCGACGGACAGCTCGGACTCACGCACGGCGATCAGGCGCACTGTTCCCACCTCGCCTCCGGGGCGCCTGGCGGCCCGTTGGCTCGCAGGGGGGGTGGCATCGCGCCCCTTTGGCTCGCTCATCGCTTGAGTTTAGCTCGTGGCTTAGTCGGCACGGTGGCGGCGGCGCGCCCGGCGGACGATGGCGGCGGTGCCGATCACGGCGACCGTCGCTCCGGCAGCGGTCGCCGTGATCGTGGCCTCCTTGCGCGCGATCCGGCGGCCGGCCAGGGCGTGCTTGCCCTTGCGCTGATCGAGCAGGACGCGCAGCACCTCCTCGTTGCCGAACCGGGGGCGCCAGCCGGCCTCGCGGAGCGCGGCGCCGTCCACTACCCACGGGTACACCACGTACCGCAAGTCGATGGCCGGTGCCGGGGTCACCCCGACCCGGTGCAGCCGCTGCGCGGTCCCGAACGTCAGCCTGGCCGGCAGCTCGATGCTCTTCAGCCCGCTGATCTGCTCGACCTGGTCCTGCTCGAGCCAGCCGTCGCAGCCCACCGCGAAGTCACCGTCGATCCGGCCGGCCACGGTGAACTCGAGCGCGGAGACCAGGTTGTCGACGTGGCAGAACTGCCAGCGAGGTGCGCAGCCCTTCACGGTGAGCAGGCGAGGCGCCTCGAAATGCCTGGTGACCAGCGTATCCACCGCATACGGGTCCGCCCCGACCAGGGCGGCGGGCCGCACCACCGTCACCGTCATGCCCGGGTTGGCCCGCGGCGAGCGGCGGGCGATCTGCTCGATCTCCAGCAGGTCGCCCGCCACGCTGCTGTCGGTATCCGCGGTAAGCGGGGCGTCCTCCGGGAGCGGGACCGGGTTGTCCGGGCGGGCGCCATAGACCATGGCGCTGGTCACCAGCACCACGCGCCCGACCCGTCCGGCCGCGGCCGCGGTGAGCACCGTCTGCGCCCCCCGCACGTTGAAGGCCCGCCGCGGCCTGGCGTCGGAGTCGGGGGCCAGGTCATAGTCGGCGTGTACCACGACGTCGACGCCGGTCAGCCGCCCCGCCAGCGCCGGGTCGCGCACGTCGGCCACGCGCCAGGTCACGCCCGCGATGTCGCCCCGGTGGCCGTCGATCGCGATAACCTTCTTGACGTCCGGTGACGCGGCGAGCCTGATGGTCAGGGCCCGCCCGATGCCGCTAGCAGCACCAGTCACCGCCACGACGGGCATAGGCTGGTGCTGTCTGTCGCTGCGCTCGTGGCGAACCGGCCGCCGGGCGTTTGTCACAGTGTGCTTCTCCCGAGATAACGTGGACGGTCATGACCCTTCCATCCTGCCTCAGAGCCAACGATGGCTGATCGCCCATTTGGCTTCGGACTGCCCGATAAGCCTGAAGATCAGGGCGGCCAGGGGTCTGGCTCAGGCTCTGGCTCCGGTGGGCCCGCGGGCCCAGGCCAGCCCGGCGGGTTCCCTGGCGCGGGCGGCCCGATGGGGCCCCAAGGACCGTTCGGGGCCATGGGCGACCCTCAGCAGTTCGCCGACGCGCTCCGCCAGTTCGCCGACATGCTGTCCTGGCGCGGCGGCCCGGTCAACTGGGACCTGGCCAAGAACGTGGCCAGGCACGCGATCGTGGCGGCGGGCGATCCGAGCGTGCTTGACGCGCAGCGCCGGGAGATCACCAACGCGGTCCGGCTGGCCGACCTGTGGCTGGACGAGGCCACGGCGTTCCCCTCGGGCATCCACAAGATCGAGGCCTGGAGCCGGTCGGAGTGGCTCGAAGCGACCTTCCCCGTCTGGGCGAAGCTCTGCGACCCGATCGCGGCCAAGGGCGTCGAGGCGATGAGCGGGATGTTCACCGCCGACCCCGCGCAACTCGGCGACGAGGTCCCCGAGGAGCTGCGCCAGGCGCTGGGCGCCCTCGGCGGCGGGGGCGGCCTCGGCGGGCTGGCGGCCATGATGCGCCAGCTGGGCGGGGCGATGATCGGCAGCCAGACCGGGACGGCGGTCGGCGAGCTGGCCCGCGAGGTGATCGGCTCCGCCGATATCGGGCTGCCGCTTGGCCCGGAGGGCACGGCCGCGTTGCTGCCCGCGGGCGTAGCCGAGTTCGGCCGGGGGCTGTCCGTCGACGCCGGCGAGGTCCGGCTCTTCCTCGCCCTGCGCGAAGCCGCGCATCAGCGGCTGTTCGCGCACGTCCCGTGGCTGCGCGCGCACCTGCTCGGTGCGGTCGAGCAGTACGCAAGCGGCATCACCGTCGACATGGCGCGGCTGCAGGAGGCCATCCCCGACGTCGACATCACCAACCCCGAGGCGCTGCGCGAAGCGCTGTCCGGCGAAGGCCTGTTCCGGCCGGAGGACACGCCCGCCCAAAAGGCCGCGCTGAGTCGGCTGGAGACCGCGCTCGCGCTGGTGGAAGGGTGGGTCGCGACGGTGGTCAGCGCGGCCGCACGGGAGCGCCTCACGCATGCCGACGCGCTGGCCGAGGCGATCAGGCGGCGCCGGGCCACGGGTGGGCCCGCGGAGCGGACGTTCGCCACCTTGGTCGGCCTCGAACTGCGCCCGCGTCGGCTGCGCGAGGCGGCCACCATCTGGCAGGGCCTCACCGAGGCCCGCGGGATCGACGGCCGGGACGCGCTGTGGGCCCACCCGGACCTGCTGCCCGCCGCCGATGACTTGGAGAATCCCGACGCGTTCGTGCACGGCCAGCCCGAACTGGACATCTCTGACCTCGAGGATGACGGCGACAACGGCTGACCCAGGATTATCACTCCGCGGGGCCGCCTGCCCACTCTATGGTCGGGAAATCTTGTCGTCAGGTAACTCGATGGAAATCAAGGCCGCAAAAGACGCCGAACTCGCATGATCATAGGAATAACCCCGCCCCGGGATTGTCGGCCTCCGTTTCTCCGCCGCACTGGATGAGTTACCGCCAAAAGGTATGCCTGATCGGGCTGGGGCCCGCATGATGGGAAGCCACACAGGGCAGGAGTCCGGCATGGGCCATCCAGAGCGTACAGATGTGGTCGTGATAGGCCTGGGTCCCGGCGGCGAATACGTGGCCGGGACCCTGGCCGAAGCAGGGCTGCATGTGACCGGGGTCGAATCCCGCCTTGTCGGCGGTGAATGCCCCTACTACGGGTGCATCCCTTCCAAGATGATGATTCGTGCCGCCAATCTGGTCGCCGAGACCAGGCGGGTACCCGGAATGGCCGGGACGTCGACGGTGGCCCCCGACTGGTCACCGGTCGCGCTGCGGATCCGGGAGGAGGCCACCGACTACTGGAACGACAAGGTGGCGGCCGACCGATTCGCCGGCAAAGGTGGCCACCTGGTCCGCGGCCACGGGAAGATCACCGGGCCCGGCGAGGTCGCCGTCAGCACCGAACACGGTACCCGGGTCTTTGCGGCCAGCCGGGGCATCGTGATCAACACCGGAACCGGGCCCGCCATCCCGCCCCTTGACGGGCTGGCCGGCACCCCGTACTGGACGAACCGGGAGATAGTCCAGGCCGAACAGGCGCCGGAGTCGCTGATCGTGCTGGGCGGCGGCGCCATCGGCGCCGAGCTCGCCCAGGTCTTCGCCCGCTTCGGCACCGCCGTCACCGTCGTGGAGGCGCTGCCGAGGCTGCTGTCCTTCGGGGAACCCGAGGCGAGCGAGCTGATCGAGCGGATCTTCTCGGCCGAGGGCATCACGGTGTGCACGAACGCCCCAGCCGAGCGGGTCAGCTACAACGGCACCCACTTCATGGTTCACCTCGGCGATGACGCCCTCACCGCCGAGCGGCTGCTCGTCTCTACCGGGCGCCGGGCGGACCTGGCCAGCCTCGGCGTCGCCGCGGTCGGCCTGGACACCCGCGCGCGCTCCATACCGACCGATGAGTGGATGCGCGCAGCGGACGGCGTGTGGGCGATCGGCGACGTAACCGGCAAGGGTGCGTTCACCCACATGTCCATGTACCAGGCGGACATCACGGTGCGCGACATCCTCGGCCAGGGCGGAGCGGCCGCCGATTACCGCGCGGTGCCGCGGGTCACGTTCACTGATCCGGAGATCGGTAGTGTCGGCCTGACCGAGGAACAGGCCAGGACGGCCGGCCTGCGGGTGCGCACTGGCACCACCCAGGTGCCTCACTCGGCCCGGGGCTGGATACACAAGGCAGGCAACGACGGCTTCATCAAGGTCATCGAGGACGCCGAACGGTCCGTGCTGGTGGGCGCGACCTCAGCCGGCCCCTACGGGGGTGAAGTTCTCAGCGCGCTGCAGGTCGCGGTCCGGGCCGAGGTGCCAGTGGCCACCTTGCGCAATATGCCGTACTCCTACCCGACGTTCTACCGCGCGATCGAGGATGCGCTGAAGGACCTTGACGGGGCTACCGGGTTCGGGTCGTCATGACGCACCGCCCGGCCGTGGTCGCCTTCGACGTGATCGAGACCCTGATGTCACTCGAGCCGCTGCGCGAGCGGCTCACCGAGATCGGCCAGCCCCCGCACCTGCTCGAGGCCTGGTACACCCGTACGCTGCGGGACGGCATGGCGCTGTCCGCGACCGGGGACTTCGCGCCGTTCACCGACGTGGCCGAAGCCGCGCTGCGCGGGCTCACCAGCTACACGGTCAGCGACGAGCACGTGGCGCACATGATGGCGGGGTTCAATGAACTGCCCGCCTTCCCCGACGCGCTGCCCGCGATGACCACCCTCACCGACGCAGGCATACGCGTGGCCTGCCTGACGAACGGGTCCGCGTACCTCACCTCGTCGTTCGTCAACCGCACCGGGCTCGGGTCGCTGGTGGACCGGGTGGTTACGGTCGGCGAGATTTACCGGTGGAAGCCGGCGGTGGTTGTGTACCTGTACGCCGCGGAGGTGCTGGACGTCCCGCCGGAACGGATGGCACTGGTTGCCGCGCACGACTGGGACTGTCACGGCGCCAAGCGGGCCGGGCTGACCACCGGCTGGGTGAGTCGCAAGTCCGGCGGCTTTGGCGCGCCGTTCCAGCCGCCCGACGTGGTGGGCGAGGACCTGACCGAGGTCGCCGCCAAGCTGCTCGCGCTGGATCTGTGAGGCAACTGCGCACGGAAACACCGATGACCCCGGCGAGGTCCCGCCGTCTGAGTCAACGCACCTCGCAGGCATGAGGAAGACGCCGCGTCGGCCGGCCCACCGGCCGGCGGGGAACGCCGTGGCGTTCCAGCACCGCAGCGACCCGCCGCTGGCTGATCCCGAACCGCGCGGCGCAGTCGTGCAGGCTCAGTCCTTCGTCCCGGTAGGCGGTCACCACGGCCTGGTCATCGACGTCGTCGCCCGGCCGGCGCAGGGCGACTCCTTCGGCGGTCAGGAACTTCATGATCGTCGTCCGGGACACCCCGAACATCGCGGCGCACTGCTGCACCGTCATCAGCCGGTCGCGGTAGGCGGCGGCCACGGCGGCTGGCCGCAGCCGCACCGGCCGTCCCGCCGCCGCGGCGAGCATGTCCGCCAGGATCTCCGGGCTCCGGGCGGCCGCCAGCGGCGCGTCGGCGTCGGATCGGGCCTCGGCCAGGTAGCAGGCCACACCCCGGACGTTCCGCTGCCGGAACCGGTAGCCGGGGAACGCCAGGCGCAATGCCGCCAGCTCGTCCGGTTCAGCCGTCACACGGGGCACTGCTTGGCCGCACCCGGGATAGCCCCCAGCACGGCGTTCACCATGCCCGCGGCTCACCCGAAGTCGCCAGCTTCGCCGCTGAGCGCCAGTTCGTCGAGCCGCGCCCGGGCAGCCTCCGGGGTCGGCTCGAGCAGTGTCTTGTATACCCTCTGCGTCATACGGGCTCCATCACATCCCTCGCACCGATCGCGGACTTGGCCGGTCCTCACCATGCCTGCGGCGACAGCGGAGCGGAAGACTACGGAAGCGGACACTTCCGGACATCATGAGCCGGAGACAATGACCATCGAAGCCGGCGACAGTAAAAGCCAGCGCAGTACCTACCTAAACCGCGCCCGGCTACGTTGGCCCGCGGTCGCCGCGTACCGCGCCCGGCTCCGTTCGCCCGCGGTCGCTGTTCCCGGACCAGCCGGAGGCATCACCACCGCCGCGAAACCACCCGGCCGGCCGGCACGGTGGAACATCGTGCCGGCTATGACCGGCACGGTGGAACATCGCGCCGGCCCGATCCGGCCGCCAGGCGCGCTCGCACCATCAAGCCAGTCACACCTGGATCAGCTACCCCATACACCACTCCCGTGGAAGTGGATACCTGACACGGCACTAGGGGTCCGGGTTTCCCCGGGCTCGCTCGCCAGACCCTGTTGGCCGAGTGCACCGGTGCGGACAACCACGACGTCCATGGGGCGGATCCGGTAGCGCGAAAGCGACCTCGATTGCTCACCGGACACGGCACTGTCGCCGTACTCCGTACGCCTGGGCATGGCAAGCGCATTCCGACGCGCGTGCCTTTGTTAACTCTTCAAGTGGCATGGGCTAGCACGCCATCGAGCGGTCGGGGCAGCCGGGGCAGCCGGGTGAGATCGAACGCCGCGGCGAGCACGTGGCCGTAGCGGATCTTCCGGCCCGAGCAGGTGCCCATGAAGCGACGCAACTGCTGCTCGCGGATCCGGTTCCGCCAGGCCCGCCAGCCTGACGCCGAACCCCCGCAGGCCTGAGCTAGCTGAGCCCGTCGAACGCGCCGGCGTCGTGGCGGGGACGGCCGTCGACGATGGTGGCGAGCACGGCCAGGCCGGCGATGCGTTCCGGGCTGACGGCGGTGGGGTCCTCGGACAGCACCACCAGGTCGGCCAGCATGCCCGGGGCGATCGAGCCCTTGACGTGCTCCTGGTGGCTGGCGTAGGCCGACCCGCGGGTGTAGGCGTGCAGCGCCTGCTGGGCGGTGATCGCCTCGCCCAGGTTGAACGGCGCGCCTGAGGCGGTGCGCCGGTTCACCATGTCGGCGATGCCGAGCAGCGGCGCCCCGGCCACGACCGGCCGGTCCGAACTGCCCGGCAGCACCATGCCCGCCTCGAGCAGGGACCGCTGCCGGTAGAGCCAGCCGTGCCGGGCCGGGCCGACCGCGGCGAGCATGCCGTCGCCGAGTTCGGTGGCGAACCGGCCCTGCGGCACGGCGATCACGCCGAGCCCGGCGGCCCGGGCCACCTGCCGGGGCTGGACCACGGCGAAGTGCTCGATGCGGTGCCGCGGGTCGCGCCGCGGGTACGCCTCAAGCGCGCGGGCGTACGCGTCGAGTACCACGTCGATGGCCAGGTCGCCGATCGCGTGCGTGGCCACTTGCCAGCCGGAGCGGTGCGCGGCGATGATCGTGGCCTGCAGGTCGGCCGCGTCGGCCTGCAGGTAGCCGCGGCCCTGCTCATTCCCGGGCTCATTCCCGGCCCCAGTCCCGGCCCCGTCACCGGCGTACGGGTCGATCAGGGCGGCGGTGCGCCCCACCAGGGATCCGTCAGCGAATATCTTCACCGGGCCGAGCCGGAGCCAGTCGTCGCCGAAGCCGGTCCTGATGCCCAGGTCCAGCCCGGCCACCAGGCCGTCGCTGGCGTGCGCGCCGAGGTCGTGCAGGACCTCGCTGGCCGGCATCAGCTCGACCCGGACGCCAAGCGTGCCCTGATCCCGGGCGGCCTGGTAGGCGGCGAGCTCGGCCGGGCTGTGCGCGACCCAGCCGCCGCCGATGCCGGCCTCGGTGCAGCTGGTGACGCCTTCCTGCAGGTACTGCCCGGCGGCCCGGCCGATGGCCTGGGTCAGCTCGGCCAGCGGGTACGGGTAGACCAGGCTGCCGACCAGGAGCTGGGCCCGTTCCTCGAGCAGGCCGGTGGGACGGCCACCGTCGTCGGTGGCGACCCGGCCGCCGGGGAACTCGGTGGCGGCCACGTCGAGGCCGAGGTCGGCCAGGACCAGGCTGTTCACCACGCACATGTGCCCGGAGGTGTGCCGCAGCCAGACCCTCCGCCCCGGCGCGGCCCGGTCCAGGGCGTCCCGGTGCGGGTGCCCGCCGAGCTTGTTCTGGTCGTAGCCGGATCCGACCACCCAGTCCCCCGGGCCGGTCGCGGTCGCTTGGCGGGCGACCGCCGCGTACAGCTCGTCGAGGCTGCCAGCCGCGGACGAGCGCAGGTCGACCTCGGCCAGTGACATGCCGAACCCGATCATGTGATTGTGCACGTCGTGGAACCCGGGCAGCACCGTCGCGCCGTGCAGGTCGACCACCCGGTCAGCCTCGTTCAGGCGGTCCAGGCTCGCGTCAAGCGCTTCGATCCGGCCGCCCGCGATGGCGACCGCCGAGGCCCGCGGCCGGGCTGAGTCCATGGTCAGCACGTTGGCGTTGACCAGCGCCAGGTCGGTCACGGCGCTACTGCCCGGCCAGCAGGGCGGTGACAGGGGTGCTGGCGAGCCGGTAGCGGACGACCCGGCCCTCGCGCTCGGCAATGACCGTCTGGCTGGCGCGCAGGTAGCGCAGCGTCTGGGACACCGTGGCGTCGTTGATCCCGGTCGCGGCGGCGAGGTCGGAGACACTGATCGGCCCGGCCGCCCTGATGCAGGTCAGCAGCGTGAGACGGGTCGGATCGGCGAGGACGGCGAACTGCCGGGCGCGGGCCTGGATCGCCTCGGGGCTATCCAAGGCGGCGATGGCCTGGCAGATCCGCTCGGCGTCGATGACCCGGTGATCGGACCGGTCCGCAGGCAGCAGGTGCACCGCTTCAGGATTCCATAACCGGGCGCCGCTGGCGTAACCAACGCCCCGGCAGGCTCGCGCCAGAAAAAGCTGATCATCTGATCAACCTTGACGGCGGAGGAGGCGCCCTTGTACGTTAGGCATGCCCCCGGCCCGGCCGAGGGTGCCCGCCAGCCCAGCGAAGTCCGGCCTGCGAAAGTCCGCCCAGCGAATTCAGCCCAGCGGAATTTAGCAGAGTAGCCCGGCACTGTCCCGCAACGGTGAAGCCCCGGAAGGGGACGAGTCCGGTCGCCTGGGCCGGCGGTCAAGCGAACACCAGTCCTCGGGCGAAGGGCGGAACGCATGCCAACGCCGTGCTCGCGCTGCCGTTCCTGTTCGGCGGTGGCCTGATGCTGTTCGACACGCTGGACGGCCTGTTCATGAACTTCGCCTACGGCTGGGCGTTCGCCCGGCCGGTCCGCAAGGTCTACTACAACCTGGTCATCACCGGGCTGTCGATCGGCGCGGCGTTCATCATCGGCACCATCGAGATCCTCGGCGTGCTGACCGCCGAACTGCACCTGAACGGCGCCTTCTGGTCCGTGATGGCCAACTTCAACATCAACACCGCCGGGTTCTGCATCGTCGCCCTGTTCGTCGCCGTCTGGGCGGCTGCCCTCGCCTACTGGCGGTTCGGCCGCGTCGAGGCCCGGTGGACCGCCAAGACGGACAAGTGACCCGCCCGCCGGGCCGGGCTCGGACCGGGCCGGAGGCGGGCACCGGGTCCGTTCGGGACAAATCTGATGATCCCGAACGGGCCGTAGTGTTACGGTCACGGCCACCCGCGGGTGGGGTTATCTTCCGTGCCGATGGTGGGGTTTTCCGCATTGTCGGCCGCGCGGCGGCTGGGTACGCTGATTTCCAGTGGCAGCGCACCGCCTGCCCGCTTCCGAGCCACGGTCGGCCCGCGCCGGCGGTGGCGACGAGGACAAGGGTCCACGACTCGCGGGCATCGTCAGTCACGCCATTCACCGGGGCGGGCTTTGGTCATGCCATTCATCCATGGCGGGCAGACGCGGGCGGACCCGCCGGGAAGAAATGATCATGACTCAGGACAAGGCACGGAAGACGGCCGCCCGGCAGCGCATGGCCGAGACCGGCGAGCCCTACAGCGTGGCGCGGCACGCGGTCGAGCGCGAAGACGCCGAGGACGCTGGCGTGGGCGCGGCCGGGTTCGGCGCCCAGCCGGGGCCGGACGAGGCGCGGTTCAGCGCCCAGCCGGGGCCGGACGGGGCGCGGTTCAGCACCCAGCCGGGGCCGGACGAGGCGCGGTTCAGCGCCCAGCAGCGGTGGGAAGAGGCGCAGCAGCGGGCCGAACATGCGCAGGAGCGAGCCGACCAGGCACAGGAGCGAGCGGTGCAGGCGGACGAGGCGGCCATGATCGCGCACGACGCCGCCGACATGGCGGCCGAAGCAGCCAACCTGACCCGCAACTGGGCCGATGAGCAGGAGCAGGAGCAAGCGCAGCGGCGGGCAGGCCAGGCCCGGGCCGCGGCGCAGGAGGCGCAGCGCCGGGCCGACCGCGCCGAGCAGGACGCCGACCGGGCGCAGGAAGCCGCTGACCAGGCGCAGGAAGCCGCCAACGAGGCCGAGGAGGAAGCCTGCGCAGCGGACAGCGAAGACGCGGAGTCCGGCGACCGCCCGCGTCACCGGGTGCGCCAGGTCCACTATCACCGGGGCCGCTGGGACGGCCCGGAGCCGCCCGAGCCCCCGGAGCCGCCCGAGCCCCCGGAGCCGCCCGAGCCCCCGGAGCCGCCGGAGCCGCCTTACGGGCACTGGGAGCCGACCGACTGGATGCCGGCCCGGGTCGGCCAGGTCCTGCAGCGGTTCGACGAGTTCAGGGAGCGGGCCGAGGGGATGATGAGCCGGGCCGAGCGTTTCCTTAACCTGGCCCGCGACCAGGGCCCGCGGCCCGGCCAGGCGCCGCGCCCGCCCGAGCACCCTGAGCACCCTGAGTCCAGTGAGTCGGCTGGCTCGGACTGACGCCGTTCGGTCTCGCCACCGCCGCGGGCCAGGCCCGCGGCGGTGGCCCCGGGGCGAGCCAGGACACCGTAGGCGACGCCGCGGCGGCTAGGCGGAACAGAATGCCGGCGTTATGCTCATCTACGGGTAGATATGTCCATGCCAGCGCGGGAGTCCCGGGCAGCTTTCCGCGTGTGCTCTCGCGGCCCCGAAGGAAGCAACAGATGGGGTCCATAGCTGAGTCCGCGGTGCGGCCGGTAACGTCGCCTGGTCCGGGACAGCCACCTGGTTTCCCTTTCCGCGGGCCTGGGCTGCTGGTCAGGGTCGTCCCCTTCGCCGTGGTCGCAGTGCTGGCCGAGGTAAGCCTGGCGCTGCCGCCGGGGGTGATATCGCAGCCGGCGATGATCGCCAGCATCGTCCTGCTGCTAGCGGCGGCCGCGCTGTTCGCGCTGCCCTGGCGCCGACTCCCGACGTGGGCAACGGTGCTGATCCCGCTGGCTTACACCGGGTCGGTCCTGGCGCTGATCCTGGCGGCGGGCGCCACCTCGGGTGTGGGCATCGTGATCTTGGCTCCGCTGGTATGGACGGCGCTTTTTCACCGGCGCTGGGAGTCTGCCTGCGTCGTCGTGGCGATCTTGGCCGTGGAGGTGGTCATCTCGCTGGTTCCGGTGTCGGCCGCCGACTCGGTGATCGCCCGCCGGGTGCTGCTGTGGGCGGCGCTTGGCACGCTGATCTCGGTGGCCACCCACGGCCTGCGCGACCGGATCGCGCACTCCCAGCGGGAAAGCGCGCGGCTGCACGAGCAGCTGCGGGAAATGTCCGTGCAGCAGGACAGGGACCGGATCGCCGCCGGCCTTCAGGACGAAGTCATCCAGCGGGTCTTCGCCGCCGGGCTGGCCCTGCAGAGCGCGGCGTCCCTGAGCACGCAGCCGAGCGTGCGGCGGCGGGTCGAAGGCGCCGCCGGTGACCTGGATCAGGTGCTGCGGCTGCTGCGGGACACGGTGTTCGGCCTGGAAAGGCGATTGCACGACCGCGGGCTGCGCCGGGAAATCCTGGAACTGTGCGGCGACCTGTCCCCCGCACCCGAGGTCAGCTTCAGCGGTCCGGTCGACGGCGCCCTGCAACCCGGCATGGGGACCGGGCTTGTCCAGTTGCTGCGTGAGGCCCTCGTCGAGATCGGGCCCGACGCCGTCCCCGCCAGCATCGGCGTCACGGCCGACGAGGAAGCATGCCTGACGGTGATCGAGGCGACGGCGCGGCCACATGCCGCCGACCTGGACTGGGCGGCCAGGAAACCGGCTGGGCTGGTGGCGGAGGCCGCAAAGGCCGGGGCCAGCATCGACATAGAGCCCATCCCGGGCGGTGTCCGGTACGCCTTGCGTCTTCCGCTTGACGGGACGGCCGCCTTAGCGCCCGTCGTCTCAGTTGACGGAGACGCGAGGCTCGTGCAGGTCAGCCACCAGCGCCGCCAGCGGGCCGCCGCAGATTCCCGGGAGTTCGCTGACCGCAGCGTTCGCCGCGGCCAGCGCCTGGCGCGAGACACGGTAGTGATGACCGCACAGCAACAGTTCGGTCCGGTGGTGCCGGGACGCGGCAGGCGGCATGACCACCTGCACGACCGGCCGCGCGGGGCAGCAGCAGGCCGCGCCGGCCGGAACCGCCGGGAGGGCCTCGATGGTGTCGTCGTGGATGCGGACGGGCCTGGGGTTCCCGCTGCCGGCTGGGTGGAAGAATCTCGCGCTCATGCAGTCATCGTCACTCGCGCCGAGGCCGGCCCATAGAGACGTAGATCACGACCGGAGAGGGCCAAGGTCCCGGTACTTCGGCCCAGGCCCGCGTCCGCCGGGCAGGCCCTGGACTGGGCCCTTCGGCCGCCGCCCTTACCAGCCGAGTTCGGTGAGCCGGCGGTCGTCAATGCCGAAATGGTGGGCGATCTCGTGGATGACGGTACGGCGGACCTGGCCGGCGACCTGCTGCTCGGTTCGGCAGATAGCGCAGATCGCCTGGCGGTAGATGGTGATCCGGTCGGGCAGGACCCCCGCGTACTGCGATGTGCGGCTGGTGAGCGGGATGCCTTCGTAAAGCCCGAGCAGGCCAGGCGGCCCCGGGCCGTGCTCGACCGTCACCGCGACATTGCGCATCAGCTGGCCGAGCTCCTCGGGCAGCCCGTCCAGCGCCGCGATGACCATGTCTTCGAAACGGCCGGGTTCGACCTCGATCACCAGCCCATTGTCCAACGCACGGACGCCCGAACGGTGTTCTAGGCCAGCACACCGGCCCGCTCGAGGTCGGGCAGCATCCGGCGGAGCTCCTTCCGGGAGCTGACCCCGAGCTTGGTGAACACCTTTCGCAGGTGCCACTCGACCGTGCGTGCGCTGATGAACAGCTGGACACCGATCTCGGGGTTGGTATGGCCATCACCAGCGAGCCGGGCGATCTGCGCCTCTTGGGCAGTGAGCTCGCTGGCCGTCTCGGCGGTGTACTTGCGCCCGGTTTCACCGGTGGACAGCAGCTCACGCCGGGCGCGCTCAGCGAACCCCTCGATGCCCATCGCGGTCAGCATCTGGTAGGCGGCCCGGAGCTGCGCGCGTGCGTCCACGCGGCGGCTCTTGCGCCGCAGCCACTCGCCGTAGAGCAGATGCGCGCGGGCCAGTTCTACCCGGACCCGGGTACGGCCGAGCCGCTCGATCGCCTCGCGGTACAGCCGCTCAGCGGACTTACCGTCGCTCAGCAGCGCCCGCGAGCGCGCCTCGATGCCGAGCGCCCAGTCGGTGCCTGCGGCACGGGTAGCCTCCGCGAGACGACCCAGGGCGCCGATCCCGCGCTCGGGCTGCCCGGTCCGGGCGGCCGCTTCGATCAGCTCGACCGCCGACCAGGCGGCCACCCCCAGCTCGTCCGGACATTCACTGCCCCGTTCGGCTGCGGCCAGCGCTTCGTCGTAGCGGCACAGGCCATTGCTGAGTACCGCGGTCGCCCAGTGAGCGGCGGTCAGCCACTGCCCCTCTCCGCGGGCCACCATCTGTGGCGTGGTGGCCGCGATCAGCTGGCCGGTTTCGGCTTCCTGGCCCCTCCAGGCGGCCAGCATCAGACGACTGTATGGCCCCGCGGGATTTCCCGTCGCCCGGGCGACGGCGTCGGCCTCTGCTGCGATCGAGGCGGCCGCCGCGAACTCGCCGGCGAGTAGCTGAATCCCCGCGCCCAGGCGCAGCGCGACTGGGAGCACGGCCAGCGCCCCGGCTTTGTGGGCAAGCTCCATCAGCCGAGCCGAGAGCAGATACCAGCTCTCGTCGTCCCACACGTCATGGGACACGCGGCAGGCGAGCGGCAGCCAGCGGAGTCCCTCCTCGGTGCAGACCTCCTCGGTGCGGAACGCGGCCAGCGCCCGGCCCAGTATCGGCGTGCCCGCGGCGTGCCCTTCGGTAGCCAGCACGGCTAGTCCATCAAGCAGCAGATCGGGAGCATGCGGCTGCGGTGCCGACGGCAACGCGCGCGCGGCCGCGGCGACTTCCAGCATCCCGCCGCGGATCGCCAGACGGCCGGCGGTCAATGCCGCGCAGAACGCGTCGCGGTAGGCATCACGCGCTAGCCCGAGGTGCAGCGGTTCGAGGCGTCTGGCCGCGTTGAGCAGCAAGGCCGGCGCGTCGCGGCCACGACCCGGGTCGGCCGTCAGCTGGGCGCGCAGCAGCTCCGCACGCGCCCGCCCCAGCTCATCGAGCGGTCCCGCCTGCGCCATGGCCAGCAGCCGCAGCGCGGCGTCGGGCGCGCCGGCCCGGTGCTTGGCCCGCGCCGCGGCCAGCGCACGTTCGGCCCGGCGGCCTGGCTCGGGGGTCAGCTCGGCGGCGCGCTCGCAAAAGGCGGCGGCCGCCGCCAGCCCGCCACGTACCCGGGCCCGGCCGGCTGAGCGCTCAAAAGGCCGCGGATCGCGAGCTTCGCCAGTCCCGTCAGGTCCTGCTCGTCGCCGGACTCGCGTACCGCGAACACGATCGCGGCCGGCTTGGCGGCAAGATGGCGCGCCACGAACGCGAGCGCCTGCGCCGAGCCCCGATCGAGCCAGTGCGCATCGTCCACGACGCAGACCAGCGGTCGCTCCCCGGCCACCTCCGACAGCAGGCTCAGCACGGCCAGGCCCACCGAGAAGCGATCTGGCGTGGCCCCGTCCCGCAGGCTGAACGCCGTGGACAGCGCGTCACGCTGCGGACCGGGCAGGCGCTCGAGCCGGTCCAGGAAAGGTGCGCACAGCTGATGCAGCGCAGCGAACGCGAGCTCCATCTCGGACTCAACGCCCGCCGCTCGCGCGAGGCAGCATCCAGACGCGCGCTCCAGCAGGTATGCCAGCAGCGCGGTCTTGCCGGCGCCGGCCTCACCGCGCAAGACCAGCACCTGACTTTGCCCCGCCCATACGTTCCCGACCAGCCGATCTAGCGCCTCGCACTCGCTGCTCCGGCCCCGCAGCCCGCGCTCGGGTGCCGCGCCGGCCAGCGCCGGACCGGCCAGCGCCGGACCGGCCAGCGCCGGACCGGCCAGCGCCCGACCGGCCAGCGCCGGACCGGCCAGCGCCCGACCGGCCAGCGCCGGACCGGCCAGCACGGGCGGCGTGGCGGCTTTGAGCCGGTTCATGTGCGAGCTGCTTCTCGGGCCCGGGGGCAATACGTGGCCGCCGACGATGTGCGCGTCTGCGCCGAGAATGGCGTGCATGCGTACTCACTCCTTCGAGATGACATCGGCGGCGGAGTGGCTCAATCTCTTTGCGAGCCGGAGAAGATCGTCAGGAAGAACAGGAAGACGTTCAGGATGTCCAGGAAGATGGACGCGGCCAGCAAGGGCGCGGAGCTGATGTCCTGCGAGCGCCGCAGCCGCTGGAAATCGAACATGGTGAAACCGGCGAAGATCACCAGGCCGATCACCGAGTAGATCAGCGAGCCGTGCGGGATATGCACGAAGATCAGCACGATGCCGAACACGATCAGGGCCAGCAGCGCCCAGAAGCAGACCCGCGCGATCGCCGCCAGGTCGCGATCGGTGGCGTAGCCGGCGGCCCCGAACCCGGCGATGAACAGCGCCGTGGCACCGCCGGCCTGCCAGAGCACACTTGGATCCATGCTCGCGTAGTAGGCCAGGGTCGGCGCCACGGCCACGCCGATCAGCAGCCCGAAGGCGCCGAGCAGCCCGATTGTCAACTGCGTGGACTTGCGCGCCGCGAACCGCATGCCGATCAGGCAGGCGAAGGCGGCGATGAACGCGACAAAGCCCGCGCCGTAGGTCAGATCGCGGCCCAGGTAGGCGCCGAGCGCGAAGAGAGCCGCCGTGACCGCGACGTAGCCCATCGTCTGCGCGAATAGGGTGTGAGTTCGAGTGCGGGTGGGCGCCCCGATCCCCTGGTAGCGAAGTGACTCGCTCATGACATCCTTCTCTCTGCCGTTTTAACTGTTCATTCCCTGCGGGTGTTCTCGCTCCGGTTTTGTAGCCGCTGGCCCACCAGCTTGTGACGAGGGCGGCGTATTCGGCTGCGGCGTCTTCCCAAGTGAAATGCCCCGCGTCGATGATGTCGAGCTTGCTGCGAGGCAGCCGCTGAGCCAGGAACTCGGCGTTGACCGGCGGTGCCGCCTTGTCGTGCACGCCGGCGATGATCTGCACGGGCGGGCGGATCTGCGGCAGCAGACCGGCCAGGACCGGAAGTTCGGCCGGGTAGGAGCGCACATATTGTATCGACCCGGCGAACCGGTTGCCCTGGTAGCCGGCCATGTAGTCCTCGCGGACCGAGTCGGGCAGCACGTACCGCTCCAGGCCGGCCAGGGCGGTGGCGACCAGTTGCCGCGGATCAGCCTGACGGAACTCCTCCAGATCCGGCGCCTCGACCCAGTCCTTGAGCAGTCCGCCCAGCTCAAGCGGGACCGCAGCGGCGCCGCCGCCCACCACCAGGCTGCGCAGCCTGTCCGGGTATGCGGCCGCGGCGAACAGCGCGGCCGAGGTGCCGGTGCCGGGCCCGACCAGGTGCGGGTGATCGAGCGCGAAGGCGTCGGCGGCGTGGATGACGAACTCGGCCATCGCCCGCGGCGAGAGCAGCGCGTCACGGCGCTGGGAATGACCGAAGCCGGGCAGGTCGATGGCCACCAGGTGGGTTCGTTCGGCCAGCCGTGACCAAACGGGCTCGAAGGCCAGCAGGCTTTCCGGCCACGGGCTCAGCAGCAGAGCGTGGTCGCCGCGGTGCTCGCTCTGGGCGTAGCGGACTGTCAATCCGTCGATGACCCGGAACTGCATCTCGAAAGATGTGTTCAGCCAGGTGGTCACGGTATCGCTCCTCCGCACTACGTTTCGTTCAGGTCTGGCGGTGGCCTCCCTGCGATTGTCAGCTCTGCGGGGCTGCGTTCGTATCCGCCACTGCACAGTCCAACTGGCCAGTGGGCACCCTGGTCGGCCACAGTGCGAACGACCCGTGAGGCTGGTGAGGGCACGCGCCGGCCGGGACGGCCGGGGTGGCCTAACGGGACGGGGCGGCGCCCAGGTCGGCGGGGAGGGTCTGGCCGAGCTGACTGCGGGAGGTGATACCGAGCTTGGTGAAGACCTTGCTCAGGTGGTACTGGACCGTGCGCGTGCTGATGAACAGCCGCGCGCCGATCTGCGGGTTCGACAGGCCTTCGCGGGCCAGCCGCGCAACCTGCGCCTCCTGCGCGGTCAGTTCGAGGGTGGCCCCGACGGTGGCCTGGACGGCGCGCTTGTGGGCGGTCTCCCCCGTGGCCTGCAGCTCACGCCGGGCCCGCTCGGCGAACGCCCCGATGCCCATCGCGTCCAGCATCTCGTAGGCCGTGCGCAGGTGCTCCCGAGCCTCGACCCGGCGGCGCTCGCGGCGCAGCCACTCTCCGTACAGCAGGTGACCGCGGGCGAGCTCGGTGCGGACCCGGGTCCGGCCGAGGCGCTCGATCGACTCGCGGTAGTAAGGCTCGGCCTCGCGGTCGCTGAGCAGGGCGCGGATCCGGGCCTCGATCCCCAGCGCCCACTCGGTCGGCATCACGCGGGTGCGTTCGGACAGCCATTCCAGGGCAGCCGTGACGAGCGCGACGTCACCGGTCCTGGCCGCTGCCTCGGCCAGCTCGGGTATGACAAGGGGCCCGTACCCCAGTTGGTCGCGGTCGAACGCCTGCCGCGCTGCGTCGCATGCGACATCGTGTCTCCCCAGGCCGTTGTTGAGTACCGCGTTGGCGTAGGCCGCGAAGCTGACCAGCCTGCCCACGCCGGGTGCGGTCGCTTCCTGCACGCTGGCCTCGATCAGCTCAGATGTCTCTCGCTCCCAGCCTCGCCAGGCGGCGAGCATCATCGCGTTGTGGGCCACGGGCGGGTTTCCTGTCGCCTCGGCGATAAGGCGGTCTTCTTCGATCATCAGCGCCGCCGCGGCCAGGTCGCCAGCGAGCAGGTGGGCTCTGGCCAGGTAGTTGAGCGCGAACTGCAGGTGCACCACGGCGCCTGCGCCGCGGGCGAACTGGGCCTGGCGAGTGGCCAGGGCATGCCAGGATTCGGCGTCCCACAGCTCGAGGGCGATGATCTGACTGATTCTCCCCCCGGCGAGCCAGAGCAGCGGCCGGTTCCGTCGGTGCCGAAATCCAGGGCAAGAACCATCTCGATGGCCCGAGCCAGCGCCGGGGCAGCCGCCGCGTGGCCCTGGGTAAGCCGCAGCGCGAACGCGTCGAGCAGGACATCGACCACACGTGGCGGGCCGAGTCCGGGGGGTGTGCCGCGCGCGGCCTCGGCAACCTCCCGCACCCCGCCGGGGATGTCCAGGTCACCGGCCCACATCGCGGCCTCCCAGAGGGCCTCCAGGTATGCTTCGCGCGCTCGGGCGGCGTTGAGCGGCTCGAGACGGCGGGCCGCGCTGAGCAGCAGCCGGGCTGCGTCGCCGCCGCGCCGCTGGTCCAGCGCGATCTGCCCGCGCATGTGCTCCACTTCTGCGGTCTGCAGCTGGCCCAGCGGGCCGGCCTTGACCGCGACGAGCAACCCAAGCGCCGCATCCAGCGCGCCGGCGTCGCGTTTGGCCCGCGCCCCCGCAAGTAGCCGCTGCGCCCGGCGAACCGGATCGGGCGTCAGGATCGCCGCGCGCTCCAAGAACGCGGCCGCCGCGGCCAGCCCTCCGCGCGCCTGGGCCCGGCCCGCCGAGCGCTCCAACTCCACGGCGACGTCCTCATCCGGAATCGCCGTGGCCTGGGCCAGGTGCCACGCCCGGCGATCAGGATCAGCCGCCGGGTCGGTGGCCTCGGCCAACGCGCGGTGCACCTCCTGCAGGTCCTGAGCCGACGCCGACCAGTGTGCCGCCGAACGCACCAGTGGATGCCGGAACCGCACCTGGGCGCCGAATTCCACCAGGCCCGCCTCGGCCACCGATGCCGCCGCCTGAACACCGATCCCGAGCCGCCCGGCCGCCCGCCACACCAGCGACGAGTCACCCGTAGGCTCGACGGCCGCGGCCTGCACCAGCAGCCGACTCTCTTTGGGCAGGTCCTCGATCCGCCGCCGGAAGCTCTCCTCGATCCGCCCGAGCAGCGGCACCACGCCGGGCAGCCCGAACCCGCCCGCCAGCTCCGCCGGCGTCAGCCCGCGCGGCAGTTCGAGCAGCGCCAGCGGGTTGCCGCGCGTCTCGGCCACCATCTGATCCCGGACCCGCGCGTCCAGTGGCCCGGTCAGCACCGAGTCAAGCAGGGCCCGCGCGTCGCCCGCGGTTAGGCCTTCCACCGCCAGCTCCGGCAACCCGGAGAGTTCCTCACCGGGTACCCGCGTCGCCAACACCAGGCCCACCGGATCGGCCAGCAGACGGCGCGCCACGAACCCCAGGGCCTGCGCCGAAGCCCGGTCGAGCCACTGCTCGTCGTCGACCACGCAGACCAGCGGCTGTTCCGCGGCAACCTCTGACAGCAGGCTCAGCGCGGCCAGCGCGACCAGGAACCGGTCCGGTGCCGGTCCCGCGCTGAAGCCGAACGCGGTCCGCACCGCGTCGCGCTGCGGCGCCGGGAGCGCCTCCAGATGATCCAGCATCGGCGCGCACAGCTGATGCAGTCCGGCGAAGACCAGCTCCATCTCCGACTGCACACCGGCGGCGCGGACCACCCGGCACCCCGGGGCTCGCCCGGCCAGGTGATCAAGCAGCGCGGTCTTGCCCACGCCTGGCTCGCCGCGCACGACCAGGACCCGGCTCTCCCCCGCCCGCACCGCCTCGACCAGACTGTCGAGGACGCCCAGTTCGGCGCGCCGGCCCCGCAGCGGCGCAGCGCGTCCTGATCGGGGGTGAGGTGTAACCATGGGCCCGGTGCTAACGCGACCGGGAAGCGCTGGAGTACCGCGGGCCATCGCCCGACCGGGCACGAACGTTCACACGGCCTCCCAGGCAAAGTTCCGCCGCTAAATCATTGCCTGCACGCAAGCATAACTTCGGGGCGCGTGGTAGGAAATCCTTCGCTCAGTGCCCAGCCGGGTTCACAGCCTGGCACTCGGCGCGGACGATCCGCTGCGGCCGGCGAACCGCCGGCGACCAGGGCACCGGCCAGGGCCTTTCCCTGGCGCGGCCAGCCGTTCGGGAGCGCGACCCTGGATACCTAAAACCGGTGCCCTTTTACGACGCAAAGAGCTCACGATGACCCGCAGGCAACGTACCAAACTGGTGGAAGTGCGCGCTGATCTCATCTTGGGCCTTGAATTTTCCTTCCAGGAATACGCGCTCCACTTCGAAACCCAGATGCACCGTGCCATGGTGCGCAAGTTTCTCTACCACAGCTACCTACATTTCGCCCGCGCCGGTGCGGCCCTGGTCGGCTTGGACCCTAGCGGGATTATGTGATGCCAGAGCAGAGTTGCGGGCGGCTGTCGGTCGTTGCCATCACGCCGCGGTGGCCGGGCCTGCCGCTGGCGGGCCACGGACCGGTTGCCCGTCGCGGCCAACGCCGAATCAGTCGCGACTGATGTGGACGAGCAGCCAGAAGACGGCTCCGGTGCCCGTGCCGTAGGCCAGGTGGCCGGCTAGGTCCTTGGCCAGCGTCTTGGCGTCATACTCCAAGATCGGCTTGTAGAGCCCGGCTTCCGGCAGGACAATGTAGTCGGTCCCCCAGACGGCAGCGCCGAAGGGCAGGCCATAAAGGGCGTGCGGCCTGCGCAGCGACCCGGCCAGCACGCCATAGAGTGACGCCCACGCCGATCCGTAGCACCAGTGCGCAACGGTGCTGACGGGCCAAGCCCAGCGGTCGGGGAGTTCACGCTGGGTGAAACCCTCGATCACACGCTTGGCGACCTGCCCGGGGTCAGGAGCTTGCTCCCAGCTGGTGACCGGCGCGAATTCCCACGCCAGCGGGCTAGCCTGGCCGCCCTCGCGGCGATACATCAAATACCGGACCGCGTCCATGCTGACGGTCCCTATGGCCCCGGCCAGGAGACCTTTCGTGACGGCGGCGAGCGGCGTGATCGGGTGTTTTCTGATGCGCATTTCCGACTCCAATCGCTGTGGTGGCGGTCAATCGGGAACACCTAGCGCCGACCGATGCCGCGGGCCGAGGAGCAGTCGCTAGGCCAGGAACCAGGGCACCCGGCCAGGATCTTGCCCCGGTGCGGAGTGCCGCCGTGGGGCGCGATCGTGAATGCCAGGACCAAACGGTGGCGTCGATAGAGGCAACCTACATCAGAACAGGCCGGAAGCGAACGTCTCCCCGGGCCGGAAAGGGACGGACATGTTAGGTGACCTTTTCGCCAGCCGTGGAAGGTGCTGAAGTAACCAGGGCACCGGCCGGGGTTTGCACGGGTTCGAACCGCGCCTGGCCGGCTCACTGTGGATGCCAGGACGAAGCCGCCGACGGACCGACCGGGGCAGACGCGGTGACGACCTCCGCACCGACGATGACCCTGCGCAGGAGATGATCCCATCATGATTTGGCCGTGAATAGCATCCCCGCTCGCAGTGCCGTCTTGACCGCATCCGGTCCGCCGCGCATGAGCCGGCTGGTCCGGCAGTCGTTCACTGCGATGACGCCGGTCGAACGTTCCCGGATCCTTGCGATGTACGGCGTGATCGCCGGGCTGCACGTGGCCGGGTTCTTCATCCTGTTCGCGTTCGTGCTGCCGTCGCATTACCAGGGGCTGGGGATCGGGGTGGCAGTCCTGGCCTACACCCTGGGCTTGCGGCACGCGTTCGACGCCGACCACATCTCCGCCATCGACAACAACTTCGCCATCACCGGCCTGTCTGTCGCCATCTGCCTGTTCATCGGCGGCATCGAGACCCTCAGCCTGATCCCCTACCAGATCAAGAGCCTCAGCCAGTCACGTGGCTTCTGGGGGTTCCTGTCCCGCTTCAACCTCAACACCGCCGGCTTCGTCATCGTCGCCATGTTCCTCCTTACCTGGCTCGCCGCCCAGCTCATCTGGCGCTACGGTCGCATCGAAGAAAAATGGAGCGCCCGCTTGCAACCGGGAACACCCGACGGGACGGCCCGCGAGCCCGCCTGGACGACCGGCTCGATCACGCGACCGGGACCAGGGTGACGACCAGGGGATCCCCCGGGGGCGGCCGACCGCCCGCAAGCGCGATAGTGAATGTCGGGAGCAACCAGGTGGCCTCGACCGAGGCCGCCGGCATCAGCAGGAGAGGAATGGCAGTCATGGACATGAAACTCGAGGTCGTCGTGGTGCCCGTCTCCGACGTCGACAAGGCCAAGGCCTTCTACCAGGGGTTGGGGTGGCGGCTGGATGCCGACTTCGCCAAAAGCGAGGACTTCCGGGTGGTACAGCTGACCCCTCCTGGTTCGTCGTGCTCGATCATCTTCGGCACCGGGATCACCTCGGCCGCACCGGGTTCGGCTGACGGCCTGCAGTTGGTCGCCACCGACATCGAAGCGGCCCGGGGCGAGCTCATCGGCCACGGTGCCGAGGTGAGCGAGGTCTTCCACGACGCGGGCGGGGTGTTCCACCGCGCGGGGACCGAGGGACGGGCAGCGGGCCCGGCACCGAATAACCAAAGCTACGGCTCGTTCGTCTCGTTCAGCGACCCGGACGGCAACAACTGGTTCGTCCAGGAGGTCACCACCCGCCTTCCGGGCCGGTGAGATCCAACCCATGCGGGCCGACATCGTCCCCGGCGGGACCTTCCCCGACTACGAGCTCACCGACCACACCAAGACCCGGCGGCGGCTGAGCGAGCTGCAGGGGATCGACCCGATGATCCTGGTGCTCTCCCGCGGCGGGTTCTGCCCCAAGGACCACCAGCAGCACCTCGAGTTGGCCGCCAACTACCCGAAGATCCGCGTCAGCTACACCCAGATCGTCACGATCTCGACCGACAACATCCTCAAGACCAACGAGTTCCGCGACTCGGTCGGCGCGCAGTGGACCTTCCTGTCCGACGCCGGCCGCAAGATCGCCAAGGACCTCGATATTCAGGAGTACACCGACTCCTACTACGACCCGATGATCCCGTACACGCTCGTGCTCAAGCCGGGGCTGGTCATCTACAGCATCTACAACGGCTACTGGTTCTGGGGCAGGCCGTCGTTCGAGGACCTGCGCCGCGATCTGCGCGAGGTGACCCGCGAGATCCGCCCGGACTGGGATCTGGCCGCGCCCGGCCTGCGCGAGAACTGGGAGGGCGGCGACCACTCGATGCACCACCCGTACCAGGCCGGCCACGGCCGGAGCCCATCAACCACGGACTTCGGCCACGGCCGGAGCCCATCAACCGCGGACTCCCCGAGCGCCGCGGCCGTCCCAGGAGGTGCCTGACCATGGAATACCTGGTCACCATGACCACCCATGTTCCCGCTGGAACGCCGGACCAAGCCGTCCAGGACATCCGCAGCCGCGAGGCCGTCCACTCGCGCGAGCTCGCGGCGCAGGGGCACCTGCTGCGCCTGTGGCGCCCTCCGCTACAACCAGGCGAATGGCGCACGCTCGGGCTGTTCGCCGCCGACGACCGCGACCGGCTCGAAGAAGTTCTCGCCTCGATGCCGCTGCGGGTATGGCGCACCGATGAGGTCACCCCGCTCGCGCCGCACCCGAACGACCCGGACCCGACGACCCCGACGCCCAGAGCGGGCGAGCAGGACGCGGAGTTCCTGGTGACCTTTACCCTGACCGTCCCGCCGGGCACAGCCGCCGAGATGGTGGCAGACACCGAGGCCCGCGAGGCGCAGCGCGCGCATGACCTGGCCGTCCAGGGACACCTGCTCCGGCTGTGGGCCCTGCCGGGCGACGGGCGCACGCTGGGCCTGTGGCAAGCCCGGGACGCGGTCCGGATGCAGTCGATCTTGCAGGCGCTGCCCCTGTCATCATGGATGACCATGGACGCCACGCCGCTGTCGCCACACCCCAGCGACCCGGCGATCATCCGCCCGTCGGCGGCGGCGCCGACCGGAACGCCATGAACCAAACGGACCAGAAGGTCGCCATCATCACCGGCGGCTCCCAGGGCATTGGCGCCGGCCTGGTCTCGGCCTACCGCCGGCAAGGCTGGGGGGTGGTGGCTACCGCCCGCACGATGAGGCCGACCGAGGACGCTGACGTGCTCACGGTCGACGGCGACATCGCCGACCCCGCCACCGCCGACCGGATCGTCGGCGAGGCACTGAAACGGTTCGGACGCATCGACACCCTCATCAACAACGCCGGCGTCTTCGTCTCCAAGCCGTTCACCGACTACACCGCCGAGGACTACGCCCTGGTGGTCGGCGTCAACCTCACCGGGTTCTTCTGGCTGACCCAGCGGGCCATCGCCGAGATGTTGAAGCGGTACGGCGGCCACGTGGTCAACATCTCGGCCACCATCGCCGAGGTCGCGAACTCCAGCGCGCCCTCGGTCCTGACCGCGCTGACCAAGGGCGGCCTGGCCTCGGCCACCCGGTCACTGGCCGTCGAGTACGCCTCTCGCCGCATCCGGGTCAATGCCGTCTCGCCGGGCATCATCCAGACCCCGGTGCACCCGGCGGAAAGCTACGACGGCCTCGGCGACCAGCTTCCTCCGCTCGGGCGCGTCGGCCAGGTCAGCGACGTGGTCGAAGGCATCTTGTTCCTGGAGGCATCGCCGTACATCACCGGGGAGATCCTGCACATCGACGGCGGCGAGGTCGCCGGTCACTGACCGGGGCCCGCAGACGCGCGCCGGGGAGCGACCATGACGTCGGTCGGGAGCATCCCGCATGACGCGGTGCCCGCCATCCGCGCGGCTGTCCGCGATCCACTGCTTGTCATCCCCGCCGGGCCGGTGGACGTGGCGGTGCTCAAGGCCCGGACCGCGGACGCCTGGCATGGGTGGCACCAGTCCACCCGGCACCGCACCGATGTCGGCCGCCGTCAAGCTGCACGCCGTGTCGATCGCCACCGACCTGTCCAGGTCCGCCGAGGCCCGCAGCCGCGCCGAGGACATCGACCCGGAGGAGATCCCGAGCATGGAACGCCGTGGGCGGCTAGGCGTGGAGATCGCCCGCACCTACCATCAGCACCGCGACTACCGGTCCACGCTGCACTGGCTGGAGCAGGCCTACCAGACCTCGGCTGACTCGGTGCGCTACTCCCCCACGGCCCGGCAGATGACCGCCGACGCGGTAGACCACGGCGCGGCACCGATCAGCCGCAGGGCGCGCTCACTGGCCCGCAGCATCGGCCTGGCCCAGTAGCCGGAGCCGGAGCCGGAGCCGAGCTCGCGGGTAGCGGCCGCATCGCGTGGATTATTGCAGTATCTACTGCAATACTGCGAAGCGGGCTCAGCGGAGCCGCGCCGGCCTCAGGTCCCGCCAGGCCAGGTTCCGCCTTCGCCCCAAGGGGACGTCACCCAAGCCGCCTGGTACCATCAGCATCAGCTCGCTCACATGTTCGTATCCGAGCGGTGGGGTGCAACGACCGAAAGTGACCTAAGCTTCGGCAGCGGGGAGGGAGGACTCGGCGGGCGACCAGTGTCGGGGCATACCTGAGACGGCGCGCACCGTTAACCCCGGGTAGAACATGGCCCATACGACCTTTCCGGTGTCACTCGGTGCGTAACCCCACTGGTCGCTGAGCGCGCAGATGATGTGCAGTCCACGGCCGGTTTCGGCGAGGGAACCGGGCGTTTGGGGCGCAGGAGCCGCTTTGCTTGGGTCGGCGACCGCGCACAACACGCATGGCCCGGGCTGCAGCAGGCCGAGCCGGATCGGCGCCCGGATCCGGCTGTCGCCGGATCCGGGCAGGGCGTGCCGTAGCGCGTTGGTCAGCAACTCAGACACGACGATCGCGATGTCCTGGCTACGTTCGGCCGTGCCCCACCGGTACAAGGTGGCGATGGTGAAGTGCCGGGCGGCACGGATTGATCCGGCGTCGGTGCCGAGCGTGCGCGTCGCGATCCGCGGCAGCCGGGCCCGTCCGGCCGGGACGGGATCCGGCGATGGCCGCCAACTGCCGTTCGCCAGGCCGGCCATCTCCGCGGCCAGCATGAGCCAGCGGCGCCCGGCCCAGCCCTCCGGGTGTGACGGGCGCGCGGCCATAGCTGTGCCGTCGATCTCGTCGCGGCAGGAAGAGAAGGTGCGGGCACCTGCGCGGTGCCATTGACCGGAGAATGCATCCCCGGCGTAATCCTGGATCATCAGGACCCCCATCTGTGCTCACCGGCTCTCCGGATGCCATCCGGTGGCCGCGTAAGCTCGCCGGCGCGGACCGCAACCGGCCGCCAGGTACGGCGGCGATCCGGGCGGCCCTGGCGATGGCCGTGTATCGGTCCCAGGGCACGACCGGCCGAGAGATCCGGAAGTCCGGGTCGGTCTGCTGGCATCGCGGACAAGCCAGCCGACCGAAGGCGTCAATGCGCCAGCCAGCCCCGATCGCGCGGGAGCGCGCGTCGCCCTCGCCGAGCGCGGCGGGATCGGCATGCCAGGAGATGCAGGAACCCATCTCGCACCACATGATCGGCATCCGCAGCTCATCACCGATCACAGCCCGCACAGTAGTCGCGGCGGGCTCGGCGGGAGCAGCGGGCACCGCGCGCTCGGCGGGAGCAGCGGGCACCGCGCGCTCGGCGGGAGCAGCGGGCACCGCGCGCTCGGCGGGAGCAGCGGGCACCGCGCGCTCGGCGGGCACCGCGCGCTCGGCGGGCACCGCGTGCTCGGCCGGGTAGCGCCGCTGGCCGGCCCGCCAACGCCGTCGCCTGGCGGCTCGGCGTAGCCGTCGTCCCGCAACTCGGCGAGCCAGTCGTTCATCTGCAGCATGCTGGCGTCGTCCGGCCGGATCTTGATCTTCATGTCGGGCCTCCCCTTGAGCCGACGGTGCGCGCCATCCCGTTGCTGGCGATCTGCCCGAGGACAGGTGTTCGGCACTGGGATGACGGACCGAGCGGCGGCTGCGTGTCCCTGGGCGTCCCTGGCTCGGGTGCTGCCAGCGGGACATCCACGATCATGCCTGGTGGTCATCCGCCGTCCCGGGAACGCATCCTGGCGCCGGCAAGCGCCTGGTTTGCCCCGGTGGGCGTCGGCCACCCTTGCGCTTGCCTTCCCTTTTCAAGCGCCCGGGCTCTCCGTCTTTGAGCTTTGAGCTTTCACGGTCCCGACTCTGAATTACAGCTAGATATACTTGCGATAAACATTTGGTTTACATATGAGATATTACGGCGTGGCGCTTGGACAATTTCAGTCTTCTTCTATGCACAGGGTGTGGATCGTGTTCTTCCAGCTAAGGATCCTGTTATTGGCGTATTCCGGCGCCGGAATCCCCAGCATTTCCCCCGTCTGCGCACAGCGTCGGCGCCGTTTTACACAAGTCATCCACAGGTTCGTGCACAGCAGGGCTGGAGGGCGTCTCACCTGCCCGCCAGCAGCGGATTAGCCACGACACGCTTACACCGAGCAACAATACAGACGAGCCGCACGCCGACCGGCGAGGGTCATTGGGCAGGCGCGGGAGCGACTGGAGTCCAGCAGGCCCGAAGAGCTATCTGCGTACCCATAATTGTCTTCTGGCCGGGTGTAGGCACTTCGTGACTGAATGTTGTTCGGCTGAATTGGTCAGACCGGTCCAGGTGCCGGATTAAGCCAAGCAATCCGACCGAATCCGGCTTCGAGGTGACACGCCACATGGGCCGCCCGCCAGATTGGCGGCGAGCGTGGCCGCGGCATTGGCGGCGGGCGTGCCCGAGCACGATGGGTCGCGGAGCGCGCGGACCCGCGGCCGAGAATGAACGCGGCGCGGCCGGCGTTGAGACCGTCATGCAGACCTGGGAGGCGATTGCCTCACGCCGCAACGTACGGTCCTTCGACGGTCGCCCGATTCCCGCGGCCGAACTGGACCGGATCCTCGAGGCCGGGCGCCGGTCGCCGTCCTCACAGAACTGGCAGCCCTGGGACTTCATCGTCGTCACCGACCGCGCCCAGCTCTGCGAGCTCGCCAAGGTCTGGCGTGGCGCAGGCCATGTGGCCGGCTCGGCGGCGACCATCGTGGTCATCGGCCCCGCGGCCGATAACGAGTTTCACCGGGCCCAGCTCGACTTGGGCCAGGCGACGATGGCCATGATGCTGGCGGCCGCCGATCTGGGCATCGGCAGCTGCCATGCCGGCGTCGCCGACCTGCGGCTCGCCCGCGAGCTACTGGGTTTTCCCGAGGACCGCAACTGGGCCCTGCTGATCTCGCTCGGCTACCCAGCTGACCGGCCGCTGGCGCCGATCAGCAATCCTCGGCGGCGGCCGTTCGGCGAGGTCGTGCACCGCGGTCGCTGGTAGACCACGCGGCGGCAGCGGAACTGGCGGCGCGCTAACCGCGGCTAAGGTGTTGCTGCCGTCGGCGCTTCGGCCGCCAATCTGGCTAGCTCCGTGTAGTCGTAGGCGGCCTCGGGCTTGGCGCGCACGGCGGCGTCGAGCACCTTGGCGTCTTGGCCAACGAGGATCCGCCAGGCGCCGGATCGCACCCCGTCGAGGATGATGGCCGCCGCCCCCGCCGCGCTGAGCGGCGCCTTGTCCCGGAAGTCGGCGTTGAACCGCACGAGCATCTGGCGCAGGTCATCGGCTGACGAGCCCGCAGGCAGCACGCCGCCACGAATCAGTGCGGCCTGCACGTCGCGGGGGATCAGCTCCTCGAGCTGGGCTTCGCTCATCCGCTCCGGCTCCGGCAGGCCCCGGGCGCGGAGGCTGTTCGCGATGATGTCCGTGCCCACGTGCCCCGGCATCACGACGGCGACCCGGACACCGGGCGCGTTGACCCGCAGGTCTTCGACGAGCGCCTCGGAGAAGCCCTTCACGGCGAACTTGGCCGTGCTGTAGGCGGTGCTCGGCATGCCCGGGCCCAGCGATGCCCAGAAGCCGTTCACGCTGCTGGTGTTGACCAGGACGCCGTTGCCGCTCGCGATGAGCAGCGGCAAGAACACCCGGGCGCAGTAATACACGCCCCACCAGTCCACCGCGAATGTGCGTTCCCACACCTCCCGGGGGCCGCTGATGAAGCTTTCGCCGCCGCCGATCCCCGCGTTGCTGAAGACCAGGTTGACGTGATCGCTGGTGTGCCCGTCGAGCAGCTCATCGCGAAACCGCAGGACCTGCGCCTCGTCGGAGACGTCGCAGGTATGGCTGGTGACCCGGACGCGGGGCGGGGCGTCCGCCCGTGCCATGGCCGCGGTCTCCGCGACGGCGTCGGCGTTCAGGTCACATGCCGCGACCGAGCATTCCTGCGCCGCTAGCTGGCGGACAAGCTCGCGGCCCATGCCCGAGCCACCACCGGTCACTACCGCGAGCTTTCCCGTGAACGAGTCCACCGCCCGACACCTCCCGCCGATCGTGCCTGGCCAGCGAACGCCCAGCCAAGAGACACTATAAGCGTCCCGGTGACGCCGGCCCCACGGCGTGTATTCGACGGCAGGATGCGACGAGAGGACCCCCCTCCGCTTCTCGCGGATCTCGATTGCGCGGTGCACGGATCTGATCCGTTCCTCCGCGTCTGCCTGGGGTCCTCTGTCATGGTCAGTCCACCCCATCACGGGTCCTCGCGCCACGGACCAACGTCCCTGTTTACAGGACCTTCGGCCGCGCGGAGCAGGCACCCGCCGACTCGAGCAAACCGCCCTAGTACGCTCTTTATATCCGAAAGCTCCTTATGTCTGAAATATCTACCAGATTTCGCGATGTCAAGATCAAATTTTCAAACCTAAACGATCTTTTCTTTGCCTACTCTTGACTAGATGCCGTGCTGGGTCTATGAGAGAAGAGCGGAGGCCGCTGGGCATCGCGCCTGCCTTTCGGGAAGACGGTCTGGCGCCTCGCGCACTGGCGTCTCATGGGTGTTCATCGCCGCCGGCTCGGCCTGCCCGCTAGCGGCTTACAGAGGGGACCAGCTTGAGCACGTCAAGCAACCAAGCGGCAGCAGACGAGGAATTAAGGACACGCGGACACTCCGGTCAGTGCCCCTACCTCGTCCCAGCCTCGGGCGATGGCACGCACGGACGGCAGCGGTCAAACCAGGCATCACTATCGCGTATCCCGAAAGCTAGTTCGATCTAGGAGGATCAGCATGTTAAGCTCAGGGATCATTGACCTGTCCGTCGGGATCGCCTTTGTTTTCGGTGTTACAGCTGCGCTCAGCTCGGTGATCACCGAGCTTATTTCGCGCTTCCTCGGATTGCGCGGAGCATACCTGCTGCTTGGTCTCCGCGAGCTCCTTGACAGCGAGGACAAGACCATCGACCTCAGCAACGCGAAGGACGACTTCGACAAGCTGAGAGCTTTGATAAATAGTGCGCCGCCCCCTCCCGCCCCGCCCGCGGTCCCCGCGGTGAGGTCCGCCGCCAGAGCCGCTGTCCCAGCCGATCCAGGGTCGGCAACCGGAGCGCTGCTGGGCAGTCCCATCCTGAGTAGCCAGGGAATGGCCGGTAAGATTTCCACCCGGCAGCTGACGTTGAACAAGGCGGCAGACGGCGCCAAGGATCAGGCTCCGCTGCCCAAAGCCACCGGGAAAGGCACCTGGAGCCTGCGCAGGAGCCTGCCGTCCTATATCCCCGCCCAGTCGTTCGCCGAGGCGCTCATCGACCTGATGGTGCCCGACAAGGCAGCGCAAACCACCGTGAGCACCATTCAGCACTACATCAGCCAACTGCCCGATTCGATGTCCACGATGAGAACATCGCTGCAGGCACTGGCCGCGAACGCCGGCGATGACATAACCCTCTTCCGGACCTCGGTTGAGCACTGGTACGACGACCACATGGACCGCGTTTCCGGCTGGTATAAACGGCACGTCGCCATAATCACCCTTGCGGTGGGAGCGATCCTCGTCCTGTTGCTCAATATCAACGCGATCACTATCGGACGCGCGTTGTACAGCGACAGTGCCACCCGCTCGGCGGTAAGCACCGTGGCGGCCAAGGGCGCCTCCTGTCCGGCCGGCCCGAGTCAGCAATCCTGCCTGGCGAGCCTGGAGGCACAGCTTGCTACCGCGGCACAGGCCGGGCTGCCCATCGGCTGGGGAACGGTCTCAGCCTGCGCCGTGCCGGATGCGCACTGCAACTGGCTAGAGCAGCGCGGGATTCTCAGCCGTCATGGCAGCTCCGCCTGGCAGCTCATTCTCGTACTCCTCGGCTTCCTCCTCACGATTGTGGCGCTCACTCCGGGTGCCCAGTTCTGGTTCGGCCTGCTAGCCAAGCTCGGGAGCCTGCGTGCCAGCGGTCCTCCGCCCGCCACGCCCGCCAACTGACCGCTGTCCTATCCCGCTCGGCCGCCCCACCCCCTTGATCGTGCTGCGGGCGACTCTTCGGAGCGATGATTTCGGCGCCGGGATTCCGTCTGATTACCAGGAGCGCCGTTGCCCGTGGCGGCCTGCCTCGGCCACGGACTCGACGCAACCCCTACCGGAGGTGCGCGAAATGACTGACCGGCAGCCGACTGAGGTCACCAATCTTGACCGGTACGGAGATCCGGTACTGCCGTGGAGCCTTCCGCATGATCTGCTTGCGACCGGCCCGAAGGGGCCGCTCGTCGGCTTCTTCCTTGGCACGGTCCGGCCCGACGGGCGCCCGCATGCGGCCGGGATCGGGGCGGTGTGGCACGACGGCGATCTTTATTTCACCAGCGGGCCCGGAACACGCAAGGCACGGAACCTGGCGTCCAACCCGGCCTGCACGATCTCGGTCAAACTTCCCGGCATGGACCTGACCCTCGACGGTACGGCGACGCGAGTCACCCAGGCAACGATCCTGGCGCAGGTGGCCAGTATCTACCGCGATATCGGCTGGCCGGCTGAGGTAGCCGGCGACGGGTTCACCGCACCCTACAGCGCGCCGAGCGCCGGGCCACCGCCGTGGCATCTGTACCGATTCACGTTTCACGCTGTCGTCGGGTTGAGCACCGCCGAGCCGAATGGGGCGACACGCTGGCGGTTCGATCAATGACCGTACCTCTCGCGCCATTAGCCAACCAGGCCTGGTCATCTGCGGCGCGCGGCCCAAGTGGAGCGGGTCTGGGTCGGCACGTACGCGCACACCTGCCGCTGGGAGGTGCGGCGGAGAAGGCATCCATGCTGGCGCCGGCCGGGAAGCGTGGGCGGCATGTAGCCTGCGTCGTCAGCCGCGTCGGATGCCTCGCGCGGCCAGTGCCGTTTCGATGTCGGCGCGATGATCGTCTGCGTGCCTGGCCGCGATCTGCGCGAGACGCCGGACTCTGCCGTCGTCGGCTGCCAGGTCGGCGGCGCTGAGGCCCGCGACCAGCCCGCTGATGGCCACCCCGCTGCGTCGCAGGTGTCCCGTCGCCTCGGCCTTGCTCACCGCCACGGCGTGCTTGGCGTGCTGCGCGTTGAGGGCGTCCACGACATCACTGTTCACCTCGACCCGCTGGCCAGCTGCGATCTGGCGCATCCAGCCCGCCAGATACTCATACGCGTGCGCCACGTGATCCACCACCACCGCCACCGGCCGGGGATCCCCGGCCAGCGGCGCGGCGCGCCACTCCTTGTCGCTGCAGCCACTGACGAAGGCGATCATCCGCTCCCTGGCCGCGTCAATGTCCGCTGCATAGGCCGCGGGACTCTGCGCATCCTGCACCACGAGAACGACCCTACACGCGTACATCGCCAGCCATTGCAGGCTATCGCCCCCGTGCGGAGATCCCCACGCGCCGTTGTAGCTGACCGTGTAGCTCTGGCTGCCGATCTGCACATCGCCGGGAACCTGGAAGACCTCAGGCTGGCTGGCCGCGCAGCGTGGTCGGGCCGGGAGGTTGCCTGCCTGAGGCAGGATGGCAGTGTGGAGTTGCTGACCGAGCGGCGGGAGCGGCGGGCGTTCTGCTGCCGGCTGACGCCCGACCGGGCGCTCCGGTCGCTGGCGGAGGCGGAGGTGTTCCTGCGCGACCGCGGGTTGCTGACGCGCACCGCGGACTGCGCGCTGCCGAGCCTGTATGAGGCGTGTCATGAGGATCCGTACAAGCCCGGCAGCCCCGGCTTCGCCACGTGGCCAGCGACGAAATGGCCATGGTTTGGCGAGCTCGCTGGGCGCGGCTACTTGATCGCCGCGGTTCACAGCGGCAAGAGCCTGCTGGTGACCGAGGAGATGGCGCGCCTGCTCGATCCGATCTGCCGCGCGGAGATCGGGCGCATGCGTGCAGCCGACCCCGGCTGGCGCCGGCTGCTGGATCATCTTGCCGCGGCCGGACCATCCAGCATTGAGGACCTGCGCACCGAGCTCAGGCTCAAACGGCAGGAGCTGAAGTCGCTGCGGGCACCGCTGGAGCGGTGTGGCGCGATCATCTCGCGCTCGCTGCAGGTCACCGCCGGCGAGGGACACCAGCATTCGGGCGAGCTGGTCCGGTGGGACCAGGTCTGTCCTGGGACCGGCGGAACAGATGCAGACCCGAGCCTGGCGCTCAAGGAGCTGCTCGCCGCTGGCGTCCGCGCGGCAGTCGTCGCACCCGAGCCTGAGCTGCGGCGCTGGTTCTCCTGGCGGTGGTATTGGACAGATACGCTCGTCGACGACCTTGTCCGCGAGGGGCGGCTTCGCAGGGTGGATGGTCAGGTCGTGATGGCAGGTCGGGGCCAGCCCGACGGAGAGCAGGAGCGCTCGTAGTGGGGTCGAAGCCGTCCATCTGGTCGTCCTTTCCGTCAGCCCGTTCGCCGGGCGAGTCACGTGTGGCGTGAGTTCTACGTCTTCGATGCTGCCGCTAAGCCAGGCCGTGCCGGATCGTCAAGCTGACGTATCTGGGGCGGCCCGGCTGACGTATTACAGCCGCCCGTCCGCCCGCAACCGGTAGTAACCGGCCGTGCTGGGCACCCCCAACCCGCCGACCTGAGCGACGTCAGCGCGAGACGAACCGGTACGGCCGTGCGTGGTCGCGGCGTCGCCCGTGCGGCTACGTTGAGCACGTGGTGCTGTTCTTCGCGTCACGATCGTGCCGCCGCGGTCTGCTGGGAGGGTTGCCGGGCGGATATGTCCTCGGGGCGGGTCAGCGGGCCGGGGCGCAGCAGCGCGCCGCAGATGATGGCGCCGGCCACGAAGATGCCGGCGCACCACCAGAAAACTGTGGTGTAACTGTGGATCGCCGAGAGCTGGACCAGCTGCGGTGCTGGCCGCCCGTGCGCGTGGCCGGCCAGGTAGCTGGTGAAAGCGCTGGCCGCGATCGTGTTGAGCAGTGCGGTGCCGATCGCGCCGCCGAGCTGCTGCCCGGTGTTGATGCTCGCCGAGGCTATCCCCGCGTCCCGTGGTGCCACGCCGAAGGTACCGGTGTTGGCCGCCGCGGAAAATATGAGGCCACTGCCGAAACCTGTCAGGATGAGCGGCCCGAGCAGAGCCGACGCGTAGTCCGAATGCACGCCGATCCTGGTCAGCCAGGCCAAGCCAACCGCGTTGAACAGCAGGCCGAGGCTGATCAGCGGCTTGGGGCCGAGCCGCGGCATCAGCTTGATGTTGCCTAGGTTGGCCATTACACCGATGACCGTCACCATCGGGAGCAGGGCGACGCCCGACTTGACTGCCGAGTAGCCCAGAATCACCTGCATGTAGTAGATCAGGAACAGGAATATGCCGAAGAGGGCGGACCCGAAGATCAGCATGGTGAGGTAGGCGCCGCCGCGATTGCGGTCGAGGATGACCCGAGGCGGCAGCAGCGGCTGCGCGGCGCGGGACTGCCAGATGGCGAAAATGATCAGCAGCGCCGCCCCGGCCGCGAGGAAGCTCCACGTCGAGGACGCGTGCCAGCTGTGAGTCGCGGCGTTGGAGAAGCCGTAGACCAGGCAGAACATTCCGCCCGACACCGCGGCTACGCCGGGGACATCCAGCCGGGCGCCCGGCGTCCGCGGCTGCCTGCCCAGCAGCAGCACGCCCCCGGTGATCGCGATCGCGGCGAAGACCAGGTTCACATACAGGCACCACCGCCACGACAGGTATGAGGTCAGCGCGCCGCCGAGCAACAGCCCCAGGCCCGAGCCGCTAGCCGCGACCGCGCCGTAGACGCCGAACGCCTTGCCCCGTTCCTTCGGGTCGCTGAACGTCGTGATCAGCAGCGACAGGGCCGACGGCGCCAGCAGCGCGGCGAAGACCCCCTGGCAGGCGCGCGCCGTCACCAGCATCGCGAAGCTGTCCGAGGCGCCGCCGACGGCAGAGGCGGCCGCGAAGCCGACCAGCCCGATCAGGAAGGTCACCTTGCGGCCGATCAGGTCGGCCAGCCGTCCGCAGAACAGCAGCAGACTCCCGAACGACAGCGTATATGCGGTCACGATCCACTGCCTGCCGGCATTCGTGAACCCTAGCGCGTGCTGGGCCGACGGCAGCGCGAGGTTCATCACGGTCACATCGAGGACGATCATGAGAGCGGCGGAGCAGATGGTGGCCAGGATCAGCCACCGCCGTGAGTCCGCATTGCCGGCGTTGACGATGTCACTAGAGCGTCTGAACGTCACATTGCTGGTTGTCGCATGGACTGACATTTGGTTCCTCCGGGTCGCTATGAACATTCGGGTGGTTGTCACTTCCGGCGTACGGTGACCCAGGTCCGGCTGTCGGCGGGTGACCACCGCCGGCCGACCTGGATGCCGGCGCTGCTGCGGGCGTCCAGCTCCTGCGGAAGGAGGGAAAGGTTGTCGCTCACACCCAGGCCACGAACGAACAGCTGCCCAGGGGACAGCCCGGGTCAGAGCTGTTCGATCCGCCGGGTCAGGAACCGCCGCTCGGGCGTCGAGGTGGCCAGCTCCAGCGCCCGGTGGTAGGCCGCTTTGGCCTCGGCGTCGCGGCCCAGACGCCGCAGCAGCGCGCCGCGGGTCGAGTGGAAGTAGAGGTAGCCGTCCAGGTCGAGGCGCTCCACGGCGCGCAGCGCCGCGGCGGGGTCGCCGGCCTGGGCGAGGGCCACGGCGCGGTTGAGCTCGACCACTGGCGAGCCGGTGAGGTCGGCCAGCCGCCGGTACAGCCCGGCGACCTGCGGCCAGTCGATCCGTTCAGCTGTCTGCAGCGACGCGATCGCCGCCTGGATGACGTAGGCGCCACGCCCGCCCAGCGCGACCGCCCGGTCGAGCACCACCCGTCCCGCCGCGATCTGGGGCATGTCCCACAGCGAACGGTCCTGGTCGTCGAGCAGCACAAGATCCTCGCCGGAGAACCGGGCCCGCCGCCGGGCGTGGTGGATCATCATCAGCGCGAGCAGCCCGTGTGCCTCCGGCTCGTCCGGCATGAGCGTGGCGAGCACTTGGCCCAGGCGGATGGCTTCGGCGGCCAGGTCGCCCCGGCCGCTGTAGCCCTCGTTAAAGATCAGGTAGATGACGGCCAGCACCGCATCGAGCCGGTCGGGAAGCAGCTGCGCAGCGGGAACAGCGAACGGGATCCCGGTCGCCTTGATCTTGGCCTTGGCGCGGGACAGGCGGCGCTTCATGGTCTCCTCGGAGACCAGGAACGACCGGGCGATCTCGGCGGTCTCCAGGCCACCCAGGGCCCGCAGCGTGAGCGCCACCTGTCCGTCCAGCGGCAGCGCCGGGTGGCAGCACGTGAAGATCAGCTCGAGCCGTTCGTCCTTGATCACGGTGGCGTCGAACTCGTCCATCATGGCCTCCGGTACCGGCAGCAGGTGGATCTTCTCGGCCAGGGTGCGCTCCCGGCGGATCCGGTCGATCGCCCGGTTGCGGGCCGTCGTCACAAGCCACCCGCCCGGGTTGGCCGGCACCCCGCCCACCTCCCCTTCCCCCTTCTCCTGCCAGCGCTCCGCCGCGATCGCGAACGCCTCCTGCGTCGCCTCCTCGGCCTTGTCGAAGTCGCCGAGGAACCCGACCAGCGAGGCCAGCACCCGGCCCCACTCGTCGCGGAAGACCTCCTCCAGCGTGGTCAGCGCGCCACCACCGGCCTGACCTCCACCACGCCGCCGAACCGGGCAGGCGGGATGCGCGCCGCGAGCTCGATCGCCTCATCCAGATTGGCCGCCTCGACCAGGTACAAGCCGCCGAGCACCTCCTTGGTGTCCGCGAACGGGCCGTCGGTCATCAGCGTCCGGCCACCGGCCACCCGCAAGCAGGTGGCCGTCTCGGCCGGCTGCAAGTGCACGCTGGCGACGCAGCGGGCGTCATCGGCCAACGCCGAAAACTCGGTGAGCATTGCCGCACGGTCCGGCTCGGACAGCGTCTCGTGGTAGCCAGGCTCGGCGTAGATCATCAGGGCGTACTGCATCGCAACCTCCGCAGTCAGTGGCTCTTACCTGTACAACGAGCGAACGGCAGCGCACGGGACACTACCGGGTCCCACAACTCAAGGACAGCCCCACGCTAATCCCCGGCCCGCAACCGGCAAACCACGTCCCTGCCGCGGGACGGGCGGTGCTCGACCGGGCGGTCGCGCTGGGCGGGCGCGGCGGCTACGTCATCCAGGCGGCGATCTGACCCGGGCTGTCCCCTGGGCAGCCGCTCGTTCGTGGCCTGGGTATGAGCGACATCCTTTCCGTCCTTCCGCAGCAGCTGGACGTCCGCACGCCTACGCCGCCCGGCATCCCCACCACGGCCCACGCCGCGTAAACCGCGGCGCCGTATCGATGGAGCAAGCCATGAACTCCGCCCCCGCGACAACGCACCCGCTCGGATTTCCGGCGGCCCGGTTGCGGAGGCTGCCGGAACCGCGAGCCAAGGCGGGACGCCAAGCCCGCGCACCGCCGGCTCGGCCGCGCGAAACCCCCGAGACAGCCCACTCCGGCACGAAAGGAAATCGGTCAGTGAACGTGATGATGGTGCGCGCCAAGATCAAGGAAGAAAACGTCGCCGACGCGCAGGCAGCCACTGAAAAGGTCATCCAGGCGCTCGACCGGGCGCAGCCTGACGTGCGGTACGCCGCGACCAGGCTCAGCGACGGCGTGACACTTCTTGCATTCCTGGAGCTTGAGCCCGGCCAGGAGCACCCGCTGCGCACGTTTCCCGCGTACGCGGAACTCCTGGAAGGCCTCAAGCAGTGGTACGCGGAGCCGCCGACTGTGGAGCACATGACAGTCATCGGCTCGTACCGGCTGTTCTGAGCCCCGGAGCCGCCGCGTGGCCGGTCGCCCTCGCCGCGACCGGCCACGCGTGTGCCAGCAGCGCAACGCTGGCTGTCCCGGGACGTTAACCGGCCTGTCACGTGGCGAGCAGATCCTGCTCTTGGTGCCTCACGTGTTCGCGCCTCGGGCGAGGCGCGCCTTCGCCATCATTTCAGAGTTGACGGCCATGACACTCTCGGACAGCGCCGCCAGCAGCGTCCCTAGCTCCACAAGATCGTCCAGGTCGGGGGCGGCATCCCCGTCCTCAAGGCGATGCCGGGCTTCCCTCGCCGAGTTAAGCGCTTCGTGCAGAGCGCGATGTACGCCAATCGTCGTCGGGTCGGTGCTGCTCATATCGCTCCTCAGCTAGCTGAACGGCCGTGTCCGCCGCGTTCGTCCTAATGATCACTGGCGGCCAGGATACGCAGAAACGCGGTGGCACAGGGCAAGACTCGTCCTCGGCACCTGGCCCGGCAGCACCACGCCTTGACCTACTGATGTCACATATCTATCATTGTGATATCAGATTTCAGGAAGGCGGTGAGCCAGATGCGGACGAGGCTCTTTCTTGTCCAGGTGACTGCGCTCGTCTCGGTGGCCATGCTGGTCGCCGCGTGCAGCGGCGGCAGCAGCTCAAGCGGCCCGGCGCCGGTCACTTCGGCGTTCCCTGACGCGGCGACGCCGTCGGGATCGTGGCCATATCCGAACGGCGATATCGGCAACACCCGCGTCGCGCCGGACTCGGTGATCTCGGCGGCGAACGTGTCCGGGCTGCGGGAGGCGTGGACGTTCAAGCTGGCGGGCAAGGCTGCGGCCGGCCTACCCGGGGTCGGCTCTCTCACTGCGCCTCCGGTCGTCCAGGACGGCGTCGTCTACCTCCAGGACGAGGACGCCAACGTATACGCGCTGGCGCTCGCCACGGGCAAGCTGAAGTGGGAGTATCAGGTAAATGTCCCGGAGAAGAGCGGGCCAGGTCCGGACGGGGTGGCGGTCGCGGACGGCGTCGTGTACGGGGACACGTCGACCACGGTCTTCGCGCTGAACGCCGCTACCGGCAAGATCATCTGGGTGGACAGCAGCCTGCTGAACAGCGGCCAGGGGACATTTGAGATCCAGCCGCAGGTGGCCGATGGGCGGGTGTACCTGGCGAGCGCCTATGGATCGGGTCCTGGCGGCGGGGTGCTCATGGCGCTCAACGCCGCCACTGGTCGCCTGCTGTGGGAGTTCAACACGGTCATCGAACAGGGGAAAGGCGTACAGGCGCTCGGTGTCGGTGCCGGCGGCGCCTGGGAGCCGCCGCTCGTCGGGAGTGACGGATCGGTGACGTTCGGCATCGGCAACCCGTACCAGAGCATCGCGGGGGCGATCGACTATCCGTCGCGCCAGCTCTACACCGACAGCGCCGTGAACTTGGACGCGGCGACCGGGAAGCTGCGCTGGTACTACCAAGCCGTGCCGGACGACTTCGAGGACCACGACCTGCAAGCCTCACCGATCGCGGCCGATGTCGCCGGGGTTCCCGTGATCATCACCAGTGGCAAGGTGGGATATGTTTACGCGCTGAACGCGCGGACCGGCGCCCTGCTGCGGAAGACGCCGGTCGGCGAGCACAACGGGCACGACGACGACTCCGTGCTGGCCCTGTCCCACCGGCTCACGATCAAGCTGCCATATACGATGCTGCCCGGATCGCTCGGCGGCATCTTGTCGAACATGGCCGTGGCGGACGGCAGCGTGTATCTAGCCACCCTTGACGTCCCGATCATTGCCACCAACCTCAATACGGTTGACGGCAACAAGGGCGGCGGGCAGGAGGCCGGGGAGGTGGAAGCGCTCAGCCTCGCCACCGGCAAGGCCGAATGGGATATCAAGGTCCCCTCGCTGCCGCTCGGCGCGGCCACGGTATCGCAGGACCTGGTCTTCACGACCCTCTACACGGGCGAGCTCCTCGCGCTCAACCGCAACACCGGCGCGATCGTCTACAAGCAGCAGCTGCCCACGTCGACGAACGCGCCGATTTCCGTCTTCGGCAACACGGTGCTAGTCCCGGCTGGCGGCCCTAAGAAGCCGAGTTCGGATGGCGGCGGGAGCCCGCAGCTGGTGGCGTACACGGTGCCATGACGGGAGGTGCCGGTGCCAGCTCGGCGACGCGGGCCGCAGGGCGGTCACCGCTGGTCAGCGTCTGGCCTGCGTGATCGGCCGGAGTTGGGTGAGCCTCGCCGTGACGGTCGGCCCACAGAGTGATGGCTGACAACGCTTGCGCGAGCTGGGTCGTGACCGATGCTCAGGCAGCGTAAGCGTCAGCCATCGCCTGCGATCTGCGCCAGGCTGTCCTGGACAGCCTGGATGCGCGGGTCCCCGGAGGGCAGGAGCCGCTGACAGCGTGCGGCGGTCTCGCGGAACACGGCTATCGCGTCCCCCATTCGGCCCGTGGCATCGTACAGGTGCGCCAGGTTGGCCAGGCGGGCCAGGGTGTCTGCGTGGTCGGGGCCGAGGACCCGCTCAGATTCGGCGCAGGTCTGCTCGGACAGCTGCAACGCGCTCGGCATTCGGCCGGCCGCCTCGTAGGCGGCGGCCAGGTTCGCGGCGGTAGCGATCGTATCGGGGTGGCCGCGGCCCAGAACCTTCCCGCAGTCGGACAGGACCCGCTTGTAGTGAGAGATAGCGTCCTTGATCTTGCCTTCGGCCAAGTAGGCCGCGGCGAGACGGCCCCGGGTGGTTATGGTGTCGGCGCTGCGCGGTCCCGGTAGGCGTTCGCGATCGGCTAGGGTGCGGGTCAGCATCCGGATTGCTATCCCGGCTTGACCTGCGGCCTGGTACGCGGCGGCTAGCTCGTCCCTGACGCTGAGGGTGTCCCGGTGGCCGGGGCCGTGGAACTGCTCGCATTCGCTGACGGCCTGGTGCAAGACGGTGACCGCGTTGGCGGGCTCGTCGGCCATGATGAAGGCCTTGGCGAGGCTAACGCGGGCCGCGACGATGGCGGGGTGACCGGGCGCGAGCTCGCGGCCGCGCACGGCCAGTACGCGCTGATACCAGCGCACGGCCTCCCCTGCGTAGCCGGCCGCCAGGTAAGCGTCGGCCAGCTGAGCGGCCACGACCAGGGCGTCCGGGTGAGAGGGCGTCAGTTTGGTGTCGCAGCGGACGGCCAGGTCCCGCCAGTACGCCACGGCCGGCCCCACTAGGCGGGCGCCGTCGAGGCTCCGGCCGGCTTGCAGCAGCAACGGATGGCATCCCTCGGCCCACAGCACATCGGCGGCCGAGGATTGCAGGCTGGCCGCGTTCGCGCGCAGACTCGCTGCGGTCCATGGCTCCGGCTCGTCGGCCGGCCACGCTTCGAGCAGTGCGCTGGCGGCCGCGCGCGCCGCGGGATCCTGGACGTTCGCTGGTGCGGCCAGCCTGATCGCCGCCTGCAGCACCGAGCTCATCAGGATCGTGGGCGGGGCGATGGCCCGGTTGACATTGATCAGGCCCGCCCGTTCCATGGCGAGCAGCGCGTCACAGGCCGGCTTGGAGTCGACCGCTGAAGAGGATGGAATGACGGCTGCGCCCAGGTATGCGGCCACGGAGGACGCGCTGAAGATCGTTCCCGGGATCCCGTGGCCATCGAGAAGGGCGAGGAGGACCAGCATGAGCCGGACCGACGCGCCGGGGAGCAGCGATTCGGCCTGGCCCAGGGAGAGCGTCCAGGTGACCGCCGCTGCGGAGGGCACCTCGCCCGCTGCCACCCCGATCTGCTGCCGTCGGCGGGCGAAGTAGTCGCGGTAGTCCCGATAGGCCAGGGTGGAGTTCGCTAGGACCGAGGAGACTTGGGCGAGGGCCAGCGGCTCGCGGCCGAGCGCCTCGATCAGGTCGATGGCGCCGTGGCGCTGGGCCGGGCTGATACTGAGGCGTTCGGTCAGGCAGTTGAGCGCTTCGCGCACGCTGAAGAAGCCGATCGGGACGACCTGCGCCCCGCGTCGCGCCGACGCGACCGAGGACTGCGTGCTGGTGATCAGCAGCCGGCCCATCGGCCCCTCTGGCCAGAGTCGGTCCAGGTCCGCTGTCTCGGGCACGTCGTCGAGCACGACCAGCCAGGGCTGGCTGGTCGTGCTCAGCCAGCTGATGAAGCGCGCCGCGATCGATTCCGCCGTGCCGGCGGGCTCGATGCCGGTGGCCGCCGCCGACGCCTGCACGTACCAGGACAGGACGGATGCCCGGTTGGTAGCGGAGATCCAGATGAGCGCGTCGATGGCGCCCGATCGCCAGAGCGACTCCGCGATGATCACGGCGATCTGGGTCTTGCCGCATGCGCCTCGCCAGTTCAACGAGCCCTCGGCGAAGACCGTTTCCGATACGAGCGCTACGGTCGAGCCGGGGACGAGCGCGTCCATGATGCCGTAGGCGGTATCGGGCCTTTCTGTGTACCCCTCGGCCAGCGGAGGCACCTCGCCTACCCGGAACCGCCGAGCTGCCTGCGCGGCGGGCATTCCTCCTGGGTGGTGGCTTGCTTCCTGGAGCGTGCGGCGAAGCCTCGGCTCCGTCTCGTCTGGGCTGACCCACGGAGAGATTTTGTCGGCCAGATCGAAGACAGTTCCGAACAACTCCTCCAAACGCTCCTGCCCGTTTTGGTCGTCACGTCCAGGGCCAGTAGCGCTCACCAGGCCTCCTCCCGGGTGTCGTGGGGGCGCCCTCTGTGCGGACCGCCGCTTCGGTCTTTCCGAGCGGCTCTGCGATCTCCTGCGGGGTGAACATGTCGACCATGCAGGCCATCCCACCGCTGGAGGACTTCCGCCATCGCCGCGGACATCGCGTCCTCCGCCTCATGCGGATTCCCGCCCGTGAAGATGACGACCCGCAGTGGCGGCTGATAGGCAATGCGGAAGAACTCCCTGAAGGCTTCCGCAGGAAGCGCAGCCTCCCGCCTCCTCCCGGCATTACCTCGGAGGGCGAAGTCGGCCGGGTCGCAGTCCATTAACGGGGCCGGTGCCCGCGGCACGGCGGTCCTCGCCCACATGGCATCCTCCCTCAAGACGCGCATGCCCAGGCCGGGCTTGCCTCTGATCTATAGGGTCCGGCAGCGGTTCGGGCGTGAGACACCTGGCCGGATTCTCGCGTCATGCCGATGTACAGGCTAGCGTACGAGCAAGGGAGAGCCGCCCAGGATGAATCCGGAGACGGCGGCCATTAGCGTGACCAGGACAAGTGCGGCGTAAGTAGCACGCTGCCTACCTCGACCAGGGCACTAGTTAATCACGGCGACAGGACGCGTCGGGCTGTCCAGCGAGCGTGGCCGCCAATATCCGCAACATCCGCCGCGACCGGGCACGGGCATCCTGGCTGCCTGCAGAAAGCCGGAAAGCAAAATGAAACGCATAATACTAGAGTGAAAATTGGGGCAATTAGCGCCCCAATAGAGTTCGGTCGCGAGGTGGCCTTCTCGACACCATCTCCGGGGACGTGGCTCCAGCAAATCGAGTCACGATTGTTGCAGTCGTGTTAGCCATGAACCTGAGCCTGCGGCCAAGCAAATCTGTGCCGGGGTTCTGTGGTGTGACCCGAAGCGGAAGTCGGCGACCAACGTTGTCCATCCGTGTTCTTTCATTCCGCTTGCCGGGACCCGATGGCCGGGTTGCCTGGTCGTGCGGCCTGCGGGAAAGGGGCGCCCGCGGTGCGGCCCGGTCGGCTGCTCCGACGGGCCAGACGCCGTTGGTCGCCCTGCTGGAGCGAGACGGGTGCGGACCCGGATGTGCCGAGACACGCCTTTGTGACGTGGCAGGCCGTCCGGACTACCCACTCCCGCCATGCCCCGGCGGCGGAGGGCCGAAGAGGCAGAACAGGGCCTGCAGGTCCTGGAGGTGTGATGGGCGATGAGGGACCTGGAGCCGCCGGGTTCTTGGCCGGCTTTGCGTCGGTTCGCGGGTCGCGGGATACCGCCTAGAGGAGCAGATTGGCCAGGTTGGAATGGCGGTTGTGTTCCGGCCCCAGGATGAGCGGCTTCAGCGGCAGGTAGCGCTCAAGATCCTTTCGCCGGCGCTGGCGGCGAATGAGACATTCCGGCACGGTTTCATTCGTGAATCCCGGTCCGCGGCGGCCGTGGATGATCCGCACATCATCCCGGTATTCGAGGCAGGTGATGCGGATGGGATGCTGTTCATCGCCATGCGGTATGTGCCTGGCGGCGACGTGGGAACGCTCGTGCGCCGACTGGGCCCGCTGCCCATTGCGCGGGCGGCTGCGATTATCTCCGCGGTGGCCTCAGCCCCTAGATGCCGCCCATGCCGCCGGGCTGGTGCACCGTGATGTCAAGCCGCGCAGTCAGAATCGTGTGCCCGCTCAGCGCGCGTTGCTCATCTTTTGTTAGAAGCTCCCAGCTTTAGCTGAGGGTCGCTTTGATTGCTTGATGGCGTGGGATGTCACGGCGGCCGGGGGCACGTTCCTGCCGGTGCTCCAGGAGGTCCAGCAGGCTCCGGAGTAGCTGTCCGCCCACGCATGCACTGGCTTATGGCGGCGAGCCTGCGGAGACGGTCGGAGCCGGTGAACTCGGGCTCAGGGACGGTGACGTTGAGGACGCGGTCGGGCTCGGTGACGCGGTCGGGCTCGGTGACGCGGTCGGGCTTGAACTCCGAGGAGTTGGCGGCAGCGCGCTTGGTGAAGGTGCCGCGGAACCTGTGCCCAGCAGCGGGCTTGGCGAGGAATGCGCCGCCGGCAGGTAGCTGGGGGTGGCCGTCCGCGGGGCCGGGTCGGCAGGTGCGGAAGCGGGGTGCTTATGCGGGATCGTGTGCGGCACGGATGGCTGCGGTGCGGGCGCCGGAGCTGAGGTCGCCAGCAAGTGGAACAGCGCGGCGCCCCCGGCTGCCACGATGACCAGCAGCATGGCCAGGGCGATGCGCGGGTGCTCCCCGTACGTGCTGAGGGTGAAATGCATCCATGACGGCAGCTTCATCACCGCAAGCCTACTTTGCCCCCGCATGCTGACTGGCTTCCCCACGATGCCGGTAACGGGATTTCCGTGCCGGTCTCGACGACTTCCATGGTGACGGTAGTCACCTGGCCGGCCTCCGGGACCCCTTCGATCTGGCCGGCGTCCTGGCTGGGCTGGAGAAGCAGCGGTGGATGTTCGGCTTGCCCTACAGCCGGGCCGCCGGCTACGCGAGGCCTTCGGCGTAGGGCTCTTCCATCTCCTCCTCCAGGCCGGTTCATCCCGGCGCACCGCTCAGGGCAATCCCGCCTGCTGGAACGCGATACGGGCTGGGTTAGCTCGTGCTGGCTTTGCGGGCTATGACGCCGCGCCGTCGATGGCCCGGTCGCTTGCGGTAGCGTCCGGGCGGCGCTCGGTGCCGTGCAGGAACACCGAGGTGACGAGCGCGGCGGCTTTCTCGACGCCGGCTACGTGCTCGGCGGTCATGCGGGCCGCGGCCTGCAGCAGCTGGCCGAGCAGGAAGAGCAGTTCCTCGACGGTGAGGTCGCCGCGGAACGTGCCGTCGTTGCGGCCGCGTTGCAGCAGCGCCCGGATCATCGTGTCGATCTGCTGTTCTGCGTCGCCGCCGTAGTCCGAGACGCCGAACCGGCTGATGAGGGCGGCGTACTTGCTGCCGCCGGCGGCGACCACGCGGGCGACGCGGGCGATGGCCTCGGTCACGGGGACCGCGTCCAGGTCAGCTTCGGCGAGCCGGGTGGCGGTGGCGTCGCGGGCGGTGGTGCTCAGGGCGTGCAGTAGCTGCTCGCGGGTGGGGAAGTGCCGGTACAGGGTCGCCCGGCCTACGCCGGCGGCTGCGGCGATATCGGCCATGCTGGGCGGCTCGCCGCCGCCGGCCAGCAGGTTCGCGGCCACGTCGAGGATCGCCTCGGCGACCCGATCCTGGATAGCTGCGCTCCTCGCCATGGGCCAGAGTTTACATCATTGGCTCGATGCTGTACGTTCACTCTCAGAAATGAGACATCAATGTCCCATCAAGAGATCTAATTGCCTCAGAGGAGGGAACTGACATGGCTGCTGTGGCTCGCTGGTGCTTCCAGCGCCGCGCCTGGGTTCTGATCGGGTGGCTGGCGCTGCTGGCGGTCCTGGGGGTGACCGGCCGGACCGCGGGGTCCGCGTACACGGACTCGCTCACCCTGCCGGGAACCGGGTCCACTACCGCGCTGACCCTGCTAGAACAGGCGTTCCCCGGGCACGCCGGAGACCAGGACACGATCGTCTGGCGGGTCAGCTCGGGCAGCGTGCGCGCTCCGGCGGTCCGGGCCCGGATCACGGCCACGCTGGGCCAGGTCGCCGCCGCGCCCGCGGTGGCCTCGGTGATCAGCCCGTATTCCGCCCGCGGCGCCGCCCAGGTCAGCCAGAACGGGCAGATTGCCTACGCGAGCGTGGTCTTCGACGCCCCGCAAGCGAGCCTGCCCGTGCCGGACGTCACCCGCGTCGTCCACCTCGCCGAGGCCGCGCGGGCGCCCGGCGTCCAGGTCGACATCGGCGGCCCGGCGGTGGAGAACGCGCTGCGGCCCTCGGTCGGCATCAGCGCGGCCGTCGGGGTCGTGGCCGCGGCGATCGTGCTGTTCATCGCGTTCGGCTCGCTGCTGGCCATGCTCGTGCCCCTGGTCATCGCGATCGCCGCGCTGGTCTCGGGCATGATGACGACCGGGCTCCTGTCGCACGCGGTGACCATTCCCTCGGCCGGCCCGACGCTGGGCATCTTGATCGGGCTCGGCGTGGGCATCGACTACGCGCTGTTCATCGTCACCCGGCACCGCGCCGGCCTCAAGGCCGGTATGTCCCCCCAGGACGCCGCAGTCCGCGCGCTGAATACCTCCGGCCGCGCGGTCCTGTTCGCCGGGACTACGGTGTGCATCGCCCTGCTCGGGATGCTCGTGCTGCGCATCGGGTACATCTCCGGCCTCGGCATCGCCGCAGCGATCACCGTCGTGTTCACGGTGGCCGCCGCCGCCACCTTGCTGCCCGCGCTCCTCGGCTGCCTCGGGATGCGGGTGCTGTCCCGCCGGGAACGCCGCCGGCTAGCCGCCGCCGGGCCCGCGCCCGACAGCACATCCGGGGCGTGGACGCGGCTGGCCGCATTCGTACAGCGCCACCCCGCCCCGCTGGCCACCGCCGCCGCCGCCGTCATGCTCGCGCTGGCCATCCCGGTGCTGTCACTGCGGCTGGGCTCCTCCGACGCCGCCAACGACCCCGCCTCCACCACCACCTACCAGGCCTACGAACTGCTCGCCACCGGATTCGGCCCGGGCTTCAACGGCCCGCTGCAACTGGCCGGTACCACCAGCTCCCCTGCTGATGCGGCCGCGTTCGCCCGGCTGGCCGGCACGCTGCGGACCGAGCCCGGGATCGCCGCGGTCTCCGCACCCGTGGCCGGCCACGGCGCCGCGCTGATCAGCGTGATCCCGACCACCTCCCCCGAGGCCGCGGCCACCAGCACTCTCATCCACCAGCTGCGCACCGCCGTGATCCCCGCCGCTGAAGGTGGCACCACGCTGCGCGTCTACGTCGGCGGCGTCACCGCCACCAACGACGACTTCGCCACCGTGATCGCCCCCAAGCTGCTGATCTTCATCGCGGTCATCCTCGTGCTGGGGTTCCTGCTGCTGATACTGGCCTTCCGCAGCCTGCTCATTCCCGCGGTCGCGGCGGTGATGAACCTGCTCGCCGCCGCCGCTTCCTTCGGCGTGCTGGTCGCCGTCTTCCAGTACGGCTGGGGACTGCGGCTGCTCAACCTGGGCCAGGCCGGTCCGGTCGAATCATTCCTGCCCGTGCTGATGCTCGCGGTCCTGTTCGGCCTGTCCATGGACTACGAGGTCTTCCTGGTCTCCCGGATCCGCGAGGAATGGGCCGCGACCGGCGACAACCACCAGGCCGTGCACACCGGCCAGGCCACCACCGGCCGGGTCATCATCGCCGCCGCCACCATCATGATCCTGGTATTCAGCGCGTTCATCCTGTCCGGACAGCAGGTCATCGGCGAGATCGGCATCGGCCTGGCCGCCGCCGTGCTGCTGGACGCCTTCCTCCTGCGCACCATCCTCGTCCCCGCCCTCATGCACCTATCCGGCCGCGCCAACTGGTGGCTGCCCGGCTGGCTCGACCGCATCCTCCCGCACCTATCCATCGAACCCGCCACCCAGCCGCCCGCCCCGCCCAGCCTCGCACCCGCCAGCCAGGTCGCGCCCTCGCCCTGCCCAGCTGGGGCGGGCAGGCCGCGGGCGGCTAGCCTGCGCACGGATCGCATCCCGTAGCCCGTGCTGGCAGCCGGACTAGCCTGCCCGTGCCATCTGGCAGAGCTAGTCCAACAGGGACCGGCCCGGCTATCCCCCTGAGCCGGGCCGGTCGGCGGCCAGCACCACGCCGGACTCATCACCGCGCACCCTTGCAACGACAAAGGCCAGTGCCTCTACCCCCGCCCGGCCCCAACCCCCGGCCCGCGCACAAGGACGCAAACTCAGCCAGCGACGCCCGCCTCCCCCGCTGACCACGCCTAACCCGGCAAGGCTTTTTCAATCGCTGGAATTTTCCGTGACGGGCGGTAGGTGTGAAGGCGGGAACAGTGGCGTCCCGCCCTCGTAGCAGGTAGGAGATCAGTTGTCCGCCGCAGATCTGCTCCTCGGCGATGTTCCGGGCGCGGCGGCCACGATGGCCTCTTCCGCCTTCTCGGCACGGCCGGCCGCGTCGCCCGTGACCCACTTGACCAAGGGCGGCAGCAGGAGGACCGGGAGGACGATCGGCAGGAGCAGCGCGAGCCAGTCCCACAGGTTGCCCAGCTGCGGGTGCGGCGGCTGCGGATGAGGGACATAGCCCGTCCACGTCCACCCCAGACGGTAGCCGCCGATCAGGGTGATGATCCAGCCGGTCACCAGGGCGGCGGCGATTCCCACATGGCAGGGCCGCAGCCAGCGGCCCTGCGGCAGCCGGCCTCGCCTGCTGATCATCGCCATCGTCACGGTCACCGCCGCGGGTATCAGCAGCAGCTGCAGCCAGTCCGCCAGCTTCTGGCCACGGAAGCCGGTCCAGTTGAGCGGGACCAGATAACCGGCGATCACGAATGCGATCCAGGCCATGACGGCGGCCCCGTAGAGGACGCGCCTGCGATGGCTGATGTATTTCCTTTCCTGCATCCACAGCGGGATGGTGCCGAGGACGACCGGCAGCAGCAGGAGACTGAGCCAGTCCCACAGCTGGCCATTAGCCCGAAGGCCGGTCCACTGCCAGCCGTGCGCATAGCCTCCCCAGAGCACGATCAGCGCGGCGACAGCCAGCACATACGCGGCGACCTTCCGGACTTTGCCGTTCCGCGCGAGCCGGAGCATGGCGCCTTCGGGCTCCGCGGCCTCGGCGCGCTGCCTGACTACCTCGGGGGACGGAGCCCACGGCAGGCCGGTTTCCTCCAGCTTGTCCGCCAGCGCTCTCCGCATGAGGGTCCTCGCCTCGGTCACGGCGTCGGCGCCGACCTTGCCGCCATCCGCCTTGTCCAGCTCAGCGAGGGCAGTCAGCCCCAGGAGCTCATCCGGTTCGATGGCGAGTGTCGCGCCTTGAGAGATGGTCGAGAAAGTGGCCATTACCCCTCCGATCGTCGATCGTCGGCCCCGGACGCGGGCCCGGGCGGCTGGACTCGCTGTCGTTACCAAGAACGGTGCAAGTCGCAGCGGACCGTGATACACCTCGGCGAAAATGACCTTCTTTAGCAGCGCCTTCCCTCGGGTATTGCGGATCCTTGACTGTCGTCACGAAAGTTAGATGCAACCCGTCCGGCGCGGGCTCAGGTATCAGGCGGCGCCGACCGTCAGCGCCAGCCCTGACGGGATCTGCAGCCGCGGTATGGGCAGGCCGGTGTAATCGGCCAGCGTCGTCACCCGCCGGTTTCACAGGTCGAAGCATCTCGACCCGCACCGGCAGCTCGTCTTCGAGGCGCGGAGCAGGCCGGGCGGGCCCTCGATGAGCCGGGGCTCCCAGGACGTGGGCTAAGGATTCCGGCCCAGCCGAAGCGCATGGGTGTGCATGTCCGCGAGGACTTCGGCGCCTGATCGAGGAGCAGTGCCTTTGGTTACTGCAGCGCCTTGTCGCGGCCGTGCGATCACCGTTGGACCCTGCGCAGGGTGGCGACCGCATCCGGCGGCAAGGCCCAGCCCGGCATCGGCGGCGGGTCGGTCAAGGTACCGGCGAGCCTGGCCGGGAAGCCGTCCAGGATGGACCGGTCACCGAAACGGTCGCGCTGCTTGACGCAGGCACCGGCGCGTACCACGGACTCGGCCCCCACCACGCTGCTGTCGCACACGATCGCGCCGGGTTCGACGATGCTGGCGCGGCCGATGTGACAGCCGTGGATCATCGCGCCCGGGCCGATCACCGCGTCGTCGCCGATGATCAGCTCGTTGTCGGGCAGCAGGTGCAGCACCGTGTTCTCCAGGATCTGCACCCGGGAGCCGATACGGACCGGGCCGTGTGAGTCCCCGATGATCTTCACCCCGGCGCCGATCAGCGTGCCCTCGCCGATGATCACGTCGCCGGTGATCTCCGCCGAGTCGAACAAGACCGTGCCGGCGCCGATCGACGGGGTCTTGTCACGGTAGGCGTACAGGGTTCCCATGTGTTCTCCTGCTCGCATCGGCCCGTGCACGATGGTGCCCTGGTGGTCGGTCAGGTTGGTCTGGTGCTGGCGCAGCACCGCGAGCCGCTCCCGGTCGGCGTCGGTGGCCGACCGGATCACGTGCGGCGGGCGCCCGACCAGGACCGAGTCGGCCGGGATCACGGTGCCCGGCGGCACCAGCGGTCTTTGACGATGTAGGTCAGCGTGACGTCCACCCCAGCCAGCGGCCAGCCCTTGCGTCCGGCGTACATCCGGAGCGTGATCGCGGTACAGGCACCGAGCCTCTCCAGCCAGCGGGCTGCACCTCGGTCGTTTGGCTCCCAAACGACAGAAAGGGAGCAGGTATTCGCACGCCGAGCTACGCCCCGAGTAGGACTCGACCTACGGCCTACTGCTAGAAGTTCGTATCGCGCAGCGGGTCAGCCTGCATGCTGGCGTCGCAGCCGACTACCTGTCAATGCACCCGCGCGGCTTGCGGGCCGAGATGCGGGCGACATTACTGGCGGGGCGCGGTGGCGGCCTGGAGAATCGCCGCGATCTCCTCGACCTGGTCAAGCTCGCCCGCGGCGATCTTCATGACCAGATCGTAGGCTTGGTCGTTGGTGAGCCTCAGGCGGCGGCCGTTGAGTCCGTAGAAGGCGATCGCCGATGCAAGCGCGAGCCGTTTGTCGCCGTCGATCAAGGCATGGTTGCGTGCCAGCGAATGCAGCAGCGCGGCGGCCTTGGCATCGAGGGACAGGTAGGCGTCCTTGCCGAACGCCGTGGCCTGGGGGCGGGCGAGGGCGGCTTCGAGCAGCCCGTAATCGCGGACCGCGACCTCCGGCCCGAGGACGCGCCCGGCGACGTGCAGCAGTTCCGGGAGCGTCAGGTAGATCACTGGCCAAGCCGCTCAAGCGCCTCAGCGTACCTGGGCAGCTCTTCATCGAGCACGCGGTCCAGCAGCTCGGCGCGGCTGTGGTTTTCCACGTACTCGCGGATCGCCTGACGGGCCACCTCCTGCATCGACCGGTGCTCAAGCTCAGCGCGCCGGCGCAGCGCGTCGGTCTCATCGTCGGCAAGCCGGAGAGTCATCGCCATGCCATCATGGTATCACCATTGATACCATGATGCGCGGCCGGAAGGACACAGGCGTGGAGTGCGGATCGTTCCAGAGCGCACACCAGGCTCCGCATCGGTCACGCGTGGTCGGCCATGGGCCAGCACACCCGCGAGTTCCAGCGCCGATGGGCGGCCCGGTACCCGGACGTCGAACTGCACCTGATCCGGACCAACTCCGCTACCGGCGGCCTGGCCGAGGGCCTGTGCGACATCGCGGTACTGCGCACGGCTATCGACAGCAACCGCTTCGCCAGCGCCATCGTGGGTCATGAGCGGCGCTACTGCGCCCTGGCGGCTGACGACCCCTGGGCTAGACGGCGCTCCATCAGGCTCGACGAGGTGCCGCAGCGCACTCTGCTTATCGACCGGCGCACCGGGACCACCAGCCCCGATCTGTGGCCGGCAGCCAGGCGACCTCACATCCGCCAAACGCGCGACATCGACGACTGGCTCACGATCATCGCCGCCGGCGGCGGCCGCCGCCCATCGTGAAGCTCGCTGGGTCACCTTGATGTCACATCCATCCAGTGCCCGGTAATTGTCCTGCACGGCGGAAGCGTCCGCATGGCGGGTCGGCGGCATGGGTGTCCGCGGCTCTGGTTTCCCGGGTGAGCAGTCCCTTCTGCTCGAGGGTCGAGATGGCGCGTGACGTCATCTTGACGTCGGTGCGGGCCTCGGTGGCGAGCGAGACCTGGTTGGGCTGCTGGTCATGCGTGTTGAGCTGTCCGCTATGCGCCGTCTGCTGCGCCACGCCGGGCGGCCGGACGTGAACGCCCCTGAAGGGAGATTGGCGGATGACGGCGAAGGACCAGGCGCCCAGCCCGAACATCGCCGCGGCGACGGCGGCGGAGGTCAGCGCCGCCAGCGATGCCCGCCGCGGCAGGCGAGTCACCAGCCAGCTGCCGAGCAGCGAGATGGCGCCGATGGCGGGGACGTAGAACCGGGCGAACTGCAAGGTCGAGCCGAAGGGGTTGGCTGTCCAGGTGTAGGCGGCATACAGCCCCCACACGCTGAACCATGACGCGGCCAGGGCCAGCCCCACGGCCAGGTCACGGCGGGCGGGCGCGACCCGCTCCTCAGCGGCCCGGCGCAGCCGCACTCGCCGGCCGGCGATCCACGCCAGCGCCGCCAGCGCGGGTACCAGCATGGGCATGGCCTGGATCAGGTGAGCCGGCATGTACCGCAGGTTGGGCAGCACCGCGCCGAGGCTGAAGGTGATCTCTCCCGGCCGGTACCCGGACGTGAGCGGCCCGCCATACACCAGGTCGTCGAACAGGGCCAGGCCCACGGCGGACGCCGCGACCGAGCCCAGCCACCATCTCAACGCGGCCGCCGGCACCGCGCGCAGCTTCGCCGCCGCGACCACCGCCACGACGGCGCAGCCGAGCACCACGATGTCGGTATAGCGAACGAATACCGCGGCCTCCAGGGCCGCGAACCCGGCCAGCCCGATCCAGGTGCGCCGCCTGGTGGTGGCCTCGGCAGCCAGCACCGCCCACAGCAGGGCGCCGGTGCCCGCGGCGATCAGCGAGGCATCGGTGAACGTCGGCATGTAATCGCGCCAGGCAAACAGCAGCGCCGCACCCGAGGAGCAGAACAGCACCACAGCAGCCGACCCGCCGTAGCGGCCCAGCCAGCGCCGGGCCCCGAAGAACAGGCCCAGGCAGCCCAGCGCCCCGTAGAACAGCGGCGCCAGCCGGATAATCCTGGCCACCTGGAACGGCGCGGCCAGGAACGGATAACCGGGATCCTTCTCGCTGATCCACCGCCCGTCCGGGAGCTGCACCCACTGCGGGATGACAGCCGGGCCGCCCGGCACCGGGCCGCCCGCCACCGGGCCGTTCCCACCCGGGCCGCCAGCGCCCTGTTCGGTCCCGCCGGGGCCGCTCGCCACCGGGCCGCCGCCGGGGCCAGGCAGCTGGGCGGCCAGGCGGTCAGCCTGGGCGGTGGACAGGGTCAGGAGATGTCCTTGGGTTATCGCGACGATCGAGGCGCGATATGCATAATCGTCCGGCTCCACCAGCTGGGACGCGACGCTCAGCACCAGCACGCACAGTACCGCGAACGCGGCCAGGGCGATGAAAGCCTCCGCGCGGTCCCTGCTCACCCGGACCCAAGCCGAAGGCCTCGCCTCAGGGTCGGCCTGGGCCAAAGCATCCACAGCCTCATTATCAGCGGCGAGCCTCCGGGTGCCGCGCAGATCACGTGTGAGTTCAGCGTCAACAGCCAGGCACCGGCGACGCCCGGCCCGCACACTGATGCCCGCGAAAGCCAGCCCCAGAGCTGGCACGCCCCGCGCCGCAGTTAGCCTCGGCCAGGGTGGGCCTCGGCAGGATCGGGTCGGGTCGATTGACTGACTGGATCGATTTGCAGCCTTGCAGATGGCACGCTAGCTGCCCGGATTCCACGGCAGCCGGTAGGCGCGGTAGGTGCCCACGCCGTCGGGGAGCTTGGCGTTGAACAGCAGCTTTCCTGACGGGCTGAACTCAGAGAAGTATGACAGCCCGCCCCAGCTGACGAACAGGTCGCCGTTCTTGGTCGTCTGCGCGCTGCCGGTCGCGCCCGCCGTCAGGCCCTCCGGCTGGTTCACGGACTTGATCAGCGTCGCCGTGTCGGTGGCCAGGTCCAGGCTGATCGTGACCGCGCGGCTGGAGGAGTACAGGGCCGACTGCCCGTCGGACTCGTCGTCGAAGACCGTGTACACGTTGCCGCCGAGCGCCTCGGGGTCGTGCTGGAACGCGAAGATCTCGCCGGCGCTGTCCAGCTTCTGGCCGGGCGCGGCCTTGATGGCGAACGTGCTGTGCTTGCCGCCGAGCTGCCACATCATCGCTCCGGTGCGGAGGTTCACCTTGTAGATGGTCCAGGTGAAGCGCGAACTAATCAGCAAGTTGCCGTCGGTATCGAGGTGGACGGCGTTGATGTGGAACCAGTCCCACGGCTGGCCCGGCTGCGGCATCGGCGCGTGGCTGTCGCTGTAGGGCACGTGGTCGGAGCTCACCCACTGGAACAGCAGCTTGCCGGTCTTGATGTCGATCTCCTGCACGACGCCGTCCACGACCTGCTGGTGCGCAGAAAGGCCGAGCGAAGTCAGGTTGGCGGTGCCGATCGTGTCGGCGAGGATCAGCGCAGTGTTCCACGGCGTGATCAGGAACTCGTGGAAGTCGGACAGATACCCGTTCGCCGGCTTGACGGTGGCGATCTGCTGGTAGTGGGCGTTGTAGATAACGCCCTCGCCGCCGTTGCTGCTGCCCTGGAACCAGGTCAGCACCGGCTTGCCCAGGTAGGTCTGGGTGCGGAAGTCAGTGGCGAACGTTCCCGCCGGCAGCCGGTGGAACCAGAGCACCTTGCCGGTGATGCTGACGATCTCCGGGCCGGTGCCGTACTGGCCGCCGCTCTGCGGGGCCAGGAAGATGTCGCCGTTGCCGTTGTCCGCGCCCTTGGTCAGCACCGTGACCGGAGGTGCTTGCGTGCTCGCTGTCGCTGCCGATCCGGACGAGCACGAGACGACCGCGGCGCACAGCGCGGCAGTCGCCAGCGCCGCGGCTACCGTGAACTTCACGGGAACCTCCCAGACAATTCGCCGCCCCGCCGGAAACTTCCTCACACCTATAACGAGCAGCTCACCCCGCCGTTCCCGCTCTGCTGCGACCAGTTATCGTCGGCGTCGGCACACCGAACGGATCGATCTGTTCGCGTTCAATCGATCTGTATGCGTTCAATCGGGCGGCCAGTGCAGATTGATACAGCAGCTGCACTTCGTTGTAATGTGCCTGTGATCGGTATCTGGCCCCTTTCGACACGGGCCGAGTCGGTCGAACCGCCGGATCAGGCTGGTAGCCGCCAGATACGCAGGATGTTGTCGGGGAGGCGAACAGAGAACCGCCCCGAGGGAGAGGCCTGCGTCAGGATCTCCCGCATGTCTCTTTCATAGTCCTCCTGGCGGTCGCCGAGGAGGTGCGGCGCGGTCGAGGAGGTCGAGAATACCCTGGCCACGACGTCATCGATGGTTCGCTCGACGGGTCGCTGATCGGGCACGGTCACCGTTTCAGGGGGCAGGAAGCCGGCCTCCTGGAACACCCTGTCCTCACCCGGATCGAGCATCGTCGCGACGGCCGAGGCCACCCGGGGCCGGTCCATCCAGTGAAACGACGCGGCGAAGGTCACGATCCGGAAGCTGCCCAGGCCGGCCGGCCTTGCTCGTAGTATCCGGCGGCTCCGGCGAAAAGGGACTCATCCCAGCTCCAGGTATCCCAGCCACCAGATGCCGAGTTCACGTCGTCAATATAGCGCCGTGAACTTCATCGCTGGGGGCATAGGCAATCCCGTGGTGTCGGGTAATGCTGCGAGTCCGCAGCTCCGTAGCGCCTGCAGTGCCGGCAGGGTCCCGGCAAGGTTATTTAGCCTGTTGACAGGCCCATTCGCTTGAGGATCTGGCGGTCGGAGCCGTTGATGCGGCGGCGTTCGGCGGCAATGTTGGTGACGCCGTGTATACGGAGCAGGTTGAGGGCGGCATTACCGACAGTAGCCATGAAGCGGGCCGCGCCGGGGGCCCGGGCCCGGGAGGAGTCCTCTTTCAGGTCGACGTCCCGGATGTAATGCGTGGCCTCGGTGGCGGCCCAGTGTCCGCGGCTGAGGGCGAGCAGGTCCGCCGGCGGGGCCTGGCGGGGGCTGGCGGTGGTGAGGATCAGCACGGTCTCGCTGCGGGTGATGGCCTTGCCTTTGCTGTCTGTGAAGGTGGTGTACCGCTCGAGGAGGGCGGCTTGCTCCATGGCGGGGTACTTCAGGCCTGCGGGCGCGGCGGCGACCTGGATGGTGCGGGTCTCGATCCGGCCGCGGTCAGCTTCGAAGGTCGCCGCCGCGACAGGGACCTGCTCCCAGGCGATCGCGTCCAGGGCCTGGTAGGTGCGGGGCTGGTTGCCCTTGATCACGAAGATGACGTGGCCGCCGCGGGCCAGCACCCGCTCGTTCAGGTCCACCAGGGAGTGCAGCGCGTCCACCGTCAGGCACACCCCGGCCAGGTCCATCTCATCGATGACCGGGCCGATGACGGTCGTCTCGTTTGTCTTGCGGTCCACGCCGCGCTGGGCGGCGTTCAGCCGGGTGCCGTGCCAGAAGAACCCCAGGTGCTGGGGTGCTTCCTGGCCGTTGAGCTTGGCGCCGCGGCTGGCTTTGCCGTCGGCGCCCAGGCCGCGCAGGGCGGGGACGTGGCGGGGGTCGCCGTAGGCCGCGGCGGGCAGCGCCGGGTGCGTGGCGGGGACCGGGACGCGGCCGAAGGCGGAGCCGGCCGGGAGCTTGGCGCGGCCGCCGGCGACGGCCTGCGCCGCGGCGGCGATCGCGGCCGCGGCGGCCTTCCGCTCACGCCTGGCGGCTTTGCGGGCCTGTTTGTGCGACAGCTCGCGGGCTCCCCGCTCACGCCTGGCGGCCTTGCGGGCCCTGGCCCTGGCCTTGCGGGCCTTGTCCCGGCGCCGTTCCTGCACCTTTGCCGGGGACAGGACCTCGCACGCGGCGGCCAGCTCGCCCGTCCACCCGCACAGCAGGTCATCGGCCAGGTCGTGATCGCACAGGCCCGAGACCCGCCGGATCGTCTTCTCTGACGGGGCGACGTAGACCCTGGCCCGCTTGTGCCGGGGGCATCCGAGCGCCCGGAGCACCCGCTGCGGGCGGCTAGCGGACCATTCCCCGGCAGCGGTGAACGAGTCGCGCCCGGCCAGCCGCGCGGCCATCGCGATCGCGATCACGCAGGGCAGGCTGAACCGCACGCCCCGCGGGTCCCGCGGGTCCGGCAGCTGGCCCAGCCAGTGCCACAAAGAGCCAGGACCGGACGGGAGCACTGGAGCGGCAGTGACAGACTGGACGGGCAACGGAGCCACCTTCGGGACGGAGACCTAAGCAATCCCTGTCCTACTGGGGCTCCGTTGCTCATCTCCCGCACGACACGCCGGAACACGCCAGATCCTCCTCATTGATCCCGCCGGGCACCCATGGCCCGCCGGCAGGCGCTCGCCGCACCCGCACCGCCTGTCCCACCCGTCAGCCACCGGAAGGCGCCCGCCGAATCCGGTCACGTAACGCGACCAGCCTCAGGGCTTCGCTAGTCACCCACCGTCACATTTACTTTGCCGGGACCCTGGCAGTGCCGGTGACGTGCGGCAGGGCTCTTACCGCGCGCGCTGTCCGCGGGGTCACCAGATCCGGTACGCGGCCGTGGGATGCCACCATGGTCCCCATTTGATCCAGCCGACGCGCTGACCCGAGTTATGCGCCCCGAACGTCTGGTGGTACCAGATCGTGTTGATTTCCACGTGCCCGGAGCCGTAGAACATCAGGTCGCCGCGCCGGGCCTGCGACAGAGGGATCCGGTGCAGGTGCTTGTTGCCGAGCATCGCGTAGGTCGAATGCGGCAGCCAGATCCCGGCGCCGTGGCCGAAAGCCTCCATCACCAGGCCCGAGCAGTCGTAGCCCCGGGAGCAGCTGGACCCGCCGTAGGAGTACCAGCAGCCTGCCGCGTGCCGTTCGGCCCAGTTCAGAGCCGCGTTGCCCGCCTGGCTCCCGCCGTAGCCGCTGGTCACGGCGGAGTGGGACACCGAGGCCTGCGCAGCCGGAGCAGCTGCGGCGACCGCGGCCGCGGCCGGCGCGAGCAGCGCGGCCACCAGCGCGGTCGCCGCGACAAACCTGCGCCTGCGCAGGGCGGAAACTGCCATACTAAACATGTCGGGATTCCTCCTAAGGGTTTTGGTCCGACGCAAGGCCCCGGCCGCGTGCTGCGAACACCGGCCGGGACCGCCCTGGCTAGCAGGCGATGCGCATCAAGGTCACCTCCGCCCACCTGACAGGAGCGCGTCGCGCGATATCACGGCTTCCTCCCTTGACTCATGCTCACCCATAGCCTTTGACCTGCCACGATAACTTCTTGTGAATAAATTTGTGGATAATTCGGGCAAAGTCGCAGGTCACCTCCCGTGGAACTGTGGACGACCAGCCCTGTGGAAATGTGGATAACTGCGGCGGCGCTCAGTCTTGCTAGGCCGAGCGCGTGCATGTGACGGTCACCGCGACCGCCCCCGAGTCGTCGCCGAAGACCTGGTACGGGATGCCCGCCTACGCGAATCGGCCCGTGTCGGGTCCCGTTGTGGTCAGCCTTGGTGTTCAGCGCTTGCCGCACGTCCGCATCGCGACCTTCTGTCCGGCTCGCACTCTCCTACGGCGGGTTGGGGGAGGACTGCGCTGCTTCCTCGCTATTTCCGGCGCACCAGAACGACGAGCCATACCGCCACCGCGATGGCCACCACGAGTATGCCCACAGCAAATCCCTGAGGAATCTGCGTGATGTGGACTCCGCGCATGGTCGGAGCCTAGTTGAGCGGCGGCAACCGCACCAGGCTCGGGAGCGTGCCCTCGGTGGTGCTAGTCGCCCTGGTGCCCATCGACTTTGCCCGGGTGCTGTCCCTCGGTGTGGGTTCTCCTGGGCTTACCCGCGTACGTGGCTGGGCTCGTTTGGCGACGTTAGATCCGCCTCGCTCTGCCCGTCCTTCCGATGGGTGCCGATGGTCTTGCCGAACAAGATCACTGCTCAATCGCTTCCACGGTCGCGTTCGGGCCGCCCGGTCGCACCCGTGAACACCCTGGGCGGTTGCCCTGATCCCGGCCCGGGTGCCGGGTGCCGTTCGCGGATCCGGCCGACCTGTTCGTCGCGTGATGAGGCCAGCTGCCAAGGCCGTGGCGGCGGATCGCTCCAACAGGCTACCCACGAGCCGGCTGGCCAGGTTCGCCACCGTCGGCCGGGATCGGCTCGGCCAGCGGCGCCCGCCACGAAGCAGCCTCGAACTTGTCGCCGAAATACTGTGTTTCATGTGTGACGTAGCCTTCGGTGAACTCCATGATGCTCACCGAGAACGAGGGGACGCCGTCATAGGTGATGATGCACTCGCTGACCCACAGATCCCCGATGCCGCTGATCCGGCGGATCGTGAAATGCCGCTTTGCCGGGTGACCTCCGCGCTGTGCCTGGATATTGGCCCGACCGCGGAAACGCTCACCGGACTGCGGGTAGTCCAGGATCGCGTCGGCCGCGTAGATGGCGTGCTCGGCCTCGATATCGCCCCGCTCGGAGGCGTGCCAGTGTTCTGCCACCCTGTCCCGGGTCCGGACGTCACTGTCCATGGTTACGCTCCTCCGGCTGAACGGTTTTCCCCTATCTTCGCCCAGTGGGCGAAGGCCACGCCGAGCAGGTCACCACCAGCCGGGCCACCCGTAGCTCGGCGTCGGTCAGCGCGGGTTGTTGTTCGGCTTGGTCTCGCTGGCAGCGCATGGGGCTGCCGGTCCAGCAGGGCCGGTTACGATCCCGCCGGTGCGGTCGGCCGAGGCCGGTGCGAACGTCCAGGACCGGGTACTCCTCCCAGGAGGTGCTTTGGTTTGCCGCCTGGACGTGCGGGCCAGCGTCGGGAGCATTGACGAGGATGCTTGCTGGCCCGGTGTTACGCGCGGACGGTGTCCTCTGGCCGCATCTGTGCCGCCGGGGCCGCCGTCGAGGACCTGCAGCTCGGTCACCGAGGGGTTCGCCTGGCTCAGGACAGCGAGGCGAGGAAGGCGCGCAGCGCCGTCACCTCGGTGAACAGATGGCCGGTGATGCCGAGCGTCTCGGCGCCGCGGACGTTTGCCTCGCGGTTGTCGATGAACACGGCCTCGGTGGCGCCGATGCCCAAGTCGTCCAGCACGTGCTGGTAGATCTCGGGGTGCGGCTTGAGCAGGCCGAGCTCGCCGCTGACGTAGCACGCCGCGAAGGAGTCCCCCAGCGGGCCGTGCCGGAAATAGCTGCCGAAGTCCGGGCCCGCGTTGGATAGCAGCGCCAGCCTGGTGCCACCGGCCTTGAGGTCGGCGAGCACCTCGATGGTGCCCGGGTTGATCGATAGCCAGCTGCGGAAGTCCGCGGCCCACAGCTCGTGCACCCGCGCGTCGTCCCAGCTGGCGCCGAGGTCGCCGGCGATCGCCTGCCAGTACGCCGCCACTCCTGCGCTGCCCTGGTCCAGGCCGTCCCGGTGGGCGAAATAGGCTCGCCAGAACGGCTCGCTGTCGCTGCCGACCCCGGCCAGGCCGGCGATCACCTCCCGATCGGCGGCTGACGGCGAAAGCGAGATGACCTCCCCATAATCGAAGATGACGGTCTGGCCAGGCAGCGAGATGGATGCACGAGTCACTCAGGCAAAGCTACCGCCCCATCCTGTGGTCACGCGGAGGTCATGTGCGTTTACCGCGAGCTGCGCGTAGCCTGCGGCCAAGCCGGGGAAACGAAGGGATTACCGGCGAGCACCGTCAGGAACCTGCCGCCGCGATCCACCTACCGCATGGGACAGCGGCCGCCTAGTCACGATGTGCCTGCGGGCGGGTCCGGCGCGTGCGTGTCTGGGACGACCACTCGTGCCAGGATGAGTGCTTTCTCACCTTTTACGGTCGGCATTTCTCCTAAAGACGGAGATAGTGACCTCCGGCAGTCAGAGGCGGATTCTTGGCTCAGAGGTGGCCCCCGGTGTTTGCCGTCCGCTTATCGAGGCGGGCCGTATCCGGATCCAGAATGGACGGTCTACGGCGGTGACCCATGGGTGCAGGCCGAGGCGGCTCAGGCGCTGTATCTCAGCCTCATCGTAGACCGCATGGGCGCGGCCGTTAACCAGAACGCTCCATCCGGACTTGGTCCGCTCGTCATATCCGTCTGCCTCGAATGCCACTAGATCCTGGCCTTCGGCCGCGGACAACTTCGAACCGCGGGCCGTGCGGAAAACCGGGTCCTGACCGTCCACGACGTGATTGACCGGCAGGACCATGATCTCGCCATCGGCGAGAAAGCTGACCCGTCCGACCGGGACTGCGGCCAGCAGCTGGAGGCATACGTCGAATGGCAATATCTCGAGCCCTGCATGATCGGTCGGGTAACGTGGCATTTCGCGCTCCGCTGACATAGGCCGCAGATAGCCCGGAGAGTGCCGGGCAGCACCCTGATGCGAGGTGTTGTATCAGACGCTGGCCCGCCGCTGCGCGCATTGGCAACGGGCTGAGGTCCCGGGAACCGGGGTCTTTCGGCCCGGCATCCCGCCCGGACACCGCACCGCGGAAAGTCCACGTGACCTTGCCGGGCGGCTGGCGCAGGTGGACGGCAAGACGATGCCGGCGGCGGCCGGGCCTCGGCAGGGTCGTTGGACTCCTGCGGGAGAGGACTAAGGGCCCGGGTACGGCTGCCGAACGCCGCTGCCATGGCCGGCCCCCGTGCCCCGACGCTACGCGCAAAGGGGTGCGAGGAGATGGGTATTAGCTACTACGACGCGCTGTTGCCAGTACGTGAGCCCGGAGCCGACCTGTGGGCCGTGCTGGCCCGTATCCGTCTTCCCTACCAGGTGCTCACGTCGGTCTACGTGCCCGGGGGCCGGGTTGTGCTCGCCTTCGTTTCTGACAGCGCGCTGCTCAGCCGCATGTTCGCGGCCAACTGGGCTCAGGCCGAAGTCGGCCAGGAGCCGGACGCCACGCTCTATGCGCTGGCGGGGTCGGCTTGCGGCTACGGGCTTGATCGACGGTGGGACGGGGTGCGATGGTGGTCGCGGGACCAGAAGACGATGGTGGTCTTCGGATTTGGCTCATACAGGCTGGCTAAGGTATGTGTGCGGGGCATTTGCTCGGCCGTGAGCGGGGATGACATCGTCTTTGTGCACGGATGCGCGCTGTCCGTCGGCGCGCGGACTGGCCGGCGTGGTGTGCTTATCACGGGAAGTTCCGGTGCGGGGAAGACGACGCTGGTGGCGGGCCTGCTGCGACATCCTGAGTGTTCAGTGGCGGTGCTAAACGATGACTGGGGTGCCCTTTCGCTCGATAGCGGGGTTCTGGTCAGCACGGGAGAAAGGATGCTTCACATGAAGACGGGCAGCGTACTGGCCCTTTGCCCTGGCTTCTTCGCGACCGCGCCAGCGGGCTCGTACTCGGGCGATCTGTCAGAGCATGACCAGAACGCCCGGATGCTGGTGCCGCCGGAAAGCGTCTACGGAACGGCATGGAGCACCGTGGCGACGGTGGCTGAGCATGTGGCCGTGGTTGTGCGGGAGCCTGCGGACTGGTTGCCGCCGGGCCGGGAAAACGAGACGGTCAGAGCGCTTGAGAGCGAGGGTGACGCGTGTCTCATCCACCATCACGAAGCGTTCTTCAATGGATCGCTGATCCTGACCACTAAAAAGGACAAGTTGCGCGAGGAACAGCGCTACACGCAGCTTCTCAATCGCACAACGGTGTCATGGATAAATAATTGCAGCACGCCCGAGGCGCTGGTGAGTAACTTCATCTCCGCAGTCATGAAATGAAGTAATAACGGCATCTACCCGCCTTGCGGGTCGGCGACGACACTGCCGCAAGGCCGTCTACGACCAACGTCTGGCCCTCGGCCTGAGCATTGACGAACTAGCCGGGCGGACTGGCATGACCGTCAATGAGATCGAGGGCATGGAAGAGGGCGGCACCCGAACCCACCGTCGCCCTGCCGCGTAGCCTGGCCGCCGATGTGCATCTGACCGCACGACCTGGGCTCCGTGCGGTTCGAATCGCGCCGGTGGTGGCTGGCGCTTGGCGGTGTCCTGTGATCGGGCGGCAGATTTTGGGCAGGATGTCAGGTGAGCATCTTATGAATCGGACGGGCGATGAGTACGCACCAGGCAGAACGTGGCCGGCAGGTCGGCGAGCGCGAGGCACGTCAGATAGCGGAGGAAGCCCGGGAGGCCGGGTGGGATCAGCCGAGCTTTGGTAAGCAGCTGTTCCTGGGTGACTTCCGGCTGGACCTGATCCATCCGCATCCGCGCCCCAGTGACAGCGCGTTCTTGCTCACCGAGCCCGATGTCGGCTCCGATCCGGCCCGGCTGAACACGACGGCGACGCCGTCGGCTGACGGGTCGGAGTACGTGCTCAACGGTGTCAAGCTCTGGACCACTAACGGAGTGGTCGCTGACCTGCTGGTGGTGATGGTCCGGGTGCCGAAGGGCGACGGGCACCGCGGCGGGATTACCGCGTTCGTGGTGGAGGCCGCCGCGGCCGGGATTACCGTCGAGCGCCGGAACGCGTTCATGGGCCTGCGCGGCCTGGAAAACGGGGTGACCAGATTCCACCAGGTCCGCGTTCCGGCCGCCAGCCGCGTCGGCGAGGAAGGCCAGGGCCTGAAGATCGCCTTGACCACGCTGAACACCGGCAGGCTGGCGCTGCCCGCTAGCTGTGCCGCCACCGGCAAGCTGGCGCTGAAGATCGCCAGGGAGTGGTCGCGGGAACGAGTGCAGTGGGGGCGGCCGATCGGCGAGCACGAGGCGGTGGCCAAGCAGATCTCGTTCATCGCCGCGACCACCTATGCCATGGAGGCGGTGCTCGAACTGTCCAGCCAGCTCGCCGACGACAAGCGTAACGACATCCGCATCGAGGCGGCGCTGGCCAAGCTGTACTGCTCGGAAATGGCCAGCAAGATCGCCGATGAGCTGGTGCAGGTCCGCGGTGGCCGCGGCTATGAGACCGCCGCGTCTCTGGCCGCGCGCGGCGAGCGTGGCGTACCCGCCGAGCAGATGCTGCGGGACATGCGCATCAACCGCATCTTCGAGGGATCCTCGGAAATCATGCGGCTGATCGTCGCGCGCGAGGCGGTGGACGCGCACCTGTCCGCGGCCGGCGAGCTGATCGATCCCGGGCTGCCGCCAGCCCGCCGCGCCCGGGCGGCTGCCCAGGCGGGCGGGTTCTACACCAGGTGGCTGCCCACACTAGTCACGGGCGAGGGGCAACGGCCGGGGGCCTACAGCGAGTTCGGCCCGCTGGCCGCGCACCTGCGGTACGCGGAACGAGCGAGCCGGAAGCTGGCCCGGGCCACCTTCTATGCCATGGCACGCTGGCAAGGACGCCTTGAGCACAAACAGGGCTTCCTCGGCCGGATCGTGGATATCGGGGCGGAGCTGTTCGCCATGAGCGCCGCCTGCGTCCGGGCGCAGCTAGATGCGACCCCTGACAGCGGGACCGAGCGGGGCGCAGCGGCGCCCGAGCTGGCCGGCCTGTTCTGCGCCCAGGCGCGGCTGCGGGCCGAGGAGCTGTTCAGCCAGCTGTGGAGCAACACCGACACCGCCGACTCGGCGCTGGCGCGGCGCGTGCTGGCCGGTCGCTATTCATGGCTGGAGGACGGCATCATCGACCCGTCCATACCCGGGCCCTGGATCGCCCCCGCCGAGCCGGGGCCATCCACGGCGGGAAATGTCCACCGCCACATCAGCTGAAGCCGCGAACAGGAACCACTGCAATATCATCGTGAGCACTGCGGCACTCGATGCCGGACCAGCGCAGCGCCCGACAGACTGTGAATGGCATGGCGAGCTCGTTAACCGAACCGCCACGTGGCGGGACGCTGACCGCCGGGCATAGGACGACGCCGGAACTGGCTGTTATGGCCATCGAGGCAACGACCAGCCGTCGACCGACCATCCCGCGCTAAATCGGCAGGAGAATCCGAGTCACGTCGTTTCCTGTGTCATGCTCTGTGTCTTAACACGCTCGCGACCTACGATCGGATGACGGGGAACGGCCTGCGCTTCCGGCTCGGGGGACCGGCCCCGGCTGGGCCTGACCCGTGCTGTCCCAGCGCGCCACGGGGCGTCTTCGGCAATCCATCCGATTGCCGGCCCGGGATCGTCTGGGGCCGGTGCGCCCAGATTCTACAGGCGGATGACGGCCTTGCCGCGCAGGCCGCCACGGCGGAGCTCCTCCAGCACCTGCCCGGCGGCGTCCAGGTCGACGGTGGAACGGATGCGCGCCGTGATCGTACCGTCCGCGAGCATCTGCGCGACCGTGGTCAGCCCTCCGGGCGAGATCAGGGGATTCGCGCTGGAGGCATGGTTGAGCGCGGTGATCTGCCGGTCAGCAAACCAGCCTTCGTCCGCCGCGAAGATGGTCGAGACCAGGCGTCCTCCGGGCCGGATGACCTCGGCGTCGCGGCGGATAGCGTCCGGGCCGCTGACCAGGTCAAGGACGGCATCGACGCCGTGGGGGTGAGCGGCGCGCAGCGCACCGATCACGTCTGTGGCCTGGCTGTCGTACACCTCCTCGGCGCCCAGGCGGCGAGCCTCGCCGGCGTCGCCGCGGACGGTCGCGATCACATGCGCGCCGCGGGAGCGCGCCATCTGCACCGCGTAGCCGCCGACTCCGCCGGTCGCGCCCATCACCACGACGTGCTGGCCCGCGGTGACCTCGAGCAGGTCCACCGTCCGCAGCGCCGTGACCGCCGGAATGGGCAGCGCGGCGGCCTGGTCGTCGGCTACCCCGTCGGGGATTCGGGCCACCGGCTCCATCGCGGCCGCCGGGGCGACCGTGGTGTACTCCGCATAGGAGCCGTGCGTCCGCGCCATGCCGAAGACACGGTCTCCGGCCCGCAGGCCGTGGTCCCCGGCCGGGACACGTTCGGCCACCCCGGCAAAGTCAATGCCCACGACAAACGGATACGACGAGGCCGCGGTCAGGCGTCCCAGGAGGTTGCCGTCCAGCGGGTTGACTCCGGCGAACCGCACGCGGATAAGCAACGCGCCATCGACGGCGGGAACGGGCAGGTCCTGGACCGACGCCGGCTCGCCGAAGCTCCGCACCGCGAATGCGCGCATCCTAACCCCCCTGCACTGGCACCCGTCCCGAGAATACCGCTGCCGCAAGGGTAGATCCCGGGTGCTGGTGGGGCCGGACAACCAGCCGAAAGGCAGGTGTGGTGACCACACCCGCTGGGTCCGCCCGCCTGAGGAAGCAGAAGATCCGGAGCGGGTCGCCATCCGCGAAGCCCTGGCCTTCGGCAATGCCGTCTATGACCAGCGCCGCGCCCTGGGCTTCAGCGTCGCCGACCTGGCAGAGCGGCTGGCATGTCCGCCGATGAGCTCGAGTGCATCGAGGTAGGCGGCACCGAGCCCACCATCGCCCTGCTGCGCCGCCTGGCCGCTGCCCTGGACGCCGACGTGCACCCTGACCGCAGGGCACAACCTCGGAGCAGTGTGGTTCGAACCCCACGCAGCCTGACCTGTTAGCCTCGGCTGTTTAAGGCCACCAGCAACGGCCGTCACAGACCGTGGCACGCGCCACGACCAAACAGATCAATATCCGCCAATCTGTACGGACTTCGGCCGGGGTTCGGTCAAGATAATGGCCGTCCAGATCCGAACATTCTGTGCCTTCACTCGGTGCCGGGCTGGACCAGCGTCACCCGTTCGGTCATCCCTGGCGGCCGGCGCTGTCCATCGCCCTGCAGTCGCATGGGTTCATCGGTCGCGGCCCGGGATCGGCTCAGCGAGCGCGGCCCGTCAGGGAGGCGCCTGGAAGGGGCCGACGAAGTACTGGGTCTCGTGCGTGACCAGATCGCCGGTGAACTCCATGACGCTCACCGCGTAGGTGGGCACGCTGTCATAGGTGATCACGAACCGCCGGATGCGGGCCCGCATGTCCGGTGGTGTGGGAGGAGAGGGGGCGACCCCATCCCTACCCGATCCCCGCATCTGCTCGCGCGGACCTGGCGCCTGCCGGAAGACGGACCGGGCTGGCTGACGTCAGCTTCGAGGGTGCGGCCGGGGCAGGATTGCGTCTCACCTTGCCCCGAAGCTGTTTTCTTTCCCGGTGGCGGGGTAACTGGCGGTGAGCGATGAGACTTCAGACGGCGGACTGATAGCGGCGCCGGGTACCGAGTGGCCGCCGGAGGGGACCAGATGCAGGACGCGGAGGCCGCCCGGCCCAGTGAGACAATGACCGCCATCACGAAGCCCGCGGCTGATAGCGCGGCCGGGACTGTCAGGTGAACCCGCTCGGGCCCGTGCGGAAGATGATGGCCGCGCTGGATGGCTGGCAGCGGCAGGCCCGGTGGGCCGGCGTGCCCTACGCGGTGCTGAAGAAGTCCGGCGACGACAACGCCAACCTGCTGGTCGTGGCCCTGGCCTGGTACGGGTTCACCGCCATCTTCCCGCTGCTGCTGGTCGTGGTCACCGTGTTCGGTTTCATCGGCGCGCAGTCAATCGGCTCGGGCATCATCCGCACGCTGCACCAGTTTCCGGTGGTGGGCTCCAGCTTCAACCCGGCCAGCCACCAAGCGCTGCACGGCAGCGGACTGGGCCTGGTGATCGGCCTGATCGGCCTGCTGTACGGTGCACAGGGCGTGACCCAGACCGCGCAGCAGGCGATGGCCACGGTATGGAACATCCCGCAGATCCAGCGCACCGGCTTCCTGCCCCGGCTCGGCCGCAGCCTGGCCGCCCTGTTCACCATCGGCGGCGCGTTCGTCATCAACGCCTTCGTCACCGCCTACGCCACGGGCGGCACCGCCAGCTACGCCATCCGGGTGCCGGTCCTGATCGGCCTGCTAGCGATCAACGCCGGGCTGTACTTTGCCAGCTTCGCCCTGCTGACCGCCAAGGCGGTGGGTCCGCGCGGCCTGCTGCCCGGGGCGATCCTCGCCGCGGTAGGGTTCACCGCGCTGATTACCGTCGGTACCGGGCTGATGACCCACCAGCTCAAGAACGCCTCGGCCACCTACGGAGCGTTCGGCACGGTCATCGGCATCGTCGCGTTCCTGCTGCTGCTGGCCAAGCTCACCATGTACGCCGCGGAACTGAACCCGGTGCTGGCCCGCTGGCTCTACCCGCGGGCACTGCCGCTGGGCGGCGAGCCCACCGCCGCCGACCGGCAGGTGCTAGCCGACCTCGCCCACGCCGAACAGCGCCGCGACGACCAGGCGATCGGAGTCGGCTTCGGCGACCACGCCACCACCCAAGCCGCATCCGACGCCGCCCGGCACACCGACCAGCCACAGTGACATGGCGCCGTCCGACCTTCGCCACGTAGGACATATACGGGATTAACGCTCTACTCCATCAGCCGCACAAACGTTACCGCAGGTCACATACCACGGCTCAACCTGAGCCGTGATGGGGATGGGCCGCGCACTGGATGGCTGATATGAGCGCCGTGCGTGCACTTGCACCTGACCGTACTCGAGCGCCGAGTCGGCACGGCGGGGTGGGTCGCCTAGCCGAGCGGACGGAGCCGATGTGGCACGCGGTGGAGGCGCCAGCGTGAAAATCACCGCTTGGGCTTAGGGTGCGGATGTGGTCCGGTCTGTCATTGTTAGTTGAGGATTAGCAAGTACCCGGGTCCTAGGTGGGGAGCGTGTCCGCTCATGACGGTTAATTCTGACGCGCCAGGCGCGCCAGTGCAGGCAGGCCGTGCGCTCGGACCGCATTACAAGTGGATCGCGCTGTCTAACACGACGCTGGGCATGCTGATGGCGACGATCAACCAGTCGATCGTGCTGATCGCGCTGCCGGACATCTTCCACGGCATCGGGCTGAACCCGCTGAGCCCCGGTAATACCAGCTACCTGCTGTGGATGTTCATGGGCTTCCTGGTGGTGTCCGCGGTGCTGGTGGTGTCGTTCGGCCGGCTTGGCGACATGTTCGGCCGGGTGCGGATGTACACCCTGGGCTTCGCGGTCTTCAGCATCGCGTCCATCTTCCTGACCGTGACCTGGATGCACGGCAGCGACGGCGCGTTGTGGCTGATCATCTGGCGGGTCGTGCAGGGTATCGGCGGCGCGTTCTTGTTCGCGAACGCCGCCGCCATCGTCACCGACGCGTTCCCGGCCAACCAGCGCGGCACCGCCCTCAGCGTGAACTCGATCGCGGCTATTGCCGGGTCGTTCATCGGCCTCATCCTCGGCGGCGTCCTCGCCCCGGTGAACTGGCACCTGATCTTCCTGGTCTCGGCACCGATCGGCGTGTTCGGCACCGTGTGGGCGTACTTCATGCTGCATGACATCGGGGTGCGCAAGCACGCGCAGATGGACTGGTGGGGCAACCTGCTGTTCGCCGCCGGGCTGATCGCCATCCTGGTCGGCATCACCTATGGCCTGCTGCCCTACGGCGGGCATCCGATGGGCTGGACCAACCCGTGGGTGCTCACCGCGCTTTTCGGCGGCCTCGCGCTGCTGGTCATCTTCGTGTCCGTCGAGACCAAGGTCGCCGAGCCGCTGTTCCGCATCTCGCTGTTCAGGATCCGGGCGTTCGCCGCCGGGAACATCGCGAGCATGATGCTGGCGTTGGGCCGCGGCGGCATGCAGTTCATGCTGATCATCTGGCTGCAGGGCATCTGGCTGCCGCTGCACGGCTACAGCTACAGCCAGACCCCGCTGTGGGCCGGCATCTACCTGGTGCCCTTGACGGTCGGCTTCCTGGCGGCCGCGCCGCTGTCCGGAATACTGTCCGACAAGTTCGGCCCCAGGCCGTTCACAGTAGGCGGCGCGCTGCTGACGGGAGCGAGCTTCCTGCTGCTGATATTCGTCCCGGTGGACTTCGCTTACTGGCAGTTCGCGATCGTCATCGCCCTCAACGGCTTCGGCTCCGGCCTGTTCTTCTCGCCAAACTGGGCGGAGATGATGAACTCGGTCCCGCCCGACAGGCGCGGGGCGGCTGGCGGCATGATCGCCACCTTCCAGAACTCCGCGTTCGTGCTGTCGATCGGCATCTTCTTCACCCTGATGGTGGCCGGCCTGTCAAGTAAACTCCCGGCGGCCATGTACAGCGGGCTGACCGCGCAGGGCGTCCCGGCCGCCACGGCCGCGCCGATCTCGCACCTCCCCCCGATCGGCGTACTGTTCGCCTCCTTCCTCGGCTACAACCCGATGCAGCAACTGCTCGGCCCGCTGCTGCATCACCTGCCCCCGGCACACGCGGCCTACGTGGCCGGGCGGGAGTTTTTCCCGCACCTGATCACGGCACCGTTCCACAGCGGTCTCGGCGTGGCCTTCGGGTTCGCCATCGCGGCCAACGTGATCGCGGCCGTCGCCTCGGCGCTGACGGGCCGGCGCACGCCGACCCCTGCCGGGCACAAGTCGCTGGGTTACGAACTGGCCGCCGTGGCCGGCGAAGGCGGCTTCGAGCCCAGCGAACTCGTCGTCCCCGGCGTCCCGGAACAGAGCACCGAACCGCCTGACAAGCCCGGCTAGGGCCAGTGCCGGTTGCGTTCTCGTCAACGTCTTGGCCACTACTGTGAGTCCGCGGCCGCCTGCGGCCTGAGGACAAGCGAGCCGGGCGGCCTTTGTTCAGGGGGTTCGCGCTGGGGCGGCGTCGCGCTGGGCGGCGTCCGGAAGATCTAGTCCGTTGTGGTGATCGCTGGTAGGCCCCAGCGAGCCCGGGTTCTGCGGGAGATGACCTGGCCGTGCATGAAATAGCCCCGGCTGCCTGCGAAGCAGGGCAACCGGCCGAGCGGCCGACGGTCAGGCGCGCCGCCGGGCCTGCTCGTCTGTGTCGGCGTTGCCTTGCCGCCAGTTCCGGGCGAGGGCGACGAGGCCGCGAACCACGTCGGGGGGCAGCCCGGGGGTGCTCGCGATGTGCCACAGCGTCGGGTCTTCATACTCGGCATGCCCGAGGTCTGGCGACCCCACGTTAGGTTCCCCGCCTGCCAGTATCCGCCGGCATGAACCGGGGGCCCAGCCGAGCCGGTTCTCGACCATACCGAGAGTGCTGGGGGAAACGCGCTGGCCGTTCTCGAGCTTTCCCAGCGTTCGCTCGGTTACCCCGGTCGCTTCGGCAAAGGCCCGCCTGTCCCGCATGCCTAGCTCGACCCGGCGCGCGACGATGTAGTCAGCGAGCCGCCGCCAGTCCTCACCGGTCATATGACCGTCCTTCCCACGAGCCGCCGCCAGTCCCGCCACCGGCTACGTGACCATCCTTACCCGAAGAAGATAGAAGAGTCTAGCTCTCCTGCGGGCCGCTAACGACACGGATCTGCCTCTCTCTTCTCAGCTCATCTTATTCATACTCTTTACTTCCTGTCTGTACTCCTCTAGAGTGCCTAAGTCAGCAGATAACTTCTTATTTCTTCCTAGACGTACAGAATCTGCCAGTTTCTGGATCCAGCGGAGTTAGAGCGGTGACCCAGGCCTGGAGTCTTGATGGGCAGCACCGGTGACCCGAAGCGGTGAGCCCAGCCCGGCGCGCTGCGGGCCGGTGACGTCCTCGCGCAGACGAGGAGGGGAGCGCAAGGGCGCCCCGGCCGCGCAGCCGGACAGGCATCTGCCGGCTCTGTCGGATTTGCGCCACGCGCAGTACCGGTCACTATTCCGGCTGGCCGTGTTCCTAACGGGTGACGCCGATGCAGCGGAGCCGTGGTGCTGGATTGCTTTGCCGCCTGGACCTCACCCCGAGCAGGTCGCCGTGGCCTGCCGGGTGGCCCAGGCCACGCTACTGTTGGCGCCGCGCGGCCGAGGCCAGTTCAGCGCTACGGGCCGTCATTGCCTTCAGACCCCTGAGTACCAGCCGTACCGCGACCGGCAGCGTTCACCGGTCGGCCAGACCAGCCGCGCCGGCCGCGGACCCGCTGTTCCTGCCCGGCCATCAGCCAGTACCAGGGCCGGATCTCGACTAGCTAAGCGGGCTCGGCGCGCCATACCCGATCCTCAGCACGGCTTGGCCAGTACGCAGCGTGACCTGTTGGACCCAGACAGGACGGTACTCGGCTCGCTGCGTGTCGATGAACGACTGCATCCAGCCGGGATATGCCGTACGCGTGACGTGCCCCGCCTTGACGGTCGTCGCCAGGTCCACCCACCGCAGGAGGCTGGCGGGTCCGCCGCCAGGCGACTGGCTGGGGAAGTCAACGATGCGCAACGGATGGCTGTGGGCCATGATGACGAGGAGCAGCGGCAGCCAAGGGTCAATCTGGCCGCTGAGGAGCTGTTTCTTGGCTGTGGTGGAGAACCAGATATTGCTGTTGCTCAACAGCTGGGCATCAGCACCTTTCCTGACGCTCAGCGCCGCGGGTAGGGCGGCGCGATACGCGTTGGCGCCGCCAGGATAGACCCACCTGATGTCAATCCTGGCGTTTCCCGTGCCGAAGCTTGCGATGATAGCCGGAGCGTAGACAGCCAGACGGCTGCCGAACTGGTTCCGGACTGTGGCGGTGGCCACCACCAGGTCGGAGCCGAGGGGGTCGTTCGACGTAGGCCCGAGCGGCAACAGGTTCGAGGACGGGAAGCCGTTCCTGACCAGATCCGCGCACACCTGGGTATCGCATGACACGACCGCGGCGGGACTGACCTGGTGCAGTATCCAAGTGATCGCCCGCGTTCTCACCGAAGCCTCAGCGTCGAGTGGGCTGATCTGGACGCGGCCACCCGTTAGCCGCTCCAACGATGCGCCCCGCCAGGAAAGAGTGAACGCAAGCCCGCCAGCGCCGACAACCAGCAGGATCAGGGTCAACAGCACAGCCGCCCGCCGGCGCCGCGATGCGCGGCCGTTCTTGCGCCGCCTTCGCCGTGGCCTGGATGCCAGGTCACCGGCGATCAGGCCATCGCCGCTGTCGACCCGCGGCTCGGGCAGCGCGGCAAGCACCTGCTCTGAGCTAGCTGTCTTCTCGTCCGTGTCGAGAGCGGATGCTATCGGCGGCATCGGGCCCACGAGCCGCGCTCCGGCGGCCACCAGCTCGCTGAGCGCGCCGCGGGCCGATGGCCTGACGGCTGGGTCCTTGTTGAGGCAGCGATGGACGAGGGAGCCCAGTGGTTCGGGAAGCCTGCCCACATCTGGCTCGGAATGAAGAATGGCGAACGCCGTAGCGGTCAACGATTCGCCCTTGAAGGGCAACTCACCGGTACCAGCGAACGCCATCGTCACAGCCCACGACCACATGTCGGCCGCTGCGGTCACCCGCTCCGCGGCCAGCTGCTCAGGGGCCATGAACACCGGAGTTCCCATGGCGACCTGGCCAGAAGGGCCCATGGTGGTCATCCCGGGAACGGCCGCCAGCCCGAAGTCGATCAGCACCGGCCCGTCGGGCCCGAGCAGGACATTGCCAGGCTTGAAGTCGCGGTGCACCATCCCGGCGGCATGCACCTCGCCTAGCGCGGTCAGCGTTGCGACGGCGATGCGCTCGAGTACAGCGCCGCCGCGAGGCCCGAGCTGCTCGATGACCTCTACCAGCGATGGCCCCTTGACGTATTCGCTGACGATGAACGGCCGCCGTTCGAAGATTCCCGCATCCAGAACTTGCGCGGTGCAGAACCGGGCGACCCGCTGCGCTGCGGCGACCTCCTTCAGGAAGCGGCTCCGGACCTGCGGGTCCGTGGTTGGCGGCAGAAGCTTGACCGCCGCCTGGCTTCCAGCAGGACCGACAGCCAGGAACACCACGCCCTGCCCGCCTTCCCCGAGGCGGCCGAGCAACCGGTATCCACCCACCTCGCGCGGATCCGTGTCGCGCAGGGGGAGCACTTCCGACATTGCGGACTGACCGGATGTCACCCGGCCATTTTGCCCCGCCGGCTCAGCGCACGCCACAATTCCGTTTCGCCAATTGTCTGCCGCAGCTTTCCATGTAGCCGCCACGCTTCCGGGAACTGCTGCTTCGCCGCCCCGCCAGGCGCCGCGCCAGACCTATAAATCGGGACCACCGAAGTCCTGGTATCGGCCCAGGACTTCGTTCCAGGGCCGAAGATCTCCGCGCTGGCAGAAAAAGCAGTGGTGTTCCCCTTGCCCCTCTTGGCCTCCCCGGGGCTACCCGGCTGGCTCCCTACTTGGGCCGCCGACTGGCCACTTGGGGCCGCCGGCTGGCCGATGGGGACAGTGACGATCGGCCAGCCCGGCGGCTTTGTCTCGGCTGAGCCAAAGACGGCGTTACGGCAGCCCTCCCGGCAAGCTGATGCTCTCGGCTGAGAACATAGAAAATTTCCTTTGAACGCGCCTTCGACCCGGGCATGCTGGTGGAGAAGCCCGGCCACAAGATGCCCCATGGGCCTGCAGCGAGCCGGGTCAGGGGCAGGGCCCCGGCAGCGCTGTCTCCCCCCAGCTGGCTGGCCAGCTGGGGGAGACCATCGCGGCGCTGCATCAGCTGGGGCGTGCACCGGGCGGACCCGTACGACGCCCATTGCTGGGCGTTCCCTTCGGCGACGACCTTGCCGTCATCGGGACTCGCTTCGGGCAAAAGGGGACGCCTGGCTGGTACTACAATCTCCGGGCCGAGCCGGCGATCCAGGTTATCTACGAGGACAAGAGCACGGCGGCTGTTGCCACATCGGATGCTGCTCACCTCACGTCACGCCCTGTCCTCGGCTTTGCTCGGCGATACCGCGAAATATCCGCCCACGTTACGTGCGCCGGTACCGTACGGACCCGGGTCCGTCCAGCCAGTGCCAGGCTGGATGTTCTGCGCCGCTCCTCCTGGTCATCTCGTAGTACCAACCGGAGAAACCGCTGTCCTACCGTGGAGGTATGACCGCATGGGGCAACCTGCCGCCCGCGCTGCCGCCGCACGGCTCAGTGCTGGCCTGGGCGCGAGGCTGCCGGTGCGAACAGTGCGAACGCGAGTACCAGCGTTTCGTGTCCGAACTGGCATTGCGAGGGCCGCTGAGGCTCGCCGCTCAGCCGGAGCCCCGCAAGCTGGATGCCGACACCCTGGCCCGGCTGGAACCGGCGGTAAGCCAGTCTGAATGCCCCGCATGCGGCGCGCTGCGCCATCAGCGGTGCCGCAACCTGGCGTTCCCCCAGCATTTCGCGCCGACTCATCCTGAACGCAGAAGCGGCCCGTGACCGGGGGTCCAAGGACCGGCGGCCACCGGCCGCCAGATGGCCGGGGTTCACGGCTCACAGCCGCATCCTGCTACCCGCGACGAGCTGGCCACTCGGGGCACCAGTCGCACGCCATACCCTTCGGCGCGCACACTGCCGCCGTTAGGTATGGATGTTTGTCTCGGTGAGGATCGCCAAGCTGGTCATTCAGATCCGGTTTTTCTGGTTTAGTTCCGCGTCACCGACGGTCCCGGTCAAGGGAGCGCAGCCCTTCCAGCATCGCCTATCAGTGAAGTGAACGCTGGTATGCTGCCTGGCTTCCCGTCCGAGTGATGTACTGCGCGGGTTACTTCTAGTGCGGCAGCCGCCTACTTCTTGACGAGTTCGATCAGCGGCCGGTCCTGCACCATGAGGTTAGCCAGGCTGGCGGCGCTCAGTGTCGGCGACGCCAGGATGCCGAAGCTATCGTTGTCGGACCATGCGCACATGGCCACGCTGTCCGCTGTTCCCGCCGTCTGCTCAAAGCATGCCGCAGAACCGCCTATCGGGCCGGCCGCAACGATGTGCCCGCTGGGATGCGACTGGATGAGGGTGACGACCGAAGCGGCTGGCGACGTGCCGGGCAGGCGGCCAGCGATGACCTCGAGCAGTTGCGGTGCGGTTCCGCCGGGCGCTTGCTTCTCGTAGGCACGGGCGCGGATGTCGCTCGCCTGTCCGTCGCTCATCTTGGCGACACTGGCTGCCAGCGTCGCCAGGCCGGCATTGTTCTCCAGGTCCGGCGTCCATTTATACGGGCCGAGCGCCGCCGGTGTCACCACCGTGTGCGCCACGCCGCCGCCGGGGGACCCGGACTTCAGGATGCCGACGATCGCGGCGGCGGCCACGATGCTGATCACACCGGCGCCAATCACATCCCAGGAGAGGGCGCTTTGCATGTCCGGCCGGTTCCATGGGTCAACAAAGTAGGAGCACGCAGGCGACCGGGCTGGCCGGAAGGAGCCACACTCGTGATTGCTGGATCCTTGACGGTTGGCACTGCAGGTGCCGCCGCTGAAAGCGTTCGTACGGCCCGGCGCCGACAGGTCCGCCAGGCGCGGCGCCGGGGCAGGGAACGCACGATCCAATCGGGACCGGCGCGGTGGCACAGGGCGGAGCCGACGCCAGGCGGCCGGCGTGGCGACATGGTCGGCTCGCGCAGCGGTTCGGCCGAATGGCGTCATCGGCAAGCCAATTCTGCGTCATTGGCTCTAGGATCGTCGTCCCCGCCGGGAGACCATGGTTCGGTAACACGGATCGCATGACTGTCCGGCATTAAGTTCACTGGCCGGTACGCGACGGGAGCTTCCTTATGCACGCTCAGAACGAATCGATGGAGACCGTGGTGGTCCACGGCGGGGAACGGCGGCCGGGACCCGAAGGCTCGGTGGTCTACCCGATCTACCAGGGAACGGTGTACTCGGTCGAGCCTGGAACCGGGTACCACGACATCCCCTACATCCGGCTGAACTCCACGCCGTCTCAGCGGTACCTGCATGACAAGCTGGCCGCCCTGGAGGGCGCGCAGGCAGCGATCGCGACCGCGTCGGGAATGGCGGCGGTGACGACCACGCTGCTGAGCGTGCTGCGCGCCGGGGATCACCTGCTGGCCAGCGACTGCCTCTACGGCGGCACCCACGACTTCCTCACCCGCCACGCCGAGGACCTCGGCTGGCGATACAGCTTCGTCGACGTGCACCGCCCTGAAACCTGGACCGCCGCGCGCACTCCGCAGACCAGGGCGTTCCTGGTCGAGACGATCACCAACCCGCTGATGCGGGTCGGGCTGCTGCGCGAGATCGCGGACTACGCCCGCCGGGAGGACCTGCTCACGGTGATCGACAACACGTTCGCGACCCCGGTGAACTTCCGGCCGCTGCAGGCTGGGTTCGACCTGTGCTTCCACAGTGCCACCAAGTACCTGGGCGGGCATTCCGACCTGGTGGCGGGGGCCGTCACGGGCAGCGCGGAACTGATCGACCGGGTGCGCACGACGCTCAACCACTACGGCGGCAGCCTGGACCCGCACACCGGGTTCCTGCTCGCCCGCGGCATAAAGACACTCGCCCTGCGGGTCCGTGCCCACAACGACAACGCCACGGCGCTGGCCAGCTTCCTCGCCGGCCACCCGCAGGTCGCCACCGTCAACTACCCCGGACTTGCCTCCCACCCGGACCACAAGCACGCCGCGGAGCTGCTGTCCGGGTTCGGCGGCATGCTGAGCCTGCGGCTGCACGGCGGCGAGGCAGCCGCGCAGGCCCTCATCGACGCGGTGCAACTGCCGTACGTGGCCCCGAGCCTCGGCGGCGTGGAGACGCTGATCACCCGGCCGGCCACTACCTCGCACGCTGGCATGAGCCCCGAGGACCGGGGACGGCTCGGCATCACCGCCGACCTGATCCGGGTCAGCTGCGGCATCGAGGGAACACAGGACCTGATCGCCGACTTCGACCAGGCCCTGGCCAAGATTCAGCCCTAACACAGTCATTGCCACGAGCACCTGTGCCAGCGCATCAAGAAGCAATCAAAGCATCGTCGCGGCCACAAACCGACGAAATGAGCCGGTCGCAAGCCGCAAACCGCGATGAGCAAATGCCGCCCGGGCATCAGCCAGAATCCGGACGTTCAGCGCTCAGCGCACGTCCCGTCTCGCGCGATTGCAGGCTGCGCGAAGTCGACCCGTATCCGGACCACGCCGTCCCGCTTATCACGTCTTGTAATCGGCCGATCTTGCGGCGGCCGAGAAATGTCCGCCGACATGGCGCAGGCCGGGCTGCCTGCCGTCTGCCGTTCGTATCGACTCGTCCATATCCGGCCATTCGGGAGTGTTCAGCCGAGCGAGGAGCGTGGTTTGCTTTGATACAGGCTGGTTTCCAGGTGCTCAACCCGGGCCACCTGGTCCCGGCCGCGACCGCGAGTGCAAGCAGCACCATCATCGCGTCCAGCACGAGAGCTGCAAGCGCGGACCCCTTCTGGATCCGAGCGGGCAGCTGAGAAGGCGGGGATCAGGAAAGCGCGCTCAGGGCGCTGCTGGTGATCCGGGCTTGGACGACATGGGGAGGATAGTCGGGTGCTTGCACCCCGCCACTCGGGGGTGAACGCTATTTGGGGAGCGCTGCACGCGACCGAATCGCCTGGGCGGGCTGCCTGTACTGTGCTTTGCGCTTAACCGGTTTCGATAAAGATAGGACACGGCATGCCTACTGATACCATGAATCCTGTCACGGCCGTCACCTGGGGCCCCTTCATTGCCGCCGCGGCCCAGCAGTACACCAGCGACCCCAGTCAGCTCAATCCGGCCACGATCACGAATATGCCTGCCGGCTACACGTTGGTGCGCACGATTCAGATGTCCGACTTCTTTGGCCCCCAGGAGACGCGCGCCTTCTACGGGTTCGTTGCTGTGGGCGGTGCTCCCAAGACCGCAGTGGTGGCGATCCGCGGCACCGAAACCACCACGGAGTGGTGGGATGACTTCCATTGGGATCTGGCGCCGTTCACCCAGGTTTCCAACGGCGGAAAGGTCGCCCAGGGCTTCTTGGATATCTACAGTACCTTCGGCACCATGGTCCCGGGCCAGGCGCAGGCCTCAGTGGCGTCGCGCACCTTCGCCGCCGACGTCGCGCAAGCGGCCGCCGATGGTCTGGCGGCGGATCTTGATCCTGCGCTGCCAGTCGTGGTGTGCGGCCACAGTCTGGGTGGCGCGCTGGCGACGCTCCTGGTCGCGGACCTGACCGCGAACACGCCGCTGAAGCCGCAGGCATGGACATTCGCATCGCCGAAGGTAGGAGACGCCATCTTCGCCGCGCGCTACGGCGGCCTGAGCACTGTGTCATGGCGTATCTACAATCAAGTAGACGTCGTCCCGTACTTCCCGGTCGATTTCTCCGATAGTTACCAGTCCGTCACTACCGGCTATGCCATCAGCTCTCTGGGGAAGGCGAAGTGGAGCATAGGCTGCGCCCACGCGCTGAACACCTACATGCATGTGTTGTCGCCTGCCACGGTTCCGCTGGATCCGGCCTGCAGCTAACGCCGCCGATTTCATCACCCGGCAACGGGCCGCAGTCCGCGCAGCCGCAGGCGTTATCAGGACCGCAACGGTGCCACGCACGCATCCGCCAGAACGGGATATCTGAGCGCGGGAGCAGCCTTGCAGCCGCCCCCGCAAAATGAGCAAATATTCGGCAGGCGCCCTTCGGGCGTCTCCGAGACCATCTAGTGCCGTCACGTTCCATTGCGAGCCTTCGGTACCCCAGCGCGCATTCCCGCCGCCGGGATTCCTGCACGGGCGCGCTGGGGCGGGGCCGTTCCCAGTGCACCCATACCCGCACAAGGCGCACGAGGTCAGGGACGATTCAGCCGATGAGCCTGCCCTCCCGCCGGCTCAGGGCTTTGTCCGCTCATGAGCCACGCCAGAGCATGCACCGGGCGTGACTGCTCTCGCCCGGCGGAGGCCGGTCCCAGGCGCGCGCAGTACCGCCGCTCTGGCGTAGGTTGCCGCTGCCAGGATGTGGCTGACTGGGGCGGCTGATCTGGTGTTCGGGAGCGGCTTGGAGCATCGGCGGCTGTCCCTGGCAGACCCGCGAGCGGTCATCCGGCGGCGCGTGCCCACGCCTTTCTGAGGGCAAGGATCTCAGCGATGCTATTCGCCCAGGCGATATACGGGATGTCCAGCGCTCCGGTGTTCGCCGGCACGCGGATCCGGGTCGCAACGGTGCAGCGGTACCTGCAGCAGGGATACGAAACCGACGCGATCCTGAACGCATTTCCGGACCTTCGGGTGGAAGACGTCGGCGAAGCCAGGCGCCAGCTCGTCGCAGTGGACCAACGCGATTCCGGCTTGATCACGACGTGAATGCCGCTGTAGGACAGATGCTGCGGCACCGTGGCCATGAGTGCCGGACAGCAGGTTCCGCTGGCCTGGCACGAGCAAAAGATGATGAGCTGACGGTGTGGGCCATTGACAGAGCATCAGGCGGTCATTGTCAGCACCGATGAAAATTGGGTCAGCGACGCAGGCAGAGCGCAATCGGCCGACACGTGTGGCTCAGATGCAGCGACTGGGAAGCGACCGAGGTTCTGGCGGACCACCTGAACGAAGTGCTGACCTTGCTGCGGGCACGAAGCGACCTGACGGTACGAGTGTCCAAGGAGAGTCTCAGCGATTCATCTAAATGGTCTTAAGCCGCCACCACCGCCGTCCGCCACGCTTGCTCAGAAACGTACAGGTAGTGCCATCTTGGGCCAGCTACCACACACGCTCGCCGCCCGGGACAGAACTAGTACGACAGCCGCCATTGGCGGCTTGACCTGGCGGGACGTGGGGAATCGTGTGACGTGAGCGCAGCCGCCTGACGATCATTGCTTGTGAGGACAAATGAATCGAAGGCGGCTGCTGCTGCCAGGATAGGGGCTGGGCGGGCCGTCCGGAAACGGGCTGAGCTGCTGGAGTCGATGCGGTCGTGCTTCGCGCGGACGGAGACGTGGCAGCAGGCCGGCAAATACGTGTCTGCACTGGTCAGCGAGCTGCCGAAGCGGAACGGGTGGACGATTGCCCAGCATGCCGGGGACCGGTCGCCGGACCGGACGCAGCGGCTGCTGAACCGCGCGTCGTGGGACACGCTCGCGGCGATGAGCGAGGTCCGCCGGTTCGGGGCGGGCGGCCTGGCTGAAGCGGCCCGCCGGGGCCGCCGGCGGGGCGGCTTGGTGATCGCGGCGATCGATGAGACCGGCCAGGAAAAGGCCGGCGAGGCGACTGCCGGGGTGAAACGCCGGTACATGGGCTGCGCGGGCCGGGTGGCGAACGGGATCAACACGGTGCACGTGTCGCTGGTGCGGGACAAGACGGGGCACTCGCTGATCGGCGCGCGGCAGTGGATTCCCCGCGAGCACATCGAGGATCCGGTGACGTCGCTGGTCATGGGCCTGCCGCTGGACCTTCAGTTCCGCACCAAGGGGCAGCTGGCCATGGATATCTGCGCGGACTGCTACGCCGATGGCCTGAAGTTCGACTTCGCCTGCGGGGACGAGGTCTATGGCCGGTGCACGCGGCTGCGGGAGTTTTTCGAGGCCAGCGGGCAGGCCTACGTGCTGCGGGTCGCGTCCGGCTTCATGATCACCCTCGCCCTGGGAACCAGGGTGACCTGCGCGGACACGGTCAAGCGCCTGGTGAAAGACAAGCGGCGCTGGGAAGTTCGCTCCGCCGGCAAGGGCTCCAAGGGCGAGCGCTGGTATGCCTGGGCCTGGATCGCCACCGCATCGCCGCGGCACCATCTGCTCGTCCGCCGCCACCTCAAAACCGGCCAGCTGGCCTGTCACTACTGCTACGTCCCCGAGGGCCAGCCGACGGCCAGAACCAGGCTGATAAGGGCTGCAGGGCTGCGCTGGCTGACGGTCGAAGAGGATTTCGAGTTCGGGAAGGATTGCCTCGGCCTGGATCAGTGCCAGGCCCGGCTCTATACCGCGATCACCCGCCACATCGTGCTGGTGATGGCCGCGCTGGCGATCTGCGCGGTCACCGCCGCGCTGCTGCGCGACCGCACCGATTCCCAGGTCCCGCCACCCGTCGCCCCTGACCAGGCTCCGCCGCCGGATCCCGGGATGATCCCGCTGACCGTCCCGGAGATCCGGCGCCTGCCCGCTGGCGCCCTCCAGCGCTCGCACCCGCCCGGGCACGCCGGACGCTGGCTGGACTGGCGACGCCGCCACCAGGCCCGCTCGCGCTGGTACCACCAGCGTGAACGGCTCGCCCGGGACGCCGGGATCCCCTGGCCAGCTGGCAGATGACCGGCTGCCGCACCAGGCGATCCCGGAGTCAGAACTCGGTTTTAAGCCGTTCGATCTCCCGCGCCCGCTCACGCAGCTGCGCATATGCTGGCCGCTCGCGAATGCGAGCCAGGGCCCAGCGGACGGCTTCGGCGCGGCTGGCTGCGATGCCCGCCGTGATCAGCGCGTCCAGTGTTTCCAGGTCCGCAGGCCCGAGCCGGGCCATCACGGGGGTCAGCTCACCGCCTTCCAGCGCGCGGGCCTCCAGTGAGCCGCGGGATCTGCCCTCACCCAGCACCATCCTCCTGGGGCCATGGCCGGTGCCGCTGGTGCAGAACTCGAGCCGCCCGACCTCCGGAAGCCGGGCCGACAGATCGTGCCGGAAATGCTTGACCGCCCCGCCGTGCGCCTTCTCGAACGCCTCGAAGGCCTCCTGCTGGCCCTCGCGTTCCTCCGGCGCTTCAATGATCACGCGGACCAGCAGGTCTCCTGGTTCAATCACCGGGTCATCGCCGTATTGCAGCACCGCGACCCGCCGCACCGCGCCGGGGAAGCGCTTCTTCGCCTCGCCGTCAATCTGCTGTTCGATGTGGTCGATCGCCGCCTGGTCCATGGCCGCCTCCGGGTGAGTTACACGAGAAACTCAGCGTAACATGATGTTTCGCAGCTGCAGAACTCAGCCGGCAGCCGCAGCGCGGCCCCGCCCGACGCTGACGGCGAAGCCAGAACGAGCAGGCGCCCTCTGCCCCGCTGGGATCAAGGGCCATCAGACCCCCGTCCCCCCACTCACACTGCGGCCCGCGGTATCCCCTACGGCAACTGCCTGCCGTCTTGTTGCTGACACAGGCACATCATCGCAAGGCGGCCGCACCCTGCGGAACTGACATGCTCATCGCGCTTCGCCGCAGGTCAAGCCGCCAATGGCGGCTGCCGTAATGACGCTCGCTGTACTAGCGACGCCGCCACCAGCCCCTCGCGCTGGTACCACCAGCGTGAACGCTCGCCCGGGACGCCGGGATCCCCTGGCCAGCTGGCAGATGACCGGCTGCCGCACCAGGCGATCCCGGAGTCAGAACTCGGTTTTAAGCCGTTCGATCTCCCGCGCCCGCTCACGCAGCTGCGCATATGCTGGCCGCTCGCGAATGCGAGCCAGGGCCCAGCGGACGGCTTCGGCGCGGCTGGCTGCGATGCCCGCCGTGATCAGCGCGTCCAGTGTTTCCAGGTCCGCAGGCCCGAGCCGGGCCATCACGGGGGTCAGCTCACCGCCTTCCAGCGCGCGGGCCTCCAGTGAGCCGCGGGATCTGCCCTCACCCAGCACCATCCTCCTGGGGCCATGGCCGGTGCCGCTGGTGCAGAACTCGAGCCGCCCGACCTCCGGAAGCCGGGCCGACAGATCGTGCCGGAAATGCTTGACCGCCCCGCCGTGCGCCTTCTCGAACGCCTCGAAGGCCTCCTGCTGGCCCTCGCGTTCCTCCGGCGCTTCAATGATCACGCGGACCAGCAGGTCTCCTGGTTCAATCACCGGGTCATCGCCGTATTGCAGCACCGCGACCCGCCGCACCGCGCCGGGGAAGCGCTTCTTCGCCTCGCCGTCAATCTGCTGTTCGATGTGGTCGATCGCCGCCTGGTCCATGGCCGCCTCCGGGTGAGTTACACGAGAAACTCAGCGTAACATGATGTTTCGCAGCTGCAGAACTGAGCCGGCAGCCGCAGCGCGGCCCCGCCCGACGCTGACGGCGAAGCCAGAACGAGCAGGCGCCCTCTGCCCCGCTGGGATCAAGGGCCATCAGACCCCCGTCCCCCCACTCACACTGCGGCCCGCGGTATCCCCTACGGCAACTGCCTGCCGTCTTGTTGCTGACACAGGCACATCATCGCAAGGCGGCCGCACCCTGCGGAACTGACATGCTCATCGCGCTTCGCCGCAGGTCAAGCCGCCAATGGCGGCTGCCGTACTAGGGAGCAAGGCGGCACAGTAAGCGGGCGAACGGAGTTCGGCTCCGGATATGGCATTGACAGTTGACCGACACACTCTTCTGCGTGAAATGAGTGCGCTGTTGGCACGCATGCTTATGCACCCAATGGCATATTCACTCTCGCATTGATTCACGGCTCCTGACGTGTACTAGCTACCGCTAGTTCACCAGCTGACGACCATCCATTGATGAAGTCATCGAGGACGACTTTCTGCGCAACCTGTAGCTCCCGTAAGATGGTCGCGACGATCGACCAGCTGAACCCTCATTGTCATTTTCGGCGCGAAGATGTCAGCGCGAATGAACGCACTCAATTCGGCATGAGTGCTTTTCCCGCCTGTTCCGGCGCGGCCATCATCTTCTGAGGTGCTGTGCTGTCGCCTGTTTCGCGGGTCGCGGGCGGGCCATGCTCCGGGGGTTTGCCGGGTGTAGCGGCGGATCCGGCTGAGGTGCTGGACGGGGTAGCCGGCGATCCTATAGCCGAGGATCTCGCGTCTGTCCTGATTCCCGGCCAAGAGCGCGGTGCCGATCGCGAGGCGGACATCAGATCGTTATCGTGCCACGTGTGCCCTGCGCGCTTGCGGGATTGGTCCTGACGGTCGCGGTGGCCACGGACAGCGTCAGCGCGGCGTTGTGGTAGCTCACGCGTGCGGGATGGCTTCCTGTTCTTGGTGTCGCCGTCAGCCGGGCCCGCAGCGTGCGCGGCGAACCACGGGGGAGCAAGCCCCGTGCTTGCTGGCAGGGCGGAGAAAGACCGAGGCGGTCACGCACTGTCCCCATGGCCGCCACCCGGCAAGATCCCCGTCAAGGCTGTGCCCGTGGTGGCGCCTGCCGTCCTGACCTGGGCTAAGACGGCTTAGCCCGGCTGCTTCGCGATTGATGGCGCCTAAGCCATCTGGGCAGACCGAAAGTAAGGCCTTCGTCCGATGCGGTGGCAGGGGCCTTACCGCGAACCTTGAAGATGCAGGGACCAGACAAGGTCCCAGGGGAGCAAGAAGGAACCATGCATCCCGCACGGGCCGGAGGAGGAGCAGATGAAATGACTACGAGCATGGTCCCGGACCTCGGATCGCTATCGTTCTGGCGGATCGCCGCTGTCCCCTTCGATACGTACGTGGCCGCACTTGACAGCTGGCTGCCCACCAGGCACGGCGGCGAACTCTGGTTCGGCGGAAGCCAGTTGCTCGCTCCGATGGAGCACGACCGCGACCTGGGCACACGCCGGATCCAGGTCCGCCTGGCCCGGGGACCGCTGCACCCGCCGCTGCGCATGCGGCTGGACATCGACCGCTGGTCCGCATCGTCCACCGCGCTGGAGCTCATCCCGTGCAGGCTCGTCCGGCCCACAGCGGATTATTTCCGGGCCGGACGTCTCCTGCTTGACCTGCTGACCCGCTCCGTGTCCCAGCGTCCGGACCCGCGGGTCACCCAGTCAATCGCGTCGTGACTCCCAGCCGTTGCAGGTAAAGCTGACCGCTGGCAATCCGGGTTCCATAGCCGACGTTGTCAGCGAATGCAGCCAGGCGGGAGCTGCGCCTACCCGACCGCCTAACGATCTTCAATTGTGGAAGTTACTGAAGGGGTGTGAGGTCGAGTCTGGTCTTGGCCAGGAAGCCGCCGAGCAGGCCGGGCTGGTACTGCATCCGCCGCAACCTGGTCTTCACGAGC
>CAWCUJ010000029.1:0-42594 GCA_963798675.1 uncultured Actinomycetes bacterium | reverse complement strand
AACCTGCCGACACCTTTATGCGGGCAAGTACCGAGCCGCCGCCGTGCATTTCCTCCGCTGGTCGACCATGGCCGTCATGCTCAGTGGGCGGGCTAGCGCTGCTCGTGCGCGCGAGCGGCGGCCAGCGCCGCGGCCCACCAGGTCAGGTCGTCGGCGAGCAGCTTCAGCTTCGGCTCGAGGGGCGCGAACGCGGTCGTATCGCTCACGTCGGCCACCTGCCGGGCCGCGGCCATGACGTCGGGGAGGATGTGCACCGCGTGCCGCAGCGGAGCCATCTCGAACTCCACGGCGACCAGCCTCAGCTGCTCGATGGCACGGGCGCCGCCGACGTTGCCCCACCCGATGAAGGCGATCGGCTTGCGCTGCCACTCCGGGAACGTCCAGTCCATCGCGTTCTTCAGGACCGCCGGGTAACCGTGGTTGTACTCGGCGGTCAGCACGATGAACCCATCGGCCCGGTCTAGGGCACGGCCCAGCCGGGCGACCTCCGCGGTGGCGTAGTCACGCGGCGCCTTGGCCGGCGGCGGAGCATCGAAGAACGGCAGCGGGTACTCACGCAGGTCGATCAGCTCGACGTCGAAGTCCTCGCTGGCGCACAGCGACTGCTCCACCCAGCGGGCCGTCCGCTCGCTGAACCGCCCTTCCCGGGTGGTACTAGAAATGACCTGGATAAGCACGGTTCCCAGGGTACCCGCTGGACCCTTTCCACCCTCGGCCGCCTGACGTGGTCACTGGTGACAGCATTCACGTCGCCGTAGGTCGGAAGCGGCCGACGGGGTTGACCGGTGCTGCGGGGCCGGGGCGATCGTGCCGACGAGGGCGCACTTGATGAATCAGGCTGTTGATGTGATGAGCTTGGCGCATGAGCATGCGGCCGACCGCGCGGCGGAGCTGTGCCATCAGGGCCTCCGTCGCGACGGGCGTTGTGCTTGCCGGGCTTGCCGCCGCCGGGTGTACTCATCAGTCCACTCAGTCCACGGACCCGCAGCGGGCTTCGGTGGAATCGTGCATCCAATTCGGCATCAGTGCCATCAAGCATCACATCACTGTCACCACGGTGCCGGCTGCATGCCAGGGCCTGACCAGAGCTCAGGTCAACTTCGCGGTCGGCAGCGCACTCCACGTGATGACTATTGGCCGGGGCGGAAAGGTGGGCGAGCGCAAGCGCGTGGCTAAGTTCAGCCCCTTCCTGGCGCACCTGGCCGCCACGGTCCCCGAACAGCCCAGCCAACCGCCGGTGTCCGCACTGGCCGCCCCGCCGGCCGCCCCGCCGCCTAGCCGGACCGCACTTGGCCTCGTCGCGCTAGTCACGTGGCTTATCACGGTTGGCCTTGGTTCGGCGATGATGGCCCGGTGGATCGCCCACGGCTGCTTCCGCCGCGGGCGCGCCGGCCACGTCCGGTTCCCGGCACCGATGATCTTCGCGCACTTCGGGCTGGCCACCACGGGCCTCCTGGCCTGGATCGCCTACCTGGTGACGGGCGTGACCGCCGTGGCCTGGATCGCCAGCGCGCTCCTGCTGCCAGTGACCGGTCTCGGCATGGCGGTGCTGATTGCCTCGCTCCCCGAGCGCTCCCTCACGGCCACAGGCGTCCCCGCCGCGCCAGCCGTTGTGGCCGGCCCAGCGTCCGTTCCTCTCGCGGATGACCCACCGTCGGCCCGGCACCCGCCCACAATGGTCGTGGCCGCGCATGGCGCGTTCGCCGTGGCGACCATCCTGTTCGCGATCCTGGCGGCCGTGGGCCATTGACGTGCCGGGCGGGTGAGGCAAACCTGACCTACGGCACTAGCTACCGGCCGGGCGCTTCCAGCCGGAGGCGGCGCTGCTCGATGATCAGGCAGCGGTCTTCTACGTATAGGAGCCCGGCGCCCTCGGCAATGGCCCGGGCCTCCGCCGAAGCGATGCCCAGTTGCAGCCACAGGGCGGTGGCCCCCGCCGCGACCGCCTGGCGGGCGATGTCGGGCGCCTGCTCTGGGGGGCGGAATACGTCGACCAGGCCCACCTGCTCAGGAACATCGCCGAGGGTCCGGTAGACCGGCTCGCCGAGGATCTGGGCGGCATGCGGGTTGACCGGGATGATCCGCCAGCCATGTTGCTGCATGTACGCCGGCACTGAGTGCGCCGCTTTGAACGCAAAGGCACTGGCACCCACCACGGTGATGGTGTCATAGCTGGTCAAGATGCGCTCGACGGCGGCGTCTGTCGCGGTCACCCGGTTACTGTAACCCGCCGGGCGCTAGCCCGGCGGCGTGCATGTACCCCAGCCACGAGCGTGACGCCGACGTACACGTCCATGGGGACGAATTCAACAAGCCGGGTAAGCGCCCGTTTAGGCAACTGTCATGAGTGTGTAATGACCCTGCGGGGCATTTGATGTCGCAGCACCGGCACCAGTGTTGCGCACAATCGCGTCAAGCCGCCGCTGCGGCTCCGCATGGTCATCCGCAGAGGCAGACACAGCGCCGCACTAGCGGAAGCGGGCCCGGAACAGGCGGGGAAGCACAGCGGGCCCGGTGATGGGGTTGAACCCAGTCGCCGCCGCGTGCAGGGCCCGGTACTCCTCTTCGGTGAGATCGATGCTGGCGGCGGCGACGTTGCTCTCGAGCTGCGCCACGCTTGACGCACCCGGTATGGCGACCACGGCAGGCCGGTGGATGGCCCAGGCCAGGGCCACCTGGGCGGACGTGGCGGAATGCGCGTCCGCCACCTCGCGCAGGGCAGCGATCAGGTCGCCGGCCCGGTCGAGGTTCTCCGGCAAGAACAACGGGCTGGCGGCCCGGACGCGGTTCCGCGGCCGACTGGCCCGGTGGTACTTGCCGGACAGCAGCCCCTCGGCGAGCGGGCTGTAGGCGATCACGACGTGACCGGTCGATTCGGCGAACGGCAGCAGATCGCGCTCCGGGGACCGGTCGACGAGGCTGTAGCGGACCTGGTTTGTCAGCACCCGGCTGCCCAGCGCCTGCTCGGCGGCACGCCAGCGCTGCAGCGAGTAATTGCTGACACCAACCTCGCTGACCAGGCCAACCCGCTGGAGCGCGCGCATGCCGCGCATGATCGTCCCGTCCTTGACCACCGGATTGGGCTGGTGCACCTGGTATAGGTCGAGCCGACGGGTTCCGAGCCGGTTCGCGCTGGCCACCGCGCGCTGCTCGACGACCGGGGCGACCGGCAGGAGCGGGAAGATCTTCGTCGCCAGGAAGACCGACTCCCGGTCTTCGCCGATCGCCTCGCCGAGGATCCGCTCGCTGCGCCCGTAACCGTAGATCTCGGCGGTGTCGAACAAGGTGACTCCAAGCTCGACCGCCCGGCGGACGATGGCGTGCGCCTCCTGTCCGGCATAGGACTGGCCGTATCCCCACTCGCGGGAGCCGAACTGCCAGGTGCCTAGCCCGATCCGGGAGATCCTGGTGACCGTGTTGGTGCTCAGATAGCGCATGAACCCAGTGTCCGCCCCGCGGCCACGGCCGACGACGCCCGGGGCCGGGCTCGGTCCGTCGCTTCTACCATCTGAGCTGGGCGATCTGGTCGTAATCAGCCGAGGAGTATCCGACCAGCCCCTCCGACAGGGCGAAGACCCACTCCGCCACGCCCAGCGACAACGCGAGACGACTGCAGCGGGCACAGAAGTGCGGCTCGTCCAGCCGGACCGAATCATCGGCCTCGAGCCGCACGTATATCAGTTTCGATCCCTGCAGCATCCGCCAGCCGTCACCCTCACGGGCCAGCGTGATCGCCCGCTGCTCCGCGTGGGTCCGGCAGCGGTCATGGTGGGCAGACTCCCCGAACTTGCAATAGCAGTGATCTTCCCCGGGGAACGGCACGCCGTTAGTTCCCCAGGCCAGGAGACTGCCGTCCTTCACCAGCACCGCCGCATACCGGGTCTGCGCATGGGAGTCCCTGGCCAGTTCGGCTGCCCGCGCGACCATCTGTTCCGCCTCATGGCTGTCGTGGCGTTTCAGCGGCCGCCATCGAGGCCCTTGCCCTGGTTGCATGCCCACCACCTCTTCGCAGCGAAGATTATTCTCCTTCGGAGGGCCGGCGTCCGGGCGGGGTGCCCCGCTGGTGCCGCGAAGCGGTTCCGTCACGCGTCCGGCGGCCTGATGGTCGTGATGCAGAAGGGATGGCCAGCGGGTCGAGCAGGACCCGCCACCGCGGGTCGTCGATCATCGTGGACCACCGGGGGCATGGGCGGGCCATGCGCCGGAGACGCCATACGCCTCGTCGTCGCCCGGCCAGGGCGGCATCGTCACGCCTATCGCCGCCAGTGGGCCGTCGCCGACGGACCAGAACTGGAAATGCGTGCCTGCGGGAATGGACACGCAGGTACCGGGGCGCAGCGGAACGATCTCCTGCCGCTCCGCCTGGCACCGCCACATCTGACCCTGCCCGGCCAGGATGTACCAGATCTCATCCACCGCACGGTGGGCCACCGCCCGCGAGACCCGGCCAGCTCCGAGCTCGAAGTGAGCCATCGAGCCGCGGCCGAGCCGCAGTAGAACCCGGACGTCCGAACCATCAGGCGCGACGGCATCGGGAGCATCCGGCAGATGCATCGTGTCAAAACCGTGGTCCACAGGCCCCTCCGCACGCCGGACCTCTCCTTCTCGCAGACCCTAGCGGACCCGGCCGCCGTCTCCTGCCTTACCCGGGAAGACGGCGGCCGCCGTTGCGGTCAGTAGCTGGCCGGGGTGTTGCGGATGACAACCAGGCTGACGATCTTGCCGTCGCGGACGGTGAAGTAGTTGGTCAGGATGATCTCGTCTGGCAGGTTCGTCTTGTCGTAGGTGCCGTCGTAGCGGCCGCGGACAATGGTGTCGCCGTAGTGGTCGATGACCTCGGTGACCTCGATGGTCACGTGGTCGCCGACCATTTCCCTGGCGACCCAGCGGCGGATGGCCTCCGTGCCCCAGAACTCCCGGTGGGCGTCGTTGACCAGGGCATCGTCGGCGAAGGTGGCCACGATGGCGTCTTCGTCGAAGGCGTTTACGGCGGCGATGTGCTCGGCCACGACGGTCTCGAGGCCCGAGTGGGCGGTGCCGGAAAGGATGCCGGAGAGGGAGGCACCGGAGAGGGAGGTACGGGAGGCGGCGGTGCCGATCATGATGTGCTCCTTCGCGAGTGCGTACTTGCCGATGCCTCAAGCCTCGGCGCTCCCTTCGCCGGAGGGTCAAGACCGCATGCTGGAATTGACTGTCCGGTAAGGGGAGGGTTGACAATGGCCTGGTGACGGCAGAACTCACAGTCGGCGACTTTTCTCGCATCACCCACCTGAGCGTCAAGACGCTGCGGCACTACCACGAGGTCGGGCTGCTCGAGCCGGCCACGGTGAACCCCAGCACGGGCTACCGCTACTACGCCGGCGAGCAGATCCCGACCGCTCAAGTCATCCGCCGCCTGCGGGATCTCGAGATGCCGGTCGGCGAGGTCAAGGCGGTGCTTGATGCGCCCGACGCCCTGGCCCGCAACGCCCTCATCGCTGCGCATCTCGGCCGGCTGGAAGCCGAACTGGCGCAGACCAGGGCCGCGGTCGACTCGCTGCGCAACCTGCTGCGGCCGCCGCAGGACGCGCCCGCGATCCAGTATCGGAGCGTCCCGGCCACCCGGACGGCCGGCATAACGGCGGTCGTCGACCGCGGGGACGTCCTCCCCTGGTGGCAGGGCGCCCTAGGCGAACTGCACGCCACCGTCCGCGCCCAGGGCCTGCACGTCACCGGTCCGAGCGGCGGCGTGTACGCGAGTGAACTGTTCCAGCATGACCGCGGCGAGGCCACCGTGTTCATCCCGGTGGAGGGCAGCGTGCGCGCCATCGGGCGGGTCGCGCCGGTCGCGATCCCGGCGGCCGAACTAGCCGTCATCACCCATCGGGGCTCACTCGACGACGCCGACCTCAGCTACGCCACGCTCGGTTCCTACGCCACCAGGCACGAGATCAGCATCGACGGGCCGCTGCGCGAGTACTACCTGCGCGGCGGCCACGACACACCGGACGAGGCGGAATGGAGGACCGAGATTGGCTGGCCTATCTTCCGCGCCGACGGCAGTGCCAGGACAACCAGCGCCAGGACAACCAGCGCCCGGGCAGCCAGCGCCTGAGGTTCCCGCGCGGCGGGCAGCCAGGCGGTTCGCCGAGGTCGTCTGCCCGCCCGAGGTCCGCGCGGACCAGCGGACGGACCGGGTCCTGCGCGAGTTCGGGCTGATGCTCGGCTCGCTGCCGCCTGCGGCCAGGAAGGCGCTGGCCGCCACGCTGGTCCTCCTTGACCAGGGAGCCCGGCTGTACCCGCCGTCCCGGGGCCAACGATTCGCCCGGCTGGACGACCGGGTGGCCGACGCCTACATCCGGGCGCTGCTGGCGCGGCACGACGTCGCGGCGGAGATGATCCGGCGGCTCAAGAGCGTGGTCACCATGTGTTATTACGAGCTGCCCGAGGTACAGCGGGAGATCGGCTATGACCCGGACCCTTACATAGCGGCCGTCTCCCGGCGCCGCCTGGAGTCCTACGGCCCGCAGATCCGTGCGGCCGAGGCGAGGACCGGCCAGCCAGATTCGGCGAACTTGAGGGACTGGCCGGACTTCAGGAACCTGGGGGACTTCGGGGACTTTTGGGCGGGCCAGCCGTGACCGTTCCGAGCGGGCTGACCACGCAGGATGAGATTACCGGCGACCTGTCCCTGGAGTGCGGGGCGGTGATCGTAGGGTCGGGAGCGGGCGGGGCGACCGTGGCCGCGGAGCTGGCCGAGGCCGGGGTGGACCTGATCGTGCTCGAGGAGGGCGGATACCACCCGACCGAGTCCTTCACTGCCGGGACCGGGCGGGCGCTGCGCACGTTGTACCGCGACGGCGGGGGCGGGATGGCGATCGGGCACCCGTCCGTGCTTTACGCCGAGGGCCGCTGCGTCGGCGGCTCCACGGTGGTCAACGGGGGCATGTCGTGGCGGACGCCGGCCCGCGTGCTCCGGCGGTGGGCCGAGCAGGAGGGCTTGCAGGCGATCGGCGAGAAGGACCTAGACCCCTACTTCGCCGCGATCGAGTCCCGGCTTTCCGTCGGACCGCAGGACCAGGAGACGATCGGACGGGATTCCGAGTTGTTCAGGGGTGGCGCCGAGGCCAGAGGCTGGACGGTGGTCCCGAACCGCAGGAACCAGCTGCACTGCGCGGGCACCAACAACTGCAGCAGCGGCTGTCCGACCGGCGCGAAACAGTCGATGCTGGTGACCAGCGTGCCCCGGGCCCTGGCGCTAGGCGCCCGGCTGCTCGCCGACTGCCGGGTGGACCGGATCACCCGGTCCGGGCCCACGGTGACCGGCGTGACCGGCCACTTCGTCCGGCCGGGCGGCCGCCGGGGCCCGAGCCTGACCGTCCGGGCCCGGGTGGTGATCGTGGCCGGCGGCGCGCTGCAGACGCCGGCCCTGCTCATGCGGTCGGGCCTGCGGTCGGCTTCGGGGCAGCTCGGCCGGAACCTGTCGGTGCACCCGAACGCAGTGGTGACCGCGTTCTTCGACCAGGACGTCACCGGCTGGCAGGGCGTTCACCAGGCCTTCCAGGTGCGCGAGTTCCTCGACGAAGGGCTGCTGCTGACCGCGACCAACCTCACTCCCCCGATGTTGGCCGGGATCTTGCCGGGCTACGGCCGGGAACTCGGCGAGCAGATGGCGGACTACAACCACATCGTCACCGCGGGGCCGCTGGTCTCCGACACCGGGACGGGCCGGATTCGGAACGTCCCTGGCCTCGGGGTGCTGGTCTTCTACCAGCTCACCGAGCGCGACGCCGCCCGCGTGCAGCGCGGCGTGGAGCTGACCGCCGAAGCGCTGTTCACCGCCGGGGCCCGGCGCGTGCTGCTCCCCTTCGACGGGGCCCCCGAGGTCCGCGGCCCGGACGAACTGCGCCGGCTGCTGGCCCGGCCGGTACCCAAACGGTCCCTCCATTTGTTCTCGATCCACCTGATGGGCACCGCGCGGATGAGCGAGGACCCCCGGCGTGGCGTGGTCGGCAGCTTCGGGGAGTTCCACGGCGTGCCCGGGCTGTTCGTGACCGACGCCAGCGTCTTTCCGGGCCCGATCGGCATCAACCCGATGGAGACGGTCATCGCGCTGGCCATGCGCAACGCATGGCGGCTGATCGAGCGCCGTGGCCGCTGGGCTATCTAACCTCGGGGGTCGCGACCGGCGTCAGCGCCAGACGGCGACCGGCGTGCCGGGCGCGTAGAAGTAGCCCGCGGCGCTCTTGTCCGCGTTGGGGTCCTTGGACAGGGTGGAGTAGTCGATGGAGAACTGGTACTCCTTGCCCGGTGGGACGCGGTGATAGGTCGGGTTCGGCGGCTCGATGATGCCGGCGTCGGTAAACGAACCGTCCTGGAAGTAGAACTGCTTAGGGTTGATCACGAACCCGTCGGCTCCGCCCACGATGACCCAGGCAACGATCGCGCCGCCGGTCTGGTCGCCCTGGGTGTTGATCTCGGCGATGCGGGACCCTTCCGGCGTGGTGTACCAGGACAGCTGGTTCGGGTCGATGCTGTCGGTGCCCTTGAGCATGGCCTCCGGCAGGGTGACCCCCTTTACCGCGTCGAGCCGGGCGTTGCTCTCGTCGAGCAGGCAGGCCGCGGCGCTGATCCCGTCGATGGTCCCGCCGGTGTTGAAGGCGGCGGCGCACACCGGGCCGCGCGCGGCCAGCCACGCGCTGTCCTGGGCCAGGATCGTGGCGCGTTCGGACGCCGAAGCGCTGGCGTACCTGGCCGACTGCGCGACGTCGATCTGGACGTCGGTGTTCTCGGTCTTGGTCTGGTAGCACTGCTCGATGCCGATCGTCGTGGGCTGGCTGCCGCAGCTGGCTGGAGCGGTCTCGAACCTGGCCGGATGACCAGGATCGAACGGCTCGACGATGTTGACGAACGAGGCGGCCGCCGCCGACGCGGAGGCCGTGCCGCCCGTCCCGGTAGCGGCCGGGCCGGCCGAGGTGGCCGAGGTGGCCGGGCTGCTGGCCGACCCGGAGGAGCTGCAGGCGGCCAGCAGGGTGGCCAGGGCGGTGAGTGCCACGGCCCGCGCCAACATGGCGCTATTCGCGGGCATTCCGTGGCGCGTGCGGCATCTCGTCAGCCCCACCAGTCCCATAGAGACCTGCCTTTCCCGCCACCCGTTATTCGCAGTGATCGTAGCGATGCCCGAGGGCGGCCAGCCACTGGGTCACCACGGTGTCGATGAACTCGCCGGTGACTTCGGCCCGGTCGAAGAAGAGCCGGGCGAAGACCGGCCCGACCAGCAGCGCGTACTCCTCGGCCGTGCTCTGGCACCCGGAGGGCGCCAGCAGCTCGTTGAACACGGCCAGGCGGTCGGCGCTGATCCGCCGTACGGCTTCGGCGCTGTCCGGGTCGGAGTCGGCCTGGGCGGTCACGGCTAGCACCGCGATGCGAGTCGCCTGATCGCCCATGCCCGCCCGCAGGCTGGTCAGCCAAGCCGCGGCGACCGCGCGCGGGTCCGGACCCGGTTCCGGGTAAGCGGTCTCGGGGCCAGTCAGGACCATATCCACGAGCAGCGCCGCGCGGGTGGGCCAGTGCCGGTACAGCGTCTGCCTGGTCACGCCGGCCCGCTCGGCCAGCAGGGAGTACGTCAGGCCGGCCGGGCCCACCTCGGGCAGCAGTTCGCGGGCAACGGCCAGGATACGGCCGCGTGTACGCTCCACCCGCGGGTGGCCCGGCGTGGGGCGACGCCAGGCTGGCGCAGGGAGGGATGACATCCCATGATCATACAGGTTGTATGATCAACGTCACGTCAAGAATAATACGAGGCGTATGATTCTCTGGCAGAAGAATCATACAGATTGTGTTATTCGCGACCGTATCGGTTCACACTAGCCGGCTCGATGGAACATTGAGCCGACTCTGGGCGGTTCGATGGAACATTGAGCCGGCCCGCCGCGCCGCCATGACCGGTGTGGGAGCCGCCATGACCGGTGTGGGAGCCGCCATGACCGGTGTGGGACTTGGAAAACACCGCTCTAGGCGGCGTGGCACCGTATGCCGGTCTTCGCCGGTTCTATTTAGCGCTGGTTAGCCGCGGGTGGCGCTTCGGGGGCGATGCTGAGTGCGCTGAAGCGCGCGGCCAGGTCCTCGACCCACTGTGGTGGTGTCCGGTGATCCGCCAGCGGGAGGCCGGCTTCGCTGCGCCACAGCACATCGCCGAGGGCCTGGCGCAGATGCCAGGCCATCACCCGTGCGGGCGATAGCTGCCGTCCGGTGACCTGCTGGTAGTGGCGCATGATCGCGGTCAGCAACTCCAGGCCGGGACCCATCCCCGGACCGGGAAAGGCGCGTAGCTCGTATTCGGGCTCGGCGGCCCCGATGTTCTCGAAGTCCACTACCAGCCGGAGCTCGTCGCGGTCCCACACCTGGTTGTCGCCGTGCAAGTCACCGTGCACGAGTACGGCCGGGCCAGGGGAGTCGAGCACGGCGTCGGCCCAGTCGCACCAGCCGACGACGGTCCGGCGCTGATCCGGCCGGACCCACGTCCCCAGCCGTTCACGCAAGGTCCCGGTCGTGGCCGGCGGCAGCTGCGCGCTGGCGAGCGTGCCGATAGCGTCCTCGGTGCGCTGGCGGGCGGCCGGGTGTTGCAGGGCGGCCAGGAACCGCACGAGCTGCCGGGCGGCGTGGTCCGGGTCGATCGAGTCGGCGACCTCGAACAGGGACGTCCCCGGCACGCGCCTGGTGATCATCAGCAGCGGGTCGGCGCTGCTGGCGACCACCTCGGGCAAAAACGGGACCTTCGGTTCGCGGGCGAGCGCGGCCAGGACGCCGATCTCCCGCGCCAGCCGGAGCGCGGCAGGACGTGACCAGGCGAACTTCACGAAGAACCGGTCACCGACCGGCACGCAGCCCGAGTGCCACAGCGGGTCCCGTTTGCCGACCGGCCCGGGAACCGTGACCGGATACCCGCCCAGCTCCGGCGCCACGGCCCCCAGTGCCTCACGCAGCGCCGCAACAGAGCACTCAGCCAGCCATTTCATCTCCGGTACCCTATCCGGGCGGCCAAGATGCCGCTCTCGCATGGCGCTGGGAGTGGCCGGTACCGTTACCGAAATGTCAGAGGGTAGGTGGCCTCGATCATGAGACGCCGTGCTGAACTCGCCGCATAGCCGTGCTGGACTCGCCGCATAGCTGTGGGGTTTATCGAAGGGCCCTCTCCCTGAAGGAGGCTGTGATCTCCACAGCGATGACCTTTTCGCATTACGGCGAGCCCGGCGTGCTCGCCCTCCCCCCGCCGCGATCCCGCAGCCGTCACGGATCGGCCCCGGGCTGGCTGGCCGGCGAATCGTGTTTCGGCGTGGGCCGGGCAGGAGGTACGGAGGTGCAGGTAAGAGGGGCATTGTCGGGTCCGAGGCTAATGTGAACGCCACCCTCCTGCGGGGACCGGGAAGTAGCCGATCCTCAGCTCCGAATCTGCCGGGTTCGCTTTTGGGGCGATGGTGACGGTGGTGCTTCCATCCGCTCTTCGGGCTCGCGGAGGGGGAAGTGGCAGGCGGCGTGGTGTCCGGCGGTGGTGAAGGGCCGCATGGGTGGTTCCGCGGTGGCGCACAGGTCCCGCGCCCGGGGGCAGCGGGTCCGGAAGCGGCAGCCGGAGGGCGGCGCGACGGCAGAGGGCAGCTCGCCGGCGACGCCCTGATGTTCCTTGGCGCGCTCGAGAGCCGGGTCCGCGACGGGCACGGTATCGATGAGGCCCTTGGTGTAGGGGTGGACGGGGCGGAAGTAGACGTCGGCGGCTGGGCCGGTTTCGACTAGCTTGCCGAGGTACATCACGCCGATGGTGTCGGCCATGTAGCGGACGACGGACAGGTCGTGCGAGATGAACAGGTACGTCAGGCCGTGACCGGCCTGGAGCTCTTTCATCAGGTTGAGGATCTGGGCCTGGATGGAGACATCCAAGGCGGAGACCGGCTCGTCGGCGACGATCATGGCGGGGCGCAGGATCAGGGCGCGGGCCAGGCCGATGCGCTGGCGCTGGCCGCCGGAGAATTCGTGCGGGTAGCGGTCGGCGGCGGTGGCGGGCAGGCCGACTTCATCCAGGATGGCGGCGATGCGGCGCTGCTGGCTGGCGCGGCTGCCCTGGCGCTGGATGACCAGGGGCTCGCGCAAGATGGTGCCGACGCGCATGCGGGGGTCCATTGAGGCATAGGAGTCCTGGAACATCAGCTGGATCTTGCTGCGGCGGCGGCGCCGTTCGCGGCCAGACAGGCGGGTGAGGTCGTCGTCGCCGAACAGGATCTGCCCCCTCGTGGATTGCTCCAGGCCCACGATCAGCCTGCCGATGGTGGTCTTGCCGCAGCCGCACTCGCCGACCAGGCCGAATGTCCGTCCGGCCGACACCGCGAACGACACGTCCGCCACCGCCGACACCATCCCGACCCGCCGCTGCAGCACCGCTCCCGCGGTGACGGTGAAGTCCTTGACCAGATGATCAAGCCGGAGCAGTTCGCCCCCGACGGGAACTGCTCCGCTGGCCGGGCCGGAGGTGGCCGAGCCCGGCACGGTAGCCGAACCGGGCGCGGCGGCGAGGCCGGAAGCGGCGGCGAGGCCGGAAGCGGCGGCGAGGCCGGAAGCGGGCTCGACGCGGCGGTGCAGGAGCCGGGACGCCAGGTCAGCTGACCTGCGGGGCCCGGGCCTGACCGGGGACGGCGAGGACGTCGGCGGCGACCGCGCCGGACGGACCGCAGATCAGCGGGTTGATGTCGAGGGCGCCGAGGGCGCCGCCGAGATCGCAGGCCAGGCGGGACAGGCCGGTGATCGCGTCGGCGATCGCGCCGAGGTCGGCCGGGGGCAGGCCGCGGGTCCCGGTCAGCACCGGGGCCATCCGGAGCCGCCGCAATGCCGTCACCGCGGCGGAACGGGTGACCGGGGCGAGCAGCACGGCCCGTTCGGCAAAAATCTCGATCAGAACCCCTCCGGCGCTGATGACCAGGAGCGGACCGAGGGCGGCGTCACGGACGACGCCCAGCGCCAGTTCGGTGCCCGGCGCGGCGGTCTCGCACACCAGGACCCGCGGCCCCAGGCGGGCGGCCAGGTCCTCGTAGGCGGCGCCGACCGCGCCGGGGTCGCCGAGGCCGAGCCGCACCCCGCCGACGTCGGACTTGTGCGCGATACCCGGCTCGTCGGTCTTGAGGACCACCGGGTAGCCGATCGCGGCCGCCGCCGCCAGCACCGCGGCGCGGGTCGCGGCCTGGCGGGCCCGTACCGCCGGGATGCCGTAGTCGCGCAGCAGGTCGAACAGGACGGCGCCGCTCAGGCTACCGGGGTGGCGGGCGAGCAGGTTCTGCCAGCGCTCGGCGGTATCGCCAGGCGGTTCTTGGGCCGGAGGGGGCACCGGCCGGGAATCAGCGGCAGCGAGCAGGTGGCGCAGGGCGAGCAGGCCGCTGCGGGTGCCTTCAAGGACCGGGACGCCGGCCGCCCGCAGCCGGGCGGCGGCGGCCGGGTCGACGGCGGCGGGCAGCCCGGCCAGCACCGCGACCGGCTTGGGAGTGCGCGCGGCGGCGGTGAGCACCGCCCGCGGGTAAGACTCATCGCCGTCGAACTCGGGCACCAGGTCGACGGCCAGCGCGACCGCCGCGACCGCCGGGTCGGCGGCTAGCGCGGACAGGCACTCGGCGAACAGCGGCTCGGTGTCACGGCCGGTCCCCCACACGTCGAGCGGGTTGACCGGTGCCAGGCCGGGGTCGAGCGCCGCGGCCAGCCGGTCCCGGGTCGCCGGGCCGAGGGGCGCGAACGGCACGCCGAGTTCGGCGGCCAGGTCGGCGACGTGCGCGCGTTCCAGGCCGGAGTCGTGCACGGTGGCGATGCCCGCCTTGGCCGGGGCGACCCGGCGGCCCGCGGCGAACAGCTCGAGGGTGTCGGCCAGTTCGGCCAGATCGCGGACGCGGTGCAGGCCGTAGGCGCCGGCCAGCGCCTCCCACGCGCCGTCGGCCGCCGCCAGCGCGCCGGAGTGCGCCGACACCAGCGCGGTCCCGGCCGCCGATATGCCCACGCTGAGCAGCACGGCCGGCACGTCCGCGGCCAGCGCTTCGGCCAGCACCGCGCGCAGGTCGGCCGCGTCCCTGATCGCCTCAAGGACCAGCGCAAGCACCCGGGTCTGGCGCAGGCTGAGCGCGTACCTGGCGTAGGCCGCGGCCGTGGTGACCAGCTCCTGGCCAGACGACACGGCCAGGCTGAAGCCGAAGCCTCGGCGCGCCCGCAGCAGCGCGGAGAACACCGAACCCGAATGGGTAACCAGCGCGACCGGCCCTGGGCGCAGGTCGGGCTCGACGTAGCCGACGGCGCGCAGCCCGCGAGCGACGTTCACGAACCCCATGCACCCCGCGCCGCACACCGCCATGCCCGCCCGGCCGGCGATCGCGGCCAGCCGGTCCCGCAGCCCGCAGGTGCCCGGCAGGTCAACGGCAGAACCGAAAATCACGGCCGAACGGGCTCCGGTGCGTGCCGCGGCCTCCAGCTGCGCCTCGAGGGCGGTGTCCGGGACGGCGAGCAGTACGAGGTCCACCGGTTCGGGCAGCTCGGCCAGGCTGGGCAGGCAGGGCGTGCCTTCGACGTCGGCGTAGCGCGGGTTGACCAGGTAGGTGCGCGGGCGCGACGGGCTCCTGGCTACCTCCGCGATCATGCGCGCGCCGAAGCTGCCCGGGCGCGCGCTGGCCCCGACCAGCGCCACGCTGCGCGCCTCGAGCATCGCGGTGACGGCTGTTCGGGATCTTTGGGGCGGGGCTTGTGACGGGGCGGTCACCGCTGGCGGGCGCGCCGAACGGCCTGGGCGGGGCCGCGGAGGGCGGCGCGGCGATCGGCGATCGCGGCCCGGGCCGCCTGCATGCCGGGGATGCCGCAGACCCCGCCGCCTGCGTGGGTGGCGGAACTGGCGTAGTACAGGCCAGGTACCGGGGTGCGGTAGTCGGCGAACCCGGGCGCGGGACGCATGTGGAACAGCTGCTCCAGGGACAGCTCGCCGTGGAAGATGTTGCCGCCGACCAGGCCGTAGTCGTGCTCCATCTCATACGGCCCCACGATGTCGGCGTGCAGGATCGAGCTCTTGAAGTTCGGTGCCACCTCGTTGTAGCAGTCGATCATGCGGTCGGCGTAGGCCTGGAGTTCGGTGGTGTGCGGCTGGGTGTTCCAGTCCGACGGGACCCATTGGGTGAACAGCGACATGATGTGGTATCCGTCGGGGCACAGCGTCTTGTCGAAGGCGGTCGGGATGACGCCGTCGCTGAACGGCCTGGTGGCGGGCCTGCCCTCGCGGGCGTCTTGGAAGGCGCGCTCGATGTACGGCATGGTCGGCGCCATCTCCACCGAACCCGTGTGATGTTCGGCAAGGTTGGTACCCGGATCGGCGGTGAAGTCGGGGAGTTCGGCCAGCGCCAGGTTGATCTTGACGACGCCGCTGCGGGTGTTCCAGTGCTCGATGTCTTCGACGAAGTTGTCGGGCAGGTGCTGGCGGCCGACGTGGTCCAGGAAGGCGGTGCGCGGGTGCAGCGAGGTGACCACGATCTTGGCCGTGATCTGCTGGCCGTCCTCGAGCACCACGCCCTTTGCGCGGCCGTCTTTGAGCAGGAGCTGCTGCACTCTGGCGCCGGTGCGGATCTCGGCGCCGTGCTGGAGGGCGGCGGCGGCGATCGCGTCGGCGACCGCGCCCATGCCACCCTCCTGGAAGCCCCAGTTGCCCAGGTGGCCGTCGCCGACGTCGCCGATCGAGTGGTGCGCCATCACGTAGGCGGTGCCCGGCTCGTAGGGCCCGGCCCAGGTGCCGATCACGCCGTTGACCGCCAGGGCGCCCTTGACCTGCGGTGACTCGAACCAGTCGTCGAGCAGGTCGGCGATCGACATCGTCATCAGCCGGGTCACGTCGGCGATCGTGCGCACGTCCAGGTTGCGGTGGCGCCAGGCCAGCCGCAGGGTCTCCCTGAGGTCGCGGGGGTGGCGGGAGCCGAGGTTCGGCGGCACGGTGAGCAGCAGCGGGCCGAGCACCTCGGCCAGCCCGGCGAGCCAGGCGTCCCAGCGCGGCATCGCGTCGGCGTCCTTCTTCGACCAGCGGGAGACCTCGTTGTGGTTGCGCTTGGCGTCGTCGGCGTAGAGCTTGATCGACCCGCCTTCGGGGAAGGCTTGGTAGTACGGGCCCATCGGGAAGATCTTGTAGCCGTGCTTGTGGAGTTGGAGATCGTTGATGATGGTCGGGGGCAGCAGCGACATCACGTAGGACAGGCGGGTGACCCGGAAGTCCGGGGCGTCCGGCCAGGGAGCTTCGGTGGTCGCGGCGCCGCCGGTCCTCGGCCGCGCCTCGAGCACCAGCGTCCGGGCCCCGGAGCGGGCCAGGTACGCCGCCGCGACCAGGCCGTTATGCCCGCCGCCGACGACGATCGCGTCGTAGTTGGTTGCCTTCGCTGCCATGAAACCGGCGCCTCCCAAAGATTGACTGAACATTCAGTCTAGAAGCTGCTACGATTACCCACAAGGCCGTGGACGAGGGACAGGCGGCGAGCGAGGGATGGAACGCAGAGAGCAGATGCTGCGGGCGGCGCTTGAGGTCATCGTCGAGCGCGGCTACGCCGACACCAGGATCGCCGACGTCGCCGAGCGCACCGGCACGAGCCCGGCGCTGGTCATCTACTACTTCAAGACCCGCGATCAGCTGCTCACCGAGGCGATCAGGTACTCCGAGGACTCCTGGTACGCCGAGTACCTGCGGCGGATGGAGGAGATCCCGACCGCGGCCGGGCGGCTGGCCGAGCTCATCGCCATGATCTGCCTGCCCGGCACCGATCCCGAGCCGCGCAGCTACTGGCTGCTGTGGCTGGACCTGTGGGCGCTGTCGCCGCGGAGCCCGGGGGTGGCCGCGGTCCGGCAGAAGTCCGACGAGCGGTGGCGGGAGGCCATCCGCTCCATCGTGCTGGCCGGCCAGGAGGCCGGCGAGTTCGCGCCCGTGGACGCGGACGACTTCACGATCATGCTGGCCGCCCTGCTCGACGGGCTGGCGGTGCAGATCGCGCTCGAGGACCCGGTGGTGCCGCCGCAGCGCACGCACGATTTGGCGATGCGGTTCGCGGCCGGGCAGCTAGGGTTTGACACCAAGCCCGCGCCCGCACGCAAGCGGGCCCGCCAACGCGGCAAGTAACTGGAGGTGGCGCCTTGGCCGGAGGAAGCATCGAGCTGTCCGGGCTGACCAAGAGGTTCGGCGAGATCGCGGTTGACAACATCGACCTGACCGTGGCCAGCGGCGAGTTCTTCGCCCTGCTCGGTCCTTCGGGCTGCGGCAAGACCACCACCCTGCGCCTGATCGCCGGCTTCGAGCAGCCGACCTCGGGCACGATCCTGCTCGACGGCGTCGATGTCTCCGACGTGCCGCCGCACCGGCGCAACGTCAACACGGTGTTCCAGAGCTACGCGCTGTTCCCGTTCCTCGACGTGAGAGACAACGTGGCGTTCGGCCTGCGGCACCGGGGGTTGGGCAAGGTGGACCTCAAGCGCCGGGTGGACGAGGCTCTCGACCTGGTCAAGATGACCTCCTTCGCGAAGCGGCGGCCGGGCCAGCTGTCCGGCGGCCAGCAGCAGCGGGTCGCGCTGGCCCGCGCGCTTGTCCTCAACCCGGCCGTGCTGCTGCTCGACGAACCGCTCGGCGCGCTGGACGCCAAGCTGCGCCGCTCGCTCAAGGTCGAGCTGAAGGCGCTGCAGGAACGCGTCGGCATCACCTTCCTCTACGTCACCCACGACCAGGAAGAAGCCCTGACCATGTCCGACCGGCTGGCCGTGATGAACGCTGGCCGGATCGTGCAGATCGGCACGCCGCGCCAGGTCTACGAGGAGCCCGCGGACACCTACGTGGCCGACTTCCTCGGCGCCGCCAACCTGATGGAGATCGACGTCGTCACCGCGGGCGCCGCTGGTGCGCTCCGGCTCGGGGACTGGACGCTGACCTCACGGCGGTGCGAGGCGACCGCGACCGGCCGCGCGCACGCGGTGATCAGGCCGGAGCGGGTGCGGATCGAGCAGCATGGTTCGGCCGGCGAGAACCGGGTGCCGGCCATGGTGGAGCGGGTCGTGTTCCTCGGCGCGGCCACCCAGGTGATGCTGCGGCTGGCGCCCGGCATCTCGCTGCAGGCGCTAATGCAGAACGACGGCGAGCGGCCGGAGCTGACGCAGGGCACCCCCGTGCATTGTTACCTGCCGCCGGACGCGCTGCGGGTGCTGGCGGGTTCGGCGCAGGAGGTTCCTGTGCCCGCGGACGAGCCGCTGGTGGCAAGCTAGGTTCGGGACCGCCTGGCCGGGCTGTGAGGCCCGGCCAGTCGGCAGTATGGCGTGCGCGGGTCAGACGGCTAGGTTCTCGCGGCTGCCGTAGGCGCACAGGGCGTAGAGCGCGACCACGTCCACGGCGATGATGACCAGGGCCCAGAACGGGTAGGCCGGGATGAAGAACATCATGTCGATGGCGTTGAGCCCGACCACGGCCACCGCAAACCAGCGGGCCAGCTGGTTGCCCGTCACGATGCCGCCCGCCGCGATCAGCTGCAGGGCGCCGATGATGAGCGTGATCCAGCCCCAGGTGCGCAGGTTGGCGAATACGTAGTGCGCATTGGCCACGAAGACGTGCGAGTTGGCGATCGCGGAGATGCCCTCGATGATGTTGAAAAAGCCGACGATGAGCAGCAGGACGGCCGCGAAGAAGATCAGCCCGCCGCCCTGGCGTGCCCCGCGATGCCCCGCTGCCCTGGATGTGTTTGTTGTTGCCGATGTCATGTTGGCCTCCTGTGCCAGAATCGCCGCAGCTTTCGGCGGGACTGCCTGGCGGCTTAGACCCGATTCTTTTGGGAGCCGTCTGGGCGTGTCATCACCCGTTCCGGGGTGATTCCTGGAGACAGGACCGCGACGATCGGGCCCGGTACCGCCGTGGCGGCGTTCCCTGACTGCCGCCGAAACCGCCCGCGGCGGGTGGGGAGCGCGGTGGGAACCTTGCTGTATGCGCGCACTGGTGATCACCGGGCCCGGGTCGGCGCGGGTCGAGGATGTCGAGGTTCCGGTACCCGGGACGGGGCAGGTCGTCGTCGACGTGCGCCGGGCCGGGATCTGCGGGACGGACGCGGAGCTTTTCACCGGGCAGCTGGCGTATTTCGCCCAGGGCAAGACGGGGTTTCCGGTCCGGCCGGGGCACGAGTGGTGCGGCGTGGTGTCCGCGCTCGGCGCCACGGTGGACCCCGGGTGGCTGGGGGCCCGGGTGACCGGGGACACCATGCTCGGCTGCGGACGCTGCCCGCGGTGCCTGGCCGGGCGCGGGCACGTCTGCGCGGACCGGCGCGAGGTCGGCATCATCGGCTGGCCGGGCGCGCTGGCGGAGAAGGTGCTGGTCCCCGCGTCCAGCCTGCACCGGCTGCCCGAAACGATCGACGACCGGGCCGGCGCCCTGGTGGAGCCGGGAGGCAACGCCTGGCGGGCCGCCGCTGCCGCCCAGGCTGGCCCGGGGAAGCGGATCCTGGTCTGCGGGCCGGGCACCATCGGGCTGCTGACCACGGCGTTCGCCCGGGCGATGGGGGCCGAGGTGCAGCTCTGGGCGCTGGGGCGCGACCGCGAGGAACTGGCCGCGAGCTTCGGCGCCACCGGCTACTGGACGGCCGATGACCCGCCGCCTGTGACGTATGACGCGGTCATCGATTGCACCGACGACCACCAGATGCCCGCGGCCGCCCTGGCCCGGGCCGAGCCGGGCGGGCGGCTGGTGTGCATCGGCATCGCGGGCGTGCCGAGCCCGATCGACAGCCGCGACCTCGTCCTCGGCGACTTGACCGCGATGGGCATCCTCGGCGCGTCGGTCGGGCTGGCGCCCGCGATCGAGCACTATGCCGGCGGCCGGGTGGATCCATCGCGCATCGTCCAGGTGACCGTCGGCCTGGAACGTGCCGCCGAGGCGCTGGCCGGGAAGATCAGCTTCGGCGCGGGCACCAAGATCCACATCGACCCGTGCGCCTAGATCGGTCGGGCGCGACTGTATCAACGCTGATTACCGGTCCTCTGACTTAATACCTGATCACGTTGGGGCGCTGGCGCGGAGGTCCGATATGCCCATTCCCAGACACTCCACGGCCCTGCCGAGCGTCCAGCTTGCGGCGGTGGCTGAATGCGGCGGCGTGACCGAACTTCGCGTCCACGGAGTCGGCGGGACGCCACCGGACGCCACTCTCGGCGACCTGGCTCCCGAGCAGGCCAGCGGCGACTCGATCGCCGGCTTCTACCGCAGCTCAGATCACCGCGCCAGGGACGAGGACCGGGACAAGCGCCTGGACGTGGACCGGCACGTGGAGGTCTATTCGTGGGGCGGCCTGACCTCGCAGAGCAAGGTACGGGTGCTGTGGCTGGCGCTGCTGCCGTTTCTGTTCTGCAACCTGGCGGGCTGGATGTGCTCGGCTAGGACCCGCGAATCGGCCTGGAGGTTCCGGCTGCACCGGCTGGCCGCCGGGCTGGGCGCGCTGGCGCTGACGGTGAACGCGGCCCTGATCGCGGTGATCATCACCGCGGACGTCGTCGCCTACCAGACGGCGCGGGCCGGGCTCGCCCTGCATCAGTGGTGGCTCGCGCCGCTGGGCTGGCATTTCATCGCCGGGCATCCGGCCCGCCAGATCACGCTCGGGGTCCTGGTGCCGGTGCTTTTCGTCCTGGCGCTGGTCTGGCTGGCCAGCAAATCATGGCGTTACGAAGCCGTGCGGCCGCCGTACCGGATAGCGCCCGAGCCGACGACCCCGGCCAGGATGGTCACCGCGGCCACGCTTCCTCACGGCCTGGCTGACGATGAGTTCTGGGACGGCGGGAGCAGCGTCCGCCTGATCACCTGGGTACATGTCGCGCTGACCGTGGGATTCCTGGCGATCGTGCTCGGCGTCACCACCAAGGCGCTCACCGCCGGATCGTCGCACGTCATCGCCCTCGGGTGGATCGCAATAGGCCTGGGCGCGGCCACGGTCACCCTGGGGGCCGCCTACATCGGCCTGGACGCCCTCGTCACACCGCCTATGGCTCTGCCCTCCCCTGCCGGGCCCTCCGCTGCCGGGCCCTCCGCGGCCGGGCCCTCCGCGGCCGGGCCCTCCGCTGCCGGGCCCTCCGCTGCCGCGCCGTCCGCTATCGGGCCGGGCCTGCGCGCGGTCGCCGATAAGCTCCGGGGCTTGGCGGCGTACTTGCTCGTCCCGGCGATTGTCGCCCTGATCGCCTCAGGCGTCTTCGCCTGGCTGCAGCCGGGCGGACCAGCCGCGCGGGAGGCGGAACTGCCGGGGATGGCCAGCGTGATCCGCTGGACGACGCTGGCGATCGCGGTGGTGCTGGCCGTCGCGCTGATCTCCATGCTGCTCGGCCTGCGCGGCGGCCGGGGAACCCTGATCGGCGGTCCCTGGGTCACGCTGATGCTGGGGTTCAGCACGCTGAACACCGTCATGCTCGGCGCGGTCATCTGGGTGGCGCACCTGGTGGGCCCGGTGACCAGTGACGCGGCCGAGGCCCTGGCGCGGCCGCAGGGCAAGATCTACCTCTCGTACGTGATCACGTCGGGGGTGCCGCTGCTTGTGTGGGCGGCCGTGCTGGCCGTCCTCGCGTTCGGGCTGACCGAGGCCGTCCGGTGGCTGCGGACCCGTCAGCTGACCGGCGAAACGGCCCAGGAGTACCTGGATCAGGCCGCGGCCTTCAGGAACCCGCTGACCGCGCCCCGGAAGTACTGGTACTGGTCGGGGCTCGCTCCGTTCCCCCCACCCGGGGACCAGTCCGGGGATGCGGCCAACAGCAAGGGCTGGGAGCGGAAGATCGCCCGGACTCAGTTCCTCGGCCGCGCGCCGCACGACGCTACCTGGCTGCTTTGGGGCATCATCGTCGGGCAGCTGGTCATGGCCCTGTGCGTCTGGCAGCTTCACGTCCAGCCACCGGTGGTCATCCGCAACGTCGGGGTCGCCATCGCCGGCCTGGTGCTGCCGGCGCTGATGGCCTTCCTGTACTCGGCGTGGAGCGACCCGACTAAGCGGCGCACGATCGGGGTGCTGTGGGACGTCGGCACCTTCTGGCCCCGGTCCTACCACCCGCTGTCACCCCCGAGTTACACCGAACGGGCGGTGCCTGAGCTGCAGCGCCGGATGTGGTGGCTGCACGACAACGGCGGCCGGGTCACGCTGGTGGCGCACAGCCAGGGCACGGTGCTCGCGGCCGCGGCGCTCGTCCAGCCCGGCTGCCGTCCTGAGGGTGACCACCCGGCCCTGATCACGTTCGGCTGCCCGCTGGACAAGCTCTACACCTGGGGTTTCCCGGCCTACGTCGACTCCGGGTTGCTCGAGCCCCTAGAGCCAGGCGGGCCCGGACGGCTGAACGACTGGCGCAACTTCTATTATCCGACCGACCCGATCGGCGGATCGGTGGCGCCGGACCTGTCCGCGGCCGACGGCGACCCGGTGGACGTGGAGTTCCTCGACCCGGCGGACTGCTACTACATCTACGGCCAGCCGCCGCCCTCACCGCAGGGGCATTCGGGCTACTGGGCCGATCCCCGCGTCTGGGACGTCATCAATCAGGTGGCGGCCCGCCTTCCTGACGAGCCGCCGCCCCCCGGCAACGGGGCAGCCCCCGACACCGGGACGGGCCGGATCTCGCCGGAACTCGTCCAGGGACTCGTTGCGGCCCCGGAGCCGAGCCCGGCCGAGCTGGCAGAACTAGCGGTACGCCCGGACGGCGGCGTCGAGCCGGTCGAAGTACCGGCGGCCGAAGGGGCGGTGACCGTCGACGGCGATGGCGGCGAGATAGCCGGCTAGCCGCCAGAGCTCCCGCGAGTCCGCGAAGTCCGGCTCGACCAGGGCACCCTGGACTGGCTGAAGACCAACTACTTCGAGACCGAACTTGAACTCGGCCACTATCTGCGCACCCTGCTGAGGGGCCCTGCGAGTGCGACCTCTACCTGCGCTGCTCGAAGTTCTTCACCATCAGCGAGTACGCTCCGCAGCGGTCTGGCCACCCTTCGCGTCGAAAGACCCGCTTGGCAGGCAGAGCTTTGATGATCTGGTCGCGTTCGTCACAATCCAGAAGAAACCGTAGACCTGAGGCTCTCTTACCGCCGTCGTGAGCGGGCGCGCTGTCCGGGCTGCCCCGGCAGCGCGCCCCACCCCCAGGCCACCCATCGAGGAGGCACTACCGATGGCCCGATCCTTCGGCGCGCCCTGTGCGGAAGTGCTCACAATCGGTTAATGTCGGACTGAGCTTGCAGGACTCGCGACGGAACGGGACGCGCAGATGCGGGGCGACGGCGATCGGCAGGGGGCGGGAAGTCTCCCGATGTCACGGCGGGTATTGCTGGCCGGCGGCGGCGCCGTGCTGCTGACGAGCACGGCGACAGCTATGACCGCGGAGTACGATGCGCGGGCGCACGGCGCGCGGACCCAACTCCGTCCCGCCGCGGACGGCGCGGACGGCGCGGCTGGCCGGACCAGCGCGCGGGCCAGCACACGGGCCGACGCTCCATCCCATCCCGGCGAGCCCCGTCCCGTCACCTCCCCCCCGGCCCGGCACCCGGAGCTGACCCGGCACGCGACCCGCCCGCCACGCCACGAGCAGCCCAGACTGCCCTATGGCGAGCCCATGTACACCCTCGAGGACGGGCCGAAGGTCGTCGCGCTGACCATCGACGATGGCCCGAGCCCGGTGTACACGCCGCAGATCCTCCGGATTCTGCACCAGTACGGGATCACCGCGTCGTTCTCGATGGTCGGTCGGAACGCGGCCGCGTTCCCGGGGGTCGCGCGCGAGGTGGCGGCGGCCGGTCACATGATCGTCAACCACACCTGGAACCACTACAACCTTGGCTCCATGCCGTCAACAGCCGTACAGGACGAGATATCGCAGGCGACCGACGCGATCCACGCCGCCACCGGGGAACGTCCCAGCATGTTCCGCGCGCCCTACGGGGTGTGGCCGCCGGACGTCTTCAGCTACTGCGCGCAGGCCGAGCTGACCCCGCTGGCCTGGTCGGTCGACCCGCGCGACTGGTCGCGCCCCGGCGTCCGCGCGATCGTCCGTGACGTCGTGTCGGACACTCGCACCGGCTCTATCATCCTGGAGCACGACGGCGGCGGAAACCGGTCGCAGACCGTGGCGGCGCTGAAGATCTGGCTGCCCCGGCTGCTCGACGCGGGCTATCAGTTCACCACCCCGTGAGCCCGGCGCCGCTGACCCTCGGCGCTAGGGGCTGATCCGGATGCCAGGCGTTAGGCGGGCGGATCGTCCAGAGGCCTCGATTCTGTCGGCTAACGGCACTGTAGGTCGTCCCCCCGTGAGCCTCCCGATCCAGCCTGGCACGATGTTCCAGGGAGCCGGCTGTCAGCCGGCTCGATGTTCCATCGTGCCGACCGGCCGGGTGGTTCCGCGACCGGATGGTGGTACCTGACGGGCTGGTGAGAAACCGGAGGCGGGGGCCGCGGGCTCCCCCGCCGCGCAGAGCCCGGGGACGCACGGCGGGCCGCCGGGGGCGCGCCGATGGCGGTCAGGAGGCCTCGGGACCGTGGGGTTTCTGCGGTTGAGACGGCGGAGCCGTGCTGATGCCAGCGGAATGAGGATCCACAGCACCCACCCGTAGGTCGTGGCGAAGAAGACCGGGATGGACAACATGGGATCAGGTTTCGTCATGCTCTTGCAGGTAGACGCGGAACTCGTCGATCGCCTGGTCCGGGTCCGGTCCCAGGTCTTCGACCACGGCCATGTCGGTGCCGGTCCAGTAGGCCCCGGAATAGTCATCGCCGTCAGCCGAGGGCACCAGGAGATGGTGGTGCGCGATCTTTATGTGATCCCGCACCTCGGTCCACGAGACGCCGGGCGGCACCAGGCCGATCGCGGGCGAGTCGGCGTCGTCGAACTCCAGGTCCTCGAGCATGCGTCTCCTCCGATGGGCTTATAGGGCAATCCTGGGGCAGGCAGCCGGACCGTTCGGGATGAAAATGAGAAAGCCGGACGGTCAGCCTTCGCTGCCCGCGATCGTGGTGAGGGCCTCGATCCGGCTGCCGCGCTCGCCGCGGGTCAGGAGGCGGTAGCCGATGTAGCCGATGATCGCGATGACGAACGACATGACCAGCATGATCGTGCCGAGCGCGTTCAGCGCGGGACCGCCGTTGCCGCCATGCTGGGTGGAGTAGATGATCACCGACATGGGGGTGTTCCCGGCGTTGGAGGAGAGCAGGTCGACGATGACGAAGTTGTCGATCACGCCGGAGAAGACCAGCACCGCGCTGGCGAAAATGGCCGGAGCGAGCAACGGCAGCATGACCCGGCGCATGGCCTGGAACCGGTTGGCGCCCAGGTCCGCGGCGGCCTCCTCGTACTGGCGGCCGAGCGTGACCAGCCGGGCCTGCACGATGATCGCGGGCCAGCTCACGTTCCAGGTGACCAGCGCGAGGACCTCGGCCGTCGTCCCCAGATGCACGGTCGTGAACAGCTCCGTGAACACGAAGAACATCGCCACGCCGAAGATCAGCTCGGGAATGACGAAGGACAGGATCATCAGGAAGTTGAACGTCGACGGGATGGGACCGCGCCAGCGGTTGATGCCGAGCGCGAACGCCACCCCGAGCGGCACCGCGATCACCGTGGTCAGCACGGACAGCCGCACGGTCTGGATGACCGCCGCGTGCAGCTGCGGGTTGTGCAGGACCGAGTTGACCGGGTCCTTGAAGTACCAGCGCCAGGAGAAGCCCTGCCAGACGCTCTGCGACTTGCCCTTGTTGAACGAGAACAGCACCGCGATACCGATCGGCACCAGCGACCAGATCAGGTACAGCCAGGTGAAGCCCTCGAGGAACCACGGATGGCGCCACGGGTTCTTGGGATTCCAGCGGCTCTGGGTCCGGGCCTTGGGCTGGGTCTGCTGGGGCGGCGTTTGTTCGGAAACGCTCGGGGCGGTCATGCCGCCACCCTGGAGGACCGGTTCGTCGCGATGACGTAGTAAATCATCGGGATGAGCAGGACCAGCAGGAGCAGCAGGGACAGCACCGCGCCCTGGCCCTCGAGGCCGGGCGTGCCGAGCTGGCCCTGGATCAGGTTGCCGATCATCGAGGTGGACGCGGCGCCGGACAGCAGCTGGTTGGTGTAGTAGTCGCCGATCATCGGCAGCACGGTGATCAGCATCGCGGTGAGGATGGGCTGTTTGGACAGCGGCAGCGTGATCCTGGCGAACGTGCGGGCCCGGCCGAGGCCGAGGTCGCGGCCGGCCTTGATCAACGCCGGGTCGATCCGGTCCAGCCCGGCGTACAGCACCAGGATCAGGTACGGGATGTAGCCGTAGACCAGGCCGAGGATCACCGTTACCGGCTTGCCGCCCAGCCAGTTGACCGGCGAGATGCCGACCCAGGACAGCATCTTGTTCGCGATGCCGTTGGTCTGCAGCAGCGTGATCCAGGCCAGCATGCGCATCATGTAGCTGATCCAGAACGGCGCGATGAGCAGGATCAGGAACAGCCCCTTCCTGCGGCCGGAGAAGCGGGCCACGAAGTACGCGGCCGGATAGCCGATGAGCAGGCAGAGCAGGCTGGCGATGGCCACGTAGACGACCGTCCTGACCACGATCGGGCCGGCGAACGCCGCGCTGCCCACCAGGTCGCGGGAGACGTCGATGACGTTCTCCGAGCTCCACGCGAACGGGTTCCACACCGCGACCGGAGACTCGAAGAGCTGGTCGAGCTTGCCCATCGCGATCGCGAGCACCGCGTAGAACGGCACGATGAACAGCAGCACCAGCCAGATGATCCCCGGCGCGGCCAGGGCGATCCAGAACGCGTTCTTGCGTCTCATCGGTGTCCTTCAGATTCCGTTGCTCACGACGAGCCAGGCCTGCTGCCACAGGGCATCGACGTCGACGGGCAGCTGCAGTTCGGCCACGCCGCGGCGGAAGTACGACGGGAGCACCACCGTGGACAGCAGCGACGGCGGCAGGATCTGCTCCTTGACCAGGACCTGCGGGGTCACCCCGGTCAGCGGCTGCATGTAGCCGTTGAAGCTGATGTTCTCCAGGACGTTCGGCAGGTCCTGCATGTAGTTCAGGAACATGTGGGCGAGCACCGGGTTGGTCGCCGACTTTAGGATGAGGTTGGTGTCGTTCGCGACTGGTCCCTGGCCGTCGGTGGGGAACCAGTAGCCGACGTCGCTGACCGGGACGCCCTTGGGCATGTAGGACGCGGCCGCCGCCATGTCGCCGGACCAGGCGTGGTGGATCCAGGTGTCCCCGTCGGGGACTTCGGTGTAGTCGTTGTTGTCGATCCGGACGTTGACCAGGCTGCTGAGCTCCTCGAGCGCCTTGCGCGACGTGTTGATCTGCCTGTAGTCGGTGGTGTTGAGGTCGAAGATGCCGTTCTTCATCAGGCCCAGGCTGATCGACTCCCGGTAGTCGTCCAGGATGGCGACCCGGCCCTTGTACTTGGCCTGCCAGGGCATCGCCCACGGGTTGCTCATCGCGTACGGGTTCTCGTCCACCAGGTCCTTGCGCCAGGAGATCCCGGTCGTGTAGATCGTGTACGGCACCGTGTACTGCCAGCCCTGGTCGTAGAAGGGGTTGGTGAAGTCGGGCCAGGCCTGGGTGATGTTCGGGATATAGGAGTGGTTGAGCGGCTGGACCAGCTGGGACTCGATGAGCTGGCCGAGCACGTTGACGGTGGCGCCGATCAGCAGGTCGTAACTCAGGCCGCTGCGCAGCTTGGACAGCGCCTCGTTCATCGTGTTGAACGTGGTGATCTGCACCTTGACCTTGTACTTCTTGGCGAAGGCGTTGACCACGGATTGGTTGATGTAGGCGACCCAGCTGTAGATCTGCAGGGTGGCGCCGGGCTCGGCGGGCAGGTTCGAGGCGATGGCGGTGTTCCCTGGGAAAACGGGCCATTTGACCGGGTTGTCCGGGCGCGGCAGCCGGACGGTGCCTGTGCCGGCCAGGGCGGAGGCGCAGGCGCTGAGCAGGGGGGCGGATCCGAGCGCCGCCAGGGCCGCGCCTACGCTGCCACCTAGGAAGGACCTGCGGGTTATCTTCCTGGGGAGGCCGTGGCCTTGCCAGCCTTCTCTCGGGTGCGCCATTGGTGTTAGTCCCCGGTTCCGCTAGTTCCGACGGCTCGGGCGAAGACGGCGAAGTTCTCGATGAGGCGGTCGATGTCCGCCTCATCGTGCTGCACCGAGATGAGCCACTGCTCGATCTTGCCCCAGGGCGGCAAGAAGACCCCGCCGTTGTGCTGGTAGAGCCAGTGCGCATGACTGTACCTGTCGTCCACGCCGAGGAAGCCGCGGTAGTTCGTCACGGGCTCGGTGGAGAACACGACGCAGCCCTTGGCACCCGCGGTGACCACGTGGGCGGTCAGGCCGTTGTCGTTGATGGCTTTGTGTATCCCGCCGGCGGCGCGCTGGCGGAGGTATTCGATCCGCTGGTACGCCTCTGCCGTGGCCACCTCGGTGAGCATGGCCCGGGTCGCGGCCATGGCCAGCGGGTTCCCGTTGAAGGTGCCCACCATCTCATAGCCGCCGCTGGCCACGTGGTCCATGACCTCGGCGGTACCGCCGATGGCCGCGACGGCCACGCCGCCGCCGAGCGATTTGGCCAGGGTGATGAGGTCGGGCCGGACGTTCTCCTGTTGCGTCACGCCGCCCGGGCCGACGGTCAGGCCGGTCTTCACCTCGTCGAAGGTGAGCAGAGCCCGGTGTTCGTGCAGCAGGGCCTTGAGGGCTTCGAGGTAGCCGGGCTTGGGCTTGATGATCCCGGCATTCATCATGACCGGCTCGATGACCATCCCCGCGACCTGGTCCTTGTGCTCGTCGAGGAGCCGGGCCACGCTGTCGAGGTCGTTGAAGGTGGCGATCAGCGTCAGGTCAGTGATGGCCCTGGGGATGCCGGTGGAGGCGGGGGCGCTGTTGGGCTTGTTTTCTGGCCCGGCGTCGTCTGCCCCCGGGGCCACCGAGACCTGCACCGAGTCGTGATGACCGTGGTAGCAGCCCTCGATCTTGATGATCAGGTCCCGGCCGGTGATCGAGCGCATGAGGTGGATCGCGTCCATGGTGGCTTCGGTGCCGGAGTTGGCGAAGCGCCATCTTGCCAGGCCGAACCGGCGGGCGAGTTCTTCGGCGACCACGATGGCGTCCGGGGTGGGCTGGGCGAAATGGGTGCCCTGGCCGGCCTGTCTGGTTATCGCTTCCTTGATGGCTGGGTGGGCGTGGCCGGCCAGGGCGGCGCCGTAGCCGCCGTGTAGGTCGACGTACTCGTTGCCGTCGACGTCCCAGACCTTCGAGCCGCGGCCGTGGCTCAGCCAGACCGGCTGTGGCGCGGTGATCTGCCAGCTCGACGTGACACCGCCGGCGAGGTGGTGCTTTGCCTGCTCGGCCAGGCGTTTAGAGCGCGGCTGGCGGCGGACGAAGATCTCCTCCTGCGCCGCGGTGATCTCCTCGAGCTTGGTGGCGCCGAGCTTGGTGTCGGTGGTCACGATGACTCCCAACCTTGACTGAACGTTCAGTCTAGACTTCGCGGCGGGCGGCCGGCAAGGGCTCGGGGCGGCTCGTTCCCGCGCGCTCGCTCGTCTCATCAATGTGAGAAAAATGATTTGCGAATGACCACAGATACTGGCGGGAGTGCACGATGGCCATCACGTTCGGCGAGAACCAGTACGGCAAGGCGGAGGTCCGGCTGGTGCACGTCACCCGCGACGGTGACCGGCACCAGATCAAGGACCTGAATGTGTCGACCGCGCTGCGCGGTGACTTCGCCGCCGCGCACCTGAAGGGCGACAACGCTCACGTGGTGGCGACCGACACCCAGAAGAACACCGTCTACGCCTTCGCCCAGCAGTACGGGGTGGGCGAGATCGAGGCGTTCGCCCTGCGCCTGGGCCGGCACTTCACGGACTCCTTCGGGTGGGTGACCGGCGCCAGGGTCAGCATCGAGGAGTACCGGTGGGACCGGATCGTGGTGGGCGGCGCGGAGCACGGCACGCGTTCTCCCGGGCCGGGGACGGCACCCGGACCACCGTCGTCACCATCGACGGCGCGCAGGCCTGGGTGGTGTCGGGCCTGACCGACCTGGTGGTGCTGAAGTCGACCGGATCGGAGTTCACCGGGTTCCCGCGCGACCGCTACACGACGCTGGCTGAGACCACCGACCGTATCCTGGCGACCGCGGTCACCGCCCGCTGGCGCTACGCAAGCACCGACGTCGGCTGGGCCGAGAGCTACGCCGACGTGCGGCGCATCCTGCTCGAGGCGTTCGCCGCCAAGCACAGCCTGGCGCTGCAGCAGACTCTGTACTACATGGGCGAGCAGGTGCTCGAGGCTCATCCGGAGGTAGCCGAGATCCGGATGTCGATGCCGAACAAGCATCACTTCCTGGTCGACCTCAGCCCGTTCGGCCTCCCGAACGACGACGAGGTGTACTACGCCGCGGACCGCCCGTACGGGCTGATCGAGGGCACGGTGATCCGCGACGGCGCGCCCGGCCCGGGGCGGGCCTGGCAGGCCGTCCCCGGCTTCTGACCGGCGGGCGCGGGTCCCCGGCCGGGCGGGCGCGGGTCCCCGGCCGGGCGGGCGCGGGTCCCCGGCCCGGCGGGCGCGGGTCCCTGGCCCGGCGGGCGCGGGTCCCTGGCCCGGCTCATGACGGGTTATCGTCGCTGGTAAGCGTTATTCACACGCGGGAGGCTGACGGCGGCGGAGGTAGGAGCGCAGGTGGCGGAGCCCCGACTGGTGGTCAACGGCCGGACTCGCGAGCTTGGCGAGGTCGGCGGTCGCGTGACGCTGCTCGAGTGGCTGCGTGCCGGCGGGCTGACCGGCGCCAAGGAGGGCTGCGCGGAGGGCGAGTGCGGCGCGTGCGCGGTGCTGGTCGCGCGCGAGGACGGGCCCGGGGACGGCCGCCCCGAGGAGGGGCGCGGGGACGGGCGGAACCAGACGCGGTGGGTGGCGATCAACGCCTGCCTGGTGCTGGCCGCGGCGTTCGACGGGCAGGAGGTCGTGACCGCGGAAGGGCTGGGGCGGCTCTACGGGTCGGGGCGGCTGCACCCGGTACAGCGCGAGATGGCCGCGCGCGGCGGCTCACAGTGCGGCTACTGCACGCCGGGCTTCATCTGCTCGATGGCCGCCGAATACTACCGGCCAGGGCGGCGGCCCGCCGTATCAGAGGGGCCGAACGGATCCGGCGCGAGCGGGCGGCCGGACGGATCCCGCCCGGCCGACGAGGAGCACGGGCCGAACGGGTTTGACCTGCACGCGCTCAGCGGCAACCTGTGCCGGTGCACCGGGTACCGGCCGATCAGGGACGCGGCTTACGCCCTGGGCCAGCCGGACGCCGACGACCCGCTGCTGGCCCGGCTGGCCGAACCCGCGCCCGCGCCCGCGGCCACCATGACCGGCAGCACTTCCGACAGCGCCCGGGGGTGCTACATCCGCCCGGCCAGCCTGGCCGAAGCCCTCGCCCGGCTGGCCGCCGAACCGGACGCCCGGCTGGTGGCCGGGTCCACCGACTGGGGCGTCGAGCTGAACATCAGGCACGCCCGGGCCGCGCTGACAATCGGCATCGAGCGGATCGAGGAGCTGCGCGAGTTCTCGGTCCGCGCCGACCGCATCGACATCGGTGCCGCGCTGAGCCTGTCGGAGATCGAGGCACGGCTGATTTCGGGGTCCGGCCGGGTGCCGCTGCTCGAGGAGCTTTTCCCGCAGTTCGCATCCCGGCTGATCCGCAACGGGGCCACGCTCGGCGGCAACCTCGGCACCGCCTCGCCGATCGGCGACGCCCCGCCCGTGCTGCTCGCGCTGGACGCCTCGCTGGTGCTGGCCTCGGTGGCGGGCGAGCGCGAGGTCCGGCTGGACCGCTACTTCACCGGCTACCGGCAGAGCGTCAGGCGGCCCGGCGAGCTGATCAAGACGATCCGCATCCCGCGCCCGGTCGCCCCGCTCACCGCGTTCCACAAGATCGCCAAGCGCCGGTTCGACGACATCTCGAGCATCGCCGTCGGCTACGCGCTCCGGCTGGAAGAGGGCGGGTCCAGGGTCGCCTCGATCCGGATCGGGCTGGGCGGGGCGGCGGCCACGCCGCTGCGCGCGCTGGCCGCCGAGGACGCGCTGACCGGGCGGCCGTGGACACGCGAGGTAGTCGAGACGGCCGCGGCGGAACTGGCCCGGGCCGGCACGCCGATGAGCGACCACCGCGCCAGCGAGGCCTACCGGGTCGCGATGCTGCGCAACTCCCTGCTGAAGTTCTACGCCGAGCAGGAGGAGGCCCGAGCTTGAGCGAGCTGGCCGACCACCCGGACCGGCCCGCGGTGGGCCTGGCGGTCTCCCACGAGAGCGCGGAAGAGCACGTGACCGGCACCGCGCTTTACACCCAGGACCTGGTCGGCCGCACGCTGGGCACCCTGCACGCCTGGCCGGTCCAGGCCCCGCACGCGCACGCGCGCGTCAGCGGCCTGCGGACGGAGGGCGCCTGCCAGGTGCCAGGCGTGGTGCGGGTGCTGACCGCCGGCGACGTGCCCGGCCTCAACGACGCCGGCGAGAAGCACGACGAGCCGCTGTTCCCCCGCGAGGTCATGTACTACGGCCACGCGGTCTGCTGGGTGCTCGGCGAGACCCTGGAGGCGGCCCGGCTAGGCGCCGAAGCGGTCGAGGCCAGTTACGAGCCGCTGCCCGCGCTGATCACCGTGCACGAGGCGATCCAGGCCGGCAGCTACCAGGGCCACCAGCGAACGGTCAGCCGCGGCGACGTGGCCGCCGCGCTGGAGCGGGCCGCGTACCGGTTCAGCGGCGAACTCGAAATCGGCGGCCAGGAGCACTTCTACCTGGAGACCCAGGCGGCGCTTGCGCTGGTCGACGAGAGCGGCCAGATCTTCGTCCAGTCGAGCACGCAGCACCCGTCGGAGACTCAGGACATCGTGGCGCAGGTGCTCGGCCTGCCCGCCCACCAGGTCACCGTGCAGTGCCTGCGGATGGGCGGCGGCTTCGGCGGCAAGGAGTTCCAGCCGCACGGGCTGGCCGCCATCGCGGCGCTCGGCGCCACCCTCACCGGACGGCCGGTGAGCCTGCGACTCAACCGCACCCAGGACATCACCATGACCGGCAAGCGGCACCCGTTCTTCGCCACCTGGGAGGCGGGCTTCGACTCGGGCAGGCGGCTATGCGCGCTGCGCGCCACGCTGACCAGCAACGGCGGCTGGAGCCTGGACCTGTCCGAGCCGGTGCTAGCCCGGGCGCTTTGCCATATCGACAACGCGTACTGGATCGCTGACATCGAGGTCACCGGCCGGGTGGCCAAGACCAACCGGGCCTCGAATACCGCCTTCCGCGGCTTCGGCGGCCCGCAGGGCATGATCGTCGTCGAGGACATCCTGGGCCGCTGCGCGCCGCGGCTGGGTCTGCCGCCGCACGAGCTGCGGCACCGGAACTTCTACGCGCCCGGCCAGGTCACCCCGTACGGGCAGCCGGTGCGGCACGCCGAGCGGCTCGAGGCGATCTGGTCGCTGCTGACCGAGCGCAGCGAGTTCGCCCGCCGCCAGGCCGAGGTGGCCGCGTTCAACGCCGCGCACCCGGACGCCAAGCGGGGGCTGGCGGTCACCCCGGTCAAGTTCGGCATCTCGTTCAACCTCACCGCGTTCAACCAGGCTGGAGCGCTGGTGCAGGTGTACAAGGACGGCTCGGTACTGATCAACCACGGCGGCACCGAGATGGGCCAGGGACTGCACACCAAGATGATCCAGGTCGCGGCGACCGCGCTCGGCGTGCCGATGCACCTAGTGCGGCTCGCGCCGACTCGCACCGACAAGGTGCCGAACACCTCGGCCACCGCGGCCAGCTCCGGCTCGGACCTCAACGGCGGCGCGATCAAGGACGCCTGCGATCAGATCCGCGCGCGGCTGGCCACGGTAGCAGCCGGCCAGCTCGGCATCCACCCCGACGACGTGCGGTTCGGCGGCGGCGTGGTCACCGGCATCGGCATCGGCTCCGCCTCTAGGGGGCGGCGGATCGGGTGGGCCGACCTGGTGCGAGACGCCTACTTCCAGCGGGTCCAGCTCTGGGCGGCCGGCTTCTACCGCACCGCCGGGCTGCACTGGGACGCGACGCGAATGCAGGGCGAGCCGTTCAAGTACTTCGCCTACGGCGCCGCGGCGGCCGAGGTCGAGGTGGACGGGTTCACCGGCGCCTACCGGCTGCGGCGGGCGGACATCGTGCACGACGTCGGCGACAGCCTGTCCCCGCTGATCGACCTGGGCCAGATCGAGGGCGGCTTCGTCCAGGGCGTGGGCTGGCTGACGCTGGAGGAACTGCGCTGGGACGAAACCGACGGGCCGCACCGGGGCCGGCTGGACACCCAGACCGCGAGCACCTACAAGATCCCGAGCTGCTCGGAGCTGCCGCCGGTGTTCAATGTGCACCTGTTCGAGCGGGCCACCGAATCCGGCGTGGTGTACGGCTCGAAGGCGGTCGGCGAGCCGCCGCTGATGGAGGCGTTCAGCGTGCGCGAGGCGCTGCGGCAGGCGGTGGGCGCGTTCGGCCCGGCAGGCTGGAGCGTCAGCCTAGCCTGCCCGTCCACGCCGGAGGCCGTCTACTGGGCGGTGCAGGCCGCCCGCGACGCCGCGCAGGCCGGGCGGGCCGCTCCCGCCTATGCGAGGGTCTGACGATGGATTGGCCCAGTATGGATTGGCCCAGTATGGATTGGCTGAGGGCGGCCCAGCAGTTGCGGCACGACGGCCAGCCCGGCGTGCTGGTGACCGTGGCCGAGGTGCACGGCCACGCGCCGCGCGAGGCCGGCGCCAAGATGGTGGTCAGCCGGGACCGCATCTGGGGCAGCGTCGGCGGCGGCAACCTGGAGGCGTCCGCCGTCGCCCGGGCCCGGGAGCTGATCGAGTCCGGGGCCACCGAACCGGAGATGCGCGAGGCCCGGCTCAGCCCGCACGCCCGGACCGAGCACGGCCGCCAGTGCTGCGGCGGCGTCGTCCGACTGCTGCTCGAGCCGCTCCCGGTCCGGCCGGTCATCGCCGTGTTCGGCCTCGGGCACGTCGGCTACGAGCTGGCGCGCATCTTGTCGCGGCTGCCGGTCCGGCTGCTACTGGCCGACTCGCGCGCCGAGCAACTGGACCGGGTCCGGCTCGCCGACGTGATCGACGGCGCCGCGGACGTCGGCATCTACCACACGCTGCTCGGGGAGCAGGTGCTCGAGCGGCTGCCACGCGGCGCGCACGTCGTGATCATGACGCACGACCACGCGGAGGACTTCGCCCTGTGCGACGCGGCCCTGCGGCTGCCCCAGCCGCTCGGCGGCATCGGGCTGATCGGCTCGAACGCCAAGTGGGCCCGGTTCCAGGCCCAGCTGGCCGCGGCGGGCCACGCTCCCGAGGCGATCGCCCTGATCACCTGCCCGATCGGCCAGCCCGGCATCACCGGCAAAGACCCGGCCGTCATCGCCGTCGCCGTCGCCGCCGCGCTGCTGCAGGCCCTCCCCGCGGGCTCCCCCGCGAGCTCCCCTGCGGGCTCCCCCGCGAGCCAAAGGGCCGCCGGCGCCGCCTGGACTGAGGAGCGACGAAGGAGCGACGAGGGAAGGCGGCGCCTCGAGGGCGGCCCGGAGGCAAGCGGGGACAGCAGAGCGAGCGGGGACAGCAGAGCGAGCGGGGACAGCAGAGCGAGCGGGGACAGCAGAGCGAGCGGGGACAGCAGAGCGAGCGGGGACAGCAGAGCGACCGTGACGGGGCCCCATGACGATTTACGCCGCGACAGTGGTCGACACACCCGGGGACCCGTTCACCGGCGACCCGGCCGGCGCGCTGGCCGAGGACGGCGCCGTATGCGTCCGGGACGGCGTCATCCGCGGCCGGGGCTCGCTCACCGCGCTGCGCGACGCGCATCCAGGCGAGCCGGTCACCCGCCTGGACGGCGGGCTGCTCGTCCCCGGCTTCGTCGACACCCACGTGCACTTCCCGCAGATTCGCGTGATCGGCGGCCTCGGCTTGCCGCTGCTCGACTGGCTGGAGAAGTGCGCACTGCCCGAGGAGAGCAAGCTGGCCGACCGGGCGTACGCGCGGGCGGTCGCCGCGGAGTTCCTCGATGGCCTGGTGGCGGCGGGGACGACCAGCGCGCTGGTGTTCGGCTCGCACTTCGCGCTGGCCATGGACGAGCTGTTCGGCGCGGCGGAGCGGCGTGGCCTGAACATCACCTCTGGCCTGGTGCTCAGCGACCGGATCCTGCGTCCCGACCTGCTGAACTCACCGGAGAGCGCGCTGACCGACAGCGCGGACCTGATCCTGCGCTGGCACGACCGCGGCCGGCTGCGTTACGCCGTCACGCCGCGGTTCTCGCTGTCGGCGTCCGACGACATGCTCGACGCCTGCGCGGAGCTGCTCGGCAAGGGCGTCTGGTTCACCTCGCACATCAACGAGAACCTCGCCGAGATCGCGACGGTGGCCGGGCTGTTCCCCGGGGCGCGCCACTACCTGGACACCTACGGCCGACACGGCCTGGTCACCGCGCGCAGCGTGTTCGCCCACAACGTCCACCCCGGCGACGCCGAGCTCGCGCTGCTTGCCGAACACGGCGCGTCGGTCGCGCACTGCCCGACCAGCAACTCCGCCCTGGGCAGCGGGCTGTTCCCGCTGCGCCGGCACGTCGAGCACGGCATCGGGGTCGCGCTCGGCTCTGACGTGGGCGCGGGCGCGGGCCTGTTCTTGCCCAAGGAGGCGCTGCAGGCCTACTTCATCCAGCAGCTGCTCGGCGCCGCCGGGCTTCCCCTGACGCCTGCGCATCTGCTGTACCTGGCCACCCGGGCCGGCGCGCGGGCGCTCGGCCTGGACCACCGGGTGGGCGACTTCGCGGTGGGCAAGGACTTCGACGCCGTTCTGGCTGCGTCCGGCCGCGGGGAGCACGCTGGCGGTCAACCTCCGCCACGCCCGCGACACGACCGACGCGCTGGCCAGGATCTTCGCGCTCGCCAGCCCGGCGGACGTGGCCGGGGTGTGGATCCGGGGCGAGCGGGCCGTCGCTCAGTCTGAGCTGGGCTGAACCTTGGCAGCCAGGCTGGCCCGGTAGGCGCGCCAGCCGCCGTGGCTGGTGATGTCCTTGTGGATGCCGAGGTCGTGTTCGGCGTTGCGCAGCACCATGGCGAACGACAGCTCGCCGTCCTGTAGTTCGATGATCGAGAGCTCGAGTTCGAGGGGTTCGGTGGCCAGCAGCGCGCTCAGCGGGCCCATGGGCACGTCGTACAGCTCGCCGAGGACGGCCCGGCCGCCCTCGGCGGCCGGGTAGAGCGCCGGGAACTCGTCGCGGACCGAGTAGAACCGGTACCGTGGCGCGGTGCGCCGCTCGCCGATCAGCGGCACGCCCTCGATGGTATAGTGCGCGCGCCCGCCGCGCATCCCATCGCCGTTGAGAAACATGAGGGCCATCCGCGCCTCCGGCTGCCGGGTCTGCGATCGTAGATTATTCACGATAATTTCGATGAGGAAGGGCACGCACCACGGCCCGACGTGATCAGGGAACTGACCGAAAGCGGGATGGCGAGGGTGATCACCACGTACGAGATGGGTTCGTGAGGCTGCGGTGAGCGAATCGCCGTCTGAGGCTGTTGAGTCTGCCGAGCTTTCCGCTGATGCTGCTGCTGCTGATGCTGCTGCTGCTGAGGCCGCTGAAGCTGCTGCCGCTGATGAGTCCATTGAGGCCGCTGAGGGGTCTGGGGAACCGTTTTCCGGGCGGACGGCCTGGGCGCGGCGCATGGAGACGCCGCTGCGCACGTTCCTGCGGACTGAGACGGGCAGCGCCTCGGTGCTCGCGGGCGCTACCCTGGCCGCCCTGATCTGGGCGAACATCAGCGTCTCTTCCTACGACACGTTCTGGGCGACGCAGCTTTCCTTCCTGGTCGGCAGCTCGGGCGTGGTCGTCGACCTGCGCGAGTTCGTGAACTCCGGGCTAATGGCGCTGTTCTTCCTCGTCGTCGGGCTGGAGGCGCGGCGCGAGTTCGACATGGGCGAGCTGAGGGTGCGCAGCCGGGCCACGATCCCGTTCCTGGCCGGCCTGGGCGGCATGGTGGTGCCCATCGGCATTTACCTGGTCTTCAACGCCGGCAGGCCGTCCGAGCACGGCTGGGGCATGGCGATGTCGACCGACACCGCCTTCGCGCTCGGCGCGCTCGCCCTGGTCGGCCGCAGGCTGCCCGATCGCGTCCGCACCTACCTGCTCACCTTCTCCGTCGTCGACGACCTGGCCGGGATCGCGGTCATCGCGATCGCGTACAGCGGGCGCATCGACGTGATCCCGCTACTGTTGGGGGTCGGGCTCCTCGCCGTGGTCCTGGTCATCCGGGCGCGCGGGGTCCGGTACGGGCCCGCCTACCTGGTCATCGGGATCGCGGCCTGGGTGGCGTTCCTCAAGTCGGGCGTGGACCCCATCGTGGTCGGCCTGGTCATGGGCCTGCTGACCTACGCCTACTCGGCGACCCGGGCCTCGCTGGAGCAGGCCTCCGAGGCCTTCCGGATGTTCCGCGAGCAGCCCACCGCCGAGCTGGCCGCCACGGCGCGCGCGGGCGTGCGCACCGCGATCTCGCCGAACGACCGGCTCTCACAGATCTTCCACCCGTGGACCAGCTATGTCATCGTGCCGCTGTTCGCGCTGGCCAACGCGGGGATCGTGCTGAACGCCGGATTCCTGGCCCGCGCCTACACCTCGCCCATCACGCTCGGCATCCTGGTCGGCTACCTGCTGGGCAAGCCGTTGGGCACGGCCGGCTGCGCGTGGCTGGTCTCCCGGCTCAGCCACGGGCGGCTGACCCCGCCGGTCGGCTGGGGCGCGGTCGCCGGCGCCGGGGCGGTCGCCGGGATCGGCTTCACCGTGTCCCTGCTGATCGCGTCGCTGGCGCTGAGCGGCACCGAGCTGGCCGAAGCGAAGCTGGGCATCCTGTCCGCGGCGGCGGCCGCGACGGGCCTGACCTGGCTCGTCTTCCGGCTGGTCAACCGGCTGCCGACCCGGACCAGACTGCGCGCGCTGCTGGGCACGGCCGAGACCATCACCAACCTGGTCGTGCCGGTAGCCCGCGGCCGGGATCACATCCGCGGCCCGGAGCAAGCCCCGGTCACCGTGGTCGAGTACGGGGACTTCGAGTGCCCCTACTGCGGCCAGGCCGAGCCCGCCGTGCGGGAGCTGCTGCGGGATTTCGGCGACGTCAGGTACGTGTGGCGGCACCTGCCGCTGACCGACGTCCACCCGGACGCGCAGTTCGCGGCCGAGGCCGCCGAGGCAGCCGGACGGCAGGGCAAGTTCTGGGAGATGCACGACCTGCTCCTGGACCACCAGGACGCGCTGCACCCCCGTGACCTGATGGGGTACGCGGCCTCGCTCGGCCTGAACACCGACCGGTTCGCCGCCGACCTGCGCAAGCACGCGGGTGCCGCGCACGTCAGCGAGGATGTGGATTCCGCCGACCTGTCCAACGTGTCGGGAACGCCGACGTTCTTCGTCAACGGCAAGCGGCATTACGGCTCCTATGACATACAAACGCTGAAAAAAGCGGTAAAACTAGCCAAGGCGCTGACAAAAATCAGCACCTGATTGCTGACGACACGCTTTATAACCCGCCCGACTTACCGGGCTTCGGCTCGCCATTGTGCCAGCCTTGGAGCCGCAGCGGACTTTAATCAGCCGGGGGAAAGTGAAACGAACCTTCGCTGCCGTCACGCCGCCAGGTCTGCCGAAGCATTTCAACAGCCAATGTGACGGTGACCGCCGGACCGCCCGCCCGGCACCGAAACCGCACCGGAAGAAGAAGCGTCACTTATCAGGGAAGGGCCGTCGCGCCGTCTGCGGCCCGCTGCTGGTGTGCCCCGTGTTCCTCCCCGCTCCCGCGCGCGGAGGTTGAGGACGTGAGAGGGTGACGGTGAGGACAAGGAGGAGGTATCGCGTGAACGCGCACCCAACTGCCGCGGCCGCCGGGACCATCGACGTCGGCGGCGATCTGACCGTCAACCGGATGGGGTTCGGGGCCATGCGGATCACCGGGCCCGGCATCTGGGCCGAGCCGCCCAGCCGGGACCAGGCCATTGCCACGCTCCGGCGGGTGGTGGAGCTCGGCGTCAACTTCATCGATACAGCCGACTCCTACGGCCCCGGGGTCAGCGAGCCCCTGATCGCCGATGCGCTCTACCCTTACCCGGATGACCTGGTGATCGCGACCAAGGGCGGCCTGGTCCGGCCGGGCCCGAACCGCTGGGAAGCCAACGGACGGCCCGAGCACCTCCGCGAGGCCTGCGAGGGCAGCCTGCGACGGCTCAGGCTCGAGCAGATACCGCTGTATCAGTTCCACCGCCCCGACCCGGCGGTGCCGCTGGCCGAATCGATCGGCGCGATCGCCGAGATGAAGAACGAGGGCAAGATCCGTCACATCGGCATCTCAAACGTTTCGGAGTCCCAGTTGCGCGAGGCGCAGCAGATCGTCCCGATCGTGTCGGTGCAGAACAGGTACAACGCGTCCGATCGCCGGTCGGAACCGCTGATAGACCTGTGCGAGCAGGAGCAACTGGTGTTCCTGCCCTGGGCCCCGGTGCAGGAGTCTGATAAGAACCCGGCGGTGGCCGCGGCCGCCGAGCACCACGGCGTGACCCAGCACCAGGTCGTGCTGGCTTGGCTGCTGGCCAGCTCGCCGCAGATCCTCCCGATCCCGGGCACCGGCTCGCCCAGGCACGCGGAGGAGAATATCGCCGCCGCGTCCGTCGAACTGGACCCGGACGAGGTCGAGGCGATCGGCAAGGGCGCGTTACCTGGCCGCCCAGCTAAGGCCGTGACTTCCGGCTGGCTCCGTCGTCACATGGGTGGCCGCACACGCTAACCAGCACTCGGGTGAGTCAGATGGAAACCACGAAGTCCGCCGACGGCACCGTTATCGCCTACGACCGGACCGGTACCTCGGTTCGTTAGGTCGCCAGATTCCTGGTGCCTTAAGGTCTCTGAGGGCGTCACGGGGTTCAAGGGGTTTATGAGGTTTACGGGGGTAGACTCTCCGCGCTTGGTCGATAGGGCGGTATCAGTTGCCGTTTTATCATTAATTCGGGACAAGCCGGACATCGGCTGGGGTGCGGAGGCGAAGCGTGGCGGAGACTATCGCGATTACCGGGGGCCGGGTTGTGCCGATCGAGGGCGACCCGGTGGACGGCGGGACCGTCCTGCTGCGGGACGGGAAGATAGCGGCGGTCGAGGATCCCGGTTTCGCGGTGCCGTCCGGCGCGGACGTGGTCGACGCGACTGGGAAATGGGTGCTGCCCGGCTTCATCGACGCGCACGCCCACGCTGGCGTGGCCGAGGAAGCCGAAGGCTGGGCGGGCCAGGACACCAACGAGCGGACCGATCCGGTCACCGCCCATGTCCGCGCGCTCGACGCGATCAACCCGGCCGACCAGGGCTTCCGCGACGCGATCACCGGCGGCGTGCTCGCAGTCAACGTCAACCCGGGCTCCGCCAACCCGATCGGCGGGCAGACCGTCGCGATCAAGTGCTGGGGCCGCACCGTGGACGAGATGGTGCTGCGCGAGCCGGCCGGCCTGAAGTCCGCGCTCGGCGAGAACCCCAAGCGCGTCTACGGCGAGCGCAACGAGACCCCGTCGACCAGGCTGGGCACCGCCGCGGTAATCCGCGGCGCGTTCGTCGCCGCCCAGAACTACCAGGCGAAGCTGGCGGCGGCGACGGACGACTCCGCTCCGGTGGACCGCGACCTCAAGCTCGAGGCGCTGGGCCGGGTGCTGCGCCGCGAGATCCCCTGGCGGCAGCACTGCCACCGCGCGGACGATATCGCGACCGCGATGCGGATGGCCAGGGAGTTCGGCTATGACCTGGTGATCGACCATGGCACCGAGGCGTACCTGCTGGCCGGCCAGATCGCGGCCGCGTCCATCCCGGTGATCATCGGCCCGCTGTTCACTAGCCGGTCCAAGGTAGAGCTGCGCAACCGGTCGCTGGCCAACCCGGGTCGGCTCGCCGCGGCCGGGGTGACGATCGCGATCACCACCGACCACCCGGTGGTGCCGATCCACTTCCTCATCCACCAGGCCACGCTGGCGGTCAAGGAGGGCCTGGACCCGGTGACCGCTCTGCGCGCGGTGACGATCCACCCGGCTCGGATCATCGGCTGCGCCGACCGGATCGGCTCGCTCGCCGTCGGCAAGGACGCCGACGTGGTGATCTGGTCCGGCGACCCGCTAGACGTGATGAGCCGGGCGGAGCGGGCTTACCTGGACGGACGCGAAATCTACCGGTACGACTACGACCGCCGCGAGGGCGTATTCGCCGAGTTCTAGGTTTCTTCGGCCTCGGCGCAGGCCTGCAGGGTGAGCGGGCTGCTGCGGAACGGCAGGACGATCCGGCGCTGAGTCAGGTGCCGCCTAGCCGCGTGACCGGGCATCTCCCGCCTATCGGGCGACCACAGCACCTCAGGTACCTCTAGCCCGAAGTTACGGCCAATCCGGCCGGCGATTTCGGGTCTGAGCTGGTGTTTTACCGTCTGGCCTGGTGGTGTTCTGGCTACGTCAAGGTCAGCGGGATCGATGCGCCGAGGAGGCTGAAGGCCTCGCGCTGGGCGCTGGTCGGCTCGGTGAGCATCGGCACGGTGAGCTGGCT